>JABILX010000002.1 GCA_018654255.1 Candidatus Peregrinibacteria bacterium | reverse complement strand
CGAAGCGGCGACTGCCGCTGCCGCAACTGAGGCCGCTGCCCAAGAGGCTGCTGCTGCTACTGCTGCTGCCAGGGCTGTGACTCCGGTGACGAGTGTTCCGGAACCTGCTGAGGTTACTTCTACTACAGAGGTTACAACAGATTCTGCAACAACAGATTCTTCGGAAGTTTCTGCTACTGATCTGGCTGCTAGCACTACTGATGCTCAAGCTGCTTTAGCAAAAATAAAGAATGTTTTGTCGGAGGGAGAGCAGGAAAAAAGTCCTGTTCGTGAGCTTCTCCAAAACGCTTTGAATAAAGAAAAAACTGATACTATTAATACTAATGTTTTTGATGAGAATCCTGCTGTAGAAGACTCTGTGGAAGATTCTGAAGAAGACTCTGCTTCGCGGGATGAAGGTTGGGATGAGGAAAGTTCTGACAATGAGTCTGATTGGGCCTCTGATGTCGCTGATGTTGTTGAAGATATTGAAAGGCTTGTTGTCGAATCTTCAAATGACGATGCTGAATTCAAGGAAGAGTTTAGACAAGTGGTTGAATCGATCAAAGAAAACAAAAATCCTGATGCGGATTCAGATAGAGATGGTCTTTCGAATGCTGTTGAGGTGAGTCAAGGTTCTAATCCATATTCTGCCGATTCTGATGGTGATGGTGTGCATGATGGGGTTGAAGCAAGACAAGGGTCTAGTTCTACCGATTCAAGTTCTGGTGGAGATCTTATTTCAAAAGCTCATGTTGATAGAAAGGCTGATACAGATAGAGATGGTATCTCTGATGCAGCTGAGGCAAGTCTTGGTCTTGATGTGAATAACGATGATGCGGATGATGATGGAGTAAAGGATTCTGTTGAATTGGTGTTTGGTGGAGGTGATTTTGATAGAGCTGAGTCTGAAATTGGCACAAAGGTATCGATTGTTAATTTAAATAATCCTGTTGTAAGTTCTGGGGGATTTGTTGTTCCTGGAATGACTTCTCTTCCTAATACCAGGGGTAGGGTTAGAGCAAAGAATCTTGATGGTAAGGTTGTAGCTGAAGTTGAGTTTGTTACAGATGCTGAAGGTAAATTTGTGGCGCCGTTTGCTGGTGGTGATTTTGATAGTGATGAGGTTTTGATTTTGTCGATTCAGTTAGCTCAAGGTGAAACTGCAATCGGTGGAGACGAGGTTGCAATTGGTGGAAGCTGGGGAGGATATGAACCTTCAAGTACTGTGAAAAGCAAATCTATGATTGCAAAAGTTTCGAAACAAGAAATCAAACCTCCGAAAGTTAAATCTTCTGGAGCTGGAGTTGAATTGATAGCGAAAGCTGATTTGGACCAGGAAACTTTGGATGACATTGAGGAGGGCTTCGCAGTGTTGCCTGACATGTGGTACAAGGTTTTGATCAAGGAACA
Organism: Candidatus Peregrinibacteria bacterium; assembly: GCA_018654255.1. Lineage (GTDB taxonomy): Bacteria > Patescibacteriota > Gracilibacteria > UBA1369 > LOWO2-01-FULL-3 > JABILX01. The sequence goes on along the minus strand of JABILX010000002.1, from coordinate 89,922 downwards.
TATTCATGGGTATATAGAGGGAACGAGTCATGAAAGTGCATTCGTTGAATCGAAGAATCAAATTGTTGAAGATTATAACAACAACAATGTTTTGATAGCTGGTGTTGCTCCCCCGAATACTGCAATTTATTTTACTTTTGAATCTCTGATTACAACTTCTGTTGTGATCTCTGACTCTGATGGTAAGTATGAATTGCCTGCTCCTGATGGACTTGAGAAAGGAGTACATGCTTATACTGGTTTCTATGTTGATTACAAAAACAACGCTGTATCTTCAATAGTCGAAGGGTTGCTACGATTCGATGAAATCGAAGATCTGCTTGGGTTCAATCGGGGTTAGTTTTTAACTAACTGCGTTTGAGAGAGCGAAGTAAAAAGCTACTGCGGCTATTAGGCTGAAGATGCTTGTTCCTAATATGCCCCATGTGATTAGTCGAAGTCGAACGTGGGGTTTTGTTTTTTTAAATCCTAGGTAGCAGGCGAAAATTAGGATTGCGAAGCCGAGTCCAAGTCCGATAGACCCTAGGAAGTGCAATGTGATAGAAAGGGTTGAGCTTGCGAGCAAAATACCTCCGAGAATGTATGTGATCTTTGAGAGGATGTTTAGTTCGCCTGGGCGTTTTGTGATGCGTATTTCCACGGGTGCCTTTTAAGGGTGTTACGCAAAATATTCTACCGCATTTCTAAATAATTTCATACCTTCTCCTTCTTCGGGGAGGGGTTCTCCTTTGCGTTTTAGTTCTTCTTTGATGCGAGTCCAATCTGGGTGGTTTGTGAAACAGTGGAATCTTTCTGGATGTGGCATTATGCCGAGGATTCGTCCTGAAGGATCTGTTAGTGCTGCGATGTCTTCCATGGCTCCGTTTGGATTGTGTGGGAATTCTCCGTTGGCTGGAGTGCCGTCAGGTTTTGTGTATGTGAATACTAATTGATCGTTGTCTTTTAAGTTCTGGAGGATTTCTGGGGTTGTGTATAAGTTTCCTTCACCGTGAGCGACTGGAGTTAGGAGGGTTTTGATGTTGCGAGTCCAAATGCATTTGTTTGATTCTGTTTTCAAGTTTACCCATCGGCATTCGTATCTTGCTGTTGTGTTCCACATCAATGCGACTTCACGTTTTCCATATTGTTTGTTTGTTGCTGGGACAAGTCCTAGGTTTGCGAGCATTTGGAAGCCGTTGCAGATTCCGATTGCTAGTTTGTCTTCTTGTGCGAAGGCGAGGATTTGTTCGTCTATATTGTTTTTGATTCTGTTTGAGAGTGCGTTTCCGGCTCCAGTATCGTCTCCGTATGAGAAGCCTCCTGGAATTGCGAGGATTTGGTAGTCTTTTAAATTTTTGTGGCCGTCTATTAGGTCGTTTACGTGGACAACTGTGCTTTTTGCGCCTGCTTTATCAAAAACGTATGCGGTTTCTTCTTCGCAATTGATTCCATATCCTGTTAGTACTAATGTTTTTGGTGTTGCCATAGTGGTAGCGCGATTTGGCGCGATTAAAAATCTTTAAATGTTGATTTGTATGCTTCTTCCAAGTCTGAGAGACTTGAGTTTGAGATTGTGTCGTCTCCGTTTTTTATGATTAAGCTTGGACCTTCTATGATCTTGCCGATTTCTGCAAATTTGTGGTTGGCGAAATGTTTCTCGAATTCTTCTTTGTTTGCTGGATTGATCGTGATGATGAATCGGCTTTGGGTTTCTGAGTAGAGTAGGTGATCGGTTGGGAGTTTTCCGTCGGTTGGGACTTTACTTAAGTCGATTTCAATTCCTTTCTGAGCCGAGATGGCTTTCTTTGCGAGTCCAACTGCTATTCCACCGAATACCAAGCTTATAGATGATGCTAAAAGCTCTTTTTCTACTGCTTTGTGGTATGTGCGGTATAGCTCGAGCGCTTTGTTTGCGTCGACTTTTGGTATGTTTGCGCCGACTGTGCCTTTTTCTATGTGGTCGTAGTACTCACTTCCTCCTAATTCATCAGCGGTTTCACCTATGATGTAGACTAAGTCTCCTGTCATTTTTGGATCCATTGTGACGGCTTTCTTGACGTCTTCCATTATTCCGATGCTTGAGATTAGTAGGGTAGGGGGAACTGAAATTTTGATTGGTTCTCCTTCAGGGGTGAAGCCTTTGAAGTCGTTGAACATTGAATCTTTTCCTGATATGAAAGGTGTTCCATAAACTGTTGCGTAGTCGTAGCAAGCTTGGACTGATGCTTTGAGTTGGCCTAGGCGTTCTTCTTCGTCTGAACTGCACCAACAGAAGTTATCCATTAATGCTAAGTGATCTGGGTTTGCTCCGAGCGCGATTGCATTTCTGATTGCTGTGTCGATTGCACACGAAGACATGTGATAGGTGTCGATGTCTCCGTATCTTGGGTTTATCCCTTGTGACATTACGACTGCTCTTGGGTTCCCGAGAACTGGTGTTACTGCTGAAGCGTAATTGTTTACTTGTCCTGGTCCTTGAAGTGGATAAACTGCTGTCATCGCTTGGACCATGTGGTCGTATTGATAACTGATGTAGTCATATCCGCAAATGTTTTTGCGTGATAGCATTTCTTTTAAAGTTTGATCGTAATTTTCTGGTTCTTCGAAGTCTGGTTCTGGGTTGTTTGGTTTTGTGTAAGTTGTTGTTAGGTGTTTTTTTGGAAGACCGTCGTGTAGGAATTCCATATCGATGTCCATAATTGTGTTTTCGTTCAGGTTTACAATGCATCTTCCTGAGTCGTTGAATTCTCCAACAACTGTTGTTTCGACTCCGCGTCTTTGCATTAGTTCAAAGAGTTCTTCGAGTTTTTCTTCTGGGACTGCCATTGTCATTCTTTCTTGTGATTCTGAAATCCAGATTTTCCAAGGTTCTAGGTTTGGGTATTTTGTTGGTACTTTTTCTAGGTCTACTGTGCATCCGCCACATTCTTTTGCCATTTCAGCTATTGAACAAGATATTCCGCCTGCTCCGTTGTCTGTTATTGAGGTGTATAGGTCTTTGTCGCGAGCTTCTTTGATTATTGCGTCTGACATTTTTTTCTGTGTGATTGGGTCTCCGATTTGGACTGCTGCGGCTGGAGAGCCTTCGTTTAGAGCTTCTGATGAAAATGTTGCTCCGTGAATACCGTCTTGTCCGACTCTTCCTCCGAGAACTACGACTTTGTCGCCAGGTTGGGCTTGTTTTTCCCAACTTGGTTTGCCGTTGATGTATTTCGGGATTAATCCGACTGTTCCTACATATACGAGTGGTTTTCCTTTGTATCTGTCGTCGAAGTACTGCCATCCTTGTGTTGTCGGAATTCCTGAGCAGTTTCCTCCGTGATTTACTCCTGCTACAACTCCGTCTGAAATTCTGCGTGGAGAGAGCATTTTTGTTTCTAATTCAGAATCTTTGTATAGTGGTTCTTTGTCGTCTGGGTCTGCGAAACAGTATCCGTATTTGTTGACGATTGGTTTTGCTCCCAATCCGAATCCGACTGTATCTCTGTTCACACCGACGATACCTGTTATTGCTCCTCCAAATGGATCTAGTGCTGAGGGGCTGTTGTGTGTTTCTGCTTTGTCTGTGACTACCCATTCGTCATCGAAGATGATTCCTCCTGAGTTGTCTTTGAAAACTGAAACGCAGAAGTCTTTGTCTCCTTTTTGTTCGCGGATTTCGTTGGTTGCGCGTTTGATCAGTCCTTTGTATAGGCCTTCTGGTAGGTCGTCATCGATTTCTGCTGCAAAAATTGTGTGTTTGCAGTGTTCTGACCAGGTTTGTGCTAATGATTCAAGTTCTATGTCTGTTGGTGGTCGGCCTTCTTTCTTGAAATAGTCGCGGATTGTGTATAGAGAATCTAACTCGAGGGCAAGTGGTCCTCTGAAAGTGTTGTCTTCATCTTTGATTCCTTTTTTTCCTAATTCAATGAGTTCTGCTTCTGACATTGATTCTATTTCGATGATGTCTGCTTTTTGTTCTGTTTGAAGGTGTACTCTTGGAACAATGACTCCCATTCCTCTGTCTGAAGCAAAATCTTCGTGAGATTTTATTTGAGCTCTTTCTATTAATGGATTGTGAAGAGAGTTTGCAATTTGATGAATGTCTTCTTCTGTGAAATTAGGTCCTTTTATTAGGAGTAGGGCAGAGGTATAAACGCCTTCTGTGTCTAAATCGAATCTCTCTTTTAGGAGGTCTTCTATGGTTTCTCTTGTGGTTGTTCCTACGTTGTCTGTCACTCCTGGCAAGAATCCTATTTCAATTGCCCAATCAAACTCTTCTTGGTTTTCGTGATCGTCTATTAGGTAAGTTTGTGAAATTGGGTTTGAGAGAGCTTCTGCTATTTTCTTGAGTTCCTTCTGGTTAACGTCTTTTTCTACTGTATACACCTCTATCAGTTTGCAGGTTTGTGCTTTGTCTCCGAATCCTAACGATTTTATTTTGTTGAGTTGCACCAAAGAACGCATGTCGTTTACGGTCGTTTTGATCTCGATTCTGTGTGCGTCCATGTGTTTTTGTTTGTTTAACAGGCTCGTATTCTAAATATTTTTGGGTCAATTTGCAAATTTTAGTTTGAGAAATTTTTCACCTCTTGACTTTTGTGACAAAAGAGCTATAATGTTTTTCTTAAGTTTTAAACTAAATTTATTATGATTTCGTCTGTTGTTAAGTCTATTGAGTTCCCGAGTCCTGAAACTAAGGTGAAAATAGCTGAGCTTCCTAAGTTTACGGCTGATGTATCGATGTTTATTGAAATGACTCCAGAAGAGATTGCTGAATGGGTTTTGGAACAGGATAGTGGGGCTGTTGTTATCAATGCATCTAATATGCAGGGTTTTGAAAGAGCTCGATTTGAGGCTGCTAATGAGATTTTAGTTTCACAAGGAAAGGAAATTCAGCTTATTGATGAGAAAGAGAAGGTTGCTGTGGTTACGCGAGAAATTACTCGAGAGATGGTTGATTTGAATGTTATTCGTAGGGCTTTTAAGAGTTTTGTTTTTGATGTTTTAAAGAACGATTCTGAGTCTTTTGTTGCTGGATATAATACTTATTTTGCTGATCCAGAGAGGGCTAATACCTATGATACTGCGCATTACTGGGAAAATATAGGGCTTGCTGATCCTAGTGATAGATTAAGAGAAAGGGTTAATGAGTTGTTTGAAGTTGTTATGAGTCTTGATATGCAAGACGGAAGTGGTAGAACTTTTTTTGATGTCTTTGAAGAGAAAGTTTCTCCACGTCTTAATGAAGTTCCTGGTGTCGATTCGGTTCGTGATCAATGTAGAGCTGATCTGCTTGAGATGTTTAGCAATATGAATAGAGGGCCTTTTTATAATGAAAGTGATACGAAAAAGGTTTATGGCATGAGAAAGAGGGCTGTTGACGAAATTCAAAGTGCTATTCTTGCAGAAACCTTTGCTGAAGTTGAAGACGAAGTTCCAAAGGGATCAACTACAGAGATGATGTTGTCTGATGTTGGTTTGGATGAATCTGATACTTCTGAGAGCTAATAGCTTACTCAATCCTAAACGAATTGATGATTTCTTCTAAGCTTGCTCTTTGCTCATCAAAGTCATTGACTGATGAAGCTCCGTTTATTATGTATACGAATTTTTCAATTATCAATTCATAGGCGATTGCTTTGACGTTTTGACCGACCATGTCGTATGAGTAGATGTACCAGACAGCTTCTTGTTCGTTGATGGTAGCTGTACCTGATTCGAATTCTTCAAAATTGTCTAGCATTGTAGCCGCAGAGTCGATGCTCGCTTGTTTTAGATCTTCTAATGGTACTGTCATTGGGATCTCTTGTGCTAAGACTGCTATGCTTTCTGTGAACATGTCTTCTTTGTCTGCTATTGGACTTATTGCTGTCATTGTAGAACCCATTAGGCCTTCCGATGTGCTCCATGATTCAGGAATTGCCATTGAGAAAGATGGCTCTTCTTCGTAGTAGTATCGGCCACTTTCTTTGGCAGGGCCGCTGCATCCTTGAAGGATTGTTAGAGATAGGATCAAAATCAGAACTGATGAAAGTATTTTTTTCATAGGGGGAGGCTATTTAATTATTTATACATTTTTTCCACAACATTTTTTATACTTTTTTCCGCTTCCGCAAGGACAAGGATCATTTCGTCCGACTTTTTCGGTTGTTGTTTGTTGTGGTTGTGTTTGGATTTGAGGAGTTTCCTTGGGGTCTTCTTCGTCGGCGTTTACTTTGATAACTTTTACCTCAGCTTTCGTAGGTTCATCGTCTTCTGCAGTGACTGCTGCGTGAGTTACACCTTGTGCTTGTGGCCGTGGTTGGCTGTTGATGGCTGGATTTTGTAGGTTGGCTTTGGTTATTGTTGATTCGACTTCGGCTTCGTTTGTTTGTAAGTTTTTGATTTCACTTCTTTGTAGCATTTGTCTTGGGACGGCTTTTTGAATTTCAATTTTGAATAGGGTGTTGACTGTATTTGATCTGATCATTGCGATCATTTCTTCGAATTTGATGTAACCTTCTGATTTGTATTCTGTGACGGGATCTCTTTGGCCATATCCGCGCATAGAGACACTTTCTCTGAGAGATTGCATGTCGTCTATGTGTTCCATCCAGAGAGTGTCGTTTGCTCTTAGGAAAATACTTTTTTCTACTTTTCTCATCATGTCTGGTTCTGGAAGGGAAGCTTCCATCTCTTCGTATGTGTCTCTTAGGAATTTTTGTCCTTTTTCAGCTAATGCTTTTTCGTCTGTGATTTCTTCTAATGATTCTTTTGTTAAAGGGTCGCGGCTTTCTTTTGGAATTGCTTTTAATAAGTCTGCAATTTTTTCCAAATCCCATTCTTTATTTTCTCGGCCCAAGGTTTGGTTTAATACTACTACTTCGGCTTCTTCATCGATCATTTTCACAATATCTTCTTTCATATCTTCACTCTCGAGGAATTTTCTTCGGCGAGTGTAAATTATGTCTCTGTGGACGTTCATAACGTCATCGTATTGAAGGACGTGTTTTCTGACGTCGAAGTGGTGTCCTTCTACTTTTTTCTGAGCGCTTTCTATTGAGTTGCTTAGCATCTTGTTTTCGATTGGCATTTCTTCTGGAACTTTGAGCATTTCCATCATTTTCTGAATTCTTTCTCCTCCAAAAAGTCTGAGTAGGTCGTCTTCCATAGATACAAAGAATTGGCTTGTACCAGGGTCGCCTTGACGTCCTGATCTACCTCGGAGCTGATTGTCGATACGGCGAGATTCGTGGCGTTCTGTACCGAGTACGAATAGACCTCCTAGTTCTTTTACTTCGGAATCGATCTTGATGTCTGTACCACGACCGGCCATGTTTGTTGCGATTGTTACGCCTCCTTTTCTTCCGGCGTCTTTTACTATATCTGCTTCTTTCTCATGGTTTTTTGCATTTAGGATTGTGTGTTTGACGGCGAGTTTTGTGAGTAATTTACTCATTAATTCTGATCTCTCTACCGAAATTGTACCGACGAGGACTGGTTGGCCTTTGTCGTTGAGTTCTTTTATGTGTTTTGCCGCGGCCATGTATTTGCCTTGTTGGTTTTTGAAAATTAAATCTTTTTTGTCGTTTCTTTGGTTTGGTTTATTGGTTGGAATTATTATTACGTCCAAACCATATATTTGATAGAATTCTTCTTCTTCAGTTTTTGCGGTACCGGTCATTCCAGCTAGTTTGTTAAACATTCGGAAATAGTTCTGGAATGTGATTGTGGCTAACGTTCTTGATTCTCTTTTAACTTCGACGTTTTCTTTGGCTTCAATGGATTGGTGGAGGCCGTGAGAATATCTTCTTCCTGGCATCAAACGTCCTGTGAATTCATCGATGATCAAGACCTCGTTGTCTTTTACCAAGTAGTCGGTGTCTTTTTTGTAGCAAGTCATTGCTCGGAGGGCCTGTTCCAAGTGATGAACTTCTGAGAAGCCTGCTTCTGTGTAAATATTGTCCATACCGAGGAGTTCTTCCATTTTTTTGATTCCTTCATCTGTCAGGGTTGCGGTCTTCATCTTTTCGTCGATTTCGTAATGACTTCCTTCTTGGAGTTGGGTTACTAGGCGAGAGTATTTCTTGTATTTGGCAGTTGATTCTTCTGCTGGAGCTGAGATTATTAATGGAGTTCTTGCTTCATCAATCAAGATTGAGTCGACTTCGTCGACGATGCAGTAATTCAATTCTTTTTGGACGATTTCTTCTGGGTCTGTGACCATGTTGTCTCGGAGGTAGTCGAATCCAAATTCGTTGTTTGTTCCATATACTATGTCGCATTCATATGCTTCTTTTTTTTCTTCTTTTGATTGGCCGTGATGGACTGTGCCTACTTTGAGTCCGAGATATTTGTATAGACCTCCCATCCATTCCGCATCACGAGTTGCCAAGTAGTCATTTACAGTTACAACATATGAGCCTTTTCCTTCGAGGGCGTTGAGGTAGACTGGCATGGTACAAACGAGTGTTTTACCTTCACCAGTTTTCATTTCTGCGATGTTGCCTTGATGCATCGTGATTCCTCCTAGGATTTGCACGTCATATGGAACCATCTCCCATTTTGTTGGGGTGCCGCGGACTGACCATTCTGTTCCGAGCAGGCGTCGGCAGGCGTTTTTTACCAATGCAAAAGCTTCTGGCATGATGTCGTCTAGGGATTCTCCTTCAGAGAGTCGGCGTCGGAATTCTTCTGTTTTTTTGAGTATGTCTTCGTCTGTCTTGATCTCTTCTTGGTATCTTTCTTCTATTGCATTAACGTGTTCGACTATTGGGTATAGGGTTTTTAGGACTTTTTCGTTTTTATCTCCGAGGAGCTTGGTTATTGCTTTTTGTAACATATTTTATATGGGTTTTTATACGACGAAAATTCTAGCATTTAATGGAGGGAGAGGCTAGGGGAATGGGGGTGGGTTATTCCTTATACCCTTTCAATAGAATTCCAATTGTCTTGAATATGAGTTTGGTGTCGAACCAGATCGACCAGTTTTCGATGTAGAAGCGGTCGAGGCGGGTTTCTGTCTCGAAGTCTAGGTCTGAGCGGCCTGAAGTTTGTGGGAGGCCTGTGATGCCTGGTTTGATGGTAAGGACGAATTTGTGGTGACCTTTGTATTTGGCTACTTCCTCAGGTAGGTGAGGTCGTGGGCCGACTAGGCTCATGTTGCCTATAAGTACGTTCCAAAGTTGTGGGAGTTCGTCGATTGAGCATTTTCTGATTACACGGCCTACGCGAGTTACCCTGGGGTCGTCTTTGATTTTGACCAGTGGGCTGCCTTCTCGAATGTTTTTGTCTGCAAGTTCTTTTGAATATCTTAGTGAATGGGTTTTGTCGTGCATTGAGCGAAATTTGTAGAAAGGGAAGAGGTGTCCGTGTTGTCCTACTCTTTTTACGGTGGTGCCGTTGTCTAGCTTTGAAAATAGGATTGGGCCTTTTGAGCCGAGTTTTATGGCGATTGCTGTTATTAGGAAAATAGGAGATAGGATTATTAGTCCTGCAATTGCTCCGATTATGTCCATGATTCTTTTTGCGACTTTGCCCCAGCCGTCGAGAGGGGTTTTTCTCAGTGTTATCAATGGGATTGCTCCTATTGTTTGGAGTTCTATGTTTGTTCTCTGGACTTCCATCAAATCTGGTACGAAGCTGTATTCAATGTGATTTTCGTTGCAGAATATCAATGTGTCTTTTGCCCTGGTGTCAGATAGATCGGAATGTGTTTGGATGATTTCTTCGACTCGTCGGCGTTTTGCGATGTACTCGAGTTGAGAGATGTTGCCGAGGATGCGATATTTGCCGACTGGGGTTTTTGAATTGGCTATGACTCCTAGGATTCTGTAGCTTGGGTTTTTGCTCAATTTCTCGATCAAGTCTCTTGTGATTTCGTTGTTACCAATGAAAAGTACGCGTCTTCGACCGATTTTTATTTTTAGTGCCATTCTCTGGAGGAATTTGATGATTGCTCGACCCAAGATTACAAATAGTAGAGCGATTGCCCAACTGTATATCATTCCTAGTCTTGAAAATGGGAATGTTCTTGTGAAGAAGAAGTAGGTGATTATTAGCATTACCCAGACTGTTCCGAGGATGAGTGCTTTTCTGATTTCTTTTGAGAAGCGGACTGTTGATTTCATTGAGTACATCTTGCCAAGGGCGAAGACTCCTACTAGGGCTGCTGCTGTTGCTGTGCTGAAGTTGAAATATTCAATCGAGGTTGGGAGGACGCTGTAGTCGATTGGTTTGGCGAGACCTGGGATTGGCTCTGTTAATAGTCGTAGTTCGTATGCTGCCAGAAATCCCAAAATTGCCGCGACAAAGTCTGTCGGGATTTTGAGTAGTCCGAAAAATATTTCTGATTTCTTCATAGCATTGGTAAGTTTAGCGGGAATAGGGGAGTAAGGGAAGGTTAATAGAGGATCATTCTTTCTGATTCGTCGGGCTCTTCTCGCATTACGTCGGCTGCTCTGTCTTGCATTTGCGCATCAGCTTTAGCTATTAATAGTTTGACTTGTCCTATTGCTCCGTTACCAGGCATTCTTGCCTCTGTTGACCATGCCTCGGTGAATTTTCTGACCATAGCTTCGTGATCTTCTTGTGATGCGTTGTCTGGATTTTTTGGATCATGTACCCATGGAGCCATGTCCAAGAAGTCTCTTAATTGATATTCCTCGAGAAGGCCCAAGTATCTTGAGAAGTAATTATGTGCGATATCTGCATGTCTTCCACCAAGTTGGATGTGTGCTCCGAGTGTTCCGAGCGTGTTCATAAGGTCTGCATCTGAAAGAATTCTAGAACCCAGTTTGTCTGTTCTTCCTCTGGCTTCAGGTGCGTTTTTTGGTTGGAAGGGGAGTGTTTCGTCTACTACTCCTGCGTCGTATGCCATTATTCTTGCTCTTGTTTGGTCATCGTGTGTTGTTGAGAAGGCTCCTTGTTTGAAGTTGAAGCCGCGACTTGTTCCCAAGAGCATTGATGATCCCATTAGTCCTACAATTGATGGGTCTAATCTTAATCCTGTTCCGAATTGTATTTCTGGTTTTTGTTTGTCTACTACTCCCAATGTATCCATTAAGCTGATTAGCATTTTTAGTTCGAGCGAGGTTGGCATAGGAGGCAGTAGAAGAGAATCATCAGCGTGTATTAATTTGAATGGTGAGCTGTCTAATTCGAACATGTCCATTACAATTCTCAAGCTTGATTGGCTCATCGGGTTCATTGTGTGGATTTTTCCGCCAATCCCCATTTTTCCTACGTTGAGAGTTCTTTCTTCGTGGATTAATTGTCTAATATGTGGAACTAGCATTCTTAAATTTCTTGAAATTGCGCCAATATTGTCTTTTATGTAGGTGCTCAAAATCCCTGTCTGATCCATGGGGTTTCCTGCTGTTTGTGAAGCTAGAAGTCTTTCAGGATGGAATTCTGTGTGTACTGGGAGGAGTCTTGATTGATCCATTCCTGCTATGTTTGTGATTCCTAGAGCTGTTAGTAGGGATATCCCTGTTATGGCCATTTGGGTGTGTTGGTTGTACCCTTTGAGGGCAGCCATTTCTCCTGGTGGAAGGTTGAATCCAATGTCTTGAGCTAATGTTGGGAAGTGGAGGATTTTTTTGAATACAAGTAATTTTAGTGATTGTTCTATTTGTGCTATTGAGTTGTCTAGGTATTGTCCGAGTGTTTTTAGTGCTGGATCTTTTTTTCTTTCGTGTAATAATTTTAGTCTTTTTGCCAAGGTGTCGTCGTTGAGCCATTCTGTTAGAGACATGTTTGTTTCTTTGGGTTCGTCTTCGTTCTCGTATCCAAGTCTTCTAGGAGTAGCGATTCTTTTTGTGGTTTTTTTCCCTACGTTTGTGTTGTTACTTCTGGCGATTTCTTTGTGAGCTTGCTCTATTTCTCCAAGTACTTCTTTGATTAGTTCTGTTTCTACTGGTGATTCGACTCCTGGAATTTCTGGTCCGAACTCAAGTGGTCTGTAGTGCTCACCATCACTTAGTTCAATAGGGCGTGTTCTGGCTGGGAATATTCTTGCTGCGATTCTATGGTCGCAACCTTTTGATACTCTCTCGAAATATGGGTCTATTAAGTGTCCGTACGAATCTTCGACGATGAAGTGTATGTATGAGAGGATTCGCATTTGTTCTTCTATGTTTACGTCAGGTGGTAGGGTGTTGTGTAGTCGTGCTTGACGTTCGAATCCGTTTGCGTCTTGTCCGTCGTCTTTGCTTTGTGATAATCCCCAGAGTTGTTCCACGAAACCACTAACTCTTTCTGTTATTGCTTTGTATGAGAACTCATTTCTTCTTCTATCTTTTTTTACGTCTCTGAAATATTGTTTTCCTGTATCTCTGAATAGCCGTAGTCCCTTTACTAAGTCTTTTAATCTTGGGTCTTGGTGATAGCGAAGATATATATCAAAAATATGTTTCCAATCACTGTGTTTGTTGTCGAAAGTTCTAGCTAGTCTGATTGCTCGTTGTATCATTTTTTCTAATTCATCTGGGTTTTCTTCTGCTTTTTTTGTTAACTTTCCTGGGGCACTTGTAAATCTGCTGAAGTAATCGCTTCCAGCGTTTCCTAGTTTTTGTGCAACTTCTTGGCCGATCTCTAGGAATTTTTTTAAATTTCTCTTTGGTAGGAGTTTGTCGTCGTCTTCAACTAGGAAGATCAAGGCTCTTACACAGTCTGGAGAGGTTTTTATGGTTTCAAGATATTTTAGAAGTCTTTTTGCTCCTCCTCTTGGGAAATTTTTGTCTATTTTTTGGTAGTATCTTATGAAGTGAACTGAGTTTTCTCCAAGCCATGGATGTGTTGTGGGGAGTCTTAGTATTTCGTGTATTTGTTCGGGGGTGTAACCTGCTTTTTCTAGATCTTTAATGGTTTGTCTTGGTTGTTCTTTACTTGAGAAGTGCCATTTTTTCTCTTCGTCATCGTCTTGATCATCCTCTGTTAGGAATGTTAGGCCGTCTCTAATTTTGCCGTATCTTCTGTTGCATTTGATGATGAATTTCCCTAATTGAAGGAGGTCATCGTGGTATTCTCCGCTTTTTTGTAGAGCTTCGAGTTCTGCGATTGTTTCTTCAGGCTTAAAGATTGGGAATCCTTCTCGGTGTTCATATTCTGTGTCTGGGGCTTCTTCTACTAATGATGCGAAGTCATCTAGTAAGTGTCCTTTTCCTGCTTCGGTAATTGCTTGGAATGTTTTTGGAATTTTTGCGATGAAAGGGTATGCATGATGTCTACCTCCTCCGTAAGCGGCGAAGGCTCTGAATACTCTTGCTCTGAATTGTGGAGCTATGGTTTCGTATGCTTCTTCCCACTCTGTTGTCATGTGGTCTAATGAGTGTAAGCGGTGCTCGTATCCTCCGCTAATTTGCCATTGTTGGGATCTGTGATCTGCGGCAGCGGCTAGTATTAAAGCTTCGTTGGTTTCTCTTCTTTGCTGTTCTGTTGGAGGGGGATGTGAAGTTGGGTATTCATCTTTGTTTCTGTATGGGTTGCGGATTTCGTCTGTGATTAGTTCGTCTCCTAGGGTGTAGAAATATGTGAATTGATGTCTGGCAGAGTCGTGATGCCAGTGTCTGTAGTAGTTTGGATGTAGAGGTGATTCGTATCTGAAGAACTCATATGTTGCTGATCTTGTAGAATCTTTTGGGAAAATCATTTTTGACAGTGCAGCAATTGCAACTCTGGTCATTTCTCTGATTTCTTCTGGGCTTTTTGCGATGTGTATGAATGTTGGGACAAGGATTTCGTCGAAGTATGTTTTTCCGGGCATCCCATTGGTGGCTGAATATGACCCTCCTGTTCCTGCATTTTTCACAAATTCATTTTCTCTCTTTTTTTTCCATTCCCCAGAATGCCATCCTATGTAAGATTTGTACGCTCCTCTTAAGAATGGATCTCTCCATTCTTCGAATCTTTCTCGGCATTCATCAATTACTTCCTGAAACTCGGGATATTCATAACCTTCGTAGGGTAGGTCGAATGGGAGATCGTCTGTATTTTCTGTATCTAAGAAACTTTCCACTTTTTTCTGCTCAAATATAGGAGCGGATGGTATCTTATCTGGAAGGTTTAATCAAGAGATTTAGGGCTTTTGGATGTGGTTTCGTAAGCCGGATTCTGTGCCTGCCGAGGCAGGTGTGATCATCTTTCTAGGCCTTACTTTGCCATGAAGCTAAGATTTTGGCTCGTGCGGTGAGAGAACTGTATGACATTTGGGGGACAAAGAGTCCTTCCATCTCACCTTGCACCAGGTAGGGTTTGCCGGTTGATTGCCCTTGCGGACAATCTCTCTTGGGTAACCTTGCGATATCCCAAGACTTTTCACCTTTTACTGCCTGACCCGAGGGTCTGGATCACGTGATGCGATCGAACAGTTAGTATTGTCTCTGTGGCACTTTCCCTACACGCACCTTATGAATTTAAGTGACGTGCGCCCGCAGTTAGCGGGTACCATTTCCCGTGGTGTCCGGACTTTCCTCTAGTTTCTATCGTTAGACGATGAAAACCAGCGATCACTTCCACCACATCAAAAAGCTGAATAATTGTACAAGAAAAAGGCTTTTTTATCAAGGCCTGATGCGAATAATCTTCACTTATTCAATTATGCATTCTTCTTCTAATTTTGCTTGAACTGACTCAAGAACCTCTGCGTCTGTTTCGTATCTATCTAGAAGAAGGAGCATTGCCTCGTTATCTTCGATGGGGAACTTGTATTTTTTGAAGATTTCCTTGGAGATATTTTTGCTTTTTTCTAGATTTACAGTTAGAGAAGGGTCTTTTAATACTTCGCATGTTATTTCTGTGTTTGCGAGGATGAATTTTTCTTTCTCGGTAAGTTCTTTGGCAGATGAGTAAAAAGTCACAACTGCTAGTATTAGGATTGCTAGAATAGCTACTAATGCGGTGACTCTTTTATTTTGGGTTTCTTGTTTTGTCATGATAAAAAGGATAAAAGGTTATCTTTTTTTCTTCCTTTTTAGTTTATCATATTCTCTTTTGAAAAACTGCACTGCGTTCAAACATTCTTTTGCTTTCTCGTTATTTGGTTCTATAGTTAGCGTTTTCTTGAATAGGTCAGATGCTCTCTCGAAAGTCTTGTTGTTTAAGTGACAAACACCAAGATCATTAAGAATTAATGGATCATGTGGTGCAAGGAAAAGAGCTCTTTCTAATAGAACGACTCCTCGTGCTTTTTGTTTGTCGTGGTACATTGACCATCCAAGACATCGAAGGATTTCTGGGTGGTTTGGATATAGTTCATCTGCTACTTCTAGAAGTTCGACTGAAATCGTGAAGTCTCCTGTACATGAATGTACGAAACCAAGCAGGTAATGTGCGTTTGCACTTGATGGATTGTGTTTGATTGCTTGTTTTAAAGCTTTTTGTGCTTTGTCGTATTCACGAAGGCTTAGATAGTTATCACCGATTTCCTCGTATGCTTCTGTGCAGGCAAGGTTGTCAGTGAGGACTTTTTCACAGATCTTGATAGCTTCTTGGTGTCGGCCATCGTTTTTTAATTGATCTGCTTCTTCTATGAGCGGGTGAATTTCAAACATGTTTTTTTGTTTTAGTTTTTATTTTTTTGACTTCGTTGTTTTTGAGTTTTTGAACGAAATCAAATAAGCTTACTAGAATATTGAAAATAAATCAAGTTTTGTGTCCCGAGGCGTTTACTTATTGGGTTGCGGGGTTTCGGATTTGTGGTGTTTCTAAACCTCCTCTACCGCCTTCTTGTATCCTTCCAATGTGCCGGTGTCATACCGTTTGCCCTCAATTTTCAAACCATATAAATCCTTGGATGAAAGAAGTTTTTTGAATCCATCGATTAGGCGGATTTCGTTTCCGACTGAGGCTTCGGCTTTGCTCAATGGGGTCCATATGTCTGGAGTGCAAATATATTTTCCGATTACTCCCAGATTTGAAGGTGCCTCTGATGGAGATGGTTTTTCAACGAGATCTTCAACCTTATATAAAGGACCTGTTTCGTTTGGGGCTGGTTTGATGATTCCATAACTTTCTGACATCTCAGGGTCAATTTCTTCTAGAGCTATTACTGAAGAACCAGTTTTTTCGTGTGCTTCGATCAATTGTTTTGCAGCGTTTGGCGCGTCGGGAGTGGCTCCAATTACCAAATCATCTCCGAACAGAACCAAGAATGGCTCGTCTTCGACTGATTCGCGAGCTTGCAATAGGGCGTGTCCATCGCCGAGTTGTTCGTCTTGGTATACGTATTCTATCTTTACGTCGTCTAGTAATTTATTTAATCGATCTAATTTCTCGTTTTTACCTTCTCGACTTAAATATTTGCGAATAATGCTTTCTTTCTGCCGATTGATTACCAATACAAACTCGTGCACCCCGGCTTTGTAGGCTTCCTCGATTAGGAGTTGCAAAATTGGCACGCCATTAATTGGCATCATTTCTTTGGGAATAACTTTCGTTATGGGCAGGAAACGAGTGCCTAGGCCTGCGATTGGAAGGATTGCTTTATTGATCAACATTGATTTTTACGACTTTAGTTTTATCTTCTGAGGTTTTTGGAATGCGGATTTCTAAAATATTGTTGAATGAGGTTGCTTTGATTTGTTTGCTGTCGACGTTTTTTGGAAGAACTACTGCTCTGCGGAATTCGCCCCAGAAACATTCTTTTGTTAGATAGTCTTTTTCGTCTATGTCATGTGGGCAGTTGCGGGCTCCTTTGATCGTTAGGACGTCGTCTGTGACCGTGATGTTGATGTCTTTGAGGGAAGTGCCTGCAATTGGTGCAAGTAAGATCAACTCGTCTTTTGTCTGGAAAATATCTACTGATAATTGTCCTACGTTGTCTTCCATAATTATACTGTTGTTTTAGATGGGACCTTTGTTCCTTTGAAGTATTTCTTGAATTCTTCTCCTGTTAATGTTTCTTTTTTGATCAAGTCTTCTGTGATTTTTTCAATGAGTGGTCTGTGTTTTTTGATTAGTTTTTCTGTGCGTCCTTCTGCTTCTGTTATGAATTTTTTGATTTGTTTGTCTATTTCTCCTGCGACTTCTTCTGAGTAATTTCTTACGTGTCCGAAGTCTCTTCCCAAGAAAACTTCTTTGTTTTTCTCGCCGAAGATCACAGGTCCCAAGTCACTCATTCCAAACTCTGTGACCATTCTTCTTGCTAGGTTTGTAGCTCTTTCTAAGTCGTTTGAAGCGCCTGTGGTGACTTGTCCAAAGATTGCTTTTTCACATATGTATCCTCCTAGTAGGGAACATATTTCGTCTTCAAATTTTGATTTTGAGTGGAGATGTTTTTCTTCCCCTGGCATGAACCATGTTGAGCCCAGAGACATCCCTCTAGATATGATCGATATTTTTCTTACATTGTCGCAGCCTTCGAGCATGTTGCCGACAACTGCGTGTCCAACTTCGTGGTATGCAGTGATTTCTTTTTCTTTCTTTGATAGGACTTTAGATTTTCTTTCAGGGCCCATAAGGACTTTTTCTATAGATTGTTCAACGTCATTCATGTGGACTTTTTTCTGGTTCTTTTTTGCAGCGAGAATTGCGGCTTCGTTCATTAAATTTTCTAGGTCAGCTCCTGTAAACCCTGGGGTTTGGCGTGCGATTTTTTCCAAGTCTACTGATGAAGCAAGGGGTTTGTTTCGTGAGTGTACTTCTAGGATTTGTTCTCGTGCTTTGAGATCTGGGTTGTCTACAATCACTCTACGATCGAATCGTCCTGGGCGTAGTAGGGCAGGGTCGAGTACGTCTGGTCGGTTTGTTGCGGCCATTACGATTACGTTTGTGCCTGTTTCGAATCCGTCCATTTCAGAAAGAATTTGGTTCAAGGTTTGTTCTCTTTCGTCGTGTCCGCCTCCCATTCCGGCTCCTCTATGTCTTCCAACTGCGTCAATCTCGTCTATGAAAATAATGCATGGTGCATTTCTTTTTGCTTTTTTGAATAAGTCTCGGACACGTGAAGCTCCTACACCTACGAACATTTCTACGAATTCTGATCCTGAAATGCTGAAAAATGGGACGGCAGCTTCTCCAGCGACTGCTCGTGCGAGCAAGGTCTTACCTGTTCCTGGAGGGCCCACTAGGATTACACCTTTTGGAATTTTTGCTCCCATTCGTTGGTATTTTTGAGGTCGTTTGAGGAAGTCTACGACTTCTTTTAGTTCTTCTTTTGCTTCTAATACACCCGCTACGTCATCAAATGTAGTTTTTTCTTTTGTATGATCTACTGTTTTTGCTTGTGATTTTCCGAATCCCATCGCTTGGTTATTTGAGCTTTGAGCAGAGCGCATCATAAATAGAAAGAATCCGATTATAATCAAGAATGGAACGAATCCGATTAGAAGGTCTATCCAAAATTTGTCTCCTGTTGTGTCTTCGATCGTGGTCGGGAGTTTACTGATCGTGTCTGAATCTACCCCTGTTTTTTCTAATATTGAATATAGGTCTGATCCCGGTTCTTTGTTTGTTACCTGTTTTGATCCGTCTTGAAGTTCAATTTTGATTTGATTGTCTGTAACAACTACCTGATGAACCATTCCAGATTTTACTTCTTCGACAAATTTGTTCAGGTTTATTTCTTGAACTGTCGAGGGGCTTGGGTTTGCTATCAGCATGAATGCTGCGATTGCCAAAGCAATGATGAGCAAGTAGGTCAAACCGTTTTTAGTCTTATTTGGCTTTGGGGCTTTTAAAGTTGGCATAAAATTTTTTTACTGAAATCTACCTCAGTATAAATGTTCCTTTCTGAATTTCAACCGTATATTTTCCGAGTTTTTTTTGTTTTCGTCCAATGTTTTTACTGATCATTTCGAGAACTTCATCGATATGGACTGCTTCTAGGTTCTTTGTGTTGCCGTTTTTCTTTTTGTAAATTTGTAGGAGGACTTCTTTCTGAACTGGCTTTGGGAGGAGCTTTAGTTCTTTTGTGTCGAATTTATTGTCATGTTCTGAAATCCATTTTTTGGCTTTTTCTTTCAAGTAATCGTGGATTTCTAGGATGTTTGTGCTGTTTTTCAAGATAGTTTTTTGAACGTTTGGGTTCAGGGCCTTTAGTTTTGGGATGATTTCGTGTCGTACGTAGTTTCTTGGGATTTTTGTGTCCAAATTCGATTGGTCAATTCTGAAATCGATGTCTTTTTCTTCGAGGTGAAGTCGGATTTCTTCTTTTGAGATGTTGAGAAGTGGGCGTAGGAGTTTTAGGCCATTTCTTTTCCGGGAAATTTCTTTCATTCCAGAAAGGCCTTTGAGTCCACTTCCTCTGATTAGGTTTAGTAGGATTGTTTCTAGATTGTCATCTGCGTGATGAGCTGTTGTTACGAAATCCGCTTTGTATTTTTTTTGTAGTTCGAGGGCGAAATTGTATCTGATTTCTCGGCTGATTTCTTCGAGGGATTGTTTTTTTGATTTTGCTAATGCCAAAACGTCTATTTTTTCAACGTGATAGGGGAATTGGAATGATTTTGCTAGCATTTTTACGTGATTTTCGTCCAATTCTGCGTCGAGTCCTCGGAGACTATGGTTAACATGGAAGACTACGATCTTGATTTTTGCGACTTGTTCGCTGAAAATAGCTAGGCAATGAAGCAAAAAGACTGAATCAGGTCCTCCTGAAACTCCACATATGACAGTTTCACCTCCTTTTAGATATTTTTTGAGGGTTTTTAGAGCTTTCTCTTTTGGTGACTTGTGTCTGTTTCTTGGCATACTTGAATAATTATATCTTGATTATCGTCGTCAGCTACCTTGTTCGGTATAATCTTGCCGCATTTTAAGCATTTATGAAAGACAATAAAGCCTTTTTTTGCTTTTTGATCGATTGAATGGGGTTTCATCAGGTTTTTACAGGTTGAGAATCTGTCTCCTGGGATGTCTTTGTCTACGTGAAGACTGTATAAGCAGTTCCTGCAGTGATTTCTGCAGGTTTTGTTTGCCTTTGGGTTTTTGTGGCCACAATTCAGGCAGGTGAATTTCTCATTAACAGATATGAAGTTTAATCTAGATTGGCTCATTATTGGGGGGTAAGGGCTTTGACCTTCTTGGTTAAATTTGGTATAATAATAGGATCAATATTAAAAAAAATAAACACAAAAGCATGAATAGACTATCATTTTTATTTGTCCTTGGGGTCATCGCCACATTGTTGGCTGGTGGAACATATGGATATACTTATGTTTCAAAGGAGAGAGTGGACGAGAATATGAAGAAATACGATTTAAAGATCGCTAGTTTGGAGAGTGATATTGTCCAATATGAAGGAGGAAATATCGAAGCTGCTCTTTCTGCCAAGGAAACACTCGATTTCTTGGGGGGAGATATGGTTGAGTGGTCGGATGTTATTTCTGAGATTTTAGATGTTGCTCCAAAAAACAAGATTACAAGGAAGCCAGTTGTTGATTTCACTTCATATTCTGGTTCTCAGGGAAATAGACTTTCTATATCTGTTAGGACGAATTCTGGAAGTTTGTCTCCATATTATGATGTAGCTGAATTGATTCGTTCTTTTGGAGAAAATCCTAAGTTCAAGAACGTGTTTGTTCCTGCAATTTCTCCTGGGTTCACTGAAGATGGGAGTGTGATTTTGACTTTCAATTTGAATGTTGAATATGTGCCTGGAGGTGAAGAGGCTCCGGTTGATTTGGAGAATCTGATGCCTATGCCTGATGTTGAGGTGCCTGAGTATGTAGGAGTTCCGGCTGCGCCTAGTTTTAAGCCTAGTTTTAAACCTGTAAATTAAAATTAACTTATTAATATGAATGAAAATATAGAGCCTGAGATACGAGAAGTTGATTATCAAGAATCTTCTGCGACAAAGAAAGTTTTGTCAGTGGTTGGGCTTGTTCTGCTTCTTGCGTCTGTTAGTTTTTACGCTTTCTTTTTGAGCCCTGTTTTGGGTGATTATAGCGATATGAAGGCTAGTGTTATCGAGAAAGAAGAAGTTATCGATGAGTTGGAGGGTCGGATTGATACTTATAAAGAAGCTGAGACTAATATGAATATAACAACTGATGTGCAGAGACTTTCATTGTTGAATTCTGTACCGGTTGGGGTTGAGCAAGACACTGTTATTGAAGATCTTATTATGATTGCAGAAGGGAATGATATCAAACTTCGATCTGTGAGTTTTGGTCTTTCTGAAGGGTTCAAGGACAATGTTGGCGCATTGAAAATCAATGCGAGTTTTGAAGGTGATTATGTTGATTTGATGAATTTTCTTGAAGGAATTGAACAAAATGCGAGACTTTTCAAGGTTACTTCGATCAATGTACAGGTCAATCAATTTGATGGATTTGATGTGAAGAGAGTGACGTTCTCGCTATCTATGGATGCATTTTATCAGGAGTAATAAAAAATTAAATGGCAGAAAAAGATAAACAAAAAAAGGTTGTTGGAAAGCCGGCTCGAAAAATAGATTTTTTTCTAAAGAAGATTGCCAGAAGTGGTAAGATTCGAAACAAAGAGATTATCTATGGAGTTTATGATAACAAAGGGGCTCCTTTGACTGTGAGGATAAATGATTTTTTCGTTGATCATTCCGGAGTGAAAATTGGAGAGAAGTCGTATTTCTTTCATATGATTGCGGTGATGGTTGATGCGGGGATCCCTGTTGTAAAGGCTATTAAGGCTTATGGTTCTAGAACTGAGAACGAGAGGTTCTCACGGGTTTTGAATACTGTGGCTTACAATAGTGAAAGGGGAATGAGTTTGAGTGATTCGATGTCTAGATTTCCTGATGTGTTTACTGAGGTTGAAATTGGGGTCGTTAAATCTGGTGAGCAGGTTGGTAAATTGAAAGAAATGCTTTTCAAATTGTCTAGTCAGGTTGGGCGTGTTCATGAGCTTAAAATGAAGCTTTGGAGTGCTGCTTTCTATCCTTTGGCAGTTCTTTTTACTTTGGTTTTTGTTGCGGTTGCGATGCTTGTTTGGGTGTTTCCTACGTTGCTTAATCTTTTGAATGAAGGAGGAGTTGAGTTTGGCGATTTGCCATTTGTGACTCGACTTTTGGTTCATTCTCATGAGATTGTTACCGGATATTGGTGGGCTATGCTTATTGGATTGATCCTCGTTTATGGGGCGTTCAAACTTGCGATAGTTACTCCTTATGGAGCGAAATGGTGGGATTATATAAAATTAAAAATTCCTGTTCTTGGAGTTCTACTCCGAAGGGTTTACGTTCTGCAATTTGTTGCATTGATTGGTGTTTTGATTGAGTCGGGGTTACCTGTGATAAAAGCGTTGAAGACTACGCGAAATGCGATTCCAAATAGAATGTTTAAGTTGAAGATAAAAGATATTATTCAGACTGTGAATGATGGTGGAAAGATCTCTGACAGTGCCTCGAGTGCGCAGTTTTTGTTTCCTCCTGAGGTGATTGAAATGCTTCGAGTTGGGGAAAAATCTGCAGCGCTTGGAAGTGTTGCTGAAAAGGTTTCTGAACAGTATCAAATGGAAATTGATCATAGTTTGAAAAGATTAACTTCTGTATTTGAACCTGTATTGATTCTGTTTGTTGGGTTATTTGTGGCGATTCTTGCGATTGCAGTGATGGCTCCAATTTTCGATTTGAGTTCAGTTGTTTCTTAACCCTCAAAGTTATGTTGAAAAGATCAGGATTTACTTTGGCGGAGGTTTTGATGGTTGTTGGGGTTGTTGGAATTTTGTCTATTATGGCCGTGACTTCTTATACTCATTATCGAAAAGCTTCACTTATTGATATTGCTGCTGAAAATGTTATTTCTCAGCTTCACGAGCTTCGAGATGGGGTCAAGTTTGGAGAGGATGTTTCTGAAGGTTCTCATTGTAAAGGACTTATGTTTACGGGTTTGGTTGGAGGACAGATCCAGAAATTCAATTTGCCATATGAGGGAAAGAAGAGTTGGGCTGATGGTGGTTGGACTAGTTCTGGGTGTGGTGGAGAAATGCAGTTTTTTGAGTTTGATATGGATGATTTGGTCTCTGTGAGGGGGCTTTATGAAGGCGGTCGTGAGATTGCTGAATGTGGAGTTATGTTTGCTCCTCCTGACGGAAATTTGGTGACTATGGGGTGTGATGGAGCTTCTGAATTGGAAGTGTTGCTCCAGTATGGTGAAGCAGAAAAACATGCAAGATTGATAAAAATAGATCTAATAACTGGCGTGGCTAATGTCGACAAAAATATTAAATAATAAGAAAGGTTTTACTCTGACTGAAGTTTTGGTTGGGGTGCTTGTGCTCGCAACGGCGATTGTTTCTGCGAGTAATCTTCTTGTTTCTATGGTCAAGTCTAATGCTGCGAATATGAGTTCACTTCAGGCTTATTATTATACTGTTGAAGCCGTTGAGGCTTTTCGGAATATGAGGGATACGCATTTTATGCATAACATCTCTTTTTGTGGGCAGGAAGGCGTGAATTTGTTTGGGAAGGATGGGAGTTTTGTGGATGGGTGTAACGACACCGGGTATGGTGATTACTATTATGCTGTGTCTGTTAATCCTGGGCCTTCGGCGTTTGCTGCGGTTTCTGGGAGTGATTTGTCTGCGTCTTCTCCTTGGGTGATTACGCCTGTTTTTGATGTTCGTGGGGCTGATGCGCGTGTTTCATTCAACAAAGATATTTCGACTGCTGTTTCGACTGATTTTTATAGATATTGCGAGGTTAAGCCTTATGAAGATTCTGGGTTTGAGGGGAAGGCTGTTGAGGTCACTTGTTATACGGAATGGGAAGAGAACGGTCGAGATAGAAAAGTAATGTTATCTACAGTATTAACTGATTGGTATGCTAAATAAAAAAGGATTTTCACTGGTTGAAATGCTTGTCGCTATGGCGGTGTTTGTCATGTTTACGGGTGTTTTGATAACCTCTTATATGGGGATTGTGAGATCTATGAGAGCTACCGATGATGATAGGGATTTGTATGCTGAAGCGAGGTCTGTTTTTGACGTCTTGTTGCAAGAATCTAGGAAGGGGACTTTGTACGCTGGTGCTTCTGATGGGTTGGGAGATTGTAATTTGTATGGATTTGATTTTGGTGATGTTATTGAGTTTTGTTCACCTGATGGTACGCGAAAAGTGGCGTTTACATATAAAGACGACTCTATTTATTTGAGTGAGTATGAGAAGAAAAAGGTTGAAGGTTTGGTGAAGGATGATTATGTGAAATTGAGCGAGGAAAAATTGCATTCGGATGCAGTTAATGTCGCGCATTTTGATTATTATGTGTGGCCGAAAGAGAATCCTTATTCTTTGGATGGGGTTGAGGTTTCTTCAATGTTTCAGCCGAAGGTGACTTTTGTTGCGACTTTTGAGAGAGATGGCGCTGGTGCTTCGGGCGTGGGTGCTGTTGCGGGTTCCGATGCGATGAGTTATGACCTGCAAACATCGATATCATTAAGAACTTATAATTAAAATTATGAAGAAGAGTTTTGCTACAATTAGAAAATTGTTAGGCAAAAAAAGTGCCCCTAAAGGTACTGCCCTTTTGGTGGCGTTGCTTGTGATGGGAATTTTGACATCTGTTTCTCTTGGAGTTTCTGCTTTGGTTGTTCGGGAGATGGGTGCGACTCGTTTGGTTCTGGATTCTGGTAAAGCTTATTATTCAGCTGAGGCTGGTATTGAGTTGGCTTTGTTGCAACTGGAAGAGAATCTGCCTGGGTTTGAGAGGGTAGGTCTTCTTGGAGAGGTTGATGAGGGATTTGATTGGACGATAAAGAACTTGGCGAATGAATACCCATATTTGGATGATGAGAAGTTTGATGCAACTGATGCGCCTTTGACGGTTTATTATGGTGTTATGGATTTGAATAAATCAGTTACGATTCCTTTGTATACTGTTGGGGATGATGGAGTTTTGCATGGTGTTGAGAAGTTTTTGGTTCAGTTTTATGCTGGGTTTGATCGGGATGATTTGTCTGTGGATATTGATCCTTCGTTTTTGACTGGCTGGGATGTTTTGAGATGGAAGATCTATGGGTTAACTACTGGAGTTAATAGTGGGGGAACGGAATCTATTAATGATCTGACTGCAGTTTCGTTTTTGGTTTCTGGTGATGATGAAATGCAGACTAATGCGATGATTCCTTCTTGGTTTGGATCGCACGATTGTAATGAGTTTGATGTTCCTGAGGGGATTGAGTGTGCTACTTATGCGAATCAAAGTCATACCGTTTTTGAAGAGATTCATTCGATTGGCACTGATGGTGGAGACTTGGTCCAGGATGTTTATGCGGGGACGTGTCTGCCGACTGAAGCGAGAGAGCATTATAGTTATGAATTTGGGCAAAGTGCTGAGGTCTCTCATTGCTACAAGATCTCTGAGTTTTTGAATAAGCATAATTACAATTATTTAAGTCTTACAAATCTTATGAATCCTCTTGTTTTCAAGAGGGGATATGACAATGACGAGAAAGCTTTGTTGTCGAAATTGTATTATCGAGTGCAGCTTGGATCTGAGGATCAAGTTGTGCGTGAGTTTGCGGACATTACCTCTGTCGGAGAAAGTGGTGACAGTATGATTCGTTTGAATGTTTTGAAGAAAAGAGATTCTGTTTTGCCTGTTTTCAATTTTGCTTTGTATCACATGGACTAGGAAAGTGTGTGGAGGTGGTGATTTGTGCCGGTTTAATCCGGATTAAAATTAACAGGTTAGAGGTGACAGGTTAGGAAATTAATCCGGATTAAATTCTAAAGCTGGACTTGCATGGTCTTTTTCGATAACCTTTTCTTAAGCAACTTAAGTATTAGTTCTAGTTCTTATCTAGATTTAACCAAATCAAATGAATAAATTCTACATAACAACAGCGATCCCTTACGTTAATGCGGCTCCGCATATAGGTTTTGCGATGGAGGCTGTGCAGGCGGATGCTTTGGCTCGATACCATATGATGAAAGGGGACAAGACGTATTATCTGACAGGAGTGGATGAGCATGGAGTGAAGCTTTATGAGACTGCAAAAGAAGCTGGTGAAGACACTCAGAAATTCGCGGATAAGTATGCTAAGAAATTCGAGGCGCTTAAAGGCGTGCTCGACTTAACTAACGAAGGTTTTATCAGGACGACTAGTGATTATCACAAAAAAGGTGCTCAGAAATTGTGGAAGGTTTTGGCTGACAAGGGGGATATCTATAAGGGATCTTATGAAGGGCTATATTGTGCTGGTTGTGAAGCTTATGTCTCTGAAAAGGATTTGATTGATGGGAAGTGTCCAAACCATGATAAGCCGCTAAAGAGGCTTAAAGAGGAAAATTATTTCTTCAAATTATCGAAATATTCAGATCAAATAAAAGAAGCTATTTTAAAAGATGAACTCAAGATTCTTCCTGAAAGTAGAAAGAATGAGATGTTGAATATTGTTAGCGATGGGCTTCATGATGTTAGTTTTTCTAGGCCAAAAGATATTTTGCCTTGGGGAATTGATGTGCCTGGTGACGACTCTCAGGTGATGTATGTCTGGGGAGATGCGTTGTCAAATTATATTACTGGAATTGGTTATGGTGAAGATGAGGCTGTGGATAAGGGAGGTGATCTTTATAATTTGTTTTGGCCTTGTGATGTTCATGTTATTGGAAAGGATATTTTGAGGTTTCATGCTGGAATTTGGATTGGAATGTTGATGTCTGCTGATTTGCCAATACCAAAAGCTATCTATGTTCATGGGTTTGTTACCTCTGAAGGTAAGAAGATGAGTAAGAGTACTGGGAATGTTGTTGATCCTCTTGAATATGTTGATAAATATGGGGTTGATCCATTGCGTTATTATCTGATGAGGGAGGTTCCGACTGGTGATGATGGGGATTTTAGTCAGGGTCGTTTTGAGGATCTTTATAACTCTGAGTTGGCGAATAGTTATGGGAATTTGGTTAATCGTGTTTGTATGATGGTTGATCGGTATTTGGATGGGGAGATCAAGGGTAAGGAGAAAAATGATGATCTTCGTGAGGTGATTGAGAAATTTTGGGAAAAGTACGAGGATGGAATGAATAATTTTAATATCAAAGTTTCTTGTGAAGCTGTTTTGAAGCTTCTTGATTATGGAAATAAATATGTTGAAGATCAGAAGCCGTGGGAATTGGCGAAGGTAGATATGGATTCTTTGGCAGCTGTTCTTTATAACCTTCTTGAGGTTGTTCGTAATGTTTCTCTGATGCTGTGGCCTATTATTCCTGGCAAAGCTACTGAGGTTTTGGAGAGGATTGGGTTGAAGCCTTGTTGTTTAAGTGATGTTGGTAAAGATTGTGGGTACGGAGAGCATTTTGGGTATTTGAAAGAGGGATCCAAGGTTTTGAAAGGGGATCCGTTGTTTCCGAAATTGGAAGTGGAGGATTAGGTCG
Organism: Candidatus Peregrinibacteria bacterium; assembly: GCA_018654255.1. GTDB lineage: Bacteria > Patescibacteriota > Gracilibacteria > UBA1369 > LOWO2-01-FULL-3 > JABILX01. Next base: position 62,693 of record JABILX010000002.1, on the reverse strand, counting down.
TTGTTTAAGCTCCGGTCCCTGCACCGAATAATTCTCCCAGGAATCCTATAGCGATTCTTACGAGTCCGTATGAAAGGATTATTGTTAGTAATCCTAGTATTACCCAGGTTAGACGTTTTTTCTGTGTTTCTACTTTTTCTGGGTTTCCGCTGTTTAGAGCTAGGTCAAATCCTATCAAAGCGATTGATAAGACTGCGAGTGGTGCTGCAAAGTAGAGAAGTGAGCCTGCAATTATTTGAAGTACTACAAGGAATACGTATGTTCCTGCGTCTTTGTCGTTGCTGTCTCCGATGATATTCAAAGGATTGTTTTCAGGCATGAACTCTTGTGGGATTTGATAAACTGCGTCTGCTACTCCTGAGAACATCAAACTTGCTATTAAAGCTAGTAATATGATTGATCCGAATTTTTTGATTTGTTTTTTCATTAGTTAAACAGGTTGATTTCTAGTATGCCTGACACTATTGCGTATGAAACTGAAATAATTATGATTCCGATTCCTAGATAACCTAGGATTTTTTTTGCTTTTGTTTGGCCTTCTTCGTTTCCTGCTGATGTTAGGAAGAATATTCCTGATACAATTATTCCTACTGTAACCATTGCTCCCGCTAGGAATAGGATTGTTCTTATTGCTGTTATAAATAGGTCATTTAATTCTGGTTTTGGTAGGTTTTCGTATTGAGCTAATTTTTCTGTGAGTGATGATAATTCTGGGGTGGTTGATCCATCATTATTTTCTAAATCATACGATGGTAACCATTCATCTACGTTTATAGCTAATGCTGTGTTTACTACTGTTATTGAGAGTGTTATCCCAAGGAGTAGTAATGCTGCTAATTTTTTGATTTGTTTATGCAAATTCGATGTTTACGATTATTGATACGATTGTGTATGAGAATAGGGTAAGCAATAGCGCTACGAGAGAATAAATTGCCATCTTTTTTGCGGCTCCAGCTGTTTCTTCGTTTCCGTATGATGTTAGGTATCTAAATCCGCTTATTACAAGCATTAGTAGTGATAGCATTGCTACGAATCCAACTATTCCCTTTGTCCAATTTGGAAGTATTACTTCTGTGAACCATTTTTTGACTCCTCCTGGGGTTCCTTGTTGATCTGTGCTTACTCCTGGGAGTGGGTCTGGTTTTGGGATAATGAGTTTGTTGCTGTTAGCATCAGCTATCAATGTGTCTGTGTGGGTGTCTGTTGTGTTTGTCGTGTGGACTGCGTGAACTGGCAAAGCTAGTAGCTGGGTTGCTAATATTAGAGTTAGTAGAATTGTTGTTATGCGTTTAATCATTATGTTGCTGTAAAGAATGTTGGGTTAATTGTGTAAAGTATGATTCCCGATAGGAATAAAAGTGCTAATCCTCCGATTGATTGCATTATTCTTGTTTTTGCGTTTGTTACTGCTTGTTGTTCGCCTGCGGCTGCTGAGATTTGTATTCCCGAAATTACAATCACTAGAACTGCTATGATCCCAACTATACTTGCTGCCCATCTGTATATTGTGCCGATGTATAGGAAGAGTAAGTCTGTTCCATTTTTTGAAATGAATACTTGAACAGGTTGGCAGTGGAGTGAGCTTTTTTCATTGGTGTTGGCTTCTATTGAGGCTCTTGCGTTTGGTGAGCATTTTGTTGCGTCGTTTAATAGGACTGTTACACATTCGATGCCTTCCTTTGACCCTTCTGTGTCGTCAAGTGTGCAAAATGTATTTCGCACACAGTTTTTGACTTCTGTGTCATCTGTGCCGACGAGATCGCTTTCGATAACTTCTTCTACTATCACGGTGATTACGCCTGAATCGGTATCTACGATACATCTGTTACTTAATTCGAACATATCTGTGATTTCGAGAGTTTCTTTCATGTATGTAGTTATCTTGTCTGTAACTAGTCTTGCATTTTCTTCATTTTGGAGGCTGATTAGTGATTTTATTTTATTTTGGCATTCGTCGCTGGTCGTAGTGCCATCGCATAGATCAGCGTCAATTTGTGCATCACTAATACACTGAATCAACGCTGCATCGCTCAAAGCTGATGTTTGATTTTCGACGTCTACTGGGGTGTCAAAGTTGTCGATGGGACAATCTGCTGCGCTTGCGACAAATGGAGTTGAAAATGCACTGAGCATCACAGCTAGTATTGTTGCTGATAGGATTATTCCAACTTTTTGTTTGATTTTTGCGATCATTTTTAAATTTATAGGGTGAATATGCTTTGTACCAAGGTTACCATTACGTATGAAAGCAGGATTATAATTATTCCCAAGACTGAGTATAGGAACATTTGTTTTGCTTTTTCCAACATGTTTTGGTTTCCTTGAGAGAAGATCATTACAAATCCCGTGAGGATCAGCATGATCACTGCGATTGTTCCTGATATTTTTGTTAATGTTTCAATTACGTCTAGTATGAAGCGAAATATTGGGAAAGCTGTTCTTCTGTCATCTGTAGCGTCATCTCCGAAGTATGATTGTTGTTGTACGTCGCAGAGGTTGTTTGTACAGGCATAGTGCTCTCCGTCTGATTTGATGGGGCAGTCGTCGCTGTCTTCACATGATTGTCCCAAGTTCAGATGTTGGTTGACGTTGAATTCTAGGTTTTTAAGAGCGTTGATGCTTTCTGTAGCTGTGTCTGCAGCAAATGCTATACTTGAAGCTCCTAGAAGGAGACCTGCTACTATAATCGATGCTACTAATTTTTTAATTATGTTTCTCATTATTTTTCAAAGTCTTTAGGGATATTTTCTAAGGCTGTTTCTTCTGTAATTAGTCCTGCGTGGAAAAGGTCTGTGACAGCTTTTTTCATGGTTTGCATTCCTTCTTTGGCTGACGTTTCTATTACTGAACCTAATTGGTGAGTAGCCTGTTTTCTGATCATGTTCGCAACCGCGTTGTTGTTGAACATGATTTCTAGTCCGGCAACACGTCCTTTCTTGTCTTTTGTTCTCATCAATGATTGCCAGATTACAGCTTCCAAACTTTCAGAAAGTTGGGCTCTGATCTGGTTTTGTTGTTCATATGGGAATGCGTCGATAATTCTGTTTACTGAGTTAGCTGCTCCAGATGTGTGGAGTGTTGCTAGCACCAGTTGACCTGTTTCTGCGGCTGTAATTGCAAGTTGGATTGTTTCCAAGTCTCGCATTTCTCCGAGTAGGATTACGTCTGGGTTTTCACGAAGAGATGATTTCAAAGCTTTTTGGAAGCTTGTGGTGTGAACACCAACTTCTCTTTGTTGAACTATTGATTTTGCGTTTTTGTGTACGAACTCGATTGGATCTTCGATTGTGATGATATGTTTTCTATCGTTTTGGTTAACCTCGTTTAATATCGCAGCTAGGGTAGTTGATTTACCTGAACCGGTCGGGCCTGTTACGATCACGAGGCCTTTTTTGAGCTTTGCAAGGCGCTTTAACTGCGCTGGCATTCCAAGTTCGTCTAATGTCATCACTTTGTCTGGTATCAACCTAAAAACGGCAGATATACCTTTTCTTTGGACGAACATGTTTACCCTGAAACGTGCGATTTCTTCTATATCTATAGAAAAGTCCAAGTCCAAGGTTTGTTCAAAAGTTTTCTTCTGGTTTTCATTCAAGATCTCAAGAAGATAGTCTTCTGCCATTTTCTTCGACAAGACTGGATGATCCTCGACCATAATCAAGTCTCCATTTATTCTGATGGCAGGTCTAGCTCCTGTAGATATGAAAATATCTGAAGCTTTATATTTCAATGCCGTCCTGAATATCTTGTCTAATTTATACATATTTATTTTTGTATTTTTATCCTGTTATTATATCATAAAACAGGTCTGTGAACAAGGGGTTGGAAGGTGATTTTGGATGGTTTTTAGGCGATTTCTTTGGCGATTTCGCTGAGGGTTTTTAATACGTCTTTTTGGCTTTCTGATTGCATGATTTTTTGCCTATATTTAGAGGCGTTTGGGATCCCATGAATATATCCTGCCAGGTGTTTTCTCATTTCGAGTAATCCACCTCTTTCTCCATATAATTTTATTGCGAGAGATAAGTGGCGTTTTATGGTTGGGAGTTTTTGTTTGAAGGTTTTTTCAGGTTGAGGTTTTGAAGAGAAGATTTCTTGAAGTAACCAAGGGTTTCCTATAGATGCTCGGCCGATCATTAGGCCGTCGAGGGTTATTTTGCCATCTGGGCTTGTTAGGCGTTGGACTGCTTTTTCTGGAGAATCAATGTCTCCATTTCCTATTACAGGTATCTTCAGGATTGATTTTGCTAGATATATTGGCTCGAAGTCTGCTTCACCTGAATATGCTTGGGAGGTTGTGCGTCCGTGGATTGTTATTGCTGATGCTCCTGCTTTTTGTATTGTTTCGATTATTTTTACAAAGTGTTTTTCTTCATATTTTGAGTAGCCAATTCTCATTTTTACAGATATGGGGAGGGAGGTTGATTTTGAGAGGGCTTCTACTATTCGACCTGCGAGAGCGGGGTCTTTTAGTATTGCGGATCCGTAGCAGCTTTTTGTGATTTTTGGAGCGGGACATCCCATGTTTATATCTATTCCGTCTGCGCCAGCTTTTTCTAATTTTTTGCTAGCCTGTACGAAGTAGTCAGGATCGTTGCCGAAAAGTTGCATTATGATTGGATGTTCTACAGGTTGGATTTCGAGCATTTTCTCTGTTTTTTTCGATCCGTGTTCGAGGGCGTTTATACTTGTTAATTCAGAATAACAGATTGTCTTTGGGGCGATGCCTTTCACGATCTGTCTATATGCTGAATCTGTATAACCTGCCATTGGGGCGAGACATACAAACGGTTTTTCGAGTTTTTTCCAGGAGAATTTGTTTGGCATATGACAAAAAACAGTAACGGGCTGATTGTATCAGCTTTTTATTGTTTTGGCTTTATACTTGGAGCTTTTGGAGTAGATGGTGTGGTAGGTTCTTCAAGTGCTTCAGGTTCTTCAGGTTCAAGTCCTTCCTTTATGGCATCTTCTAATTTGTCTTCATCCAAGTTGACTGGAATGTCTTCCTCCAAAATATCTTCTTCTGGTGGTGCTAGGTTCAAGGCAGGTGGTGTGTCTGATTCTGTTTCGACTGTTGTGTCTGGAGCTCCTCTTAGAAACAATGAGTATGCTACGTATCCAACAGCTATGATTGCGAGAGATACTACTACTGGTAAGACTATTCTTGTGAGTTTTGAATAGGTGTCTGCTTTGCTTTTTCCTTCTGGAGCTTCTGCATCTGGAGCTTGTGTTGGAGTTTTGAGTGGAGACGCAGTGTATTCGATTTGAGCTTTTATTCCTGAAATTTCTTCCAAGCTTTTCATTTCTCCTTCTGGTGGAGCAACTTCTGGTTGTGGGATATCTGTAGTTGGTGGGACTTCTGGCACTGCTGGTGCTTCTGGAGTTGGTATTACTGCTGGCTCTGGGACTGCTGCAGGCTGAGTAGGCAATTCTTGTCCTGGCATCGCTGCAGGCTGAGTAGGTAATTCTTGTCCTGGCATTGCTGCAGGTGGTGGCGTTGTCCCTGGTTGAGCTGGTTGTTGTGGGTCTTGATTGTTATCCATGATTTTTAATTGTTAGTTTTAGAATTCTCCTTCGAGGTCAATGTCGCTTGCATTTGCTGGGAGAACATTTTCAATTGCTCCCCATTCAGATTCCTCATTTTCAGGTACTACGAGAGTTATTTTATCTCCTATTTCAGCCTTGTGATACGTGACTGATGCCAAGAGAGTTTGATATGCTTTTCCGCTTGCGATTACTTTGTATTTTCCGTCTTCGTAGGTAAGAGTTCCTATCACTTTTTTTCTGTCGACAGGTCCTATTTGTTTGAATAAGAACGATCCGTCTTCTTTTACGGTGAGTTTTAGGACGTCGCCTGGAACTAATTTTGATTTTGAAGCGTAGTTTGCTGGTACTGGGTATTCTTTTTCGGTTGAGTCTGTCATTTTGTCTCCGTCAAAAACGCCCTCTATTATTTTGTCTCCTTCAGATTCTTCAGAGCTATCTGAAGTGTAGTCTGTCAAAAGTTCTGCTTTTTTTGCGAATGAGTTTTTTCCGTTTGATCCGACAAGTTCGTTTACCATTTGTTTCGCACTTCGAATACTTGATTCAGCAGAATCGATCATTTCTTTGATAAGAGCCAGTTTTGAAGCTTGTGACATAGGGTATTGTTTATTTTTATTTTGTACATAAATTATACCAGAAAAAGGGGATTGATTGAACCGAGTGAGATTGACAAAAAGACGCGGGTGTTGCGGGGCGTAACTGGTGTATTTTCTTACCTTCTCTTGTAAATAATTTTCTCACCGCTTTCTCCTGTTATTCGAAGGTCTATGTATGAAAGTTCCTCGTTGTAGATGTCGAGTTTGACGAGGGCTTTTTTGAGTTTTTTGAGTTGTTGTTCATATGGTTTTTGAATGTCTAGCCAGATGTAGAAATATTTTTCTGTTCGGAGATGAACTTCGCGGGAGATCATCTTGTATTCGACTTCAATCACTTGCATTCCGAACTTTTCTTCGAAGTAATATTTTGACCCTAGTATGTATTCGATTTTCTCTTGGTCTATTACTGTTGAGTCTGTGTTTAGAGGGGCGTCAGAGACTACTTTTATGTAAGGGAGTTCTGGGTCATCGATGTCTTCTTTTACTACATATCCGATTGAGTTGACGATGAATTTTTTGTTTGTTTCGTTTGAGACGTTAGTTATGTTTGCGATTGGTGGATATTCGCTGAATGAAATAACCAGGGTGCTGAACAAATCTTTGCTAACTTCTATGTTTTCTATTTCTGGGTAAGAGGATTGGATTCGTTCGATTATCTCGGTTTTGTTTATGAAAAGTAAGTTTTTGCCTTTGTATATCCTGAGGTCGTCTACGATGTTGCCGCTCAAGCTTTCTGTTGTGATTTGATCGGTTGAGACTTCGATATTTTCAATATTGAAAACGTTTGAGAAACCGATTAGATAAATTGTGCTGAAGATGATGATCAGAATCCCGAGTATGATTGATAGACGTTTTAATTTGTTTGGGATTTTTGGGACTAATGATGAGAGTGAGATGCGTTTTCTTTTTCTTGTGTGAAAGCTGGTTGGGCCGTTTGTCCTGAGTGTTTTCTTGGAGTTTTTTATTGTTCGGTGAAGGACGGGGCTTTTGCCGTATTGATATTTGAATCCTTTTTTTGTTGCGAGTTTGCGTTTGTTGAACATCTTGTTTTAGATGTGGACGATTAGTGAGTATTTGCTTTCTGATTTTGGCTTTGATGCAAAAAATTCTTGCCAATTGAAGGTTTGGAAATCTTCTAGAATTGGTTTTAATGGATGCGTGAAGTAGTAAGTGTATTTTTGATTGGGGTCTTGGCTCAGGGACTCTGTTAGGAGGGAGTCGAGTTTTGATTTTTCTTTGTATAGGAATCCTGATGTGACTGCTTTTCCTATGAATTGACCCTTTTTTGGAGCTGTTGAGAATATTTTTGGGTGACGGTGACATCCAATGATTTCGTTTGTTTGTGGATCGAAAGATACTCCGTGGATTCTGCAGTCGTGGTTTCTGTGATCGTAGATTTTGCATATGTCTGCGTCGAGTAGTGGGCAGTCGAGATTTGTTGATTGAAGAGAGGTGGTTATTGAGTTGCGGGCTTGTGCTATGTCTTCTAGTGAGCTTGATGAAATTTCGAATTGTTTGAGGTCGAGTTTGGCCAAGATTGGTAGGACTTTTTCAGCTTGGCGTTGGAGTTCTCTTCGAGTTTTTCGGTCGAGGGATTTAATTCCTTCGCTTATATAAAAGGCTTCAATCAAAGAAAGAGGGAACATCTGTTTGCAACAGTCGCAGCAGCCTTTGCGGCACGGAATGTCTTTGCAGTCTTGCATCGTTTTTTCGCAAGCTTGATCTAATTTTTCTAGTAACAATTTGTATTGTTCCAGCAGGGCTTCTGTCATGTTTTATTTATACCATAAATTTGCAGAATCAATAAAATTCAGTAGAATGGGGGCGTGAAAATCTTTCGTATTTTAAAAATCAAATTATGGTTACAAACATCAATTACAAAGATTTGGGCCTTGTGAATTCCAAGGAGATTTTCGAAAAGGCTATGGCAGGGGGTTATGCTGTTCCGGCTTATAATTTCAATAATTTGGAGCAATTGCAGGCTGTTATATTGGCCTGCATAGAGTCAAATTCGCCAGTGATTATTCAAGTTTCGCAGGGGGCTAGGAAATATGCTAATCAGACGATGCTAAGGCATATGGCAAAAGGAGCTGTTGAGATGGCTCGTGAGCTTGGTTCGGAGATTCCTATAGTTTTGCATTTGGATCATGGAGATACTTTTGAGCTTTGTAAGAGTTGTATTGATTCTGGGTTTTCGTCGGTGATGATAGATGGTTCCCATCATTCTTATGAGGACAATATTGCTTTGACTAAGCAGGTTGTTGATTATGCTCATCAGTTTGATGTGACGGTTGAAGGTGAGTTGGGTGTGTTGGCGGGTATTGAGGATGATGTGGTTGCTGAGAAGTCGACTTATACGAAGCCTGAGGAGGTTGTGGATTTTGTTGGAAGGACTGGTGTTGATTCGTTGGCGATTTCAATTGGTACTTCTCATGGTGCATTCAAATTCAAGCCAGAACAATGTACCAAGAATGAGGAAGGTGTTTTTGTTCCACCTCCGCTTCGATTTGATATCTTGGAGGAAATTGAGAAGCAATTGCCTGGATTTCCGATTGTTTTGCATGGATCTTCGTCTGTAGTCCCAAAATATATTGATATGATTAATGAATATGGAGGTCAGTTGGATTCGGCTATAGGTATCCCAGAAGATCAGCTCAGGAAAGCTGCCAAGTCTGCTGTTTGTAAGATCAATATTGATAGTGATGGGAGGTTGGCCATTACTGCGGTTGTTAGAAAAGTTTTGAAGGAAAATCCGGAGGCTTTTGATCCTAGGAAATATCTTGGGCCTGCTAGAGATGAGTTGAAGGAATTGATTATTCATAAAAATAAAAACGTAGTTGGATCTGCGGATCAGGCTTAACCTCAAGGCTAATTATGAAGATTTCTGATTTGGAGTCGGCGGTTAAATATTTAAAATCCTTTACTTCGTATGAGGATATTATTATTGGTAATTATGATGAGAAGGCTTTTGATCTGAGTCGCTTTCGGCGATTTTTGCGGAAGTATGGAGTTCGGTACAATCGAGTGCGGGCGATTCATCTTGCAGGGTCGAAGGGGAAGGGGACGACTGCTTCGCTTTTGGCGGGGTATTTGCAAAAACAAGGCAAGAAGGTTGGGCTTTTTATTTCGCCGTATGTTTTGAGTATTACGGATTCGATTGAGATTGACGGGGTGCCGATTTCTGAAGAAAAGTTTTTGAAATATGTCCGGAAGTTGCAGAAATTTATTGATAAAGAGAAGATCGTTGAAAAAGGAAAGATGGTGACTTATTTTGAGCTTCTTACAACTATTATGTTTCAGTATTTTCTTGATGAAGGAGTGGATGCGGCAGTTTTGGAAGTTGGGTTGGGAGGACGGCTTGATAGTACGAATGTTTGTAAGCCTATTTCGACGGTTTTGACTTCGGTTGAGAAGGAGCACGAGGAATTGCTTGGTGATACTTATCGTGAGATTTTGAATGAAAAGCTGGGGATTGTTAAGAAGGGTGTGCCTTTGATCGTGTCTCCGCAGAAGGGTATCGTGAAGGCTGATATAAAAAAGAGGCGTTTGAAGGTTCCTGTGATTTGGGCTCGTGAAGGTGATCCGAATTATGAAGGGGCAAAAGCTTGTTTGTTTGATTTGGTTGGTAGGGGAATTATAGATGAGTTTGATGAAAGATTGTTTTTGAAGATTTATCATAATTTGTCGATTGTTGGGAGGTTTGAGGTGGAGAAGTTCCGAGTGGGTGGAGCTTCGCGGACTGCGATTTTTGATATTGCTCATACTGTTGATAGTGGGCGGTATTTGCGGGCTCGTCTTGAAAAAGAATTTCCGGATGCTGATTTTCGATTTTTGATTTCGATGATGAAGGATAAGGATGTGGATGGGTTTTTGGATGTGCTTGTTGGGAAGGATCTGATGGGGCGTTTCCGATCTAAAAAACATGAGGTAACTTTTACGAATTCTCATACTGTTAGAGGGCATGATGCTAGTGATCTAAAGAAGCGATTTTGCAAGGAGGCTTCTGTTGTGGTGGATCCGATTGAGGCTTTTCGTGGACTTTTGGCTGGGTTAAAAAAAGACCAGGTCTTGGTTGTGACCGGGTCTCATTTTTTGGTTGGGGAAGTTTTGCGAGCTGTTAAAAGGAGGACTTATTGATCCTTAGGTGCAGCTTTTTTAGCGGCTGGAGTTTTCTCAGCTTTTGCAGGTTTTGTTCCTGCTCTTCTTTGAGCAATTATTTCTGCTTTTTTTGCAACTGATTTGTGTTTGTTGTTTCTTTTTCTAAGTTTTGATTTAGGTCGTTGTTCGTTGTGCATTGCAGCTCCATGCTGTTTGCTTGCGTGTTTATTTGTCATTTTATGGTTTGTTAGTAAAAGCGGGTTGTAAATTACTGGTTTGGCAGGTGATTGTCAAGTTGCAACAAGGATAAAATTGGGATAAAAGTTTTAAAATCCTGTTTGGATTGGTACAATTGGTTCTATGAGCCAAGTTGTTGATCAAAAGAAATGTGTTACTTGTGGGGCTGATTTTTCTGTGTTTGAGGAAGATAGAGAGCTTTTGGACAAGATGAAGGTGTATGACAAGTATGACATTCCAGATCCAATTGAATGTTGGGATTGTAGGCAGCAGCGACGTCAGGCTCAGAGAAATGAGCGAAATTTGTATCCTGATGAATGTGATAAGTGTGGAAAAAACATGTTGTCGATTTTTTCACCAGACAAAGAGGCCACGGTTTATTGTCCGAAGTGTTGGTGGGGAGGGGAGGATGATCCACTTGATTATGGTCGTGAGTTTGATTTTGGGCGGCCGTTTTTTGATCAGTGGAAGGAGCTTTATCATGAGGTTCCGAGGATGAGTCTGATTGTTTTGGGTGAGCAGGAAAATAGTGATTATGCGCATGATGCTTATCGTTTGAAAAATTGTTTTTTGACCTTTGATGGAGAGCAATCTTGGGATTGTATGTATGGGGAGACTTTTTATAAATTGAAGGATTGTATGGATTTCTTGGTTGCGAGTCAGTGTGAGCTTTGTTATGAGGTCGTGAATTGTTCGAATTGTTATAATTCTAAATTTTGTAAGTTTTGTAAGACGTGTAGCGAATCGGCTTTTTTGTATGACTGTGTTGGGTGTAAAGATTGTTTTGCTTGTTGTAATTTGAGTCAGGCTAAATTTTGTATCTTTAATGAACAATATTCGGAGAAGGATTATAAGGAAAAGTTGGAGGAGTATAAAATTGACTCTTATGAGGGGCTGGAGAAGTTCAAAAAGGAATTTGCTGAATTTGTGGTGAAGCAACCGAAAAGGGCTTATCGTGGGGTGAAAAATGAGGAGGTGATAGGTGATCATATCGATAATTGTAAGGATTGTTATTATTGCTTTGATTGTGCTGGCCTCCGGGATTGTAGGTATTGTACGAACGTTGTGGTTGGGGCGAATGATTGTATGGATGTTGATATCTGGGGAGAAAATATGAATTTGGCTTATAATTGTGAATGTGTTGGTGCTGGTGCTCAGGAATTAATGTGTAATTATTATGCTGGGCGAAACGTAGGGAATGTTTATTATTCTGCTTTTTGTTGGGATAGTTCGTTTGATTTGTTTGGGTGTGTTGGATTGAGGCATAAGAATTTTTGTATTTTAAATAAGAAATATTCTGAAGATGAATATCATGAATTGTTGGAGAGGATTGTGGCTCATATGAGAGAGACTGGTGAGTGGGGGCAGTTTATGCCAGCTGAGACTTCTTGGTTTGGTTATAACGAAACTGTTGCTCATGAATTTTATCCTTTGGATCGTGATGCGGTTAAGGAGCGGGGGTGGAATTGGATGGATATTCCGGCGCGTGAGTTTGCTAAGCAAAAGTATGAAATCCCGAATGCTATATCTGATGTTCCTGATTCTATTGTCGATGAAATTTTGGGGTGCTCTGAATGTGGGCGGAATTATAAAGTTACGCCTCAAGAATTGAAGTATTATAGGAGGTTTGGAGTTCCTATTCCTAGGTTGTGCTATAACTGTCGACATTATGTGAGGCGTAGGTCGAAGAATCCTAGGCGATTGTGGCAGAGGAAGTGTGCTCGGAGCAGGGTTCCTGTTTGGACTTCTTATTCTCCGGATAGGATGGAGGATGTGTGGAGTCCTGAGGAGTATGTGAAGGAGTTTTTTTGACACTGATTGACAGACTAGGTTTATTTGGGGTAGTATTATTTACCAATATTTTAATCAACTTAATTATGGAAAATGATGATGGTGATAATAATGGTTTAGATACTGACTTGGGTGATGAGGATCGAGACGGTGGGGGTGGAGGAAGTGTTGAAGTTGCTTCTCCTGATGAGCCTATTGCTGATATTAGCATTTCTGTTCGTAAAACTGCGTCGGAGCTTGGGTTGCCAAGGGAGTATGCTGGGAGTGCTGTAGTTACAGAAACTTTTACCATGAGAAGTGATCTGCTTGGACGGCTGATGGAATTGGCTAGTACTGATCCAGAAACGCTTGCTGAAATTCGTATGGAAGGTGGTTCTGAAGCTAGAGCTAATGCTAGGGATGTTTTGGATGGTCAAGTTTTTGATATACCTCTTACGATGAGCGGTCCTGATGGTAAAATCCATACTGGTGTTGCTTTTGAAGCTATTGCTTCTTGGGGGGTGGATAAGCTTGCTAGAGTTAAAGCTATTCGTAGTCTAAAGGAGAAGGGTCAAAGGGGAGATCCTCAATGCGAGACGGTCTTGTCAAATGTTGCGCATATGCGTACGAGTGGACCTTCAAAATATAAGGATTCTGAAGTTTCTAAGGTGGCAGGTGCTGCTTTGAGTACTGTTAGAGATCCTGAAGATGAAGATCTTCGAAATGAGGCTGTTCGTGCTGAGTGTGAATTAGCTCTAAAAGAGCTTAGAAAACTTGGTGATCGTAGACTTGAGCTTATACCTGAGGATGCTGATACTAATCGTGAATTTATAGAAGCAAATCGGTCAAAGATTTTCAGATATGAGCTATTTTTGGTTTCAGTTGCGTCTATTATTGCTGGAGAGGAGGTAGATTCTGCTCTGATGGAAGATGGAAAGTCACATATTATAAGGAGATTCTTGATGAATCATCTTAGTGGGTCAGAGAATATGGTGCCTTATTATAGGCAGTTTGCCGATATTGATCTGTCAGACGATTTTCTTCGAGTTATGGATGCTATAATGTCTTTTTCTAGTGAGGATTTGATTAATATCACCTCTTCTTTGGAGCTTTTAAGAGATGTTCCTGGTACGGTTGACCAGAAGATTGAAGTTCTAGGGTGTTTGTCCAATTTGAGTCATTTTGAGAGTGTTATGAGAGAGGTTTTTAGGTGTCAGCCTGGGAATATTCCTGCATATGTTGGTCGGCTAGATCTTGGAGAGGAGTAGTGATATAGTTTTGATTGATGAAAACTTGCAAAAACTGCTCAACAAAATTTGAATTAGATGAGATGGACAAAAAGTTTTACGTTAAGGCTCATATTCCTGAGCCGACGTTCTGTCCGGTTTGTCGTGTGCAGAGAAGAATGGCTTGGAGGAATGATCGGAGTTTTTATTCGCGCAAATGTGACAAGAGCGGAAAAGAATTTGTCGCAATTTATCCTTCAGACACTCCTTTCCCGGTCTATGATCCGGATGAATGGTGGAAGGATGATTGGGATCCGTTGTCGTATGGTCAGGAGATTGATTTTGAGAGGCCATTTTTTGAGCAGTGGGAGGAGTTGATGAACAAGGTGCCGCGGTTGGGAATTGATATTGTGCATTGTGAGAATAGTAATTATTGCAACTACTGTGGGGATGATAAGAGTTGTTATCTCGATATAGCGGGGGAGGCAAATGAGGATTGTTATTTCAACTTGTTTACGAAGTATTCGAAGAATTGTGCGGATTGTACTTTTGCGTACCACAGCGAGCTTTGTTATGAGGTGATTAGTTGTCATAAATCTTGGAATTGCAGGTGGTCGATGTATTTGGAGGGGTGTAATGATTGTGCTTTTTGTTTTGATTTGAAAGGGTGTTCGGATTGTGTGTTTTGTTGGAATTTGAGGCATAAGAAGCATCATATTTTTAATAAAAAAGTTTCAGAGGAGGAATATGAAAAGTTTGTTGAAGAGTTGAAGCTGGGTGATTACGAAGCGATGCAGGAAGCGCAAGCGAAATGGAAGAAAATGATGGAGGAAGATGCGATTCACAAGTCAACTTGGGGAGCTGGTTCGGAGGATTGTACCGGGAATAACATCAAAAATTCGAAGAATTGTAAGGTTTGTTTTAATATTGTGAATTCTTGGGATTGTAAGTATTTGTTTGATGTTTTGGATGCTCGTGATTGTTATGATTTGAGTTATTCGTTGTATGAGCCGGAGGTTTCGTGTGAGTTGATTTCGACGCTTGCGCTGAAGTATAGCGCTTACAATATGGCGACTCACTACTGTAATAATGTTTTTTATTGTGATCAGTTGAACAATTCATCGGATTGTTTTGGGTGTATTGCTTTGAATCGGTACAAGTATTGTATTTTGAATAAGCAATATTCGAAAAAAGAGTATGAGGAGTTGAAAGAGAAGTTGATTGAGCATATGAAGAAGACTGGTGAGTGGGGTGAGTTTTTTCCGGCGCAAATTGCGCCTTGGGCGTACAACGAGACGGTTGCGCAGGAGTATATGCCTATTTCGCGTGAGGAGGCTTCAGAAAAGGGATATGGATGGAAGGAGGCTCAGTCTTCGGGGGCTTCTGGCTCTGGAGGTGGGAAGGCGGCTGATGATGTTGTGGGATGTGGGGAAGGTTGCGAAGGCGGGTGCGGCAAGAGTTTCAAATTAATTCCACAAGAATTGAAGTTTTATAAGCAGCGGGTTTTGCCTGTTCCACGCAAATGTCCTGATTGTAGGCACTTGGATAGGATTGCTTTGAGGACGCCGCGTCGTCTTTGGAAGAGGGCGTGTTCTAAGTGCGGGGAAGAAGATTGGACGACTTATTCGACTGAGAAGAGGGAGAAAGTGTATTGTGAGAAGTGTTATGAAGAAACAATTTATTAATTTTAATATTATGAAAAAAATACTATCGATTTCGTTTGCTGTTTTAACGGTTTTTGTTTTGTCTGCATGTTCTGGTGTTGGTTCGAAAGGAGGTGCTTTTTCCGGTTTTTTTCAGGGTTATTTGCATGGGCTTGTTGCTGATGATATGCCTCAGCCTTTTGTGTTGCATTCTGGAGATGATGATGTCGTTGTTATGAGTTTTGATTTGTATGCTAGGTCTTTTTATGATGTTGAGTTGGAGGAGGTTTTGATTGGGATTAAATATTCTGGTGATGATGCTGGGGATGTTATTGATTCAATGAAGTTGGTTGAATCAAGCACTGGGATGGTTGTGGATCAGTTTTCTGGCTATGATCTCGATGGAGGTTTATATGATTTTAAGTTTGATGAGTTTGTTATTTTGAAAGGGGAGACATACAACTTTCATCTTGAGCTTGAAATTGATAATAATTCTCCTCATGGGGAGTCGCTTATGTTTTATTTGAAAGATGTTGAGTCTGAATGGACTGGTACTACAAATATGAATATTTTTGGGGAAGATGTTGAATATAAGGCTGTTGGAACCAAGGTTGTTATGAGCGAGACCCACAAGGTTGATTAGTCGAGCAATCTTTTGAATAGACCTGGCTTTTTCTGTGGTGTTTGTTGGTTTCTTTCTGTGATTCCGATTAGGCTTGCGAGTAGTGTTTGGTGGATCTCTGTTATTACTTTCTGATATATTTCTCTGGTTTCGGAGTCTTGGCTGGTCAACTCACCTATTTTTGCTGATACTCCTATGAGTATTTTGCTGAGTTTTAAGATGTTTTCTGGGAGGTAATCTGTTCGGCGGTTTGTTGTAATGGTTGGGTTGTATATGTCTTTTTCGGTTGCGTATCCTGCCGTGCCGTGTTTTTCAATATTTGCTTTGATTTCTAGAAAAACTGATTCTGTTGCGTCTTTGATTTCTTGCTCCTCTGATTTTGATTCGGCGGTTGGGGGTGTGTTTTCTTTTTCTCTTATTTGTTTGTCTAATTGAATATGTCTTCCGTGTCTTTCTAATCTACTAATCAATGAGTCTCTAAAGTGTCCTTCTTCTAATTCTGGATCTGCTTCTGCTAATTTTATTGCTTCTGATACGATTGAAATTGAATCTTCAATGTGGTCTGTGTGTCTGAATCCGACCTGGCTTGTCATGTCGAATGAGCCTTGGTCGCGGGCTTCTTCTAGGAATAGAAATCGGTAGGCCCATCGTTTTCTTTCAGGGTCTTCTTCTTCTTTGAAGTTTTGAAATGTGCGTTTGAAGTCTTCGTAGAAACTTTTGGCTATTCCAGCTTTTTCTTCTGGTGAGATTGGTGTGTGTGTTTCTGATTTTTTCATATTGTGTTTTGTTTAAGTATTTTTAATTCTTTCTGCTAGGGCGAGGGCAGTATGTTTTGGGAGTTCGACTGTTGGGAGTGTTGAACCCAATCTAATGAAAAATATTCTTCGTGCTTTTTCTAACAATGTTTCTAGGTCTAGCCCGTCATCGAATGCTTTGAGTGTTAGAGGCATGGCTTCTTGAAAAAAGATCTCTTCTTTTGCTTCTTGTCTTGATTGCATATACATTCTGTCAGTAATGTCTTTGATTTTACTTTTGTATTCTTCGAGTGTTACAGGTGCTTTTTCTTTAGCTGATGTTTGCATTTCAGCCATGAATAAACTGGTTTGTGCGACGAATTCTGATGGATGAGTCCCCTCGAACTTCTCATGCAAAGCTTTTAGGATTGCATCTTTGAATTGTGAGGTAATGCTTGAGGGTTCGTCATCATTGCGTATGAGGTCGAAGATTTTCTCTGCTATTTCATTGGCTTCTTGAGATGGTTCTTTCTCGGTAATTGCTGTTTGTTTCTGCAAACCATGCCCGTATGGGACCTCTTCAAAGTGAGTGTCGACGTATTCTTGTGCTAATTGTGTGATGTGGTTGGTCATTGTGGTTGTGTTAGTCGTCAATGTCATCGTCTGGGTCGTCTTCAAGGTCGAGGCCTAAGTCATCATCATCGTCTTCGTCTAATTCACATGCCATGTGATGTGCCTCAGCCTTTTCTTTTAGTAGCTTTTGAACGAATGGGTCCTGACTGCGACTATCTATCATTATTTCTAAGTCTTTTATCATGTTTCTCACCTCTTTTCTCAGTGGTTCTAATTTTTCATGGAGAGCTGAGTCGGCTTCTTGACTTGCGGTCTTTATTATTTCCTCAATTTCTTCTCGTGTTTTTTTGAGGTCAACTCTGTCTAGAATTGCTTTTTCCCTGTCTTTTACATCGTTTTTTGCTTCTTCAAGTTTTGATGCTTTTATTTCTTCGAATTCTTGAATCAAATCCTTTGCTGTTCTAAACATTTTATGGTGGTTAAGTTTAGGGCGAACTATAGCATCGGATCGTTTGATTGTCAAGGCTGGCTGACTGGGTGAGGTTTTGGATCTTGACATATAACCTGTTAAATTGCTATACTAAAGCTGTCGATAATTTCTGACAACAAGCCTTGTGTGGGCGTAAAATATGCGTGAATTAATAATAAATCTTGGGACGGATGAGAGGGGAGCTAGTACGTTTTTGAAAATGCTTGAGCTTGGTGCT
Organism: Candidatus Peregrinibacteria bacterium; assembly: GCA_018654255.1. Lineage (GTDB taxonomy): Bacteria > Patescibacteriota > Gracilibacteria > UBA1369 > LOWO2-01-FULL-3 > JABILX01. Next base: position 44,943 of record JABILX010000002.1, on the reverse strand, counting down.
CAGCCGGTGAGTGTGATCGCTCGGTATATGAGTGTGCCGCGACCGACGATGTATTTGATTCTTGAGGAGCTTCAGAAGCTTGGTTTAGTTGAGCAATTTGATAGGAATAAGATGAAATATTTTAAGTGTATTCCTGTTCAAGAACTCGAGGATCTACTTGGAGCAAAGGAGGCGGATCTCAAGAGGACGAGGCAACTTTTTGATGCAAATTTATCTGATTTAGAAGCTTTGGAAAATAAACTCTCTGTGACTCCCAAGGTGAAGTTTTATGAAGGGGAAGAGGCTGTGATGAAAGTTTATGAAGAAGTAATCAAGGAAAAGGGTTTTTGTGCGTTTGTTAATCCTGGGGTTAATAATAAGGTGATGCAGATTTATTTTGATAAAATTGAAGATGCTATTCATGCTAAAAAACTTAAGGTGAAAGAGTTTGTGATTGATTGTAAAAGGGGGCGTGAATATTTCAGGGATGCGAACACTTCTAATCACAAGATAAAAGTTCTTCCAAAGAGGGTTAAGTTTGACTCTGACACGATCATTACAGATGAAAAAGTTTATATGTTTTCTTATGATGAAAGAGAAGTGGCTGCGGTTGAGATTTGGAACAAAGTTTTAGCTCAGACTCAGAGATCGATGTTTGAGGAGTTGTGGGGGAGGAGTTAGGTTGTTATAATTCCACCTGATGACATTTTTTGAAGATTTCCAAAAATTGAAGCAGAAATCTGCGCACCTAGGATTGCGCGGGTTCAAGAACACAGGGTGTGAATATAACGATTACCTCTATTTTTCGAAGAACTGTTATATGTGTGTGCATGGGGATTATTTTGAGCATTGTATGTACTGTATTCAGGGGAAAAAGTGCAAATATTGTGGGGATTGTAGTGTGTGTGATTTGTGTGAACTTTGTTATGAATGTGTGAATTGTCATGAGTGCTATAACGGTGTGTGGTTGCAGGATTGCAGGAGGGTGAGTGACTCGATGTTTTGTTATGATTGTATTGGATGCAGCAATTGTTTTGGGTGTGCTGGACTTCGGCAGCAGCAACATACTTTGTTTAATAAAAAGCTTTCGGAAGAGGAGTATGAGAAAGGTGTTGTTGAATGGAAGGCTAAAGGTATGGATGCGATTTTTGCTGAGTTTGAAAAAATCAAAGAGTCTGTTCCTCATCAACATATGATGAATTACAGGATTGAAGATAGTACTGGAGATCATTTGCAGAATGCTCAGCGCTGTGTTGAGTGTTTTGATGCTGATGGTGTTCAGGATTGTGGGTATGTTTATTTTCATTACAATGTTTATGGGGAAAGGACCGTGGATACGTGGGATGTTACGTCGAATGTGGATCTCAATCAGTGTTATCAGTGCATTCAGGTTGGTAAAGGCTACAATTGCTCGTTTTGTTACTATTGTGAGGTTACGCGTGATTGTGATTATTGTTTTCAGGTTTTTAATTCGAAAAATTGTTTTGGTTGCGTGAGTGTTAATCATGGTGAATATATGATTTTGAATGAGAAGTATTCGCCTGAAGATTATGAAAAAAAGAAGGCGGAGATTATTGAGGAGATGAAAGCTTCGGGCGAGTGGGGGAAGTGGCCTATTTTGGAGGGGGAGAGGTTTGATGCTGGGTGATTTTTTGTGGGCCCCAGGTCTTTGACAGAAAGGGTTTTTTGACGTATAATTACTTATTACAATCAAAAAATAAAAAATGAATGGACAATATACCCACTTAGGTTCATATGTGAGTGATGATGATGAAATAACTCAGTTGCAGTACAGTCGTGGTGAAGCTGCTGAAGCTTTGCTTGGGGGGGAAATGACTGAGCCTCTACTTGAAGAAAGTATTGTAGATAGACTTATTGATGAGGATGCTTTGTGTACTCCTGATCGGAAGTTGATGAAACAGGAGAAAATGTATAAAAGAGCTGTTAAATCTTTGCCTAGAACTGTGAAAAAATTGATTGAGCTTGCAAGGCAATTTAAGGAAGTGCCTCTTTCTCAAAAGGGTTGTGTTCAAGGGGAAATGGTTCATGTCTTAAATAAATTTACTCATACTTATAACAAAGGTGAGGATAGGTTGTATAATCTGTTGAAACAGGCTTTGACTAGATATGTTGTTCGCGCACAGGCGGAGGGTGTTAACCCTGTTGATCCTGGTTTGGTTGATGATGGTTTTATGAAAAAATTGCATTCTGAGGTGTGTAGTCATTTGGGTGTTGAGGATAAATCTCTTGTGAAGTGGTACAGTGCTTTAGGTACTCCCCTGGATAATCTTTATGGGGCCGATGGGTTTTTTGTGGTTGATGGGAGTGTCTTCAATGAGGATAGGCCTAGATTGCTTTACATTGATTTGACTCGGCATTTACCTAAGGTGCAAGGAAGTAGGCAGTTTTTGCAATCTATGGATAGTCCTATTTTCAGGAAAGGATCTTTGCTTTTACATGTTAATGCTGATTTGAATAATGCTGTTACTACTGGGGAGATGAGGCATTCTTTTGCTAGTCGAATAACGACTGCTCTTGGAGAAGGGGCTGGAACTAAAGATCGTGATTTGATTAGTGGTTTTAGTTTGGAGTCGTTGTAAAGATTGCTAGGCTTCCTTGGATTTCTCTTAGTATTTCGTCTTTTTCTGTGTCTGGTTTTGATGGGAATTCATGCATTGTTGCTAATATGGTTGTTGTGTCTGGTGTTCTGTACTGTGTTTGAGGGGTGGTTCCTAGTCCCAGGGTTATTACATCTAATATTGTGCTAGCCATTTTCATTAGCATGTATTGATCTCTTACTCCTAAAAACATCTCTCCGATCCAGTATTTATATTGGCTTCTGTCTTTTTCGAGCATTATGCTGGCGTACATAAATCTAGAGACGTGAAGGCCACTTTCCATCCCTTCTCTAAGTAAAGGTAGAGCTTCTTCTTCTCTACCCGTCTTGATTAATATCAGAGCTCTTGTTTCTGTTGCTGCAAGTTGAAGATTTGGGTCGACAATCATTACTCTCTGAGTGATGTCTTCTGTTGGTTCTCTGGTTTCTGGGTCTATTATTTCGATTTTCATTATTATGTTTGGGATTTGAAATGGGGTGTATTCTGACTTAGAAAGTCTGGTCTGTCAATGGTTTACTTGTAATTGCTTGAGTTCTTTTTACTATGCTATAATTGCTTAGTACTTAACCTTTTTTCTATGTCTAGAAAAATTTTCATTATTGTTTTGGCGGGAGTTGTTTTGTTTGGGCTGACTGCTTGTGATCCTTTTGAGATTGTTAAAGATTGGGGTGTTGCGTTAAAGGAGCTGGCGAGTGGGGATGAGACTGATGGAGATGAAATGAATTTTGATGAGGATGGTAATCTTATCTTGCCTCCCGATGCGGAGGGTTTGAATTGGGATCCTGAGGATGATGATCCTAATGAGAGTTGGTCGGGAAATCTGACCGACTTCGATGAGGCTATGGATGCTATAACAGCTGCGCAAGAGGCCGAGGAGGCGGCTGCACAAGCTGAAGAGGAAGAGGTTGATATCGCGAATTTTGCTGTAACTTCTTATGAGGAGGGGGATAGTGAGTTAGCTGAATTTTATGGGGAGATGCTTGAAGAGGAAGAGGAATGGGAACCAGCTGTTTTTGAGAGTGGGACTTATGGGTTGATTGGGACTATGTATATTGATCTTTCGAGTGATCCTGCTTTTGATTCGTATATGAGGTGTTTGGATGGTGTTAACAAGAAACATGTTCATCATTATGATTATTGTGATGCGACTTGGGGGCCGTTTGATGTGGAGTTTGATAATATTTTTCTTGGGGAGATGATTGATTGTATGAATAGTGATCCTGATTTTCGGGAGGATGCGGACAATTGTTGGTTAAATTATGAGGGTGATTGGGGAGTTGGAATTGGAGGATATTAATTTTCTTGTATGAGTTTCCTTGAAGATTATAAAAAGTTGCTTCTTGAGACACCGAAGCTGGCGCTGACCCAGTGGAATTGTGAAAACTCGGCTTTTACTTCACACACGAATCATAGCAAGGATTGTTTTTTTACGAGGGGAAGTGGTTGGCAGAGGGATTGTTACTATAATTATTGGGTTTATCACGGGGAGGATGTGGTGGACTGTTCATATTGTGAGAAATGTGAGCTTTGTTATGAATGTATGGATTGTGCGCGGTGTTATGGATGCTCGTTTTGTCAGGACTGCAAGGATTGTCGGGATTGTGTGGGTTGTTATGATTGTACTGGTTGTGATGAATGTTATGGGTGTGTTGGATTGGTTCGTAAGAAATATCATTTGTTTAATGAGAAAGTTTCTCAGGAGGAGTATGAGAGTTATATTGAGAATGTTCGGTTTTCAGAACACGATGTGAAACAGGTTCAGGAATTGAAACTGAAAGTTCCTCACAGAGATTTTATTTTGAAGTCAGAGGATTGTGTTGGAAATCATATCGAGAATTCTCAGAGGTGTTATTGGAGTTTTGATATGGTTCGATCGCGAGATGATGCGTATTGTTTTAATGCTTATGAGATAATTGATTCTGTTGATTGTTCTTTTACCAAGGTTGAGTTGGGTTATGAGTGTATTGGTGGAGGATGGAATTTTAATTGTAATTATTCGTGTTTTTTGGCGAATTGTTCGGATTGTCAGTTCTGTTTTCAGTGCCAGGACTGCAAAAGTTGTTTCATGTGTGATGGTCTGCATCACAAGAAGTATCATGTTTTGAATGAGCCTTGCACATCGAAGGAGGAGTATGAAACTCGAGTTGCTGAGATATGGAAAGAGCTCCTGGAATCTTCGGAGGCTGGGAATTTGATGTCAGTTTTTGAAGATGAGGAATTTGAGGGGATTGAGCACTAAAAACTATGCGGGGAGAGGTTCTGATTGGTCTGGTTTGAAGCTTCTTATTTTTCCTCCGACACTTGATACCGGTGTTGATACTAAGCCTTCTATCGCCAACATTCCTCCGCCTAGGACTGCCTGGACTGAATTTTTTACGTTTGTGACGATTTGGGCTACTTTTAGGAATGGCGCTGTGAGTAGGTTTACTGTGAGGTTTTTTACTTTTTCCCAGGTTTGAAGGGGGACGTCTACAACAGCATGTTTTACTAGATCTCTAGTGCTTCGTATTGCGTCTAAAATAGGTTCGCATTGGAGTTTCTCGGCGTTTCTGTCCATTCTGTCTGTCAAAGCAGTATCCTGTGTAAGGACATTTGTTGAGGCTACTGGACCTCCTGCTATTAGATCTATTGGCTTTGCCATTTTGTTTTTATTTTCAATATTATCCTAGAATTTTATCACAAAATGGCCTTTTTGGCAATGGGGCGGGGGAGGGTGGATAGCGTAAAGGATTTGTTAAAAACCGCCTCCTTTTTGGGGAAGCGGCTTTTCTTGGTTTTGTCTTATCTGTTACAGTCCAAAAGCAGTGTTGTATCTGTAAAAAAGTTCTGCTACGTCGCCACGGGTCATTCCTTTTATCGGGTTTAGGTTTCCGCTTGAATCTGTGTCTACCAGGTTGTTTAACTGTGCGAATTTTGCGTAGGTGCAGTACCAAGCGTCTGCGGTTACGTCTGGATATGGGGTTGCGTCGCAAGATGAGAGAGATGAGCCTGTCGCTTTTAGGAACATCTTTAGCATTTCTGCTCTATTAACGGTTTGCTCTGCTTTCATACTCATGTCTGGGTATCCTTTCATTATCTGTTTTGCGAAAGATGTGAAGATGTACTTCATGTACCAGCCTGAAGTGTTTAGATCTGAGTATCCGAAATTGTGTCCAGGGTTTTCGTAGATTGTGTAGTTGAGTGCTTCGAGGATTACTTTTGCTGTTTCTGCTCTGTTAATTACTTGATTTGGTTTGAAAGTTCCGTCTGGATATCCTCCGAAGATATCATTGCTTCCGACGAAATCTATTGCGTCGTAGTATGGGTCACCTGGGTCAACATCTGTAAAGCCGTTATATTCGCCTTCTCCCTCTCCTTCGCCCTCGCCTTCACCTTCACCTTCTCCTTCACCTTCTCCTTCACCTTCACCTTCTCCTTCACCTTCTCCTTCACCTTCTGCGGCGGCTCCTTCAGAGTATGTGATTACGATCTCTTCCATGAAAGGGGTTAGGGCCCAATTGTCTGCTCCTGTGAGGCGGACTAGATATTGTATCCATCCGTCTCCGTCGTGATCACTGTATATATCTTGATTCCAAGATGTTGAGTAATATGCACCTGGGTTTCCTCCTGGGCCTGTAAATGATTCTCCTGCTAAGCCTGCTTCTGTCTCAGCAGTTCTGAGTTGGATTTGTGCGTCTGAGCCTTCTGGGAGTGTTTCAGACCAGCTTAATGTCCCATATTCAATACTTGAAGTTGCGGTCAGGTCGATGTTTTGTGACATATATGTTCCTGTTCCTGTGAGATAATATTGTCCCCAGTGATTGCCCCAGTCCAAAGATCTAGATGTGTATGGGTCTTGTCCGATCGATCCGTCTCCGCGCATGTCTGTTTGATCGACGTCGTTCCAGATCATGTGAAGGGCTTCCATGTTCCACCCATATCTTGTTTGTGTTAAATCTGGAGATATTGTGTACCAACCAGCTACTCCTCCTGTGACTGTTTCGTCTGTGTCCCATGTTGAGCCACCGGCGTTGATTGCGTTTTGTGAGCGGTCGAATCTGACTTCTGAAGATGTATATTCACCGTAGTATGTCCAGGCGATCCATGCTTCATTTTCGTCGTCCATGTTCGCTTCGATGTCTGACACTAGGGATTTTCCGGGAGCTTCGTCATTCACTTGGACGTCGAGGTAGGTGTCTAGTCCACTAAAGAAATCGTACATTATGTTGTTATCGCTTGTTATTGGATCGAAGGCTACAAGTCCATTCAAGCTTGATATTAGAGGGTTTGCGGCTCCGTCTGGGTTTCTTTCTTGAGTCCATGAGAAATATACGAAGTCCGTATCTTCTTCGTCAGCAATATCTGGTTCGTAATTGAAGAATGGTTGCTTTCCTCTGTTGTCTGAGACTTCGTAGCTTGCTATCGATGTTGGGTATGGTGGTGCAAATCCTGGAGTGATGTCTAGTGGACTGAGATTTGCTGTGGTGACTTTTGGGAATGGGCAGGGGTCTGATCCGTATTCTTCGAATTGAACATATAGAATGTCTAGAGCTATTTCTCCCATCCATGGTTGGTAGGCTCTCTGGTCTTCATATGCGATTGTTATTAGTCCGTTGCTGTCTTCTAGATCTGCTGTGATGGCTGGGACTCCTGAGTACGAGGACTCTTCCCCCGAAGTGTTGTCGTCGATTTTTGCGTCTTCACAGTTTGGGTCTCCGAACACGTATCCTCCAACGTATGGGCATGGTGTAGACCAATCTGCGTCGAATACGTAAGTTGGGTAGGTCTGTAGTGATTTTGAATAATATATGTCGTAGTCTCCTGGCATTATTTCGTCATTCATCCATGTTACTAAAATGTCTTGGTGGTCTGGTCCCATCGATACTTTTGGTCCTCCAGTTTGATAGTTTCTCCAATATCCATCAATGAATTCTTGTTGTGGAAGCATTGGCCCAAGCAGGCTCATGGATCCCCAATTGTTTACCTTTACGTCCGGTGATCAGTTGTCGCCTCCGTCTATAGATCCTGAAAACCATACGTTGAGGTATTGATCTGGTCCTCCTTCTTCACATATTCCGTTCGTTGGACGATCGTCAACCCAGACGATGTATATCTGGGGTGGATTTAGAGCTGTGTTTACTGCGATGTCTGGGAGGATAGATGTGGTTGATGCGCCTTCACACATTCCTTCATCACCATCGTCGACTCTTACTGGATCAATCCAGGTTTCTCCACCGTCTTCTGATTTTGAGAACCATATGTCGTCTGAGTTTCCGATGCCTTCATCTTCGTGCCAAGTTGCATATAGGAATCCATCGGTTGCGTAGTACCCGGTGTCATTTACGATTTTTGGTCGCATGTATGCTGTTCCCCAATCTCCATCTGTTACTAGCCCTGGAGAGGGGATTGAGACTTCGGATGTTGTGGTGTTTTCGTCTAGAGCTAATTCACCGTTGTCTACGTTTGTTACCTGTGTGTTTGAGTGGGCTCCTTTGTTGAAATCTGCGGTTGTAGTCTCATCGTAGCTATCTGCTAGGACCGGGGTGATTGTGGCTGTGGTTGTGATTGTTAAAATTCCGAGCACAGCCAAAGCTCGGTGCAGTTTTTTTCTGATATTCATAGGTGTGAGGGTTATAACCTAATGATTAAATACGTGATGAGCAGTTGAATGCTCAGTCCAACTATGGATTTTACCTTAAGTTGAGGTTTTTGGGCAAATTTTATTTTTCGGTTTGTCTAAAAAGTATGGTATACAAATTAATGATCTAAGTAACCCAGAATAAAATGTCATATCTCAAACAAATGTACGACGTTAGGTTCAAACAGCCTCGGATGGGGGCAATGATTATAAGGTGTGAAAACAGTCCTTATGTTAGTTATTCGGGGAATATGAAGAATTGTTATTTGTGTTATGGAAGTGAGTTTAGTGAAGACTGTTATTATTCTTTTTTCATCTATAACTCAAAGGATTCTGTGGGTTGTGATTATTGTAGGGATTGTACGCTTTGTTATGACTGTGTGGATTGTAGGGGATGCTATAACACTAATCGTTCTCAGGATTGTCAGAATTGCACAGACTGTGAGTATTTATATGATTGTGTTGGTTGTAACGATTGTTTCGGATGTGTTGGAGAGAGGAGGTCAAAAAATATGGTTTTTAATAAAAAAGTTGCAAATTATAAGGATGAGGTTGATCGAATAAAGAGGTCAATGACCTCTGAAGAGATTGAGGCTCGTGTGGAGGAGTTGAAATGTGAAACTCCTCGGATGTATGTTCATCAGCTTCACAACCAGAATTGTACTGGTGATTATGTTTATGACTCGAAAAATTCGTTTTTGTGTTTTGATACAATCAAGCTTGAGGATTCTATGTATTGTAATAATTCTGAAGAGTTGAAAGATTGTTTTGACATGAGTAATTCCTATTATAAATCTGAGCTTTGTTATGATGTTATGAGTGAAATGGAGCTTTATAACTGTGACTATTGTGTGACGTGTTTTTATTCGAATGATCTGTTTTATTGTGAGAATGTGCATAATTCACATCACTGTTTCGGGTGTTTTGCGATGAATCATGCTGAGTATTGTATTTTTAATGAAAAAGTTGGGTCTCTTGAGGAATGGGAGAAGCGAGTTGCGGAGATTAAGCGTGCGATGATTGATAGCGGAGAATGGGGTGAGCATCTGCCTGGAACTTATTCTTTTGAGGATAGTAATGCGTCGATGCATTGGACGGAGCCTTATTTTGATGAGAAGGAATTGGCGCGGTACAATTAAATTTGATATAATCTTAACGTATTTTATAAATCTTAAAAATTATGCCAGACGAGAAAAAAACATGTAAGAAATGTACTAAAGATTTTCTTATTATTGACCAGGAACAAAAGTTCTATAAGAAAAAAGATCTTCCATGGCCTGAGAACTGTCCTGAATGTCGGCAAAAACGCAGATTGAGTCTCAGAAATGAACGAAAGCTTTATAAGAGAACTTGTGATCAGTGTAAGAGTGAGATTATTAGTACTTATCCTGCTGATAGTAAGTATATCGTCTATTGTCAGGAGTGTTTCTGGAAGCATATTGGGTAGAAAAACGTGTTTTATGTAATTTTCCATTAACTGGTCTGTTTTCGCCTATTGACACATTGATTAATTAGCGTTTTTCCTGTAAAATATATGTATGGCTACACCTGTATCTAAAGGTTTGGGAGATGGAGTTCTAATGCTCATTAAGGTTGCTCACGACAACTCAAAGGATGAGCTTATTTTCGAGCAGCTTTTGGATATATTGCATGGAGTGGTAGGTGGGCAAAAGTTCTCTATGGAGATAGTATCTTTGCATCAGCATATTTATTTGTTTGTTTGGTGTAAAAGGAATCAGCTTCCTACTCTTCAGGGGCAATTATATGCTTCTTATCCACATGCTGAGATTGAGTTCTTGAAGGATTATTCAGAGGTTGATTTGAAAACTACTGGAATGAAGTTTGCAGTTGCTGAGCTTGGACTTACAAGGACTGATTTGTATCCTATCAAGACGTATGAGGAATTTGAGGGATCTAGTATGTCGGCGATTTTCTCATTTTTGACGAAAACCCAAGAAAACGAACAGAGTTGGGTGCAAATTGTTGTACAACCTTCTTCTGGTGAAGGACAGTTTAGTATTGGAAAGAAAATTAGATTGTCATTTAAGTCTTTTCTTAATAAGTTCGATATTCGAAAACTTTTCAAAACAAAGTCTCGTAGTGATGTTATGAAGAAGGAGAAAGAGTCGGCTTCCAAGAAGTTTGGTAAGGATACGTTCAAAACTTCTATTAGAATTGCTTATTTCTCACCTGACCAGAGAGTGGCCGCTAGTAAATTAAAAGCGCTTGCGAATACTTTTTCGATTTTTGATGAGCAGGATTTGAATGCGTTTAAAGTTTCGAGAATTGGTTCTAGTGCTTTGATGTTAAAAAATTATCAGGCTCGTAAGTTTGGTTCGAAAAAATATATTTTGAATGTTAAGGAATTGGCTTCTATTTTTCACCTTCCAGAGGGAGCGAAAAATGCTGTGCCGAATCTAGTTTGTACTGTATCTAAGAAAGCAGAACCACCTATGGATCTTCCAAAAGAAGGGAATGTTGATCCGAAGACGGTTAGTTTTTTTGGGACAACTAATTTTCATAATCAGTATCTTAAATTTGGAATTCCTAGAGAGGATAGACGAAGGCATCTATATGTTGTTGGAAAGAGTGGAACGGGAAAAAGTAAACTTCTTGAGTTGCTTATAATTTCGGATATTTTGAATGGTGAGGGTGTTGGAGTGCTCGATCCACATGGGGATTTGGTTGAAAACGTTCTCAAATATGTGCCAGAACATCGTAAGAAAGATGTGGTTGTTTTCAATCCTGCTGATATGGCTTATCCGATTGGGTTTAATCCGATTGAATCTGTTGAGGAGGAATACAGGCAACATGTGGCGATGGGATTTATTGAGATTTTCAAGAAGATGTTTGGGGATAACTGGACGTACAGACTTGAACATGTACTTCGATATACGGTTTTGGCGTTGTTTGATTATCCAAACTCTACTGTCTTTGGAATTTTGAAAATGTTGACTGATAAGAATTATCGTCAAAGAGTTGTATCTCATGTAACTGATACGGTGGTGAAGAACTTCTGGGTAAATGAGTTTGCAGCTTGGAGTGAAAAATTTGATAATGAGGCGATTGTGCCGGTTTTGAATAAGATTGGTCAGTTTGTTTCAACTGCTGTAGTTAGAAATATTGTGGGACAGCCACAAAATAGAATGGATATGGATGATATTATGAATAATCAGAAAATTCTTTTGATGAATGTATCGAAAGGAACGTTGTCAGAGGAGATTAGTGGAATTATTGGATCTATGGTTATTACTTCGCTTTATCGTAGTGCGATGAAGCGTGCTGCTATGCCAGAGGAGGATCGTAAAGATTTCTACTTCTACGTGGACGAGTTCCAGAATTTTGCAACTCATACTTTTGGTGAAATCTTATCTGAAGCGCGTAAGTATCGTTTGAATTTGTGTGTGTCACATCAGCATCTTGGACAATTGGATGATTATACGAAATCGATGGTATTCGGAAACATTGGTTCGATGATTTCTTTCCGTGTGGGAGCGGAAGATGCGTTCAATTTGGAACGTGAATTTACTCCTGTATTTAAGGCAAATGATATTATCAACCTTGGTGTGCGTGAGTTTTATGTGAAGATGACTATTGATGGTAAACTTCGTGATCCGTTCTCAGGATATACTTTGACTGTGCCAAAAGTTACTCATGACTTGAGTGCTGAAATCATTCAGCATTCTAGAGAAACTTATGGTAAACCTCGTGCTGAAGTTGAGAGTATGATTGAAGCTATGGATAAGGGTGGGGAAGAGCATATGGAGGAGGATACTGGTGGAGCAAACAGTCTTGGGGAGGAAAAGTTTAGTGCGCCCCTAGTTTAGAAGAAAAAGGTGTTTTTAGTAGCTCATATCGCGCGCTCATCTTTGATGAGCACTGCTCAAATTCGCTAGCAAAAAAAACACCTTTTTCTTCTAGAGATAAGTAGGAGTTTTTAGTCGTGAGTAGGGTTGACTGTATGTGGGTTTTATTGTACTCTGTTGTCTAATAATTTTTTTATGAGTACTGATGTTGTTAAAAATTGTCATAGGATAATGGGGGAAGGAAGTGTTGGTGCATGTAATGATCGTCGTAAGGGGGAGGGATGTGATGTTTGTTGCAATGATGGATCGATGTTGATTCCTGGTGAAACTCTAGACTCTATTCCTGCTGGGGTTGTGGTTGAAGGTCGGAGGGTTTTGAATTGTTCTTTAGGTGGTGTTTGTAGGTTTGATACTGACGATAGGCCTCTTGTTTGTAAAACTACTCCAGTTATGCTCCCTTGTAGGGATGGAGGGATGAATATATTTGGGGAAGAAGAAGATGATATTGATGACTCTGAATCTCCTTGTCCTGTGATAAGACGTGTTTCAAAGACTTTTCGTAAAAAAGTTAGGAAGGCACATAATATGCTTCTGGAAGCTGGTGTTTTTGAGAAGGTGAAATGAAGTAGTTCTACAACTTCCCTTTCTTTACCATCTCAGCGACTTTGTCGTATCCTAGGCGTGGTACGAGTTCGGTGGCTTTGCATAAGCTTCCATCGTAGAGTTCTTTGACGCGTTTTTTGTTTACTGTGAGGCCGTCGATGCATCGTGTTCGGAAGGTTTCGCTTAAGTTTGTGAGGATTTCTAATGATTGAAGGAGGTTGTACATTATGATTGGACAGTTTGTGTTGAGTTCGAGTTGTCCGTTGCTTGAAGCGAGTCTGATTGTTTCGTTGTTTCCTGAAATTTGATAGAAGGCCATTTCAACTGCTTCTGGGATTGATGGGTTTACTTTGCCTGGCATTATTGATGAACCTGGTTGGACTGCTGGAAGTTTTATTTCTGAGAGTCCTGTGTGTGGGCCTGAGCCGAGGATTTTTAGATCCATTGCTAGGCGATACAGATTACTTGCTAGTGATGTTAATGCATTGCTGAAGTCAGCGAATGGAGCGAAGTTTGTTGCTCCTTCTGTTAGATTTGGACAGCTTTTTAATTTAAGGCCTGTTAGGTTGCTTAAGTTTTTGATAGTTGTGGTTTTGAATTTTGGATTTGCTGTGATCCCTGTTCCGACGGCAGTTCCTCCAAGTGAGAGTTCATATAGGTCTTCGGATGCTTTGATAACGTTTTTGAGTGATCTTTCGATGGCTTTTGAGTGTGAGTCGAAGATTTGGCCGTAACTGATTGGGACTGCGTCTTGAAGGTGTGTTCGACCGGCTTTTTTGAGTGATTTATATTTGACCGATTTTTTTGTTAGAGATTTTGCTAGTTTTTTCGTTTCTTCTTCGAGTTTTGGGATGCTTAAAAGTGTTGCGATTTTTGTTGTTGAAGGAATGACGTCGTTTGAAGATTGGCCTTTGTTTGTGTGGTTGTTTGGATGTACGGGTTTGTTGGCTCCAATTTTGCCTTTCAATATGACGTTTGCACGGTTTGAGATGATTTCATTTGCATTCATGTTGTATGGAGTGCCTGCTCCTGCTTGAATGACGTCTAGACGGAAGTCTGTGTCGAATTTGCCCTCTGAGAACTCCTTTGCTGCTTGAATGATTGCTTTTCCTGACCTATTGTCTAGTTCTCCTAGCGAAAGGTTTGTTTCTGCTGCTGCTAGTTTTACCAGTCCTAGGCATTTTCTGAATATTCTTGGGACTTTCAGATCTGATATTTGAAAATTATTTAATGCTCTGGTTGTGAAGGCTCCATAATATGCGTTTGATGGAATTTGAATTTGTCCGATTGAATCTTTCTCTGTTCTAAATGTTTGTTTAGCCATGTTTTTGTAAAAATGAAAAAATAAGAACGAGCCCTTTTCTTTGAGTCAGGGCTTTGTTTTTTTGAGGGATCTAAACTATATTGTTTTTGTTCTAAAAATTCAAGGAATTATTATGGTTGTGAATAATAAAACTAGTAGGTTTAAGACTTTCCTTGTCGCTGGATTTGTGACGGGTTTGGTTGCTGTTGGATACAATATTTTGATTTTTCGGGTTTTCGGGTTTTACCCTGATTTTTTGGAGCTTTTTACTGGGGAAGGTCGGTTTTTTGATCTGAGCAATCCAGTCTTCCTGATTTTTGTTAAGGATTTTTTTGTTGGGTTTTTGCTGGCTTTTTTGTTTAGGTCTGCTTGTCGCAACATAAATGCTCATATGGGATGGGGGATATTCTTTTTTATTCTCTACAGTGTTTCTGCCTTTTTGTTTTTTTCCATTGGTGATTTTATTCTTATGAGATCTAACGAAGGGCTGGTTATTTTGCTGACTTTGGATGGGTTTATAGAGACAATTATCTGTACAATTCCTGTTAGATTGTTGTCCAAAGATTGCTTTGTTTAGGAAATAGTTGGGAAATAGTGAAATTTTCTTGCTTTCTTGATGGAAGTTGTTAGAATGTGCGGGCAATTTAAAGAAAAACTATGTCTCGAGTTTGTAAATTAACAGGAAAGAAACCTTCATCTGGAAACAACGTTAGTCATTCTAACAGGAAGACTAAACGCCGATTTCTACCTAATTTGATGAAGAAAAAAGTCTACAACCCTGAAACTGGCAAGGTTGAAAAGATGGTTATTTCAGCAAAGGGTTTGCGTATTCTTAAGAAGAAAATGTCTTAATTAGTACAGGTATAGAGCTACGTATGTTAGACCTATTGCTATTACTAATCCTAAGAATCCGATCAATGCTGTTAGAGTCTCTGATTCTAGGTAAGTCTTTTTTGCCATTTTGTAAGCAAATTCAGGCCACCATAACAGGGCAAGACCTTTAGCAAGGCTTATCCAACCTATTATTGGGATGATTATGAACCATCCACCTGTTAGTTTCCAGTGAACGCTTAGGAATAGGAATGCGAATATGAAGCTAAACATAGCCATCATTCGCACTTGCGATTCGTTGGAGAAGCTTTTTTTCATGGCTTTTTGCCATTTTTTTGTGTTTAGAATGGCTGGGATCAGGAGTGCTGCCATGAAGATTGCAAGTCCGATCAGCAGCATCGATGGGGTGATGAACATAGGAAGTGGGTTATTTGAGGGGTTTGTCTTTGTTGATTCTACTTTCTGGGGGGAAAATTTGCAAGTTTTATGGTATAATAAGTTAATGGATTTTGAATTAATACAACAGTTTGGAGCTGCCCTAGCGCTTTCGACGTTGATTGGACTCGAGAGGGAGCAAGAGAAAAAATCTAAGAAAGATTTGTCTTTTGCAGGAGTAAGATCGTTTGCGTTGATTGGCCTTTTGGGGGCGTTGGCTTTCTATTTGTTGAATATTTCTTTGGCAGCTTTCATTCTTATTTCGAGTGTATTTTTTGTGCTGATAGTTTCCTCTTACTTGATTGTTGGAATGAAAAAATTAAGAATTGGAATTACGACTGAGCTTGCTGCTATTGTTACTTTTTTGGTGGGAGGTCTTTGTGTGAGTGGAGATTATATGTTGGCGGTTGTGGTTTCACTGATTACGTTGAGTGTTCTTTATTTCAAGGAGCCTATTCATAAATGGGCTCATGGAATTAATGCTGATGAGATTTTGTCTACGATAAAATTTGTGATTATTGCTTTTATAATTTTGCCTTTATTGCCGAATCAAGGATATGGGCCCTACGAGGTCTTCAATCCTTATGTGATATGGTTGATGGTTGTTTTTATATCTGGGATTTCTTTTGCAAGTTATATTGCTATCAAGTGGCTTGGTGCTAGAAAGGGTATTGGTTTGACTGGGTTTTTGGCAGGTTTGATATCGAGTACGGCTCTTGCTATGAGTTATTCGAAAGAGAGTAAGGTGAACAAAAGTATCGTGAACCCTTATGTTTTTGCGATTATTGTGGCGAGTACTGCTACGTATTTCAGGGTGCTTCTTGAAATTTTTGTTTTGAACAGAGATATGGTTTTCAAGGCGATGATCCCTATGGGTTCGATGGCTTTTATAGGTGTTGTTGCTAGTGTTTGGCTTTGGTGTTGGAAGGATAAGGGTAGTTGTAAAAGGCTTTCGAAGAAAGATTATTCTATCAAGAGTCCTTTTAGATTGATGCCTGCTCTTCAATTTGGTTTGTTTTTTGCTGTTATATTGTTTATTTCCAAGGTTGGACATGAGTATCTGGGGGATAAGGGAACTTATCTGGTCAGTTTTGTTTCAGGGTTTGTTGATATGGATGCGATCACAGTTTCTATGGCGAAGTTGGGGCAAAATGGCCTGGGGCATGAGGTTGCGGTCAAGTCGATAACAATTGCCGCAATAGCAAATACTTTGTTTAAGGGAAGTTTGTTTTTGATTTTTGGTTCGAGGAAAACGGCCTTTAGAGTTCTTTCTGTGTTTGGACTAATGATCTTGGCTGGTTTGGCTAGCCTTCTTCTTATTTAGTCTTTATTTTTCTTGTTAGTAAGGCTAGGGAAGCTTGTTTGCCGAAGTTTGATATGAAGGAATTGTCGAGTAGATGGAGTGAATTTCTGCTACTTGAGTATAGGGACATGTTTCCTATGTATTTTGATTTAACATATAGCGGTAATAACAGGCATGACTTGAAGTTGTGTTCTGATGCTAGTCTTGGGCTTGTGTAGCTTGGGTTGTTTTGTATGTCGTCAATGAATAGGGGTTGTCTTTGTTGATAAGCTCTTTCTGCTACTGATCCATTGTAAGGGATTTTTGATTTTCCCCACCATTCTGGACTTACGCCGCTTACTGTTTTTAGGTGGAGGTGATTATCTTCTTCATCGTACAGTCTCAGGGTTGCTCCATTTGCTTTGGTTAGCATCATTGCTGCGTTGATGATGTAGTTCTCTATGTTTGGAAATTGTTCGTCGCCGACGGTTATATTTAGTGTCTCAAGTAGGTAGTCTAGTTGACGTCGCTGTGTGCCGAGTTCTAGGTATGCGTTTTGCATTGATTCAAATCTTGCTTGAAGTTCTTTTTCTGCTTTCTTTTGATAGGTGATATCTCTGTACATTATTCCAAATCCCATGAATCGATTTTTTTCATCGGTTAGTTTTGTGGCTGATATTGCTACTGATATTTCTTTTCCGTCTTTTTTTATTCTTGTTGTTTCAAAGTTTTTCAAAAACCCTTTTTCTAATATCATTTTAACGAGATGTTCTAGTTCTCCTTTTTTAAGCTTATCTGGTGGCATCAAGATTTTCACGTTTTGATTGATTGATTCTTCTTTGTCGTATCCAAACATTTTTTCTGCTCCCAGATTCCAGGTTTGGATTATTAGGTTTCTGTCCAAGCTGACTATTCCATCGATTGATGTGTTTGAGATGTGTGCTAGTAGTTTCTCGGATTTTGAAAGTTCTTTGATTTGTTTTTCAGTTTCTTTTAGTTGGCTTAGGTCTGTGAAGATTCCAACCGTTCCTCCTGGAATTGGAGTTCCTGAACAAAGTAATGGGATTCTTTTGCCATCTTTGCTTATCATTGTGAGTTCGTATTGGGAACTTTTCCACTCTTTTCGGGCTTTATGTTGTTCGTGAATGTTTTGGGCGCTTTCTTCGTCGTAGAATCCAAAACAGTCAATTTCAGTGCATTCTTCTTGTGTTAGTCCTGCCATTTCTGCAAATTTTGGATTTACGTAGGTTGTGTTGTGATTTTCATCTCCAACCCAAAGACCTTCGTTCATGTTTTCGACTAGTTGGCGGAATCTGTATTCTGATTTTTCTACTTCTTCGTGGAGTTTTGCGTTTCTTAGGAATGGACCTATAGCTTTACCTATAATTTCTAAGATTGTGATTGTGTCTGTATCAAATTCTTGTTTTTTTATAAATTCGAGGTTGATACATCCGATTGCTGCTTTTTTGAAGAATATTGGTATGCAGAGTTCGGAAATTATGTCTTTTCTGCAGCGGTGGTATTCAGTTGATTTTGATACGTCTTCGATCTTTATGGTTTTTTTTGTGGCTATGGATTTGCCGGTCAATCCTTTTGGTTCGGAGGTCTTTTCTGTGATGGTTTTTCCGTCTTCCATTCTGTACTGACTAACACTTGGGCTATTCTTGTCTTTGTTTATGAACACAAAATCAAGATACTGACATTTGAGCTGATCTTTTATTATTTTGCTGAAAGCTATTAGGATGTCATGAAACGTCTCCTGCTCAGATAGGGTTTTGTAAACATGGTTGAGCAGTTCTAATTGTGTTTTCTTCTCTGATTTCAGCCCTTTTGGATTCATCCTGTTTTTAGTATATTACTAATTTTCTGGATTATCAATTTCTTGGGTTGTTTCTTCTTCAGTTGCTGTGGGAGATGAGGGTGTAAGTGAGTCTTCTGGAAGAGAGTTTGTGAAATCTGGTCTAAACATATCTCTTGTTATTGATGGATCGAAGTCTTCTGCAGCAGATATTGATATGTTTAATATTAAGCTTTTTGATATCAATCTGTCTCTGATTGTTTTTGCTATGTCGAATGGAGCTCGTATACCAGGAATGACTGTTCCGGGGTGTTGGTTTGATCTTAAAAGGTCTGTGATAAAATCTTGGTATTTTTCCTGGCTTTGTGTGACTATTAAAAATCTTGCTATGTTTTTTGTCCCGATATGTTCCAAATACTTCAAAGCTTTCCTTACTTCATCTTTTCCTAGGCCTTGGCTTAGAACGACAGCAATTATTCTGTTGTTAGTGTCTTCTCTTAGTAAGCTAATTGCGTCATCTGCTGTTTCTACAGTTACAACTTTTATTTCTGGTGACATGAGTCTTTCCATTGCATCTGATCTAGCATCATGTTGTGCAATGTCTCCGTCTGCGTATAATATTTGAGATAATAAATCGGTTTTTTCCTCCATAGGATTGTTTAAAATTCCCAGGAGAGGAAGTGTGCCATTTTACAGGAGTTTTGTCAACCTTTATTGTTTGAGAAGTTCTTCTTTTCTTAGAAATATTTCTCTTATTACTATTTCTGGGTTTTCATCTGGAATTGTTGTTTGATTTCTTAATTCTGGGATGTTTGTGAAGAATCCTACGGAATCTCTTGTATTTGATACGATTATTATCAGATGATCGTCAGGTAGAGAGTCCAAGTGTTTTGATTGTATTTTTCTTAGTGTTTCTAATGTTCTAGCTCTATCTTCAACTGGTCTTGATTGGATTTCTTCTTCGTCTTTGACTAAAATTGTGTTTGTTTTTATAGGTTCTGACAGTGATTGAAAGTCTTCATGTGATAGGACTATCATACCTTCTATTCCTAGATTCTCTGTTATAGCGGCTCTGACGTGATCACATAAGTTTCCTACTACCAAAATTGATATTGCCTGATCCTTTTTTATTTGATCAGGTGTGTCAAAAGTTGGTTCTTCCGTGGGGTTTTTAATTTGTGAATGCATGTTTCTGGTATATGTTGGGCTAAATAGTACAACTATTGATTCAAAAGTCAACAAGAACTGTCTTGGCGTTGTCATTTTTCGAAGAAGTGGTATAGTTCATTTCCTAATGTGTAAAAAATTGAGGCATGCCTCTTGATTTAGACAAATATGTAGATTTATCGGGTTTAGAGAATCGTAGTTATAGCGATTCTTTGCACCATCTTTGTGATTTAGGCGAGTTTGGTGGATATAATGGGGGTGATTTGAGGAGTGGTGATTTCGATGTTTTGAAGGATTTACAGGTTGAGGAATTGCTTAATTATACTGATCAAAATTACTCTTTGCGTGCTAGTGAGTGGTCGACTCAACATGTGGATTTTGATAGAGATTTTACAGATCGTTTTAGAGGTGAGCTTGAGGGAGGTGATTTTGGGGTTAGGGCTTTTGATGAGTATTTGTTGCTTGTTTCAAGATTGGTAGGTGGGGTTTCCGAGAGACTTTCTTCTAGTTTGGTTAGAAAATTGATGGGGATGGAGGTTAAAGAGTTGGTTGGTTTGTATTACAGGTGTTTGTTGAATTTAAGAAAATATTTACCTAGGTCTACAAAAAAGGATCTTGATAATTATGGTAGTGTTGCTAGGACTGAGGGGAGGATAGTTTTGAATCGTTATAGGAGTCAAGTTTTTCTTTCTGTAATTCCTGGTTTGTGCAGATGGCTTGTTGCTCAAAAGCGTTCTCCTAATGATGATAAATTTTATCCGTTTGAAGTAGCACATCCTAATCCTCATTCTGAAGATGTTTATAAGCATTGTTTGAAGCTTTTGAGATTTGTTATTGGAGACAATGATCAGGATAAAATGCCTTTGCAGGAATCTGTTATTCTGAGGGAGGTTCTTGGATTAACTGAAAAATATTTGATGCATACTCCTGCTGGAATTGAGATCATGGATTTAGTTTCAAAAGTAAAGGCGTATCGTATGGGGGCTTCTATGTATCAGAGTCAAATTAATGCGAGGGTTTATAGAGGAGATACTACTCAACCTTTGGTGAATTATCACTCTTCTAATGGGGTGAATGTTAGCTATGGATCTGGTGTGCCACCTTTTGTTGAGGCGGAAGCTTCTTTCAAGCATCAACAAGCTGTATTTTATGCTATAGATAAAATTTTTAAAAAAAGAGAGGGTAGAGGAATAGATCTCTCTGAGTATGGTCTTGGTGATCAGTTGTTTGGTACTTCAGGGAATGTTTCTTATGTTGGGGCTGATCTAGACTTGGGGGATGGCGCTTTGCCTGATGGAATCTCTGAGCCTGGTTCTATAGATACTGCTGTTTTTGCTAGTTTGCTTCATAAGTTGAGGGGTGATATTCGTCTTTTGGTTGATGATGTTTTGGCTAGTAAGCTTAAGGAAGGGGGGAAGTGTGTTGTGGTGAGTCCAGCTTGGTCTTCAGTTCCTCTCGGGGATAGGAGTGTGGATGGACGGACGAAGGCTGATAATGCTGTTTGGTTAAGTCAACTTTTTCAGGATTCTACTTCTAATCCACATGCTATTATTCCGGTTGAGAAATTCTTGTTGGTTCCGCGTTATATGGAGAATGTTTATGGAATTAAAGTTAAAATAGACTCCATGGGAATGTTGTTTGATTCTGAGGAGAACGATACTTTAAATAGATTCCAGATTGTTTATGAGCTTGAGAGGAAGAAGAAAGGTATTCGTGGTCTAATATCTAGAGCATTTAGAGGGATTTCTGGATAGTAAGTTTTGTTGTTTTTTAGATTTTTGGATGGTATTTTTCTTTGCAAAGGGCATTTAATTTAAAAATTATGAACGAAGTTACCAAACCTGTGTTTCTTTTGAAAAAAATGTTTTTTGAAGAAGTGGAAAGGATCAAGAATGAATCTGATGGAAAGATAATGGGTATGGTTTCAGGTCACGCGCATCTTGATCGTGCTTATACTGTTGATAGGGAATCTTGGGAGCAATCTATGGCTCTTATGGAGGAGAAATGGCGTCTTGTTGACGCTGTTCGCAAAGAGAATGGTCAAAATCCTGAGAAAATGAAGGTTCGTGTGCGAGGAGTTTTGGATATGATGGTTGAACAGGGGGTTTCTGTTTTTCATACTCATGCTGATGCTGACAAAAATACTGGTTTGGCTGTCGTGAAGGCTTTTGCTGAATTGAAAGAAGAATATGCTGGGCGGCTTTTGTTACGATGGTCGGCGCATCCTACACAGGGGTTTTTGAATGAGGATGGGAGTGGGTATGATCCTGAGAAGATTAAGATTTTTGAAGAGGCTTGTGCTTTGAGCGATGGAGTTGGTGGTTTACCGTCTGCTGATCGTCGATTGGCGGCTGGGGAGGGTGATTTGAAGCATATGGATGTGATTTTTGGGATCGCGAAAAATTTGGATAAAGACTTGGAGGTGCATATTGATCAGGAGAATAATCCTCTAGAGAGGGACACTGAGAAGTTGATTGCGAAGGTGGGTGAGCATGGGTGGGAAGGAAGAGTTAATTTCTTACATTGTATATC
Source organism: Candidatus Peregrinibacteria bacterium (assembly GCA_018654255.1). Taxonomy (GTDB): domain Bacteria; phylum Patescibacteriota; class Gracilibacteria; order UBA1369; family LOWO2-01-FULL-3; genus JABILX01. The sequence continues at coordinate 22,972 of JABILX010000002.1, read as the reverse complement.
TGTTGCAGCACAGCCGAAAGAAGTGCGGACTGAGATTATCAAAGGGTTGAAGGATGTTGGGGCGAATGTGATTGTTTGTCCGACTGCCGCTATTGCTATGAAGCAACACGATGACAAAATGGCGCCTTTGCACAATTCTATAGCTCCTGTTCCGGAGATGATTGAGGCTGGGGTGAATGTGTGTATGGGGCTTGATAATGTTAGTGATGTGTATGAGCCGGATATTTCTGGAGATATTTGGGATGAAGTTCGTATGATGGCTAGTGCTTGTAGGTATTACAAACCTCGTGAGTTAGCTGAAATTGTCACAATTAATGCATATAAAACTTTTAAACTAATTTAATATGACTAAAACTGTAAAAAGAAAACTTTGGCACAAAGAAGATGTGGTTGAGATGGATCACACTGTCGAGGAATACAATGCCGGAAAAGATATCGGTTATGATCAGCAATTGGTTCCTTTTGATGTGGATGGGTCGATTGCTTATGCGAAAATGCTGCATAAAGATGGAATTTTGGATGATGCTGAATTGGCTGATTTGGAAAAAGGATTAGCGGAGATTCGTGAGCTATGGGAGAAGGGGGATTTTGAGGTGAAGTTGGAGGATGAGGATTGTCATACTGCTATTGAGTCTTATTTGGTTGGGAATTATGGGGATGTTGGGAAGAAGATTCATACTGCTCGTTCGCGAAATGATCAGGTGATAGTGACAGAGAGACTTTATATTCGGTCAAGATTGGTTGAGATTCGTGAGTTTGCTGTGAAGGCGGCTCTTGGATTTGCTAAATCTGCTAAGAAGTATGAATTCATGCCAATGCCAGGCTATACTCACATGCAGAAGGCGATGCCGACTACTGTTGGAATGTGGTTGGGAAGTTTTGCAGAAGGATTGGTTGATGATATCCAATTTTTGGATACTGTTGCGAAGATAAACAATCAAAATCCTCTTGGAACTGGGGCTGGGTATGGGACACCGTTTGGGTTTGATAGAGATTATTTGACTGAATTGCTTGGTTTTGAGAAGACTCAGAGTAATTCGATTTATTGTCACAATTCGCGTGCGAAAAATCATGCGATGGTGTTGGATGCGTGTGTTCATTTGATGATGACGCTGAATAAATTTGCGACTGATGCGATTTTGTTCTCGTCTGGACAATATAGATTCTTTGAATTTGGAGATAATATTGCGACTGGATCTTCTATCATGCCTCAGAAGAAGAATCTTGATGTTGCTGAATTGTTACGTGCGCGTGGGGCGACTGTGATTGCTGCTCGTGCTGAGATTTTGATGAATTATATGAATAAGATGTCTGGCTATCATCGTGATGGACAGGAGTTGAAGAGGCCTTATTTCCTTGGGCTTCAATTCACTCAGGACTCTTTGAATGTAGCTTCTATCATTGCGCAAAATATAACGCCAAACGAGGATCGACTCTATGATGCTATGACTCCTGAGCTTTTTGCAACTCACAAGGCTTTTGCTCTTGTTAAGGGAGGTATGCCTTTCCGTGATGCTTATTTTGAGGTTGGAAACCATCTGGATGATTTGACTGTTAATAAGGATGAAATTGTTGAGATGTTGAAGGAATCTCAGCATAAAGGTGGGGTTGGAAATTTGGGATTGGACGCTCTTATTGGTGAGATTGAAAAATTGTAGTAGAATTGTGGAGGTTTAACCTCATTTAATGCCTCGTGCCAAAACAGAAAAGTCACCAAACGTGCCTGCTTTCAAGAGAAAGAGGAGCTTGTCTGCGAAAGCTAGGAAGAGACCTGCTCTTGCAACTGCTCTGCAGAGGAAAGAGGCTGGGGTTCCTGTTGTGAAGCCAAAGAGGAAGAGGATTAGGAGGACTTCTAGCTTGTCTAGCTCAAGGACTTCTTCGAGCTCTTCTGGCTCTGGTTTTTCTTGGGGAGGAGCTTCTACCAGTGGAACTTCTTCTATTGGTTCTAGTTCGTTGTCGTCTGGGGCTTCTACTGAGAGTGTTTATGAAAGGCGAGAGAGGTTGAAGGCGAAGCTTGCTGAGAGGCGGGCAGCAGGCGGGATGTCTTCTTCTAGTTCTGGTGGTGGATTTGCTTCTTTGAGTGCTGCGGAAAGTAGGATAGCTGATTCTGGAGGATTTTCTGCTCCGATGGTTGACAGCTCTGCCGATGTGCGTGAAATGCAGGAGTGTGGGGTTGTTGATGGTTTTTTCGATAGTGTTGATGTTGCGGCTGTGCAGTTGACGAAAAGTATTCGGGTGGGGGATAAATTGATATTTGAATCGGTTACTGGTTTGTTTGAACAGGAGCTTTCTTCAATGCAAATCGATCAAGAGGATGTTATGACTGCTTATAGTGGCGACGACGTTGGGATAAAGACTTTTGCTCGTCCTTTAAAAGGAGGGAAAGTATATAAATTAATCTCATAAAAGATGGCTGTTAAAAAAGCTTGGATGAAAGGTTTTGGGTTTGGACTGACGTCTGGAATTATTACTACTTTGGGTATGATGGTTGGGCTGAATGCGGGGACTCATTCAAAAGTTGCTGTTATCGGTGGAATTTTGTTGATAGCGATAGGGGATTCTCTGGCTGATGCTATGGCTGTTCATGTTTCTGAAGAGTCTATTCGTGGGAAAAATGATGGTTTGAAGGATGTGTGGGTGGCTACTTTTTCTACTTTGATATTCAAAGTTATATTTGCGTCAATTTTTGTGATACCTGTTTTGACTTTGCCTCTTGATACTGCAATTTTTGTTAGTATTGCGTTTGGTGTTTTTCTAATTAGTGTGTTTAGTTATTTGTTTGCTGTGAAGCAGAAGGTTAGTGCTTGGCATGTTGTGTTTGAGCATTTGGCGATTACTTGTTTGGTAATTTTACTGACTTATTTGGTTGGAACTTTTGTAAATAGTTATTTTGGTGGAGCATGATTGATGAAATTATAAACAAATTGAGTTGAATTATTTGGCTTTCAGGAAGAAACAAGTATAATTCTCTTCGTATGAAAATGATTTATTTGGACAATGGGGCTAGCACTGAAGTTGATCCGAAGGTGATCCGAAAGATGACGCCTTTTTTTAGTGAGGTTTGTGCAAACCCTAGTTCGGCACATCAGATGGGGTCTGACGCTCATCGTGCCCTCGAGGATGCTAGGCATGTGATTGCTAAATCTATTGGGGCAAAAGATGAGGAAATTATTTTTACTTCTGGCGGAACCGAGTCTAATAATCTTGCGATTAAAGGTTTGGCTTTTTATCAAAAGGAATCTGGTACAGGGAAAAACCATATTATTACTACTAAGATTGAGCATAGTTGTGTGAAGACTACCTGTGAGTGGCTAAAGACTCAGGGGTTTGAGGTGACTTGGTTGGATGTTGATTCTGAAGGTTTTGTTGATTTGGATCAACTTCGTGGCGCTTTGAGGGATGAGACTTTTTTGGTAACGATTATTCACGGAAATAATGAGATTGGGACTGTTCAGGATTTGAAGGCTATAAGTGAGATTTGTCATGATAAGGGAGTTCATTTACATACCGATGCGTGTCAAAGTTTTACAAAGGTTGATGTGAATGTTGGCAAAATGGGGCTGGACTTGGTTACGCTGAATTCTCACAAAATCCATGGACCAAAAGGAGTTGGGGCTTTGTATGTTCGAGATGGGATTTCGTTGACTCCAGTTTCGCATGGAGGAAATCATGAAGCAGGTAGACGTGCTGGGACGGAAAATGTCTCTGGTATCGTTGGATTTGCTGAGGCGGTGAAGTTGGCTTCCAAAAGTGGGCACGTAAAAGACATGATTAAGCTTCGCGATTATTTTATTGATCAGGTCTTGGTAGCTGAACTTGGTGTGAAGTTAAATGGTCCTCGTGATGAAGGATCTGGGAGCAAGAGGCTTTGTAATAATATGAATCTAATGTTTCCTGTTAATGGTGGAATGTTGGGTGATTATCTGAATGTTTCTGGTATTTGTTCTTCAAAAGGGTCTGCGTGTAGTTCCCAGGAGAAAGGACATGTCAGTCATGTGTTGAAGGCAATTGGTCTTACTGACGATGAAGCTAAAAATACTATTCGATTTTCTTTAAGTAGATTCTCAACGAAGAAAGAAATTGAAAAAGCAACCCAGATACTTATCAAAAGTATTCAAAAAGTTGCTAATTCGAGGTTTGCTTAAATCTTAGTCGCATCCGCATCCACATCCGCATCCTTGATCTCCGCAGTTACAGTCGCAACCGCATTCTTTGCATGATATTTCGCATTCACAACTACAGTCTTTGCAAGCTTTGCATGATCCTGATTTGCATCCCATTTTGATTTGGTTAGTTGATTTTATGTTTAGATTTTATGATTCCCAAAGTCCATGGAGGTTACAGAAAGCGATTGCTTTGTATCCTTCTTTGAAAGGGATTCCTTCAAATTTTGCTACTGGTGGGGTGTCTGTTTGTAGTTCAATTTTTTTGAGGACTTTGTCTCCTTCATGGAGTTCTGCCCATACTATGTGATGTTCGTTTGTCATTGGGTGCTCTACAGATCCTACTGTTACTGTAGTTGATGTTTCGTCTCCAGATATTACGGGAACGTGTTTTTCTTGAGCTTCTCCACCGGTTTGTTCTTCTCCTAGTTGGTGAAGTTCTTCGAATTGATCTTTGCCTACTCCGCAAACGGGACAGATATAATCATCTGGAAGGTCGTTTACACAAATGTATGCGCATACTTTGCATCTGTGGCTTTTCATTATTTTATTGGTTAGAGTTTTTACATTTTTTACATAGACCCATTATTTCAATCGTGTTTGGATCTATTTCAAAGCTATATTTTTTTGACATTTTTTTGTTGTCTAGAAGTACGCATCCGCAATCGTCGATATCCTGGATTTGTCCACATTCTTTGCATATTAGGTGGTAGTGCAGGGTGGGGAAGCCGTCGTAATGTGCTTTTTGTTCGTTGTTTTTGTGCTTTAGTTTCAAAATTTCACCTTCTTTTTCTAAGAAATCTAAATTTCTATAAACAGTTGCCAAGCTTATTCCTGGAAGTCTTTTTTTGACCATGCTGAAGATTTCATCTGCTGTTGGGTGAGTTTTTACAGTTCGTATTTCCTCAAGGATGATGGTTCTCTGCTTGGTTTGGCGTGGTTTGCAGGTTGTACAAATACAAATTGGCATTTTATTTGCCGGCATGGCTTATTAAGAATCATTTGCATTAATAATATAGCAGTGATATATTCTCTCCGCAATACTTTTTAATAATATTTTATGATTTTGTCAGATAGTACTTTGAAGGAGATGATTGCCTCAGGGGAACTTGTGGTTGAGCCGCTTGCAGATCACTCGATTCAACCTGCGTCGATTGATTGTAGGTTGGGTACTCATTACTTGATTGTGGATGATAATACGTCGGATATTTTGACACTTGATTCTGAGCCAAAGTATAGAGAGATTGAGGGCGATGAAATTACGATTCCGCCACATTCTTTTTTGCTTGCGACGACTATGGAGTACGTGAAATTGCCAGATAATTTGACTGGTTTTGTTGAAGGGAGGAGTTCTATAGGGAGGATGGGGCTTTTTATTCAGAATGCTGGTTGGGTGGATCCCGGGTTTGAGGGACGAATTACTCTTGAATTATATAATGCGAATTCTTTGCCTATTAAATTGAAAGCGGGAAGACGTGTTTGTCAGCTTGTTTTTTGTAAGATGGATCGGTCGGCGGATAAGCCATATGCTGGGAAATATCAAAGACAAGCTAAGTCGGTGGGGAGTAGAGTTTATCAGGATGGGGAGGCTAAATTAACCAAATAAATCATGTTTGAATATATAGCGGATGTTGTTGTCTATGATTGGCTAGGTATGATTGCTGGAGAGCAGTTGACGATAGCTGCTCACTTTTTTGTTTATGATGTTCTCAAGATATTGGTTCTTATATTTTTTGTTGTTAGTTTGATTGCTTTTGTTGGGACTTATGTTGATCCGGATAAATTCCGGAAGAGAGTCGAGGGAGCGAGATTTGGTTTGGGGCATCTGTTGGCTGCTTCTTTTGGAGCAATGACTCCTTTTTGTTCTTGTTCGTCCATTCCACTTTTTATAGGGTTTTTGAAGGCTAGGGTTCCTCTTGGAGTGGCGTTTTCTTTTTTGATTACATCTCCTTTGGTGAATGAAGTGGCTTTTGTGATTATGGGTGGTCTTTTTGGTTGGAAGTTGGCTGCGATCTATGCTGTTTCTGGGATTTTGTTGGGGGTTATTGCTGGTATGATTATAGGATCTCTCGGTTTAGAGAAGGAAATTATTTTGGATAAGGCTAAAGGAAGAGTTGCTGAGTCTAGGAGGTTTAGAAAGTTTGAGTTCAGGTTGAGATGGTCTTTCAAGGAAGGATTTAAGACTTTCAAGAAGCTTGTGCCTTATGTTATTGGAGGGATTGGACTTGGGGCTGTGATACATGGATTTGTTCCTGAAGAGTTCTTCATGGATTATGTGGGGCGATTCGAGTATTTTGCTGTGCCTATGGCTGTTTTTCTTGGGGTGCCTGTATATGCGGGATGTTCGACTATTGCACCTGTTATTTTCTCTATTACTGCTGGAGGAGTTCCTCTTGGGACTTCACTTGCTTTCATGATGTCGGTTGCAGGTCTTTCTCTTCCTGAAGCTATGATTTTGAAGAGGGTAATGAGTCTGAAGCTTTTGGGGATTTTCTTTGGAATTGTCACTGTTGGAATAGTTTTGATTGGTTGGCTTTTTAACTTGGTTATGTAGTTGAGATGGTGCGGGGTGGTTGACCAGGAGGGCTCTTTATGGTATAATTTACCTGGTTAATATCATTTAAAACAAAACAAAAATGGCAAAAACAAAGAAATCTTCTGAGTGTTGTTCTGGTGAGTGTTCTCATCATTCAGCACGTGTGCTTATGGTTTTCCTTCTTGGAGCGATTCTCGGAGGTATTGCTGTAGGACTTCTGTTCTTCTACGAGGTTTTCACGCCTTCTCATATGGAAACGTCAACTCTTCGTGATTATTCTGCTCCTACGTTAGAGTTACGAAACACAGCGCCAGTTTTGGATACTAGTCTAGAATCAATCGGTGGTAGTTGGGGTGGATATGAAGATCCAGCAACTCAAGCTATCGGTGGTAGTTGGGGTGGACTAACTAGATAGAGTTGAGAACTTAGGCTGCTTCTGAATGATGGATTGATTGTGCGTGATTGAGGCCGGTTTGTTTGTCCGTGTTTTCCTCTAAATTGTCGTCCTCTAGAACGGATCCGAATTGGATTCCTGATTCGATAGTGTCCTCTCTCATTGATCTAAATTCTTTTAGATTATCTGGAATTATTGTTTCATCTGGATCAATTGTTGGATTTTCTTCGACTCTCAATTTGATGTTATCCAGTGTTTTTTTGAAGTTGAGAACGTATCCTATTGATGAGGTCATGTAGTAGGCTATTTCTGGGCCGTCTTCTGGGTCATCTAGTGCGGGTCCGAAAGCTGGTGAATCCTCGAGGAATTTCAGTTCTTCAAATGCACTTTCCATAAGGGTGGTCATTTCTTGTTCCATTTTTGCAAGGATCCCCTGGTCTTCCTGTGTTTTTTTGAGTGTTGTTAGTCTTTTTGTGTAGACTTGGCATTTTTTTGCAATTGCTCTTAGGTATTGGATTCTGAGAAATAAGTTGTGTTCAGATGTTTCGTTTCCTAGTACTTTTAGTAGAGTAAGTCCTTGTGAATATGTGTCGATTGCTTTGTCGAACCATTGAGGATCTGGGGCATCGCTTCTTTGAAATCTTTTTATGTCATCTTCGTCTTGTTTTGAAAGACCTTTTATTACTTGTAGGTCACCAATTTTTTTCACTAGTGTGAAGGCAACATGGTAATTTTCCATTTTTCTTGCGGTTCTGAGTCCTTCCGTAAGTGACAAAAGGGCTTGGTCTGTGTCTCCTGTTAGAGCTGCAAGATCTCCTTCTTGAATAGATAGATTTAATTTGTCGATATCTTCTAGCAATTTTGGATTTCTTTCTAGTTCTGCTCTTAAATATTCAGTGTTTCTTTTGATTCTTTCCAACTCTGAAATTTCTTTTGGTGAAAATCCGTGGATTTGAAGTTCGACATCGTCATCGAATGTTAGTCTGGATTTTCTTTCCAGTATTGTGGCTTGGATTTGTATTCTTTCGTGTAGCCTTTCTATTCTTTTGGTTTCTTCTGGGGTTGCGTCTAATAGAGCATCGAATTCTTGTTCGTCATAGTAGGCTAGTAGCTCTTTTATTTTTGTAAGCTTTTCTTCTCCTCCTGCTCTTTCTGAAGTTCTGTATCTTAGTTTGAGTTCTTGCATTAGAGCTTGTTCTTCAGATGGTTTTGCTGATTTAAATCTTTCTAGCATTTCAGGGTTTCCTTCTGCGTATGCTGCTTCGAATGCTATTCTTTGGATTTCATTTAGATCTATCTTGAAATTAACGTTATCTGAGTGAAAATGATGGATTGTTTCTAGTGTTGCTACCACGTTGTATACATTGTTGAATTTTCCGACTTGTAGACCTGATTTTGCTGAAGCAATTAGCGCTTTTACGATCAGTTTTGCTAACGGAATGTATAGTCTTGGAATTGGAATGTTTCCTTGGAGTAAAGGGAGGACTGTTGCAAGTTCACCTTTTGGATAGTCTATGTCTCCGAGGACTTCTCCTGATAAGTGGAAGGTTTTACTGTTTTGATGATTTTCTGTTGCTTCATCTAGTGTTAGATTTGCATATTCAATATACTGTTCCCATAACTCTTTGTCTTTTGTTACTTTAGCCCCCGTTATTCCGTATTGAAGTAGGGAGAATTTTATTTCGTCGGGGATGTCTGTTCGATCTTTAAATTTGTTAAATAGCTTTGGTCCCATGTCTATTTTTGATTCATCTGTGAATCCTTCTAGAATTGCTTGTCTTAGAGTGTCGTGTCTTATTTTGAAATGAGATATCCTTCCTTCGTCATTTAGTCTAGTTGGTTTGAGGAATTTCTTTTCTCTTAATTCTGCGATTAGGCCTGCTGTGTCCATTCCCAAGACTTCTCTTGCTATTGTTTCTAGATTTTCGGCGCTTGCTTCTGATCCGATCATTGAGATACAAGCTAAGAACTGTCTTTGTTGTGGTGTTAGTTTTTCTGCAACTTCTTTTGCATTTAACGTTCTCATGTCCCATCCACCACCTTCGTCTTTTAGGTTGTCGATTGCTTCTTGTCTGATATCTATCGTATCTGCTGTAACTATGAAATTTTTATCAAAGTCGTATTTCAGAGCAATTATGTTTGTAACCATTTCCAGTGGAGATCCTGATCCTTCTGCTAGTTCTCTGACTCCGTGTCCTAGAGTCTTTGGAGTATCTGTCCCTGATATCATTCTTTTTTCTACTGGCATTGAGTAAAAAATGTATTGGTAGGCTGTAGAAAGGGTTATGTCACCACCATCTTCTAATAAGGCTTCTAACTCTTTCAAGAAGTGAGTTGGGAGGACCTCTACTTTTTTGAGTCCAAATTTCTTTGCAGCGATGCTTTCCAGGTATGCTCTTTGAGCTGGGGTTGTTTCTTGTGGTTCTGATCTGGTTGAGATCAAAACTTTGTTGTTTGAGGATCCCAAAAATCTTTCTAGTAAGCTTACAATACATTTCTCTGAGTCTGGGTCTATGTGGTGGTAGTCATCTATGATTAGCAGTGCTGACTCTTGTGTCAATAGTGCTGAGAGGATTGTTTCTACTAGTTCTTGAGCTTCGTCATCGTTGGTTGGTAGGGTAGGGGCTGCTGCGAAATCTGTTAAAGGAGTGATTTGATCTAGTTCCCATTGGATGGCTGACAGGTCGTCATCAATTTCTGGTTTTTTTTGAATGTTTTCTAATTTATTTTTATATTCTTTGATGCCTCTTGCTGCTTGAATAGCGAATTCTTGTAGTTGTGAATATGAAGAGTTTGCTTTTTCAGGATTGAATTGAACTGAAATTGATTTTCTCATTTTTCTTATTTCTTCAATCAAGCATGATTTTCCGTCACCTTTTTCTCCTTCGACTATTACAAGGCGTGGAGTTTGTTTAGTTGGATTTGTGGCTTCTTTTAATTCTTGTCGTTCTTTTACTTTTCCTATTACTCTGTCTGGGCCTCCTTCATCGTTTAGGCCAATTTTATCGTTTACTTCTGTGATTTCGGATAGGCCTTCCATACTGGTTTGAGTGGTTTCCATTGTTATTCTACTGGCGTCTCTTCCTATATTTACTTTTTTAGCTAATTCATCTGAGAGGAATGCGTTCATACCGACTCGGTGAGAATTGATGGAATGTTGATATATTTCGTTTAATTTTTTTTGGCTTGGGAATCCTTCGATATAAAGTCCGTTCTTTGATCCTTTGATGTCGCCTCGGTCGTAGTATTGGACTGCTTTACTGTCGGTTGCTTCTGAAAGTGTTCTTAGGAGTTCTTTGATTGAAGTTCCTGCACGTTCTGAGATGTTGGTTGCAACTAGGGATCCGTTGAATTGGAAGATTTGGGTGTTGTCTGATCCAAATGCACCAATGATATCTGTTATTTGGTTGAAAATTTCTGGGGATGAGATTGATCTAATATCTACTACTAGGTAGTTACTTGGTCCTTTTCGAGGAATTTTGCTTAGTTTAAGAGCTTCTGCTTTCAATAGTTCTTCTTTTGTTGGGAAGGGGAGTGGTTCTTCTATTACTTCTTCTGGTGATGGAATTCTTCTGCAGTCGACTTTTTCTTTTGTGACTTCTCCGGGTGAACGAAGGGCTTCGTGTATTAGTAGCAGGTTTGATCCTAATTTCAAACTTGGGACTTTGTTTGTTTCAACCTGTGTAATTCTCAAGTCTAAACCTGCTGCTTTTGCGGTTTTTACAATTCTTCCTAGAAAGGCTGGATTGTTTAGGACTACTGGTATTGAAATTGTGTCTTCATTTCCATTTCCCAAGAATCTTGTAGTTTGTGCTTCTGGGGCTATTGAGGCTGAAGCTCTTTTAATTAGCTCGAACGCTTTGTCTTGGTCTTCTTTTCTGAATTTGATTATTACAACTTTTTGTTGACCGGTTAGAGTTTCTGAGAATGAAGTTGGTTCTAGGTGATCTAAGCTGAAGGCCAATTTTTGATGTGGGCTTAGTCCTTGGTAAATTTCGTTTGGTGGGCGAGTAGAATCTATTGCGCGTTGATGTGTAATCTTGCGTGGTGTCTTTGAAAGGTCTGGGGCCGCTTGTTCATCTAGTCCAACAAATTTGTCTAAATCTTTTATATCTAAAGTTTCTTCTACATCTCCTATCGAGGGATATTGAGGGCCTTTTTTATCGCTCATATTTGAAGGGTTTAGGAAATTTTGGATTGGGTGCGATCGTACTATGATAGGGGGCTTTTATCAAACAAAAGAAGTTGCTTTTTACTGGAGGGTGATTCAGAATTATACTCCTAAATTCCGATTTGTCTTGCTCCTTGAAATATAGTCTAATAATAGTTTGGAAATTCGCAGAGAGAAACTTGTCCATTTGTGATAAGGAAATGCTCCTGGGTGAGCTAAAACAGATCATTCAGTTGAGCGGTTTCCTATCCAAGTTAAATGGATGGGTCGCTCTCTGTGAAAAAATATAAAATGGTTCAGAGAACTATACAAAAAACGGCCGATTTTGGCCCAATGAAAAAAGAGGTGATGAGATGAGTTTCATGACGAAGTCTGTGCTCAATGACAAGGTGGTTATGGCTTACTTCCCGCTGACTTACTTCATTCTGGGGTTTGTGGGAGCTCTGACCATGGATGCGACGTTGTACTACTTGTACGTTTCGGGGGGGACTCCTCTCGAGGGGGGTCTTTTGATTGCTCTGGCATACTTGCCTTGGGCAATCAAGCCGATCAATGCATATATCCAGGACTGGTACTGGAAGTACCACAACTGGGTGTTTGTTAGTATTGGTTTGGTGGCGATTGCCGTTGGAGCCTTGTCCCTAATGTTCGATTGGGGTGGGCTCTCGCTTTCCACACTTGTCATCATGGTTGCGCTCTGCAGCCTTGGACGTGTGTCGACTGACGTGGCTATTGACGGATGGGCTGTCCATCTGACCAGGGATGATGGGGGAGGCAAGCTGCGGACCTGGATGGAGGCAGCTGGTTTCCTCGGGGGAATTTTCGGATTCCCTCTCGTGATCCTGATCCTGGGGGATGATCCTGTGACGAATTGGCCTCTGGTGCTTGGGCTCGCTGCCCTCTTCGTGGTGATGATCGGGTTAGCTCCTCTGGTTGTCTTCAAGGATAGGTTTCGGGTCTACGAGGAGGAAAAGGGGCGTACCCAGATCGACTGGCCCTATCTCTGGCAGTGGATCAAGGCTGCCAAGTGGCTCTTTGTCTTCGGGTTCGTGTCGTCCCTGACGTTCGCGATCGGCAAGGTACTAGGGCTGCCGTGGCTACTGAGTCTCGGCTATGGGCCTACCCAGATCGCGTACTTCCTGATCGGGAACTTCGTCTTCGCGGCTGTGGGGGCGTATTCGGCTGGGAAGGCTGAGGATGAGGCGGGGGCTCCGGGCTTTGCGGTATTGCTACTGGCTGTGGCATACCTGATCCTTGGGCTTTCTGGATACGTGAATGCCTGGACTAGTCGGTGGGTGCTTGTCCCTATCATCGCGCTGACTGGGTTTGCTGATGGCTTCTTCATCGGGGCTATTGGGATGTTCTTTACTAGGGCATCCCAGAGGGCAGGACCCAACGGGCCTGCGACCAAGTTTGCTATCCTGATTGCGTCGACGAATCTGTCGGCTGCGATCTTTGCGATCCTGACGGGGCTGGTGTTTACCGCGTACAGCGACTACATCAGTTACAAGGTCATCTGGATGGTTGCTGGGATGGTTCCGGCCTTCCTGACACTTCCGGTTGCGATCAAGCTGGGAGGGACGAAGTCCGTCTACTGACCCACACACGTCGTGGCGGCTCGGGGTCCTATACACATGGATTCCCGGGTCGCCTTTGAGGCAATGGGGATCTATATGATCTCGTATTATAAAAAATGTTTTCACAGAGAGCGAATTTCCTTAATTTTCTTAAATGTTTGACAGATATAGTATCAGACGATATATTTTTCGCCTTTAAACAATTTAACAAATGCATCAAGCTTCCTTAGATTTGACACAAGATCCTGGTTTTGGAGAGTATGTTAATGCTCCTCTTAATTCTGAGATGATAGAGATGGCTGATGATGCGGTTGTTATTTCCAGAGCTTTGGGGGAGCAGCTTGTGACGCAGGCTTTTCCTGATGCGAAAACTCTTGCTAGGGCTTTTCACTTGGAACTTAGTGAGTTGCCACCCGAATATGATGAATATGTGAATAAGTTGGTTTTGAGCGTTCGTGAACAAATGAGTGAGGTAGTTGCTGATTATGATATTCCTGATGAAGCATTGGCTAGAGTTTTGAAAAAGGTTTGGGTTTATGCAAGATTTTCTAATCCAAAAATCGAATTTCTTGAGGATGTGATTTCTGAAATGGAAGGAACGGAGAAAACTGCTGTTTTTGCGACTGGGCTTGCGGCTATCAAGGCCGTGACTCATCAATATACAAATCCTGAGATGATGAAGATGGCAAAAGGAGGGGAGGAGGAGCTGGTGAAGAGATCCAAGGTGGCGGAGTGGCAGAAAGATGGGTATGAAGTAGTGGGGGAAGAACCTGCGGAAAAAATAACTGTTATTGGAAGTATATATGGTGGGACTTATGCTCAGCTCCTAGATACTTGGGATCAAACCGACAGAGAGGTTGAGTTCATTTCTTTGGATGAATTTATGTCAGGTGGTTTGCCTGTGGGAACAAAGATGGTTTATTTTGAATCGAGTAATAATCCGACTTTGGATGTTATGCCTATTGATTTGATAGTTGCTGCGGCGAAAGAGGCTGGAGCTGTTACGGTTTGTGATAACACGTTTACTCCTATTAGTGTTAAGCCTGCGGAGTTGGGGGTTGATTTTGTTGTTTATTCAATGACGAAATATATTGGTGGTGAGAGTAAAGATATGGGTGGTTCTGTATCTGGGGATGCTGATAAGATTGCTATGTTGAGTGATATGAATATTGGACAGAGGATGACTGGTGGGGGGAATATGGCTGCTAGAGTTGCTGAGATTTTCTTGGAGAGTATAAAAGATCTTCCTGAGCGACTTTATAAATGCAATTATAATGCAAAGAAATTGTGTAGGATTGCTTGTGATTATGAGCTTGATTTCAATTTTATTGAAAAAGAAGGTCCTAAGCATAAAGAAGTTTTTGATCGAATTAGAAATCCTCTTGTGCCTGAGACTGTTTCTAACGGAATGGTTACTATCGATTTTGGGTCTCAAGAAAGAGCTCAAGAGTTTGTTGATAAGATGATCAATACTGGTGTTGGGGTTGGGGCTGTAAGTCTTGGGGCTACTCAGTCTTATTACAGTATTCCTGCTGAGACGACTCATTCTGAAATCCCATCTGAAAAACAACTTGAAATGGGAGTTACTCCTGGAATGGTTAGGATTTCTTGTGGGGTTGAGGCTAATTTGGTTGAGGCTATTGAAGGGGTTTTGGAGGAGATGGGGTTGTAGGATTCAAGGTGTTCTCGTGAAGCTAAGAGGCTTAACTGAAGGGCTTTTTCGTGGTATAATATATGGATTAAATAGAAATAAAAAATAAAAATGAAAGAGGAAATTATTGCACTTATTGAAAAAAGTGAAGTGATCTCATCTGACAAAAAAGATGTGTATTTGAAGTTTTTGGATTTCTTGCCTGAGGACAAGCTTACTTCGTTGCTTGATGTTTTAAAAAAGGAACAAAAAGGTAGGGAGCAAGTCATGACTGATGCCGAGAAAAAACAATCGGATATTAATCAAAAATATATAGATAAGGCGGATCAACTGGTTTGCAAAGAAGAGAAAAAAGCTTTCCGAAAAGAAGAGCGAAAGGAAAAAATCCGAGCCAATTCAATATTAGATGAACTTGAACACGTTTAAATATGAATCTTGTAGAAACATTCTCAAAAAAAGAAACGAAGGTAAGAACTCCTGACGTTGAATCTCAGGAAAAAGATCAAGTGCAGGAGCCTGCTCCGCTTGTTAATACGGAGAGGGTGAAGGGTTTTGTTGTGAAAATGAGGAATAGAATTGATGAAAGTCCTGTTGCTAAAAAATACCAAGACAAAATACACAAAAAATTAAACAAACTTCTGAGAAAAAGGAATTCTGAAGTCAAAAAATTACAGGTTGATACTGAGGCAAGCCTTGCTCAACTTACTAGCAGTATCGAGAATGAGCTTGATAAGTTTGATAAATCGACTGGTATTGAGGAGGCGCACAAGCTTATTTCTAAGAAGGAGGAGGTTAAGGAAGTTTTCAACCTTGAGACTTATAGAAAGAAGGGGTCTTATTGGCTTGGTATAAATTCCAAATTGAAGTCTTCTATTGGGATTGATGAGGATGGTATTAAAAAGTTGCAAGATCTTTTTGGTTTGCAACCTGATGGCAAGGTTGGACCTGCTACTATAAACAAATTTTCTGAAGTTTTTGATCTGGGGGTTGATCCTGTTAAGTATGGTGAGGAGACTAGATATGTGGATGAGGAGAAGTCAGAGGAAGCCAAGACTGCTGAGGTGTTAGAGGGGCTTGTTAGTGGGGTGAGGGATAGTGTTGATAATTTTCAGCAGAATTTTGAAATGAGGAGAGAGTGGGGGAAGCTGGGAGTTCCTTTGGAGGTACGTGAAGCCCTCATTAAAATGTATGGAGATCCCAACAAAGCTTTGGATCAGGTGAAGACTGTTTCCAAATACATTCCCAACGATCTTGAGATGGTGTTGGGATTAGTTCCTAAGTTGAAAACAATTAATAATGAGCGTGATATAGCTAATGTTTGTAATTATTTTCTTAAATTTAAGACGGAAGGAGTTACTTTTCGTGAAACCGTTGAGTGGTTCAGGAAAACTCGCGATATAAGTCGTGCTATTTCTTTTCATAAGGCTATTCAGGGTTCTCCTCTAGCTGCTACTGGGATTTATTCTGTTGAGTGGGTTGGGATTGATCCAAATCCAGAGAATTTGATTAAATGGGTTTCTACTCTGAAGAAAAGGGGTTTTAATGTTTTTGATTCATATAGATTTTTGTCGGATAATATTAAGGGTGCAGGGATTTTGGATCCAAATCTTCAGTTTGAGTCAGAGGTGGATATGTTTGATATAAACTATGATAACAATATTAAGAATGCTTTGTACGAACTTAAAGTTCCTGAGGAGATATTGGAGGATGAGCAATACAGGAAGCCTTTGACAGACTTGTATAATCTTAAGATGAATCATGGTTTGGATTTGGTTAAGAGTGTAAACGATCCCGCAGATGTTGAAAATTTGATAAAAGTGAATTATTTCTATCTTAGGAATCTTGGGACTCCAAATGGGAAAGTTCAGAATGACTTTTTGCATCATTTAGTTTCTGGATCTCAATTAATTGATGCTGAATCTGTGGACAAGTTTTTTGGTGATGAGGCTATGCTTGTTTGTTTCGAGGTCTACAAAAAAATGGGTGACAAAAAGGATGTTGGTAAGGCCATTAAAGTTGGTAGGAATCTCTATATGAGGGGGGTTGATGCTGGTAATTTGACTCTTGATCAGGTTAGATTTGCGGAAAATTTGTCTGAATCGAGTTTGGGCAATCTGAGCGAAATTCCTATTTATGAAGGAAGAAATGTTGTTTTTGTTTCGCAGAGACAGGATTGGAAAGGTGGGGCTTACGATGGGCAGCTTCGGTTTGGTCACGAAGATATGGTCAAAGGTCTGAACCAGAGTGTTGGAGAAGATGGCAATGTTGAGCACTTGATGGCTGAGGAAAATCCTTCAAAGGAAGATCTTCTTTTAATGAAGAAGAGAATTTTGTCTCAAGTTGAAAATACACCGCCACCTTTTACATTTTATTTTGATGGACATGGTTTTGAGAAGGCCTTGGTTTTGCATGATGACAAGGTTGGAGCGTTAGAGTCCTATGAGTGTATATCTGTTTCTGAATTTTCTAGTGCTGTTAGAAAGAGAAATGAGAAATTTGTGTCTAGGGCTGAGGAGTTGACTCAAGATATTTATATTATTGGGTCGTGTATGAATCATAGCTTTTTTAGAAAGGTTATGGCCAATGTGGAAGATAATGCCAATTTCAAAAAGAATACCGTGTTTATAGGTGCTTCTGAGTTTGGGCAATCTTCTTTTTCTAATCCGAGATGGAATCTTTCTGACAATAGAAAGGTTATGAAGGTTGGAGAAAAGGGGGTTACTCTAGGTGATGTTGCTGCGGCTGAAAAGGAATATAAGGGATCAGATATTTCAATATATTCTCCTGGTGAAGATGGTATCCCTGTACAGGTTGCGGAGGTTGATAGGGTTGATGGACCTATTATGAGTTGATTTACTAGAGTTTTGAGCTAAGTTTTTCTAGGGCCTCTGTTTTTTCTGCTTTAACCAATTGGTCTAGTAGATTGTTTTTTTCTTCTTCTGTGATGTCTTTTGCTGTTTTGATTTTGCCTAGGACCTTTCTTTTTTCTGTGTTGAGAGGAGTGTCTTCAGAGAGGAGTTCGTTTTCGATCCATTCGGTGTAAGTTCCTTCGTCTTCTAATTCTGGTTCTCCAACTATGTCGTCTTCTGGTTGTTCGAGAGTGTCTTCTATCTGTGGGACTATTGCGCTCATCTCTGCTAATTTTGATTTACTGTTTAGTTTGATTTTTTCTGTGGTTTCTTGAGTTGGATCTATTCTCTCTGTTTTAGATCCTCCTCCTGGGGTTTCTGCTTTTGGCATTGGGGTTTGATTAAGTTTACTGTTTGTATTTTAACAAATTTTGTATAACGGGGATATGGAAACCGAATTTGTATAATATTTGATTGTTCGTCTCTTCCTAGGTGTATCCCTAGGAAATTTATGTTGAAGAGTAGGTTGTTGAGATGATATTGAATAAATGGTATGGTTTTCACATATTTTAACCCCTCTTTCTATGGATCTATCTTTGTTTATCGCAAAGTTGATTGCGGTAGTGTACGTGGCTGTTGGCCTTGGGATGCTTCTTAACATGAAGTATTACCAAAAAATGATGAAGGATGTTATGAAAAGTTCTGCTGTTGCTTTTTATGGTGGAATGTTCGCTCTTGCTATAGGTTTCCTCCTTGTTACATACCATAATTTCTGGGTAGCAGATTGGACTGTGATCATTACAATTCTTGGTTGGGCTGCTTTGGTAAAAGGTGCTTTGTTGGTTTTGATTCCTGGTCCTTTTATGAAGTTTGCTAAAGTTTTTGTTAAGTACATGTGGTTTGCGCCAGTATTCGCATTGATTCTTGGATTGGTGCTTGGGTATTTTGGATTCTTTGTGTACTAGGAGATTAGTTTTAATTTTTAAAGCCTGTCAGGTGCGAAAGTGTTTGGCAGGTTTTTTGTAGAAACTGGATAAAACTGTGGTTTGAAAAGGCTTTTTGTTTGAATGAATTTCTGTAACAGGGTAACGTTAGGTGGCATTTTTCGTATTAGAAACCCACTTAATTTAACCCAAATATTATGAAAAAGAAGATTCTTTCTTTGTTCTGTGTTGTGTCGCTTTTGGCGATGATTTTGCCTGCTACTGCTTTTGCGGTGGATGACGATACTATTATTAGGAATTTGGCATTGGATGTGATTGCTGTTGATCCTTATGCTGACTCCGTTGTGACTGCAAATTTTGATTTGGCGGAGACTGCTGTTTCTGGAACTAATACTGCTAAAATTGTGAATAATTTTGTTGCGGTTCCTACTGATGTTGTTGATTTGGAATTTGTTTCTATTGGAGACTGTGTGGTTGGGTCTTGTCCTTATAAGGTTTCTTGGGATGGGAATGATGCTGATGGTGAGCCTGTGATGGAGGGGACTTATGAACTTCAGCTTTATTCAGTAATAGAAGGTTTTAGTGATTACGATATGATCGAAGTTATTGTGATCCATACTGAGCCTCTTGTTATGAATCTTGCTGTGGATAAAGGTGAGGTTAATTTTGGAGGTGGAGAAACTTTGGTTATTAGGTATAAAGAATGGTATACCGAATCTGATAATCATAGTTTGGATATCGATGTAGTTGATGCCTTGGGCGCTGATGTGGATAGTATCAATACTGTGACCCAGATCACCGAAATGGGCGAATACTTTCTTTATGAGGCAACTTGGGATGGACTTGATTCAGAAGACGTTTTGGTCGAGGATGGGATTTATTCTATTCGTGTTTCTATAAGTAATGCGGAGGGGACTGATACTGATACCGATGAGGTTGCTTTCGAGGTTGTTTCTGGTTCTCTTGAGGATTTGATTGTTGAGCTTTCTGTATCTCCGGATCCTGTGAACTTTGAAGCTGGTGAAACTCTGACTGTAACTTATAATAGTAATTACTTTGAGAATGGTGAGTTTTTTGAGAATTTGATTTTGGATAGTGATGGTGAGACTGTTAAGGATTTGGAGGGTGGAAATATGGTTGGAGAAGATGGAGATTATTGGATTTGGGAGCTTTACTGGGATGGACTTGATTCTGACGGAGTGGCTGTTTTGGCTGGGACATATACTGTCTCTCTTACTGTAGAGAATATTAGCGAAACAGGTACTGATACCGATGAGCTTGATTTTGTGGTTGAGGTTAATGAGGACGAATGTGATGGATTTATAATGTTTGATGATAATTGCTATGCAGTTGGAGCAACTGTGCCCGAGACAGGATGTATTGTCTCAGAAACAGGTGGATGTGAACCTATGGGACAAGATGATGATGATGATGATGATGATGATGACGATGACGACGATGATGATGTGGATTATGAGTGTGGGTTTCCTGATGTGTCATCAAGTCACACGTATTGTGACTCGATTCTTTGGTCTAAGGATGAAGGGATTTTTGAAGGGGATTATGATGGGTATTTCAATCCTGGTGAAGTAATAAATCGTGCTGAGGTTTTGGCTGTTGTCATGAGGGCTTTTGAGCTTGATTTGTATGATGATGATGGAACTAATTTGGGATGGAGTGACGTGATTACAGGATCATGGTATATGAAGTATTTGAGAAGTGGAAAGATGCACAATTTGATTCATGGGGATGGAGATGCTGATACTGTTCGGCCTTCTGAGGGAGTGAATAGAGTTGAATTCCTGAAATTTGTAATGCAAGCAGCTTTGCTTACTGGTGAAAATGCTTTCAGCATGGAGTCTTGTTATGTTTCTCCTTATCTTGATGTGCCTGCTGAGGTTTGGTTTACAGGATATGTTTGTAAGGCAAAGGATTTGCAGCTTTTTGACACCTATGACAACTTATTCTTGCCTGCGAATGGTACGACTCGAGCTGAGGTAGCTGAGGCTCTTTGGAGGACGATGGACTAGATTATTGATAGATTATAAACAAGGCCAAGGCTTCGAAAGAGGTCTTGGTCTTTTATTTCGAGAAAATTTAAAAACAGCTAATCAATAGGTTTTCTAATTGGTTATACGAGATTTGTTTTGAGTGGTGGTGGCAAGACTATGCAACTACAAATGTAAGCAGTTCATATACCAAGAATGCTGGCCAAACGAGTGCTTTTAGGAATCCTACGACTCCCATTCCGAAAGATGTAGCAGCTCCGATATAAAATACAGCTGCACCAATAAGTCCTAACATATAAGCCATGCATGAAGATTGAGGGCAACCTTGTGGCATACAACATTTTCCTTTTTTCATAGTTTGAGGGTTAAATAATTGTGCTGATTATAGCATATGTTGATAAAATGGCGTTTTTAAAATCGCGTATTTGACAAGTTAGGGAATTTCCTTATTATGTCTTCCTAAAAATTAACATATTTTATCATGAGTAGTTTAGGTCTTAAAGAAGCAGTTCTCGGGGTTGCATTAGCACTAGCGGCTCCTGCGGTAGCAGAAGCAGTAGATCCCAAGGAAACTGTAGAAGAAACTGTAGAAGAACAACGACTTGTTCTACAAAAAGCACTTAATGTAGGAGAACCTGATAGTTCTTCTGATGACAAGGAGCCAATTCCAAATGGTTGTGAAACCGGGAAACAAGAAGTTCCTGTCTTAAAAGTTGTGGATGGGGATACTATTGATGTTGATTGTGAGGGGAAAAAAGAAAGAATTAGAATCATTGGAATAAACACACCTGAAACAGTTCATCCATCAAAGCCGGTAGAATGCTTTGGGAAAGAAGCGTCTAATAAAATGAAAGGATTACTGCGAGATCAGAAAGTCATTATTAAAAAAGGTGAAGGTTCAGGTGATAGAGGTAAATATGGACGTCTTTTGAGATACGTAGAATTTAATGGCGAAGATGTTGGAGCTAAACTGATCAGAGAAGGATATGCCTTTTCTTATAGGAAATATCCTCATGAAAGATTGGAGTTGTATAACGAATTGGAAAGACAGGCTAGAGAGAGTGGAGCTGGTTTGTGGGCAGAAGATGCGTGTGCTGATGTGTACTAATTTGAAATGATTTTTTTCTGGCTCGGGCTGTTGGACGAAATTAGAACTTTGATCTAGGATTGTTGCATATGTCGAAATTTTATACTTATTTAGCGCGATGCAATGATGGAAGTTTGTACACGGGTTATACCGTTGATTTAAATGAACGTGAAGCGAAACATAATGAGGGCAAGGGAGCTCGTTATACTCGTGTTCGTTTGCCGGTGAAGATTGTTTATAGTGAAGAATTTCAGACGAAATCAGAAGCTATGAAGCGTGAATATGAAATAAAGTGTTTGTCTAAAAAAGAGAAGGAGGGGTTGGTGAGTGGGAAGATTCACTGTGGAGGATGTTAAAACTGGAGGATTAAATCTACTTCTGGGTTGAGACTCTGTTTTCGAGGTGTTTTTTATGGTATAATTGGTGGATTGAATTAATGATATTTATGGTTGATGAACCTACAGAAAAACAGGATGATTTACTAGAGAGTCTTCCAGGTGGAGATGGTAGAGTTTTAGTTACTGGAGCTGAAGGTGGGATTCTTAGAGAGACTGGTGATGAAATTGAGGGTGTTTTGGGAACTCCTGAACAAAGAGTGAAGAGCTTTTTGGAGGATTATCTTCGTGATGATGATTATGCGAAAATGATTGTGGGGATTTCTAGAGTTGGTGAAGGTGTCGATGTTTTTGAAAGAATTAAACAAGTTTATGAAAAAACTGGTGTGGATCTAGCAAGAGAGGCTCTATATCAATATCGTAAGGTTAATGGTGAATTGAGTAATGATATGTTGTCTCATTATCCTAATTTGAGTGATGTATATGATGATCCTAGACTTCATAGTCAGTCAGATTTTACTTTAGGTGAATATATTGATGGTTGGAGGGAGAAAAATGTTAGTGATGATGAAAAGTTTTGGTGTGAGATGACTGAGAAAGTGAGAATGGGATTGAAGAGAGGGGAAAGGAAAAAAATTGTTAAAATGTTTTCTGAGTTGATGGGGGATTTAGACGAAAAACCAGATTCTATTATTCTCGCACCGTCAGCAAAGGTTGATAAGCCGGTTAAGCAATACCAGATGTATGATATTGGGAAAAAGTTGTCAAAATCTACTAAAGTTAAATATGAACCAGAACTTTTGAAAAGAACGGAATCAAGGGGGCGTGTTGAACAATTTCAAGGAGATGAAAAATATTTTGGTCGCAGGAGTCTTATCGATGGGACATTGTCTGGTAACGAAAGTGATATAAGAGGAAAAACGATTCTTGTTCTAGATGATGGTTGGAGTAGTGGTTCTACGTATGATGAAATGAAGAAATATCTTTATTTGAATGGTGCTAATAAGGTAATTACTTTTAGTATGGTGAGATGTTGAAAATACTTGATTCTCAGCAGTCTGCTAAAATTAAAGTTCGTAGGTGAAAACTAGCATGGAGCTTCACTTTAAAAAAGGTGTTCGAACCAAAAAATGGCTTGTGTAAGGTGAAAAAGGGGTGTGTTTTTCAATGGCTCCCGGGGTCGGATTCTCTTCCATTCTCGTTCCGCTGAAGCGGAACTCCGAGGTCGAGGCCTCAAATACTCGCTTTGCTCGTTT
>JABILX010000007.1 GCA_018654255.1 Candidatus Peregrinibacteria bacterium | reverse complement strand
TAAAAGGAGCTAAAGATACTTTGGAATATTTGGAGGGAAAAGGTGTCAAAGCTTATATTGTCCACCTTCCTAGACCAAATGGTGTTGAAAAGATTGATTTGTGTGAATACTTGAGATTTCATACTGTTTCTGATTTTAAAAAGCTATTGCCAATAAGTGGTGATTTCTAGGTTCTTCTACTGTGGTTTACTGGGGGTATAAGTTCTAAAGGTTTACAAGAGAGCTTGATGAGGTTAGAGTTATTTTAGACTATAATGTTTATTATATGGGGTATTTTCTTTTAGTCTTGGTTGTTATTTGGATTGTTTGGGCTTTTATATCTTCTTTTATTGAGAAGAAAGAACTCGATGAATTAAAAGAGTTTATTAAGAAAGAAAAATTGGAGGAGTATCCCTTTAAAGATGATATGCAAAAGGTTCTTTCTTATACTAGATATTTAGCAGATGGTAAGGAAGCTTGTGGTGATTGTAAACATGGTAGGATTCGTATTTATCAGGATGGGCATGGGTATACGAAAAATGGTTGTAATAATCCATATTGTAAATCTAATAACGCTTTTTAATGCAATATCATGATTTAAAAGAGGAGTTCGAGAAATTGTTAAAACTTATACGTTCTGAAAAGAAATCTTTTCATAGCTTGTTTGATAAAAAGAAGAAGGAATTTGAAAAAAACAAAGCCATTATTGATAAACTCTCTATGGAGAGACAGATTGGCTTCCCTTGGCTAGCTGAGGCTTATGATGAATATTTTAAAATTGATGAGAGTGAAGTTGTGGAGTATTTGCAACGAAAAAAACATCCAGCTTATAAGGCGGCTGACTTGGTGAAGGAGTATTCTCAAGCTAGAAGAAAAGCTGAGAAAGAAAAAAAAATTGCTGAATATTTGGTAAAATATTATGAATCTGTCGCACCTTTTTTAATTGATCTTAAAGAAGAGGTTACTATTCCAACTGAGGAAGATGTTAAAAGGTTGAGTGAGTATACCGATGAGGAGAGAGAAGATGGGGTTACAAATTATTTAACTAAAGACGAATATAGAGGGTTATCTAGTGTTGAGAGAAACCAAATGGCTTTAGATAGATTCTGGAAGAGACCCAAATCCAATTGGCTCATAGGTCGTCTTTATGAGAGATATGTTGGATATTTGTATGAGATTGATGGTTATGACGTAGAGTACGTTGGTATATTTAAGGGGTTTGAAGATTTAGGAAGAGACTTAATTTGCAGGAAGGGACGTGAAATAGTGGTTATTCAGTGCAAGAATTGGGCGAAGTTTAGGACTATCTATGAAAAACATATATTTCAGTTTTTTGGTACTGTTTTTCAATTTAAAGATGAAAACCCTGGTAAGAAAATTAAGGGGGTTTTTTATGCAACTACGAAGTTATCAGATCTTGCGAAGAGGTTTTCAGAAGAACTTGGAATAGGTTTAGAGGAAGAGCATGTGTTTGACAGAGATTATCCTTGTATTAAGTGTAATATTTCCAAACGTACCGGCGAGAAGATATACCATCTTCCTTTTGATCAGCAGTATGACAAAGTAAAGATTGAACCTGAAAATGGCGAGTTTTACTGTAAGACTGTTAAAGAAGCTGAAAAGGCAAAGTTTAGGAGGGCATTTAGATACAGTGGCCTGAAGGGAAAATCTAAATAATTCAAATTCCTACCATTGTTTATATGTGAAAAAGAGTTTGAGATGTTTGCAAGATAGCTTGAATAAGCTAGAATTGTTTTAGTATGCATTGTGCAAAAGCTTATCAATCTAAAGAATTTTGACTATGAAAAAAGATCCATCAAGTACATATCTGAAGTATGGATTACTGGTTCTTGTTTCCGTTCTTATTATCTCTGTTATCTATTATGTCTTCTTCTTTAATACTGCCAAAGAGTATAGAATAGCTACAAGTGCTTGTTACTCGGCTTCGCAAGATTATATTGAAGGGATAAATATTTCTGGCGAAGATATAGGTTATACTTATACTGGTGAAAGTTTTTTCTCTAAAAAACATGATAAATGTTTTTTAATTGTGAAGAGCATGACATATCTTCCTGATTTTGGATTTGTAGAGTCTTATTCTCTTCGTGATTTGTATTCTAGTGTTTCAATTGCTACATATAATGAGATTACTGCAGGCTCGTGTGAAAGATACGAGAAGAAAGCTTGCACTAGGGAAGAGTTTGATAAAATTGTTGATTCTTATCGTTAAAGTTGTCTTTATTGTTATCTTCATACTGTGCATTGTGTTTAAGGAAATAGAGTATTTGATTTCAATACCCTTTTTTGCTACATTTCGTGTACACGGCAGATGGTCCTCGAGATTTTGACAAGAAGAGCGTTTTTACCCCACTATTCCCACCGCTTTACTCCTTAAAATGGCTAGCATTAAGGTAGTTTACACCGCCTTGTAAGCGGTAGGTCATCGGTTCGAATCCGATGGGTGGCTCCATTTTTTTAACTGGCGGGCCTGAAGGGTCTGGCAGATTTTAAAGCTCGAGGCAGTCGAGTTCAATTACAGATAAAATTGTCAGGGCTTGGTGCGATTGCTATTTTTGCGAAAGAGTCGTCGTTGATATAGAAATTTGCGTATGCTGCTTCCGCCAATGAATCATCGTCAAATATGAATATCTTTTGTCCGCTCATCATTCCACTATCGACACTGAAATCTTTCGTATAATCAACCATTTCCTCTGATGAATTGTTTTCAAATACTATCTTAAGTTCTGCATCGTCTATGTCTGAATCTCCTTCGTTTTTCATTGAGAAGTAAACATCGGCTGGAGATCCGTCGCATGAGTCATAAACGAAACTGACGTCGTTAATTTTCAAATTCTCTCCATTGGTACCATAATAATCGTCTTGGGCCGTGCTGTAATATATGTCTACCACATCTGCTGTTTTTACAATATCTTCCACTTCTGAAATGTATTGGCTCTCATTTTGAGTCATAAGTTTCAAATAGTCTCCTGATTGTATTTTGACTAGGTATATTCTGGCTACACTGTCGGATGACGGTGATTCTACAACGTGTATATCCTCTTCCCCATCTCGTTCTATCGTATCTACAACCCTTCCATCATTCACATAATACTCAAGCCCCGAAGGGCTTATTACTGACACAGCTATTGAGTTTGATGTACAGTCAGCCCCTGTGCGACATAGGAGGGCTAAAGAATTACCAATATTACTTGTACTGTCGCTCAAATACCAATCTTTCGAGAAGTCGATGTAAAACCCGTGTTTTGAACTTGAATATTTATCGAATGTTGCTGGATCGCTAGAAGTTGTTGGAGTATACCAATCTGGATTTTCTTGAGTGTACTCTTTGAACATGTATGTCCCCTGAGA
The DNA here is from genome assembly GCA_018654255.1 of Candidatus Peregrinibacteria bacterium. Classification (GTDB taxonomy): domain Bacteria; phylum Patescibacteriota; class Gracilibacteria; order UBA1369; family LOWO2-01-FULL-3; genus JABILX01. Next base: position 65,602 of record JABILX010000007.1, on the reverse strand, counting down.
GATTGTGTCATATGTAACTACGTAGTCTATCTGCTTCCCAAGGTAATCTGATAATTCTCCTCTGTCATACTTCACCTTTCTTGCAATCATATCTGCCATTTGACCTCGCAAAAGATCAGCTGAAAAACTTGTGATGTCCAATGGAATTATGTTTTCCGAAGCACCTTCGTCTACAATTCCTTTATACCAAGGTGTTGTTTCTTGATAGTTTCCATCAAATCCTTTGATCAACATTCGTAGCGCCTCTACAAAATTCACTGGCTGGCTAGGTTGAAAGGTTCCGTCTGGATATCCTTCAACCCATTCTTTTTCTTTTGCATAGCACACATATTTTACGTACCAGCTGTTTTCTGGTACATCTTTGAAACAATCTGTGTCGTATGAATCATTTAGTATTGAGGCGTCGTTATTTGCTTCGAATATTATTTTTAGAATTTCTGCACGATTTATACCTTCTCCAGCACCAAAACTCCCATCGGCATATCCATCTGCCATTCCTTCACCTGCCAAAAACTCTACCGGATCGTACCAAAAATTACCTTCACCTACGTCATTAAAATGTGGTGCGGCGAAAGCGGTCAATCCGAGACTGAGTGAAAAAATACTGACAAGACAAATGTGTGTTAGAAGCCTTTTCATTGGAATTCTGGTTATAATAATAAGTTATTTATTGGCTATTTTTTGCGTAAGGTGTGAATTATCAATCCGAAGACGGCTAAAGCTGCTATTCCCATTGCAAGCCAAGGAATCCATGGATTACTTTCGGTTATCCGACTTTCTTCGTCGTCACATGCGTCTCCGATATCATCTCCGTCAGTGTCTTTTTGATTGCTGTTTGCGTATTCTTGGCAGTTGTCTTTTGAGTTTATAACTCCGTCTCTATCATAGTCATCACAATCGTCTCCGCTTCCGTTGTCGTCGATGTCTACTTGAGAGGCGTTACTTACGCTCATACAGTTGTCGAGATAGTTTGGGACACCGTCCTCGTCGTCGTCCGGCTCTGTAAACAGGGGATTTGGCTTACCCTTACTGATTGTTGTTTCCTCTATTTCCTCGGGATCGCTCAATAGGTCTCCTGATTCGCCTGTTTTGATCCTTTTGTATGTCGCGGCGTCTGCATAAAGCTGATAGGTTTCTCCTGGTCTAGCGAGCCAGATCACCGTGTCTCCTGTGAATTTCGACTGAGTAGTGTCGTCCGAGAAAGTTAGTTCACGTAATCTTAGTGGCTGTGAATGTGAAAATTTAATTCTCCATTTCTCGGCAGTTCTTTGTGGGAATGTGACTAAAGTTTGGTATGGTTTTGTGTTAGCCAAGACTGTGATCCATTCTCCGTCTACTTCAGCTTGAATTGAGATTTTATGAGGAAGGGCTACATGGCTGTCCAACTCTAGACTTAGGCTTGATGATTTCAACATTTTTGGGAATTCGATGACTACGAACGCTTGGCCTCCATCCTCGTCTAGATTGAATTCAGCAACAGTAGTTCGGTCGCCATCAACCAATGCTGAGGTTGATCCTCTGACAGAAGAGGATTCTTTTATTTCAGCTGTTAGAAATTCTGTTTCATTGATTGTTGCGATAGGCTGAGCTGTTTCGGTCTCGTTTTCGATTACAGCCACTCCATAATTCTGTAAGTTTGGAAGGGTCACTTTTATTCTGGTTGGAACGGTTATCTCGACTGGGGTCACGTCATACAACGTGCGATAACTGGTCAAATCATTTTCTTCTTGGATTTCCTTAATTGAAGAAGCCAGAGCGGTTGTGAGAAACAATCCGGTGATCATCAAGGCCATTGCGGCCGCCAGTGTGCGTTTTAAAATAGTTTTCATTTTTATTTATTTGTTATGACTGCTTTTCTTTTGGAAGAAGGCAGTTGTAATTAATAGAATTCCAATTATTACAAATGTTATCGTTCGTGCAATCAAATCCATATCCCAAATTTCAACGAAACTTAATCTAAGAATTACTAAAATCAGCGCAATGTGCCCTAGTAATTTGATTGTTTTTTTCTCCGTTAATAGTCCTCCAAAGAAGAAAATGAGAGCTATCACCGTATAGATAACCAAGGCTGTTCCGTGAGCAGCACTGCTCGTATTCATGATGACTTCTAATCCTCTCCAAATTATTGCTAACAAGAGGATTCCTGATGCAACACTGTGAAAGATTGTGATCCCACTTATCGTCTTCTTTTTTTGTTCGTCTTGCGTGTGAACCGACAGGCTTTGAATCATTAATGCTGTTGCTACCAGTGAAATTCCAACAATTAATAATACGAAGAAATCCTCGTTAAAAAGGGTTACTCCTCGCCATTTCTGTAGGCTTGAGATAGCAAGCATTATAGGAACAACTTGGAGTAATGAAGTTGTGAGAGCTGCTTTGTGGTCGTCAATAACATATCTGATTATCGACACTACAGCTGATACCTCTAATGACAATGCGATGGTCAATGCAGCTCCTTCCAGTTCGAAAGCTGTTGCTGCTCCTAGTAAACCGATTGCCGCTAAGCCCGTCAGATAAGTGCTGATTTTGGGTGCTCCAATTTGCAAAGATATGAAATTAACAATTCCTGCAAAAACTACCGCAACTGCAAGAACCATACTCTGCCATTCAACTGGCACGTACTCTGCAACCCAAAAAATTCCGAGCAGAACAGTAATGACTATTGTTGCGATATCGCTTAAATTCACTTTTTTTGAATGTAAAATTGCCGACGACGTTCCAATGAAAAATAGCCCATAAAATAGCCCCATGAATAACCAAACCAATGAGTCCGCGATCGCCCCACTGAAAGTTCCTACCGATTCGATATATATGCCTGTTGCTATTAATGCGAGCAGTAGAAGCACTCTCCAACCTCTCAATGCAACCATTACAAAAACCCCACAATTCAACAAAAACAGATATACGTTCAGAAATAGGATATTGGCATCTGGGTTGTTGGTCAGGATTGGAGCTGCAAGGCCTCCTAATAACGCCGTCACTGCGACCGCTAAGGATTTATTCATAACAGCTACCGAGGCTATTAAAACAACTACAAATGCCATGATGGCCAATGCTGTTAGTGGTGTGAATAAATCATATGAATTACGAGCGATGAAAACCGTGAACAAAATTGCTGTCGTTCCAAGCACGAGTAAAACTTGTCCCGGAACTGGTCTTTTATGAATTTGAAAATATCCACCGATCAATATCCCAGCTCCAACAACTAGTCCGATAGCAACTCTTCCCATTTCTCCAATCCAATCATTTATGAATGCGTACCTTACAAACCAAACTATAGCGAGCAATACGAATAATGCTCCTAGCTTCATGAGCCAATCTTTCCTTAGCCATTGGATCAAAAGTTCGAAAGCGCCTGGTTCTGATTTTTCTTCTCTATGAACTTGATGAGTTTGCGCTGGTTCTTTGTGTTCGGCACGTGCGGCGTGTGGAAGGTGAGTGGCTTTGATTTCTTCTAGTTCTTTTCGCAAAGCTGATGTTCGAGAAAAAAGCACAGCAAATAATACTACCCCAACAACTATAGACACTATCATAATTAATTCGGTTAAATCGTTCATACAGATTTTTTACTGGATGTTTTTTATATTTTAAAGTTCTGGGGAACATTCTACCTAATTGGCAGACATACGGCAATATAGCAATCGAAAAGTTGTTCGTTTTTTTTGTGATACAATTAATTTGAATTTTTTAACTTTTTCTTTATGGCAAAAGAACATTCAATGGACATTTCGATTCAGTTCGATCTTCAAGAGTTGATAAATGCTGTCGATCAGGCAAAGAGAGAGGCTTTGAATAGATATGATCTGAAGAATTCGGGAATTGAGATCGATCTCGGGGATGATTTTATCAAGGTAACTGCGCAGGGCGAGATTCATATTGAGGCTGTTTATGGAGTTTTGGTGCAAAAGATGCTTGGGCGAGGAGTGTCTCCTAAAATTTTGGATAGGCAGAAAATCGAGGAGATTGGTGGTATGAGGGTGAGGCAGGAAATGAAGTTGATCAAGGCTCTTGATCAGGAGACTGAGAAGAAAATTTCGAAAATGATAAAAGATGCGTTTCCGAAAGCTAAGCCCACTATTCAAGGTGAAATTGTGAGAGTTAGTTCTTCATCTATCGATGGGTTGCAGGCTATTATTGCTTTGTTAAGAGCAGATGAGAGCCTGAAAGTGCCACTTGATTTTGGGAATTATAGATAGAAAGTATTTTGTTTTTCTCTTGTTTGTGAGATTTTGTTGTGCAAGAATGTTCGAGCAATTATGGGCAGGTATCAGAGTGGTCAAATGAGGCAGGCTGTAAACCTGCTGGCTCCGCCTACGGGGGTTCGAATCCCTCCCTGCCCACCAAAAGTTTCACCCGTCCTCACGGATTGCTATTTTGCGAGTTTTGTGTTATAATCGACCTGGAAATGTAAGTAGAAATTAATTAATTTTTATGAATAGTGGTGTTGAACATCCTACCCCTCATGACTTAGAGGCTGCTGATGCCCTTAGGCCGATTAGTGTTTACCCAGGCAAGACTCAGTTGAAGTTGTATTCTGGGACATATCATATTTTGACTTTGTTTTCGCCTCAACCTGGCAAGTTATTTGTTAGAGGCGCTGGATCTGGTAGTGTCAAAGAACTTCCTGGTGGAGCTTTTATGATAGGGCGTAATCATCCTGTATTTACTGAAGAATTTATTGGAGAAGAAGGGTATAAGCATATGTCTAGGGACCAAGCTCTTATCACTACTGGGTTTGATCAAAAAGATGGACACCCTGATTTTGCTATTTTGAATCGCGGTAAAAACGGTACCTATTATCGGATCGAGGAAACATCTGATGCTCCTTCTAAAAAGGCTGAATCTAAGGAAGGAGGTGTTGTTAGACACACTTTGGCTACCAGCAACTCCGCTACTTTTAGACCTCATGAGCAGTACCAAGAGTCTCGTACCCCATCTTTTGTGTTTTTTAATGGGAGGGGCGATGAAATTGGCACAGCTGTTGCAACTGGTGATGATCGTTTTTTGTTTAATTTTAATGATGGTAGTCCCAGTCAATATATTGATAAGGACGAAACTTTTAGTATGGATAAAGATCCTTCCAAGGATGCCAAGAGAAGAATTCTAAATCTTATCCCTGGCCTAGCTACAGAATCTACTCTTGCGTTTTCTATAACTGGGCTATCTTCAGAACTGAAAATCACAAATAGAGGCAGATTTTCTTTTACTGTTGAGATGAGACCACCTTTTGGGTGGAGAAAGAGGCAGTAGTGATTTTTCTATGCTTCGAATACCAATGGCATGATCAGAGGTTTTCTTTCTAGTGTCTGCCTTGTGTAGCGGTCTGCTACGCCCACGATGTATTTCTTTACTTCTTTTCTATCTGCTTTTGGGCGTTTCGCTATGAAGTCTTTGTATGATTGTTCAACCAGTTTTGCGAGTTCAGCTGTAATCACTTCGTATTCGTGCATATACATAAATCCTCTCGACATTACGTTTGGTGCCGCTTTGAGTTTGCGTGTTTTTCTGTTCACTTCAAGTGTGATCACGATGATTCCGTTGAGAGACATTTTTTGTCTATCTACCATTACTTGAGAACCTATCGTTCCTTCACCGAGGCCATCGATCAGGATGTAGCTTGCTGGAACTTTTTCTTTTGAAAGTTTTAATTGGCTGTGTGATATTTCGAGAACAAAGCCGTTTCTCATCATGACGCAACGTTCTTCGGGGATGCCGTTTTTTGTTGCGAGTTCTTTGTGGGCTTGGCGCATAAAATACTCTCCATGAATTGGGACGAAATATTTTGGCCTAACCATTTTCATCATCTGTGTTAACTCATCTCTGTATCCGTGTCCAGACGTGTGAATGTCCATTATTTGGCTGTGAATCACTTTTGCGCCGAGGAGGCAAAGATTGTTTACCACTGTAAATATTGAACGTTCATTCCCAACAATTGGGCTTGCTGATACTACAACCGTATCTCCTTTTTTGATGCGAATGTGTTGGTGCTCCTGGAGCGAAATTCTTGTTAGCGCTGAGACTGCTTCTCCCTGAGAACCTGTAGTTAGCACTATTACTTCGTCGTCTTTTGCTTCTTTTAACTTCTTAATGTTGGCAATTTGATTCGTTTTGATTTTTAATACTCCTAATTTTAGAGCGATTTTTATATTGTTCTCCATGCTTCGTCCTGAGATATAAATTTTTCTATTTGCCTTTTCTGCATATTCAAATATTTGCTGGATTCTTCCTATCAAAGATGAGAATGATGCTATGATGATTCGTCCTTTCGATTGTTTAATAACGTCTTCTAGATTTTTGCCCACTTCTGATTCTGACATTGTGTGTCCTGGCTTGAGGGCATTTGTTGAGTCTGAGAAAAGAGCTAGAACGTTTTGAGAACCTAGGGCTTCTATCTTTTTGATATCTGCCACTCTTTGGTTTCCTGACGGAGAGGCGTCAAATTTGAAATCTCCTGTATGCACTAATTTTCCTTCTGGAGTTGATATTATTAGACCAACTGCGTCTGGAATTGAATGTGCAACCCTGAAGAAATCTACTTTGAAGTGACCTAGTTGAATTGATTTATCTGGGTCAATCTTGGAAATCTTTGTTTGTTTTTCAATTTTAAATTCCTTTATTCTTTCTTCGATCAGACCTTTTGTCAGTCTTGTCGCGAAAACGTGTGGGAAGTTTAATTTTGGCAATAAATAAGCTAGTCCACCTGTATGATCGAGATGGCCATGTGTAATAAGGATTCCTTTGATGTGTCTCTTATTTTCTTCGAGATAAGTTGAATCTGGGATGACATAATCGACACCTAGCATGTCCTCTTCTGGGAATTGGAATCCCATATCTACCACGATGATTTCTTTGTCTTTTGGCTGGCCAGTCTGATTATATTCGAATGCCATGCAGTTTTTCCCAACTTCGTTCAATCCTCCGATCGGAATGACACGGAGACCTTTGAAGTTTGAGAGCAAAGGCTTGTTTGATTTGCCTTTGTTAGTTTTTGGTTTATCGACTTTGTGCCTTCTTCCAGGTTTTGATTTCTGGGGTTGTTGGCGTTGTGGTTGTGGTTTTTTTTGTTGGTGGCGTGGTTTTTTTTGTGGTTGTTTTTGTTTTTGTGGTTGTTGCGAAGAACCCTTCTTTTGTTGATAGGGTTTTTTATTGTTCTTTTTCTTAGATTTTTTGCCCTTATTAAGGTTTGTCGTGCTTATTGGGCGATCGTCTCCTTGCTCAATAGTCTTCGTAATCCACTCTGAAATTTTGTCCATTTTTTCCTGTTATTCATCTATTTTATTATCGTACTTTATATCATTGTATCATATTATGGGAATAATTTCAAACTCGACTAAAAAGATTTTTCTTGTTATAAATATATGTATGGATCAAAGAAGCAAAATTGCAGTCATAGGTTTTGGTGTTGAGGGGCAGGCGATGCTGAAGTATTTGGTTGATAACGGGTATGTCGATGTGACTGTTTGTGATAAGCAGGTTCGGCTTAAAGATAAGATGCCAAAGGGAGTTTCTGTTCGACTTGGGGAACATTATTTGAATGGGCTTGAGGAATTTGATGTGATTTTCCGAAGCCCTGGGGTTCCTCATCATCATCCCGAGATTGCTATGGCTCGTACTATGGGGAAGGAAGTTACTTCTCCGACTCAGTTTTTTCTTGATCACTGTCCGTGTACCGTCGTTGGTGTTACTGGGACTAAGGGGAAGGGGACTACTTCGACTTTGATTTATGAGATCTTGAAGGCTGGGTTTGGTCGCGGGAAGAAAGCTCGGAAAGTTTATTTGGGTGGAAACATTGGAAATCCTCCGATTGAATTTTTGGGTGATTTGGAAGGCGACGATGTTGTGGTCTTGGAACTATCTTGTTTCCAATTAGGAGATCTGAAGAAGAGTCCTGCGGTTGCTGTTTTGCTGAATACAACAATGGATCATCTGGATTATTATCCGGATGTTAATGAATATATGAGAGCGAAGGAGTTGATTTTGTCTCATCAAGATAAGAATGATTTGGCTATATTGAATAAAGATTATGAATATGTGAAATATTATAAGCCTTTGGTAAAAGGCGCGTTGTCTTTTGTGAGTCCGAAGGGAGAGAAACTTGCGGATGGGTGTTTTGTAGATAGTGGGAAGATCATGTATGCCGTGGGTGGAAAGACATCAAAAGTTTGTTTGGTGAAAGATATCGCTTTGATCGGTTCGCATAATCTGGAGAATGTTTGTCCTGCTGTGGTTGTTGGGCGTGAGTTTGAAGTTCCGGCTCGCTTAATCAAAAAGGCGATTAAACGATTTAAAGGGTTGCCGCACAGAATTGAATTCGTGAAGAAAGTTAAGGGGGTTTCGTTTTATAATGATTCTTTTTCGACCAATCCTTTTACGAGTATGGCTGCTGTTGATTCTTTTGATAAGCCTACTTGTTTGATTGCTGGTGGGTATGACAAGGGGCTTTCGTATGACAAGTGGGCTATGAAAATTTTGACGCGTGCGTCGCTTGAGTCAGTTGTTTTGATGGGAGATACGGCGAAGAAGATGCTCAAGGCTTTGGACAAGGCTCGTGATCGACTCGGGCGTGCTGGATCGAAAGATGGCCTGGAGGCTACTCCTACTAAAATCATCGAGAGAAAGGATTTGAAAAGCTCTGTTGAAGCTGCTTTAAAGATGTCAAAGAGGGGAGGGATTGTTGTTATGTCTCCTGCGGCTGCGAGTTTTGATCAGTTTGAGAATTACAAGGAGAGGGGAGAGAAGTTTGCTAAATTGCTAGAATGAATGTTGCTGATTTCTTGCTACATTATCTTTATGCTTACCTGCTAATTTTTGGCGGTATATTTGGCGGGTTGTCGCTTTTGGTTTTGTTCTTTTTAAATTATGAAAAGGCTCGTTTTTTGTATCATTTTTTGACATTTGGGATTGTTGGAAGTTTTTTGATGTATTTCAATCAAGATGGATTCGCTAGCACGCTTGATATGGCTATTTATTCTTTGATCTATTCTGTTGCAAGCCCTGTTTTACTTTCTCTTTTCTACAGAAAAATATCTCATAAAATTATCCTTGCTGGATTTTTAGCTTCTTGGATTCCGTTTGTTGCGTATCAGATTTTGATGTTTTTTGTTTATTTAATGTGGAATGGTTGAATAAGTTAGTGAAAAAGTTATAAATATCTTTAATCATATTCTATGCTTTTAAAATTCTTGCAAATCCTCCCTTTGTTGGAGATTTTGATCTTGATCCCTTTGGCTATGTATGGGATTGGAAAACTTTTGAAGATTGAATCCCCTATGTTCAAATTCAAAAATTGTGTTTGGATGATTTTTATTGCTGGCCTACTTGCGGGTTTTGCTGCTGAAGTTAATCTTTGGGTTGGCGCTGCTGTATTTCTTGCTTTGATGTCTTTTATGGTTTGGAAACAATTTAAGGCTACTGCTGTACAGATTGTGGTTTTGCTTGTTGCTGTCCTTGTTATTTCGCTTGGTTTGGAGTTTTTGCGTTCTGAAGTAACTAAGATGGTCCTTATTGATAAATTTGGCGGCGTTGAAGACTTGGTGCCTGATGAAGATCCTACTGAAGGAGAAGATGGATTTCTTTTTTCAAGGTATGGGGATGATTACCTAAGAAAAATTTACATGGAATTTTCTTTGGCTCAAGAATATTCTGAAATAAAAGCTGCTGAAGATGATGAATTAAGCTTTACTTGGCTCTACTCTTTGTATGCCGAAAAACTTAGAGAAAAGCATGGTTTGTCCAAGCATGATTATACTGACTTGATGCTTGGAGGAAATGACAAGGGATGGGACCCTGAATACGGGGATGACGGGCTACTTGTTCACAAAGGCTATATTGATGATTATGATGCTTTTATCTTGGAGCTGGAGTCTTATTTAGATTCTGATGCAGACGCAAAAAAAGGTCCAAGTGTTAATCCTGTTGAATAGGTCATTTGCTAGTCGAGAACCTCGAGATAACACTTTTCGCAGTAGACTGGGGCTTCTGATTCTGGCGTGTATGAAGTCTGGGTTTTTGCTTTGCACTTATCGCATTCTTTTTGATAGATGATTCTTTTGTTTCTGAGGGCTTCTCTAGCGGCGTGTCTGCAGTTGAAACAGTTATGAGGGACTGGGATTCCAAACTCTTTGTAGTATTTTAATTCTTGCTCTACGAGCTTGAAGTTTTTGCCACATGCTTCGCAGGCAAGAAGTTCTTCGGTGAAGTTTGCTGGAATGTCTTTGATTGCGTCTGGCGTTTCTTTCGATTGTGGTTGGTAGTCTTTTTCTTCTTTGTCCTTCCATTTGTATCCTTTTTCTGTGGCTTGTTCTTTTGTGAGTGGGAAGTATTCTTGAGCGACTGTTTCGTTGTATGCGAAAGGGGAGATTGAGATTGGAGGGAATTCACCCCATTCTCCGTCTTGAGTCATTTTTTCGATGATTTGGGTTGTGAGTTTTTCGTATTCTTCTTGCTCATATTGTTTGTTGAGGATGCAGTATTTTGCTTTTCGCATACCTATGCATCCGAAGCAGTTGTCACATCCAAGGCAGAAATCGCAATATGTGATGTCTTTGTTTCCGTCCCAGCAGTTTGATGAAAATCTGCAATTGAAAAGTTCGTGAGCGGAGCTGCTCATTTCATAGCAAAGTTCGCCGTTGCCGATGAAGTTCCAGTCGTACGAGTCTTTTACTTTGAATATGTTGCAGCCGTATTTTACGTCGTGGAGGTCGTAGCAGTCGAAGCAGTATTTTGCGTTTTTGCAGCTCTTCAAGTAGTCACCGATTGAGTCTTCGCATTTCAAGGTCTCGAGATGTTTTCTTGGTTGGGTTTTGAGAAATTCTTGGTATTTTTTTGTTGCTTCTTTTATTCCGGTTGTTGTGTCGAGGGCGAGTTCTTTCTTGAATTTTTCGTATTGTTCTTGTGTGTGTTGTTTGTTGAAAATCCAGTATTGTTTGTTGCTTATGTTCGCACAGAAGATGCAGTCGTGGCAGGACTTCGTGTTGTAGCAGAAGAGAAGTTCTGATGCGTTTTGAATTTTTTGGCTGTGTTTGCATCGCGTGCAACCGTGGCAATCTGTGCATTCGTAGCATTGAGTTGAATCGTATGTGTATGCGCAGTCACAACATCTGAAGTTTCTGTCGGCTGGTCTCAAGTAGAAGCTGTCTTCGTTGTGGTCCGCCGTGTGTATCAGGTAGCAATTTTTGTTTCTTAATGCGTAATTTGCGAAGTGGCTGTTTTCGCCAGCGATTGAGATCAAGGAGTTACGTGGGACTTCTTTTTTGAGTGCGTCGAATTGTTCGAAGAAAGATTTGGCAGGGTCGTAGTCTTTTGCATAGTCTTTTGCATTCCATTTGTCTGACCACCAATATTCTTGCTCGTACACGGTGTACTCTGAGTCAGGGGCATACATGGAAATCATGTCTTCTTTTGTTGCGTCACATTTTCTTTGATATAGGGTCGTGTCGTTTCGGACTGCGAGTCTACGAGCTTGCCTGCAGTTCCAGCAGTGAGTTGGGGCTGGGACTTGCATTTTTTCGTAGAACTTTACGTCATCTTCTTCGACTGCGAAGGGACTTTGGCAGTTTTTGCAGTTTTTAGTTTGAGGGGTCATGTGGGCAAGGTTAGGTGGTTGTAATATAACATATTAGTGTTTTCTATCTGTACTTGATTTCGATTGCATCTAATTTCAATGCCTCTCTTAATTGTGGGCCACAGTGATCCAAAATAGTTTTATGACATGTTCCAAAATCCTCAGTTCCTGTTGTTATGATTCCTTTTCTTTTAGTATCTCCATTCTCATCTTTGAATTCCTCCACTTCGACATGGCCTGCTGTAAGATAGACTTCTTCATCTGCGTCTTCTTTTGCTGGCTCTTTTAGAAATGGGGTCCCGTAATGTTGGCCTAAAAATTCAAACAACTCCGTGTCTGTCATTTTGTCTTCCGGACTTATCGCTAGGTGGTACCTTATAGCAGGATCGTTATAATAAAAACACATTGCTCTTAAAGGAATCCCTATTGCGAATACAAATCTTTGGATATTAGGCAATTCGCAGTCGTCAAATTTTGGAACTAAGAATGGCTTTTCTTTAAGACAAGCTTTTTGGATTTTTGCTAGATCAATCAGTTTTAAAGTAGTGTTTTTACAGATTTCGCCATGTAGTGCTATATGAAAACCATCTCTAATAGCATCTAAAATAGATGTATCACGAAATGCGAACACCATTCTTTTTAATTGATTTGGATCTGTTTTCCCTATAAAAGCTATCGTCCTCTTATATAATTCAATTTGTCCCAAACGTGTCTCACAAAGTTCATCAACTTCTTCCTGAGTTAATGGACGACTTAGGAGCTCGGTAGTGACTTTCTCCTTTGTAGCCTTTGTTATTACTTCTTCGTCCGCTGTTGGACTGCCTTCAATTGGTTCATGTTTGATTGGCACTACTGGAATTTCAAGGCCAGGACCTTCTACGTAATCCTTACCGCCGTTTATCCCATTCATGATTTGGTTTGTTAATTATTTTATATTTAATTATAACCCCTTTTTGTCAGCAGTCAATTCTTCTAGACTTAAATCATCAGGTTTCCCCTATTTACATCTGTTAACTTCCGTGCTATACTGTTGTCAGTTTTATTGACAATCACCCTTAGAATGGACCTAACAAAGACTCTCTCAAATATAGGACTTAGTGACAAAGAGGCGCGACTGTACCTCTCTCTTCTGGAATACAACGAAGTGTTGCCAAGCGTTTTGTCGCGGAAGTCTGGGATCAAGAGACCTACTACATATGTGATTCTTGAGCAGTTGAAAGCTAGGGGGCTGGTTAGCCAGGTTCGGCGAGGTGGATCGATGTATTTCAGGGCCTTGAGCCCCTATTCTTTGCTCGATGATCAACACGAGAAATACTCTGCTTTGGAGGAGGCTTTGCCTGAGTTACTGCAACTAAATTCTAGGTTTGAATCGACACCGCAAATGACGTTGTATGAGGGAGAAAAGGGGATTGTTCGGATAATGGAGGATACTTTGACGACGTCCACTGAGCTTCTTTGTTGGGCGGATGTGAGCTTGGCTACTGGAACTATTTTAAGTGATTACTATCCTAGTTATGTTAAGAAAAAAGTTGCCCGCGAGATTTCCCTGAGAGGGATTTTTTGTGATGATAAAAAGGCGCGCGAGTTTCAAAAGAGGGGAACGGAAGAGCTGCGGGAGGTTCGTTTAATTTCGAAAAAGAAGTTTCCTTTTAAAAATGAGATCAATGTATACGACGACAAAGTGGCTATTATTTCGCATGCAGATCGGGTCGGAGTTGTTTTGCAAAATAGTGCGATCGCTGATACGCAGAGATCAATTTTTGAACTGGGGTGGGAGTATGCGAAGATGCTTACTTCTTGAGGAGTAGGCGGAGCATTTTTTTGTCGACTGCTTTTGTTAGTATCAGCAGAATGCCATAGATGATTGCGCCGACTGGGACTAGGAGGAGGACTCCGGCGTTTTCTAGGAGGGCGTAGCTGACTGGTTGGAGATAGTGGACGGCGACACCCATGAGGAGGGCCGAGATCACTATCTTGAAGGTTGTAAGAAGGTTGATGCTGTATTTGAGGTATCTATGGGCTACAACTGCTGTGAGGATTAAGATGAGGAATTCAGACAAGACTGATGTGACTGCGGCTCCGCGGAAGCCAAAATATGGGATAACAATGATGTTTCCTATTAGGTTGAAAAGTACGCAGGCTGCGTTGATGTAGAGGATGCGTGATTGTTTGTTTACAGCGAGGAGGATGAATGCAAAAAGAGTGTTGAGGAATTGGAATACAAGTGCGAACATTAGAATTTTCAGAGCGATGTCTGAGCCGTAGAATCCTTCGTCCGTTCGGGTCAGGAATTCTGGGCTTGAGACGATGAATACAATCGGGTACGCGAGAACATATGCGCCAACAAGTAGAGGCATTCCTAGAGCTGTGAGGAAGTCGAAACTGTATGTAATGATTTTTTTATATTGATCGGTTTTTTCTTTGAGTGATTTTGTTAGGACGGGGAGGACGGAGTTCATGAAGTAGAGCGGGATGATTGCAAACGCTTCTAATACGCGCATTGCGACCGCGTAGATTCCTACTTCGGCCTGGCCTCTGATTAGGGAAATTAGGATTGAATCGATACGGAAATATATTGTGTTTAGTATGAGGGCGATTCCGTATGGAAGCGCTTTTAGGAAGACGTTTTTGCAGAGCTGTTTGTCGAATTGGTAGCGGATTGGGGCGATCTTGCTGACGAAGTGTTGGGTGATGAATAGCATCACTAGGTTTCCGATAACACCTGCGATGAGGAGGTGATAGAAACCTTGGATTGGGTCTGCGCCGCCGGCTTTTGGGAAGGCTACTAATACGACGTAAAGCATGTATGCGACTTGGATCACTTTGCTCGAAATCTGTGCGAGCGAGGAGATGTGCATCTTGAGCTTTGTTTGGAGAACGGAGGTCACCGTGCCGTTTAGAATCGTGAAGAAAACTGAGAGTGTTGCTATTGCGACTCCGAGTGGAATTCTCGTATCTTCGTATCGTGGGATGAGGAAAACGGTTATCATTCCCGCGAGCATCATCACTGCTATTAGGATGGTTCTGAGGGTCAGGACATTGCCTAGGATCTTGGGGATTTGGTCTTCGTCTTTGGACATTTCTCTTACCGCGATTGTGAACAAGCCCATGTCTGCTGCGATCGAGAAAAATGCTAGAAATTCGTATACAAGAGCATACTCACCGTATCCTTCTACTGAGAGATAATTTGTGACGATTTTGACAGTTATGACGGCAAGAAGTGCCATCGTGAATCTGCCGAAAACCTGCCAGATTGTGTTTGATAATATTTTGCGTGCAGTGGACATATAGTTGAGTTCGGACTTAGGTGTATGGGGTAGTTGAGTCCGGACTTAGGTATACGGGATAGTTGAGTCCGAACTTAACTATTCCTTCCAAATATATCAGAATTTTGATAGATTGCTAGGCGACTGCCTCTGTTCTCGTCCCGATAGGCACCTAAAAAAATTAACGCACTAAAACATGCATGAATACAAAACGAAATTAGAGGATTTGAAGAAATTTATAGATCGTGGTTTGGAGAGTCAGAATTTGCCTGAAGTACGTACTGAGTTGGAGAAATTGAACGCTGAGATAGCGAGCGAGGGGTTTTGGAATGATGCGGATAAGGCGCAGGAAGTTTCGAAAAAAGCGAGTGGTTTGCAGAAAAAAATTGATAAATGGCAGGGGATTGCTGAAGAGGCCGATGAGCTGATGGGTTTGTTGCCGGAGATTTCGCCGGAGAAAGATGCGGATGCTGCAGATGATTTCAAGCAGATGGTTGATGAATTGGAAACGAAGTGGAGTCGACTTGAGGTGGAGACGTTTTTGGGTGGGAAGTATGATAGTGCGAATGCGATCTTGTCGATACATGCGGGAACTGGGGGAACTGATGCTCAGGATTTTGCGGAGATGTTGTCGAGGATGTATACGCGATATGTGGAGAAGGCTGACCAGCATGGTGAAAATGAGTGGAAGGTCACTATTTTGGATCAATCACGAGGGGATGAAGCTGGCTTGAAGAGCATTACTTTGATGATCGAGGGGGATTATTCATATGGATATTTGAAGGGGGAAAATGGTGTGCATCGGCTGGTTCGGTTGTCGCCTTTTAATTCTGGAAATACGAGGGAGACTTCGTTTGTTTTGGTTGAGATTTTGCCATCGACGGAGGAAGCGTCGGAGGATGATATAGTGATCGACGAGAAGGATATTCGTGTAGATGTGTTCCGGGCGAGTGGACATGGTGGACAGAGTGTCAACACTACAGATTCAGCTGTTCGTATCACACATGAGCCTACTGGGATCGTCGTGTCGTGTCAGAATGAGAGAAGCCAGCATCAGAATAAAGACTTTGCGATGAAAGTCTTGAAGGCTCGTCTTGCGGATTTGATGGAGAAGGAGCAGGCGTCTGAGCTGTCGGAATTGCGAGGTGGGAAGACGGAGATGAGCTGGGGAAATCAGATTCGATCTTATGTTTTGCATCCGTATAAAATGGTGAAGGATCACAGGACTGATTATGAGGAGAATAATCCGGACAAGGTTTTGGATGGGGATTTGATTGGGTTTGTTGAGGCGGAGTTGAAGAAGGGGTAGGTTGCCTGGTGCCGCAGAAAGATTTAAGGAAAATTTAAGTTTTATTTAAGGTTGGAGTGGTAGGGTTGGGGAGCCTCTATGGTTTCGTTGAACTATCAAGGCTAATATGATAATGTTAAGTTATCATATTATATTATCATATCAATCATGAGTATGTTATCTGTACCGCTTACACCAGAATTGGAAAAAACTATAAATCGTCTAGTCGAAGATGGGGTTGCTACAAACAAGGCTGATTTGGCGAGAAAGGCTATTGAGTATTTTGCTGAGCAGAGGGCAATCCAGGATGTGCTTGATGCTCAGAAGGAGTTGGGGGAAGGAAAGTTTTTAAAGGGAGATCTGGATGAATTGGCTAAAAAAATATAATTAATATAATCAAAGTGGAAATAATCTATTTGCCTCGATTCGTCAAAACGTACAAGAAATTATCTCCTAATTTACAAGAGGAGGTTAGGGATAAAATTGAGCTTTTCAGGCAAGATCCGGGGCATCCATTTTTGAAAATTCACAAACTTCACGGGATACTGAAGAAAAATCATGCTTTTTCTGTGAATTATCAGTACCGAATTGTCTTCCAATATTTATCAAAGGAGAAAGTTGTGTTACTCTGTGTCGGCGATCATGAGATTTACAAATAATAATTATGGCATCTGGGAAATTAAAAGTACAGACAGGGACAGACAATCCAATTTTGCGTCAGCGGTCGGAGGAAGTTTCGTCGTTGGAGGGGATTGGTGGTTTGATCAAGGGGATGAAGAAGTCGATTGTTGCTGAGAATGGGCTTGGTTTGGCGGCGCCACAGGTGGGGGAGAATGTGCGGGTGATTTTGTGTAGGTTTGATGCGGGGAGTGATAAGGAGGTTTTGTTTGCCTTGATTAATCCTGAGATTTTGAAGATGTCGGCGGAGGAGCATGTTCTCAACGAGGTGACGGCTGAGATGGTGAAGGCGAAAGAGGTTCCTTTTGGGGTTTCTGTTGACGAGGAGGGTTGTTTGAGCTTGCCTGGTTCATATGCACAGATTGCACGTGCGTCTGAGGTCGCTGTGCGGTTTCAGGATGGGCGAGGTTTTTTGAAGGGGCGTGTGCGGGCTAAGAAGGTTGAAGATTTGAACGAGATCGTCCTTGATCTAAAAGGGTTGAATGCGCGTGTTGCTCAGCATGAAATAGATCACCTGGATGGAGTGTTGATTTGTGATAAAGGGGTGTAGGGGGTTAACAAAAAACCTCCCGGGTTAGGGGAGGCTTTTTAGTTGAGTTATCGATGGGACTTTAAGATTATTGTCCTAATCTTTTTAGAATCTTGTCTCTGCTTTCGGTTTCCATTGAATCAATTTCATCTTTCATACCTTCGTACCAAGTTGTGATCTTATCTTTTTCATCAGTATCTGTAGAAACAACGAACTTGCTATCATCTCTCTTGTCTGCAAGAAGGAAATCGATTATGGCCTGATCGTCTCCCTGTTGTACTAACAGGTGAACTTTTACTTCCATTTTCTTGTCTACTTTGTAGACTTTTTCTAAAAGTGACGCATACAATGCGTATGCTTCACATGCTTTCGCCATTAGAGGGCCTCTTCCTTTTAGGGAAATGTCATCGAGCCATCCTTCTACTTCTTCCTTTAGGTAATCTCTCTTCTTACCATCTGCGTCTAGCATTACTTTGTTCACGATGTCCGCATATGCTGTTGCGTATTTTGCGTCTGCGAGGGCTGTGTATAAAGCGTATGCTTCTATTAGAGCTGCTTGACTGTTTAGGTCTGTGACTGTTTCGACAATCTCGGCCTTCTTGTCTAGCTTTTCCTCTGCTTTGAAGGCTTCCTTGTAGAGATCAAGTTTTTTGTCTTCGGCTGTCTCTGCTTCTGCTGCTTTTAGGAATTCCTTTTTGGTTTTGTAGTAAGAAACTTTTTTGTCAGCAGGGATATCTTCTTCCTTTATTTCGTCTAGGTATTTCGCACCATCTTCTTCTTCTGATTCTGAGAGCTTAATCATGAGAGCTATGTATGCGTCTTTGTTTGCTTTTGTTGCGTCTTCGGCTTCGGCTCCTGTGTCATCGTAGACCTTGATGTCTTCTTCCCAATCGCCACCTGTGTAGATCTCATGGATATCCTTGAGCATAGCCATGTCTTCTTTGCTTGGCTCTTCTCCTATTTCTTCTAGAAGTTTGAAGTATTTACTTACTTCATCAACGAGGGCTGGTTTTTGACAAAGTGCTTCCGCCATATTGTCCCTGTCTGGGATGCTTGTGACATCTTTGTCTAGTGATGCAAGGAATTTGTCTATCTCAGCCTCGCCTCCACATTGCATAATTTCTGTTCTTGCTCTGAGAAGCCTTGCTTTCAAGACCGCTCTTTTGTACGTAAGGCTGCTGTTAGCATCTGGATTTAGCGAAGCTATGTAGTTCGTTGCTTTCAATGTGTCGACTGAAACTTTTAGCTTCAATAGCTCTTCTAGAATTGTGACCGAGTAGTCCAATTCATAATCAGCGTCTAGTTCTGATAACATATCAGGGGTAAAGGCGTTAATTGCAGCGATCAATGCTGCTTTCTTTTCTTTTGCTCCTTTGGCTGTTTGTGCCTCAAAATATTTATCGTATCCTTTATCCTTGTTCTCATTTGCTTTCAGAAGGTCGTTTGCCTTTCCTTCAAGTCCGATCTTTTTGTAGATCATGATTCTGTGCAGAGGGAACGAGATCAAATATTTTGTGTCGTCGGCAGGATCTTTTTTGTCTGCAAGATCTCTTAGATGTTTCGCGGTTACGTGTTTTGCGTTCATTACGTCATTTAAGCCTTTTAGTGACCCTATTCGTTTGCTTCCGTTTATGTATTCTATGAATTCTGCCAATGGCTTTATATCTTTGTCGTCTTCTTTAACATCGGTTGGCATTGAAGCGAAGTCCATTGATTCGAATTTTGCGATGTATTTGTGTTTTGCGATGAATGCTTTGTGCTCAGCAACAGAATTGCCAACTAGCGTCAAAAGACCAGCTCCATATTTTGATTCATAATACGAACTTTCAAGTTCTTTTAGAGCTAGGAGTTTCGCCTTTGGGTCGTTGCTACTTTTTGCTACAGACACCAAGCTGTCATAATTGGCCTGAATTTCTTTTTTATCTAAATCTTTATCAATCGAATCTCTTTGGTTATCTATGTTTGCCAACAGTACTTTCGCTTTTTCATCGCCTGAATTTGCCAAAGACTTAACGGCTTTCGTTATCGCATCCATCATAACTACAGTGATATCATCATTCCCTACAAATCCAAGGCTCGGACCGTCTGAATACTGTACGTATGCTTGTATCGCTTTTTCTGCGTTTCCTGGATTCCAACCATTAGAAGTTGTACCATCAATAATCCCTGTGTCTGTCAGACTCTTACCCTTAGACACCAAGTATCTCGCATACACATCTGCATTTTGAGAAGCTTTTGCTGTTGGGTCTGAGTCATACATCAGTTCGTATGCTTTGAATTCTTGACCGTCTGTTGCCCACGCTTTGTTTGTGTTTTTTGCTAGATACTTATCTAGAACAATTGTCGCGCGTTTTTTGAATTCTTCTCGTGCTTTGGTTAGGTCTTCTCCTGTTGGTTCTTCAACGAAATCTGAGTTGAAGTCGTCAAGACTCCCACCATAATTATCGTCAGTCCTCCATGCATCCACTATGTTTTTAATTGCTCCTTTAGATTGAATATTCTTCAACTCTCCTTCCGGATACGAGTTGAATCGTAGCATGTAGTTTCCATCATAGAGCGAGTCCCCACTACATCCGTGGTACCCAACCTCTAATGCCAATTTCTGGATCCTTACGTCGTCACCATACTTGTTGTATAGGAGTTCTATTTCTTCGTTGTTCCCATCACTATAATCCGATGCGTTAAATTTTTCTGCGATCGCACCTATTACTTTTTCGTCTTTTTTGACGTCGAACTCACCGCCATTCAATTTTTCAAGTTCATATAATTCAGCTAAATTCAATTCTCTGAATTCCTTAATTAGGTCTGCATATTTTCCTTTCATTTTCTCTGCTAATTTATTGACTACATCCGTGTCTACCTCGTTTAGATCGAGATTCCTCAAGATGTATGCAACGACTGTTAGACTTGGTTTTTTTTGTTCCACAATTTCCTCCAACGCTTCTTTTAGATTCCCGTTAGCGAGTTGCTTTAGGATGTCTTTTTCTTTCATTTCTTCCGTGAAATCAGCAGCTACTAGCTCCTCTCCAAGTTGAAGTCCGAGCCAAGCTACGTTTTCTGGAGTTGCGTCTTTTAGGATGGTCAGAAGCTCTGTACATGGACTTCCTTTTGCGAGCGAGAACTCACCAGTTTCTACTGAGTATTCAGCTGTGATTTTTGCGTTGTCGTTGCTGTATTCACATGTCATCTTTTTACTGTCAGCATCGTAATCAAGCTCTGTTGGTTCAGCGTTGAATTTCTTGTATTTTGATTTGAAGACCTTAATTATTTCTGGATCTTTTGGAACTTCAAGTCCCAAGACATAGTCAAAAGTTTTCTTGTCTAATTTCTTTCCTTCAACCACATACTTGCCACCTTCTACCGTGTATTCAACTGGTTCGTCTTTTGCATCTTTTATAACAGCTACCTTCCCTTTTTCTGGAGTTTCTGGAGTAAGTTTTTTTGGAACGTCTGCTGTTGCTGGAGCTGAAGTTGACGCAGCTGCTACTTCTGCTGTAGTTGGAGCGGATGCTTCTGCTGAAGCTGCTGGTGCCGCTTTTTTTCCACTCTCATGTTGTTCTGGCAGTTCTCTTGCGGAGAAGTGGATTTCGCTCCCGTTCCAAATTCGAAGATATTTTGTTTCGTGATAGACTCCTCTTTTACCATCTTTTGAATAGTGAGTTGTTGCGGGCACCGTTATGCTTTCGCCTTCACCTTTTCGTCCTTGAATACCCTTTACTTTGTCTATGAATTTCATTTCGTTATCGTCGAACAAGCTACCAATACTGACACCATTCTTAAGATGTTTGTACTGAGCGTCGGTTAGACCTAGTTCTGTTTTTGCTTTTTCAAATTTTATAGTGATAACACCTGTGCTAGGGCCAGCTTTTTCTCCTTCGCCCAAACCTTCCAAAACTAGGCTTCTCATTTTGTTTCTATTTCCTAGACTTTCCGCCATCCATTTTTTCACATCTCTTCCTGAGTTGGCTTTTTCTAGGGCTTCTTTGATATCTGCGCTAAGTTCTGCTGCAGATTCATAAGACCCCTCTTCAACTTCTTTCGCACTACCTCCAAATGCCTCCATTATATCTTTCAAGGCTTTGGCCTCAATTTTGTCGATAGTCTTTATTTTACTTAGGGCTGTTTCTTTTACCTCCTCTAGTTCTTTCAATCCTTTCGCGTGGGCTTCTTCAGCTGCTTTTTTTGCAGCTTCTTTTTCTGCCCCTTCCAAGGTCTCTGCTGCAGCTAACCCTGTTTTTTTCAACTCGTCTAGTTTTGCTTTCGTTTCTTCGTACTTTGTCTCTATTTTGGTTTTCGTTTCTGCTGTTTCTACCAATTTTTCTCCAGCCTCGTTACGACGAATGCTCCCATCTAACCTAAGAAGACGCTTCTCCCCTCCTCCGACGTCTATTTCCTGAATCGTACTTCCATCTGAAAGTTCGTAGAGACCATCGCTATACTCTTTAACTTTTGTCCCTGGAAGACATCCGTAATTTGTTACTTCTTTGCCTACAACCTCTTCTCTCTTTGCCTCCACAGAGGTAACTGGGATTTTTTCAGGTGCACCACCGCTCATGAATACGATCCTGTTTTCCTTTAGATTGAAAGGATTTTCATTGAAAGATTTTTTTGGAGTTTTCATATTTATTTTTGTTATTTATTTATAAAATTTATGAAACTTTTAGTTGTGAATCTAATTTGTTTTCTAGAGCTTTTTTCTCTGCGGCTTCGACAATTGATTGGAATTCTTTTTCTGCTTTTTGCATCAATTCAGCTAGCCCTGTTTCGAATTCTTGAAGTACGTTTGTATTATCTAGAGCTATAACGTTCAAATTATCTGATTCTTCTACTAGAGCTTTTACCAATTCCACCCTTTTTGCTTCCGGCAGGGATGGGACTTTTTTGATTAATTCTGATTGTTTTGCCAATGAAAATTGCGTCTTGAACGCTTCTGAGTTTTTCATGAGTTCTACGATTTCTTCGTTTGTCATGTATTGGTTTTTATTTTTATTTTATTATAAAATTATAGCATTTTTTAGCCTTCTTCGCAATGGTGAAATACTGAAAAACGAGTAATATTTCACTAATGAATATCGATGAAACACATAAATGTGGGAAAGGGGAGATTTGTATCGATTTTGTTGGTGATGTGATTTTGGCTGGAGATTATAGGACAGGCTCAGGCAAAAAAGACCCTTTCAATTCTTATTTCAAGAAAGTTTCTGATAAGTTTAACCTGGGAGATGGCCAGGTTTCTAAGATTCTTTTTTCTGATTTTAGAGAGCTTTTTGGGCAGTCTTTTACGATTGCGAACTTCGAAGGAGTTGCTGAGTTCGATGGGGCCCGTGATTGTATGACTGATAAAGTTCCTTATAAATCTTCTGGTGAACCGGTGCGCTTCTTGGTCGAGAAAGTTGGTCTGGAAAGTTTCTTTACGAAAAATTCAAACATAAACGCTGCTTCACTTTCTAACAATCATGCTTTTGATTTTGGTTCAGACGGACTTGCTGGGACGGTTTCTATTTTGAATAAAAATGGTGTTGAAACTTTTGGAGCTGGGGACTCTCGTGAAGAGACTTGTTTGCCTAAAATTGTTAAATATAAAGACAGAGACATAGCTTTGATCGGTATTTCTTCTGTCGTTGATGTTGAGGATGCTCCTGCGGAGAATGTTTTGGCCGAGTCGGACGGAGTCGTTATTTCAGCATTTAGTGATGTTGATGAATTAAAATCAAAGCTTGAAAAGGCTATTTTGACTGCCAAGCAAGCCGAGGCTGATATTATTTGTGTTTACTTTCATTGGGGTCGAGAATGGTCATCTCATCCTGGCAAGGCGGAGGTGGAGTTGGGCAGATTCGCAGCGGAAACTGGGGCTCATTTGGTCGTTGGCACTCACCAGCATTCTGCTCAAGGGATTGAAGAGTATAAGCTGGATGATGGTAGAATTGTTCCTATCGTTTATGGTCTTGGAAATTTTGTTTTTGGTGTGTCGAAATACCCCAAGTCTCCTGTTTCTTATGTATTTAGAGCTAGATTTTCGAAAAAGACTGGTGAGTTTTTGAGGTTTGATTTGATTCCTTTTACCTTGGGTGGCCAAGCCTTTTTGGATAAATCTTCCATAACGAAAACTTTTGAAGAATTGTCTGAGAAAAAGAGTATTTATAAGCCTTGTATTTGTTCTCCTGAAGAAGGAAAAGTGTTTTTTGATGATTTGATTAAGAAAAGTGATTTTGGTCATGGGGTTCCCGAGGCTTTGTTTGAGGCGAGGGCTTTGTTTGATACTTATTCTGATTTTGATAAAAAAAGCGTTTTCTTGGAAGACGTTCGTCGAGATATGGTTTTGGGAAATCTGATTGATGAAAAATTGATTATGAAAACTAGGATAGATACTCCTGATGTTCACCTGTATATCGTTGGTAATGAAAAAGGCCTTTATGAAAGGCTCAATGTTCTCTCTGATTTGTCTGGTGTTTTTGTTGGGGTAGGAAATCCTTGGAGGCTTCTGAGCCAGGCTTTTTCTCTAAAATCTTGCAAAGGCATTTGCATGACTGACCATAATCCCTTTCAGACTGAAGTTTTGTTTCCTTTGTTCGTAGGAGCTTTGAGGCACGTACCTTTTGTTTCGAATCCTAAACAGTATTATTTTTTGATTTCCGAATACGTTTCTCTTTTTGTGGAGGATTTGTGCGCGGATATTTTTGATAAATATCATCTTCTTGGTAAAAAAGCCTCTTCCAGCAAGTATTTTAAAAATCTTTTTCAACCAGCTTTTGTAAAAAATGAGGTTTTGAAATCTCTCATTGATATGGATTTGGTTTTTGGAGATAAGTTTGTTTTATCTAGCCAGGATAGCGTTGACATGGTTTTGGCGTTATTTGAAAAAGGGAAGATCAAGACCGCCACTCTGGATTTCACGGACCCTTCTTTTGACAATAAACTTGGTGAAATTTTGGTTGAGCTTGGAAGTAAAAAAATTGCTACTATTGATATTTCTAATTCTGTAGAGGAGGCTAGAGCACACAGAAAAGAGCTCGTTGCTAACCTGAAAAGGCTTAAAAATCTGAAAAATAGCAAGATTTTGTATTCCGCGGGTGGAAAAGTTTCCTACTCTGATCTATCTAAAAATCTTCCTCAAAAATTTCACTATTTTGTATAGTATATAGAGGAGGGGTTTGAAGATGAGTTCTTGGGCGGGGAGATAATGGATGTGGGTGCCGCCAAATTTGAGTTTGAAGGCAGTGACTCCGCGCCAAGGGTGGTTTTTTGGGCCGAGTTTATCTTTGCCTTTTTGCGGTGCAATCCCTAGGAAATCAAATTCTTTGCAGCCGATGGATTTCGCTTCTTTTATTGCGTGCCACTGGAGGGCGTATGGGGCCATCACATTGCGATATTCGTTCGAGGAAGCGCCATAATAGTAGATTGCGGTGTCTTTGAAGAAAGTCACAATAATACCTGCTATATATTGAGTTTTGTGGGTTTCTTTTGGGGTATATTCGGCGAGGTATAATTTTGCATAGCTATGTTTGAGTTCTTTTTTTAGGTTTTCTTTTGTAAGTGAGTTTGATTCTGGAGAGAGTTTTTCGACCATGTTCTTGTAAAAAGATAGTCTGTGGCCGTAGAATCTGTCGCGTTCGAGTGTTTCTTGTAGAAGTTTGAAGTAGGATTCGACTTGGTTTTGGAAAGTTTGGACGAGTTCGATTGTTTTTTTGTTCGATTTTAGTGCTGGGGGGATTACTTCTACTACTTTTACGTTCTTTTTGTGTGCGAGGCGGATGTTGTATCGGCCTTTTTGTTTCATCTGTTTGAGAATATCTTCTTGGGTTTGGTTTAGGTCAAGGATTAGCGTGTCTTTTGGCTGGAAACCACCATGTGAGAATTGGAATTTTGGGAATTTCAGGGTGTTTTTGTTGTGTCTTGTATTATGTATTAGGGGATCTGCGCGGTAAAAAATTGCTTTTTCTTCTTTTGCTATTTGGCGGATTTTTTTGGTGAGGATTTTGAGTTGGTCTTTTGCTTTGCTTGGCTGGTCGTAGCTCAGAAGGGGACCGCGTGGCGAATAAAGCCAGCAGTATTTTTCGTTTGGGAGCGTGTGCTTGATGAGTATTGTGCCGGCCACTATTTTGCTGGTTTTTTCGTCTTTGTCTTGGTCCTGGATGGCGATGATCCAGAATTGGTCCCTGGATGGAACGTTTGACTGGAAATGGGCCCAACGGGTGGTTTGATGGATCGATGAATAGGGGTGACTGTAGGCAAAATCGTCCCATTTGTTTCCGTCGTCCTTGTCTAAGAGGATGGCTTGCATGGGTGGATTATACCAACTACTGCATCTTCTGCCTAATAAATGCTGGGATGTCGTATTCGTTTTCAGTTGCTTTCACTGGTGTTGATTCGCTGATTGGCGTGTGAGAGCGGACTTTTGGAGTTTCTGAGTCTGCTTCGAATCCTGTAGCGATTACCGTGACCTTCATTTCACCTGTGTAAGAATCGTTGATGACTGAACCAAATATGATGTTTGCTTCAGGATCGGCAGCTTCTGTGATGATTCTCGCTGCTTCATCAACCTCGAACATAGATAGGTCGTTTCCACCAGTAATATTGAATAGGACACCACGAGCGCCATCGATTGACATCTCGAGAAGTGGACTTTCGATAGCTGCTTTTGCAGCTTCTGCAGCTCTGTTTTCGCCTGTTCCATAACCGATACCCATTAGGGCTGAACCAGCGTTTTCCATCACTGTCTTTACGTCCGCGAAGTCGACGTTGATCATGCCGTGAACGGTGATCAAGTCTGCGATACCTTGGACACCTTGTCTTAGGACATCGTCTACGACTGCGAATGCGTCATTAAGAGGTGTTTTCTTATCTATAATTGCTAGAATTTTGTCGTTTGGAATTGTAATTAGTGTGTCTAATTTGTTTCTTAGATTTTCCATACCATCAACAGCTTGTTGAGTTCGTCTGTGGCCTTCGAATGTAAAAGGCTTAGTCATAACTCCAACTGTAAGGATTCCCATGTCTTTCGCTAATCCAGCGACGATAGGGGCAGCTCCCGTACCTGTTCCACCACCAAGTCCGCATGTGATAAATAACATGTCTGATCCTTCTAACGCTTCCTTTATTTCTTCCATAGATTCTTCTGCTGCTTGTTTTCCGATGTCTGGATTTGACCCTGCTCCAAGACCACGTGTTGTTGCGCGACCAATATTAATCTTTGTTGGTGCGTCGTTGTGGTATAGAGCTTGTGCGTCTGTATTAACAGCGATGAACTCTACTCCTTTCAGTCCAGCTTTGATCATTCTATTAAGAGCGTTTCCGCCTCCACCACCAATACCCATCACTTTGATGTTTGCGACAGGGGTGATCTCTGGAGTGACTTCCATCGTTCTTCGCGTTTTGCTTGCGAAGCCGGTTGAAGAAGAGCCTCCTCCTGCAGAGAAAAGATTCTTAAGATCTACGTCTGGATTTTTGTTTTCTTTATTTTGATCGTTGTTTGAAGTAGCGTTATCTTCAGCCATGGTATGGGTTTTGTTAAAGGATTCCAATTATTAACTATAAGTTGACAGGTTGTCAACCCGTGGATGTGAGTTTATAAAGCAGAGTCGGTGGTTTTGCTTTCCATTCCGACAAGAATGTTTTGTAATAAACCTATTTTGCGGGTTTTTGCTTTGATTTTAGTTCGGCCGGGTATGGCCGAGAGAATGCCCGCGTTATTTTAAGGTACAAGCCCTTTGAACCATTTCTTCATACTTCCTACACTCTTTTTCAAATTCATTGACTTCGATCCGTATGGTTTTCCATCAAATTTTGATCCCCAAATTAAAAGCCCTATCGCTGTTGCGTATGAAGGATCGTCTATCTTGTCGACAACTCCGTCATAATTTTGTGGGAATCCTATTTGAACTGGTAAATTCAATGTTTCTCTAGCAAGGTCTGTTGCTCCTGCAATCTTTGTTGCTCCTCCCGTGAGGATCACTCCTGCTGGGAGCATTCCATCTCTGTGGATTTTTGCGAGTTCGTCTTTGACTAACATAAATATTTCTTGGTATCTTGCTTCGACTATTTGGCACATTTGTTTCTTTGAGACTGTATGTGTGTCGATCTTGCTCATCAATGAAAGGTCGATCGTTTCTCTTTCTCCAACCTCATCAGGCATACATGAGCCGTATTCGATTTTGATTTTTTCTGCTGTATCTATGGATGTTCGGAGGCCTATTGCAACGTCATTTGTCACGTTCTCTCCTCCAACTGGGATTATTGCTGTGTGTAGAACGGTCCCATCTTCGAAGACACTCACTGATGTTCCTCCACATCCAATGTCAATCACCACTACACCTAGCTCTTTTTGGCGTTTTGAGAGGACTGCTTCTGCCGCAGCCAAATTGTTCGGGATTATATCGTTTATGTCGACTCCAGCTTGGAGAACGCATTTTTCGATGTTTTTGATCGTTGGGACTAGCCCTGTAATAATGTGTGCTTCTACTTCTAGTCTGATTCCCGTCATTCCTACTGGATACTTGATTCCTTTCTGTTCATCAACTGTGAAAGTTTTTGGAATTATTCTGAGGATTCTTCTGTTGCTTGGGATTGTCACAGCTTGAGCTGCTTCGAGAACTCTATCTACATCATCTTCTGAGATTTCGTCTTCTGCTTGGGCTACTGCTATTACGCCTTTCGAATTCATTGATTCGATGTGATTTCCTCCTATTCCTAGGAACACATTGTTGATAGGTTCACCAGCCATTCTTTCCGCATCTTCTAATGATGCTGAAATTGAGTTGATTGTCTCTTCTACATCAATGACAGCTCCTTTCCGGAGTCCTGTAGATGGAGCTAATCCTACTCCTATTACATTGGGCATCGGAGACTCTTCGTCGAGAGTTCCTACTACCGTTCTAATTTTTGAGCTACCAATATCAAGGCTAGCTACTACTCTAGATTTCGCCATAAATCATTTACATTAAAGGCTTGTTGGATATTACATAAAAAAAAGCTTAGTGACAATTTTTTTTATACAAAGGTTGTGGCTTTGAGGGGAGGTGTTTAATTTTTGTGTTCGGTCGAGAGTGGCTTTGGGGTGCGGTTTTTTGGCCGAATTGCTTTTGGCGGGAAAAGGTGGTTTTTTGAGGTTTTCGCATTGCGCTTTGACAAAATTACTGTTGTTTTTGTAATTCGGGGGGGGGAGTCAAAACAAACTCTGCTGAGAAGTTACTTTTTCTTCTTCTGCCTTGGTTCCGTAGTGGGAATTGAAGCGACCTAGTTTGCCGAGGAGTGATTTGAATTCGAGTTCTTCGAATAGAGCAGCTATTTTTTCTGAGTCAAATTTGTGAGTTTTGCATTTGTCGAGTTCGAGAGTCATTGGGACGTCGAGGACTATCGTTGCTAGATATTGACTTTTATAGGCAATTTGTTTGTTGTTTTCGAGTTTGTCGTGGACCGCGCCTTTTAGCTCGTGGAGGTTTTCGTATATTGAGTCGAGCGTTTTGTATTTTTGAAGTAGGGCAGTCGCTGTCTTGTCACCGATACCTGGTACTCCGGGGATGTTATCTGAAGAATCGCCTTTGAGGGCTTTGTAGTCAATTATTTGAGATGGTGTGAGACCGTGTTTGGCGAGAACTTTTTGCGGAGTGTAGATTATTGCTTCTTGGAAGCCTTTGTATGGGGCGAAGACCTGGACTTTGTCTGAGACAAGTTGAAGTGTGTCCATGTCTCCGGTGACAATGTAGCTTGAGAGATCTTCTTCTTTTTGCGTTGAAGCCTGGAGGGCTAGGGTGCCCAAAACATCGTCGGCTTCGAAACCATCTATTTCGTAAATTGGAATTGAGAAAGCTTCAACCACTTTTTTGATTCGTGGGATTTGGGCGTAGAGTTCGTCCGGTGCTTTTACGCGAGTTGCTTTGTAGTCTGCGAACTCTTTGTGCCGGAAAGTTTTGGCCGGGCGATCGAAAGAAACTAGTATGAATTCTGGCTTTTGATTATTGATAATATTGAGCAGCATAGAGGAAAAACCGTATACCGCATTGATTAATTCGCCCTTCGAAGTTGTGAAGGGTGGGATGGCGTGGAAGGCCCTGTGAATGATCGCGTTCCCATCTATTAAAAACAGCTTTTTCATAGGTGTAATATAACACTTTATTTCACTACATTGTCAATGGGTGGAGACTTTCTCTTTAGCCGGAAATATGGTAGAATGATAAGATAAATTTTCAAAAAAAATGCTAAAAGAATTCTTACTATCAAAGGAGGAGTCGAAGAAAGATTTGTGTGGCAAATTGTCTTTTGATCACAGCATGCCTCTAATTGGGATTGTGCTAGACAATGAAGTTGAAGACACTCATAAAGACTCTATTGAAAAACTTTTGGAAGGCGCTTCTGCGTTGAATGTTGAGATCGTTGTTGTTGCTGACACTAATCTTGATTCTTTCTCTCAACCAAACGTTCATTACGTGCCGTATAGCGAACAAAGCCGTAAACATTTGATGCAAGCTTCTGACGTAATGGTTGCGCTGCCTTCTAATGATTTGGAAGAGATGTTGATGAATGGAGTTATTCCAATTAGCCATGAGCATAAACTTGTTTCTGACTACAATCTAAATAGTGAGCAGGGGACTGCTTTTGTTTATGGTGGAGCTGGCGATGTTGACCATTGGAAAATGTTTGCAGCGTTGATCCGCGCTCTTGAAACGTACAAATTCCCTTACGACTGGAAAAACATCGTAAATTCTGGACTGGAGTCGGTTAGCAAATAAAACAAAAGAATTGATTCGCTTGTAGAGATCTAGCCCTGAAAGAGGGGCTTTTTTTAGTCTAACGATCTTAGTCTAATGATTGCGGACCTCCGTCACTTACGCCTGATGTCACACTTGTAACTGTGTCGATAATGTCTCCGAAGTTGATGTACTTGATGATATCTAATCCCATTGCTTTCCCTACCGTTCCTACTATCACAACTGCCAAGACTGTTACGATCAGACCGATGATTGCGTATCTAATTGTTGAAACCGCTTGTTTGATTTTTTCCTCTTGTCCTCCTGAAAGGATAAAAGAAATACCTCCTACAAAAATAAACACTACTGAAAGAAATCCTGCGATTATAATTGCATACGCGAATCCACGATTTACAATTTCAAGGATTTCATAAGATTGAGCAGCATCTATGATACTTTTGTCAGCCATTTTGTTTTTTTTAAAACTACGTTTGGCCTGTGAGAAGGCCTTTTACAAAAAGGATTATATCCTTAAGCTTCGTCCGGTTCAACTATCTTTAAGTTGACACGTGCGTTATTTTTTGACCCAAGCACTCGGAGAAGTACGCGGAGAGCTTTTGCTGTTTGTCCGCTTTTCCCGATAATTTGGCCCATATCCTCCTTGTCTACTTCGAGAGTAAGGAGAACTCCCATCTCATCAACCTTCCTTTCAATTTTTACTGCTTCTGGTTTTGAGACGATTTGTTTGACGATTTCTGCCAGAAAATCCTGGTCACTTGTGTCGTCAGTCACTGGAGTTGCGTCAGCATCCACTGGAGTTGTTTCCTCATCCACTGGAGTTGTGTCGTCATCTGTCATGATACTGTGTGTTAGGTGAGTAAAAGAAGTATCTGAATAAAAGATTATTGTTCTTTTGGAGCTTCCTCAGCTGGTGCTGGCTCCTCGGCTGGTGCTTCAGGTTCAGCTGGTTTCTCCTCAGCAGGAGCTTCCTCGGCAGGAGCTTCCTCGGCTGGTGCTTCGGCAGCAGGTGCTGCTGCGGGAGCCTCAGGCTTATCTTCTTCTTCGCCTTTCTTTTTCTTCTTCTTATCTCTAGGTTCCATGTATTTATCCATGCCTTCTAAACCTTCTTTTTTCAAAAGTGCCGCTAAAGGATCTGAAGGTTGAGCACCTTTAGATATCCAATATTTCACTCTTTCGAGATCTACTTTTAACACTTTTGGATCAAGAGCAGGTTTGTAATAACCGAGCACTTCAATCGCTTCTCTTTTAACAGCATCTGTGTGCTCCTGGAGAACAATTCTGAAGTTTGGTTGTCCTTTCTTTCCCCCTCGTTGCAATCGTAACTTTAGCAAAATCTTTGGATTATCGGATAAAGCGGGTGCTATTGTATCGCAAGGTTAGTTGAAGTCAAGTAAAATTAGTGTATTTGCGTCTTGAGCTCCTTGATCTTGATCGATGGGTCTTGTATTTGGAGGTGGTTTCTAGTTGCTTCCAAAATCAATTCTCTCTTTATCATAACCTCGTTTGCCCAGACTGAATTTGGAACTTTTATGGTAAGGATTCCTTCTTTGAATGTGCTTTTTGCCAGAGCTTTGTCGGCTTCTTTGTTGTCGTCGAATATGATTGGGATTATCGCCTGGAAGGCTCGACAAACCCTGATCGCGCGAAATTCCCTAGCCACTCCGTAGCTCAGGGCTGCTTTTTGGATCATGTCTTGAAACGGTTCAAAACCCATACAATTATGTTATGCAGTTCGATTGTATAGTGAAAGGATTTCTTTGGCCATTTTTTGCCAAGAAAAGGCTTTGACTCGGGCCAAACCTTTCTGCCTGAGATCGTTTTGTAAGGAGTGGGATTTAAGTAGTTTTTGGATTTTTTCTGCGATGTCTTTTGGGTTCTCTGGGTCAAAGAGAAGAGCTGCTTTGCCTGCAATTTCGGGGATACTTGATACGTTTGATGCTACAACTGGTGTGCCGCAAGCGAATGCTTCAAGGACTGGGAGTCCGAAACCTTCGTATAGGGAAGGGAAAACGTATGCTTCCGCGAGATTGTATAGAGCTATTAGTTCGTCTTCGGGGACGAGACCTGTGAAATGTATTCGATTTTCTAGGTGGAATTGCTTGGTTGCCTCTTCTGCTTCTGGATAAAGGGGGTCTGGTTTTCCTGTGATTACTAGATCTAGGTTGCGGTTTTTGTGAGCTATTAAGGAGAAAGCTTTTATTAGGCGAGGAAGGTTTTTGTGGTATCGGTGGACTCCGGTGTATAGGAGGAATGGTTCCTTGATGTTTGGCGTTTTTAGGGTTTTGAGTTCTGCCGGCTTGAGTTGGTGGAATTCTTTGTTCGCTCCTTCGTATATTGTGTGGATTTTTTCAGGGTTGGTTTTATGGATTCGGATTAGGTCTTTTTTTGTGTTTTCTGAAACTGCAATTATATGTGTGGCTTTTTTGACTGCGTTTTTAATTACCTTTTTGTATGCCATTCGGTAGGGTAGGGCACGCATTTTGCGGCCTGGGAATAGGGTGTGAGTGAGGTCGTGGATCGTTACTATAAATGGCTTTTTGTACCTGATTGGCGCGTTGAAATGGGTGAAGTGCATCAAGTCTAGATTTTGCTCGTTTAGTTGGCCGAGGAATTTGGTTTGTTCTTTGAGGGAGTAGTGGGGAGCGTCTACTAGAATTGGTTTGAAGTTTGGCTTGGTTGGTTTGTAGCTGCTGAATTCGGGTTCGTTGAAAAAAAGAACGAATTCGTGGGTCTTGGATTTCGGGTCCTTTTCTAGATTTTTCACAAGTTCAGCCGTGTATCTGCCGATACCGGTGAAGTTGCTAGAAAACATTCTGCAGTCAATTCCTATTTTCATGGTTCAAGGTATATCACGATTTTAAGATTAAGCGAAAAGGGATTCGTTTCGTAGGACACCTGCCTGCATTAGCATTTTGTGCGGAGTGTTTGGGTCGTCCATAAATGCTCTTTGTTGCACTATAAGTCTTATTGCGATTTGAGTTGCCGCAACAGGACCTTCTGCCAGAGCTATTGTTTCAAGGCTTCCGTTGTCTAGTCCGAGAGCTTCTACTTTTTCTGCTACTTCTGCGGCTGTTTGGCATAGGACGTCGTGGGATTGGATTTCTCTTTCTTGTTGATCTTGTGGTTGAGGAGTTGGTTGATCTGTTTCACCAATATCTGGGGAAGCACTTCGTCCAAACGGACGCCTAAGCATATGATCTGAAGGTAAAAATTGAATTTCTCTCTGTCTGAATAAGTTTTTTTGGTTTTGGTATGCCGTCGTAAACATATTAAGCTGATTATGATTTAGGAGGTTGATTGTAGCTCGTCCGGAGTCTTTGTTCAAGTTTTGAGAAAATCCCCTTGTCTTTAAGGCAAAAATTCGTTAAATTCCTCGTGCTTTCTGGTATACTATTTATGCTTGGAAGTTTGTTTAAAAACACGGGGCCGTAGTTCAGCTGGTTAGAACGCCTGCCTGTCACGCAGGAGGTCGAGGGTTCAAATCCCTTCGGTCCCGCCATTAAAAAGACCCCGAGCGATACGCTTGAGGTTTTTTGTTTTGCTTTGTCTTTTACAAGTAGATGAGAGATAATGTCGTAAAAGTCACATAACCAAAAAAACATGACTAAAAAAAGTAAAATCATTACCCTCGTGGTCGCTCTGCTTGTTATTATCGCGGGAGGCTCTGCCTTCTATCTCAAGGGGGATGATTTAATGGGAAGGATGAGCAAAAAGTCTGCTGTTAATTCTTCTACCCAATGTCCTTCTGATAAGGGGACTTTACTCTTCTCTTCTAACATTTCTCTTGCAAGTGGAGTTCCTGAACATTCTTCTTTTACTGATTTCCTCAAGGCCTTTGATTCAAGTGGCCACTGTCCTTACGCTATCTCTTTTGTTGAAAACGAGACCCTCCACAAGCTTATTTGCAAGCCAAATGAGCTAAAGCATTTTGAGCAAGTAGATTCCTTGAGGTGTGAAAGGGATTTTCTGGGCGGAGAAGCCGTCTTGTGGATCGATGATAGTGAAGCCAATTTCAGCTTTGTAGATTCTACAAACACTTACTTTAAGAGCATTATGAAAGTAAAAAACTTTTTCGTAATAGAGGTTGATTACAGTTATGACTTTTCTGACCTTCTTTAGTTTTCAAATTTAATAATCAAATACTGTGAAATCAAACACTAAATGGAAATTCTTAAGTTATATGCTGGCAAGTTTGCTAGGAGGAGTGGTTCTGGGATGGGTTGGACTGATATTATTTGGTTCTGGTATCGTGTGTTCTAATATTGCAGTAGATGTTTGTGTAAATAATATGCTATGGATAGGAGTTGGAGTTGGAACCGTTCTTGGAGCACTGATTTTTGCATTATTTAATGTAAAAAACTACAAAAAAGCTCTTAAAAAATTAGAGTGGATGGTGCTAGCTCTAGTTATTCTAATGCTACTTATTATCTTGATGATAACTATGTTTTATCCTACAGAGTCTCTTTCTCTTTTTGAGCGATTTGTGGATGTAGGAGTTTTTATAATGGTTGTTAGCGGGGTGATTATATTACATTCAGTTATCCCAGCTATTTTGTTAGGCTTGGCTTTTTATAAGTGGAAAAAGTAAATTTAACATATATTTGGAGCTACGTGTCCTCGGCTAAATGGACTATTCGCTAGTTCAGCTGGTTATAGCCCTATAAAACACCGTTTTATGTGGGATAGGAGGCGTTAGCTCTCCTATCTGGACGCCTGTCACGCAGGAGGTCGAGGGTTCGAGTCCCTTCGGTCCCGCCATTAGTTTGCAAGAGCTGCTTTTCATGCTATCGTTTTTTGCCGTTTTTTAGTTCTGAAAAGGTTGAGGGGAGAGAGAAGAGTTGGGTTTGGCATCAATAGAAATGATCAATGAAGTCTTGGCTTGCTTGACTGAGGGGACAACCATCCACTATCTCTTGAGTTTGTTCAAAGATTCCGCGGAGCTTCCTGGACATGCTGTGAGAGCGGCGTTGGGGCAGTATCGCGAAGAGACTGGAAAATCTTCACCTGATGCTCACGTCAGAATAAAATCGAGAGATCTGTTGCCAAGGCATGGGATTCAAATTGTTGTCAATCCTCGTAATCATAGGTGGATGGTCGTTTTGTACGATCGATCAGCAAATACTCTTGATTTTGATGCAGAAGTTGGTGTTTTGGTTGAAGAAATAAGAGTTCAGTTTGGGCTGGGAGAAAGTGAAGCATCTACGAGTGCAATTCTGTTCTTTTTAAGAAAAAGACTTAGCGCTATTCGGGGAGAGTTGGGAAGGTCAGACCTTTTGGGCAATAGTAACAACGGCGCAAGCTAGGTTTGACGGGCTTCCTCCCGTGTATCCTGTGGGCAGCGGGCCTCTCATATTCATAGCATATACATACGAGCTCTCATCCTCTGTTGGTTCTGTGGCAACAACCCATTCGTTTTTCACCAATCGGAGACCGCTAGTCCCCATAATTGATCGTCCCAGACGACGACGAAATAACTCGACTGAACTTTCAAAACTTCCGTCTGGCCTGAAATAAACATGGGGGTTTATTATGTTTATACCTTCAGGGGGCCTTGCAAATCCAACCGTATGTGGACCTGGCTTTTGTTCGTGTTTTAATTGATCTGTTCCCATGTGAATACCTGGCCTTACGTCTTGAATGTGAACCAAGTGACCACCTCTTACTAGAGCATTTCTAATGCTACTGATTGCGCGTTCCAAGAAGGCTGGAGCGTCGAGAGAAGAAAGCCCTGTAATTACAGGTATTTTTTGACCTCTTAGTTTTAGATCTTTTTCTAAATCATACATGGAAGCTATTTTTACGCTTGAGCCGCTTTGACGTCGTAGTCTATTCGTCTCAACTGCTTCTCGGTTGATATCGGTTTCTGTCCACGACTGTAATTGATCGTCAGAAAGAGGGAGCCATTCGTTAACCATCTCTCCTGTAATACCTGAACCTATGTCAACTCCTCCTTCCCTTGGAATGTCGTGAGTTCTAAAAATTTCTTCCATAATAGCCCTAAATAAATGTCTGACCGCTTTTCTATGATACTCGAAGAGTCCTGATGTAATTTGTGGATTCTGGGCATCTTGTCCTTTTTCATCCTGCCTTATGGTCTGCGGACTTTTTCTTTCATCTACTGTCAACCCAGGGACCATCGCGAATTGTTCCGGGTATTGTTCAGCCAACGCTCTAAACCAGTGAGCACCAGGATCCTCACGAACAGAATCTATTGGTACCGAGCTAATATTAATCATCGGATTTGTCTAAATAATAGTGTGTTATTTTACATTGTTTTGCAATAATGTCAACACCGTAGCGTTAAAAAACCGACCCTTTTTAAGGGGCCTAGGCTTGAGTTTTTTCTTTTGAGTACTGGCTTCTTGCAATTTCTTCGGCTGGGTGTTTGCTTTTATTAAACCCCAATTGTTCATTGCCTACCTTGATACTCGGATCTTCATACTCCCAACTGTGCTTTTCTCCTTCAAATATGTGCTTCACTTTTATCGATTTGCCTTTGTCGGATTCTTTGTGTGCCCCAATAAGAAGCTTTGAATCCACCACATCATCATCTTCTCCGCTGTAGCTATAAGCATTTTTATTTGCGGATGATATGCTGACTGATGGCCTTTCTGTCACACCGCTTTCTTCCAAATATGTATATAGATTCTCTATAAAATCATATCCATAACATGAAGCTATAACTAGATTGAAGTTTTTCATATTACCCGATTCTACCAATGCTTTCCCTAGTTCTTCGTAGTCGATATCTGAGTTCACACTATCTGAACTACTTAAGCTCAATGATTCTTCTGTTCCGTGTCCATCAAATAGAATTGTTGTATTTCCTTTGGCGTCTTTCATTGCTTTTAAAATCTTGTTTTTTCCTTTTTTACCTTTCTCGTCACAAAGCAGGTTTTCGTCTGTGCCTCCGCTTCTCTTGTAGATGTTTTCAATTATTTTTTTATTTGAGAATCTTTCTTCAGAATGACTAAATAATATTAATTTTGTTTGCGGTCCAAATAATTCTCTTTCTTTTACCGCCTCCCATCTTTCCCATATCTGTTTAATTGCAGCGCTTATTTCCTTCTCTGTTAAACTTACTTCTTTCTTTATTGTTATTCTTGCAATGCTTGTAACAAAAGAGAACGCGTTTGCGAAACTCATCTTTCCAGATCTATCTCTCAAGAATTTCTGGAAGCTTTTTGAAAAAAATATTTTGTTAAAATTTTGGAATGAAATCGACGCTGCTGCATTGGAAAGGGCTCCTGCGATTGCATCTGGGGTAAGTTCTTTGAGTAGTTTTCTTGTTACGGTTTGTTTAGCTAATTCTTTGTATTTTTTTGCAACTTCCGCTCTTTTTGTGTGTTTTTGCAACAATTTTTCGGTCTGTTCTGCAGTTCCGTATATTTTAATCAATAACTTTTTCTTTTTCTGAAGTTTTTCTACCATAGCCGGGTCTGCTTCAAGGCATATTTCAACAACGTGCTTTGCATATCCCTTATCCGCAAACACTTCGATATATTCAAAAAGGTAGTCGACTTCTCTTAATTCAATACACTCTGCTATCGCAATTTCTAACTCATCTTCAAAGCCGGGGTCATTTTGAAATACCTCTGAGTATTTTAAAATGATCCAAGGAAATTCATCTTTATATTCTTTAAATATTTTTTTGATTGTTTCTGACACATATTTATTTTTTGTATCACGGTATTCCAAATTTTTAAACACTTCTTCGGGATATATTTCTGCGAGTTTTTTCAGTAAAAATTCAGACTGCTCTGGATGGCTGTTTCGACTTATTGCCCTGATTACTGCTATAGGATCTATGTCTATTGCTTCATTGAGCAAATCTGGCACATATGACTCTCCTCTTGCTCCTGACAAACTGTTGATTACCCACTTAGGCTCTCTCCACAAACAATCCCTTAAAATCTCTTCCATGTAAGGTTTCTCGCTGTACAAAGGAAGGTTCAACAGGAAAGCCTTCATTTCAATTTCAGCTGCGTTTCTCATAAGTTTTTCTGCAAACTCCTCATCCTTATATTTTTCAAAATCTAGGATAAATGCTTTTGGAATTATTTCCCCCGCTATAGTAATAACTTCTTCCGCATATTCTGTATCAAGAAATTTATCTATGTAGGCAAAGATATATATTGGATATTTTTCTGCCAGATTAACAGCCACTTCTCTCGCAAAAGGCTGATGTTTGTTTTTAAAAAATTCGTCAAAAAACCAGTAAGCAGGATACGGGGAGCGTCTTTCGATTTCTTCAAGCAATCTTAGTCTTATCTCTTCTGCATCTTTTTTTGGTTTTTCTTGTGATTCAGAAATATGTTTGCGAAGATTTTCTTTCGTTCGCTTTGTTTTGTTTACGCTAGGCTTCTCCACCTTTTTTTTGTATCTTTCTAGACCCATTTTAT
The DNA here is from genome assembly GCA_018654255.1 of Candidatus Peregrinibacteria bacterium. Classification (GTDB taxonomy): domain Bacteria; phylum Patescibacteriota; class Gracilibacteria; order UBA1369; family LOWO2-01-FULL-3; genus JABILX01. The sequence goes on along the minus strand of JABILX010000007.1, from coordinate 27,172 downwards.
ATTTGTTTTTACTTTTTATTATTATACCATTTTTCAAAGGTCTTGACTACTGGTCGATCAGGACAAAAAAAGACCCCGGGCTTTTGTAGCTTGAGGTCTTTTATTTTTTATTCGAAATTCTTTATGCTGCTTTTTTGTCGTCTTTTTTCAAAAGGTAAGTAAGGATTGGCGGTGTGAGTAAAGTTGTAAGGATAACCATGACAACGATTACTGAGAATAATTCATCAGTTACTACGCCTAGGGCCATACCAACGTTTGCGAAGATCAAACCTACTTCACCACGTGGAACCATTCCGAAACCAACTATCATCTTTTTTGTTCCTCCCCAAGTTCCGAGTCCTGCCATTACTTTTCCGATAAAGGCTATAGCTGTTACGATTAAAGCTACACCGAGAACTTTTGGATCGAAGAGAACGTCGAGTTTAACTTGGAGACCTGTCATCACGAAGAAAAGTGGGATGAAAAGGTGACCAACTGTATCTACTAAATCTTCAATATGCTTGTGATCGAAACCGTGAAGAAGCGCTGCGGCGTCTTCTGACTTTTCACCAAGTGGTTCAAGTTTTTTCTTAATTTTTGAAACATACTCTGGGCTCTTGAATGATTTAAAGTGAACAGGATCAAGAACAAGACCTGCTGCGAATGCACCAACGATTGGAGCAAGTCCAACTGCAGATGCTAAATATGCGACTAGAAGTGCAAACGAGATTGCGAATGTTAATTTCATTCCTACTCCTGTGTGTACGCTTGAGAATAATTTTCCAAGCCATGGAGCTGCGAGCTGTCCGACAGCGATCGCTGCAACCAAGAATCCGAATGCTTTCGCAGAAAGGATTGCGACAGTTGAAGCTTCAAGCGTGCCCGAAGTTGCGATTGAACTAACGATAGCTAAAATCAAGAGACCCATTATATCGTCAATCACTGCTGCACCAAGTACTATCTTTGCTTCTTTTGTATTAAGTTTGCCGAGGTCTTGGAATACACGAGCTGTGATTCCAACCGAGGTGGCCGTCATTGCGGCACCAATGAAAAGCTTTGTTCCAAGGTCTACATCTGCATAGAAAAGTTCACCAACTAAATAAGTACCTGCTAAAAATGGAATTACCACACCAATAATTGCGACCAAGAAAGCTTGTGCTCCTACCTTGCTCATTTCTTTGATGTTTGATTCCAAACCGATTCTGAAGAGAAGGAGAACTACACCGAATTCAGCCAAGAATAAGAGGTATTGATTTGTGGCTGCTGGATCAAACCAGTGAAGGCCGAGCAGTCCTAGATTTCCTAGGATCACACCGACGATGATTTCACCAAGTACTGATGGCTGACCGATTCTTTCGATCAAAGTCCCAAGTTTACTAAGTGTGAAAAGAACTGCAAGCCAGAGGAATGTTAGAGGAATTGCTCCTCCGTGTCCTTCAGCAGCTCCGCTATTTGCATAAGCGGGAATCGAGATAATCATTGAACTCACCAAGAGAGGCAAGATGTATCTTGCTGCCTTTGGATGACGTTCGACTAATCGAGTAAGCATAGTGATTAGTTAAGTATTTATATTTATATATATGTGAAATTTGTCTCGGTGGATTATACCCCTTGTTCTGCCACGAGCAAGGGTAAAATGAAAATTTATGTTATATTGTGCGCATGTTTGTTCACGAAATATCTTCGATTGCTTTTAGTTTCGGACCTGTCGAGGTGCGGTGGTACGGGGTTATGTTTGCTTTTGGTGTGCTTGGCTATTATTTTTTGACTGCGCGACTTTGGAAGAAGGAAAAGTGGCCGATGGCTCATTTTGATCTGGCGGTTGGATTTTTGTTTTTTGGGTTGGTTATTGGTGCGAGACTGGGAGAAGTTTTCTTTTATCATCCGGAGTATTATTTGAGTGAACCTTTACGGATTTTGCGTGTTTGGGAAGGCGGGTTGTCGAGTCATGGAGCGACGATTGGATTGTTGGTGGCGTATGTTTTGTTTTGGTTATGGGTTCGGCGCGGGTCGGGCTCTTCTGGTTCCGCTGGTCGGATTGGTTTTTGGAAATACGTGGATTTGTTAGTGGTGTGTATGCCTTTGGTTGCTGGATTTGTAAGGATTGGGAATTTCTTTAATTCGGAAATTGTTGGGAGGGCTAGTGACTTGCCGTGGGCAGTTGTATTTTCTTTGAATGGTGAGACCTTTGGGAGGCATCCATCGCAAATATATGAAGCGGTTTTGGCACTTGGTATCTTTGCGTTTTTGTTTAGTTCGTGGGTTCACAGACGTGGAAAGGATGGTCGTCTTGAAGACTGGGTGAAACCTGGACTTTTTGTGTTTACGTTTGTTGGATTGTATTTCTTGAGCAGGTTTGGAGTTGAGTTTTTCAAAGAATACCAGGTTGTTTCTGACGGAGTTTTGACGATGGGGCAGTGGTTGTCTATTGTGCCGGTGGGGATAGCTACAATTGGAATGGGTTGGATTTTCAAGAGAAGATAGTTGAGCCCAAGCTACACTCTTGCTATATTTGCTCTACCATGCAAATAAGAGAACCTGCAGTTGCGAATCAGTTTTATCCGGGAGACCGGGCTATGTTGAAGCAGGATATTTTGAGATATCTGGCTTCGGCTGAGTTTAGCGAAGATGTCTTGGATAAATTAAAGGGACAGGTAAAAGGTTTGATTGTTCCACATGCGGGATATCTCTACAGCGGAGGTGTTGCTGGGCATGGGTTTAAATTATTGAAAAAATTGGATAGGGATGTTGAATGGAAAGTTGTATTGATTGGATTGTCACATTCGGTTCCTTTTAACGGTGGGTCTGTTTTCCCAGATGGTGCTTGGAAAACTCCGCTTGGGGAAGTTGCTGTTCGTGATATTCGTAGCGAGGTTGGGGCTGGGGAGGATGATGATTTGTTTTTGAATATTCCCGAGGCGCATACCGATGAACATTCACTGGAAGTGCAGTTGCCGTTTTTGCAGGTTTGCTTGAATCGGTTTGTTGTTTATCCTTTGGCTTTGAGTTCCGTGAGGCCTGATTTTTTGGCGGAGCGTCTGGCTGAGTTTGTCTCACGCGAGGATGTTTTGTTGGTTGTTTCGAGTGATTTGAGCCATTTTTTGCCTTATGAAGAAGCGTTGGATGTTGATCGTGAGACCGTGGAGGGGATTGTTGGAATGAATATTGAAAAAGTCATAGAGAAAGGGGATGCGTGCGGTTTGAAAGGGATTTTGGCGTCGATGTTTTTGGCTGAGAAATTTGGATGGAAACCGGTAGCTTTGGATTATAAAAATTCTGGAGACACGGCTGGAGATCGTGATCGTGTGGTTGGATATACTAGCATTGCATTTTTATGATTGATGAAAAAATTCGTAAATATCTGAAGGCTGTAGCGAGAGGGATGATCTCCGAGAGATTGGATATTGATTCTAACGAGCCTAATATGCCAAAGGGTGCTCCTGCCGCTGTTTTGAATGAACGAAGAGGGGTTTTTGTCACCCTTGAACTAGATGGAAGACTCCGTGGATGTATAGGGGATACTTCTGGGACCTTGCCTTTGATCCTTGGTATTCGTGAGAATTCTGTAAGCGCAGCTTTTAAAGATCCTCGTTTTGATCCTCTGACGGCCTCTGAGTTCCATGATGTTGAGATTGAGGTTTCTGTTTTGAGCGTTCCTGTTCCCCTTGAGTATTCTGGATCTTCGGATTTGCTTGAGAAATTGCGGGTTGGTGATGGGGTTGTTTTGTCATCTGGTTTTGCTAAGGCTACCTATCTGCCGCAGGTTTGGGGTGATCTTAGGGCGGAGCTTGATGATGGAATTAGCAAGGAAGGATTGAAGAGAAAGTTTTTGGACTCTTTGTGCTCGAAGGCGGGACTTGTCCCTGATGAATGGGAAAAAGGTCTCGTTGAAATCGAGACGTATAGGGCGGAGGTGTTTTAGATTACAGATCGATGTCGACTACCAAAGATAGATAATGTCGTCATCTTTTTTGACACATCCGTCTGAGCCAACAGTTTTATTGAATGTCCAGATACATTGATCTTGTTCGTTTGGAACTCCATCGTTGTCGTTGTCTGGGTCGCAATCGTTTCCGATACCATCCTTATCCATATCTGTTTGGCCTGGATTGTCTGTATAGACACAGTTGTCCACGGAGTCTTCTACTCCATCGCCATCGCTGTCTGAGCTTTGGGATGTTGGAGCTGGCGCTGGGGTTGGTACTGGCTCTGGTTCAGGGACTGGTTCAGGCTCTGGAGCTGGTTCTTCGACAACTGGCTCTTCAACAACCACTTCAGGTTCTGGAGCTGGCTCTTCTACAACTTCTTCTGCTGTTGGGTCTTCCAAAACCGATGACAAACCTCCTTCGGATTTGAAAAGGTCATCGTTGAAATATAAAATTAATCCTCCTAGCACAATCGCTAGTCCGACTAAAACTGCTATCAAAATATTATACTTTTTCATATTTTCACAAATTAATTATATTAGGGTTAATTGTACCCCTTTTTAACCATATTTCAACCTAATTTTCAGTTTCGATCTCTTGTTGGGCTTTTTTGTATTGTTCGAATATATCGCTATCGCTACTTTGCTCTTCTTGAGCTGGTCCTTGAATCTCTGCCATGACCGATTCTACGAAGTCTCCTACGAACGGAACGAGGCTTATTCGAGCCAAAAGGTAAATAAAAATCGATAAGAAAACTGTTGCTCCAAGGACAGAACCAAACCCGACCATTATTCCTTTCACCATAGAGAGTCCCAAAAATTTCCAAGGGTGTCTGAAGATTTTTATCACCTCCATTTGTTTGATTTTTCCAATTTCTTTAGCTAGCAGGCGCATTTCACGTACCAATTCTTTTTCTAGACTTTTTTCTGATTCCGTTAAAGCTCTTATTTCTTTGACTAAAGACGGGTCTTTTATTGTTTTATTTGATTTTTTAGGCATGAAAATTATGGTAAATGGCTTTTTTCTATTTTATGTGTGAAAATGTCTGATGTCTAATTAATTTCCAATAATATGAAAATATATACTGGCTTGGGGGATAGCGGGAAAACAAAACTTCTTGGACCGCGCAAGTATAGCAAGAATTCTAAAATAATGAACGCACTTGGCGAGATTGATGAGCTGAATTCGTTCGTTGGGCTTGCTGCTTGCAAGGTTGACCGCAGCACATCGCTTGGCAAATCTTTTATGGAAACTTTGGACAAAGTACAAGAGGATCTTTATCGGATTGGAACCGAAATCGCTGGAGCTAATATGAGCAAAATGTCAGCCGAGGATGTCACATGGGCTGAAGGTATGATTGATAAGTATTGGAGTTATGTGAAAGGAGTGACCGTAGATGAACAGTCGGCTGCTCGTGGCAAGAAATTTGGGAAATTCGTGAAGCCTGGCGAAAAAGGAGAGCTTTGTGCTCGCTTTCATATTTGTCGGACTGTCGCCAGAAGAGCTGAGAGATCAATGTATAATGTGTTTCGGATTAAAAGGCTTGTGCATATTAGAAAATATTTAAACAGACTGAGCGACTTGTTATTTGTTATGGGTGAATGTTAGAATAGGGTCCACTTATGAATAGAAAAACTATAAATATTTTGATTGGGGGGCCTGCGGGTGCTGGTATAGAAAGTGCTGGGCTTCTTCTTGGGCAATCTTTGAATAGGGAAGGGGCTTCTGTGTTTATTTCTAATGAGATCATGTCTTTGATTCGTGGCGGACATAATTATAATCGAGTTCGATTTTCTTTTTTGGAGCCGGTTTTGTGTCATGATGAGACTGTAGATATCGTGGTTGCTTTGGACAAAGATAGTTTTGCCGAGCATTTGAGTCAGTTGAGAGAAGGTGGTGTTTTTGTTTATGATAAGAGTTTGGAGGGGGCTGCGACTGGCGCTGGCGGTTCGACGGCGGACGGCGTTGACGCGCCTGGCGTCAAGATGATGCCGGTTGACTTGGTTGGGACTGCGAAGGAACTTGGAGGTGAAATTTATAAAAACACAGTTGCACTTGGTGTTGTATTAGGGTTGATGGGAGAGCCTCTGGAGTATTTGGAGAAAATGATTCGAGATAAGTTTGGTTCTAAAGGTGCTGAAGTTGTTGATGCTAATATAAAAGCTTTGCGAGCTGGGGCTGGGTTTGTTTCTGAAGTTCATTTTGAACTTGAGAGGGGAGACAAGTTTGAGGAAGAGATGCTTTTGAATGGGAATGATGCTTTTTGTCTTGGAGCTGTTGCGGCTGGATGCAAATTCGTCGCTGCATATCCCATGACTCCGGCTTCTTCGATCATGCATACGATGGCTGCTTGGGGTCGCAAGAAGGGGATTGTGATGAAGCACGCGGAAGATGAAATCGCTGCAATGAATATGATTGTTGGCGCTGGGTTTGCTGGCGCTCGTTCTATGACTTGTACGTCTGGCGGTGGTTTTGCTTTGATGACCGAGGCCGTTGGATTGGCTGGCTGTGCCGAGGTTCCTTGTGTGATTGCTGAGTCTCAAAGAGTCGGACCTTCTACAGGTCTACCAACTCGCACTGAGCAAGGTGACTTGAGGCAAGTCATGCATGCTTCACAAGGAGATTATCCTAGACTTGTAATGATTCCTGGCGATGTCGCTGAGTGCTACTCAATGGGTTTTGATGCATTTAATTTGGCTGATAAATATCAAATTCCTGTGATCGTTTTGTTAGATAAATATCTTTCTGAATCTATAGTTTCTATTTCTGGAGATCATTTTGGTACCGAAGGTCTTGAAATTGATCGTGGAAAGATTTTGGATTCATCTGGTGCCTCAGCTGCGTCTGAGGAAGGATTTTTCAAGAGATATGCTGAGTCTGAAGATGGTGTTTCTGGGCGCACTTTGCCGGGAACTGAAAAAGGGGAGCATGTGACAACTTCTTATGAAACTGATGAATTTGGGGAGGCTGTTGAGGATCGTGAAAACCGTGTACTTGAGATGAATAAGAGAATGCGAAAGATGGATGGATTGCTTGCTGAATTGCCTGAACCTGAGTTGGTCGGTGCGTCGGCTGATGAAGCTGAAATTACTTTTGTTGGATTTGGTTCTTTGAAGCCTGTGCTTGAGGAGGTTTTGACCGAGCTTGATGTTAAGGCAAATATTTTGTTGATCAAACATGCCGTTCCTTTCCACTCTGAAAAAATAGAGGTGATCTTGAAGGCGGCGAATAGAGTGATCTTGGTTGAGCAGAATTTTTCTGGAATGATGGGAGGAGTTATTACTGAGAACACTGGCTTTAAATTTGATGAGAAGATTTTGAAATACGATGGAAGACAGATGGATTCGGAGTTTATTATTAACAAGTTGAATTCACTATGACTGAATTGACTGATTTACAAACCAAAACAAACCCAAACTGGTGTCCTGGCTGTGGAGACTATGGAGTCCAAGCTGCCGTAAAAGGAGCTATCGTTAAGGCTGGGTTGAAGACTTCGGAAGTTGTGATTTCGAGTGGGATTGGTTGTGGATCAAAGATTCCGCACTGGGTGAAATGTTATGGATTCGAAGGATTACATGGTCGGCCGCTGCCGGTTGCGACTGGAATAAAATTGGCGAATCCTGAATTGACCGTGATGGCGATTGGTGGAGACGGGGATGGGTATGGGCTTGGGATGGGGCATTTAATTCATTCGATGAGAAGAAATTTAGATATTACTTATGTTATTCAAGATAATCAGATTTATGGTTTGACAACTGGGCAGACTTCTCCGACTTCTGAGAAAGGAGTCCGAACCAAGTCAACTCCCGAGGGAGCAATCGAAATTCCAGTGAATCCTATTGAGCTTGGACTGGCGTCGGGAGCGACTTATATTGCTCGCGGGTATGCTGGGAATTTACCTCATTTGACGTCGTTGATTGAGGGCGGGTTGAAGCATCGCGGGTTTGCATTGATCGATGTTTTTCAGCCGTGCGTGACTTTCAACAAAGTTAATACTTATGAATATTTCAATAGTCGAGTTTATACTTTGGAGGATGATGAAAGTTTTGTTGTGGCTGGGCCTGGGGATCCTGATGCTAGGTGCGAGGCGTCGCGTCGTGGGCGTGAATGGGGCGACAAGATTCCGATTGGGTTGTTTTACCGCGAGGAAAGGCCGGCGTATGGAGATGAGGAAGCTGCTTTAAAAGAGTCGAAGCCCGTGGATGTGCCCGATAAAGTTGTGGATATTGAAGAGTTGAAGAGTTCTTTTATGTAGTTTTTTAGAAGACTTTGGTGTTGACGACCTACCCCTCTGTAAGTCGTTTGTGGAGTTTGGCGCGCATGAGTGGAGATCCTGCGAATGCTTTCAGATATTGATCGTCGGTTTTTATTTTTTTCAGCTTAGCTAAGTCAAGGCTGTCGCCTGCAATTTTTGGGTCTAAAAATTCCTTGTGAGTTGTTTGTTTTGCTCTGCAATTGTGAGGGCAAACTTCCTGGCATATGTCGCACCCATAGAGACGGTGAGTGGGTTTGATTTTGGTGGCAAGCTCTAGAGGGATCGGACCTTTGTGTTCGATGGTCAGGTATGAGATGCACTTATTTGAGTCGATTTGGGTTCGGCCGGTTTTTGGATCTTTTGTTATTGCGTTAGTCGGGCAAGCGTCGATGCAACGAGTGCATGTGCCGCAGGAAAGTCCGCGTTGTCTCTCAATTGATGACGGTGATAATTCGAGGTCTGTGATTATTTCAGAAAGCAGTACCCATGAGCCAAACTCCTTTGTGATGAGGCATGAGTTGCGCCCTATGAATCCGAGGCCCGCTTGTTCTGCGAGCGTTCGTTCCAAGATTGGGCCTGTGTCTGTGTAGCTGAGGGTTTTTGCGTCGAATGTTTCTTGGAGGTAGGTTTCTATTTTTTTGAGTTTTGACTTGAGGATTTTGTGATAATCGCGGCCGTATGCATAACGAGCGATTCGACCATGGCCTTTTGGCAGGGGAGGTTGGTCGTGGTAGTAATTTATCGCCAAACAAATCACTGACTTTGCATTTTCGAGAAGATTTGCTGCGGATTTTCGTTTTGTGACTGCGTCTTCGCGGCTCATGTATTGCATATCTGCGTTGAAGTTTTTTTCTAACCAAGAGAGGTAGTTTTTGTATGCCTCGCCACTTGGTTCGACCGGTGCAACTCCGACCAAATCGAATCCTTGTAATTTTGCAAACTTTATTATCTTATATACATTTTTCATAACAGTTCCTGGATAGGGGCAACTTGAAGTGTAGTATAAACTATTCACTTTAGTAAGAAAATAATGTTAGGATTTCTACCTTTGGTGTATGTAAGTAAAATCAATTTAATGAAAGGAATGCAAGCAAGATTTGCTGAGGCGAAGAAACTTCTCATGGATGCGGAGAGAATCTGTATCATTTCTCATAGGAGTCCTGATGGTGACGCTGTTGGGAGTAATTTGGCTTTGAGATATTGCCTAGAAAGTTATGGGAAGAAAGTTGTGAGCGCTTGTGTTGATCCTATTCCTGAAAACAGTTTGTGGCTTCGGGGTGCGGATAAGTTTGTTACGGATTTTGATGTCGAAAATTTTGATGTGATTGTCAGTGTTGATTGCGGCGCTAAGAAATTGGTTGCTTTTCACGAGAGTAAGCCTGAGTTATTTGAGACCGGTTCGGATGGCAATCCGGTTCGACCATTTATCAATATCGATCATCACGAGTCGAACAATGGTTTTGGGACTGTGAATTTGGTTGATCCTGGAGCCTGTGCTACTGCTTTTATTATTTTCTTTTTTCTGCGACACGCGAAGTGTTCAATTGACAAAGATACTGCGACCGCGCTGATGCACGGTCTTTATTTTGATACTGGAAGCTTTATGCATTCGAATGTCGATGAATATGTTTTGAAAGTTGGTTCTGAGCTGATGAAGAGGGGGGCTAATATTAAGCGGATTTCGAAAGAACTTTTTCATACAATGCCTGTGAACAAAATGCGGCTTTGGGGGCGAATCATGGAAAGGACTTATGTGAATGAAGATGGTGTGACCGTTTCTGCGGTGAACAAGCATGATTACCAAGTTTGTGAGTCTGATTCTAAGGATACCAGCGGGGTGATTGATTACTTGAACTCTGTTCCTGGCAGTAAATATTGTGTTTTATTGAGTGAAGATGATCGTGGGCTTGTGAAAGGATCTCTTCGAACACAACGAGATGATGTGAATTTGAGTGATATTGCTCGAGAATTTGGTGGTGGTGGACATCCAAAAGCGAGTGGATTTGGTCTGCCTGGCAGGTTGGAACCACAGATTTCTTGGAAAATTGTACCGGAAAATGGGTCTACCGCTCACGGAAAAGAGGTTAGCGAGGAAGGAGGAGTCAGTTTTTAGTTTACACGTCCAACCTCGCGCCATTGCTGCGCAGCCATTTCTGATTTTTCTTGTATTCTGGATCCATCAAGGCGAGTGTTTTTTTGAAGTTTGGACCGTGGTTTTTGTGGAGGATGTGGGTGAGTTCGTGGGCTATGAGATAGTCGACGATCTCAGGTGAGGCCATAACAACCTTCCAGTTGTACGTGATGCTATTGTCGCGATGACAGGTGCCCCAGCGAGAGCGGTAGCTGCGAATCTTGATTGCCCTGGGCTGGACTTGGCGGCCGGTTATTTCTTCGAGTTTTTTGGCTAGTTGGTGTGTGCGTTTTTTGAGATGATCTGTTGCCTTCATCTTGTACCACTCTATGATTTTGGTACGGGTGTGGACAGGCGGCTTCGTTGGTTCGCCGAGGAGAGGGAATGTTTCGCCTGGTTCGAAGGATCGAGTTGGTTTTTGAGCTCGGCACTTGGTTTGCTGGGCGGACTTTGCGCGGATCCATTCTTCTTTTTCTTTGAGAAATTTTTCGATTCTGCGGTCGGAGAGGCGGCGTGGCGCACGAATTACCACTCCTTTTTCTGGGTGGATTTGGATGCACAGAGTGCGACGAGATGAGCGGACTACAGGGTATTTCATATTTTCACTTTATTTTGGTGCCTGCATTATAGTATACTCCCCGAGAACTTAAAAAGCTTAATGCCACCTTCAAAGAAACCCACTACTAAGCGACCTAAAAAAAGAGCCGACCGCTCTGAAGGGAAGCCTTTTTCCGGTTTGGCCGCAGGCGGTAAGGAAATCAAGAAGGTTTTGGTGTTGGGAAGTGGTGCTCTTAAGATAGGGGAGGCTGGAGAATTTGATTATTCTGGATCTCAAGCTATCAAGGCTTTGAAAGAAGAGGGGATTGAATCGGTATTGGTAAATCCAAATATCGCGACTATTCAGACTTCCAAGGAATTGGCTGATAAGGTTTATTTCTTGCCGGTGAATGCAAATTTTGTGGAGAAGGTGATTGCGAAAGAGAAACCGGATGGTTTGTTCTTGGCTTTTGGTGGGCAGACTGCTTTGAATTGTGGAGTTGAGTTGTTTAAGAGAGGGGTTTTGAAAAAACATAAAGTTCGTGTACTTGGGACACCTGTTGAGGTGATTTGGGAGACTGAGGATCGGGAGCTTTTCAAGAAAAAGCTTGAGCAGATCGACATAAAATCTCCTGTTAGTCATGCGTGCAACACAAAGAAGGAAGCCTTGGATGCTGCTGAAAAGATCGGTTATCCGCTGATTATTCGTGCGGCGTTTGCGCTTGGCGGAAAGGGAAGTGGGTTTGCTGCTAATAAGGCTGAGCTCGATGAGCTGCTTGAGACTGCTTTTGCGTACAGTCCGCAAGTTTTGGTTGAAGAGAGTTTGAAGGGTTGGAAAGAAGTTGAGTACGAGGTTGTGAGAGATTGCAAAGACAATTGCGTGACGGTTTGTAATATGGAAAATTTTGATCCACTTGGGATTCATACTGGAGAAAGTATTGTGGTTGCACCGTCTCAGACTTTGAACAACCACGAATATCATAAGTTGCGCGAGATTGCTATCAAGGTGATTCGGCATCTTGGGGTCATAGGGGAGTGTAACATTCAGTACGCATTGGATCCGAAGAGCGATGATTATCGAGTGATTGAAGTGAATGCGCGACTGTCGCGTTCGAGTGCGTTGGCGTCGAAGGCAACCGGTTATCCGCTTGCACATGTCGCGGCGAAGTTGGCTCTGGGATACAGTTTGCCGGAGCTGAAAAATGCTGTGACCAAAACAACGACTGCATTCTTTGAGCCTGCGTTGGATTATATTGCATTGAAAATCCCTAGATGGGATCTAAATAAATTCAGGATGGTTTCGAAGGAAATCACAACTGAGATGAAATCGGTAGGGGAGATCATGGCGCTTGGTCGAAGTTTTGAGGAAGTTTTGCAAAAGGGTCTGCGAATGTTGCAGGTTGGGCTGCATGGACTAGTAGCGAATGAGGACGTAAAGATTAGGAGTGAAAGGATCAAACGTGATATAGCACATCCTACTCCAAAGAGAATCCTTGTGATTGCTCAGGCTTTGAAAAATGGTATGAGTGTTGATGAGATCGCCGAGTTGTCTGGAATAGACAAATGGTTTTTGGATAAATTGAAAAATATTGTAAAGACTGAGGCTCGAGTCAAAAAGGCAGGCGTTAAGGTTGGGGATGGCTTGATGCTCGACGCAAAACGTCATGGATTTTCTGATAAACAAATTGGATACATAACTGGAAGGGAGGAGTTGGCGGTGCGTAAGTCGCGACAGAAAATGGGAATAGTTCCATATGTAAAACAAATCGATACTTTGGCGGCGGAATATCCTGCGCATACAAATTACTTATATCTCACTTATCATGGGTCGAAGCATGATGTTGAGTTTGGTGGGAAAGCTGGAACGAAAATGGCCGTGCTGGGCAGTGGAGCTTACTGTATTGGATCTTCGGTTGAATTTGATTGGTGCTGTGTCAACGCCTTGCAGACGTGTGCAAAGGAAGGTTTTGAGACAATAATGATCAACTACAATCCTGAAACCGTTTCGACTGATTACGACCTATGTGACAAATTGTATTTCGACGAATTGTCGTTGGAGAGAGTGATGGATATTTATGAGCTGGAGAATGGGCCTCGTGGAGCTGCTTTTGCTGGAGTTGTCGTGTCTACAGGTGGGCAGGTGCCAAATAATCTTGCTTTGAAGTTGCACAAGCTTGGAGTGCGTATTTTGGGAACAGATCCTCGTGATATAGACCGTGCGGAAGATAGACATAAGTTCTCTGGAATGCTTGATAAGCTGGGAGTTGACCAACCTCAATGGAGTGAATTGGCTGAGCTTGAAGATATTTTTGGATTCGCTGAAGAAGTTGGATATCCGGTCTTGGTTCGTCCGTCCTATGTTCTGAGTGGAGCTGCGATGAGTGTCGCTTATTCTCGTGAAGATTTGGAGACTTTCCTTGGTAAAGCTGCGAAGATTTCGAAGGATGCTCCCGTGGTTGTTTCGAAGTTCGAACTTGGGGCAAAAGAAATTGAGATCGATGCTGTTGCATCAGAGGGGAAATTGGTTATTTATGCTATTGCCGAACATATCGAAAATGCGGGTGTGCATAGTGGAGATGCGACGATTGTTTTGCCACCGCAGAAATTGTATATCGAGACGATCCGTAGGATAAAAGTAATTGCTAAACAAATCGCGAAGGAGCTTCGGATTAGTGGACCTTTCAATATTCAGTTTTTGGCGAAGAGTAATCGTGTGATGGTAATTGAGTGTAATTTGAGGTCGTCACGAAGTTTCCCATTTAGTTCGAAAGTTACTGGTTATAATTTCATTGAAATTGCGACGTCGTCGATGATCGCTGCTGGAGCTCAGTCTATTGATGGTGGCTTGAAGCTTTCTTTGTCAAAAGGCAGACGTGCTCTTTTGGAATATGCTGACTACAAGACTCTGGATCTCGATCACGTTGGTGTGAAGGCTCCGCAGTTTTCTTTCCCTCGTTTGAAGGGAGCCGATCCCGTGCTAGGGGTTGAGATGGCTTCGACTGGAGAGGTTGCTTGTTTTGGTGACGATCTTTATGAGGCTTTCTTGAAATCAATGATTTCGGTTGGATTCGATTTACCACAAGCAATTCGCAAGTCGTCGGACGGGACTTTGGAGAGAAGAGGTGTTTTCTTCAGTATTGGTGGTGTGGACAACAAGGCGGATTTACTTCCTGTTGCTCGCAAGTTCGCTGAAATGGAATTTGAGATTTATGCTACCGAGGGAACTGCCGATTTTTTCAATCAAAATGATGTTAAATGCAAAAAACTTTATAAGATTTCGACCGAGAAAGATCCGAATCTGATCGATGCTTTGACTGAGAGAAAATTTGATCTGATCGTTAATATCCCGAAACATTATTCTCGCACGACTGTTACGGACGGATACTTGATCCGAAGAAAGTCTGTTGACTTGAATATTCCTCTGATTACAAACGTACAGGTTGCAGGGATTGTGGCCGAGGCTTTGAAGAGGTACGGCGAAGATGACTTGAAAGTGGAGGATTGGGATTATTATTTTGAGTAATTAAAGAAAATTAGAATTCTCCATCATCACTCATCTTCATAACAACATCCGCTAGTTTCACCTTTGCTGCTGCTATTACTTCTTCATCATAATACTCGTCGTCTGCTCCCTTTCTCCTACCGTGCGGATTAGCCCCCGCTATCCTCGCCAGAATTTGTGCCGCCTTCTTTGTTTGTTCCATTTCTACTAGTTCGTCCATTCGTTCTATCACCCTTAGTCTCGCTTCTTTTGAACGGCCAATCATTCCAATTGTTAAAAACACGCTGGGTTGGTCTGAGTTTTCTTTTCTTCCTATTTCTATCGTTGCTTCGTTATCTACATTAACCTGGATTTCGTCAACATTTCTGTCTAGTGCTTCTGCAGCTAAGTGTCTCTTTGAAGACCCACTTACTTCTGTCCTTAGATTTCTAATGGTTCTCCACGCCTTACGTTCTTCAAGTTTTTCAAGGAATCTTTTTATATCTGATTCTTTTTCTGCCTTCCCAAACATAAAGGCTAGTGCCTCCGGCCTAAGGTCTCTGTTCGTACAATATGTCAAAAGCTTTCCCGGACTTGAATCATCTACATCAAATGTTTCCCATAATATTTTCGCGTCAAATTCGTCCACCTCAACTAGTTTGTCCAGGATTCTCACTACAACATCGTTGGTGTGTCTTACCTTACTCATACGTAGCATTGAGACCCAGGTGTCTTTGTGTTCTTCACCAACATCCAAAATCATATCCACATTTTCTATCATAAAATTTACGTCGTCGTGTGAACTGAAACTTAGAGTCTCTATTAGGATTTCTGGCTCCTCCTCAGAGACTGCTAGTAGTTGTACAATCTGTTTGAGTTTTTCTGCGTCGAGGCCAGGCTCTTCTGCCATGCTAGCCATAACTGACTCAAAGAATTCTTGGTTAGCGATCGCTGCCTTTGGCATTTGTGGGAAAAGGTCTGTTCCTAAAGCTTCTAATGCTTGAATTGCTCTTTCCATGTTGCCCGTATCTTCATCCTGGAGATATCCTTCTAAAGCTTCTTTTGCGGCTTTATAAGCGGTGTTATTTTCTTCTGCATTTCCTTCTTCCATTTGCTCCTCTATGTGGTCTAACATAAGAGCCCCTGCCTGTTGGTTCCCCTCTACAAAAGCTATCATGTCTATACCTTCTCGACTCAATCCTGGAAACATTCCCTCTACATCCACTAACTTTCTTACTCCTCTCACTATTTGTAGGACTTCTTCGCTTGCACCGTCTTGTTGCTCTATACCGCTTAGAGTGTTAGTTAAAATCGATTCCAATCGTTTCGCTCTTTCCCGGCTAGGATTAAATTCTGCTTTATCTGTCATGTTTTTTTGATTAATTATATAAAGGTCTAACATTCTACACCTCTCTTGGTTTTTGTCAATTTTCCCTTAATAAACCTTCTCCAAATAACACTTCTCGCAGACAACCTTGTAACCACTTTCTTCTGGATAAACAGTTTTTATTGGGATTTTGCAGGTGTGGCAAGTTGTGTCGCGAAGTTTTTTTGGTGGTTGGAGTGCGAGGAGATCTTTGTATCTTTGATCTGGGGATATGCGTGGGATTGGAAGATTGAAAGTTTTGTAGAATTTAAATTCCTGAGGGATTACCTTGTAGTTTTTGCCTGTTTTTTCACAGACCAAGATTTTATCGCAGATTGATTCATCTACATCATTTATATCTATTGGGATTTCGTATTTCTTGCCAAAATGCTTGGCCTCTTGCTGCTCTTCGTGCCACATATAACCCTTTCCCAAGGCTTCTTCCTTTGTGAGTGGATAATATCCATATGCCGTTGTGATGTTGTATGGCCAAGGTGAAAGATGTGGAGGGAATGGCTTGCCCCATTCGCCAGTTTTGAGCATATGTTCCTTGATACGCTTCATCATTTTCCCATACTCTTCTTTGGTATATTTTTTGTTGAGAATTAGATTTTTTTCTTGCTTCATCCCTATGCAGCCGAAGCAGTCTTCGAGTTTGAAACATTGCTCGCAGTAGGTGACATCACGGAGAGAGACCCCGTATGTGCAGAATTTGGAATTGTATAACTCATATGACGTGTCTACTTCAAGGCAGAGCTCAGACTCTTCGTTTGCTAGATTGTCGTAGCAGTCTTTGCATTTTGAGCAATCTCGAACATTGAAGCAGTCCTCGCAATCAACAACGTAGAAGCCGTTCGTAATGCCTTTCGATCCGGTAATAAAATCTCCCAATGAATTTTCAGTGTTTATGAGGCGAAGGTTTTTGTAAAAAAGGGTTTTCTTAAGCTCTTTGAATTCTCCTTCGATTTTTCTTTTGTTTCGTGCGAGATTTTTTAAGAATTCTTTTTTATGTTTTTCGTACTCGTTTTTCTCGTACTGTTTGTTCAGGATGCAGTATTCTTTGTTGCGAAGTTGTGCAGACAGGATACAGTTTTGACAATTTCGACAGTCGTACAAGAAATATGAGTCGCTGCAGCCTTCTGAGGACTGTGAGTAATGAACGTTGTAGCATTTTTGACAGTCCATGCAGCGAGAACAGTATTCACTCTCTTTTATATTCATACAATCAATGCATGTGTTCGATTTGAAAACTCGCGTGCAATAATAAAGATTTTCGCTTTCGTACGATGAGAAAGTAAGGTAGCAATCTTTGACCTCTGCGGAGTTGTTTGTAAATTCGCTGTTTTCACAGTTCACAAAAAGACGCGCCCATCTCGGAACTTCTTTCTGGAGGTCCTTGAATTGTTCGAAGAATGGTTTGTTGAAATCATAATCACGGGCATAAATGCTCGCATCAAATTTGTCACTCCACCATTCGTCCTGATCGATTACCCTGAATGGGGAAGTTGGAGGAATCATCGAGACTATTTTCTTGCCTGTTACGTGACTAGTATTGTAGAAGATGTTTCTTTCGTTGCGAAAAATCAGATGGCGATGGTGACGGCAATCAGGACAAATCGTCGGAAGTTCGGCATCAAATTTTTTGTATACCTCCACTTCTTTCTTTGACTGTTCGAATTGTTGATCACACTTTGTACATTGCATACTAACAGTGTATGCCAAGCATGGTTTTTGTAAACAGCTTTTTGAATATGTGTCAAATTTTAGCTTTACAAACCTGTTCTGACCTATAAAATATGTGTAGACGACTATCTACACCATTTTACAGAAATGATCACTAACGAGCTGGAAAAATTAGGATTTTCGACGGAAGAAGTAAATGCGTACGTCGCACTTCTAGAACTTGGTGGAGGTTTTGCAAGTAGCGTAGCCAAGAAGGCCGGAGCGCATAGGGTCACCACTTACAACACCTTAGAAAACCTCAGGAAAAAGGGGTTTGCAAAGCACACTAAGCGAAAAGGCATTAGGTTTTATTATGCTATCAACCCTCAGATCATTCTGAATCAAATTGAAGATCGCTATAATATCGCAAAAGAGTTGGTTCCTGAGCTACTTGATTTGCAAAACATACATGCCTTCAAGCCCAAGATTCAGTTTTTTGAAGGAGTTTCCGAGGTCACACACATATTGAACGACCTTTTGAACAGCGGAGGAGAGGTCCTTGGGTTCACTAATTATGAAGTTGCGACCGATCTTTTTGCTGATTATCTCGATGATTATTATGACCGTGCTTTGAAGGTCGGCAAAAAATTCCGCCTACTTTGTCCGAATGATAAATTCAACGCCATGTATATAAAAGGCCGTTTGATGGATCGTATTGAGGCCGGTACGCTAGAAATTTTCGCGGTTAACCCAAAAATGTTCCCCGTGAAAAACGCTCAGTATATCTATGGAGACAAAGTTGCGACTATTTCGCTCGATAAAAAAGAAATGATGGGAACTATTATTGAAAGTGAAAGCAACGCGGAGACAAATCGATCAATTTTTAATTTGGCTTGGCTTGGGGCTACAAGTTTTGTTGCGAAATAATAAGTTTCATTTGCGATTTCGTATAAATAGTTCTAGAATTTGGCAGCTTTAAATTAACAGATTGCAATTATGAGCAAAGACGTTAAAAAAAACACTCCGCGTCTCAAGAAGGGCTTGGCCCAGATGTTGAAGGGCGGTGTTATTATGGATGTTGTAAACGCTGAGCAAGCTCGGATTGCCGAGGATGCTGGCGCTGTTTCGGTGATGGCTTTGGAGAGGGTTCCTTCTGATATTCGTGCGGATGGGGGAGTTGCTCGTATGAGTGACCCTAAAATGATTCGTGAAATTATGGCGGAGGTTTCTCTACCTGTTATGGCCAAGGTTCGTATCGGGCATTTTGTTGAAGCCCAAATTTTGGAAGAGCTTGAGGTTGATTATATCGACGAGAGTGAAGTTCTGACTCCGGCGGATCCATACGCTCACGTGAACAAAAGTGATTTCAAAGTGCCGTTTGTTTGTGGGGCTACTTGTTTGGGAGAAGCTTTGCGTCGTATTGACGAGGGGGCTTGTATGATCAGAACCAAAGGTGAGGCTGGGACTGGAAATGTGATTGAAGCTGTGAGACATATGAAAATTATTTCTGGTGAAATTGATCGTTTAAAAAAGGCTCCTGAAGCTGACCTTGAGAAGTTTGCTAAAGAAGAAAGAGTTCCCTTGGCCTTGTTGAAAGAAACTTTGGAACTTGGTCAATTGACTGTTGTGAATTTTGCGGCTGGAGGAATCGCTACACCTGCTGACGCTGCCATGATGATGCAGCTTGGGTGCGATGGTGTTTTCGTGGGTAGTGGAATATTCAAATCTTCGGATCCGGCTGGCCGAGCGAAAGCTATCGTAGAGGCTGTTGCCCATTTTGATGATCCTACTGTCGTTACTCGAGTCTCAGAGGGGCTTGGGGAAGCGATGGAAGGTCAAGAAATTGACAAACTTGAGCATAAGTATGCAGAGAGGGGTTGGTAATCGATTTGTGCTATGAAAATTGGTGTTTTAGATATTCAGGGGAGTGTGGAGGAGCATTTTGATGTGCTTTCTGCTTTGGGTTCGGTTGAGCCTGTTTTAGTGAAGAGGGCTGAGGACTTCGAGGGGCTGGAGGGGCTGATCATCCCAGGAGGGGAAAGTACGACCGTTTCAAAAATCATCGATGAATTTGGTTTGAGAGATTCAATTGTGGCCTTGGCCAAAAGTGGTGGGAAGGTTTTTGGGACATGTGCTGGCGCTATTTTGTTGGCTCGAGAGACTGGTGATTCTAGAGTCGAAGGGCTTGGATTGATAGATATCTCTGTTGATCGGAACGCTTATGGACATCAGACGGAGAGTTTTGAAACTGAGGTCGAGATGCGTCTTGGCGACAGGACTGTGAAGGTTGATGCTGTTTTTATTCGTGCTCCAAAAATCACACAAATTGGGGATGGGTGTGACGTCTTGGCTACACATGACGGCGACCCTGTCTTGGCGCTCAAAGGAAATATTTTGGTTAGCACCTTCCACCCGGAAATGACCTCCGACAAATCGTTGTATGAGTGGTTTTTTAGTTGAGGTCTTCGGGGTTTGAATCTGGCTCCTGCCCTCCTTCCACTGCTGCTACTATTCTCGCCTCTATTTCTGCTAGTGTTTCTCCTGTTTCTTTATCTACCGCGTCTAGGTCCCTACCTGGTATTTTTGCGTTTTTGGCTGGCGGCTCTATATACCCTGTCATTACTGTTAACTTTGCCTCTTCTGACGTTAGTACTTCATCCAGTTCGTCTGCTCTTGGAACCTGTTTCCCATCAAAGTCTTCTGGCATATGATTGTTGTTATGGTTTTGGAGACTAGAATTTACGACACTTCCCCCTCTTTGTCAACCCTGCTTTTAAGCCCAGACCGCTGTTTTTTGACAAAGTTTAAAGGGTTGGTGTAAATTTGAGGTTGAATTTTTAACCTTATTTTTATGAAAATGAAAACAAATCCTGTGAAGCTTTTAGTTTTGTTTGTGCTTTTGTTTGTGTTTTTGGGAGTAGTCTTTATTGGAGCTGATGGGGATTTTGGGGTGGATGGGCTTTCTGACAGAGCTAGGAATGCTTTTAAGCAATTGCCTATTTCTCGTGACGTCGATACCCGCGAAAGTTCGCGTGATCGTGACCGTGGTCGTGGGGGAAATGAAGAAGCAGAGACTGATCCACCTAT
Source organism: Candidatus Peregrinibacteria bacterium (assembly GCA_018654255.1). Classification (GTDB taxonomy): domain Bacteria; phylum Patescibacteriota; class Gracilibacteria; order UBA1369; family LOWO2-01-FULL-3; genus JABILX01. Next base: position 6,748 of record JABILX010000007.1, on the reverse strand, counting down.
TGGAGCTGATCTGGAAGACAAATGGTGGTGTGAAGACTTCACTGTAGACGAGGATTCTGGATCGGATGGAGGAGGCGAAGAAATTGATGGAGAAAGTGATCCTTCAAGTAGTGGTTATAAATTTATTGACCCTTCTAAATTTTCGGAATTCAGGATTGATCCTTCTATTATTAAAAACTGGGATAAGATTGTGTATGTAGATACTGTTGCCCATGAGGGCGGAATTGACATCGTCACCCCGCCTAAAGATGACGACTGGCTACCAGAGATTGAACCTGGTTACGAAGATGACTCTATTGAGCTTGATGAACCTTTGAGATGTTGGTGTCTTGGTGAAGTTCAGGATATTGAATGGGTGGATGAAAGCATTTATTATGGTGAGTTTGCCGGTGACGAAGATGCTTATTGCGCATACCTCTTCCCTGACAAATACTGCGCTAACCCTGTTGATATAAGTTGTTCTTGTGAAAATTCTGATGGGGAGTCTTACGATGATGACTATGTTATTTCTGAGGAAATTTTTGAAGAATATTATGATAGTGATTCCGATATGGTTTGTGACGACTTCAACCCACCTTTTTGGTGTGATCCTGCAAAGTGGGGATGCCCTGATGGAGAGCCGAACGTTGAGCTGATCGGCGATATGTGTGATGATGCTTGGATGGAAATGCACAAGGCTGCTACTGCCGGTATCTGTGATGATGCCCCTGAACCCAATGTGACTTCTGAGTTGATTGATCTTTGTGTGGCGAAGAATGGCCCTACTTGGGGAACTTTTGACTACATGGACCAATACATGTGTATATCTTTCGAAGACTGTCTCGAATATTTTTCTTGGTATGAAGGCGGCTACTACACAAGTATGATCGAAGCTACTTTTGGAGAGGATGCTGGCGGAGAATACCTGGCAAGCTGCTCTATGCTTTACGGGGATGCCCTTTAGAAATTTAAATGCAAAAAGGCCTGGGACCTCACGTCGTCCTGGGCTTTTTTGACAAAGCTTGAGGTGTTGGTGTAAATTTGAGGTTGAAATTTTTAACCTTATTTCTATGAAATTGAAAACAAATCCTTTCCGCCTGCTCGTGCTTTTTGTTCTGTTTTTTGTGTTTTTGGGGGTAGTATTTTTTGGAGCCGAAGGAGGTTTTGGCTTGGACGGAATGACAGACAGGGCTCGCGATGCTTTTAAACGGCTGCCTATTTCTCGAGATATTGACTCCCGGGAGGAGGAGTCTCGTGAAAGAGGTCGTGGAGGTAGTGAAGGAAGTGCGGAGGGAGAGGGTGAAGGTGATTCTGATGAGGGTTGGTGGTGTGATGACGATGATCCTGAGACTTGGGAGGAAATTGAAGAAGAAGAGGTGCCTTTTGACTCTGACCGTGTTCCTTATGATATAACCACCTATTTGTACGAAGATTTTTCAACCAATCGATTCCTGGATGTCTGGACTAAACATGGAGATTCAATTTTTGACCTTTATACAGTCGTTGATAATGGCGAAAATGGAGATCCTTTCTATATCCCAAAAGTTGATGCCCCTGAAATTGGTGCTGGTAATTTTTGGGACTGGGATAATGATAATTGGATAACAGCTCATTGCTTATGCGGAGATCAGGCGTGGGACCTTAATGTTAATAAAGACGATCTGTCTCAAAACTTTGGCGGAAGTTTGGAGGAATATTGCGCATATGTCGCAACTTGGGATTCTTGTCAGCCAAAAGTGACTGTTTCGTGTGCTTGTGAATCTGCTGAGGGTGGGATCCAAAAGGTCCAAATCAATGAGGAGGATGTTCAGGATGAAAATGGGGAAATTTCTCAAGATTTAGTTGAAGTATATTGTTCTGAGGCGCTTTCCGTGGTTGAATGTGATCCTAAATATTATTGTGAGAATGGTTTTGATTGGCAAAAAGCCCACAACTTTTGCTTTGAAGAGGTTCTGAAAATGAAGCAAAATGAATGTCTAGGCACAGATTACGAGATCGACGAATCTGTGTGGCAAGTTTGTCAGGATGCGGACGTCACTTATGATGATTTTTTGAATTCTCCTTGTGTACCTCAAAATGAGTGCGAAGAATACGCCGCTATGTCTAGTGAATATGGTTGTGAATATACGCAAGATTACTTGGAGGGCCTTGGTTATGATGATCCCAACGGAGTAGCTTATGCTTGCTGGAATCTTTACGGCGTATTTGTCCCTATCGATGGAAAGGGGTGTGCAATGTTTGGACAATAATTACTATCCAATGCTACCTAAAAGTTTAAAAAGTTTAATTGAGGAATTTAGCAAGCTGCCTGGGATCGGCCCAAAGTCCGCTCAGCGGCTTGCAATGCACCTTTTGAAATCGCCTCATTCAAAAATCGAACCTCTTGGAAAAGCGGTGCTTGGCTTGAAAGAAGGAGTTGTGTTTTGCGGGAAATGCTGGAATTTAGCTGACAATGATCCTTGCTCTATTTGTGAGGATCTATCTCGAGATAGATCGACGATTTGTGTTGTTGAGGAGGTTCTGGACGCGGCGGCTATCGAAAAGACCAGGGAGTTTGGGGGACTTTATCACGTTTTGCACGGAGTTTTGTCTCCTGTCGATGGAGTTGGTCCTGAGGAATTGAAAATAGCTGATTTAATCAAGCGTGTTCGTGAGTCTGACGGCGAGGTGACCGAGCTGGTTTTGGCTACAAACCCTTCCCTAGAAGGGGAGGCAACCGCTCTTTATATTCAAAAACAACTGGATGGTCTTGATCTGAAAATCACTCGTATTGCTCGTGGGCTTCCTACTGGTGGGGACATCGAATACTCTGATGATTTAACATTGAGTCGTGCTTTGAACGGCAGGACTGATTTCTAACTTTATGCGAGAATGAAAGTTGTTGGGCCCGCTCCGCTTAAGTGGTGGTTTTTTGGAAGTGGAGTTTTCAAAATTGTTTCGAAATCATTGTGAAGAAATTCGTGCATTTTCAGGTAGTCATTTGTTTTGATTGAGTGGATCAGGCTGATTGTTTGTGCGACATTTTTTCCGCATTTTTGCAGGTCAATTTTTGAATAAAATTCTTCGGTTTTCGTTTCGAGATCAGATTCTTTTGGAGAGAGTGTGAATGCCATCCCGTTAACTGGCGGCAGTAGAGTTATTTGTTCACCGTAGTGTTCGGCTAAAGCGAGACCTCCCTCCACGAAAAATGGCACATCCATTCCTACTTCTGCTGCGATTAGGCGCATTTCTTCTGTGGAGATTTTTAGACCTAGCAATACTTTTAGCGCTCTAATTATCGCTGCTGCGTTTGACGCTCCTCCTCCTAGCCCGGAAGAAAGTGGGATTTTTTTATTTATTGTGATCGTGATTTTGAGTGGCTCTGTTTTGAATCGTTCCAAGACAAGAGTTGTGGCCTGATAAGCTAAGTTGGTTTTGTCGGTTGGAACTTTTGGGTTGTTGCATTTTATTGCGATGGTTGTTTCCTTGGCCTCTTCTATTTCGATCGTTATCTCATCTGACTCAAAGCCATGAGTGTTTTGCGGAGTTATCTCGTGGATAACCGATTGGACAAAATGATAACCCTTAAATCTGCCCTCTTTTTCCTCCCTCCCGAGTATGTCCAAAGAGAGATTCACTTTTGCGTTTGATTGAAGAGTTAGCTTTTTCATTTCTTCTTTTTAGCTGGTTTGCGCTTCGGGGCTTGCTTACGCTTGGCTGGTTTCTTTGCGGGTGTTTTTTTTGCGACTAGGGAAACTATTGTGAAACACTGTATTCCTAAGCCTGACCCAAACACCGTTAAGTTCTCGCCTGAAGTTGATGTTATTCCGATTTTTTTAATATCGATTTTTAGTATTTTTGATAAAGATGCTTTTATTTTTTTTGCGATTGGATCGATTTTTGGAGTTTTGCACTCTATCATCACCCCCACATTACCTATGTCTAAACCTAATTTTCCCACTTTTTTCAAAACGATTTCTAAATACTTCTGGCTGTCTTTTATTCCTTTCTCACAAAGTGGATCTGCGTAGAAGCCGAGCGATTGATCTCCAATTGCTTGTGAGAGTGCGTTGAAAATTGCGTGCAAAATCACATCTCCGTCTGAATTTGCTTCTAGTTTTGGCTCGTCTTTCAGGAGAACTCCTCCTAATGTCAGCCCTTTTTTGGTTTTGCTAAACATATGACTGTCTTGACCTATCCCTGCGCGGAATTCATTTGTTCCATCACCAAGAACCACTTTTAACTGATCTATATCTGCTTTTGTTGTGATTTTGAAATTGTTTTCGTGGGCCTCAACAATGTCTACTTTTTTGCCGAGAGATTCCAGAAGCATCGCTTCGTCGGTAGCGTCGATTCCTTTTTTGTTGGCGTTTTTTATAGCGTTTTTTAGAAGCGTAAATTGAATGACTTGTGGGGTCTGAGCTGCATACAAATCTTTTCTGTCCAGCGTTGAGTGGACTCGTTTTCCTTTTGCCTGTTTGATCGTGTCGTTTACTTTGTGAGCAACTATGCAAGCGTTTGTTTCTTCTGCTTTTTGAATCGCTTTTGTGATTTCGTCGTAAGAGGGGAGTGGGCTTGCCCCGTTGTGAACCACAATAAGATCACTGTTGCCTGGGCGTAATTTCTCTACCGCCTTCAGGCCGTTTTCCAATGATTTCTGTCTAGTAACTCCGCCGATAACTATCTTTTTTACCTTTGAGAATTTGTATGTTTTGAGGACTTTTTCTATGTCGCTTTTGTTTTGTTTGTTTACCACTAAAACAATATCGTTGATCAAATGATGATCATTTATTGCTGAAAGTGCGTAGTAGATGATGGGACGTTCTGCCACTTCTATAAGGAGCTTATCCTTTGTGCTATTGAGCCTTTGGCTTTGTCCGGCCGCTAATATTATTGCGTGATTCATGGTTAGATAGTGCCAAAAGAGAGAGGTTTTTGCAAATGAAGTTTTGACATTTTGCGGAATAAAGGGTACTTTGACTTCCAATTTTTTACCCGACAATAGATGTCTTCAAACAGAAGAACCGACGCCATAGTATCAACTGGTGGGGACTGTAAAATCAAAGAGCTCTGCAACAGATCTCTTCCTGCTAGACACGAAACTAATTTAAACGCTTGGGTTATCGAGGGAAGAGATGCGGCTGAAGGACTTCTTGGTGTCTTGAGGTTTCAGGTCTCAACCGTCCTTGTTGGTCTCTCTGATGACCTGGAAGCAGACAAGGCACACATCGATAGATTGCAAGCCATCATGGATTATCACCGTGAAGATATCCGCCTTGTAGCCGTGACCGGGACTCTCGCCCCAGAAGTCCCAGAAGAGCCTCTTCCAGTAGATGAGATTTTTGATTACAGAGCTCTTGATGTTGAACAGGTCCGAGATGTCCTTCTCAGATCTCTGTAAAGCCTCTTTTATTGCTCAGAAATTCCTTTATGTTTTTTTCTGATTTTTTGTAGAAAGAGCTGATTTTGCCTTGCTTGTGTGCTTTGAGAATTCGAGTGATTGCTGGGAAAGTGCGATGGTTGATTTTTTTGAAAGGGTGGGTGGCGAGCTTTTTCCCGGAAAGGAATTTTAGGTGACGATTTTTGAATTTCGTACCGTTTGTTTCGTGATAATAGTCGAGGAGAGTATCTTCTATCACTATTTTCATGTCGGGCTTGTATGCAAGTGCGATGCGTTCTTTTGGCTGGAACTCTACCATTGCGTGTGTGTAGCTTTTTCTATCAATCACGGCATCGAGTTTTTTGAGTGGGCAAGAAAAAAGATGGTGAGCTTCGATTAGCTCGAATCCTTTATTGAGCAAAGTTGCTGATTCGATCAGGATTTTTGGACCCATGTCCCAATTGGGATTTTTTAATGCATCTTTTGGTGTGACTTTTTTGAGTTGGGCAGTTTTGTATCCGTAAAAAGGTCCTCCGGAGCAGGTGAGGGTTATTTTGCGAACATGTTTTGGGGAATATTTGGTGAGGGATTTTGTCTGTAGGATTCTCAATATCGCATGGTGCTCTGAGTCGAGCGGGAGAATTTGTGCGTTGTGTTTTTTTGCGAGATCCATGAGCGCTTTGCCGCCGAGGATTACGGATTCTTTATTTGCAAGAGCTAGAGTTTTTCCTGTGCTGAGAATTTGTTTTGAGGGATTGAGCCCTGCTGATCCCGAAATCGCGTTTACTACTATGTCTGCCTTTGGGTTTTTGATTAATTTCGCCAGTATTGTGTTTGCTTTTGTGATTTTGAAAGCCTTGGCTTGTTTGTTTAAAAGATCCTTGTTTGAGTAACCAGATATTCCTACTAGGTTGAATTTCTTTTTATGTTTTTTTAGAACCGCCAATGTTTGAGTTCCTACCGAGCCCGTTGAGCCCAGAACTATCACGTTAATTTTCTTCATTTTTTATAATTTGGATGAAAGATTTTACGAGGGATTTTTCTGGCACAATTTTGACGACCTTTCCTTTGTGATAAATGGCCCCTTTTTTCTTGCCTCCGCATATTGCGTAGGTTGCTTCACGAGCTTCCCCTGGACCATTGACTATGCAGCCCATCACCGCAATTTTGAGCGGTTTTTTTCTGGGTTTAAATTTGATCTTCCCAAGCTCATTTTCGATTTCTTTTGTGAGTTTTTTTAGGTCAATTTCTGTTCTCGCGCAGGTTGGGCAGGAAATTAAAATTGGTTCTTTTGTGTAGAGGCCCAGGGATTTTAGAAGTTCTTTTGCGGCTTTTATCTCAAGAACGGGGTCTTCTGTGAGAGATACTCTGATCGTGTCCCCGATGCCTTCTTTGATAAGTGTGCCGAGG
>JABILX010000005.1 GCA_018654255.1 Candidatus Peregrinibacteria bacterium | reverse complement strand
CTCGGCTTCCGCAAGACCCCCCTGATCGCCGGCGCGATCGTCACGATCGGGTTCCTGGGCATCGGCACGGCCCCCCTCGTTCTCGGCGTGAACATCTTCGGACAGATCGCAGTCTTCATCTTCTACCTGATCGCGATGGTCGGGAACGGACTCATGTTCCCCATCCTGACCGCAGGGACCAAGAGGTTCAGCAACAAGGAGACTCAGAACCCCGCGTTCAACTTCTGGTACCTGAGCATGAACATCGGAGCTGCGCTCCTCTTCCTGATCGACTACGTTCGTCGTCCGTTCGATGGCACGACCCCCGAGGGAGTGGCGGCCTTCCGCGAGGCTGGTGGAAATGCCCACATGCTGTGGTACATGGCCGGCCTGACAGTGGTCTGCTGGTTCATCATCTACTTCCTCATCAAGCGTGAAGATCAGTTCCCTGAGTTCGGGGAAGAGAGAGCTCCCGTCGAGAAGAAGACCGAGAAGAAGTCCATCACGAAGATGCTGGGCGAAGTCTTTCGCAACAAGGCCTTCCACAAAGTCCTTGGCGTTCTCACTCTGACCATCCCTGCCCACATCCCGTTCGTGCTGGTGTTCGTGATGTACCCCAAGTACTGGACCCGCGTCGTCAGTGCTGATCTGGACATCGGCAGACTCAGCGCCATCAACCCCGTCATCATCGTCGTGGGCCTGATCCTTCTCGCCCCCGTGGTGAAGAAGTTCAACGTCTACTGGGTGCTGTTCACGGGGATGATGATCGGTGCTCTCTCGATGATGATCCTCGCCATCCCTCCGCAGTGGGTCGCCAGCATCATGAACGTGGACATGCCCAGCGCCTACCTCACCCTCATCTACTGCCAGATCGTCGTGTTCGCAGTGGGGGAGGCCATCTGGAGTCCGCAACTCATGAGCTACGTGGGCTCCTTCGCCCCCGAGGGCAGGGAGGGGACCTTCCTGGGGATCGCACGTTTCCCCCATACCACTGCGAAGCTGGTGGCCGGCACGGTTTCCGGCTTCCTGCTGGCCCACTTCTGCCCGGATGGCATGATCGACAAGATCCACTCCGGCGAACTGGGCTACTTCGGAGGTCCGGAAGCTATGAACCTCATCATGGCCATCATCTGCCTGATCTCTCCCATCGGGCTTCTCATTTTCAAGAAGTCCCTCTACGTGGAGAAGAAGGCGGACTGACAGTCCGAGAAGGTGAATTTTTCCTCTGTCACACAGAGGAACTGGCTGGATCGGGAGCAACTACGCCCCTAACCAGTAAGCAATCTAACTGCTTGTCACCTTCTCTATGTTTTTCAATTCTGGAAGATGTAGAGAAGGTACAAATAATATAGTGAGCCACACTAGGGGGTAACACACACCCCAGTCCGCACTTCGTTCATTATGGAGCTCCAATGCTGCAAAGAAGAAGCATAGCGACTGATTGAGCAGGATTGGGCGGAGTATGCCGCTTGCGGCGACCCGCTCCAAAACTTTATACCCCACGATAATTTGACAATCTTTATAAAGTTTGCTAAAATCAAACCATGAAGATTAATCAAAAACTACAAATCATTCAAAAGCTTTCAAGGTTAACTCAAACACAGTTAGCCAGGGAACTTGACGTATCTTTCCCGACTTTGAATAGTTGGATGAATGAACGATCCCAACCACATACGAAAAAGATCCAAAAAATCGACGATCTTTATTCAAAGTATACAGGTGTGAAAATCATCCCAAAGGATAATCTCATTGCAAAAAAAGACATAATCACAAAAAAGAGCAAAGAACATACCAACATAATTAAACTAATCAAAAATAGACCCGATATTTTCGACCAATTTATACTTTCTTTAACCTACAATACAAATAGCATCGAAGGCTCGACTCTTACAGAAAACGAAACTGCAGCTATTCTTTTTCAAAACATTACGTTCAAGAATAGAGATCTAGTCGAACACCTGGAAGCTAAAAATCACCAGTCGGCATTGGAATATCTTTTCAACGAAATCAAAAAGGACTACAAAATTACAGAAGAATTTATATTGGAACTGCATCATATCTTGATGAATAGTATAAGACCAGATGCGGGGAGATACAGAAATCATGGCGTGAGAATAGTTGGGGCAAACGTTCCTACAGCGAATTACGTGAAAGTTCCTGATTTGATGCGAAATCTGATTAAAGAAATAAACAAAAAGCACAAAGACCCAATCAAACACGTATCATTTATTCATAGCAAATTCGAACAGATTCATCCATTTTCAGATGGAAATGGCAGAATTGGACGGCTCATTATGACAGCAATGCTTTTGAAGGCAAACACAGCCCCTGCAGTAATTGAAAAAGAAAAAAAGAACTCTTATTACAAATATCTCCAAAAGGCTCAACAAAAAGAAGATTACAGTGAATTGGAGAAATTTATCTGCGACTCCATCCTAAACGGATTTGAAATATTGGAGGCGTAAAAAGTTCTAACGTCCATGACTATGCAGCTCCAGAAACTTGACAATATGGAAGTTCTCGTTAAAATAAACTCGTTATGAATAATAAATCCGACCAGAAAAACTGTTGCTGCAAAGCCTGTACAAAAGAGGTCGTTTTCCTATATCCATAATTAAATTCTAGATAATTAAAGATGACGACCTCTAACTGGAGGTCTTTTTTTGTATTTCATAAACATAATAATCATGAAAAAAACTTACTCAAACATCTTAGAAACAATAGGGAATACTCCCATGGTAAAAATTAACAATCTTAATCCAAATAAAAAGATTGCGATATATGCGAAATTGGAGGGGCAAAATCCAGGTGGCTCAATAAAAGACAGAATTGCTCTCGGGATGATTGAAGCTGCAGAAAATTCTGGAGAATTGAATAAAGACAAAGTGATAATTGAAGCAACATCGGGTAATACGGGGATTGGATTGGCTCTGGTGAGCGCAGTAAAAGGATACAGGCTGATATTAACAATGTCTTCAGGAATGAGTATGGAAAGGAAAAAAATGCTCAAGTCCTTTGGGGCAGAATTGATTGAAACCGACCCTTCGCTCGGGACAGACGGTGCAATTATGAAAGCAAAGGATATTTGCAAGAAAAATCCGCAAAAATACTGGATGCCAAATCAATTTAATAACCTGGATAATCCATTGGCACACTACAACAACACTGCGGAAGAAATCATTCAACAAATGTCCGAAATCACAATGTTCATCGCGGGGATGGGGACATCAGGAACTCTTATGGGAGTAGGAAAAAGACTGAAAGAATATAACTCCGATATTTCCATAGTCGGTATTGAGCCACAATTAAATCACAAAATTGCAGGACTGAAAAACATGAAGGAAGCGATAGTGCCAGAAATATACGACGAAGGCCGATTAGATAGAAAAATTGTGATAAGCAACGAGGACGCCTATGCAACAGCAAGAGAGTTAGCGAAAAAAGAAGGAATATTTGTGGGGATGAGTAGTGGAGGTGCCATGTTTGGAGCGATTCAAATTGCCAAGCAAATGAATTCAGGCAATATCGTGACCGTTTTTCCAGATAGAGGGGAAAAGTATTTGAGTACAGCTTTATATTCCTAACCAGATTCACATGGAGCTTTTAAATATATCTATCAAAAAGTTAGTGCCTCACGAAGAGACAGATGAAAAAAATTTGGAAAAAGTAAAAAAAGCAATTAAGAGAGCAGGATTTGTCATGGAACCTATTATTGTCGAAAGAAAGAACTTTATCATATTAGATGGACACCACAGGACTAAAATACTGAAGGAGTGGGGACATAGAGAAATTCCCGTATTATTAGTGGATTATTTTGACGAAAACATTTTAGTCTTTCCAAGGAAAAAGGGAATTATGGTTAGCAAAGAGGTCATTACCAAAAATGCATTAAACAACCAACTTTTCCCTTTTAAAACTTCCAGGCATGTGATTTTAGACAAACCTGATAATATCTACTTCAAATTACCCCACGGTGAAAAGCTCTAACATCTCAAGACGATGGAGCTCCAATTTCCAACTTGGACTATTCCCAATTCCCAGGTAAAATACAACTCATGAGCAAGTCCGAAAACAGAAAAGCCTATATAATCGGCAATGGTATTGCAGGTTTATCGGCAGCAGTTTTCCTGATCAAGGACGCCGGAATGAAAGGGGAGAATATAACAATTTTAGACAAGAACTCTGAAAGCGGTGGCAGTTTCGATGGCAAAGGCTCAGCCAGAAGTGGCTATTTGTGTAGCGGATACAGGATGTTTGAGAGGTCGATATATTCATCCACCTACGATTTGTTATCAAATATCCCCTCACTCACAAATCCGAGAAGAACATTGAAAGATGATTTCTTGAAATTCAATCAAAAAGTAAAAATTTACGCCAAGGCCAGGTTGGTGAAAAATGGCGAAATTATCAACGCTCGTTTTATGGAATTAAACTGGCGGGATCGATTTCATTTGGTGAAGCTTTTGTATCTGCCTGAAAAACTCTTTGAGTCATCTCAAATTCGAAATTATTTCACGCCGGATTTTTTTGAAACTAATTTTTGGGCTGAATGGTCGACTACATTTGCATTTGAGCCCTGGCACAGCTTGGTTGAAATGAGAAGGTATCTTAACAGGTTCGTACACGATGCTTCACGATATAATATTATGGACTGCGTCTTGAGCGCGCCATACTGCGAACACGATTTCTTCATTTCACCTTTATTGAAATGGCTCGAAAAAAACGGAGTAAATTTCAAATACAATCGCACGGTAACAGATATCGAATTTGCTCCAAACAAAAACAAAAAAGTAGTCACAGCAATCTCACTGCAAAACTCAAAGAACAGCAAAATAAATGTTAATAAAAACGACTTAGTTTTTCTCACAAACGGATCAATCACAACGGATATGCGCATAGGGTCGATGAAAAAACCGCCACGACCGCCACAACCAATGACGAAAAAGTCTAAGTCTTGGGATCTTTGGAAAAACGTAGCTGGGAAATTCGAAGATTTTGGAAATCCATCCGTATTCTGTAGTTCAATAAAAAAATCTCAGGGGGAATCATTCACCATGACTTTCCATGACTCGAAATTCTTCAAACTTGTAGAAAAATTCTCAGGCAACAAAGCCGGAACAGGCGGCCTGATAACATTCAAAGACTCAAACTGGCTCATGACAATCGCGCTGCCTCATCAGCCATATTTCATGGACCAGCCGAAAAATACCTTCGTCTGCTGGGGATATGGATTGATGCCGGACAAACCTGGCAATTATATAAAGAAAAAAATGTCCGACTGCAGCGGAAAAGAAATTTTGGCAGAAGTTTGCTTCCATATGGGCTTTGATAAAGAAGCCAGTTCAATAACAAAATCAGCAATCTGTATCCCAGCGATGATGCCGTATATGACCAGTCAATTCTTGCCTAGAAAAAAAGCAGACAGGCCGGAAGTTGTACCAAAAGGATCAAAAAATCTGGCCTTCATCGGACAGTATGTCGAAATACCAAACGAAATAGTTTTCACCGTAGAATGTTCGGTAAGATCGGCAAAAATTGCTGTTAAAAAATTATTAAAACTCAATACGAAAATCCCTCCTCTACACCAAAAGAAGTACAAGATGAAATGTTTTAAGAACTCGATCAAAACAATACTGAGGTGATTATAGACTTTTCATCAATCCATTAGAAAGTCGCTAATTGACACAAATCCCTCTACATGCAATAATTCCACCTTGAATTAACAAAAGAACGTGCCTTCTCTAGAAAATATAACAGGGGTCCAACTTGGTAGATTTTGCCCATATCACCTTGGACATGCAAAAGTTACAGACGCAATAATTGACAGGCATGGAGCTGAGAACACGACGGTTATAGTAGGAACGGCTAATCGTATAACAGAAAGAACACCATTTTCTTTTGAGGTGAGAAAAAAAATTATAGAGACATTATATCCAGACATAGAAATTCTTCCTCTAAACGATTACAAACCAGCACCAGGACAGCATTGGGAAGCCACGATCCCAAGTTGGTTTCAACGAATAAAAAAAGTTCTCGCTCATAAAGAAGGGGAATACCGGTTTTATGGAGGAAGTCCACGAGATTTGGAAATATTAAGCAGAGAATTTGATACAGAGGTGATAGTCGACAGAGTCAGAGAAGGCAATCAAATAACAGCAACAAAAATCAGAGAAGCAATGGCGAGGGGAGAGCTCGATCTGCTCGCAGAACTTGTTGATGAAAGAATAATACCAATATTAATGACAACAACATGAGTTTAGATTTACAAACCAAATTAGAAGGCATCCTCAGAGACTCGGCACAGAATCTTAGTGGGAGATTAACAGCAGAACAGCTCGAAGTTTTTGAACCAATGGTTGAAAGAATAATAGCTGAGACTCATGAAGATATAACTCTAACACTAGCAAGGTCCAAAACAGTAGAACCGAAAGAAGCCACAAGCCCTAAATTGAAACTCGTTGACATAGAAGGAAGCACCGAACAGGAAGCAACATTAGGAGAAGATGAAGCCGTGAAATACATAGCAAACGAAGACCCAGAAACATTGCAACCACAAACTCCTTTAGTGTCAGTATTTATGCCAGTGAAAAATGGGGATGAAAAGATCCTCGGGTCTTTGTTAAGCCTCAAGGCAGAACTCGACACACTTCAAGCAGAAGGTTTCCAGACAGAAATCAATATATGTCTAAACAACACACACGACGGTACGTTAGAAAAAGTACTGAAATTAAGAGCGATCTTCCCGGAACTAAGAGTTAATATTTACGAAATAGAAAAGGCCAACTTGAGAGGAGCAGGTAAGATTTTTGCACTTAACCTACTTTATTCACTCTTAAGAAAAAGAGCAGGAGAAATTGAACCAGGACAAGTATATATGCATATAGCTGATGATGATATTGGCTATCCAGATGGGAAAAACGGGATTCTAAGCAACGTAACAGAGCTAAGAGAGAACGAACCGCTGAAAGCAGTCAGTGGAACATACTCGACCTCAAAAAAAACAACTGGGATGCATTTCTTAAATAGCGTCAGAAAGTCGCCAGACATTCTACGTAGAGTTCCACCACTACCACAAGGTTACGGAGGAGCTCTAACAATGGATGTAGAAGACTTCCCAAAAGAATTATTACCCGCAGGTACATCTTTTGATGCATATATCACTATATTGCTAATTAAAGAAACACTAAGAGCCACTAACATTACTCTAGACGATTTACTAGAAAATCCAGATAAACTTCCAATAAGAACCAATCCCGATTTCTTAGTAGAACACCCGGAAGAACCAGCTCTAAGAAATATAATAAGAAGATTATTAAGAGACACAGAGTGGAGAGAAAGAATTACAGAATCATTAGGTTTTCCAGAATTTGAAGAAATATTCCTGAAAATTCGAAAGGAATATTACGATTCAATAACAAAAGCAATAGACAGTCTCCCAGATACCGATCCAAGAAAATTAGCACAAGCATGGCATAGAGAAATCAGAGATGCTATCTACCAAATGAGGCAAGAAACTGGGATCAGAAGTGAAGACTTAGACCCTCTAGCAACTACAACACATCCAGAAGGAGAGCAAGAATTTTGCCACAAGCTAATAAAGGATAACAAGAATTTCGATATCCTTTTCAACCTGTTAGAAAAAAACGGAATAATTAGCGAAGAGGATTTGCAAGAAGCCGGTAAACCGGAAACAACCAGGAAAATGAAACTAAAACACCTAGAAAGAGGTATCTCAAAAAACATGGAGAGGCTCCAAAATGAAGAATACTTCCAGGATCCAACTCTCCAAATACTTTGTTCAATAGTGATCAACGCAGAAAGAAGAAGGGAAATGGTGAAAGAACCAGAAGTTGTCAGAGAAATATTCGCAAAAGCAGGCGTAACGCTTGGAGAAGAAATCTCGATAACAAGACAAACAAAATTTGGAAATTCAAACTTCTCATTTTTTGTAGAATCAGATGGCGAAAGATATTTCATGCGATTCCACGATCCATTAGGATTTAGATTTTTCCAAAGACATTCACCAAGAAAAAACACATACTTGAGCACCTTATGCGAAAATATTTTTGCGGAAGTACTTGGGGAAGAGCATGTAATCGGGACGTTGTATCCACCACTAGAAGCAGCAGTGAGAAATAGATTTAGCCCACAAGAAATAAACGATATTGAGATAATTGCACAAAGCGTTCTCATACAGCCAGATTTAAGCCAGGACTATGTTGAATTAATAAACTACAAAGAAGTAGGACTTAGCGAAGCAGCAGCTGTAGAAATATTTGCACTAGCGCTTGCCGATCTACATGGAAATTCGTTAGGGGTAAAGAATATGAAAGGAAAAATAAGAGAACTACTCGCAATCAGTGACGAAGAAATAAGATTCAAAGAGGCGAAGAGATTTGGAGATTGGCTAAGAGGTCCAAATTGGGTAACAGAAATATTCCACGCATTGGAAGAGCCCTATCATGCTGACAATCCGATCTACCACGAAGTAAAGGAAGCGGCCAAAGAGGCCGGAGTGGATATACAGGAAGAATTTATGGAAACATGTGATAGATCAGAAGCACGTTTTGAATCACAGTGTAGCTTCGGTCATTTGGATTTCAAAATGAACAATACCTTCATAAACAGGAGAAACCCGGACGAGTATAAAATATATGATTTTGACTACGTGACATTCATTGATCCAGCATACGAAGCAGGGCATACACTATATTCGGTTATAAGACATTCTATCAAAAATGAAGGAGTTAATGCCGAGCACCTAGAATCACTAATAGAAGCTTTTGATAAGGCATACGTTGGGCACATGGAAAAAATAGTAGAAGAACGTATTTCTAGAGGAGAACAGGTCTCATTAGACACAGAACAATTAAAAAAAGACACTCATTTTTTCGCAGCAATGACAATCGTAAGCGTTTTTTCATCTGATCACCAATCATTAGCTCCAACACAAGAGGAGAGAGATTTAATACATGAAATCTGCGTGAAGTTGTTCACATCATAAACTTTAAGATTTAAGCACCGCTCCGTTGACGAAAGTCCAAAAAAGACGTATAATACAATGAAGAACCGAATAAAAAATCATATGTCAGTTTCAAAAAACAAACAAAAACACAAAAAAGAAACCCTTTTCGATAACATAGAACGTATCCGTGATCTCGTATCTAGGAAACGTTTGAAAAAAAGAAAAGTAAAGAGTCTTCTCAAAAAAATATACAAGCAAACAGTGAGGCTGGAAGATCGGTATTTGTCTTTTTTCGACGATAAGCTTAGGAAAAAATTGAAGAAAATTTTGCCAAACAATATACATATAAAAAAACACAAAAAAGATAATGAATTTTCGAACACAATAGAATTACTTGTGGATGGAGAAGAAGTTTTCTCGAGAATTATAAAAAATATCAATGAAACCAAAAAGAGTATTTTGATTCAAATGTTCATATGGAAAAACGATCAGATTGGAAACAAAATTGGCAAAGCTCTATTAAAAGCTGCTAAGAGGGGAGTTAAAATTGAAATTAGAAAAGATGCTCTGGGCAGCGTATTTGAAGCTGGGGGGTATGGAGGAAGAGGTTTTTTTGAGTCCAACAGCGGATTTAAGCTCAAGTCGATATCAAAGCTTATAGCAATGGTCTACAAAGAACCGAATAAGCAAAAGATAAAAAATTTCAAGATATCCGACAAGTTATGCACTCACAAAAATGTAACCGTGATGAAGGATGAGAATCTAAACGATCATTCAAAATATTATATTTTTGATGATAAGATTTTTATGACTGGAGGGATGAATATAGGGGATGAATACCACAGCAATACCAACCCTAAAAAAGCAAGACACGATTTCATGGTAAACATGGAAAGTCGCGCTTTAGTACAAAAATTCAAGAAACGTCTCCAAGGAAATGACGTGGATGACTTTGATTACGGGTCCTCATTCGAATTTTCAATCAATGTTTTGAATGGAAAGAAAAAACAATTTGAGATCGTAAAAAAACTATTGGAACTGCTTGATAAAGCACAGAAAAAAGTAGTACTAGAAGTTGCCTACATGGGGGAACAGTCTATCAATGACAAACTAATAGAAATTGCAAAGAAAGGTGTGAAAGTTGAATTGATAATCCCAAAAAAATCAAATCTTCAGGACGATTTGAACAAGATGATAGCTGCGAAACTCCTCGAAGCTACAGGTGGAAAAATAGAGGTTCTCTTATACCCAAAAGCCATGCATTCGAAAGCAATCCTCATAGACGACAAAGTCTCCTTTCTTGGGTCGGCAAATTTGAATTTCGGAGCCTTACATGAATTGAAAGAAACAAATGTTTTGGTAAATGACGCAGATTGTAAATTTACAAAAAAATTCAAAAAAACTTTAAAGGCAGACGCAAAAATTTCTCAAAAAGTAACAAGTAAAAAAAGACTAAAATTTCAGTCCCTCAAAGCCTGGCTAGAATATGCAATTGGGAGGATATAATTAAAATAAAACTATGAGTAATGACAAACATAAACCTAATCTAACAAGTGTCCCTGACCCTAAGGAAATCTCTCCCGAGCTTCAACGCGGGGTAGAGCTATTCGAAGAATTGACTAGGCGTTGCGGAAAGCTTGATGCGGGAACAACCAGGGTTGATAATCTAGAAAATTTTGCAGAAGAAGATGTACATGAGCCAAGTATTTTTAGTCGGTCCCACACAATAAGCAACAATACATTAATTACCAAATATCCTGAGAGAATGTCTGACGCACAGAAATATACGATAGCAGTAGGTATGCCAAAGCTTTATAAAGCACTCGAAGCAAGAGGATTCCCAGACTTTCGTTTAATGCACTATCCAGATGCAGCGATGAACTCTTTCGGTGGAATAGTTCCCTTCCAACTTGAAGGATTTGGTCATGGACCTAGAAGTTTTGGAGAAAGTATCGATCCAGCAGAAAGTTCTTACGAGGAAATTCTAGCCTTTTTGGATCAAATATTAGATAGAGCAGCTTTTCGGACTAAAGAAGGGGTAAGAAGATGTCAGATCGTAGCTGGAATCCCAGAAGAGATAAGTGATGGCGTAAGAAAAAAGGCCGAAGATGCTCGAGCAGATGATGTGGAAACAAGAAGAAACGCAATGCAAATAGTTGAAGAAGTGGATCCAGAGGAGTAAAACTCACAAAAACTGAACCCCTCATCCACGAACCATCTGTTTAATTGCATTCACAAACTTCTCAGGCTCATCTGTTCCTATTCTATATATCTTCCCATTCTTCATCTTTATCTCAACCGCATCAAAGCCAGATACATTGAAAATCATCATACGAGGCTTCCACCAAAACCTGATTCCCCAACCATTATACCAACGATTCTTTACAGCTTTTGCTGAAGCAATTTCACTCAAAGCAAAACGTTTGCTAAACAACCCATACCCAAACTTAATCTTCAACTCACTTCCATCAATCCAAACTGTAAGAGTGAGGAAAGAAGCAAGAATAAGCACGACAATAGACAAGACAGGAATCAAAGCAGGCTCAGGCTCAGCTATCATCAAAATCCCTCCAAAATACAAAACGATAGCAATCAAAACCACTATCATCAAGTATCCGATCTGTGTGTGTTTGTAAGGCATGGGTTCATTATACTTCTAAATGTAAAAATAGATCAATTGTGTTAGACTCTCATAAGAAAAATAACCCTCATCTTATGAAATTAGTAATCACAACACTATCAATTTCACTGATAGTCCTAACTGCATGCTCTCTAAAAACTGCTTCGGAAAACATACATGAACCAGAGCCATCACATGAATCAGAATTAATCAGTGAAGAATACGAGTACACAGCATCACTCAAAGATGTCTCAGGTGGAGAATCATACGGAGAAGCATCGGCAAAATTCGACGCAGAAATAAATACATACATGCTTCATGCAACTTTCACGAACCTACCAGCAACAGAAAACGGAGATTTTTATGAAGGATGGATCGTGAGAAAAAGCCCAACCTCAGTACTCAGTACAGGCAAAACAGAATTAATAGACGGAACACACACAAACACTTTTACGGCAGATGGAGACCTGAGAGACCACGATTTTTATGTACTGACGCTCGAACCAAACGACGGAGATCCGGCTCCTGACAAACATATCCTTGAAGGAACGTTAACAAAATGACAAAAAACCTCAGAGAATTCACATTATACGCAGCCTTCCCGATTACACTTCTCCTACTATTAGGAATATTCCTTTTAATATACCAAGCGCTCGACCTCCCAACATACAATGAAATTCTAGTTTTCGCACAGGCTCAATATGAAATACATGGTTATTGGGTAGTTTTTGTTGCAGCTCTCGCAGAAGGGTTTTTGCTAATCAACTGGTTCTTTCCAGGATCGATAGTAGTGGTGATGGGAACGTTGTTCGCAGTACAAGGTGCTCAGAGCATCGCAATTACAGTAGCTTTGATAATGACAGGCCTATTTCTAATGGCTATCGTCAATTTCTATATGGGCAAATACGGTTGGCACAAAATTTTTCTCAAACTTGGTTTAGAAAAAGAAATAGATAGAATGCGCAAACGTATAGAGAAACACGGATTAAAAATTCTAATGATCAGCTACGCCCACCCCCACGTTGGCTCTCTTACAGCAACAGCAGCAGGTATACTTCAAATCAAAACAAAAACATTTATAAAATACTCACTAGCAGCATTCGCATTCTGGGCAACTCTTTGGTTAATCCTAGTCTACGTCGCAGGCGAAAAAATAGTTTCACTAATAAATTTCCAGAATCTCCTCATAATAATGGTCTTCTGGATCTTTGTCATGGGAGTTCAATTTTCAGTAAAAAAGCTTAGGGCTCAACCTCAAGATTAAATTGCTTTTCTTCCTCCACTTCCCTTATAAACATCACGAAATCCTGTAGACTTTTCAAAGAAAAAGAGCCATCAGGACGCCTCCAAGGAATGGTCTCGCCTCTATATCCAAAAACATAATTTCCAGGAGATGTTTTTTTAAAATAAATCTTGTGTCTCTCAGGCCTAATGCCAGGAATTTGATTTACTCTCTGTATAATTTTATAAATATCCTGAGCCATAGCGGCAAAAACCCCCCATCCAAGAGATTGCTCTTCTTCAGGATTAGGATCCTTTATTATCGCAGCCTCTGGGTCACCAGTTACCAAACGATCTACCTCATCAATCTCAACAACATCAAAACCAGGAAAACAATCACGGATAAGATCTCTTACAATCATCATCTTAGAACCAACTATCTCCAGAGGTCTTTCAGGCCATTCATCCAATCCAACAGCCTCCAAAACCGCCAACTTCACAGGTGCAGTCAAAAAAACAAGACCTTCATCAACCCTGAGGGTATAGGTTTTACTATCAAAGCCATCCTCACAGGAAGGTTGCTCCTCACAAACAGGTTCGACAGCAGGAACAGTCTCGGGAGCTTTTTTAGGCTGCCCAAAGGGCAATTCAGGACCTTTGTATTTTGAACCTCTGCCCATGTCGATAGATTAAAAAAGGAAAACATCATAACACAAGCCTTGTAGAGTTTCAATTATCCATCAATTCTTCGCCACCGTCGTCGATCTTTCCTATACAACTATCCAAAATTTCCTTCACTTTTTTCACAGTACAACCAAGATACTCAGCTATTTCACAAAAAGTAAGACCATCCTTAACTTTGTCAGCGATATCTAAAACACAAGTTTGAACCATTTTTCTCAAATCAGGATCTTCGAGATCATCATCATTAAAAACAGTGTTTTCATGATTGAAAATTATTCCACCATTATCATCTACATCCAAATAAAGATGAAATCCACAACCAACCCAAGGGCATGGGCGCACATCATTTTTACACTCCTCTCTTGTCCTGGGTCGCGATTCATTCATGCTCTGGATTTTACGAAAATCCTACAAATACTCAACTCTTAGGAATTGAAGAATTAACGTAGAAATGGTATAATACAAGGATTAATTAATGAAATAATGCCCAACGAGAAAGCAAAAACAGAAGGTAAAGAAGTAAAGGCTGAAAAGCCTGGGCTTCAACAATCCCTGAAAACTAATTCTCCAAAAATTGCAAAAAGTGTATTCGGAGCAGTTTTGGTGGAAGCTTTAAAAGAAAAACATAAACCAAGCACAAAAATAAGCTCAAAAGATATTCTATTCAAAGCGGCAAAAGTATTGTCAAAAATAACAAAAACAGTAAAAGTTATAAAAGAAGCCATCGGAAAAGGAACAGTGAAAATGGAAATCGATTTAGAAAAAATTCCATTAGGACCGGACAACAAGCGTCTAACAGCAAAAGACATTCTAACTCCAGACGTAAAGAAATTTTCAATCAGTGTAGATGGAGCAAAAGCACAAATTGTTGAACGCAAGGATGTTAACGGAAATATTGACTATTATTACCAGGACGAAAAAGGGGAATTAACCCTTTTGGAACTTCCAAATCAGGGAATAGCGACAGTGAAAATCAGACCAGAAGACATAGATGGCAAATCTAAAGAAGAGATTCTTGAAATAATGAAAAAGCAAATACGAAAAGCAACGAAAAAAAATCGTAAAAAACAAACAAAAGCCGTCGCAAAGGCACTAAAATCAAAAGTGAAAGAGCAAAAAGTTAAAGAATCAAAAGCACCAGAATCAAAGGTGCAAATCGAAACAGTGAGGCCAGCACGCAGTCCTTCACGCAGACGCAGATCGCCTACAAGTGATTATGCAGGAGCAGTGGCTGAGTCTGTAGCTCCTCCTGCAGCCCGGACAGCAGCTCCTGCGGAAGCAGTCGCTAAAATGCCGGCTTCCATAGCAGCAGAATACAAAGCCCACATAGACAATATAAAAAGGAAATTAAACCCAAGCAAAGTTTCTGAAATCCCAGAAACCCCGCTAACAAAAGAAATACCAAAAAAAGAAGCAGGAACAATAAGACTGGTGGTGTTTGGCGATACAGACGCAAAAAAAGGAAGAAATACAGACCAACTTAACCTAAAACAACTCCAAAAAAAATGTCCAGAATGGGAAGCGGATTTTGCTATAGGAGTCGGGGATCACATTTATGATCTTGGTAGAAATTACAAAAAAATGCTGAAAAAAGTCAAAGGAGAATTTCAACAATTTAGAGATCTTCCTTTTGCATTAGCGTTGGGAAATCATGATGACAACTCTAACGGAAAAACAGATTACATGCAGGATCTATACAAGGACAAGCTTCCGGAATTTGAAGGAAATAAGAGCGCATATAGTTTCACATTTGGTAATGCAACTTTTGTAGTCTTAAACTGGATAGGGAGTAGATCAGTTTCAAAAAAACAAACAGAATTTTTCAGAAAGAAATCCAAAGAAGCAAAAGGAGCAGTCTATTTGGTAAATCACATTCCGCCCTTTCAGGACGCATTTGGACGCGGGCTC
The DNA here is from genome assembly GCA_018654255.1 of Candidatus Peregrinibacteria bacterium. GTDB lineage: Bacteria > Patescibacteriota > Gracilibacteria > UBA1369 > LOWO2-01-FULL-3 > JABILX01. Next base: position 46,477 of record JABILX010000005.1, on the reverse strand, counting down.
AACGAAAGAAGTGGAAAAAGTATTCTGGGAAACTTCAAAGAAATCCAAAAAATTGCAAAAGAAAATATAGAAAACAATGGGCGACCTTTCTATATACTGAGCGGACACACACATTTCTCTCACGTTATAGGAAATTATCTCAACCCAGGCGGAATGGGAATGAACTACTCTGGTCTGAAGAAAGGGAGATTAATGTCAGTCAGATCTGCGGCCGTAGTGGATATCGACAAGGAAACAGGAGCAATCAAAAATGTCTATTTCCGAACGGCAGAATCAGGCTTCGAAGATCCAATTCCACAATTACAGCACGATCTAGCTTGGAACACATTAGAAGCAACTCCAGAATCAGCACCTGCAGTAGAACCTAAGCCTACCGAAAAGGCTGTCGCTGAAAAAACTCCGGAACCAGCACCGCCAGAGTTCGTCTCAGCAGATGACTATGTTCCAAAACATCCAAAATCAGGAAACGCAGGGAGGCCATTTAACTATTTTCAAAGAAATTTAACAACATCAAAAGGCAAAATACAAATCTCAACCTCAGGAAGGTTAGGGGTTACAACAAGTGCAAAAAAACATATTACAGCAAGTCAATCCCGAGCAAACAGCCAAGCAAAAAAACTAAAAGAAAGAGGTATACAAGCTATAATTAGTTTATCTGGACATAAAGAAACAAAAAGAGCAGCACAAGCAGTAGGCCTAGAGCATTATAGAGGATATATGCCTGATAAATACGAGGCTAGATCAGTCACATTATTCAACAAAATAGCTTCATATTTAAGACAAGGAAAATCAATCCACATTCACTGCAGATACGGAACGCACAGAGCAAGAACTGGGTTAGCAGGCGGGCTGTTAGCTGCTGGGTATGCAAAGTCAGTAGGTGAGGCCTTTAAGATGGTAGGGCTACGTTATAGCTACTTCGGAACTGAATGGGATTACTTCACAGCGGTCATAAAATACGCACGCAGCAAAGGCATCAAAGTAGAAACCCCACAAGAACTAAGATCAAAATACGGAGTGACAGGATCAGGTATAAGGAATTACTCCAAAGGACACAAATCAGCTACATCTTAAACCAGAACTTATGGGTCTAGAATCAGCGAAATTCTCGGGCGCAGAACAATCAGAACAAAAAGAACGCACGCCCAAAAAAGCAGCAACAGCGAAAAGAAAAGAGCAATCACAAGAGGTGACCTCTATGCTTGGTTATTATGGAATAAACAAAGCTTTGATCTACCTAGCAACCAAAAATGCTACAGAAGAATTCAAGCCGGCTTCATTCAAAGAGCTCTACACAAAAAGACCAGCCCTCGTCCAAATCATATCAGGAGTAGCTAAGTATTTTAAAATTCAACCTGCCATGCTACTGGCAACCCTCCACAAGGAGTCCGGTTTCAAGCATGGGGCAAAAGGTGATCTCAACTACTCCAGTGGAAAATCCATAGGTATAGGCCAATTCCAAGACAGTGCCTGGCAGGATCTAAATGAAAAAGACCACGGTCCATGTAAAGAGTTCAGAGCATTTATGGGAAAATTCTACCCAGGAAAGAAATTCAAAAGAGGCGAAAACCTGCTTACAGACATAGCAGCTTCAGCAGCATGGATAAAATACAAAGCAAGTAAAAGAATCAGATGGGAGAGCCCAGGAAGGCACAGGCTCGTCCAAGCAAGAGCAAGGTATAAGGGAGATAGCAATGCAAGCTACGAATGGCGTACATATTATGAAGAACAGAAGAAAAAAGTACCAAGAGACAAAAGCAAGGTAAGTAATGAATATAATGAATTCATGGATAAATATATTATGTATAATACCGGTTTGAAAGAATTCAAGCGTCTAATATCGGCTAAATAAAGCCAATAAAACGCACTTCAACCTATAGCCGCAAGGAAAACCCCCAATACAAGCCAAAAACATTCAGCTTGACAAAGCGTGAATAAGAGGGCCTGTTCTCTTTACAACGAACCTGGTATCAGGTAGGCTTTTTTTAGAAAAATTCTTAACCCATTTTTCCATGGCTTACAGTCACGAAAACAGTAAGGGTCAAACTTACTACCTCCACACAAAAGAGGTAACTCTCAGAGGTGGAAGACTACAAAGAATCTATTACTTCGCCAAAGAAGTAAAAGGAAATGACTCTCTAGACGAGATGCCAGAAGGGTACCAAGTAGTAGAGAACAAAAGAACAGGACTTCCAATGCTTAAAAAAGCTTAATTGGAATCCAGTAAGATAAAGTTAAAGCTCACCTCGATATAGGGGTGAGCTTTTTTGTTGCATTTAGACAGATGAAGCTTTAAAATCTCGGACGTGAATCTTTGAAAATTAGCCGGGGTAGCTCAGTGGTAGAGCACTGGATTGAAAATCCAGGTGTCGGCAGTTCAATCCTGCCCCCCGGCACCATTCAAAACATATTAAGAAGGTCTTTTGATTGTACGAAAAAACATGATACAATAGATCCCTCCAACCTCTAACCCATCTTTTATGAAGGTCACCAACACCTACAAAAACCTCTCGAAGCAAGAGCAAGAGATTTTCGACAATTATATTCCGAGTAAGCTGAAGCAGATCAACGGCCTTTTACAAAAATTCCAAGAAGACGCAGTCTTACTGGATTGTACAATAGAGAAGTTTGATAAACACGATGCATACTCAGTAGAACTTATCTTGAAAATGCCAATGAAAACACTCAAAGCAAAAGAAACAAGTCACACAATTTTGAAAGCAATAGACCTTTCAAAAGATAGAATGATAATTCAGATCAAAAAATTAATAGATACAATCCAAAAAGAACAACTCCAAGCAAGAAGACACGCATCTATAAGAAGACCAAAAGTTCACGAAGAAGTAGCGGCAGAAGACATCCATACAAAACAATTCCTCGAAGCATAAATAGACGCAAAAAAAGCGGGTAAAACATTTATCCGCTTTTTTTGTCTAGTAGCTACTAGTAGATAGAGTTAACTATTCTACGACAGCGTCGTCAGCCATTTCGTCTTCTACGACAGCGTCGTCAGCCATTTCGTCTTCTACAACTACTTCTGGCTCAACAACTTCGTCTACAACAACCATGTCGTCTTCAACTACTTCAGCGTCTTCAGCTGGCACGCATCCTGCTAGTAGAGCAGTCATGCTTATTGCAGCTAGACCAAGTAAAAACTTCCTCATAACTAAGGGGGTTAGGAAATATTTTTTGCTTGTTGTAAATTATATGGAATAATTCAAGATTGTAAAAAGGAAATCAACCTTATAAATTGACGAAATTGAAAAAGGTGTTGAAGTTCATCAGGTAGGCGCTCAACGAAATGTTCCTTCTCAAAAAAAAATGTGATAAAATTATCGCAATGAGCGGAAAAAGAAATCTTATTCAGGGAGAACGAATAGCCAAAAAAAGTCTGATCAATCTGATAGTGATGACAGGCCTAAAAGCTATAGCAGCATACTTAACAGGGATGGTGGTTCTTCTTGCGGACACACTTAGTACAGTTACAGATATAATCAGTCTTTTTGCAAGTTACATAGGATTGAAGCTTTCCAGAAAAAGTGCGGATAAAAATTTCGGATATGGATACTACAAAGTTGAAACATTTGGAGCGTTGGTAGTGTCTCTTCTAATAATCTACTTCGGCTACGACGTATTCAAACAAGCAGTAGAGAATTTATATGTAGAGCCAACAGGACAAGCTCACATAATAGGACTAGTCGTCACAATTGTATCTGTCTTCTTCTCAATAAGTTTGGCGAGAAAACTTGCGGACGCAGCGCGAAAAACAAATTCAATGTCATTGATGAACAATGCAGTTGATAAAAAGTTAGATATCGTTGCGAGCTTTGCGGTCATAGGAAGTATCGTGGCAAATATGTATGGAATTATGTACGTAGAGAGCGTAATCAGTATGGTTATGTCTGTAATGATCTTGAAAGTAGGAATTGATAGCACGAAAGAAGCATTATTCTATATGCTTGATTATTGGGACGACCCAATCATGATAAGAAAAATTAGAAAAATAATCCTTCATAAAACAGATGTAGTACTCTCAATAAAGAGAATAAGAATGAGGAGAGCTGGTACTTTCATATTCGGAGAAGCATTTGTGGAAATAAACGCTTTCGCAGATTTAATAGATTTGAAAGAAGAATTAGAAATAATGGATAAAGAAATAAAAGAGTTGAATCCTTATATAAAAGATTTCACAATTCACACTCAAATCACAAAAACAAAAAAAATAAGACTAGCAATCCCTGTCACAGGAGAAGGCAGTGGGCTCAACGCAAAAATAGCCCCATCACTAAGAAAAACAAAAGCATATGAATTTGTAGATATAAGGGGGAAAAGTATCTCAAAAAAATATAGAAAGAAAATAGAACCGGAAGAGAAGGGTTCTGAAGCTTTTGTGGAATTTATAAAAAAAGAAAAGCCAAACATTATCATCGACAATGGACTCAAGTCCTTAATGTACTACAACCTCAGACACACAAATCACATTAGAGTGTATCCTCACTTTTCAAACACAAAAGTCGTAGATGACGCAGTAAAATTAATGATGATCGATGTTTAAAGTTATTCCAATTTTGACTCAAGACCTAAAAGGAACCAAAGACGCAGATATCTTGGAGATCTGGTTCGAAAAACCAGCTTTCACAAAGCCAACCATCGCGAAGCCAGCTTTCGCAAAAAAAATCAACAAACCAATAATCTACAAATCAGAAAGCCCTTCAAAAAACCTACAAGAAGAAGCGGTGAAACTATCAACATACATCGACTTAGACATAGAAACTCCGACTAGAGTCATCAAAAAAATAAAACGAATAAACCCAGAAATAAAACTGATAATTTCATATCACAACTTCAAAGAAACCCCATACCAAAAAGATCTGCAAAAACTCCAAAAAAAAATACTGAAGAAGAAACCGGACATCATTAAATTCGCAACTCACGCAAAAGCAATAGTAGACAGCTTCAGGATGCTTGACTTTTTGGCAGAAATCTCTAAAAAAGAACAGAAGGCAATTTGTATTTGCATGGGGGAACACGGTCTTTTGACTAGAATAGCAGGTCACATGTTTGGGAATCAGATGATGTACTTCTCTAGAACAAAAAGCAAATCATCAAAGACAGCGCTGGGCCAAATAACAATAAAAGAATTTAACGAATATAATCATGAGTCTTAAAATCGGAATAGTAGGTCTGCCAAACGTTGGGAAGTCAACAATATTCAATTCACTTGTTGGATCAAAAAGTGCACAAGCGGCAAATTATCCATTTTGTACAATCGATCCTAATGTAGGAGTAGTGGAAGTCCCAGACGAACGACTGAAACGCTTGGCCAAAATCAACAACCCAGACAGTGTGATCCCCACAGCAATCGAATTCGTGGACATAGCTGGATTAGTGAAAGGAGCAAGCAAAGGAGAGGGATTAGGCAATAAATTCCTAGCAAACATAAGGGAATGTGATGCGATAGCACAGGTTGTCAGATTTTTCGAAGACTCAAACATAACTCACGTTCACGGAGGCATTGATCCAAAAAGAGATCGCGAAATAATAGACACAGAATTGATACTAGCCGATCTTCAAACCCTAGAAAAAAGACTAAACAAAGCAAGAACAGAAGCAAAATCAAACGACAAAGAAAAAAAGCATTACCAAGAACTTCTAGAAAAACTCAACGACCATTTGTCAGAAGGTGATCTCGCAAGCAACCTTGAATTAGAGCACGAAGACAAATTACTTCTAACGGATCTCCACCTTCTAACAATAAAACCACATCTATACATTGTTAATCTCCACGAAGATCAAATAAAAGATTTCGACAAAGCAAAATACAAAGAACTCCTAGGAGTAGAAGACGAAGAAAAAATAATCCCAATTTGCGCAAAAGTAGAAGAAGAACTAGCTGATTTAGGACAGGAAGATGCTCTCATATATTTGAAAGAACTCGGTCTAGAAGAAACTGGCCTGAACGAAATAATTCGAGCAGCATACAAAACCCTAAATCTAATAACATACCTAACAGCAGGTCCAAAAGAAGTAAGAGCATGGACAGTAGAAGATGGCGCTTTGGCTCCGGAAGCTGCTGGAGTAATACACACAGATTTCCAAAAAGGATTTATAAAAGCTGAAGTAATAAAATATACTGACTACATATCAGCCGGAGGAGAAAACCAAGCCAAGGAATTAGGGAAAATGAGGATAGAAGGCAAGGATTACGAAGTGAAAGACGGAGACATAATGCACTTCAGATTTAACAACTAAAATGCAAATAACACCGATCCTATACATACTAGATGGCAAATGCGTCTCTCTTTACAAAGGGGATATTAAACAAAAAAAAGCCTACCCAAAGAAGCCACAAAACTACGCGAAAGATTTTGTAAGGCAAGGAGCGAGAAGGTTGCTCCTAGTTGATCTAAATGCGAGCGAACAACACGAAATTACAAATACAAAAATTATCAAAGAAATAGTCGAAGACAACCCAGATATAGAAATCCAGTACACAGGAGGTCTTCGCAGTATGGAAGAGGTGGACAAGGCTTTCCAAGAATGCAAAGTCAACAAAGTTATAATAGGAGTCTCAGCACTTACAATAATTCCAAAGGCAATCGCAAAATATGGAGCTGACAACGTTTATTGCGGAATAAAAGCAAAGGGCTCACATGTTGTGTCAGAACACACGTCAGGGGCCAACAAGTACGAAGTTTTTGACCTGGCGCAAGAACTAAAGCACATAAACGTAGAAAACATTCTATATCACGATATCTGGAGCGAAGGAACCTTGCTTCCAAACTATGACGAAGTAGAGCGCATCATCTCTACAACAGACCTGAAAGTATATATCGGTGGTGGAATCTCACAAGTAAAACACCTAAACCTCCTAAAAGAAATCCACATCAAAGGTGCATACATTGGAAAAGCATTGATGGAAGGATTGTTATACTTGAAAGACCTTACTCTCTACGAAGTCTTGTGATCCAGATACTGCGCGGCCAAATAAGCATAAATAAACAAAATCCCTCCAAATATAACAACCCAGTTGAAGGAGATTTTAAAGATATAAAGCTCAAGAAGTAGAGCAAACACAGCGATAGTCAAAGCGATAAAAGTAAGAGCCCAAATCCACTTCATATTTCTGAAGCCAGGAAAACTTTTCTGGACAATTTTTTTCAGATAAACAACAGTGAAAAGTAGCATGAAAAGACCTAAATAAAGTAAGAAACTAGACAAGAAGGCAAACTTCTCGGTGAAATGTATGCGAAGCAAACTATTGATAAAAAGCGGATGAAGAGACCAAAGAGCTATCGTAGTCAAAACGACAGAATAAAAAGATACGGTCATGTGCGTGAAAATTCTATATATTTTCTCAACACCCTCAACCTGCTCAATGTGCTGACAAACTTCACTGAAATCCTTTAGATCCTCAAACTCAACATGAAAAACCATGAGCGCCTTTTTTCTAAACAAAGATACTTTCGCATGAGAATAAGAAAGATTAGCATCATAGCTGACCAAAATATCAATAATCTCTTTCATCAAACCAGATCTGTTATCTCCCATAACCTTGATAGCAAAATTATTTTCCTTTTTACCTTTTTTGAATTTTAGCATTTTCAATAATTTAGCTACATCAACAGCCTGGATAGTCCCATCTCCAATATCAGCAAAAAGCTTTTTCCTCGTAGTAATAGTTATACTAAAATGCTCATCGAATAAAACTTTCAGCTTTCTAAAATTGATGTCTTCAATCAGACCAAGTCCAGTTCTATCCATTTCTTTCTGAAGCATGTGGATACCATCAAAAATCTTTTTCTTGAAACTTTCCTTCTTCAAAAAAAGTTTAATTTTATTTTTAGCCAAACTAGTTTTCGCAAAAGAAAGCCACATAAGCTCGGGATCCTGATCTTCAGCAATTTTTACATTTACATGATCGCCAGTCTTCAAAATTGTAGTGATAGGCTTGAGTTCATTATTGATTTCAGCCTTGAATGCATGGTTGCCAACATCACTATGAATAGCATAAGCAAAATCTATAGCCGTAGCATTTTTAGGTAGATCTATAGTTTCGCCTTCAGGAGTGAAAACAAAAATTCTGTCCTGGAAAATATCTATTTTCAAATTCGAAATAAAATCTTCATTGTTTTTCTGATGTTTTTGCAAATCAAGAACTTTGCCAGCCCAAGAAGAACGCTGGTCTCCACTTAATTTAGATTCTCCTTTCTTTTCTTCGTCATAAAAAAAGTGAGCCGCAATACCGTACTCAGCATCAATGTGCATTTTTTCAGTGCGAATTTGAATCTCAGTCAAAACACCCTTTATGCCGAAAACAATGGTGTGAATACTCTGGTATCCATTTACTTTTGGAACAGCTATGTAATCTTTGAATCTACCAGGTTTAGGTTTGAATTTATCGTGAATAATCCCAAGCACTCTGTAGCAATCAGAAGTTTTCTTTGTGATTATTCTAATGGCTATCCTGTCATGAATATCCTCTACGGTTTTATGTTCGGATTTAATTTTTTTATAAATACTATAAAGGCTTTTTTCTCTTCCTTGGACTTCAGCTTTAAGATCACGATCATCGAGTTCATTTCCAATAACAGACATCATTTTATTCAGAGAAGATTTATGTCGTTTCATAGTCTCAGAAATTTTCTTCTTCAAATTTTCATAATCATCAGTGTGCAAATATTGGAAACAGAGATCCTCCAATGTGGATTTCAAATCTTGTATACCAAGCAAATTTGCGATAGGAACATAAATCTCCAGAGTCTCTTTCGAAATACGCCTTCTTTTTTCAGGTTTATCCACATATTTCAAAGTCTCCATATTATGGAGACGATCTGCCAACTTTATCAAAATTACTCTCGGGTCTGTCGCGGTATGAATCAAAAGTTTTTTCAGAGACTCAACCTGACGTTCTTCCATGTCATGGCGATAATAAACCTTGGATAATTTTGTAATACCATCAACAAGAAAAGCAACTTCATCACCAAATTCTTTTTTGACCTGATTTATACCAACGTCAGTATCTTCAGGTACATCATGAAGAAGAGCTGCTATCAAGCTCGGCTCATCTGCATGAAGATTAATAAGTCTTTCAACAGTGCCAACAGGATGGATAATATAAGGTTCTCCACTTTTTCTTTTTTGTCCACCATGCGCTTTTTCAGCAAATTCAAAAGCCTTAATCAGATTCTTCTCATCAAAATCCTTTAAATAACTTCGTATATCCTTGATTATCTTATCAAGGTCGAAATACTTTTTATACTGTTCTGCCACAGAAATAGTCATATACAAACTGATTTTTGGATGATATTAAATATGCCATAAAACGCCTGCGAAGTCAAACTTTTAATAAGATTAAGTGAGAAATAAGGCATAGCGCATTGAAAAAAAGTAAATTTTCAGGTATAATAACTAGATTTAAAGTAAATATGACAGAACCAAATAAACATTTCGTGCTCCATGTGGGGGAAGAGCAGCACAAGCACAATAAAAAGCCTAAAAAAAGGACGATTTTATCTATTATAAAGGATGCAGGAAGGCAAATTTTCGTAACTTTATTGATTCTTATCGTGACTTTTGTAGCGATGAACTGGAGTGCTCTTTATCAGAGAGCAAAATTCAAAGTCGCTGAAATGTCTGGTAATCAGGAAGAAAGTGTCCTTCTAGAAGTTGTGAATCAAGAGACAACCCCAAAACCAAAGCAAAAACTTGTAGATACGAATCAGGCAACGCTTTCCCAAGTACAAACAATTCCAGAACTTGATCTCGAAATCTTTCCTCCAGACACAAGGCTAGTAATCCCTAGAATTCACCAAAATCTTCCAGTATTAAGAGTATCAAGCGAACACCTAATACAAAAAGATTGGAACGCTCTAGAAAAAGATATGCAAGAAGCTCTGAAATACGGGGTTGTGCATTACCCAGGGACAAGTCTCCCAGATCAAAGCGGGAACACTGTGATAACAGGTCACAGCTCATACTTCCCTTGGGATGCAGGTAGGTTCAAAGACGTTTTCGCCCTCCTAGAAGAAGTCATATTAGGAGATAGAGTGGCTCTATACTACGACCAACACAAATACATCTATGAGATTAGTAATATAGATATAGTTCTTCCTTCAAATATAGATATTCTCAAGCAAACTTCAGATAAACAATTGACTCTGATCACTTGTTATCCAATTGGAACAAACCTAAAAAGATTAGTGGTAACAGCGGACTATATAGAAGAGCAAATCTAGAGTTGATCTAATTGATCTAAAAGGTCTTTTTCAGCCTGTGCTTCATTTTTCTCAGCGGCCTTCTCTTTCGCCTCTAATTCTTCTCTTTTTCTTCTAAGGTCCTCTTCATCCAAAGCTTTTTCATGTTTTTCTTCAAGAGACGACATTTCACTCTCATACTCTGTGTCTAATTTATCCAATTGTTCTTTTTCATTAACAAGGATATCTCTGAACTTAGTGATTTGATCCTCAGTCATAATAGGAAGAATCTGAAGCCAATATTCACGCTCATCCATATCCATAGACTCAGTCTCAAAGATGAGTTTCACAAGATCAGGAAAAACCTCTCGAACCAATTTTGGAATAATATAATGCTTCTCTGCCTCAACAATATACTGCTCATTGGTCATATTAGGGTCGACCTTTACCAAGGTACTTTTGCCCTTTCCAGTCTTGTCGTCATGTGTTTGTTGGTCGTCTGTCATCAGTTGTGGAGTGTATGTTTTTTTTAATTAAAGTGCAATTGACTTAAGATTTTTTATCTTATTCTTCTTTTTTTGTTTTTTCCTTTGCTTCGGGTTCAGTCTCAGCTTTCTTGGCCTCTGTAGCGGGAGCGGCCCCGGGGGCTGGTTCCTCGGCAGGCTCGGCAGCTTCAGTGGGAGCAGCCTCAGGTTTTGTTTCTTCGTCAGGCTCAGTAGCGGCGTCAGTAGCCTCATCCTTAGCCTTAGCTTCGGCATCCTCTTCTTCTTTTGTCTTTTCTGGTATTTTATCACCCTCTTCTATATTTGGGATAAAAGCTCCCATGAATTTATTAACACTGGCAGTTTTTGATCGTTCAATTATGCCTTTAGTCTTATCATTCCAATCGACAGTACCCTTGTTATCTTGGAACTCTTGCAAAAGATCCATCAAATCATTATTGACAGCATCAAATCCAGCATAAACCTCTAGACCATTCTTCGTTTGGTATCTGATTTTTCCATCCATACCAACGATTCCAGAAATTAGGCTCCCTCTATCACTAATTCCATTTGCAATATCAAATCTATTGAAAAAGACAATAGTTCCAGCAGGCAAAGTGCCGGCAGAAAAATCTCCCCTAAAATTAGACTCACTCTCCTCAAGATCATATAGATTTTGAGTGGTGCCCTTGAATTTGTCCTGATATTCAGAATGCATAAGATTTGCATACAAACGCTCAGGATCATATTCCTTTTTGATTTCAGAACCAGAACCACTTGGATTTAAAGCACCAAGCTCTTTACTAACATAATAGGTAGAAATATAAGGATCCGCATCATCGATATCTTTGAATTTATCAAGCTCATCAGTATCCAAGGCAATTTCGTCCCTTTGCTCATAAGATCCGACTTCCTCTTTCAGTCTTTCTCTATAATCGTCTATTTTCTCAAATTCCTCCTTTTCAAATGCATACAATCTCTTTTCCAAGATTCCAATCTTCTTTTCAATCTCAGCCCTTTCCGTATCATCCTTAGCATTGTCATATTTTTTAATCCAATAAGCATATTGTTTTTTGTAAGTATTTATCCAAAGCTGTTCCATCTGCTCTTTCTCGAAATTCTCATTGAAAAAAGCCGAATCAATATACATAGAAAAACTTCCGGGAGTCATAGCAAAGCCAAAATACTTACTATAAAGCAAAAGTGCTCCACGAACAGCATTATAAGCCACGGAATCTTTATTTTTTTCTTTGTTCTTTTCCATTACATCAAGAGCAAGATGCACCATCGCTCCTACATCTTTGGGAAGCCCCTCTTTCTTCATACCCTTTCTGTCAGTAACTTCAATACTACCAGTGCTACCAGTTCTAGGAACAACGTCAGCAGACAGATCAGCTTTCTCAGATGTTGAAGAAGGCTTAGCAGCAGGCCGCTCTTTCTTTTTTTCCTCGTCCGGTCCTACATCCTCAATATATGTTTTTGTTTCTTCTGGTTTTTCTGTTTTTCCTGGTCCAGTCATAAATTTAAATTATAAATATATCACCTGCATCTTTCTCAAGACGCTCCTTAGTCAAACGAACTTGTTCAATCAAATTTTTGAACTGATATGATTCTACTTGTCCAAGATCATGGAGACCCTTGAGCTCTCTTAGCCGAGCAAGCAAGCTTACTGTATTGAGATCAGTTTCTCCTTGAACAGATTCAGACAATCTTTTGTAAACATCCTGATTTATCAAGCTAGAAGGGGTATGCAGGTCAATCTGCCCACCTTCAATCTTCCCAAGAATATCATCCAAAAACTTATCATTATCGGTATCCACACCTGTTGGGTCCGACAAAGGTTCATTTAGTTTTTGTTGTTCTTTTTCATCCAAATCTGTTGCGTTTCCCAAAGCTTTTTTGAGCTTTTGGCCGCTATCTCTTTCATCTGACATACTTGATAATTAATTCTATTTATCCTAGAATTATACCAGAAAACCACCTGATTTTCAAGAATGAACGAGCAAGAAGCCAAAAAACGCATAGATCTTCTAAAAAAGAAGATAAAACAATTGAATTACGATTATTTTGTATTAGATAAATCGACCGTAAACGAGTCAGTTCGAGATTCATTGAAGAAAGAGTTAGTAGAATTAGAAAAATCATACCCAAAATTGATAACAACAGATTCCCCAACTCAAAGGGTAGGAAGTGCGCTTTCTGGTAAATTCAAAAAAATTAAACACACCACCACCAAAAAGAGCCTATCTGATGTATTTTCAGCAGAAGAGATAGTATCCTGGCACGAAAGAATCAAAAAACTTGTTTCAGACAAAATAGAATTCATTTGCGAACCAAAACTAGACGGACTCAACATCACAATTCATTACAATAAAGGCGTTTTCACGAAGGCAATTACAAGAGGAAACGGAATAGAAGGCGAGGACGTTACGCACAGCGCCAAAACAATAGAAGCAATCCCATTGAAGCTAAACGAGCCTATTGATCTGGAAATTTCAGGGGAGATTTTTCTTCCAAAAAAACAATTTGAACGAATCAACAAGGAACAGAAATCAAAGGACCAAAAACTCTACGCAAATGTGCGTAATTTGGCTGCTGGGGCGATTCGTCAACTCGACCCAAAGATTGCATCAGAGCGCGGGCTAGACGTCAATTTTTACGAAATTGGAGCCAATAGCATGGACCCCGGAACACAGAAAGACGTCCTTGAGTCATTTAGAAAATTAGGACTCCCAGTGGAACCAAACTTTCACAAAACAGCATCCATCGATGATGTGGTGAACTTCTGTAAAAAATGGGAGAAAAAAAGAGACTCTCTACCATATGAAATAGACGGAATTGTGATAAAAGTAAATAATCTATCTCAACAAAAGAAGATGGGCAAAACAGCGAAAACACCAAGATACGCAGTCGCATACAAATTCCCAGCAGAACAAGTAACAAGCAAGGTTCTGGACATAATTCTACAAGTCGGAAGAACTGGAGCTGTGACGCCAGTCGCAGTAATGAAACCAACTCTAGTCGCAGGATCAGTTGTCTCAAGAGCAACACTTCACAACGAAGATGAAATCAACAAAAAAGATATCAGAATAGGGGACACAGTGATCCTCCAAAAAGCAGGCGACGTAATCCCAGAGGTTGTAGAAAGTATGAAGGATTTGAGGACTGGAAAAGAAAAACGTTTCCGATTCCCAAACAACTGCCCGGTATGTGACAAACCAATAGAAAGAAAAGAAGGATTTGCTGCATACAGATGTGAAAACCAATCATGCCCAGCCAAACAAAAAGAAGAATTCTCACATTTTGTATCAAAAAAAGGATTCAATATAGACGGGCTTGGGGAAAAAGTAGTTGTTCAACTTCTAGACTCAGGATTGATACAGGATTTCGCCGACGTTTTCTTATTGAAAAAAATCGATCTCTTAAACCTTGAACTCTTCAAAGATAAACGAGCAGACAACATGATAATCTCGCTCAAAGAAGCAAGTCACATCCCAATCGAAAGATTTATATTCAGTCTTGGAATTAGACTTCTGGGAGAAACTTCAAGTTACGATTTCGCAAACTACATTCTCAATCACAAGAAAAAATCAGAGAAACATTTGGAAAAAATTGAAAAAGAATCAGATGAACTCACCTTGTTTGAAGAGCCAGAAAACAAATCAGATCAACAAAAAGAAGACTTCTCAATTCTAGACTTGATAGAGACGGTGCAATCGATCAAATTCGAAGAACTCGAAAATATCGATGGAGTAGGAGAAAAAGTAGCAGCCTATATATTCGAATGGTTCAACGATCCTGCCAACACAGAACTTTTAGAAAAATTCTACAAAGTCGGGATAACTCTAGACACATCAAACGTAGGTCGCACAGGAAAATTAACAGGAAGAAGCTTTGTTATCACAGGAACTCTAAAAGACATGACTCGAGACCAAGCAAAAGATTTCATCAAACACAATGGGGGCAAAGTTCTTTCGAGCGTTTCAAAAGATTTGAATTACTTAGTAGTAGGTGAAAACGCAGGTTCAAAGCTGAAAAAAGCTGAAGAGCTTGGAGTAAAAGTAATCAACGAAGAAGACCTTTACAAAATCACAGCTTAGTCTTCGTCTTCAATCAATTCTCCACCAAAAACTTCCAAGACGTCGTCCGTCGAATCTTCCTCAATTCCTTTGTGTTCTCTCTCAGAAGAATCTTCGGTAATAGTAGAATCAATTTCAATTTCTTTGACTTGGCCAAGAAGCTTCACGGGAACTCCAAAAACTTCCTCAAAGATTTTTTCAATTTCAATTCTATTCTCATGCTCCATTACTTTGTTTCTATGAAAATTAGATCTGAAATCTATAGTAACATCTGCTCCATCAACTTTTGAGATTTCCCCGTCCATCAAAGATCTTTTGCAAGCAGGAATATCAACCCTCTCTGTAATTCGTGGCCATTTTTCTTTGACATAACTTATTGTTAAAGGAGTTTTCTCCGTAGGTTCATTGTCTTCAGCGGGAGCTGCTGGTTCTGGAGCTGGATCAGCAGCCGCCGGAGCTTCTGTCGAAACAGGTGCCGCAGCTGGAGCAGGAGCTGGATCAGCCACCGCCGGAGCTTTCACAGGTTTGCTTTTTGCTACAGGAGCTTGTTCTTCAACAACTTCAACCATGTTTTTTGTAGATTCAATTACAGCGATCTCGAGAGGAAGCTGTGGAATTGAATAATATTTCAACCTATCTCTAGCAACCTGAAAAGTTTCAATAATCTTAAGGTACTTAATAATAACAGCATCATTGTTGTCAGAAACAGCCTCAAGTAATTTCTTTCTAACAATATCAATGAATTCATGGCAGAACTGCAACAGACTGTATCCTTGGGAATAAATGTCCTGAATCATTTTCAAGCCAGCATCAGTATCATTAGCAATCAAAGCATCAAATAATTTATCCAAAGTTTCAAAATCACTAACACCAAGAATGTCTTGGACGTGATCAAAAGAAAGTTTTCCATCAACAGTTAACTGCTCAAGAAGTTGAATTGCATCACGCAACCCTCCTTCAACATGACGAGAAATAGCTTCCAGAGCTTTGTCCTCAGCTTTGATATTTTCAAGTTGAGCAATGTATCCGAGTCGACTCATCAACGCTTTTTCATCGATCCGTTTGAAATCAAAACGCTGACATCTCGAGATGATAGTCTCAGGAATCTTATGCACTTCAGTCGTCGCCAAAATAAAGTAAACGTATGAAGGGGGTTCCTCCAAAGTCTTAAGCAATGCATTGAAAGCCTCTTTGGTCATCATATGGACCTCATCGATGATATAAACTTTGGTCTTTGCACGAGTTGGAGCAAAATTTATCTTCTCCTTCAAGTCACGGATCTCATCAATACCACGATTAGACGCGGCATCAATCTCAATCAGATCGATAAGATTGGCATCATTGATAGAAGTACAAAAATTACATTCATTACAAGGCTCATATCCCTCCTGTAAATTCTCGCAATTCAAAGCTTTCGCAATCAATCGAGCAGTAGTTGTCTTCCCAGTCCCACGTGGCCCGCAAAACAAATAAGCATGAGATGGATTATCCGATTTGAACGCATTTGTCAGGGTATTTTTAATATGATCCTGTCCGACAAGGTTTTTGAAATTAAAGGGTCTGTACTTTCTGTATAATGCGATGTTTGCCATATTTTGGAGTCACATTCTAACATAGCAAACAGAAAAATTAACTTAAAAGAAAATCTAAGAATTGACAGGGTATCAAATAACATTAGCAATCTCCTTCCCAATCTTTTTCTCAAACTCCTCCCTACTAAATTGATTCGCATGCCTACGAATTCCCAAAGGTTTGTAATTTCTTTCGTTATACATTAGACGAGCCAATCCATCTTCCATCGACTCAACAGTCGGCTCATAAAAGAATTCTCCAGTCCGACCTTCAATCACAGTCTCCAAAGCACCTCCTTTCCCAAAAGCCAAAACCGGTTTTCCACAAGCCATCGCCTCCACAGGGACAATCCCAAAATCATCCTCTCCAGGAAACAGCAAAGCCCGACAATTTTGCATATACTCACGCACATCCTCATCAGATTTGAATCCAAGGAAATCAATATTATCCCCAGAAATCGCCTCCAAATACTGACGGTGAGATCCATCCCCAATGATGACAAGCTTCCGACCAATCTTATTAAATAACTGAACAGCAAGATCGATCTTTTTGTAAGGTGTCAAAGTAGAAACTATCAAAAAATAATCCTGATGACTTTCAGTCACACGAAATTTGCTAACATCGACAGGAGGAAAAACAACCTCAGACCCGACTTTGTAATATTTCTTCAAGCGCTGAGCTACGGTCACAGAGTTCGCCAAATATTTATCAGGCCTATCAGCTGAGATCTGATCCCATTCTCTCAATTGACGAATCAACCAAGCATAAGGGATTTTCTTCCAACCTTTGATTTTATTTTCTTTCAAATACTCAGAAGCATGATCCCACGCGTAACGCATAGGGGAGTGGCAGTAACAAACATGCTTTGTTTCAACCGGTACAATTATTCCATGACTATAAGCTGCACTAGAACTCAAAACCAAATCGAAACCAGCCAAATCAAGATCTTCTACAACCCTTGGCATCTTGGAAGTGAGAAATCGATGTCTTTTCCTAATAAACCCAGGCAATTCCTGCAATCTAGAATAATTAACTCTTTCTTTCGGGAAAACTTTTCCACAAACATTCTCATCATACAACAGAGTATAAATCGGTGCTTCTGGATACATTTCACTAAAAACCTTGAGAACTCTCTCAGCGCCTCCAAGCTTAAGCAAAAAATCGTGAACCAAAGCAACTTTCATGCGCGACAAGACTTTTAATAAAATAAAAAAGGACTGCTAGAATTCTAGCAGTCCCCTTACTTGTTTCCAAACTATTCTTCATCAAGCATTAAATCACCAAAAATATCTCCAGCACATCCAGTGATACCTTCCTGAACAGCCTTGATAACTTCTTCGTCCTCCTGATAAATTTCAAGAGCCAACATCTCCTCCTCACTCGTCGCATCAAATCCATATTCTTCAAAAATCTCTATAGTCTTCTGCTCAACCAAACTGAAGTCTTCAAAGAAAGCAGGATCTTCAAACATAGCACATCCAACTTCAACAGACGCTGCTACAAATCGGTCTTTTTCACTGCCTTGTCCACACCCAGCAAACACGCCAAGTATTAGAGACAAACCGACAAATCCAATCAAAAACTTTTTCATAATGATAAGGTTAATTATTACCGGAAAATACTCTCACGCACCCCTGGAAAAGTCAATTTGCTACTATTCCCAAATCTTCAAAAGCTTGTCTAGATCGTAAGTGTTAATTACGTCGTTTTTGGTCAACCAGCCTCTTCTGGCAACAAAAATCCCATACTTGAGTAGTTCGTGTTGATTACTATCATGACCATCACTATTAATTGCAATCTTAACTCCTTTATCCTTTGCTATTCGAACGTGTTTATCAGTTAGATCTAGTCTCAAAGGATTAGAATTGATTTCCATAACAACATTGTTGACCTTACACGCATCGATAATCTTCACCATATCGATATCCATCGGCCCTCGACGGTTGATCATACGTCCGCTTGGGTGAGCCAAAATTTTGGAATAAGGATTTTCAATAGCAGCAATCAAACGTTTCATCTGTTGAGCTTTTGGCAGTCTTCCATACATATGAGCGGCTATGACGACGATATCAAGTTCCTTCAAAATCTCATCCGAAAAATCCAAGCTTCCATCTTTCAAAATATCAACTTCACTTCCCTTCAAAATTTTAAATCCGCGCATCTTTTTGTTGAGCTTGTCGATTTCTTTCCATTGTTTCTGCACCTTGCCAATATCAAGCCCACCCGTAACTCCCATAACAGAGGAATGATCGCACATAGCGATATATTTGAGTCCCACATCACGATAGTTCTCAGCCATCTCTTTGACACTACTCTTCCCGTCACTCCAATCACTATGCATGTGAAGGTCACATTTGAGATCTTTAAGTTCGATCAAGCGGGGCAAACCGCCTTTGGCACCCTTCACCGACGATTTTGCAGCGGTGATTTCATCAAGCCCCTCGCGAAGTTCAGGCTCTATATACTTGAGGCCAACAGCTTTGAAAACATCTTCCTCGGTCTTGCAGGCAATAATCTTATTGCTCGCTCTTTTGAAAACTCCATATTCATTAACCTTCAATCCTTTTTTCTTGGCAATATCCCGAACTCGAATATTGTGTTCCTTGCTTCCAGTGAAATAATGCAAAGCCGCACCAAACGCCTCGTCATCAACAACCCTCAGGTCCACCTGGATACCACTTTCCAAAATCACAGCAGACTTAGTAGAGCCATGAGCAAGAACTTTCATCACATCACCATAAGAAACAAAATGTTCCATAACTTTCTCCACGATCTTTGCACCAACAAGCAAATCCACATCTCCACAAGTTTCCTGTCTGCGACGCAAACTCCCAGCATACTCAATACGTTTGACCTCAGAACAATCCCTCATATGCTCAATATATTTTTCAGCTTCCATCAAAGCTTCACTTATCATCACTCTGTCCAAATCAAATTTACTGTGCTCGGCAATCCCTTCAAGGATTTCCTTTTGACTCTTTTCACCCATGCCAGGCAATGAAGCCAAAATACCATCCTTTGCAGCTTGTTCAAGAGCAGAGATATCTTTGATTTTCAACTCACTGAAAAACAATTTCACCTTCTTTGGTCCAACTCCACGTACACGCAACATGTCGAGCAATCCAGGCGGAATAGATGTACGAATCCTTTCAAACTCTCTACACGCTCCAGTATTAACGAGCTCATCTATATGTTTTCCAAGATTCTTGCCAATCCCAGGAATCTTCTCAAGCAAACGAGGATCTTCATCAACCAAATCTCTCAAATCCCTAGAATAATTCAAGACACTTCTCGATGCATTGTGATAAGCGTTAACACGAAAACGATCCGTCCCTTTTATTTCAAGGATATCTCCAATTTCCTGAAGGCTTTGAGCAATTTGTTTGTTGTCCATCGAGAGGATTTTACCATCATTTCACCAAAACATCGAAAGTCTTTTTGACAGACTTCGCCCACGAAAAATCTTCGAGTCGGGCAAACCCTTTCATAGCCAATTCATTAGCAAATCCATCATCATTAGCAAGTTTATCCAAGCATCTGGCGATGTCAGCAGAATCAAAAGGGTCACAATACATGGCGGCATCACTAGCAACTTCAGGCAAACAAGAAACATGGGAAGTCAAAACAGGTTTCTTGTAAGCGAACGCCTCCAAAATAGGCAATCCAAACCCTTCATACAAAGAAGGAAAAGCAAAAATCTTACAATTTTTATAAAGATAAGTCTTCTCATCCTCTTCAACATATCCAGGCATAATCACTTTCTCCTCAATTCTAAGTTCGCGAACTTTATCAATAATCCTCTCAGCTCCCAGCCCCCTCTTTCCAGCCAAGACAAGCTTCCATGCAGGATGCCCTACACTGAAATCTTTGAAAGCCTCAATTAATCTAACCAAATTCTTCTTACTCTCAAGTCGTCCCACAAAAAACACATAAGGAGAATGCTCTCCATCATCAGTTAGAGTCCCAAAACCAAAATTCTTCAAATTCTCAGACACATTAGCTTCAGATATATCTTTGGGCTTTTTGTATCCATGCGGAACTACAACGATTTTGTGAACTGGACATTTGAAAAATTGAACCAAATCACTTTTTGTAGCTTCACTAGGAACTATTATTCTGCTCGCATTTTTGACAGCGTATTTTGTGCTCCAATTCAAATACCAATATTGCGATCGAGAATAAGATGTCCTCAAATATTTGAAAGCAACATCATGAATTGTGATAACAGAGTAAGCAGGTCTTCTCAAAGGCAACACATGCGACGGAACAAACAAAACGTCAGGCGGATTTTTTTTCATCTCTCGCGATAATCCAATCAAAGTCCAAAATCTTCTCCGATCAATCAACTTCTGTCTCACTCTAGATGGATGTTCAAATTCTTTTGGAATTTTGGTTCCATGCCGTGAATACAAAACCACGTCAGTATTTTCCTCTTTCAATGCCTCACCCAATAATCCATTGATGATATGATAACTGTACCATTCGACCCCTGTTGCGGTCTCGTGGCTATACCTAGATGCGTCTATTCCAATTTTCATGGTCAAAGCATATCAACGGCCATCTCCTCGCGCAAGAACAATACAAGCAACATAAGAAACCCCAGCCTCTTTCAAAACCTTTGCACATTCGTTCAAAGTCGACCCTGTAGTACAAACATCATCGACCAAAACAACTTTCGAAACAGACTCAAAGCCAGGACGAACGCAAAAAGCATTCTCCAGATTTTTCAGTCTTTCTTGGCGAGAGCATTTGGCCTGATGAGGCGTATTTATTTTTCTGGAAAGTAGCTCACAAACAGGTCTACCAAGAAATTCAGCAAGGATTTTTGCTTGGTTAAATCCGCGATCTTTCAAACGTTTTTTATGAAGAGGGACAGGGACAACCAAGGCAACCTCATTAAAAAGTTGTTCAAAAAAAGTGTACAACTCGGGTCGGCCCGGCGACTCTGGCCGCGATTCAGACTTGCCAACACATCTAATCAAAAGATCCCCCAGATAAACAGCCAGCTCCTTCGAATATTTATACTTAAAGTTTTTGATTATTTTTTGTAGCAAACCAGATTTGTCATATTTTGAACAGACAATTAATGAGTCAAAATACCAGCCTCCAAGCTTCGAACACCTCGGGCAAAATTCGCCATATTGGCTTGTACATCTACAACCCGGACACTCTTGACATTTAAGCAAAGAAATGGTATAAAAACATACTCTGCAAAGCAACACAGACTTGGCCTTGCACCCGAGGCATGAAAGGGGGAAAATTAAAGACAAGAAACGTTTGAGAAAATGTTGCATATAGAAAAAATAGCACGAAGACCTTAAATATTTCTTAAAAAATCCTTAAATAATGTTAAGACTCGACAATCAAACAGGCGAGGACAAAGGTGTAGTCATAGGAGAAGACACAATCCCAGAAGAATCAGAAGTCTGGGAAGCAGTTGCAGCGACAGGGGATGGAATTAGGGCTATAGAAGAAAGAATTGAAGACCTTCCAGAAACAAAAAGATCAGAAACTCGTGCAGAGATAGATATTGTATTGGAAATACTAGAAAATGATGTCCCTAGAGAAATAGTAGAGATAATTCAGGGAATGGATCAAGCGTTGATAAGAAATATAAATCTAGCGGCAGGCTATATAGGAAGCGGAGACGGAAATCTCTACTACCAGAGATTGTGTGCAGAATACAACGGTGATCCGCGAATACCAACTTTGATGAGATGGATAGGAGTAGATCACGCAAGGGGTAGGAAAACAAAATCATCAAGGGAAATAGGAACAAGAGTTCACGTCATACGACAAATAAGACGCCTTCTAGTAGATCAGAAATAAAACGCTACCTAACTCCCGCATCTTTCATAAACTTCTCTATCCCACTATCGGTCAAAGGATGTCCGAACATTTTTTCCAAAATACCAAAAGGAACAGTCGCTACATGAGCTCCAAGCATAGCTGATTCATGAACATGCATCGGATGACGTACACTCGCGACAATGATTTCAGTATCAAATCCGTAATTCATGTACATCTGAACAATATCAGAAATAAGTTGCATTCCATCCTGTCCATTATCATCAAGTCTTCCAACAAAAGGACTAACATATGTCGCTCCAGCCTTCGCAGCGAGCAAAGCCTGATTTGCAGAAAACATCAAAGTTACGTTTGTATGGATTCCTTCTTCACTAAGAACCTTCACAGCCTTTAATCCTTCGTCGGTCATAGGAATCTTGATGACAATATTTGGCTTCCAGCTAGCAAATTCACGAGCTTCTTTGAGCATCCCTTCAGCGTCCTCTGAAAGGACTTCAGCAGAGATTGCCCCGTTCGATAGAACTTCACAGATTTCATTTATAACCTCTTTGAAATCGCGCCCAGACTTCTTTATCAAAGAAGGATTTGTAGTAACGCCATCAACAATACCCCAGCCAGCTGCTTCACGGACTTCATCGATCAAAGCTGAATCCAAAAATAATTTCATAAAAAATTGTTAGAATGTTTACTGGCCGATTCTAACAGACCTGATAGCTCTAAATCAATAAATCCTTATATTCCTCAACAAGCTCAGGATTTGTTTTCTTTACATATTCCGCGAAAACTCGCAAATCCTCAACGTCGCCATAACCTTTTGCCAAGAAAAATTTATACTTTTCAAAGATTTTTTTTGCAGACTCAGCATCTTGAGCAATTGATTCAAGAAGTTCGTTTGAGTACTCCCTTTCTTTCAACAGCTTGAAATACCAAACAACAAAAACCTCTTTATCAGACTTTGATGCATTTCGGAAAGCGTTTTCTAACACATCTTCTGCAAACGGTTCATCTTTATAAAGACGAAAATACTCAAGAGACCCTTGGAAATCAGTGTTAGACGAATTCCAAGCAGCAACTTCTAAAATACGTTTTGCATAAGGTTTGTTCTGATATTGCTCATGAAACATCAGCAGCAAAAAGGGCCCTTTCTTTTCTATGTTATGACCGACCATAAACAATAAATCTTCTGCAAATTGCTTATCGGCAATTCTCTTAAATTCTTTCATGAAAGTTTCTGGATCTTCATCAACCATTTTTTTATACGCCTCCTCAGATTTTTCTTTTTGAGCAAGTTCTAAGGATTTAGTTTTGATTCCAGCTTTTTCGTCCAAAAACAAACTCAAACCTTCAATATTTTCAGGGATATTAATATGAGAACTAAATCCAGTTTCCTTAGGGTTTTTAAATAACAACATTGGTAGCGTCTTAGGATGGTCAATCCCCATTTTTTCATATAATGATGCTGAATTATTCTCATGTAGGTCTTGTGTATGTATGAAAATATTAACATCATTACCAACTTCTTTTTCTAAGTTTTCCAATGCTTTTATGGCCTTTGCACATCCATTACACCAAGTTGCTGAAAGAACAATCAAAGTTGGTTTGTCCGATGCATTCACAGCCTCTAGTTCAGAAGAACCAAGTTCCGGCAAAGTACTTTTCCTCTTCTCAATCTTTTCCGAAGAACCTGAATTAGGATCAATTTGCTTCTCCAACTTTTCAGGGCTTTTATAGACTAGTCTGTTTGTGTTGAATAATGAGTTCATCAAACAATTATACCAGGAAATTGCATTGGGAGCAATCTGCGTCCTGGAAAAAATTGACAAAATAGCAACCTAAGGCTACCGTTAAGCCGTAATAAAAAAATATGAATTTTCCACAGGAACCACATACAGTCTTGAATAATAAAATTTATTCATTCCAAAAGAATGTGGTTTTTGTCAGCTTGCTCCTGGCCCTTTTCTAAGGCCTTCAAGTATTTCATTAAATTAATGACTAACCTTAAGGCCTCAAGAGAATGGCCTTTTTTTAATATTTATGATGGAACAAAGTCACAACGAACCAATAAAAGTAGCAATCCGCGGAGCAGGTGGACTGCTAGGTCATAGACTATTAAGGGAGATCTTGAATTCTCAACCAGACATAGATGTTTCTGCTGTTGTTTTAGGAACTGACGAAGATAGTTTCCGGAGATTCGAAATAGCAAGATATGGCTTAGATGAAAAAGAAAAAGATATAAAAATATTCATTGATACCTCTAGGAAAAATATTAGAAAATTAAAGGGAGCATGGGGGACTTCTTTTGAACTTTTACCATTGGATCAATCATTTGGGGAATTGGGGAAAACAGACGCAATTGTTGATACGGCCATCCTTCCCGGAAAAGATAATTTGGCGGATTTTTATCGCACATATTCTGCAAAAAAACCGATTATACATCAATCCGGAACGCATCCTTTACATGCTCCCATCGCACCACCTTTTGAGCCGCCTGGAACTGAAGACGGAAGTTTGAATTATAGGCAAGGGAACTGTTTGGTTTCTGGTGTTGCCCCAATACTGAATGCAGTAAGATCTAAAATTACAGATATTAGGTTGGGATTGGTTGTCCAAAGGCAGACAAGATTAAATGCCTATACTCTTAGGGATAATTTAGCTGATACGATAATGGATCCTACGTTGGAGGAATACGTGAAAGAAACTGTTTCTGGATTACTTCCCAGTCTTGATAAAGACAATATTGAAGCGAGAGTTTTTCAAGTTCCAGGACTTGATTATTATCTTTGTACTTTTGAATTCAATTTGTCAGAATCAGTTAGCAGGGACCAGTTTTTAGAAATTTTAAGAAATCAACCACGTATAAAATTCGCGCCAGCTTCAATCCCAATCAGTACGGGACAGCTTGAGCAAAAATTACGAGAACAGTGTATAAGCTTAAATATTCCCTTGCAGCCAATAGTTTGTTTTACATGCCCTGGAGGCATAGAAGTCGAAGGGCAAAAGGTTGTTGTTAGAGCTGCTTTTTATTCAAAGTTGATTACAATGATTCCAAACATAGATTCTATTAGAGCATTAGTAAGAGGAATCTCAATGGAAGAATCTATGAAGCAAACTGATGAGAATATTGGTTATAAAAAATAAGTTTTTCTGGTGGGCGATAGTGGATTTGAACCACCGACCTCATCGATGTCAACGATGCGCTCTAACCAACTGAGCTAACCGCCCCGGAGGGAAAATCCAAAGGAAAGGAACTTTCCTCAAAGATTTGAGTGTAGGGGCATTAGCGAGCGTCAGCGACGCTTGCTCGCCCAAATAAAGAACAAATTTCAAAAAGCGATAGTGATTTTAACCACAATTTATAAGAAAGTCTAGTTTTTAATTGAAAAAGACCGTACAATAAGCTAGAATTAACAACCGTAAATAATCAAAAACTTATGAACGATCCACAAGATCCAAAACAAGACCCTAAAGGTGATGATACAGGTGCAACGCCACCGCCACCGCCTCCACCAAAAGACGATGGAGCAGGTGCACCACCTCCACCGCCACCGGCAGGAGGAACTCCACCACCACCACCTCCTCCACAACCACAAGGAGGAGCACCAATGCCACCACAAGGAGGATACGCTCCACAAGGAGGAGCGCCAATGCCACCACAAGGAGGATATGCTCCACAAGGAGGAGCACCAATGCCACCACCACAAGGCGGATACCCACAAGGAGGACAACCAATGCCACCACAAGGCGGATATCCACCACAAGGAGGGGGATACCCACCACAACCACCGATGGGATACCCACCACAAGGCGGATACCCACCGCAAGGCGGATATCCACCACAAGGAGGACAACCTCCAGTGGAAGATACGACACCAGCAAATTTTCAACTTGGAACAAAACTTCCAAAAGAATTAAAAGTAAAATGCCCAGCAAGCGAACTTAAATTTGAAGAAGAAACATTCGTAAAACTGCTAGCAGGTTCAATCTCTCTGTCAAAAGACGAGAAGAAAAAGATAGTTGAATCAGTACCAAAACTTAAGCAAGAACAGATAGACGAATTGATCCGAATCTTCGAAGAAGAAAAGCAAAAGTTTGCAGCATTATCAAAGAAACACGTTCCACAACTTGAGAAACTTGCAGAACAACACTATCAAGAATGGATGGAGCTAGAAAACGAAGTTGTAACAACTCAAAAGAAAGCTCAAGACGATCAACAAGCAGACGAAATCAGAAAAAACCTCGGACTATAAATCACACAAGAGTCGCTTCCAAGTAAGCGGCTTTTGTTTTGTCCTGCCAAATGTCGCTCAATTTGCAGTGCGTTAAACTTGCAAAAAAGCGGTCTTTATAATACCTTGAAAAGCGATCTCAAAAACCTTTTTAACCAAAATTCCTATGAAGAAATTATTATCATTCGCACTCATCTCAACACTTCTCTTTAGTGGGTGTGGGCTCTCAAACAAAGCTGAAGAAACGCCACAAGTACCCGACGAAGAATTGAGTGCAGATTCACTTCTCGATGAAGATCTATATACCTCAGCAATAGAAACAAAAGACATCGAGAAATGCGGAAAAATTCTAAATGAAGCAAAGAAAGTTGAATGTACTGACCTTATCAATGCAATTTTACTAACAGATAAAGCGACCAACGAAAACGACGACGATTATTGTGATGATATTAAATTAGATAGATACAAAGAAAATTGCATGGATGAAGTAGCGGAAGTTGAAAAAGCTGAAGGATTCGAAGATTTTCTCGTTGATCAAGATACAATATCACACAGTCTGATTGAAAACGACGATTTGGAAGGTTGTGAATCTCTGGAAGTTGAAGCAGAAAAATTGGAATGTAATCACAACATTTTAGTAGATAGAGCCATGGCGCAAAATGACACAAATTACTGTGAAAAGTTAGGAGATCAAGAAAGCATTGATAGCTGCATAGAATCAGTAGCCATCGCTAACACGATAAGCGAAGAAATCCCAGAAGAGGAATAGTATTTAGTATTTTTTAGGATCAAAACAAATCACGTCCAGATGGAAAGTCAGAGCGGTCGATTTGTCGTTGAAAACTCGAGCTTCACAGTATGTAAGAGATTGATTCGGATTGGCATGCATTCCTTTCGCATAATACCTAAGGGTGTTTGCATTTGTAGTGTCAGGTCTCACATGACAAGAGACAACCTTTCCACTTGAGCAGTAATTCGTCCAAGTCTCATAAGAATCACCACTAACAGATTCACTCTCTCTTTCTCTAAAATATTTCCCAATTTTATCAGCAGTGATATGTCCATATCCAGCTGCAATATTAGTGTCAGTATATATTCCGCCATTGACCATAAGATCTTCATCGATTGTTAGACTTTCATTTATAGTTACATTACCGCCGCCAGCAATAGTCATTCTTGTGGTTGGTGCAGCAGAACTGTTACTTGTCTTGAATTCTAGAGATTGTGAAGATCCTCCACCTCGAACACCCACAATTTCTGAAGAATAAGTCCCATTAGAACTATTAGTAGTAGTATTGGTAAATCTAATACCAGTCCCTGTATTATAAGAAGTATTTGGGTTTCTCAATCTCAAAAGCATACTATTTTGACCACCACTTCCACCCACAACATCCAATTTGTGTTTTGGATCATTAATACCTATACCAACATTTTTATCAACTCGATAAACATTGTACGTCGATTCAGCCCAAATTTGGGAGATAGCATCTTCAGGACTAGAACAAGTCCAAGTACTGTCGCCTCTTCTAAGAATCTGGCCGTCAGAACAAGCATCAGACGCTGAAATACCTGGAATAATATCTCCCTCAACTAATAAATCACCCTCAACAACCAAATTCTCACCAATATTCACATCCCCATCATCATAATCAGTTATTTTATCATTAAGTACAATCTTGCCACTGACATAAAGACCTTCGTCAATATTTACTATTGCATCATTGCTATCGCCAGGAAGAGGATTAATTATCTTCTGAGAAACATTTAATATTTGAAAAGATGCCTCGTTAGGAAAACTAGGATCAGATCCAAAAGTTACAGAGTCAGTAAACTTAACAGGGGAAGTAAATTCTAAGTTTGTATGGTCAGTAAGGGTAGAAATTGAATCAACAGTTAAGTCGCCTGTAATTTCAATATCATCATTGATTGTAAGAGGAAATGCATCCCCAGGTCCCGAACCAGAGAAAATACTATCAAGAATCTTCAAGCTATAGGCTTCAACAGGATCATTCATGAATATCTTGCCACCTTCACCAGTGGTAATTGTAATATTCTTATTAGGAATCTCCGAGCCAATAAGAATGACACTATCTCCAAGATCTGAAGGAGTGTCAGTAATTCTAATAAAAGCACTGTCATTACCGCCATCTCCACTACCAGGGATTTTCTTTGTCAAAACTAAATCTCCCTCAGGACTCATTATCCCCCCAGTACTAAGATACCCTCCAGGAGCTATATTCACCCCACTAAACGTCGGATGCACCAACCCTCCAGGAGGAGCCACACTTGGATTTTCACCAAAAGCGATGGTCGCACCAAAGGTAAGCAAAAAGACAAATCCAGTAATCAAACTAGATATAAAAGCATTTTTAAACATAGGAATAGGAGTTAGGTTTTTCTTAACAACAATTCTACCACAAAACTGATTTGATCAATAATAAAAAACGAGATTTGCCAATCATGGACCAACCACTCGCCAATCGAGCACCGCCCAAACTACTCCACCATCAAAGCATCTCGGACCTCAATATCAATATTATCTGGAACATTAGGAATGGTAGGTGACCAAGCCGGCCAACTATCGATTTCAACCTTATTTATTTCAGGAAGATTTTGAATATAATTTTTCGCGTCCTCGATGTCTCGACCCAAGATATGTTCCTTGATCTTATTTATCAAACGAGCACCATTCTCCAACTCAGGATCAATATTGAATTCCTCAATGCCCTTGATGTTAGCGGTTATCTTAATCTTGTTTTTGATAGTGTCTTTCTCGAAAATTCTATAAGTGATTGTGTCCTCGTTCACCTTTACCAGTTTCTTTTGTGGACTCTTCTTCAACAAAAGCTCTTTGGTAAGCAACTCAACCATCTCAGATTTGCTATAACACCAACCCGAAGCACTCAAGTAACCCGAAACCTCGAACTGATCGACCCCAGAGCCACTCGGCACATCAACAGGATTAACACTTACATCACTGGTCCAAATAGCGCCTTCACCAATCAACAAAACATAATCTGCATCATTCAGTTCGTTTTTGTTTCCAACCTCATTTCTAAGTTCATCCTCGACAGCTTTTATCAAAGCTTCTTTCAGCTTAGACCTAGCGGCCTCAATATCATCTTCCGAAACATAAGTGGTGTAATCAGTCACGCCACCCTCCATGTCAGCATAACTCTCGGCATACAAAACATCTCTGCTCGAATCCTTCAAACCAGGTAAAAAGAATTTCGCAGGACCAATATTCCCTCTCTCTCCAGCGATTTGGCCATAGGCATCTTCAGCATCTGCGATTACAAAAGCTTCGATTTTCCCAGGACCACCAGCCGAAGAAGGAGGTACATCCACGCTTTCAGAAATTCTGAACACAATTCCTTCATTAGTCTGGAAACGAGTAGAAGCGACCAAAGGCCACGAATATGAAGCGTTATTTATAATCGTAATCTGTCCATTAGCGTTTGAAGCGGTAGGGGACAGTTCCTTGCCAGTCGCAAAGTGTGGCACAGACCTTTCGACCTGAGCTGTCACCTGGTAACTAGCCAGCATATGTGGAGCGCTAGCCTCAAGCTCGGCAGAATTTTTCTCAGCTTCAGCAAGAGTGACATTAACAGATTTTTCAAGAACACTAGCAGAAGGAGTCAGATACAGAGTCGCTCCAGGCAAAGCTATGTAGAAAATTATCAGAAGTATCAAAATACTAATCGACGCAAGACCAACCAACGCTTGTTTGTTTGGTGCTACAAAAACCAGGCGGTGTTTTCTTACTCTTTTCTCTTTTTCCTTAGCCACCATCCCAGTCACACCAGAGCTTTTCTTTGGTTCGGGAACTTTGTTCACACCCAATAAATTTTTCTTGTGTTTTTTCGCACTAGTCAAAATCTCAGAAATAGAAAGTTTGCGCTCAGTCCTTCTAGTTGGCGCTTCGTCGATCGCAGAATTGACACTAGCCTTCAGTGGAGTGATTCGCATTTGCTCATCTTCTTCCTCGGAAGAGAACAAAACGGGCTTTCCTTCGGTAGATACTTTCTCATAAACAGAAAGGCCTACTTGCTGAGCCAGATAAATTCCATTCTTATCATTTGTAATTACATAAAGATTTTTCCCATCATCAGTAGCTTTCCTTTTCAAAATTTTCAAATTAACAATACTCTGAAAAAGAACAGATCTGCGAGGCACAACCAAATAAATATGTTTAATCTTTAGATTTTTAATTCTGTCATAAACAGAAGTCACTTCATCATCGATCTCGATGTAAACAACTTTTTTTGCAGAAATAACCTGACTCTTATCAGTCTTTTTATCAGCAACTTCAAACTCATCACTAATCTGTTTTTTAGCGTCTTTTGCTATGCTTTTAATCTTTTCTTCATCAGCCTCCTTGATTTTAATCTTGGTGACTTTCTTGTTAAGCTTTTCTAATTTTTTCTTGTCGTTTTTTGACATTTATTAAATTTGCATTAAGCGGACAACTTTTTTTAGAACTTTAGAAAGGACCTGCTCCTCTCTAGTGAATTCAATGCCCAAGTGGGCGAGTGCTAGAGGGGTTACATCTTCAGGATTGGTCAATGTTTTCGTTTCGTCAGAAATACTAGAAATATATTTTGTATTAACAAAAGAAATTTGCGGTTTTTTTACAAAAGGAATCGACTGCACCCACTCACGCGATTCGAGAGCTTCGCGAATTTCAGGCAGGTTAGAACCACCTCCACACAAAAGTATCTTGGAAGGTAGAACATCGATATCCTCAAACTCACTCAAAGTCAGTGCAACACCAGAAAGCCAAACATCACAATCACTCTTCATAGCTTCACGAACAATCCGATGAGATTGTTTTTCCAATTTGTCGCTCGCATAAGCAATTTTGATTTCTTCAGCTTCATTGAATGAAATATTTAGACTCTGAGCCAATCTTTTTGTGAAAGTTCTTCCACCAAGGGTAAACATCTTCGTCCCTTCCAACATTCCATCACGAACAACAGCAATATCAGTAGTCCCACCTCCAACATCTATGAAGATAGCTCCAAATTTGGCATCATCATTTTCCAAAGCTCGAGTAATAGCATAAGGTTCTGCAGTGATAGCCAAGATCTCTTTGTCAATCTCAGCGGCAATAGTCTGCAACGCCCCATAATGAACAAGTGGCGCGAACGCATTGAAAACACTTACGCTCACTTCTTTGCCCTGGAAGCCAATCGGATTCGTGACTTTGTAGCCATCGATACGAACATCTACTATTGCAGCGTTGATGAGCTTAACATCAATTTCATTGTAGCCGGTCTCATAAGAAAGTTGACTTCTCACCTGGTCAAAAGCTTTCCATTGGATTTTGTGGACGATATTTTTGAGTTCAGCCAAATCAATCTTTGAAGTTGGATCACGTCGAACATAAGAAACGGTCGTCGTAGCTCCTTTGACAAGTTCTCCTCCAATACCGATGATGACTTGATGAGCTCTCGCCCCAGCCATTCTCTCGGCGTCTTTTATTGTGGTATGACAATTCGAAATAACAGAAGCAATGTCGGTGACAGCGCCACTTTGCATATCTCCAAGTTTCTGAGATCTTTTTCCAACACCAAGAACACGTCCTCTGCTCCCATCAGTTTCAACGAGCAAAGCTTTGACTTCATCTGTACCAACATCCAATGCAATAAAATTGCCATTTCCAGATGAGGTAGATTTTTTTCGACGAAAGAGGGGCATGAGCGAAATATACTTAAGATATGCCTAAAGATCAAGAAGCTTTAAACCAGTTGCTACCGCTGTCAAAACTTATTTGATTTTTCGCTCTCTCTTTAAAGCGATCAAGCCCGAACTCTATAAGCCGATCAATTAATTCAGGATAAGTGACCCCAGATGCTGTCCACATTTGTGGATACATGCTTATCGAAGTGAACCCAGGAAGGGTATTTATTTCATTCAAATATATCTCGCCAGTATCTCTATCCAAAAAACAATCAACTCTAGAAAGTCCGCTGCAATCCATCGCTTTATATGCTTTTACACAAATTTCTTGAATTTCTTTTTTCTTTTCATCGCTCAAATCTTTCACGGGAATTTGAGTGGACGATTTCCCATCAACATATTTGTCGTCATAGTCATAAAACTCTCCACCAACCAAAATCTCTCCCAGCTCAGCAGCCTCGGCATCTTCATTCCCAAGAACAGCACATTCAATCTCGCGTGCATTTATTCCTTTTTCAACCAACACTCTACTATCAAATTTTGCTGCAAAATCGATAGCATCATTCAGACCATCTCCAGAAACAACTTTGGTTATTCCAACAGAAGATCCCATGTTCGATGGCTTCACAAAACAAGGATATCCAACTTCATTTTCAATTTTCGATACAATATCATCAGACTTAGCTGACCACTCTTCACGCGTGAAGCTAACATAAGGAACAATAGCCAAACCAGCCTTATCCAAAACATCTTTGCAAATAATTTTGTCCATACAAGCACTCGACGCCAAAACCCCACATCCAACATACGCAATTCCCATCATCTCAAACAATCCCTGAATAGTGCCATCCTCACCAAAAGGACCATGCAAAACAGGGAAAGCAATATCACATCCCTCCAAAGCCTCCTCAAAACTCACACTCACCAATGAATCAAAAGAACCTGATTTGAACTTCTCAAGAAGTCCCTTACCTCGATACCAATTACCCTTTTTATCGATTCCAATTTCAACAGCTTTATACTTATCGCGAGGTATTTCGCGAAGAACACTTGTTGCAGAAACGAGCGAAACTTCATGCTCGCCACTTTTCCCTCCAAAAATGATTCCTACAGTTTTCATCGGCGGGGATTATAACTCTTTTGACCCATAAATGGCAACCTCGTTGCCCGAATGAGAGGCCCAATCTTGATTTCCAAAACTAAAATGCCACCACTCCCATTTATAAGGCGCAAAACCCTCTGAAGCAATCAACTCGCGTAATAGATCTCGGTTGGATTGATGCACTCGTGCTTCAAAATCCGCACTACCATCATCAGGACCATCCTGGCCCAAAAAATAATCCGAATACGACCTCTCGTGAAATTCATCAAACTCAGTTCCCATCGGTAATTCAATTCCATCGTCAGTAACGATAGTGAGATCAACGGCTCCACCAGTATTGTGAGGTGATGGTTTTGCAGGATCATAACTAGGGAAAGCAACAAATCTCTCCACAGCTTCTTTCAATTCAGCTTCGCCCCAAGAAGGATTCTCATTGGATCGCAAGTCCCACAATCCCTTGTGCAACTTCTCTTGAACAGAAAGAGGACGATATCCATCCCAAATCTTGAAGTTCCAGCCTTTCGGCAAATGTCTTTTTGCCCGAAGCAATTTTTCTACAATCCCTTCACGCAAGTGCATCGAATCATCAGAAGTCAAACCTTGCTTGAAATACATCGGCTCGACAATAAAAAAGCGAGGAATCTCAATCAAACCCTCACCATTATCATTAATCTGTATAAATTTATTGTTCATAAACGCGCTTATACAACCACTCTAGGAATCCTCTCGTTCACCCTAGTAGTAACTTCATAATTAATAGTCCCGATCCAGCCAGCAAACATCTCTGCTGTTATCTCGTCACCGAGCAAAGTCACCTCATCCTCCAACTCAATATCAGGAATATCAGTCACATCAACCATAATAATATTCATACAAACCCTTCCGAGCAATTTCGCACGATGACCACGAATCAAAACATAAGAGCTATTCGATAAGTGTCTGTCATACCCGTCATAGTAACCAATAGGGATAATCGCCACCCGAGTATCACGAGTCGTCTTATAGGAACATCCATATCCAATAG
The DNA here is from genome assembly GCA_018654255.1 of Candidatus Peregrinibacteria bacterium. Taxonomy (GTDB): domain Bacteria; phylum Patescibacteriota; class Gracilibacteria; order UBA1369; family LOWO2-01-FULL-3; genus JABILX01. Next base: position 12,306 of record JABILX010000005.1, on the reverse strand, counting down.
CGCTATCTTTTGGAGCAGTCTTGATCTGAGCAACCACAGACTTCCAAACAAAAGCAGGTTTCAAAGAAAATCCGTTCTTATTAAGATTCTGATAAGTCACTCGAGTCTCAGGAGAAGGCCACATTCCGTAAGCTGCGATACCAACTCTAGCCATATCAAAATGAGTCTCAGGATAAAGAATAGTTGCGGCAGAATTAGCACAATGCATTATAAAATTATCAAATCCGGCCTCTCTCAATAGATTTGCAGCCTCTTTGAACCTATCAACCTGTTTAAAAGCATAAGTATGATCAGTCGTATCCTCGATATTTGCGAAATGAGTAGCAATCCCTTCCAATTCCAAACCTTCAACCTTGGTGATTTCTTCAGCGAACGAAACAACATCTTCAACTTCAACTCCCTGCCTATTGTTTCCAGTTTCAACTTTGAGATGTAGCTTCAAAGACTCGTCTCCAGATCGACTCCGTGCGATCTCACCCAACTTCACCACTGTCTCCAGATCATAAACAACCAATCTAACATCCAAATTCCAAGCTTTCTCCAAATCATTTAACAAAGTATATCCCATGACATAGATAGGAGCTGTAACTCCTGCTTCGCGGAGAATCTCGGCTTCATACAAAGCATTTACTGAAAGCCAATCAGCACCTGCGTCAAGAAGAATTTTAGATGTTTCAACGAGGCCGTGACCATAAGCATTTGCTTTAACACAAGGGCAAAACAAACAATCATTTGACAGTCTCTCCTTTAAAGCACTAACATTGTGGGAGAGAGATTTTTTCGAAATCTCAACCCAGCTTAATTGCTCTTTCATAAGAAAAAAATTACCCAACATTTATACCTGAAAACTACCAAGAGAGCAAGCTTAGGACACTAGTTTATAAATAAATAAAAAACAATAATTTAACCAATTGAAAATGAAAAAATGTAAAAAGCACGGATACTCTCAGATACTACTAGCTCTAGTAGTTGCTCTTGGGGTATTTATCCTCCCATCATATTCTATGATAGCAGAAGCATCTGTAGATGATGCAGCTGGAGATACAGATGCAAGTACAACTGTGGATGATCAGGATAGTACTGATGGCACTGAAGGAGATTTGGACGAAGACGATGATGAATTTTACGAAGACGATGATGAATTTTACGAAGACGATGATGAATTTTACGAAGACGACGATGAATTTGACGACGACAACTGGGAAGAAGACAACTGGAACGATGGAAGCAACCCCCCACCCCCAAACAACGGCGACAACTGGAGCGACGACAACTGGAATGATGGCAGCAATCCACCTCCACCAAACGACAACTGGCATGACGACAAGGACTGGAACGACGAAGGAAACTGGGACAATAACAACCACAACAACGATGAAGGAAACTGGAACAACGACGACTGGTCAAGCACCGCATCAGACGATGACTGCAAATTCGACAAAAGAGACGCAAGAAGATTGGTTCGAGAACTCGAACACATGATCAAAAAAGAAGAAAGAATGGAAAACAGCACGGTTGATTTTGAATCACTTCTGTCACAGGCAAAAGAAATTTCAGAAGCTTTGGAATCTTGTGGAGGGCTAACTTGGGAAGAATTGGATGAATACAGACAAGCTCTTCACGGTGAAAACGGTATATCGTCAGAGTTAAATGTATATAGGTGTTGGAATGAATTAGGATGGATGGATAGAGAGCAAGAAAGAATGGATAAAGATCAGGAAAGAACGAGAAAACACTTGGAGGAAGTTCTGGAATTTGCAGATGATGATTGGACTGACAAGATTGAGGCCTATTTGGATAGCATGGAAAGACTCGCAGAAATCAAAGCAGAGAGAAAAGCTCTAATGGAAAGTACAGAATGTAAAATTTGGACAGCAGAATATTTCGACGAACAGATGGACGCAGAAGACCTCCGATACGAAGAGGAAGACATCCGTTTTGAAACAGAAGGTTTCTGGTGGGAATTCGAGGAAATGCAGCACTTAATGTGGGCAAACAAAATGTTTGAGGACATACTGGATGAAATTGAATACGCTCGTGAAAATGAATATCCAAATCTTCCAGATGCTTTGAAAGATAAATTTGATAAAATGGCTGAGGTTGCAGAAACTCTAGTCGCAAAAGGGAAAGAGTGCAGTGAAAATGGAAAACAACACTGTGTTAAAGAAGTACAAATGAGACTAGAACACCTTGGTCGAAAGGCAGGTAAACTATTTGGAGCGCCAGAAGACTTCAGGGATCTCGGAATAGATGATCAAGCAAATGAAAATCTAAAAGATGCATTCAAGGACAAAAACTACGGAGAGGCTACAGATGTTATTACATATCTGTTAAACCTTGACCCATCATTGGTTAACAAGATTTCAGACCCAGCAATGGTAGACAAAATGTTCAAGATCTTAGGGCACGTTCCCGAGAATATGAAGGGAGAATTGCTTGGCAAATTTGGCGATCTAAAAGATGCCTTCGACAATGCACACTCTGAAAAATCTTCATTAGGATCATATAAAGAAATGATACTAGGTCGTAACTACTTTGGTCAGGCATTAGACGATCTTATAGCAGCTTTAGAAGAAGTAAAATCTGGAACAATGACAGTGTCAGAACTGGTAGCAATGCTAGAAAACCTACAATCACAATCAAGACACGACGAAGTCTCAATGGGTGTAGCAAAATTTGAAGACGCAACATCTGAAAATTGGTTCTATGATGCGGCTCACAAAAACGAACTTGGAATCTCAGGTAAAATAGAAGGCGGAAAGGCAATGTTCGATCCTTCTGGAACAACTACATTCTCAGAGATGCTAAAAGTTCTCTCTGAGTCCATGGGGATGGGACAAGTGCAAGGAAATTCTGACTTCGCAGCGGCAAACGGACACTGGGCTCAAGGTTACTACAAAGCAGTAGAAGGTAAAGGAATAACGTTACTTGATCCAAATCACAAGATCACAAGAGGTGAAATGGCAAGATTGATGGTTGAACTTCTAGGACTTCCAATCCAAGAAGGACAAGGCGATTTCTCAGATCTACAAGGTCATAAATATGGCAAATACATCAAAACGCTTAACACATATGGTGTAATGCAAGGTGATCCAGAGGGAACTGTTCGTCCTAATGACACAACCAATCGAGCTGAAGCTTTTACAATGGCAAAAAACGCATTAGAAGAGCTTCAATTCGCAATGGACAACTACGATCTAGAAGAGCTAACAGACGGTCTAGATGATCTTGAAGACATGATGGACGATGTGAAATAGTACTCTCAATCAACTCAAAATTCAACGAAAGCACCTGGTTTTTTAACAGGTGTTTTCTGGGTGTTTCTATCCTTTCGGGGGCTTTACAAACCGAGAAAAATATAGTATAATAACACATAAAATAAAAACAAAAACTTAACCATTCAAAATGAAAAAATGCGAAAAAGACTGCGATTCTTGTGACTGCAAGAACAGGCCCAAAATGCTGGTGGCTCTAGTAGTAGGGCTAGCGGTATTGGTGTTAACGCCAAGCGTAGGAGGATCATTATCACATAACGTAATGTCGAGTGTTATCCAGAAAGAATTGCCAGCCAAAGTATTAGAAGTCAGAGAAATAAATGAAGATTACACAAAAAATCTTCTAAACAAGATAATGGGATCATGGAAATAGATTAAACTAAGTTTTCTTCAAAGCCCTTACTACCAAAGTAGGGGCTTTTTTTTACACACTTTTTGATCTATAATCGCGAAGCTAAAAAAATAACCAAAATCAATCATGTTTAATTCACGACAACCTCATCAACCACAACAGCAAGTGATGGGCAAAAACTACTCAACAACTTTCTTTGGGAAAGTAATGTCGTTCTTTACGCTCGCAATCCTCGCCTCTCTAGCAGGAACTTTCGTGACATACAATTACTGGCTAGGCTTGTTTATAGAAATGCCAGCGCTTATGTGGGTGCTATTCATCGTAGAAATCGCCATCATATTCACCTCAAGAAAGTGGAGCCAAAAATCCCCACTGAACAAAATAATGTTCGCTGCCTTCGCCTTCATAACAGGAATGACCATAACACCACTCATCGCAATGGTACTCGCAAGCACAGGAGGTGTAATGATCCTCATGAAAGCATTGATTGCTACAGCTTGTACTTTTATAGCTGCAGCAGTCTTTGGATGGACGACTCATATCAAGCTCGCAGGAATGAGGGGATTCCTCACGATCGGAATAATCGGGCTCATTATCACAGGAGTTCTCGGAATTTTCTTCCCATGGGGCGGAACAATGGAGATTGTATATTCAGCATTCGGCGTTCTCCTATTCACAGGGTTCATAATGTATGACTTCCAAAAACTAAAAAGATATCCCGAAAACATGTATATCGAAGCAGCACTCTCACTTTATTTAGATATTTTCAATCTGTTTTTATTCATATTAAGATTAATGCTCGCAACTCGTGATTAAACCTAAAAGCTTGTATAAAAATTTAGAACAACTAGCATTTGATGTAGCAGAATTGGTCAAAAGAGATCAAGGATCAACAGATGAATACAATCTAGATCAATTCATAGAATTAGACGATCCCGACATAACTCCAAAAAGTAATCTGAAAGGACACCTCACAATCATGAGTATAGAAAGCGAATTCAACGTCCAATTGAGAGATATTGAAATAGAAGTAGAACAAACCTGTTCTAAATGTGCAAAAAATTACACCCAAAAGGTTCAAATACCTTTTGTAGAAAAACAGTATACAATAGATAGAAGTAGCACCGATGAACGTCCGGATTTAGGTATTGTAGACCTGAAAAACCACTCGATTGACATAAGTGATTTTTTGAGGCAGGAAATTATCTTGCATTTTCCATTAATTCCGGTATGCTCTACACACTGTCAAGGGATTAACCTGTAAAAATGGCAAAAAGATCTACCCCAAAACAAAAGTTAGCAAAGTCAAGGAGCCGAAATAGATACGGTAGTTTTCAAACTAAAGTAAGGAAAAGACTCGCGAATCTTACAAATTTAGTAAAATGCGCAACTTGCGGAGCTAAAGTGCCACCACACACAGTTTGTAAGCAATGTGGGCAATACAAAGGAAGACAAGTGATCGATGTAGAGAAAGAGATGAAGAAGATCACAAAAATCAAAGCATAAAGCTAATTGTTACTTTACATGGCAAGCAACAGACACCTCGCACGAACGTGTGTAATGCAAACACTATTTGCATATGAGTTCCATAAACAAGAATCTTTAGGAACGCTTAAAACAGTGCTTGATGAATTTGCTCCAAAGCTTAGAAATGAAGATTTTGCGTACGACCTTCTCGAAGGAATAATAAAAAAGAGAAAAGATATTTTGAAGTTGATAGAAAAACACGCCCCAGAATGGCCATTAGAAAAAATCGCAAAAGTCGATAGAGCAATTTTAGAGATAGGTATCTATGAAATAATATATTCAGACGAAATCCCGCCAGTCGTAGCAATAAATGAAGCAATTGAAATAGCCAAACATTTTGGAGACACAAACAGTTCAAAATTTATTAACGGAGTCCTGAGCTCTGTTATGAATGAAAATATAAACGATAAAAAATGCAAAAATTCGCCACCCTCGAAAAAAAAATCGGCATCAAACTCAAAGAAAAAAAGCTCTTAGAGATAGCTTTCACTCACAAGTCATATATCAATGAACATCGAGATGAAGGCCTAGAAGATAACGAGAGAATGGAATTCCTCGGTGATGCAGTTCTAGAATTGATTTCAACAGAACATCTATACAAAAATCATCCAGAGCAAAATGAAGGGGAGATGACTAATTTCAGAAGCGCACTTGTGCAAGGAAAGAATCTCGCTCTAATTGCGAGAGAACTTGAGCTTGGGAAATATTTAGCATTAAGTCACGGTGAAGAGAATTCAGGAGGGCGAGAGAAAAACTACATTCTCGCAAACACATTGGAAGCTCTCATAGGAGCAATATATCTCGATCAAGGGTTTGTGCCTGCAAAAGTTTTTGTACAAAATTTCATACTGATAGGCCTTGACGAAATAATAGAGAAAAAACTACACATAGATCCAAAGTCAAGATTCCAAGAAATCGTGCAGGAAAAGATGGAAGTAACCCCTTCTTATGAAATATTGAAAGAAAAAGGCCCAGACCACGATAAGAAATTTGAATGCGGAGTTTTTATTAAGAAAAAAATGATTGCAACTGGAATAGGATCGAGTAAACAAAACGCGGAAGAAGACGCGGCGAAAAAAGCATTAATAAAAAAAGGATGGCACAAGTAGACAAAAAACCAGACGAAAAATCATGCGGAATAGTCCTATTCTCAAATACAGATGAAGGAAGAAAATATTTAATTCTTCATTATCCGAGTGGGCACTTTGACTTACCAAAAGGGCACGTAGAAAAAGGGGAGGAGGATGATGAACATCGAACTGCATTACGTGAGCTAGAGGAAGAAACGGGGATTGCAGATGCAAAGATTCTTCCGGGATTCCGTTTGCCAATACACTACACCTACAAGAAACAAGGCAAACCATCATTTAAACAGGTTGTTTTTTTTATTGCAGAAACAAAGGAAACTGAAGTTACTATCTCATTCGAACACCAAGACTTTATTTGGCTCCCGTACAAGGAGGCAGTAGAAAAACTAACGTTCGATAACGCAAAAAATCTTCTGAAAAGAACAGAATCTTTTGTGAATAACGAAATCAAAAAACAGTAAATAATTTTGTTTTATCAGGTCTTTTCTGTTATTTTTTGAACACGCGCAATTCAACGCAGACAATAAACCCCATTCACTATGCAAATAAAAATTCAAAAACAGATTAAAAAGGAAAAAGGTCTTCTTCTAGTTCCTTTTTTTAAAGAATATTTCACAGACGTTCCAGGAGAATTCCCAACAGAAATAAAAGCATTCGCCAAAAAATTCAAAAAAGAAAAAGAGTTCAAAGCAAAAAAAGGAGAAAACACGTTCTACACTATAGACTCCAAATCTCTACCTGAAAAAATTCTGTTTTTGGGATGTGGGGAAAGAGACAAATTTGACGCAAAAACAGCTAGGGAATTGGGGGCTGCAATGTGCAAAGAAACAAAAGCCCACAACAGCAAGAGGATAATTCTTCTGCTAACTCCAGAACTAACAATCTATGCGAAGGAGCTGATAGAAGGGATTGGACTGAAAGATTACAGTATCTCGAAATACAAAACAGGCGAGGACCAAAAGAAAGAAGACAAAAAATCCATTGAAACGATTCTTTTGATAACTGGAAAAGAAAAGACGACAAAAGACGAAGCCAAAAAAGGTCTAATAATTGCTCAAGCAACAAACATAGTAAAAGACCTGGTTAACGGTCCTGCCAATATTATAGATGCAGATTATTTCGAAAGACTAGCGAAACAATTAAGCAAAGATTATGGTTGTAAATTAATAGGATTAAATAAACAAAAGCTCCAGAAACAGGGTTGGGGAGGGTTGCTATCAATAAACCAAGGAGCAGTCAAGCCAGCAAAATGTCTCATTCTCGAACACAAAGCAGGCGGAAGTAAAAAACCAATAGTAATAGTGGGGAAAGGAGTAATCTTTGATACAGGGGGGTACAACCTCAAACCAACAAGACACATCGAAGACATGCACCAGGACAAAGCAGGAGCAGCAGTGGTCATGGGAATTTTTAGCGCACTCAAAGAACTCAAAATCAAACAAAATGTAATAGGAATAATTCCTCTGACAGAAAACATGATTGATGGAAAAGCAGTTCGTCCTTCAGACATAGTGACGATGCTAAACAAGCAAACTGTAGAGATTTTGAATACAGATGCGGAGGGGAGAATGATCCTGGCAGATGGACTCCATTACGGAAAAAAATACAAACCAGAACATCTGATCTCTGTAGCAACTCTCACGGGAGCGGCAATGGTTGCACTGGGAGATAGATACTCGGCAGTCCTTGGGACAAACAAAGAGCTGAACAAAAAATTAGAACAACATGGTGAGGATCAGGATGATTTAATATGGGAACTGCCTATTCATAAGGATCACAAGGAAAAAATGAAATCCAAAGTAGCGGATTTGAGAAATGCAGACGAGGGGACATCCTATCTAGCAGGAGCTAGCAAGGCGGCAGCATTCCTAGAGAACTTTGTTGGAAAACATTCATGGGCTCACCTTGATACAGCTGGTACGGCCTATACAAGAGATCCAAAAAAATATGAGCAAAAAGGTGGGACTGGAAGTTCGGTTAGAGCTCTTCTGGATTACCTGTCTGCTCTTTAGGAAGCAGGGGTTCTTAGACTCCCCACTTATCGATCGCTTTTTTGAGCATGTCTCTCTTTTTAGCATACTTGCGAATTGGTTGAGCTACCATCACAGAGTCAACAGCTTCAACGATCCCTGTAGCGCCTCCACGAGTACCATCAGGATGACCATGACAACCTCCACCCATCTGACAAACGATATCTCGTCCCATGTATTTGACTACAGTTGGGATAGCACCTGGGTAAAGTCCTCCAGAAGCAACAGCTACAACAGGCTTCATGCCATACCATTCCTGGCCAAGTATTTCTTTTGAAGCATCTGCTTTGATTTTGTCAGCTTGAATCGCTTCAACAAGAACCATAGTTTCTGCAGCTCCACCTTCCATCTTCCCAGTCCCAGCAGTTCCAACATGAAGAAGATCAACTCCAAGCATCCTATACACTTTCGCCAAGAGCAGCATAGACATACTGAATCCAGGAGTTCGTGTGATAGTTCCATGCATCGCACGATGAGCGTGGATGATCTGTTTAGTATTTTTCAGTCTGTAAGTATGAACCGCATTGAAACCAAGAGTAACAACATCAAGCATAGTTACTTCGTTTCCAAGTTTTCGTAGCAACGCATCACGACGCATCATCTCATCAAAATTACTATGAGTTATGTTCGCAAGCCACAATTTTTTATGGCCCGTCACTTTCTCAGCAATTTTCTTTGCTTTACAGGTAAGTTTTGCCCTCGAATCAAATTGATTAAAAGTCATACTCGTAAGATTTTCATCGTCTTTTACAATATCAAGCCCCCGACCATCGATTCCAACCCAAGCCTCATATCCAACTTGAGCATGTTGTTTACTAGTGAGCCCAACTTTTGGTTTGATAATAGTTCCAGTGACAGGACGTCCTTTTACAATAGTCCCTGTTAACGGTCCTTTTTTCTTCTTCAAAACCTTCCTCGTTCCAGCAACTCCGTGGTAAGGACCAGGGAAAGAAGTCACCATCGCTTTCGGGAACTGAATGTCACAAACGCGCAAACCATCAAGGAAATCCATTCCAAAAATATTTCCACAAATCGAAGAAAGAATCCCACTCATATTACCAATCTCAAATAATTTAACAGGGTAGGCAATGTAAACAAGCCCACTTTTCTTATCTATTTTATAAACATTAGGTTTTAGTTGTTGTGCAATTTTATTGTTCATCGTGCAGAGGTCTGTCCACGTTCCAATCGAAGACTCGGCAGCCAGATTTTCGGCAGCATATTCAACGCTGAAGCCCTTCTTCATTTTTGGCTTATAAAGAACGAGAACCTCAGTTTTTTTGGGTTTGTACTTGAGGTTGATGTACTGAAGTTGTTGTTTGACTTTTTTAGACATAGGGTTGAGGGGTTAAATAGTTGAGTTCGGACTTAAGTATAAAGGGTAGTTGAGTCCGAACTTAAGTAAGGGCATTAGTTAAGTCCGAACTTAACTAAAAGTTTGAATCTTCCTTAACATGCTTGAAAGCATAATAAGCTGCGGTAACACCTTCGGCGCTACCAGTAATTGCTTGTTTGAAACCAGTGTCAGTGCAATCTCCCGCAGAGAAAACACCAGGGATATTGGTTGCCGAATGACGGTCAATCTTGATCTCTTTTTTTTCATTCAGTTCAATGCCAAGATCCTCCACAAGTTCGGTCTGAGCGATGTGCCCAATCGCGAGAAAAATCGCATCCATAGGAATTTCATCCCCATCTTTGGTGCGAACAGCTCCAACTTTTTCTCCACTTTCATCAGGCAAAACCTCAGCGATCTCAGTTTTAAATTTAATTTCAATTTTATCATTCTTATCAATCAATTCTTGATTGATAGGCTCAGCTCGCAAAATATCTTTTCGGACAAAAATATAAACCTTCGAAGCATGCTCAGACAAAAACAAAGCTTCTTTTGCAGCACTGTCACCACCTCCAATAACCGAAACAATTTTCTCCTTATAAAATCCACCATCACACAAAGCGCAGTAGGAAACTCCTTTGTTTTCAAACTCCTTGATACCAGGAGCATCAAGTGATCGGTGCTTTGTACCAGTCGCAAACAAAAGTGATTTGCCTTCATATTCACCAGACGCAGTCTTCACCGAAAAAATTTCACCACCACCTTCGCCCTCGCCATCCGAAGCACCTCCAGAAGCAGGTTTTTTCTCAACAGAAATTGCCTTTTCATTCTTGAACTCTGCTCCAGATTTCTGCGCGTGCTCAAAGAAAGCCATTCCCAAATCAGGTCCACTAATAGAAACAGTACCAGGCCAATTCTCAACAATATGAGTAGTCGTAATAAGTCCACCAGGTTGTTCTCCGATTATCAAAGTTTTTAGATTAAGACGAGCAGCATACATAGCAGCCGAAAGCCCGCTTGTGCCACTCCCTATAACTATAAAGTCGTACATATTTAAAAGGATTAAGATTCTTTAACATACATTTTAGCACATCTTTAATTCCTTCCCAAATAATCCTCGATCGCTTTTTTCAAAGCCTGATCCCCGAGGATACTACAATGAATTTTTATGTTTGGAAGTCCGCCCAATCGTTCGTTGATATCCATTGCTTTTAAGTCTAAAGCTTCATCGATCGTCATTCCTCCATCTTCAGTAACCATCTCAGACATAACAGAAGTAGAAGATATTGCGCTTCCACATCCAAAAGTCTGCCATTTAAGTTCGGTGATACGTTTGCTTTTCTCGTCGACTTTGATCCAAACTTTCATAACATCTCCGCAAGCAGGCGATCCAACCTCGCCAACACCATCGGCCTCATATGAGGCTTCTTCTTCAGGGGTGAGAAGGTTTCTAGGATTGAAAAAATGATCTCGAACAATATCGGTATAAACCCATTCTTTGTCGCCTTTTTTTAGGTTTGGAGCTGTTTGGATTTTTTTTGAAGAACCTGAGTGTTTCAGTTTTCCGCAAACTTTATCACCAGTTTGGCAACAAGGTTTGAAGTCAGAGTCTTGGCCAGTTTTTTTTGAATCCTCTGTCATTATTCTTGCCATTTAATTGCATCTACAGGACAAGCCTCAATCGATTGCTCCAATTTCTCAGGAGTATCGTCACAAGGTTTAACCGCCTTAGACTTTCCGTCAGCCTGCATCTCATATACCCCAGGACAAATTTGAGTACAAAGAGTACATCCAATACAAGTATCAGGATCTACATAAACACACTTTTTACCTGTGTTTTCAGTTTTATCTTCAGTCATTTTATTTGGTTAGATCTCAGCTGATTGTGATTGCAAGCAGCGTAAGAACTTATAGCAAAAAAGACCTCTTATTAAAAGGTTAAGTTTGTCGAAAAAAAAGAAAGGACTCGACTGGATAAAGGGGTCAACACGAGCCGGGAGTGGCGAGGGACCTCATGCCCGCGAAGCGCAATGCTCGCGAACAGGATCGTCTCGCCGTCTCCCGGCCGTGTCTCTCCAGGGCGGCGCCTAGTAAAAACCGAAGCGAAGATAGGGCGCCAAAACGCAGGAGAAAGGAACCAGGTCAGCCAGAATTGGCTATGGTTCCAGGAAGGCTATCTAAAAGGGAAGTGCGGCCGGCCTCCCTCAATCACTGCAGGTCATGAGACCGGCCGCAGGGATGGCTGTTGTCCTAGTCGGACGTACAGCCGAGGACGGCGATGAAGAAGTCCGAGTAGTCCGCTTCCCAGAGCTGGGTGTCCAGGTCGAACGTACCCAGCTTCAGCTCATGGACATCGGCGAAGCTGATGTCGCACTCGCTCATCCACGGTCCGCTCGAGGGCGGGCTGGAGCCGAGAGCGTCCTGGAAGACCAGGATGTCATCCGCGTCGTAGGCCTCGACCTTCCCACCGAAGGTGGGATCGACGCCGTGGACGTCGATGTAAATCTTGGCTTGGCCGATCGGGAATTGCTCGAAGGGTTCCAGGTAGAGGGATTTCTTCTTGTAGTCCACCTCGGGGACCGGGGTGCCGTCGTCGTTCATGTTGACGTTGACGATGACCATGCCGTCCGGACCCCAGTAGTAGGCGTACCCGTAGAACTGCAGGTACACGCGGATGTTGCTGGCGCAGGTTCCTTGGTAG
>JABILX010000009.1 GCA_018654255.1 Candidatus Peregrinibacteria bacterium | reverse complement strand
GCGTGGACTACCGGGGTATCTAATCCCGTTCGCTACCCACGCTTTCGTCCATGAGCGTCAGAACTTCCCCAGCTAGCTGCCTTCGCTTTTGGTGTTCCTCTGTGTATCTACGGATTTTACCCCTACACACAGAATTCCACTTGCCTCTGAATGTCTCTAGCAAAACAGTATCGGATGCAGCATCATAGTTAAGCTATAATATTTAACATCCGACTAATTTCGCCGCCTGCGGACGCTTTACGCCCAATAATTCCGGATAACGTTCGCGACCTACGTATTACCGCTGCTGCTGGCACGTAGTTAGCAGTCGCTTATTCCTGAGGTACCGTCAGAATTCTTCCCTCAGAAAAGATCTTTACGACCGTTAGGCCTTCATCGATCACGCGGTGTTGCTCCATCAGGCTTTCGCCCATTGTGGAAGATTCCCTACTGCTGCCTCCCGTAGGAGTATGGGCCGTGTCTCAGTCCCATTGTGGCTGATCATCCTCTCAGACCAGCTACCCATCATCGCCTTGGTAAGCCGTTACCTTACCAACTAGCTAATAGGACGCAGGTTCCTCCCGAACCGAAAAATCTTTACTCTTGCGAGACTATCCGGTATTAGCACCGATTTCTCGATGTTATCCCTGAGTTCGGGGCAGATCCCAACGCGTTACTCACCCGTTCGCCGCTGCCATAAATGGCCGCTCGACTTGCATGTATTAAACACACCGCCAACGTTAATCCTGAGCCAGGATCAAACTCTTCATTTAATAGCGCCGAAGCGCTTATGTTGTGAGACCTCTAAAGGTCACACGGTTTGAATCCCGCTCTTCTTTTTTTGTAAAAGAATAACGAGAAAGTTTTTATTAACGAAGCCTCTTGGGAGAGGCTCCACACAAACTTCTCTAATGCGTTCTAGATGTTAAAGGTCTACGCATTGGACAATAAACAGAATGCACATCGCTCCTAATGCAAAAGGGATTCTATTGAAAGAAATAGGTAATGTCAAACAATTTTTGAAAATTAATCAAAGACCATTTTTAACAGGACAATATAAACCCGAATTCCCTCACAAAAAAGACTCCTGTCAACACTGTTGAGGTGAAAAAAGTGCGATTTTTTGCTAAAATTAACCAGATAAATAACAAATTTTAACTTATTAAAATGTCACAAACACACACTGACCACAAAGGTATTAAACGCGATACACAAAAAGAAGAAGGTTCAATACTAATACCTACTGTAATAGAAAAAACAACAGGAGGAGAAAGAGCTTATGATATCTATTCTAGGTTACTCAAAGAAAGAATAGTCTTCCTAGGATCAGGAGTAAATGATGCTGTTGCAAACAACGTAATCGCACAACTTCTCTTCCTTGAAAACGAAAGCACAACCAAGGACATCACCCTATATATACATAGTCCAGGTGGCCATGTAACCGCCGGTCTCGCAATTTACGACACGATGCAATTCATCAAACCTGACGTTTCAACTGTTTGTGTAGGAATGGCAGCTTCAATGGGAGCAGTTCTTCTTGCAGGAGGAACAAAAGGAAAAAGATTCGTCCTCCCAAACGCTGAAGTAATGATCCACCAACCTCTTGGCGGAACAGAAGGTCAGGCGTCTGATATCAGAATTCATGCTGATCACATCATCAAGACAAAGAATCGTCTAAACCGAATCCTAGCGAAACACACAGGTCAAAAACTAGACAAAATAGAACTAGACACTGACCGTGACAATTTCTTGTCTGCTGAAGAGGCAGTTAAATATGGATTGGTTGATAAGATTGTAAAGAGTAGGTAGACAAGTCCCCCACTACCCTACTATTCTAAACCAAGTTCTTTCTTGATAAAGTTCAACGCTATTTGTTGAGAATTATCTGCAAATTGACCAAGCTCCTCAGGAGTAGAAGTCACTTGATCACCTTCAAGCCTATTCAAAAGCGTTGAACAAATTATTGCAGCTCTAATTCTAAGTCTTCTAGTGAAAGCAGCAAATTCCGTAGCTTCCATTTCCATATTTCTAACACCAAGATGATGAGCTTCCTTCAAAAAAGCCATCTTATCTTGTTCAGTATAATCACAAATAGCGCCATCTAATCGTCCCTGATTCTCATAAAAACCATTAGCAGCAACTGTACTTCCAATAACAGCATTAACGTCTCCCCTACATTCCAAAATAGCTTCAGCCAATTCCTTAGAAAGCCCAGTCTCGCGTCTGTCCACTTTCCCGCAAGCAACCTTTCTTTGAAAAGGACTTAATTCATCATTATACGCCATATCAGTAATAACAGCCGTCCCAGGAGGAACTCCTATTCCCCCACTAGTTCCAAGCCTCAAAAATTTAACACCAGTCGCCCCCGCATATGACAATAATTTAGCAATTTCATTCAAACAAATTTCAATAGACCCCACCCCCATACCATGGTTAATGGAAATGATTGGCCCAATCTTAAACATAGAAAATCTCTCCGTTTTTCCAATAGGAATAGCTCCATCTTCTGGCAATTCAAGCAAACCCTTCTCTTTTACAAAATCCCGATCACTTTGAGAAAGCAAATCAAGTCCTTCAACCTTTTGCACGAAATCCCGATCAGCTTGAGAAAGCAAATCAAGTTGAGAAGACGAATCAAGTTCAACATTCTCTTGCACAAAATCCCGAACACTTTGAGGAATACGAAGATGAAACTCCTCAGGAAAACCATCAACACCAAGCTTGTCCGCCCATTCTTCAGCACAAATTTCAGCCTTACCAGCAAAAACTTCTGCCCTATCCGCGCTCCCTCCCATACACACATATTTCACATCCTTAAATTTAGCCACCAACTCATCCAAAGAACCAAAACCGAGATGATACAAAAAATCAGAGTCCATCTCCTCCAAATGAGGGTTTTGAAGTTCTATAACATCATCCTCCCCCAAATAATCGACAGCCATATTTAAATGGTTAAAAAATTATCTATGCATATCTTCTGACTCAGAAAAGAAAAAGTTGTCAGTAAAACCAGAAACATAATCAATCACGGTCTGATACAAGCGTGCTTCTTCCGTTTCACAGTGCCACATCTGCCCAAGATAGCTCTTCATATCTCGCCCAGCCAAATAGCCCCTCACAATTGAAGACTTTGAATGCCTTCCAGGATCTTTTAAAGCTTCCAAATATCTATCAAACAAAAAAACCATCCTCTCTCTTAAACCACCTTTGGGAGTAGGTGGAATATCTATTCTCGGATCTCTGGCATCAGAATAAGCCCAAGAATTTATCCTGTAGTAACGTGGATACAAAAATTCTTTTTTGAAACGATTTAATATATTACCAACCTCTTCACTGTACCCAACCTGATCCTTACCATAACTATGAACAACCAAATCCGTAATCATAGCGTGCATCATATCCGCAACATTTGTACCTAATCTTTTGGAAACATACAAAGGCAAGTGCTCTCTCTTAGCTTCACCAAGAGCAATAATGTCTTCAAAATCCTCCGGAGCATAATGCAAAACATCAACGATAAAAACAATACAAGCCTCAATAGTGGCAGGAGCAATTGTGACCCCTTTGACAGCTTTTTCTATAGCTTTCACATGCTCATTAACAGCCTCCGGATCAGCCAAATCACATTCAACTTTCACCTGACCAGAAATCTTAATCACCTTTTTAATATAATCCTGAACATCATCATCTAAACCCTCAATATCAAACTCACTACCAACAACAACCTGCATAGCCTCTATATGCTTTTTAATAGCCTCTGGATCAGACTCTTTGGGCTTCCCAGAGACCGCTATAACTTCCTTCATATAACGTTGAATATCACCATCCAAATCTTCAGGCTTAAGATCACGATTAGGGCTTATAGCACCAGTATAAACTTCTCCATCATGCGACAAAATACCATGGCGAACTTGATCGGTAAGGTTCAACCCGCCTTCCAAAAAACCTTTTCTAGTTGCAACTCTATCAACAACGTGTACGCCCTGGATATTGTGCCTAAAAACACCAAGAGTTCCCATCAACTCTTTATTAGAGTCAAAGACAGCCCTAGTTACAAGCTCCTCCCCAAGATGTCCCAAAGGAGCGTGCCCGATATCGTGCAACCTCGCAATAGCCTCGGTTAGATCCTCATTAGCACCAATAGCTCTCGCAATAGCCCTAGAAATCTGAGCAACTCTATCTGCATGAATCAGCCTACTTGTAATATGATCACGAGTTGGATTGGTACAAACTTGGGTCTTTCTAGCCAATCGCTCATAAGCATTACTAAAACTTCCCCGCCTAGAATCTTCTTGATATGGATTTTGTGCATATTCATAGGCACCCGATCGCTTCTTGTCGGAATGTTGACGAACAGCATCCTCATTTAATGTGGCAAATTTAGACGGAGCAACAGTTTTACCCAAATTCCTCGCAGTAATCTCTTCGCAAATTTCCTTTACTTCCCCAGCCCCTAGTTCATCAGTCACTATACGATCAGGATCTAGTTCCATATCAAAAAATTAAACAATAAAAAGGAGAGCATAATAATTCACCACAATACTGAAGTCAAATTTGTCTACCCACCGTTCCCATAAAACAAAGGTTTTTTGCTTTCCGCATACTCTATAGCAAAATCTATCAAAGGAGTAGCAACATCAATACCAGTATATTGCTCAAGAGCCTTGAACCCAGGATTAGCATTGATTTCCAAAACAACAGGACCTTCTTTACTTCTAAGGATATCAACACCAGCGTATTCAAGATCCAAAGCTTGAACAGCCTTAATCGCAATATCCTTTTCTTCCTCAGTAATCTCAACTTTTGAGCCTTTTCCACCCAATTCGATGTTAGATCTGAACTCTCCCCTACCAGCAGACCTCATCATAGTACCAACAACCTTTCCGCCAACAACAAAAACTCTAATATCTTTTCCTTTAGAGAATTTCACAAACTCCTGAATCATATACATGTTTGTATTTTCCCAATCCATCATAGATTTGAGTCCTCTCTTACTCTCAGCAATAGTAACTCCAACACCATACGAACCAAATGGCGACTTTATAATAACAGGAAGTCCACCGACAGATTTCACAGCCAAATCCACAAACTTAGTAGATCTAATAACCGCAGTCTTTGGGATTGGGATATTATAATGATCCATAATTTGCATCGATTTCAATTTATTCTTCGCCTTAATAACAGGAGTATATCTATTAATAACTGGTATACCCATCATCTCCATCTGTTTGATTATAGAAATATTCAAATCAATATCTCTCAATACCGAAACACGCGAAATAATCACATCGTACTTTGGAAAAAGTTTCCCATCATACAAAAGCCTACGAGCTGTTCCATCGTATACAAGCTGAAATCTACCAGATCGAAAAATCCTAGCAGTATGCCCTTTTGCCTTCGCAACTTTCTTCAAACGAACTTCCTCTTTGGAAGCCACCTTGGAAATCGCCTTGAAAGAAAGAATACCAATCCTCATAAACCTAGATTAAAAATAACGCACACATCGTAACTATTTTTTCCAGATTTGCAATTGAATTTCCAAATTTCATTATTAAAGCTATAATACATCCCGCATTTTACTTCAGAATCTAACCTAAAAATAATGAAAAAACTAATAGCAATTTCTCTCATAACACTATTCAGCCTAACCGGATGTTTTGGAACTCCAGCAGATGAAGAAGAAACAGACAACACGAACCAAATGTATAGCACATACAAAAGTTCCGATATTTCGATAATATATCCAAACGACTGGGAAGTCTTAAACTCAAGCGACTTCACTTCAAACGTCCCAGCATCTACAGTCGTAGTATTCAGAAACAATTTAAAAAACGACATTTTCACAGCAAACTTAAATATCTCACAAGCAGAGATTCCTCTGGGCACAAACAATGAAGATTTCGCACTACAAACCCTCAATACACAAAAATACAACCTGGTAGGATTCACAGAACTTCTAAGAGAAAACTACAACATCAAAACGGGAGAAGAAACAGAAGAATCAACAGTCCTTTCAACATTCCAGGGAAGAAAAACTATCACAGAAAGCCTAGTCGAATTCAAACAAACTTATATAGCTAGAAATGGATTTGGAATCATCGTTACAGCTGCATACCTACCAAACGAAGAACAAAGTGTTGTAATGATGTTAGACGAGATGTTAAGATCTTTCGCGCTTAAGAGTTCTTCATAAAAAACCCGTAAGGCGCCATGGCCAAGTGGTTAAGGCAGTGGTTTGCAAAACCATTATTCCCCGGTTCGAATCCGGGTGGCGCCTCCAAAAAGTAGCGAGATTTGCGATTCGAAGCGAAAGCAAAGTCGCATCTTTGCTATAGCGAAGAAGAAAAAGCGCTGAAAAATTGCGACGGCCAGGAGCAAAATTTTTCAAGCATTTTCAGCAAATCCCTACTCCACCCTCTCCCACTCCCCCACGCTAGTATTATAAGTCCTCCCGGGCTCATTTCGTTGAGCCCACAATTTGCCATTCATATCCACCTTTCCACGCCAAAGATGCGTCCGAGAAACACCTTCAAGAAACTCAGCATCAGGGATGATGTCACAGTCGTTAGAATCAACAACATCAGCAGACCTGCCTTCAGCCGCATAACCATTTCTCTGATCAATATTAACCTTATTCCAACCCCAACCCAATTCCCACAAAATCTCCTTATACATCCTATCAACACGCGACATTCCCTCCGGCTCCGAAGCCTGCAAAGAAACAGTCACTCGAGCAACATCCAACACAGTCTCCAGCATTATCAACGTTTGCTTGTAAGATTCTTTATTAAATTGAGGATCAATCTTTCCCATACTTCTCGCAAAATCCATCGACAAAACATAAAGTGAAATCTTCCCTTCCTTTATCAGAGATATTATCCTTTCGAAACGCCTGATCATAGGTCTGTTACCAGCACGAACACCATGACCAATCATAACTAATTCCGACCTCATCCTATAAACAATCTCAGCAAGATCAGCAACAACATCAACATGCGCAGATTCGATATTCGGCGTCGTAGATACAATAGGCGCAAACATTCCCTCATAAGGCTCCAAATTCTCTTCTATCTGATCACGAGTAATACTTCTTATTTTCAAACATTCTTTTCCATGCCCTTTATAAAAACCACAATGATTGCAATTCTCAGGACAACCAGTCGCAACCTCAACTTCTTCGATCTTAAAGTCATTCTCAATTTCGGAAAACTTCATACTTAAGGTGATTAAAAATTAAATCACCTCAAAAATCGGCCAAAAAAAACTTAGACCCAATTTTGTTCACCAAAAAAACTCCAAAGCGCTAGCCAAAGCCAATTTTCGACCTACATTTTCTCGACCAGCTGAGAAAACTGCCTGAAGTATGTTCTCTGCAAATCAGCAAAGACTTTTGAATTCATCAGCACAGAACACGGAAGATCCTTGTCAGACATATCATTTATCATCACCTGATCTTTGTCGTCAGAAAAAATGACCCATTTATCATCAAAATTCATATCTACAATATCAAGAGTTGCTTTGAATTTATTCAAATCTTTTTGACGCGCCATGCATTCAGTATAAGGACCCGTCGTAGTACAAATAGCTGTGTTATTTGCATGCTTGGATCGATCCTGCCTAAATTGAAAAACAGGACTAAGACCCCCAAGAACAGGAACAAATTTCTCAAGATCACCAAAATCCAAACAAGTATTATATCGCCCGCCAGCCATCATCAAATAAGCATCCACAATTTGATCCTGAGTATACAAGACCTCAAATTCACTTACGGATTCATTGGCCATTCTCAAATACGGAGCAACATTCTTTATCTTCGTGGCCAACTTCCCCATCTTCCTTGACGAAGAATATAATTCAGAAACCAAAACTTTTAATGATTGTGTTTCCAGACCATTTTCCGTTGAAAGAACCATCTTATAGCGCTCTAACTTATCGAACGCCCTGTAGACTTTATTCCGATTCAAACCTGTTCTTTTAACAACTTCCCATTTCGTTTGAGCAGGATTTTTGAGCAAATCAACATACACAAAAACCTCAGACTCACTCAAACCAGCCTCAAGAAGAAAGTTCTTTAATTTTTCGTACATCGCCATACTGCAATATGTTAGCCCTGGTATATAATTATGACACAAGAGAAAGTGTTTTTGCAACCATCCCGTTGAAAAACTTGCACATTCTCCCAAATATTATACAATTGAGAAAACACCTATTTTTTAACCCTCATTCTATGGGTGAAATGTTGGCAACAGTTCTCGGACCATTCTACGTGGTTTTGGGACTCTCGATTTTGTTATACGCAGGATCGTGGCAAAAAATTATGAAAAAGTGGGAGAAAGACCATTTGGCTCTTTTCCCATTAATGACCATGCTTCTGGTATTCGGTCTAATTATGGTGAATCTATACAACGTATGGGTTCTCGAAGTTTGGTTACTCGTTACTTTGATCGGCTGGATCTGGCTCATCAAAGGAGCAGCATATTTCCTACTCCCAGGAGAATTCGTTAAATGGAAACTCTCAATGGGCAAAAACACTTCCCTAGTATACGTAGGAGGCGTTTTGGCATTAGTAATGGGAGCTGTTCTTACTTATTACTCGTACTTTATTTAACCTCAATTTCATGGAATTACCAGCAATGATGATTGCAATGATACTCGGACCATTTCTTGTTGTGTTCGGACTATCACACATCCTATACGCAAACGTATGGGTAAAACTTTTCAAAGGTTGGGAAAAAGACCATGTCGCTCTTCTTCCAATCATGTTACTACTATTCATCAGCGGACTTATTGTTGTAAATATGTACAACGTTTGGACTTGGAATGTATGGCTACTTGTAACATTGATGGGTTGGGGAATGCTCCTAAAAGGAGCTTTTTATTTACTCCTTCCAGGATCTCTTCTCAAAAAAGGAATCAAAATGGGTGAACACGTTGGATTTCAATATCTAGGCGGACTAATGATGGTAATTATTGGAGGATGTCTAAGTTATTCCACTTACTTTGTATAAGAGTTTTTAGGGCAAAAAATTCTAGAACAAAAAAGCCGGCTCTCACAAAATGGGAGTCGGTTTTTTTGCAAAGCGTTAAGACGTTGACAGAAAGCCAATGTGAGCTTTTGTTTCCCGACAAACAATTCCCCCAACCTGTAAAAAAACTTTGTCGGGAAGACAAAATACCGCTCGAAGTTATGTCACCCCCCCCCGAAGTCTCCCCATCCGAATTCGAGACTTCTACAAATGCTTCGCATCATCCAACAAAACAACCTCCCCATCCCCCGTTTTATCAACCTGAATAATCGTAACGTTTGTATTCTTCCACTCAGACATATCATAAACAGAATCCCAATCAGTCCCAAGGCACGAAGCGATAATAGCTGAATTAATATGCTTATGAGCAACAAGCAAAACCACATCACTTTTCTTATGAATCTTCAATAAATACGACATAAACTGCCCTGCTCTAGAAACATTGTCACTCGACAACTCTCCCTCTGGCGGCTCAGGATGCGGAGAAGTATGCCAACCAATATCCTTCTTTGTCTTCCCTTCAAATTCCCCAAAATCCCTTTCAATCAAATCTTCAACAACCTCAAAAGTCACGTCGGGATGAAAACGAGCAACTTCCTCGGCAGTCAGCTTAGCCCTGCTCAAAGGACTCGAATAAATGTAATCAAAATGATCATTCTTCAAACGCTTGGCCAACTTCTCAGCCTCATAAAGACCAGTCGGAGAAAGCTCAGAGTCGATAGTTCCCTGCATCAAATGCTTCCTGTTCCAAAAAGTTTCGCCATGTCGTGTAATGATAAGTCTCATGGTTCACATTCTATCAAACTTTCATTATTATTAAAATCCATATAAAATACCTTCAAATCAAACCCGCCATATGGACACCTCAAAAGCAACCCTCACAAAACACACAGACCTCACATACAACGTCTTTGAATTAACTTTCACGACTGAAGACCCAGCTTTCGAATACAAAGCCGGTCAATTCATCACGATAAAGCTCCCCCAGCCAGAAGGCGAACCACTCATAATGCGTTCATATTCAATTTCAAGCAAACCTACAAAAGGCCAATTCGAACTCTGTATCAAACTTATTGAAAAAGGAAAAGGCAGCAATTATCTCAACTCATTAAAGCCAGGAGAAGAAATCGAATTTATTGGACCTGTGGGGCACTTCACGTTCAAAACCAACCCAGACAAACGAGTCCTCCTTATCGGCACAGGAACAGGCCTAGCGCCGTTAAAATCAATCCTCGAGGAACAACTCCCAAACAACCCAGACCAAAAATTCCATCTCCTCTTCGGCGTAAGGCATATCAAAGACCTCTTTTACCAGGACGACCTCTCCGCCCTAGCAACACAACACGAGAACTTCACATACATAACAACCCTCTCACAACCAGAGTCAGAAGACTGGGTAGCACAAGGCGGCAAGGAAGGCCGAGTCACCGCATACCTAGAAAAACTCACACCAGAAAACCTCCAAAAAACCAACGCCTACATATGCGGACTAAAAAACATGGTCCTCCAAGTCCAAGAAATGTTGCAACAAAAAGGCCTCCCGAAGGAGGCCGTGTATTTTGAGAGGTTTAATTAAAATTTTTCACTCCTATTCCGCTTTCGCAAGCTTCTTTTCCTTTCCACCTCCTTTGCGTGCCCACCAAACTCCAAGGTAAGCAAACGGTGTATCTATCAACGCAAACAAGATCTTGAAAATGTAATAAGGCAGAACAAGTTTGATAACCAAACCTGCAGGGAAATTCGTCGGATGGTAAAACGCAACAAACATGAAAACAGTCGAATCAACAATTTGACTCACCAGCGTCGACAAATTATTTCGTAACCATAAAAATCGCCCTTTAGTTTTCTTTTTCCAAAAATTAAAAGCCCAAATATCGTGCATTTGAGCAAGATAAAAAGCAATCACACTCGCAATCGCCATTCTAATACTAGTCGAGAAAAACGCATTATACGCATTGGTCAAAGGCTCCAATTGATCAGGAGCAGCACCTGCAAAACGGCCAACCGGAAGCTGAACAGAAATCCAAGTAATAACAATCATGATAAGCATCGATATAACTCCTACACGAACAAAATCCTTCGTAACTTTTCGTCCCCAAACCTCTTCAACCACATCTGTTACCAAGAACATCAACGGAACCGTGAGAATCCCCACAGACACATTGATTGTGTTAAAAAACTTGTATGCCAACGGATCGTTAGCAGTCAAGCTCAAAATCTGGTTAAAAAGCCAGATAATCGGAAAGAAAATCACATTGAATGGCGCAGCCAGCCAACCTGGAACATCAAACATTGTAACTTTCGCCCCCAACATATTCGCCAGAATCAAAGACATCACAAAAATGCCCAACAAAAACTGACGCTTTCTTTCTGTACTCATACTGGATTGGTTAAGAATTTTTGACCCCAATCGAGGCCGTGGCCAAAATGGCCGGTTCTTGGTTTGCAGATCTGCGATATGAAAGAAAGCACAAACACGTCGCTGATCAGATTACAAACCTGGAAAACCTTACTCTTTGCACAAAAAAAAATCAAGCTTTAGTTAAGCCTGGTCAGATGGTGCCCGGGGCGGGATTTGAACCCGCATGGCCAGAGACCACAACATTTTAAGTGTTGCGTGTATACCAGTTCCACCACCCGGGCATTTTAATGAGCTTTTAATATGTTTCTACCCCTATGAGTAGATTTTAAACTATGACAATTGGGACATAAAATTCTCAAATTCTCCAACCTGTTGTCATATTTATCACCATTAATGTGGTCTAATTCTAATGGCAAATATCCATCAACAGTACATTTGTCCCAACCACACTCTTCGCACCATTTATACCTCACTCCAGCCTTGAAAAGTCTCTTTTTCAATTTATAACTCTGAAAATATGTACCACGTTTCAGAATATCTCGCAATGCGATTCTTGGTTTACCAATACCTTGTTTCCCTTTACTCCACCCTTTGCCATTAAAATGTTTCGCATCTAATTTCAACTCAGAAATATACTTTTTAACCTGATCATAATTTCCTCCAGCAGGCTTTAATCCTAACTTAAGAATGACCTGCCTATAACTCGTAGAATCTTTAACGGCAACTTTCAACTCATCATCTGTCCAACTTCTTTTTCTTCTATAAATTCTCATACCCGAATTTTCCCTCTTTTCAGTCCCAAAATCAACCAATTTCAACCCTCCCCATTGAAATCTAACCTGTTTTTTGGTATAATTAGGAGATTAAATGAACCCAAAAATGAGCAAAACAAACATACCAAAAGAAAATCCGGAGAAAAAAGAACAGCTAAAACCAATAGCTGATTATTCAAGAACCAACTTAAGTGCCGAAGTTGTACCAGTGACAGAAAATAAAGAAAAAGTAAGTCTGACTAAAAATCTAAGAACAATCGATAAAGGAAACTTACTCGGAGGTGCTCCAGGACGAAATTCAACCACTCCAAACCCAGAAAGAACCAGAAAAGCAGTTCGAGAAATTCACGCTAAACATCCAGAAATAGAAAAAGTAATAACATTCGAAACACCCGGAGATTACAAAGGAGATCCTGCAAGCATAAACGCAGAAAAAGAAGAATGGGCAAAACTAGGAGTAAAAGTAATAGAATTAAGAACAGAAGAAACAGATCTTTTAGAATTCTTTCAAAACACAGAAAATCACAAAGCAATAATAGAAGCTTTCAAAGCATTGGATAAAGGAACTGCCTTCATTCACTGTACATTTGGGATGCACAGAGCCGTCGCCTTCACAGAGATATGGCGAGCTACAAGAGGAATCAACAGAAGCGCAGCAATGGAAGCCAACAAAGATTACAACTCATCTAGAGGGCACCGAGAATGCCGAGAACAAGCACAAAAAATAATCGGAATCTTGTACGAATCTAACAAGAAAAAAGCTTCAAAACTTGAAACCAAAGATGTAGCACCGGGAGATCCTTTGCAGATAAAAAACAAATACCTCAGCAGAAACTCTCTCAAACCAGAAAATTACTTCGTATCAAACCTAACAGAAATCGAAGGATTTAGTGGTTCAAACTACAGAGGTGGAGCGCCCGGAAGGTTAAGGGTAAAGGATCCAGTTACAGGCAAAGGAAAAAACATTTATGATAAAAAGCGAATAGAAGCAGCTGTCGCAAGAATGATTAAGGAGAAAAAAATCCACACAGTAATCATAATGAGCGGAACTAAATTAGAAAGAGATGCCTGGAAAAAACACGGAGTCAAAGTCATATACATGCCAAATGGTAGTTTGCAGAATATAATGACAAAATATACAAAAGAAATGTGGGAAGCATTTGAAGCACTAAATAAACCTGGTGGAGGCGCTTTCGTCCACTGCACATATGGATCTCACAGAGCATTTGGTTTCGTAGAAATGTGGAGAGCGTCTAGAGGCAATCTAGGCTGCGAAGCCAGATTAGATGCCCACAAAAGCTACAAAGGTCATGAGGACGTAAGAGACAACGCAAACAAATGGATAAGACAGATAAGAAGATTAAAAGGGGTTGAAACCACTCAACAAGCTCCCCTAACACTAGAAGAAACAGCGAAAAAAATCACATTAATCGGAGACTCAATAGGAGCAGGGATTTCAGATTCAGGGATCAAAAGATATTTCGGAAAATATAAAAGATTCGCAAGCGGAGGAAGAGTAACCGTAAGCAGAACACAAAAAAACTCAATCGATAAACAACTAGAAAGAGTCGACCCAACAGAGTCGCCATATTTAGTAATTCAAGGTGGAACAAACGATTTAAACCGAAGCGCAAAAACCACCCCAGAAATGGTAGCACAACGACTCAAAAACCTATACTCAAGAGCAAAAGAAAGAGGCTTTGAGAAAGTTTTCATCGTCACCATCCCATCAAACACAGATGAGAACATGAGATCAGATTACAAAAAAGCCCAACTCGGAACAAAAGCACTACAAACAAACGAACTATTAAGACAAATGGCATCCAAAGGAGAAATCGAATTATTTGACTTAGACACAAAATACAAAGAAATCGATCCAAATTTGGACAGAATGGCACCAGATGGAGTGCACTTCAAATCAAAAGGATCAGAAGACCTCGCACGCCTCATTCTGACAGAAATGAGAGACCGAGTAAACAGATCGCACAGAACCACAGGCGACCTAGCAGGCGACGTAGGAACAACCCTGAGCACAGAAGGACAAGTCGTCCCTATTCCTGGCTATGTAGAGTCAATCTCAGCATTCACAACCACAGAACATCAATCCCCAGAAAGCCAGAAACTTCAAGAAACTCTACAAAAAGAACTAGAAAAAATCTCTCCAACAATGAGAGCGAAAGACCTGGAAAAAATCAAAAATTCAACAATAAAAGATCTTAGATTCAACGTAGGCTTACTCAACGGAAACAAAGAAAAAGTTCCAGAAGAAATGAACCGAAGACTCGCTCAATACACAGATACTCAATCGGATGGAGGTCTCAGAATCAATTACCTAAAATTCAACGAATTAACAGGCCAAAACCACGAAATGGGAATCGGCCTTGGCGACATAATGCCACCACGATACACAAAAATTCTCATAATCACCGAAGATGGTCGCCAACGCCTGGGAGAAAGAGGTATTGTCGGAACAAGCTCAGGACCTAGGGTTGGATATAGAGACACCGAAACTGGTGGATATTTGGCAACTTACACTGGTGACATAGTTTATGTACTCGATCCCCCACTCACAGATGAAGCAAAGCTAAAAGAACTCCTAGCACAAGAAGCCTCTACAAGAAGCACTGGAGAGTCAAGCTATGACTCATATGAGGCAACAAGCCCCTCAAGAGGATACGATCTCCCGCCAGAAACCTATAGCGGTGAAGAATATGAAAAAACAGGAGGAATGCAAGAAAACCCAAAACTAAAAAGAGACGCAATAAGAGGTCTAGACAGAAACATAAAAAGAAACGGGAAATTCTGGAATTACGAAGGAGTGAAAATCAGCATACCAATAAATGGAAAACAAACTGTTTTTTGGGAATACAACTCATCACTTAGCGAAGGAGAAAATATATACAATTATTCAAAAGCAGTGTGTAAAGCACATGGAATGGGAAATATGATCTCCGCAGTTTGGGGAATCGTTAAAGCAGAAAGTACCTTCAATCCTTTCTTGAAAAATACAGGCAGTCAAGCCACAGGTTTAGGACAACCAATGCACAAAACATGGCGATCATTCATACCAAGAGCACTCTCAAGTAACGACCCATTCATCAGAACCATGATCAAAGGCCAAAAAAACAAAGGAATAGAATATCCAAATAACAAAGGTAGAGTACAAGTAGATCTTTCACAATACGCATTCGAAGGGAAAAAAGCCGTATTGAATTATTCAAGATGCAACCCATACATAAATATTTATTCCGTAATAATGGGAATCAAGAGAAATAAAGAAAAATACGAGATATACCATCGCAAACACGGTGTAGGAGTCAAAGACTTTAGTGCACTAAGCACTCCTGATCAATTAAGATTACTCTATCTATCACACCACGACGGAGGAGCAGGAGGTCCTGCACAATTAGCATTCATGATTCATCTACAAAAAGATCTAGGAATAGATATAACTAATCGAGCACTTGTCAGAAGGTTTTGTGCAAGCGGTTCTCCAGAATCCAAGAAAGCACAGAAACTTTTATGCGGAAACCAAGGAAGAAGAATATACAGAAGAGCAGTCAGCGGAGAAGATAGTTTTCTCCGAAGCTGGTACAAAACCTGTTCAACAGTAGTAAGAGCAGCCTTGGGAATCAACTACAAAAGAACATCTCTTCCAGATCTTGATGGAGTCAGAAGATCATCATCACCAAGCTCAGGACCAGAGACAGCTAGTACATTCACCCCAACAACACATCAAATACAACAACCAGCAAGAATCTCAAAAAACACCCCACAAATACGCATCCCAACAATCGACAAAAGAAAATTCCCAGGAAAAACAGCTATCCTAGTCCTAGGGAATGGACCAAATCCAGCAAGAAACAAATACAGGGCACAAGTTGGAGCAGAGATATCATTCAAAATGAGAGAAGTCGGCATACGCCCTCAATTGATTTTCAGTGGTGGAACAAAAAGCAGAAAAGTCAGTGAAGCTCAAGAACAAATTGATTATCTCGCATCAGACCCACGATACCTCCCACTTCTAGAAGAAAAAGACAATCCAGTAGGAAGAGAACGCCTGTCACAGAACACCTGGCAAAACATTTCAAATACCATAGGTCACCTGCGAAAAAAAGGCTTCCAAAACGTAATAGTAGTTTCTTCAGAACCAGGAGAAAACCACGGAAGACGAGGAGCAGGGAACTTAAGAAGAAGAGACAAATCCACCATGAACATTACTTACTGGGAGCCAGAAACTCCAGATCTTAATAATAACTTCATCGGCCCTACCAACTTCGCACAACCAACCGAGCCAAGCGAGCCAGTACGAGAAGTCAAAAGCTCTGCTGAAAAAGAGGAAACTACCGAAGAGAAATTAAAATTATCAACAACAGACCTTATCAAAATTTTCAAAAGTGGCGACAAAGAAAAAATCGACAAAATAATCGCACAACATGGATACCCATCATTAGAAAAAATTGAAAAACAACTAAAAGGTATTCCACAAGGAAAATTTGAAGAAGAACCAGAGGGAGTAGCAAAAAGAATCGAAAAAAACGAAAACAAAGTGCTTTTAACTTTTGACATTTGTAGCAACTACTCAAAAGACAAAGAAAAAAATGTACTTAATTTCATAAACAACGTAATGAGCAAAAAACCTCCTGTTCCAGTAGTCCTTTTTGTTACAGGAAACGCCCTAAGCAACCCAAGAATCAGGACAGCCTTAAAAGAAGCCGCAAAATATCCACATATCAGCATTCAAAATCATGGATTCCGACACTTACCAATAGGGACAGCCAGTGGATCAAAAGCAGAATGGGGACTAAAACCAACTCAAAATACAAAAGATGCCTATTACGAAATGGTCAAAGGTGCAATCCTGACTGAATCAATTACAGGTACAAAACCAAAAGTTTTCAGAGCAGCTGGTCTCTACGGGGACACAAGAGGAGTAAAAATGGCCAATCTATTAGGATTCCAAGTCCTCGGACAAACACATCAGGCAGATTATCAAGACCCTGGGGAAGAAAAAGTAGGAGATATCGTTTTACGACATGCAAATAAATCTAGAAGTCAAAAATTCATAGACAATGTAAGGTTAAGAATGGAAAAAGGCGAAATAGCCCCAACTTTAAATCCAAAATTCTCTTAAACCTTCTCAACCTTAAGCCCATCCCCATCTTTGATCAGACGGACTCTTTCATCGTGACTTCCTCTAAACAGATTATTGTCAGCATAGACCTTTCCATCATCTCCTATCAAAACCTCACAATCACCACCAAGTTCAGGAGCAATACCTCCCATCACAAACTGCATCTTTCCCTCAGCTATAACACTCCCCTCCTCAACATCAGGAAACATTTCAGGTTTTAATTTTGGCAAACGCCTTGGAGGCCCACCAAAAAGATCAGGAATTTCTTCATCTCCTTCCCCCAAACCAAAAACCTGCTTTCCCTTCAAAGGATTATTGAAAAAAGCTGCATTCTCAGGAGACATACCAAGATTCATAGCAGCTTCAGAATCTCTCGGAACAACCATTTGCTGCCCACCAACATCAAACACGTGTCTATCAGCAGCTCCACCAGCATGATCTCCTCTCACGATAAAACCAGGACCAACCATTACGAATTGTGTCCTCAAAAACTCAGGATCATCCAGCCTATCAACACCTTGAGGAAACCCATCTTTCGATTCAGGTATTGGCTCAGATTCAGAAATCACCCTACTTATACGAGCCTTTACCAAAGTACTAATTATTTTTTCGACACGATCACCTAAGACCAAAGGCAGCCCTTCCTTTCTTCGTATCTGCTCCAAAAAATTATAAAATTTTGCCAGCAAATCTATATATTCAGAATCATTCTCACCTTTTTCAGCCTTTATACCAGCCAATTCTCTCCTCTTATCATTATAAATCCGAACTAATTCTTCATAAGTACAAGATTTTCTATCTTCACCATCAACATCAATACTCACAGAAATCTGTTTTTGATCAGACAAGGCTTTCTCAATTTTCATTTTAACAATAACCTGTAACGACGCTGTGGTAAGCTCATCGTCTCCAAGTTGATCAATCCTCTCATCAGCCTCTAACAAAGCATCGAAAGCTTCATTTAATGTTATTGCCATACAATCTTGTTTAATAAAACAGGAGGCTATTCAAACATGCTACGGGTCAGAAGTCAACCTTACCCCTCATAAGTCCCAAGCACGATATCTTTTCGAACAGGACATTTACAAACAACACGTCCTTCATCGTAAGGCTCACCCCACCCTTGCATACTACTTCTTTGAAGAACCCTATTCATATTATGATCCCCTTCAGGAATAACAATATGCAAAATCGCAGCAATAGGTACACGAGAATCACCTGTAACTTTCACGACTTCAAATCCCCATTCCTTTCCAAATTGTTTATCACAAAAAGTCTGAGCTTGTTCCAAAGAACAGTCTTCAAGATCAACTCGCTCTTCTGTAACAACATCATCTCCCCCTGGTTCATTGACACCCATAGTAAATTGGTTAAAAAGTTTGGAGCCGATTCTACCAATCCAAACCAGTTCATGTCAAGAACCCCTGCTTACTTACCCCCTCTTCTTCTCCTCCCTCCCATTCACATAAACCCTCATCTCAGGCTGAATTTGCACGTTAACAGACCCTGCCTCGGTCTCCATCTTAATCTGGCAATACTTCTGCGGAAGCTCCGCAACAGCTTTGAAAAGCTTTTCATTCGCCAAAGCAAGATCTTCTTCCTTCTGGAGTCGTAACTCGCGCAATTTGTTGTAGAAATCATCATCAGCAAGCTCACCAAGATGATCCTCCTCCATCTCTTTGACCTGCGCTTTCAAATCCTTTGACGCAGATTTGAGCTGCACATATTGATCTGTCACAAGCTTCTCTTCAGATTTCATGTCTTTCTTTACTTCTTTCAAATCAGCCTTAATCTTAGCGATATCTTTGAGTGCCAATGAAATTTTGTCTTCTACCATTTTTAAGTTTTTTTAAGGAATAAAGTGAAGAGATTCTATAGAAAAAACTCGCCATTAAAAAGAGCTGATTCAACAAGTCATGTTGACGGAATTTAAAATAGGACGATCTGACCTACTTAATAGCTTAGAGCATGAATGATCTCCACATAGGTATCTCCTTCTTCCCAAATAATATATTCTCCAGTATCTAAATCTTTCAAAATCAAAGAAAATAATTCCACTTGAATCACATCGTTATCCAGAAGAGTCAATCCATTAAATAACCCCTTTAAAGTAAACTCATTGTCAACACCTGGGAAAAGAATCACATCTTGAGACCCATAATACTCACTAATAGATGTATCTCCAACACCTCCACCTATACCTGTAAGGTATGTAGAAGAATCAACATGCCAAAGCTTACCTTCATCTTTTTTCATATAAGACCCAATAAACTCAAAACCAATACTTTCAATCACAGTTTCACATTCAGATTGAATAGTAAAATCAAGAAGATCATTCCATCCATTTAAAATCGTATTTCCATTTGAAGGATCTAAGGAAACATAAACAGGACAAACATCCTCCTCTACATCTTCCGTAACATCAACAGTAATATCAACAGTCATTGTCGCCTCTCCATCAGTCACAAACAAAGTGATTTCATACTCTCCAGCTTGCCCAGATTGAGGATTCCATTCGAAAATTCCATATTGTACGTCTTCTGGAAAAGGTCCTCCAGGAGGAGTTCCGTTCTCAAAAGAAGCTCCTTCAGGCAAATTCTCTGCATAAAAAGTCAAATCATCACCATCGGCATCAGTTGCACCAACATTAATAGTCAAATCATTATTACCATTCCCCACATCAATCTCATAGTCAGTTCCATCTATACCACCCTGAAATTCAGGCGCATTATTAAAATACACACAAGCCCCCTCTAAACAATCATATTTCATTCCCAGTTCCTTACAATTCTTCTGATGTCGAATGTATTTACCATTCTTGCAAGTCCCCTCCATCAGATAGGTTTTCCCATTCGAAAAGGTGTAACAATAATCATCAACACCTCCTGGTTTAGTATCCGTAACAACAGTTCCAAAATTATAATAATCAAGGCCATTATCTGAGTCCTCACAAGTCGAACAAGTCGAATCATAATTATCAGCTTCGCTCGCACAACCCTGTGAACATTGCATATATTCGCTCCAATTCTTATCAAGTAAGAGCTGGTAACAATCAGCTTTCCAACAAGTTTGAAATTTCTGTTTTTGAAGATAATCCCAAGTGCTCCATCCTGCATAAGCTACCGAAACCGCAAACGTTAACAATAAAAAGACAGCCAAAACAGGTGTAAGTAGTTTTCTGATATTCATTTTTCAGAGGTTAATAATAGAGAAAAAAATACACCTTTTCCGGGACGTTTGTCAAGCGAACAGGGTCAATCAGGGCCCAGTCTCAAATTCAGGACACTCCAGCACCCTCATCCACACCCAAGGCCTTGACAAATCACACCAATTAAGTATAATAGCCATCTTGAGTACTACTCATAACAACAACCAACATGGGAAGAAAATCCCGTGAAAAACGAGCAAGAAGAGAAGCTCCTAGCAGCCCTGAAGTTCCAGAAAGACAAGGGCGAGCTTCTGGCACTCCCCCACAAAACGGAGAAACAAGATGGACTCGTCGTAGAGTTCTAGCTTGTCTAGCAGCAGCAGTCGGAGGAACTGCAGCTATAGGCACAGCAGCCTGGGTCGGATCACGCGACAAAGACGATGACACCGACAACCCTGACAAACAAGAGAAACCTAAATCACAAAAACCTGAAGCAGACGTAGATGCCCTAGCTGAAGAAGCGATCCAAAAAGCCGAAGAAGCTATGGTTAGACTCGAAGCTATTATGAGACCTTATCTCAACACACTCCCCAAAGACGAGTTCCGCGAACAACTCGAAATGCCATTTGAACAAATGCGCATAAACTATGACAACCCGAACAAAAACGCTCCCCGCAGTCATCGAAGGATGGCAGCACAAGGCCAGGAAAGAGTAAAACAAGAAAATCCATCATGGTTCTCGATTAAAGGCAAAAACACACCAGGGCTCTGTGCAGGGTTTGGCCCACTAGAACGCATCATGCAAATCTCTACAGACTTCGATCCAAACAGCATGGTCGACATGTTAGTTCTTTACCACGAACTGCGACACGTCTCACAAGACACCTCTAGTCGAATGAACTTGATGACACAACAACAATTCGAAGCTTATGTGGATTTTCACTCAGGAAAAACAAAAGAAGAGGCTTCTAGGTTTTTAGTCACAGACGAAGCATCCGCATATGCATACCAAATCGAAATGCTCAACCTCTATCTCAACGATTGGCTTCAGCAAGCCTCAGTCAGCGAAATCCCAATCAGTATCGACGAAATAGTACAAAAATTAAACGGACGCCCTGAACAACGTGGCGAAATGTCAATAATGCTTCAATTAGCTTATTATTACTTCCCAGAAAGAATGACCAGTGGCAATTTCTCAAGAAGATTTTTAGATGAAATTACAACTCTATACGAAGCCAAAGGATATCAAGCCTACATCCACGTAAGAGAAGGAGGTGTGAAAAGATATAAAGTTGGTGAAAAGTAACAACCTCCTAAAACTCCGGCAACACCCACTGAGAACCATACACCGCATTGCACGCACCTATAGCATGAGGCAAAACCTCGTCAGTAATAGGGTCTCCTCCATGCTGATACATCCAAATAACAGTTTCAACCATAGTCCCCTCACCATTTTGACATCCTCCAATTTCGCTATAAGGACAAGAATTTTCAGAATAAACCGTATCTGGCCCCGAACAATTCAACTTCTTGAACTCCTCGTTCTTCCAATACGACCCCATATAGTCTATACACACACTGTGAGCAGCGATCGAATTACACGACCCACTCACACTCATGACTCCCTCTGGCTCCTCAAAAAGCTCACTATATGCGTCCAAGGTATCTTTGAAATCATCCTCAGTCATTTTTTCTGGGAAATCAATATCTCCCTCCGGCAAATCAACTTCAATATCAAAAACATCGTCAACCGGCTCATCACTCGCAGGAACAGCCCCCTGTTGATTAATACAACCCGCTAGAAAGATTGGCAAAACAAGTAAAAGTAAAAGTTTTTTCATGGAAAAGGTTTTTAAAATTTAAAAGCTAACGCTCAGAATTATACACTTAAAAAACCACCTCTCCAAAATATCAGCCTTCCAACAACACGAAACCTCCTTGAAATCCCACCACAAAAGGGATAGTATCGTCCCTTAAACACAAAAGAGATGAACAAACTTGGAATACCATCGTTGTTACTACTTGCTGCAACGGCTACCGGTTGTGCTAATTTCGATTTTTCCGAAAACAAAAAACCAAAACCCCCACAACTTCCAGAAGAAAAAACAATCTCTGGCATGACTGCTCTTACAGCAGCACAATTAAAAGCAGTACACCCAAATCCCCCAACCTGCAACGAACTTCACCAGGACCTAATAGCAATGGGAATCCCACTAAGTGATGATGAATGCGCTGTACTTGCAGACGGAGTAACAGAACTATGTCTAAAGAAAAAAACTGAAAAGCTTAAACACGAAGACGGAACAAGCTGCACCGTAACCAAAGCAATTCATTTGCAATTCAAAAGAGCCAAAGGCGTCAAACACAGTAGTGAAGACAGCGGCACCTTCAGAGCCACTCTCAGACTTCCTTGTATCGACAACGACGAACAACATCCAATCCCCAGAGACGGATTGGGTCGACCAATAATTCCCGAAGACCTCACAGAATCCCTCAAAGCGTTCGAAAAACTCATACAATTAAGAGGACTACACGGCCCAAACCCAGACTGCGAAGAACTTAGATACACAATAATCGCACTTGGAGACTTCATAGGCGCTCACATGCTAAGCGATGGAGACACTCTAATGCTAAAAAACAATCTTACAGAAATCGAACTTGAAGTAGGATTTACAAGCGAAGGTCAAATCAATCAAATCGCCATTAAATTCCTACAACCTCCAGACATAGATCCAGCAAAAACTCCAGGAGAATTAAGAGGAGCCATGGCCGTTAGCTGTACATTACACAAACCATGGGGAGGCACGATTACGAACCCAAAACCAGGTTCAAATTCCAAATAATCAACTCAAAGCTGTTTCTGGTATATGTTAATTTTGATAATCTTAATCAAAGAAAACTTCAGGATGTTCCTCCTTCAAATCCTCACAATCAGTCTCCTCTAAATGATAAAAATCCAAAGGCTCATCATCCTTGATTCTCAAATGACAACTGACATTGACTAAATCCCCCTGACAATAACGCTCCGTACTTCCTATTCGTTCCTCAAAAAACATTTCTCCATCACATTCGTACATAACAGTCGTCATATCAGAGAAATGATAATCCATGTTTTTACCCTCTGAAAAACAACCTGCAAGAAAAACAGGTATAGTCAGGAAACATATAGATAGTGTTTTTTTCATAATAAAAAATTAAAAAGTAAGCCTAATATTAAATCCGCCACAATCATAATCAGCTCCAGGAGGAGCAGCACACATAGTCTGATTAATAATCAAAAGACCAAAAAGAACGACTATGAAAGCAAACACAAAATACAATAAACTTCTCGAATATCTATTCCCATTATCTGGATTGTCTACAGCCCTATAAATCTTAACAAGATGCACGAAAATAAAAACAAGATTCAAAACCACCAACAAAATAAGCAAATAATAAGAGAAAGCCTGAATCCCAAAAAACAAGAAAATAAGAGCAAGTACAAAAATTGAAAAGTTTCCAAAATATTTGTTACCACTCTTGGGCTTACCCTTTGATTTAAAAATTTTCACAATATATGTGACAACAAAAACCAAATTCAAAACCCCCAACAAAATCAATAAGTAATTTGCAAAAACCAGAATCATAACTCTGGTAGAAACGGTATCACTCGCACCAGTAATCTCAGCAGACACATCACCTGAAGTAATCAAAGCCGCATAAGCACTCGGAACAATCAACAAAAACAACCCAACAATCCCAAGTGAAAGTAGATATTTTTTCATAGAAAAAGGTTATATTAAAACAATTCTATCATTCTCAACCTTTAGTGTAAATTTTCCTCATATACCTCAACGCCTCTGCTCAAAATAACGATTAACCTTCTGATCCATCCAAATATGCCTCTTTTCAATTCGTTTCTTTAAAATAATTCCTTCAAAACTAGTGCACCTGCTCAACGCAACATAAATCTGCCCATGAGCAAAAGTTCCTCTTCCAATATCAATCACCACATTTTCAAAAGTCTTTCCCTGACTTTTATGAATTGTCACAGCCCAAGCAAGCCTCACAGGAAACTGAGTAAATGAACCAACCACCTCCGTATCAATCCGCCCTTTTTTATCGTTATAAAAATACTTATGAATATTCCAAGTATGCTTTTTAATCTCAACAGAACGCCCTCCATTAAGATCAATAATTAGAAGATCCTCTCCCATTACATCATCAAATTCAATCCTAGTAATCTTCCCAATACTTCCATTCACCCACCGTCCCATCGGATCGTTCGACAAAAGCATCACCTGAGCCCCAACCTTGAGTTCCAATTCAAGCAAGGTAGGCAAATTCCGCCTCTTAAAGTCGCCATCAACCTCACCAAAAAAGGACTCCTTCGCAACATGCAGTTTCGAAAGCTCCTTTGCATTTTTTTCGTCAGCTGAAACATTGGTAGTAGTAAGAGTAATAATAAAATCCTCAAGATTATCATCATCAAAATAAGGATCATGACGTTCATTCAAAACATTCAAATCATCCATATTCACACTATTATCACGAATTTTATTTAACAAAGAAATAAACCCATCATCTTTCTGCCTATAAATCTTCTCAAGCTCCAAAAAATCCATCTCCGTATCCTCCAAACACTTCGCAGAAAAAAAGTAAGGACTTTCATAGTGAGTCCGGAAAAGCTCTCTCTCATATGCCCCCACAACCACAGGAGGTAATTGATAAAGATCTCCAATAAAAACCATTTGAACTCCACCAAACGGCAAACTTTCCTCTCCACGATAGTGTCTCAACGCAACATCAATACAATCCAAAAGATCCGCACGAAGCATCGAAGCCTCATCAATAATAATCATATCCAGCGCCTGAACAAGTTTGATTCGTTTCTTCGGAAGTTTGTGTTCAAGAACCTTCTCTGGAGTAATGTTTGGGGGAATAAGAAAAAAAGAATGAATCGTCTGACCACTCACATTGAGAGCCGCAACTCCAGTAGGAGCCAAAACTGCAACATTTTTCTTTGTTCTCTGTCGAAAATATTCAAGCAAAGTAGACTTACCAGTCCCCGCCTTCCCTGTAACAAAAAGCGTCTGAACATTCCCATCCAAAAGAGTAAGAGCTTTCTCAAATTCCTCATTAATCTCAATTTTTGTCTTTGAATCAATCATGCCGAACGATCATACATGAAATCACAAAAAACAAAACTGGTGGGTCAGTTTAGCCCACTCAAAGCTTTTTCAATAATTCATCTAAACTTGCCTTCCCTTCAGCATGTCGTTTAAGTATATCCGAAACCCAATTCTTAGTTTGAAGATCTTCATCAAGAAAACGTTTTCCTCTCCCAAGAACTAGAAGTAACATTTCTTCATTGCCAGAAACACTGTAATAATCAACAACACGCACCAAAACGTCTTTAAACCCTGGAAAAGTGTCAATTGGCCCTTCCACGGAGTTCATAACCATCCCCTCCAAAACCTCTACGGTCCTAGAATCCAAATCACCATGATTATAAGTCAACACCTTGGCAAACCATTTGATTTCAGGACTGGACAACCTATAACTTTTCTTCAGTTTAGAATCAAGATATTCCAAGATTTTTGTAGCATCGTCCCCCCCCAAACTAACATAAGCCCCTGCAAGAGCCATCGGATTATCCAAAAGAGGAGAAGCCTTCTTAAGTAGAGCTAACGCATACTCAAATACAGCTTTCTTTTGTTCCTCATTTTTCCCACTTTTATTAATTTCAAGAACCAATAGCTTCAAAGAATCCAAAGAGGCACCAAGATAAATATCAGCTGCTTTTGGATCTTTTGAATCCAAATACGCTGAACCAAGTTCAATACCTTTCTTTATACGATCGAATCCAACATTATTATCAATACCTGAAAGAAGAAATCTATGATACTTCTCGACATCACCCAAAAGAAAATCAGAATGCTCCTCAATGAAACTGTCATATTCTCCAACAGAACTTATGGCATACACGTCAGGAACGTCCCCAGCCTCCTTTCCTCCGCTAGGATTTTGACCCATAAACTCAGGCTTAGGCCCAGCCTCAAACCAAACAAGCCTAGATGGACTTACAAGATTAAATTTCTTCATAGTTTTCCTTATTTAGTATTTATTTTTTATTCAACACCCGAATTATACCACAAAAAGGAGCTTTGATCAAGCAGCCATTCCTGGTGGGTCAGCCGGGGCTCGAACCCGGGACCAATTGCTTAAGAGGCCTATCCACTACGTTAAAAGTGCTATTCACGGCTAGTTCAAGCC
Source organism: Candidatus Peregrinibacteria bacterium (assembly GCA_018654255.1). Classification (GTDB taxonomy): domain Bacteria; phylum Patescibacteriota; class Gracilibacteria; order UBA1369; family LOWO2-01-FULL-3; genus JABILX01. The sequence continues at coordinate 160,446 of JABILX010000009.1, read as the reverse complement.
ACTTCTAGCGTTTCAGAGTCTCCTTCTTGTCAAAGTCTCGACGACCTGTTGCTCTTTTTTAAATATATGTTAAATTTACGTTAAAAATAACGCTCACATTCCTGTTTTTTATATACATTTTCAACTTCCTCACACAAAGAGGAATCATCAAGATACTCAGCTACAGCCATATAACAAGAATCTTTATGGGAAAGTGAGTTATTATCAACAGAAGTAATTTTCCTGCAATACAAGGCCTCTCCCAAAACTTCACCAGCCACTCTGTAACAGTGACTCTTACCAAGTCCTTCCTCAAAATCATCACATCCAGAAAAATCCGCCATTTTAGTAAACTTCTCCATGTAACAACTATCCCTCAGAAACCCCTTTCCCATCTCATCACAATAAGAATAATCACCAGTGTCCTTAGCAAGATTCAAATAACACAAATCACCACTGGAATGCTCACATTTCAGCTCCTCTAAATCCAAAGCTGAAATATCCTCAAAATCAACATTTATATCAATCTTATTAGAATCAGGAATATCATCATCCCCAAACTCCACATAAAAATGATTGACCCCCTCTACCACATCAACAGTATAACGAGGTTTTAAGGCAAAATTAAGGTCCGTAGATAATATTACAGATATCACCTCCCTCCTAGTCTGGAAAGGAGATAGCACGACATCCTTTGAAGAAGGTTCAGGAATGCCAAATGAAATAGAAGGACCTTTCCCAGTACTTGAACCTGTTTCTTCAACATAAGTCACAAAATAATCTTTATGACTTTTATGGGAATGAAAAGAATTATTTTTAGCAACAACTTCAAGTTCCAGCTTATCTCCAAGAAAATAAGACTCTCTTTCCTCGCCAAGCACCTTCAAGCTAACGCGAGTCTCTCCAGTAAGCCCTAAATAAACAAAAACACCCACTGCAAGAAATAGAATAACTGAAAATCCAATAATAAATTTTTTCATAATAAAAAGATTAACAAATCAAAACAATTCTAGCTTATTCAAACTCTCTTGCAAACCTCTGGTGGGTCAGCCGGGGCTCGAACCCGGGACCAATTGCTTAAGAGGCCTATCCACTACATTAAAAGTGCTATTCACAGCTAGTTCAAGCCGTTTCTAGCGTTTTAGAGTCTCCTTCTTGTCAAAGTCTCGACGACCTGTTGCTTGGGAACAGTTTAGCATGAAAAAAAAGCCAACCCTACCTCTTCATCTTTAAAATATCTCTAATCCCAGGCATAACCGATGCGAATTCAGGATTACCAATAATCTTCAGTCCATATCGAGGATTCGCATACAATAAATTTTTGATGTAGTACAAAGCCTTCTTTTTATCATTCAATTTCAAACAACACAAAGCAAGATCAAACCAAACTTCTAAATTTGTAACATCAAGAGTATTTGCACTATCTAATAAACCTTTTGCAGCCTTATAATTTCTCTCAAAAAATTCAACTTTCGCTAGATGCATACGAGCATAAGCCATCATACTAGGATCACCAGCAGCATACTGAGAAGCTGTATTGAAGTAATCCAAAGCTCCACGCACATCACCGAAGTTCAAATGAATCAACCCCAAAGAAAAATAATTCCTACTCTCCGAAGGATCTATATCTAAACTCTTTGCAAACATCCTCCTAGCACCATTAAGATCACCAGCTGCACGACATCTTTCCCCTATCTGCCAAGCATTTCTTGCCTGAGTTGAAAAAGGATTTTGGACCGCTTTCAATATTTGTTGTTGTACCCACATTTGCTCCTTCATAATCCACATCTGCTCTCTATGAGACCACATAAAAACATCCTCCAAATTACTTAACGCATCCACAATCTCCAATCTAGTCGTTATCAATTCTTCACCAATATCAGCAATACCCGTCCCCAAATTACCCAACGCTCCACAAAGTGCATTCTCCAAATGAGCTATACTAAAATTGACACCAGCAACTCCTCTGTTAATACCAGCAAGAGACCTATTGGCAGTCCCCAACCCCATATTAACCATACCTAAACGATCTGAAGAAAGAGTTAATTGACGTAAAGCAGCATTCCTCTGACTAATAGCTTTTTGCTGCTGACTTCCCAATCGATCCAATAAACCAGTTTGGATACTAGAATTTTCCAAAGCAAGCTGTCCCTGCATACCTAATCCTCTGACCGCCCTAGCAACATCCTGCTGAGTACCAATAAGTTCGTCAAATTGTGGAGCGAGCTGATCAGCCGCATTCGGGACATCAATATGAACTTGAGGCTGAACAACCTCAGTCTGACCAGTTTTATAACCATGTACAGGAAGAGAGTTTTTTAATAGATCATACTGCTGCCTCAACAGCATCAATTGTTGTTCCTCAGTATCAATCCCCCCTGGACCACCTATGAAACCTGGCTTACTCATAAACTAAGCTTTAAGGAGAGAATTATAAGTCTACTTGCTAGACATGTCAAATTACTGTTGTGGAAACCCTTACAAAGTTATACACTAAATCCCTTAACCAAGGTTAAATGAGCGATCTAGACCTATTACAAAACTTTATAGCAACCGTGGAAGGTGCAAAAGCAGGGGGAAGAAGACCCGAAATTAGTGTCATGGAGGTGGAGAGAATAGTTGCATTGATGAAATATGAGATTTACACGCTCGGGCAAAGAATCAGTCAAATACGCCAAACATGCGGACAACACGCAAACGCCGTAAAGTCCTTTTCAGGACAAGAAACCCATAACTTCACATTCACTCCAAAAATAGGAACATACGCAGGCGAGAAAAAGCGAGGACAAAGCTATCTTCCCCCTCCTACACACTATTTTCTAGAATACACTTGTAGCAACCAATCTGCATATGATAAAGCCTTTGAGAGAAGCCACGTACCATGTTTTCAACTCAGTGGCACTCATAGTCAAAAATCAAGACACGGAAGAACAGAACAACAAGTAAATGGTCCACATACTGGAGATGTGAGGCGTCGAGAATTAGGCATTAATCCAGCAGCAACAGGGACAATTCAAAACTACGCAACATACACAAACAGTCTTAGAGTAACCCTTAGAAACTGTCTAAACTGTCCAAACGGAGCCTTCCGTGACAAAGATCAGACCTCAAAACAATCAATTGCAAGTCTTGAACCTGAAATACAAAAAATACAAATATTAATAGACCGATACGAGCAAGCAATACAAAGTCTATTACTTTCATTCGGATAAAATTAACAATACTTAACAATGGGTAACGACCTAGACCTATTACAAAAATTCATAACAACTGTTGAAGGTGCTAAGGCAGGAGGAAGAATGCCCCAGGTAGCTTCCCACGAACTAGCACAATTAGAAGGAGTGATAGGTAGACAAATTTATGCGTTAAGATTAAAAATCCAAGCACTTGATAGCTGCAAAATAAACGCCGATTTACTCAGAAATGCACAACGAGTGGAAAAAATCGAAATCAGATATATACCAAAAGTCTGTCCTCACGCCTCCGATCCAAATCTAAGACAAATCTTCTACGAGCTTGAACCAACAACTGCATACAATGATGTCCTCTACAGAATGGCCTCTGTATGCTTCGACGTAGAAGCACAAAGACCAGACTCCCCACACCTATTTAAAACCCAAAGAGTACCTCTCCAGGGACCAAACACACAGGTTGTACAAAAATCAAAAGCCAACAATTTAAAACCCTACGTTATCAAATACACTTGTAAAACAAGAAACTGCCTAGGTTGCCACGCACAAGTCGACCAAGACGCAAAAACAACAGCTCTAAACCTCCATCAAGAAATAGGCCGAATAACCGAACTTACAAGAAGATTGGAAAACATAATCCCAGCACTATTATTAGGCTAACCTGGTGGGTCAGGCGGGACTCGAACCCGCGACCAATTGCTTAAGAGGCAACTGCTCTACCAACTGAGCTACTGACCCATGATTTTAACGAACCCAACCTTAGCCCAAATCCTATTCAAATTCAAGAAAATTTCACGTATATTTGAAGCCAATGGCAACAAACCAAAAAAACATTCTACTCTTCACAGACACCCCGTTAAAAGGCGGAGCAGAACTTCAAATGTACCTGCTCGCCAAATTTCTCGATCGCGAAAAATTCAATCCAATAGTTTGTTGCGGCCCATCCCCTACCCTAGACAACTGGGTGGCCAACCTAGAAAACGAAGACATTCGCGTTATTCGCTTAGAAATAAAACACAAAAACGACCCATCCCAACTAAAACAACTCAAAAGCATCATAAAAGAAGAAAAAATCGACCTTCTCCACATCCACGTCTGGAATCCAGCAAGTGGCAGATTTGCTCTACTCGCAGGAAAAAGAACAAAAACTCCAATCATCACGACCGAACACGATCCATTCAAACTCAACCCAATCAAGAACACAATCAAAAAATCCCTCCTCAAACACGTCTCAAAAATCATAACAGTCTCAAAACAAAACCAAACTCTACTCCAAGACCTATACCCAGACCAAAAACACAAAATAAGCGTAATTCACAACGGAATAGACACAACATGGTGGAAATCCCAAATCATATCTTTCGGAGCCAAAGATCGCACCAATATACGCAAAGAACTCTTCGAATCTGACACAAAAACTCTTGTAGGCTTAACAGTCGCAGAACTTCACCCGAGAAAAGGCCTCCATTTCTTACTAAGAGCAATCCAAAACCTACTCACACAACTACCCGCAACGAAATCCCAAAACATCCGTTTCGCAATCGCAGGAGAAGGCCCTCAGCGAGAAGCTCTACAAAAGCTCATAGAAAAGCGCAATCTCCAAAACCACGTCATTCTCCTCGGTCGACGCAAAAACATCCCACAACTCATGAAAAGCGCAGATTTCTTCGTCCTACCATCGACGAGAGAAGCATTTGGCCTGGTCAATCTAGAAGCAATGATCTCAAATCTCCCGATCATAGCCACCAAAGCAGGCGGAATCCCAGAAATCATAGAAAACAACAAGACAGGCCTATTAGTCCCAACCGAAAATGAAAAACTCCTCGCCCAAGCAATCAAAAAACTCATTTCATCAAAACCCCTCCGAGACCGCCTAGCCAAAAATGCAAAGAAAACTGTCGAAAAAACCTTCGACGCCCACCAAATGGCAAAAAAATACGAACGCATTTACACCTCAGTACTTTAGATTCCATAAAAATCATTCACGTTTCTCTCCTGCAAAGCTTCAATTTCGCCAAAAGATTTTCCCCTCAACCGAGCAACTTCCTTCAGCACCTCCACAACATAAGAAGGCTCATTTGTTCCACCACGATGAACCTGCGGCGCCAAAAACGGACAATCCGTCTCCACCATTAGCGTCCACTCAGGCGCCTCTTGCACGACATCGCGCAAAACACCAGCATTCGGATAAGTAATCACACCTGTAAAAGACGTGTAGTAACCTTTATTCCAAAGCTTCCAAGCAAATTCAAGATCAGACCCATAACAATGAAAAACAACCTTCAAATCCGGAAATTCCTGCAAAATCTCAAGACTATCTTCATCCGCTTCACGATTGTGCACCACAACCGGCAACCCCACACTAGCGGCAAACTTCAACTGCTCACGAAAAGCTCGTTTCTGATCCTCGTGCGAAACCTTAGCCTTGAAATAATCCAAACCAATCTCCCCTATCGCCACAACTTTCGACCCAGGATCAGCAATCAATTTCTCCCATTTCGCCAATAAATCATCACTCAATTCCATCGCATCATAAGGATGCAAACCTAAAGTCGCAAAAAGCTCAACCTCGTTCCGCCCATCAAATTTTTCGACCAGCTCTACAGCCTGCTCAGAACTCTCGGTACTACATCCCACATTGATAATTTTGCGAACACCCGCAGCCGAAGCACGCTCCAAAATCTCAGGAACTTTTCCCTTAAACTGATCAAACATCAAATGTGCGTGTGTATCTATAATCATTTAATAAATTTTATGAAACCATTTTTTATAAGCCTTGTTCATATGAACATTTTGCCCCCTAACTAAATCTGAAAATCCATCTTTCAACACAGCCGTAACATCCCCAACCTTCCCATTCCCAATCTTTTTGTTGTCGATTTTTACTACAGCGGTAACCTCTGTCGCCGTACCTGTAGTGAAAGCCTCATCAAACTTAGCAATTTCAGATGGACGAATCTTTTTTTCAACAGTTTTGAAACCAAAACTCCGAGCCAATTCAATAATACTATCTCGAGTTAAACCAGGAAGAATCGTCCCTCTTTTAGGAGTATACAAAGTCTTCCCCTTAACAAAGAAAATATTCGCACAAGCAGCCTCAGCAATAAACCCATCATGATCGAGCAACAAAGCTTCGTCAGCCTGCCCTTTCACACTCGCAGTCGCATAATTCGAATTGATATAATACCCCCCAACTTTCGCCTCAATCTTCACAGAATCAGGAGAAAGCCTGCGCCATTTACTCGTTTTCAGCTTCATCTCCTTGGGCAAATACACTCCCCACGGCATAGCCGCAATCGAAATCTGCACAGGAAGTCCCTCCCAATAAATTCCAAGCCTCTCATATCCATAAAAAGCAATCGGCCGAATATATCCATCCTTGATCCCATTCTTTTTAACCAATTCCATAATAACTTTACGCAATCGCGCAACAGGAACAGGCTTCATCTCAATGTCAGCCATCGAATTCACAAATCTCTTCAAATGATCATCCAGCCGGAAAATAGTCGGCACAACTTTTCGTCCCTCGCGAACAGGATAAACACGAATCCCTTCATAAACAGATCCACCATAATGAAGCGCATGCGTCAGCACATGGACCTTCGCGTCATTCCATTTCACAAACTTCCCATTCATCCATATGTATTTACCTTTCTTCATCAGATTAATTTAAAGAAATGCTCTCCCCCAAAATATCAACTTTATAATTTTTCTCCAAAACTTTTAAAACTTTTTCATGAGCACCAATCCTAAAACTCAACAAAAACCTATACTCCCCCATCTTCTTCCTTGTTGGCCTCGATTCAAGACGAGTCAAATCAACTTTTTCATCATGAAACGGCCTCAAAATATTAAATAATAGTCCAGGCATATTTTTCTTTGGAGTTACCATTATATGCATCTCATCTTTCTCACGCCCAGGCCAAAAATCCTCACCAACATCTTGCGCTGAAATCACCCCAAAAATCGTCACATTTCCCTTCTCATCCTCAATCCCCTCCTCCAAAATCGACAAACCCGCATCCTCACACGCAAAAGGAGAAGCAACTGCAGCCACTTCCTCAGATCCGAGAGCTTTGGAAACAGCCTCAGCCGTACTTCCAACATATTCAATTTCAACTCCAGGCAAATTCTTTTTGAGAAATTTCCTGCATTGAGAAATCGCTTGTGGATGTGACGCAATTTTTTTGATCGCCTTCAAGTCCGAAGCCTTACTCGCAAGCACATGATGCACAGGAAGTTTGTAAATCCCATGAATCTTCAGACCCTTTTCCAAAATCCCATCCCAACTCAACCTCACAGTCCCCTCAATACTATTCTCCAGAGGTAAAACAATGACATTTCCATTCGCCCCATTCAAAGTTACAGCCCGATCCAAAACTTCAGAAATTGTAGGTTCGAACTGCAATTTTTCTCCCGGAAAAATTTCATCAGCCACTTTCGATGCATAGGTTCCTTTAGGTCCAAGAGTAACTATTTCCATTTTTGCATTTCGTTAATAATTTTTTCGCTATCACAGAAAGCTTCATCCGAAAACTTTCCCAGAAACTTTTTAACACCATCAAATCTTTTATTCAAATTTTCCAAATTCCCTTTTGCAACATCTCTCGAATAAGTTTCAGTAATACGAGTCAATTTTTTGAGCAATTGCTCACTGTATGGATTATTCGCAATTATAGCAGAATACAAATTCGCATCTTGTGAAAAAATTCGCCCAATAATATCAAGTTCAAGTTTATAAATCGGAGTACTAATCTCGTATGGTCTTTTGGGATTGATTCCAAATTCCTTCAATAACTCACCAGCCAAAATCGTCTTCAAATGAGGAATCACCTGCACAACAGCCATAAATTTGTCATGTTCCTTTGGAGTCATAACAGAAACCTTCATTCCAATTTCTTCAAAAAGCTTCTTCAAATCAGAAAGACGTTTTTGCGAACACCTACCGGGACACAGAACAATCGACAACTCATCAAACCCCCTCTTGCTCGGTCCAAAAAGCGGATGCATTCCAACAACACTGCCATTAGCTTTATTCATAGCCTTAACCTGTTTTTCCTTCAAAGAACTCACGTCCAAAACCAACTGATCCTTCCTTTTACAACCCAACGCCTCTCGCAAAATTATTTCCTCAGACAAATGCAAAGGAACACTAAAAATCACAATATCCGACCGATCAATTAGCTCAGAATTCTTCAACCGCGTACCCAAATCCGAAACAATAACTTTGAATCCAAGTTTGCGAAAAATTCGGGCAAACTGAGAACCAGTTTTACCCTTTCCACCTATTATTCCTACAGTTTTTTTGAAACGTTCTTGCATTGATTGCGTTAATTGATTAGGATTATATCACATTAATTTTCCTTTAAATTCCATGCAAAGACCAAAAGTAAAAGTAGCGGCCCTCCGAAATCCATTCCAATTTATGGCTGATTTTTATTTTTACTTTTTACGTCTACTAGGCATGAAATAACAACGCAAAGACTTACTAAAACGTTTCATTCATGCCTCACCAGGCATGATTTTTTTATTCATAACCCAAAAAAAATGAAACACACAGAAAACAAAACAGTCGAAAAATCATTCGACACATCCTTTAAACCCCTAGACTACTCCTATCAAAACAACTAGAATCACCAAGCAATTAACAAGCAAAAATATGATTATCATAATGGAAACAGGGGCAGAACAAGGAAAAGTTGCCCATATCATTAAACACCTCGAAGAAAAAGGACTCCAACCAGTCCCCCTAGTCGGCACCGAACGTACAGTCATCGCCGTCATAGGCGAAGAACGCGACTTGAACGTCAGTCGACTGGAAGCCCTCCCAGGGGTTCGAAGAGTTCTGCGAGTTGCACAGCCATACAAACTCGTCAGCCGCGAAACTCAACCAGAATCAACAGTCATTGAAGTCAACGGCGTTAAAATCGGCGGTGATCACCTAGCAATGTTTGCGGGCCCTTGCTCAGTCGAATCAGAAGAACAAATGGAAGCTGTAGCAGAACCCCTAGCAAAACTCGGAGTAAAACTACTCCGCGGAGGCGCCTTCAAGCCGCGCACCGGCCCATACGCATTCCAAGGTCTCGGCAAAGAAGGCCTGGAAATCATGGCAAGAGTCGCCAAACGTCACGGCATGGCAACATGTACCGAAGTTCTAGACCCACGTGACGTCGACCTGATCTGCCAACACGCAGACATCCTGCAAATCGGAGCTAGAAACATGCAAAATTTCACATTACTAAAAGAAGTTGGGCACACAAAAAAACCAGTCTTCCTGAAACGCGGCATGTCAGCAACAGTCGAAGAATTGCTCCTCGCAGCCGAATACATCTTGTCTGAAGGAAATCCAAACGTAATTCTCTGTGAAAGAGGTATCCGAACCTTCGAACAATACGTCCGAAACACCCTGCCACTCGCGACAGTTCCTCGCGTCAAAGAGCTAAGTCACCTACCAATCATCGTCGACCCAAGCCACGGAGTTGGTAAAAAACGACTAATCCCAGCAATGTGCAAAGCCGCAATCGCAGCAGGCGCAGACGGACTAATGATCGAAGTCCACCCAAACCCATCCGAAGCATTGAGCGACGGAGGACAATCACTCGTCCCAGAACAATTCGCAGAATTACTGGAAGACATCAAACCAATAGCAATAGCCGTTGGCCGAAAAATTTCGTAACACTTTCACACCGTGAAAATCTCAATCTCAACAAAATCATTCGCACAATTACCAAAAAAGATGAAATCTTTGAAAATTTCCGATTCTTTCGCGGTAATAACAGATTCAAAAGTCAAAAAACTATACGGAGACAAACTAGTCTGGAATCTGCGTAAGAATGGTTTAAAAGCTGAGATTTTCTCATTCCCACACGGGGAGAAGTCAAAAAACTTAGGAACCGTAGAGAAATTATCAAATAGCCTGGTCGAAAAATCTTTCGACCGGGCTTCATGTGTAATCGCGTTGGGTGGTGGAGTCGTCGGAGACATCGCAGGATTGGTCGCATCAACCTTCATGAGAGGAATTCCGATCATCCAGATCCCAACCACACTCATGGCGATGCTAGATAGCTCAATCGGAGGAAAAACAGGCGTAAATCTCAAAGCCGGTAAAAATCTATTCGGCACCTTCCACGTGCCAGAAACCGTCCTCATCGATCCATACTTTCTGAAAACACTTCCAATCCGCCACCTCAAAAACGGCCTCGCCGAAGCAATCAAATATGGAGTTATCCAAGACAAAAAACTTTTCAACTACATCGATCACAACATCGAAGATCTACTCAAATTCCATCTCGAAAAATTAGAAAAAGTAATTCGCACATGCACGAAAATAAAAACAGAGATCGTAGAAAAAGACCCCGAAGAAAAAGACTTACGCAGAATTTTGAACTACGGACATAGCTTCGGACACGTACTAGAAAAAAGATCAGACTACACATTACTTCACGGCTTCGCAGTATCGCTAGGAATGGTACTTGCCAACCAAAAAGCAGTCGAAATGAAGCTCTTGGACCAAGAAGACGCAAGTTGTATAAAAAAATTGCTCAAAAAAGCCGGTTTACCTGTATACACAATGCATAAACCGACATTGAAAAACTTGATTCACGACAAAAAAACAACTCAAAATCACGTAAATCTAGTCCTCCCAACCAAAATCGGCCAAGTCACAATAAAAAAAATACCAATCAAATGAAAGGCTCAAAAAGCATAACAAATAGAAGCTTAATCCTTCGGCAACTCACACCATTCAAATTAAAAAATCCTGCAAAATGTGAAGACTCTTTTTTCATGCAGGAAGGCCTTGAAAAATTGAAAAAATCTAGCTCAGGAAAAACCGACCCATCAAAACTATATTTAGGCAACGCTGGGACAGCAGTCAGATTCTTGACCAGCTACGCAACAACACTAAACAAAGAAGTGATCATCAAAGGAAGCAAAAGAATGCACGAGCGACCAATCAAACCACTCATCAAAGCACTCAATACATTGGGAGCAGACATATCTTGCTCAAAAACAGGATGCCCACCAATTCACATTCAACCAAAAATCCCAAAAGGAGGAAAAGTCCAACTTCCAGGAGACATTAGTAGCCAATACATCACATCATTACTACTCATCTCTCCCCTGCTCAAAAAAGGATTAACAATCGAACTACAAGGAGAAGTTTGCTCAATTCCATACATAGAAATGACGATAGCCCTGCTGAAAAAAATCGGGATCAAAGTGGACACAAACTCCGCATTTTCGAGACTAAGAGTAAAACCAAATCAAAAAATCAAACGCATAAAATCGGGCTCATTGTTCATAGAAGGAGACGCATCTTCAGCTTCATACTTGGGAGCATACGCAGCCTTGAAGCCAGACCGACCTGTAACCATAGAAAACATCCCCACTTCTTCGATCCAAGGAGATCTCGCATTCAAAAAACATCTGAAAAAAATGGGATGCCACGTAACACACAAAAACTCAACAATCCAAATCCAAGGCCCATCAAAACCACTAAAAGCCTTAGGAATTGTGGATATGAACAAAACACCAGACCTAGTAATGACATTTGCAATCCTAGCAGCATTTGCAGAAGGAAAAACTCGCATCACAAACATCGCCAATCTCAAAATCAAAGAATCAAATCGAATTCAAGCACTAGAAACTGAATTGAAAAAACTCGGAACCAAAGTAAAATCAGGAAAAGATTTCATTGAAATATCAGGCCCAACTCAAATCAAACCAACTCGAATTCGAAAAACAAAGATCAAAACTTACAACGACCACAGAATTGCAATGGCATTCGGAGTGTTGAAAAAAACAATCCTGCCACACCTTCGAATAGAAAATCCTGCAGTCGTCCGCAAAAGCTATCCTGAATTCTGGTCAGATCTCAACAAACTTAACCGCAACAAATGAACAAGCCAATCTGGAAACTCTCAGCTTTCAACAGCGCAGTAAAAATGCTCATAATGTCTGTAAGTTTCTTCTGGGCAATCTATTACAAATCGATTGGATTCTCAGGAGCAGAAATTGGAATCATCTTCGGTTTAGCAACTATAACAGGACTTACAACAGTCCTCCCATCTGGATTTATAAACGACAAATTCAAGTCAAAAGATCTCATAACAATAGCGATATTACTCCTAGCAGCTCAATTCATAGGAATAAGCCAATTCCACTCATTCCCAAGTGTCCTATTTTTCGCAATCCTAGGAGGAATCGGCCAAAACCTATACACAACATCAGCAGATAGCCTTTTTTACAAATCAACAGAAAAGAAAAATGTAACTCACAAAATCGCAATCTACCAGAGTCTCAACTACTTCGCTCTAGGACTTGGAATGATTTTGAGCGGATCTATTCTCGATCTCAACATTCCATTCGAACAATTAATTCTAGGCATCGGAGGTGGATTCATTGTGTTGAGTTTAATAGCTCGCACACTCCAATCAAACATCACCGCAGACTTTAACTTCCTAAATTACAAAGCCGACCTGCTCCGCCCAAAAGTCCTCTTCTTTATGTTTATAGTCTTTTTGTTTGCAATCCACTTCGGAGCAGAAGCAACAAGCTACGGACTCTTCCTGGAAGACACCCTCGGATTATCAAAAAAATTAGTAGGATTGTACATGGGCTTGGCAATATTTTTGATGGGAATTTGGTCAATTATTTTCTCGAAAAGCCTAAAATTCATAAAAGTAAAATCCCTACTATTTACAGGTTTAATCCTATCAAGTCTCGGACACGTTTTGATGACTCACAGAGACCCAATTTACTCATTCATATTCAGAGCATTTCATGAAGCTGGAGACGCAGCAATGTTCGTATTCTTCGCATACGGAATCACAAAAATGTTCGACATAAAACGACTCGGCGGAAACACAGGAATATTCACATTCACAACAATACTTGGAGCTACCATCGGAAGCCTGATGTTCGGTCCAATGGGTGAAAAATTCGGATACCAAGTCCCCCTCATCGTAACCGGAGGAATCTTAGCTCTAGGATTTGTACTCGCACTTATTTTCAATAAATTAATTTTGGTAAAAAGATGAACATCGTATTAACAGGTATGCGTGGATCCGGAAAAAGTTATCAAGGCAAACGCCTGGCCAAAGCTCTTGGATGGAAATTAGTAGATACCGACACTTTGATCGAAGAAAAAACCGGCACAACTATCCTGCAAATTGTAGAAAAACACGGTTGGCCGCACTTCCGAAAACTAGAAAACGAAATCTGTGAACAAATAAAAACATTAGACGAACATATCATCTCAACAGGAGGCGGATTAATCATCAACCCAGACAACGAAAAACTCCTCCGAGAAAATGGCCGCATCGTTTTCCTCTACCGCGCACCTGAAAACTGTGCAGAACGCATACTTAACGGCAGCAAAGAACGCCCAGCTCTCACAAGCCGCAACATCAAAAACCCAGAAGACCTCAAAGCCGAACTCTCAGAAACATGGAACAAACGCGAAAAACGCTACCGCGAAAGCGCAGACCTCATCATTGATGTAAACAACGAAATCCAACCAGAAGAAATCCTCGAACGCCTTCAAGACATATAAATTCGAAGCAACCCACCTTCCGGCAACCCTTTCTCCAATCTGAAATAAACATCTTTATCTCCTCCATGAGCTGCATCAACCTTTTCATCATTCAAACTAATCATTTCACCAATCTTCACTTTCACGTTCTCACCATCGGCCCCTTTGGCAGGAGGCACTACCACTTCAATTTCATCCCCAACTTCAACTCTATTCCGAACTTCAATTCGATACAAATCATCATCACCTTTTGAACCAACTTCGCGAATCACTCCAATAAATTTACAAACTTGATCCTCAGATTGAGCGTCCAACTTCACGTTACCAGAACCAGGAAATCCCTTCATAAAACCAGGTATATATCCCCTATTTGCAATCCTATTCAACTCATCAAGACCAGCAGGATCAAACTCCAGGCCAGCCATCATATCATCAATAGCTTTCCTATAAGCTTTCGCCACAACAGATAAGTAATAAATCGTCTTATTTCGTCCTTCGATCTTGAAACTACAAATCCCCACTTCGCGTAGCTTGTTCAAATACTCAATCAGACAATTATCACGCGAATTCATAATATAAGTCCCATGCTCATCCTCCTCAATAGGCATGAACTCACCAGGCCGCTTCTCCTCCTCGAGAAAAAACTCATCACTTCCACTCCGAACCTTATATTTCCACCTACAACTATGCGCACAAATCCCCTGATTAGCGTCTCTCCCAGTCATATAAGCCGACAATAAACATCTTCCACTATAAGCAACGCATATCGCCCCGTGAACAAAAGCTTCAAGCTCCATATCAGGAACTTTCGCGTGAATCTCTGCGATCTCATCCAACATCAATTCTCTCGGCAAAATCACCCTCGCCACTCCCTGATCTCGCCAAAATTCAACTGCTTTGTAATTGAGAGCATTCGCCTGCACCGAAAGATGCAGCACAGCATCCGGGTAAACTTCTCGAGCGAGCTGAATTAGACCTGTATCTGCAATAATCAACGCATCTGGCTTCACTTTGTCTCGAAGAAACTCAAAATGCTTCTTGAAAGCATCGATTTTATTGTTTCGCACATGAATATTCACTGTTACATAGAGTTTTTTGCCAGATTCACGCACTTTGCGAGCTCCTTCTAGAAAACTTTCTTCTGTAAAATTATTAAATCTACTCCTCATACTGAAAGGCCCTGTCCCCATATAGACAGCATCAGCCCCATATTTCAGAGCAAATTCAAGTTTTTCGGCATCCCCAGCCGGCAAAAGCAACTCGGGAGCATCATTTCGTTTATCCATTTCCAAGATGGTAAATTTCGGCAAAATCCTACCCCTCAAACCTCAGATTTGCAACCCAAAGCATTGATAAAAGACCTATTTTTTGGTATAATTACACGATGAATGCAAATATAAAATCATTAGCAGAAGAACTCAAAAAATCTGTCTTTCTCCGAATGAAAGTTCCACAGGATCAGATAGACGCTTTCGTGGAAAGAATTATTAGCCTACCTGAAGACAAAAAGAGAAAAGCTCTAGATACGGTAAGAAAAGCCGAACAAGCTTTCGCCGATCTCGCACAAACAGAAGTAAAAAATTCACAAATTTTCCTCGAAAACATGGATGAGTTCAGAACAAAAACAAAGAAGAAATATCAGAAAAAAGGAAAAACTATTTCTAGCTCTGCAAACCTTATGGCAGACCTAAAATCAAAAATCAAAAAACAAAAATAATGCCTGATTTCGATTCAATAAAAGTAGCCGCAGCCAAATTGGAAACCACAAAAAGTGATTTTCAAATCGATGATGTGAAAGAACTTCATTACACTCTTATTGAAGGTCGAAAAGCAGCCTTGAAAGACATTAAAGACGACGTCAAAAAAGCATACCCAGGTAACGAAGACAAACAAAAAGAAGAGATGAAAGTTGTCAACATTACCCTAAAAAGATTAGAAAGAGGCTACAAACAAAAATCAAAAAAAGATGTTGGAAATTTCGGAAAATTAGCTGATCAATACATAAAAGATCTAGAGCATATAACAGGTGTAGATCTAAAATATAAGACTGTAGAAAAAATGAATCCAGAAGACTTCTGGAAAGACACGACAGGATGGTACGAAGAAGGACTCGCTGAGGTTGAAAAAGAAGACGAAGATGGGGTGAAAATCACAAAGTTGGAATCTACATTCGAAGAAGAAGTAATTGAAGACCTCATAAGCAAGGGCAATTGGATATCAGAAATACACGAACACAAAAATGAAAAAGGAAAGATAGCTGATGCAGAAAAATTCCAGAAATTTTTAGAAACAAATCAAAAAGAATTAAGACAATTAGTCCTCCGCCCACTTGGAAGCGGAAAATACTTGATCGATTTCTCAAACATCAGTAAGGAATTCGAAAAAGCTACAAAAGAATCGGCTCTCAAATCAGATTTCATAGCAAAGAATATAGGTCTTGCCGATCTGTTCAGCCAAAGAACAGAAGCCCTAACAATATGGGGCAAAAACGGCATTCAAACAGGGATCCTAGACGAAGAGCACGAAAGAAAAAACGGACTCAAAGGAGGATATTTAACACCTGAAGGATCTTACCTAACTCTCTGGCACGGATCTGTCGTCAGTCTAGAATCAGCTGATTCAATTGATGACGAAGTTGCAGGAGGTTTGTTTGCAGGAGAAGATCCAGAATCAGAAGAAAGGACAGAAGAAGACTTAGAGAAATCAAAACACATAACAATCGTTTCAAGAAAACCAGATGGATCAGATACAACAGAAATAAGGGTCAAATACACCCCAGAAGTAGATCTCGCAGTCCCAAAAGAACCAACGAAACCAACACCAACAACACCAGAATACGAGGCTGCTTTAAAAGAATACGAGGCTGCTAAAAAAGAATACGAAGCTACTTTAGAAGAACACACAGCATCATTAATAGAACGAAGAAAAAAACTTGAAGGCACAACAGACGATCCAACAGGAGAATTCAAATACAAAACAACTATTACAACCATTGATCCAGCAATCTCTGCAACTGAACCTATTAAAAAAGAAATAGAAGCAAAATTCACAGCGACAAAGTATTCTCCAAAGAAGTTCACTTCACTTGATCAAGATTTTGACTATCAAGGTACGGGTACTTACGAAAACTTATTCATTTCGATACCAATGAACAACCAAGAATCATATGTCTTGGTCGCAATGATACAAAAAGGAAAAGGCCCAAAAACAATGAAAATATTCGAATCAAAAGATCTTTCAAAATTCAAAGAAAGATTAAATGATGAGATCGATGCTATCGATAAAGGATGGATGTCAAAACCAGATCTATCCTCAACAAAACCCAAAAAAACAGGTTATGAAGAAGACAGAAATCCATGGGGACAAATGGAAGCAATCGAATTCGACAAAACCTGTTCAAAAGAAACAATTGACCGATATCTAAGACTTACTACTACTACAACTTTAGCAAAAGTAGATCGCATATTTGTCCAAAGCGACAATTACAAACACGCACTTGAACTCGCCGATTTAACAAAAAAAGACGCCCCAGTAACCTTCCTCGACACACAAATCACAGACGAAGGAATAGACGCCTTATTGCTCAATGAAGACACCACAACAAAACTAAAATTCAAAAGTAACCAAAAATTAACAAAACAAGGACTTTTCAAATTAAGAGAAAAAGTCCCAAATATCACAGAAATAACTCTAGACCACGTCAAACTAACAGAAAGAGGAGCGCTAGCTGAGATCGCAAAATTCCCAAATCTAACTAGACTCGAAATCAACAGATCAGTAATCGTAGCCTCAGATCTCGAAGCAGTCGGTTCCTCAACTTCACTTACACAACTAGAGCTAATCGATCTACCAACAGTTTCTGATCTAGACATCAGACTAATGTTGGAAGACGCTGAGACAAAAAACACAAAACTTTCACAACTCACAACTCTAAGAATAACAGGTTCACGCATCACAGACGAATCGATCCAATACATCAAAAACCTAGACAAACTCACGACCCTCGACCTATCCGGAAACAAAGGCCTCACATACAAAGGAATGCAAGGATTGATTCCAGTAGATTTTTATTCAGAGTTGGGCGCTAATTACGTTGATCAAACTGATCAAAATCTCACACTAACAGATCTGAACCTTTCCAATACAGAAATTAATAATGCAGCACTTCCATATTTGAGATACTTCGGAAAATTAAACAACATTAATTTAGAAAATACAAAAATTGACGCAAAAGGCCTCGATACATTATTCAAAGTTATAAATCCAGAAACATTAATGAGCCTAAATCTAAAAAACACTAATTTAACAGAAAAAGAGTTCGTCGATTTTTCAAACAAATTAATAACACTTATTGAAGATTTCAAAATGTTAAACCAATATATAGAACCCAAATTTGAAAATATAATTGATCCAAACGGAAAAAAATACACATATATAGAACTATTTGATTACGTCAACAGATACAAATCCCCAAAAGAAATCACCGCAGAAGAAGAAGCCAAAAAAGCAGAAAAATTTGAGACATTAGAAACAACAAAACTCGCAGCACTCAATACGCTATTTAGTGGAATAAACCGAAAATACAGCGTTGAATGGAAAAAAGGATACCCAATAAGAAATTCTAAAAAATATATCGCAAACATAAAAGGAAGTGGTGGATACCGAATCAGAGGATATCTAGACGAAGAAAAATTCGACATAGCCACACCGCCACCAGGTAATCAAAAAGTGAACCTAAACTCAATAAAAGAAGACTCGTTTGAAAAAAAAGTAATAGAATATTTCAGATTAATAGAAGAGAAAATAGATAAAGAAGGAGAGTACAAAAAACGAATAAAAGACGAAACTTTCAGATTTAGAAGCTACGGAAATCTAACAGTAATGCCTATAAAAAACGGAATTACAAAAGATAAAATTGACCGCACTTTCAAAGCAGAACTCCGTTATGGAGACAAAGAAAAAATTGCTGATATATCGGGAAACCTAGGGAACAAAGAGATAAAGATGACTATTACAGAGGCCAAAGGAAAAACAAAAGAAATTGACATAGATTATATTGAGAGATTTGTAGCACAAAAGGAAAAAGAAGAAGCAGCAAAAGCAGAAGAAGAAGCAGCAAAAGCAAAAGAAGAAGCACAAAAAGCAAAAGAGAGAACCAGGTTAACCAAAGAACTTAACAAAAAAACAAACAAAAGTCTCAAAAAATTCAATAAATCTCTGTACTTAGACACAAAGACATCTGGAATAGATGTGGATAGCAGTACATTCAAAGGTAATATTTACATGAAAGGCAATAGCGAAATAATAGGGAAAATCACACAAAAAATAGACATGAGTAACATTCCATACAAAGAAGAAGGTAATCCAAAAATATTCTGCAACAGGAAAAAAATTAGTGGCACAACTTTAGATGAAAAAATCAAAAATTTAGTCATAGAAAAAGCCAATACAAAAATTGGAAAAACTGAGGACAAAATAAAAAAGCATATACAAAAAAAGAAAGATGAACTCAAAAGTTATTTTGAAGGACTAAACTTAACAGTTTCAGTAGATATAGAAAATATGAGAATTGTCTTATCAAAAACCAAGAATCCATACATAAAATTCGACATTATCTATTCAGCCAGTGCACCAGCGACACCAACGTCTAGCAGTTTTAGCGAAAAAGAAAAAATAGGAACAATCGACGCTTGGCTTTTAAAAGATCCCGATATTACAACATTAAACAACGACGAAGATACAACAGACCTAATAGACCTACTCAAAAGATAAATATAAAAAGCTTTTAAATTTGCATTTTCTCCCCTCCAGTTCTAAACTCCCCCTGCTATGCAAACAAACTTTTTAGTCATAGGCTCGGGGATTTCAGGACTTAATTTTGCCCTTCATGCAGCAAACAAAGGGCACGTTACTGTTATCACAAAAAAAAAGATCGCAGAGACCAACACAAACTACGCCCAAGGAGGAATCGCAGCTGTTTTGAGCAAGAACGACAATCCTGAAAAACACATCAAAGACACCCTCGAAGCTGGAGACTATCACAACAACAAAAAAGCAGTCCGCTTCATGGTCGAAAAAGGACCTGAAGCAATCACCCGTTTAGTCGCACTCGGAGTAGAATTCGAAAAAGAACAAGACTCATCTGGCAAAAAAAACCTAAAAAGCCCCCTCAGCCTCACCCGCGAAGGCGGACACGGAAACAGACGCATCGCATTCGTAGGAGATCACACAGGTCTTGAAATCGAGCAAATCTTGGTAAAACGAATCAAGGAACATCCAAACATCGAAGTCCTAGAAAACACATTCGCAGTAGATCTAATAAAACGTGGAAACAAAATATACGGAGCCAAAATAATCACTCGCAAAAATCGCATAGACAACGTCTTCGCCGACGCGACAATTTTGGCCACAGGAGGGGCCGGACAAGTCTTCAAATATACAACGAACCCATCAATCGCAACGGGAGACGGAGTCGCAATGGCAGCACGCGCAGGCGCAAAACTCAAAGATCTCGAATTCATCCAATTCCACCCAACCGCACTCGCAAAACCAACTCCACGTCGCCTTCTCTTATCAGAAGCACTCCGCGGAGAAGGAGCTCGCCTCTACAACTCCAAAGGAAAACGTTTTACAAAAGAACTCGAAACCCGAAACAAAGTTGCAAAAGCCCTTTACGAAGAACTCAAGGAAGGTCCAGTCTTCCTCTCGATCAGCCACCGATCAGCTCAATTCATCCGCAAACGCTTCCCTTCAATCTACAAAGCTCTTCGCAAGCACAAGTTCGATCTAACAAAAGACCAAGTCCCCGTAACTCCAGTCGCCCACTACACCTGTGGAGGCGTCCGCACAGACCTCAAAGGACGCACAAACCTCAAAAACCTATACGCATTCGGCGAAGTCACATATACCGGAGTCCACGGCGCAAACCGCCTCGCATCCAATTCCCTACTCGAAGCAGTTGTCTTCAGCAATCAGATCTTGGAAAACATAAAACCTTTGCGCAAAACACACGCATTTACCTTTCTTCACGAAAAACTCAATACATCCCCTGAACTAAAAAAATCAGCAGCACAAATCCGTAAACAAGCCCAAAACATAATGTGGAAACACTGCGGAATCGTCCGAACACAAGACAGCCTCCACCAAGGCATCACAGAAATGCAAAACCTCCGCAAAGAACTCACCAAATTAAACCGCACAAACATCTCCCGTGACCTCTACGAAACAAAAAACATCGTAGAAACAGGACTGCTAATCTTGAAGGCAGCAAAGAAACGAAGAAAGAGTCTGGGGTGTCATTTCATCGAGTAACACCTCAAAATCAATTACCCTTCAGATCTATCCAAGTTGTATTTATGAGAAAGATGAATACCAGCATTTTTACTATTTTTCAAAACCGCATTCAACAAGAATCTACCCTTAACACCATCTAAAGGTTTTCCTTTCAGAAGAGAATCCATCATCTTTCGACGAACAGATTCAGGCAAAATAGAAAGAGAAGTCGAAGTTGGAGCATAGAAAAAATCTGACAACATATTTGTCTTTCCACCTCTGTAAGTACAAGTTTCATGACCAAGAACAAATCGCTTTCTAGCCACATCGTCGATAAATGCATCAGCAAGAGATGAACAAGCAGCATCAATACCAGCCAAAGCCGAAGAAGGATCACAAGGATCAATACAAGCTAATGTACCTATAGTCTTTTTATGTTTAGGACCTAACCTTCGAAAAGGAGCTCTAAAAAATTTCCTAGCCATTAATCTAAAAGCTCTATCCAAAGAACCTCTAATAACACCTCTCTGTAGATCATAAATAAGATCTTTTTCAGAACCTTTTTCCAGCAAGCCGTCTGCCCCAAATTTGCCAAACCCACCAATCAACTGTTCTATCGACGTACCAATAGCTTGTTGCGAAGATAAAAATTCACTACGAGAAACAGCCTTGAAAAGAGGCAAAGATCTATTACATAAACTACGATGACCATACTGATCAGCAGCCATCCCCACCATTTTCAAAAGGTACAGAGAAACACCGGTTCTTAAATCACTAATATCACCCTCTGCAAATTGCAACCAATCTACACCCTGCAAATCCATCGCTTGCTGAATTTGTATGGAATGCCTTAATTCATCTTTATCTTCATCAACTTCACGCTGACCAACACAATTAGTGCATATAACTCCATCTTCACCAAGAAGTTCAAGATTAAGCAAAGCCTCCAAAATTCTTCTTAAAGTAGGGAATTTGCTAGTTGTATCTAAGGAAACAAAGTCAAACCTATCTTCCTCAACACGTGGAATATCTATAGCTTCTCTCATGAAAAACCTAGGATTCTCCAAAAAAGACCAAAAATCACTACCATAATTAGCAAATCTTGGATCATACCTCATCCATTCCAAAAGTTGAGGATGAAAATCCACACTCACGTTGAGCGAAGAAGTCAACATTTCTTTAAAAGTTATAGACCTCTCACCAACAGGGAACTTTCTTTTTAGAAGCTCATCCTCCATACCTACAACTCTTTTTCCAAAAATAGAAGCAAGCCAATCTTGCAAACTCATATCAACAATTGTCGCTTCTGGCAATAACCGCTTTAATTCCTTAGCTTTTTCAGGATCCTGTTCGACAATAGTCAAATTTTTCTCCTCACCACCCATTTCCTTCAACATCCTCCACTCAAGCAAACGAGGCGTATCAAGTATTAACATTTTCTTCCCCTTCAAAGGTTGCTCTTTCCCCCAAGCCTTCTCCATCATTCTTTTCATTGGCTGTCTCCATCCCCTTTCTTTCGCTTCATTATCATAATCAGGATCTCCTTCCCAAACACCATTCACTTCTACCTGTCCTTTCCTAGCAATATAATCCTCCACAACCCCAATTTGCGTCAACACCTCAGCTGAAGCTCTCTCCCTACATCCTCCAGTCAGATAAGCAGTCACCGGAGCAACTTTCCCCACCTTACAACCCAAAAATTGAGCTATTAATTTTCTAACATCAGCCCGCTTTTCTTCAGGAGTCAGAAGTACAATTCCAAATATCCACTGCCTCAAGTCTGAATCAATCTTCCCTTCAATCAACTCAAAACTATCTGGCTTCAACCTTTCCAAAAAATCACAATCACCAGAATCTTCAACAAACTGATATACCTGTTCAAGCATTGGCCTTTCAACAACTTCTTCAGCAGCTTCCGGTTCAGAAACTTCGACCTCCTCATCACAAACCTCTACAAATCGCCCACGCAACTCCTCAATCAAACTTTCCAAAGTCCCACCTCCCTTTTCTTTTAAAGAAGGTTTCTTCCAAGCCTTCGCCGCAGCTATTGCCTGAGGAGACAAACCAAACGCCTGAGCTAAACGCTCTTTCAAATAAGGCCACATCTTCTTTCCATCTATAGCTCGCTGACGCACATACGCTCCCTCAAAAGGAGCAGTTTCATGTGACTCATTTATCCCGAGCTTTCCAAACAATTGTGAAAACAATGCCTCCTGCAAATCAGAAATTTCTTCATCAACCAACTCAACTTGATCTGGATCATCCTCCAAATCAATCCTGTCTCTCTCCAAAACAGACAAAGCATCACCTCTAGATTTTTCAACAATTCCAATAATAGAAAATCCACCATCTAACAAAGCCAAAACCAAGGAAATCAACTTTTCCTCCACATCACGCCCAATCAAATATTCATAAACATTTAACAAACTCTCAGCTCTGTCAGCAGACAAGTCCACCTCATGAAACAACTCATTCAACAAATCAACAGCATTCTCCCTCTCGGAAGCATCCAAAACCATCGTACCAACCCTGTCAAAGACACGATCGGTCAAGAACTCTTTGTGATCTTCTTCAAACATGGAGATCTTTATACTCCAAACTGGAAAATAACTCAACCCTTCAACAACTCTTCCCTCTCAGCTTCCCTCAAATCAATAATAATCTGTCCAATATCACCATCCATCACTCCTGGAAGATTGCTATAGTTTTGATGGATTCTGTGATCTGTCACACGATCCTGTGGAAAATTATAAGTTCGAATCTTTTCGCTTCTATCGCCAGATCCAATTTGACCTGCACGAACTTCGCCTCTCTCATCACGAAGCCTCTCCTCTTCCAAAGCATACAATCGTGAACGCAACACAGACATGGCTTTATTCCTGTTTTTAAGCTGAGACTTCTCATCCTGACACGTAACCACCAAACCAGTCGGTAAATGCGTTATACGTATAGCAGAATCAGTAGTATTAACACTCTGTCCTCCGCACCCACTAGCTCTATAAGCATCAACCTTCAAATCCTCTTCCTTGATATCTATATCAACCTCTTCAGCTTCAGGCAAAACCGCCACACTACACGTAGAAGTATGAACACGTCCCTGACTTTCAGTAACAGGTATTCGTTGAACACGATGAACTCCACTTTCATATTTGAATTCGCCATAAGCCCCATCTCCACTAACCTTATAAACAACCTCCTTTATCACACCAGGCTCCCCTTCACTTTTGTCGATCAACTCAACTTTGAAATTCTTTTCCTCAGCGTATCTCAGATAAGAACGCATCAATTCACCAGCAAAAATCCCAGCCTCATCACCACCAGCACCAGCTCGGATTTCCATAATTATATTCTTGGAATCATTTGGGTCTTTTGGCAAAAGCTCAACTTCTGCCTCAGCTTCCAATTCCTTAATCCTATCATCAGCTTCCTTGAGTTGCTCCTCAGCCAATTCTTTCATCTCAGGATCCTTCATTGCTTCATTAGCATCATCACGAGCCGCATAAGCCTCTCGGAGGCCCTCAGCCAAAGCTGAAGCCTTCTCAAGCATCTTGTATCTTCTAGATAACTCTGTGTATTTTTCTCTATCATTAATAACAGCAGGATCTGCGAGCTGATCCTGAATATTCTTGTACTCACCTTCTAATTGTTCTAATTTTTCTAACATAGTAATTACAATTATACATCAAACCTTCTCAACAATAAACATCCTAGGAATCCCAGCCAAATCTGCTTTGATTTCCCATCTATAACCTTGTTCAAAAAACTTGCTCAACATAGCGCTCATAGCATCCACCTGTCCCGAACCAAACTCTCCAACAAACAGGTTGAAATCAATGTTTTTGTCCAAAATCTCTTGTATCATTTTTTTATACAACTCAAGCCCATCATCACCACCCCAAAGAGCAGATGAAGGCTCGTGCTTTTCAACATCCGCAGATACGTTTCGATTCACCTTCTCCCCAATATAAGGCAAGTTAGTAACAATAATATCAAAATCAGTCTCATCAACATTTGAAAGCAAATCACTCTGATAAATCTCCGCATGCGTCTCAAGCCCATGAGACTCACTATTGATTCTCGCAACCTCAAGAGCCTCCTCAGAAATATCGACTGCATGAGAGTATACATGCCCAAAATGCCGAATAATAGCAGCCGTTATATTCAAGCTACCAGTCCCAACATCAAGCATTCTAATTTCTCGAGACAGATCAGCATCATCTTTCCGAGACTTATCAACAAGCCAATCCAAAACATGATCAACGATCATCTCTGTTTCAGGTCGAGGAATCAAAACCCTTTCATCAACATAAAAATCCATTCCATAAAACTCTTTCTGATGAGTGAGATAAGCAACTGGCTTACCTTGAACAACTTGCTCAACATACTTCAAATAAACCTGCCTATCATCCTCAGAAACCTCTTCCTGAGAGTCTCTGATCAAATTTTCACGACTACAGTCCAAAACATGAGCCAACAAAACCTCCGCATCTAGAGAACAAACAGCGTTTTGAACACGCTCCTCCAATCCCAAAGAATCCGAAGAGTCCTCCTTTCCATCAGAAAGTCCCCTCTTCCCTTCAAGGAGAAGTTCAGAAATTTTCATACAAAAAAATTAATAAAACTTTTGCTTTTCTCTCTTCGCTCGATATCCTTCTCTCATTATCGCAGCTTCCCGAACGTATCTCTTCTTTGAATCTTTTTTGTGATATCGTCCTTCACGAATCTTGTGAATTTTCTTGCTCTTTTGAACAGCTTTATTAAAACGCGCGATTAGTCGCTCGTCTGATTCTTTCTTATTTTTTACAACGTGTACTCTCATATTACCACTCCTTTCTTATCTGTTAATTATAAAAACTTCTAGGTCGGCGGGGATTATAAACTTAGATATCCAAATTCGCAACCTTTTTTGCATGTGAAGTAATGAATTTCTTTCTTGGCAACACCTCAGATCCCATCAAAGTATCAAAAACTTTATCCGCAGCTTCCGCATTTTCAATAGTCACTCGGAGAAGTTTTCGTGTAGAAGGATCCATAGTTGTCTCCCATAGTTGCTCAGGATTCATTTCACCCAAACCTTTGTATCTCTGTAAAGAATGTCCATTTTTGAACTCTTTCAAAGCCTCTTTCTTTTGATCTTCATTGTATGCATAGATTATCTTTTTACCATGCCAAATCTTGTAAAGAGGCGGTTGAGCAATATAAATATGCCCTTCCTCAACAACAGGTTTAAAATATCTATAAAACAAAGTCAAAAGCAAAGTCCTAATATGAGCACCATCGACATCCGCATCCGTCATAATAACAGCTTTATCATATCTAAGTTTCTCAATATCAAAAGCTTCGCCAATTCCAACCCCAAGAGCAATGATCAAAGCCTTAATTTCAGTATTCCCCAAAATCCTATCCATACGAGCTTGCTCAACATTCAAAATCTTACCTCTAAGTGGCAAAATAGCCTGAGTTTCTCTATCACGACCTTGTTTAGCCGAACCTCCCGCACTATCTCCCTCGACAATGAATATTTCAC
Source organism: Candidatus Peregrinibacteria bacterium (assembly GCA_018654255.1). Lineage (GTDB taxonomy): Bacteria > Patescibacteriota > Gracilibacteria > UBA1369 > LOWO2-01-FULL-3 > JABILX01. Next base: position 133,943 of record JABILX010000009.1, on the reverse strand, counting down.
TATTCGCAGGATCCTTGCTAGAACAATCAGCCAACTTACCAGGAAGAGTCATTCCTTCCAAAGCACCTTTTCTAATAACAGTATCTCTAGCGGCTCTCGCAGCCATACGTGCCCTTGCTGCCAAATGACATTTTCCAACAATACCTTTTCCGTCATTTGGATGCTCTCCAAGATACTCTGCAAAGGCTTCATTAAACACAGTCTCAACAGCAGTCCTCATTTCAGCATTACCAAGTTTACTCTTTGTCTGACCTTCAAACTGAGGATCAGCAAGCTTCACAGAAATAATAGCAGTAAGACCTTCTCGAACATCGTCCGCAGTCAAATTTTCGTCCTTTTCCTTGAGTAACTCGTTTTTACGAGCATAGTAATTAATCGTACGAGTAAGCGCAGCCTTGAATCCAGTCACGTGCATTCCACCTTCAGTTGTATGAATATTATTTGCAAAAGAATAAAGCTGTTCTTGATAACCATTCGTGTATTGAAGTGCAATTTCAACCAAACCTTCCTTCACCTCTCTCTCAACATAAACAACATTTCCAATAGAATCCTTATTTTTGTTTATATGTCTTACATAAGATTTTATTCCACCTTCAAAATGAAATTTGAACTTTTCACCATTCCTCTCATCAACAGCTTCAATCGTAACTCCCTTAGTCAAATAAGCCTGTTGACGCAATCTATTTACAATTGTTTGAAAATTAAATTCAGTTGACTCAAAAATATCTGGATCTGGATAGAAGGTAATCACAGTCCCTGTCCTATCAGTCTTTCCAACGACATTCAGATCTCCTTGTGAATCACCTCTAGAATATTTTTGTTCATGAATTTTCCCATCCCTATAAACCTGCGCAGTAAGATCAACAGATAGAGCATTTACAACTGAAACACCCACACCATGCAAACCACCAGAAACTTTGTATCCAGCATTATCTCCAAATTTACCACCAGCATGCAGAACCGTAAGCACAGTCTCCAGAGCAGAAAGCCCTGTCTTCTTATGCTTTTCAACAGGAATACCACGACCATTATCATCAACAGTCAGAGATCCATCCTTATTGATATTTACCTTGATGGTGTCACAATATCCTCCCATAGCCTCATCTATCGCATTATCCACAATTTCCCAAATCAAATGATGCAGACCAGCGACATCAGTCGTCCCAATATACATTCCTGGTCTTTTTCGAACAGCGGATAGCCCCTCGAGTACGGTAATCTGATCCGCTCCGTAATTAGAATTGTCAGCCATATAAAAAAAACTTTAAAGTCTTACGTGCTAAATTAAGCAAGGAAGACTCTATCACAATTAATAATGCTCATCAAGCACAATATCTTTCAGTTCTTCGAGCGGAAATAGACCTGTTACGGAAGTTCCTTCGCCATTCTTAATTACAAATACATTCTCCACAGATCCATCATTAGCATGGTAGTTAAATGAAACTGTCGTATTGCTTCCACCTTCCACCGGAACATCATTTATTCGATAAACAGCATTCACTGGATCAAGAATTTCAATGTCGTTCATTGCAGTTGAGAAACCAGCTTCAACAAGTTTCTTTGCAAGGATAGATTTCGCAATTTTCTGAGCGTTAGTTTCTTTTGCATCTCCACTATCAAGATCAGCTTGCTCAACAACATCAGACAATTTCTTTACCAGGAATGCTTCCAAAGCATCCATCTTAACATTACCCTCAGACATTAATTCCCCATAAGCATAAAGATTTTTAACGTATCCATAATCACGATCATACTCTGCGTCAAAAGAAAATCCTCCAAGCACAGCTGCAACTTTTATGAATCTCTTTTGTGAGTCGGTGAAATCTTCAACATAAACATCAAAAGCACCAACCTCTTTGAACACAGCTTCAACTTCAGCCACAACATCCCCAACTGTTTCTCCGACCGCAACGTAAGAACCCAGGATATCTTGCTGAACATCCAGAATACCTGTGAGTTGTTGCCTCTCAGCCAAATAAACTTCATATCTTTCTTTATGAGTAGATCCGTATAGAGACGACTTAGAGTACTCAACGCTATTTATATATCCCCAATAATTCCCAATATCATCAAGTTCATCTTCAAACAGACTAATAACAGCGGCCCTATCTGCCTCGACAGGCATATAATAATCAATACTTTCAATCAAATAACTCATAATTTTTCTAGCATCATCTATCTCAATTTCTCCATCAAAAAAGAAATCACGCAATTTCTTCAGAAAATCGATCTTCACACTAACATAAGATTGTTTTGTTTCGTCAGTCCTCCAACCAACAGCATATTGTGCATAAAGTTCCTTTTCCAAACTATCTTTCATTTCAAAATACTCAGTCTTGTATAAATCAGCAAAATTCAAAAAGAAAACATCAAAAGTTTGATTATAAAAAGACAATACTTGCTTATACAAATCAGTATCATTAGTAAATCCAAAAAGATTTTCAATAGCATCATAGGTTGTAACAAAAGAACTTGAGTCATAATAACCACCCAATCTCAAAGCAAGAAGATCAAGCTTATCAAGCTTGCCTCCAGCCTCAGAAATCAAATGCTTCATCACTCCAAATTCAAGATCAGAAGACTCGAAAACAACAAGCTTCTTAAACCAATTTTCAAAATATTCAGAGCTCAATTCATCAGAAATCAAAGAACTAAATTCTGCCAAAGCATCAGATTGTTCAACATTCGAATCCGCAACCAAAGCCTCATAAAGATTGGCATCCAACTGGTTGTAATATGATTCCTCTCTTTTCTCATTGAAAACGGTTAATTTGTCACTAAAAAGATCCATAACAATAGTAGAAACACCGCGAGTAGATTTATAAGACTCATAAAAATCATCTCTATAAAACTCCTTCAAAGCCTCCACATAACTCACACTCTTTTCCAAGTTACTCTGTACAAACTTATCCGCATATTTGGTTTGAGAGATATCTTTGTACGAAAATTCTTTTGCCAACTTCGAAGCCAAAAGAGGCGCAAGTCTACTTCCAGAATCAGACAAAGGAATAGAAACAGACACGCCAGAAGGAACAAGCAAAACATTTGCAAAAGTCTTGTCATATTCATCCAAATACTCATATTGAAGAACATCATCTGATAAAAAGCCGATATACGTATTTCCCTTATAAGTCGCTACATTTAAAACTTCACCATCAAAGTCAACATCAATCTCTGAATAAGAAGGAATTATAACAATCTTACCTCCAATTTGAAGATTTATCTTCGACCCCTGCGCTCCAAAACTCCCCCAATATCTTCCAGATTTAAGATCAAAAACATACCTATCACCTTCCTCATACACAGGAACAATCAAATCTTCGAGTGACTCCTCTTTGCTACTCAAATAGCCATTCCAAGGAAGATAAACAACATTACTATCATACCTAATTTCATCCATATAAGCCGGCTTGTAGAAATCTGTCGACTCCTCCCACAAGAAATTTCCCAGAAGTAGCAGTCCACAAAACAGCGCAATGAAACTTGCTCGAATCAAGGTTTTTAATTTCCTAGCTTTTGATGTTGTTATTCCTTTTTCTTCCATTAAATTCATTAATATCTTCATATTATACCATTTTTCAGAGGTTTTCTCAATGGTATAGACTTTCATAATAAAAAAGATTAAACTTCACAAAGCAAACCTTAACTACTCCCTATGAAAACCAAATTCTTACTATTTTTTTGTATAATTTTCGCTTCATCTATCTTCGCTAGCCAAGCTTCCGCATACACAGATGTGCCAGCCAATCACAATTTCACTTATGAGATAGAATATTTAGAATCATTGGGATTACTTCCACTAAACATCACCAAGTTTGAACCTGATAGAGAAATGACTCCCCTAGATTTGTATTACCTATTATTAAGCTATAGCCAAACAGCATTAGTAGACCAAAAAGACATAGATCTTCCATATCTAGATACAGACAATAACACTTGGTACGCACCATACATCCAAACAGCTATAAACAAAGGCCTGATTAAACCTGCTATTTTCAACCCAAGCCTAAGCCCAAATAGAAAAGTACGAAAAAGAGAAGTTATAATGAAGACTTTCGACACTCTAGGAATTGGGGTTAACAAACTATTCGACGAATCATACTTCCCATTTACAGATCTAGACTCGAACTCTACATCAGCTCCATACATGTTCAGAGCCTACCAAATAGGAGTATTAGAAAGTAACCCAATACTTGCAAAAGCATCAAAGAAAATTACAAGAGGCGAAATGGCATACATCTTGTATCAAGTATATGCATCTGAAACTGGAACCGATTCTGGAGTGTACACAGTTGATTTAAATTACAGCACGTCAGAGATCGACACTCCAGCATTCGATATTTTCGTCGACGTCTGGGAAACAATAGTAGACTCATATTACTTCCAAGACGAAGTTGATGAGGAAGAAATGATGTACAGCGCAATCAATGGCCTCATCGAAACTTTGGAGGACCCATACACAGTGTTCACTTCCCCATTCGATTCAAACCCACTCGTTCAACTCAATACAGAATACGAAGGCGTCGGTATGTCTGTCGAAATGATAGACAACGAAGTTGTTATAATAAGTCCATTCAAAGGTTCTCCAGCAGAAGACGCCGGCTTGGAACCAAACGATGTTATTTTGGAAATTGATGGAGACAGCGTTAGCGGCCTATCTCTAGATACAGTCGTCAATATGATAAAAGGACAGGCAGGTACGACAGTAAAAATCAAAATCAGAAGAGACTCAAAAATCAAAACAATGACAGTTACTAGAGGATACATCACATACAACACCGTGACACTCGAATACCTCGAAGAAAACGTCGCATACGTGAACATGGTTTCGTTCAGTGAGGACACAGCCAACGAATTCCTAGACATAGCTCAACAAATCTATGACAAACAAGAGGAAGAAGGAAATGTAGCAGGAATTATTTTGGACCTACGAAACAATCCTGGCGGATTCCTGGACGTCTCTATTGAAATCGCTGGATTCTTCTTTGACGAAGACGCAAATGTAGTAATGCTCGAAGAAAACAATGGAGACAAAACAATGTACTACGCAGAATATTACGGAGTAGAAAACGAATATGAATATGGATCTGGACTGCTCAGCGACTTTGACTTGGTAGTACTAGTGAATGAAGGATCAGCTTCAGCTTCAGAAATAGTAGCAGGGGCTTTGCAAGACCACGGAAGAGCTGAAATTCTAGGAGAAACAACTTTTGGAAAAGGAACGGTACAAGAAGTCTTCCTATATAACGACGGATCAATGTTCAAATTAACCATTTCAAAATGGTTAACACCAAAAGGACAGGATATCCACCACGCGGGCCTCACCCCAGACCGAGTACTAACAAATAGTGCAACAGTAGATTGGCAGCTCGATACTGCTATTGAAGAAATTCTGTACTAAGACTAATTCTTGAAAAATCTACCAAGCAAACCACCAACCCTACCTCTAAGAGAAGAAGTCGTTGAAGATATTTGACCAGCTCCCTGCTTTTCCTGATCATCACGAAGAAAACAAACCCAGCCATCTTTTTCAATACTAGCAGAATGCTTTCGATTCCTGGGTTCCCCCATCCTATCCTGCCATTCAGAATGAGGAATTTCTCTAAACCCATGTTTTAAAGCTGTTTTCTTAACAGCAGGAGTCCTAGTCATAATTACAACAACAGCATTTGGAAATTTTTCACGACAACTATCTTCTTTACGTTTATACATCTCCTTATACAAACCAGTCCCTCTATACTTAGGCAACAAAGAGCTTATAGTATACATAACATAAGGACGACCATCAGGAGTACTAACATCTTGTTGCTTTAACATAGACAAACCAACAATCCTATCTCCATCTTTCGCCAAAACACAGTCAGGATTCTTTATATACTCTGCTATGTGCCCTTTATCTCTATCAAAACATCCACGCAAGTCCTTTGGTTCATCTAAGTTATTAGGATCTAATTTATCATTAGGAAAATAAGAAGTCATCAACTGCCAAGTCAAAGTATCCAGATCTTCCTCGGATATTTCTTGATCTGGCCCACCCTCAACAATCTGAACTGTTTCACCAAGCTTTTCTATCTCAAAATCCATCACGAATAGTTAAGACTCATCAACGATATCAGAAGCATCCTCCTCCTTTATCTCAGGAGCTTCCTTCTCATCCTCAGTCTTGAAATCCACATCACTAGATCGCGCTTTCAAGATTTCTTCTGGATTTGTAGTAACAATCTTATCCTCTATGTAAGAAGCTATGATTTGGATAGCTACATGTTTATTTCCAGCAAAGAAAAGTCCCTGACCAACGCCACTATTCAATAGGACATACCTTTCCCCCTCAGTCAGATTAAACATCTTAGCCAAAACATCGATCGCAGCAGGCGCTTGGCGCAATAAGAGCTGCATTGAAGAATTTGTAATAATTGGTTTGCCATGAGGACTTTTCACGAAATCCTCAACATCCTGAGTAATAGTGGTTACACCCAAATAATATTTACGTGCACGTTTTACAAGTCCATACAAGAACCTCGCACTATCCTCATGCTGCATCATCGTCCATGCCTCATCAATGGCCAGAATACGCTTTTTTAGCTCACTCCTAACCTTATTCCAGATATAATTCAAAATAATATACATCGCGATTGGCCGAAGTTCATCCTCAAGATCTCTAATACAGAAAACCATCAATCCACCTGAAAGATCCACATTCGTTGGCTTATTAAAGATTCCACTAAACGATCCTGTTGTAAATTTCGACAACCTTTTTGCCAAACTATCAGCTCCCTCCATATTAGACAAAATATTATGAAGATCTTCCATAGTAGGTGGCTCAAATGTAGAAGGATCAGTCACCTCCATAGTAATCCCCTTCAACGCATATACATCAAGCAACGCTTTGTCCATCAAACTTCCTTCTTCAGGAGACATCTGTCCAAGCATCAACTTCATAAGACCATGAAGATTGATAACAGCAGATCGAACCAAATCCCCAGGCAAGACTTCCTCACCTTCTAAAGGTTTTGGTAGATCAAAAGGATTTATTCTCCTATCACTATTCAAACTTAATTTCAAATATGTTCCTCCAACAGTCTGACTCAAAGCTTCATACTCATTTTCTGGATCAATGACTATCACATCAGTTCCAAGCATCATCATTCTAAGAATCTCAAGCTTCACCGCATATGACTTACCAGCACCAGACTTCGCAAACACAACGCTATTCGCATTTTCCAATTCAAATCTATCGAATATGACCAAACTATCGTTATGCCTATTGATTCCATACAAGATTCCATCATCCGATGTGAGATCAGACGACGTGAATGGGAATGTTGTTGAAAGCGGAGATGTATTCATATTTCGAACAGTATCCAATTCGTCCAAACACTGAGGAATAGTTGAATTGAAACCATGTTCTGCTTGAACTTGCGCACGTTTTGTAAGCACGAGTTTACCAGCAAGCAAGCTTTCTAATTGCTTTGAAACCTTCTCTAATTTCTTTTTATCTTGAGCGTAAACAGTAAAATATAGTGCAAATTGAAAGAATTTTTCATTACCTTTCTGGATCTCTCTTCGAAGACTTTCTGCATCCTGGAGAGCTGTTTCAAGCGCAGGATCACTCACCTGCCCTTTCTCAGACATGATAGACATACTCGATTGCATCTGAGCAACTTTCTTTTTGAGAGTCTTCATTATCTCACCCGAATTTATCGGATAAATGAACTGAGAAATATCAAGGGTAACATCAAAATTGATAACTGGCGCAAGCCAGTTTGTATTCAAAAATCTAGGATACGCATACACATAAAACGTACGAGCATACATTCCATCGATCCGAACATGATCAAATTCAATCTCCATTGAAGACGGAGCAATCATATCTTTTATAGAAGCTAGTCCATCGTTATACAACTTTTCAGCATCAATATATTTTTGCCTTTCAGCGGTTGTAACTTTTTGTCCAACTGCCTCAGATTTATCAACTTTTGCAACAGTGCTACCAGTTTTTTTCGCATTAGTAACAAAGATTGATTTCAAATTATCGAAAACTGTCTTTTTAACCTTTGGCATAGTCTTTGAAACACCTTCCTTCATTCTTTGAATTGGGTCTGTTATCGCCTCTGCTTTATTTGCATGACCTTCTTTGTTCTTTTGTTCAGTAACAGGAGTAGGATCTTTTTGAATAACCTTTCCATTTTGAACTTCAATCTTATGATCTTTTGTAACAGATGTTGACTCACCTTTCTCATCAAAAACAGGCTTTTCTGCACGCAAGTCTACATCACCAGTATTGGCAGTGTTTGCCCCTGCATTATAACCTGTAGCTCCTCCGTTTTGTGTACTATCTTCTGACATATTTTTAATTTATTATTGTTCTTGTGTTTGTTCCGATTCAATTACCTCATCAGCCTTTTTATAACTACCATCTTTCAAGGCCACTACACTAACATTTCTTCCCATACCCTTGGCTTCATACAAAGCCTCATCCGCTTTTTCCATCAACATTCCAGCAGTTTCAGTAGTAACAGATCCATTAAAATGTCTCATAGAAGTCAATCCAACACTCGTAGTCACTTTTATTGTTTCACCATTAGGCAATTTAAATTCATGCTTCTCGATTGCCTTCCTAACTCTCTCCGCAAAACCCATAGCAGCTTCAATATCTTCTGAATCAGAAATAACTACAAATTCTTCTCCACCCCATCTAAAAGGTTGTTCAGATTTTCTACACGTCTCCTGCAAAAGAGCTGCAAATTGCTTCAAAACAGCATCACCAGCTGGGTGACCATATGTATCATTTACACTTTTAAATTTATCCAAATCAAACATAAGAAAAGCCAAATTAGGCACATTTCTCTGAGCACGTTCAATAGAAGCCGGAAAAGCTTCTTTAAAGGCACGCTTGTTTCTAAGAGCAGTGAGCGAATCAACAGTTGCCATTTCTTTAAGCTCAGTAACTTTCAAATTATCTTGAATTCTCCCATCCTCTAAAGCTTGTGTATTTCTCAAAAGTCTGTGTATTTCCCCCTCTTGACCAACCAAAATATCTCTAACACCATCATCATTTACATAATCAAAAGGCTTACTTGGTAAAGCAGGAAGACTTAAATCTTGCTTCTCACCATTCTCGGTCAACACCTCATCGAGCAATCTATCTTTTTTGTCAGACTCGTTGGCCATTTATATTTATTTTTTATATTTTATCCAACTATTATACCTGATATAAAGAGTTTTTTCAACCCATATAACGCAACTTGTCAAGGATTTTCGTACCCAAAGAACATGCACTTAAGAAGGATTTTGTGTTAGAATAGCCGGCGCTTTCGCTTTGAGCGATCATATACAAGTTAACCTAATTTAAAAGTGGCTAAAGATAAAAACCCAAAAGACCAAAATGAATCTGAAAACGAACCAGATAAGAAGGATGATAAAAACCCTTCATTGTTCGAAGAAAACGAAAAAAATCCCGATAAAAAAGATGAAACCGAAGAAAATAAAGACGACAAGGAAAAAGAACCAGAAGCTCCATCAGATGAGGGAGAACAAGGTCAAATCGTAGAATTTGCCGACAACATAGATAATAAAAGTGTTGTCCAAGAAATGGAGACAAGTTATCTGGAATATGCAATGAGCGTGATCGTTTCTCGTGCACTTCCAGACGTAAGAGACGGATTAAAACCAGTTCACAGAAGAATCCTGTACGCAATGAACGAGATTGGTCTAAGATCTAGTGGTTCTTTCCGAAAATCAGCGGCAGTTGTCGGTGAAGTTTTGGCAAAATATCATCCACACGGAGACTCAGCAGTCTACGACTCAATGGTAAGAATGGCTCAAGATTTCGCGATGAGATACACGTTGGTAAGAGGACAAGGTAACTTCGGTTCAATCGATGGAGATAATGCAGCGGCCATGCGTTATACAGAAGCAAAACTGGAAAAAATCAGTGATGAAATGTTGAATGACATAGATAAAGAAACCGTTGACTGGAGACCAAATTACGACGGCAGATACAAAGAACCATCAGTTTTACCAACAAAAATTCCACAACTTCTACTGAATGGAACAACAGGTATCGCGGTCGGAATGGCAACATCTATTCCCCCACACAACCTAGGAGAACTTATAGACGGAATCATCCACCTAGCAGATAATCCAGAGTCGGAAATAAAAGAATTAATGGAATTCATAAAAGGCCCAGACTTCCCGACCGGAGCAAGTATCTACAGTAACGACGACATCCTCACAGCATATGAAACTGGAAGAGGAGGAATGGTTTGCCGAGCAAAAGCAAATATAGAAGAATTTAAGGGCGGAAGACACAAAATAATCATAACTGAAATCCCATATCAGGTAAATAAATCTTCTTTAGTATCAAAAATTGCCGACCTAGTACGTGACAAAAAAATCAAAGGAATTTCAGACATAAGAGATGAATCAAATAGAGTGGGACTACGAGTGGTTGTCGAACTCAAAAAAGACTCATATCCTAAGAAAATCTTAAATCAACTCTACAAACTCACACAAATGCAAACATCGTTCAATATGAACATGATCGCACTTGTAGATGAGATCCAACCACATCTATTAGACCTCAAAAAAGTACTAGAACAATTCATTCTTCACAGAAAAGTTGTAATCACTAGAAGAACAGAATACGAACTAAAAATAGCAAAAGCCAGAGCTCACATCTTGGAAGGCTTGAGAATAGCGATAGACAACATCGATAAAGTAATAGAAACAATCCGAAAATCCGATACAAAAGAAGAAGCTCATGATAATTTGATGAAAAAATTCAAACTTTCAGACGAACAGAGCAAAGCTATTCTAGAAATGAGACTCCAAACTCTAGCAGGTCTAGAAAGACAAAAAATCGAAGACGAGTACCAAGCAAAAATTGCTTTGATCGAAGAGTTAGAAGGAATATTGAAAGACACAAAAAAAGTTCTACAAATAATGAAAGAGGAGCTTGCAGAAATAAAAGAAAAATACGCAGACGATAGAAGAACAGAAATCATCCCTCACAGAGTTGGTGATATTTCACTAAAAGACACCGTTCCAAACGAACCAATGATCGTAATCCTAACAAAAGGAAATTACATCAAGAGAATTTCTCCAAACTCATTCAAGGCACAAAGAAGAGGAGGAAAAGGAATCATTGGAGGAACAACAAAAGAAGAAGACGAAATCAAACAAATCAAACACGCAAACAACCATGATGAATTGTTATTCTTCACAAACGCAGGACGAGTATTCAAATTACCAGTATACGAACTCCCACAAGGTTCAAGACAATCAAAAGGACAAGCGATCGTAAACATCGTTCAGCTTGAAAAAGAAGAAAGTGTTACCGCAATCCTCAACGCAGGAGAGAAATATTCTGGTAAATTCCTATTCATGGCAACAAAGAAAGGTACAGTAAAAAAGACTCCTATTGAAGACTTCAAAAACGTAAGAAAAAGCGGACTTATCGCTATCAGATTAAGAAAAGAAGACTCTCTCGAATGGGTCAGACAAACTTCAGGAGATGATGAAGTTGTTTTGATAACAAAAATGGGTAAATGCATCAGATTCCATGAGAAAGATGCTCGTCCAATGGGACGACCTTCTATTGGAGTTAGAGGAATCCGATTGAAAGAAGGAGACAAAGTCGTTGAAATGGACGTAATTCCAGACCCTGACAACACAGAACTACTTGTCGTTATGGAAAATGGTCTAGGAAAAATGACAAAATTAACGGACTACAGACACCAAAACAGAGGAGGATCTGGAGTAAAGACAGCGAACATAACAGATAAAACCGGTAGAGTTGTCGGAGCAAAGACTATAGACAGAGTAACAGACGCAGATTTGATATTAATGTCTAAATCAGGACAAGCAATAAGACTTCACACAAGTGCAATCCCATCAAGAGGAAGAGCAACTCAAGGAGTTTACTTGATGAGATTGAGACCAAATGACAAAGTAGCCTCTCTCTCAATAGTAGAACTTAAATCAGAAGAAGAAATACTTGAAGAACAACAAAAACTAGAAGGTTTAGATCCAGCTAAAGCAAAACCAAAAAAAGAAGAAAAGAAAGAAGAAAAGGTTGCTGCAACAAAAAAGTAAGCTCATAATAATCAATATATGAAAAAAATAATCAAAATTTCATTTTTAGCATTAGGATTATTACTCTTTTCTTCATTACCTAGCGCTTCAGCAGCAGGAGGTGATCTAAGTATCACAAGTAGCAACGTACAATTTTCGACGTCTTCATTCCTAGAAGGAAGAACAATAAGAATCTACGGGACAGTAACAAACAATTCAACCACAGACCTCCTCGGAACAGTAAGATTTTTTGACAACGGAGGACAAATAGGTGGAGACCAAGCAATCTCTCTATTCGGAAACAGAGCGGATGATGTATTTGTAGACTGGGTTCCTGGATGGGGCTCTCATACAGTTAAAGTTACTATTTTTCCATGGGAAGAAGAAGGTGACGACCCAACAAATAATATAATAAGTAGAAACATATACGTCCTCCAGGACACAGATTTCGACGGAATAACAAACGAAGAAGACGAAGATGACGATGGCGATGGAGTTATAGACACAGAAGATGAATTCCCTTTAAACAACAAAGAGTGGGTAGATACAGATGGCGATGGCATAGGAGACAATGAAGATGAGGATGCTGACAACGACGGTGTTCCAGACGTAAACGATCAAATGCCATTAGATCCAACTGAAACAACAGACACAGACAGCGACGGAATTGGAGATATTGCGGACACAGACGACGATGGAGACGGCATAGATGATAACGACGAAGTAAATCAAGGAACTGACGCCCTAAACCCAGACACAGACGCTGATGGAACTGTAGATGGAAGCGATCCTTTCCCTCTAGATGAAGCTGAATGGTCAGACAATGACTCAGACAATATTGGAGACAACAAAGACTTAGACGATGACAATGACGGATTCCTAGACACAGAAGATCCATATCCACTTAATAAAGGTCCTGTTGTAGAAATAAACAAAGACGCTTTCACGGCAGCACTCGGACAAAAAGCTGTTTTCGACTCTTCAGATTCATACGATGAAGACGGAGAAATAGTAAGTTTTGTTTGGGAGATAGACGGAAACATAATCAAAGAAGGTGAAAAAGTTCTCCACGAATTCGACACCCTAGGCGATCACAAAGTAAAATTGACAATACAAGATGACGCAGGAGAAACAAGAACCTCAGAATTCCAAGTAAGCGTGCTAAATATAAGGTTATACAGCCAAGTATTCACCATATTAATCACCCTCATTTTGGCTGGAATAATTGCATACAAATACCTCGCCGAAGGAAACCTGTTGAATCTAAGGCAACTAGCAACGCGTAAATCAAAAAAGAAATGAAAATTGCAGTAGTATTCGGTACAAGGCCTGAAATAATTAAGCTATCCCCAATTGTCAGAGCACTTAATAAAAAAGGTCAGGACTTTTTCGTAATCCATACAAATCAACACTACGATAAGAATATGGATGAGATTTTTCTGGAAGAATTAGAGTTACCAAAAGCAAAATATAATCTGAACATAGGCTCAGGCACTCACGCAAACATGACAGGCCGAATGCTCATAGAAGTAGAAAAGATATTGCTAAGCGAAAAACCAGATTTGTTAATAGTACAAGGCGACACAAACACAGTACTTTCAGTCTCTTTGGCTGCAAGCAAACTCCACATAAAAGTAGCTCACATCGAAGCAGGTCTTCGCTCTTACACAAAAATTCCAGAAGAAACAAACAGAGTTTTAACAGATAGAATTTCTGACTTTTGCTTCACCCCAACAGAATTACAAAAAGAGATCCTAACCGGCGAAGGCATAGATTCAGAAAACATATTCGTAGTAGGAAACACGATAGTAGACGCGGTCATAGAAAACCTAAAAATCGCAGAAAACAAAGTGAAAACTCTAGAAAAATTTGACCTAGAACCAAACAAATATTTCTTGGTAACAGCTCATAGGGAAGAAAATGTAGACAACCAAACAAAAGCAGAAGACATTTTGAAAGCAATTTCAGACATACAGAAAAAACATGATGTAAAAATAATCTTCCCAACACACCCAAGAACAAAAAAACAATTTGAAAACTTTGAACTTAAGCTTCCAGAAAACATAATCTTCACACCACCTCTGGGATATCTGGATATGCTAATCTTAATGAAAAACGCAAAACTAATCCTGACAGATTCAGGAGGCATACAAGAGGAAGCCTGCATATTAGAAACACCATGCCTAACAATGCGTGAAGCAACCGAAAGACCAGAAAGTATAAAAGTAGGTGGAAACACAATCGTTGGAACCGATTATGACAAAATCATAGAAGAAGCAGAGAAAATGCTAAACAAAAAAATAACCTGGTACAATCCATTTGGAGACGGCACCTCTGCAGAGAAAATTGTTGATATTTTAGTACAAAACTGAATAATGAATATTTACGTCATAACAATCCATAATCCTGGCATCTCATTTGGCCCACAACAAAGGCTGGAAAGCTTTTTGAAAGAAGCAGAACCCAACAATATAAATTTCATCCTTCCAACCTTTCCGGAACCAAAAAAACACACCAAACTCAAAACAATAGATCTCACAAAAAAAATCCTCTTCGACATCATAAAAAACAGAAAAAAAATAGACAGAATCCACGTAGTGACTCCCCCTTCTTACCCAGGACTCATAGCTTTATTCATAAAAAAAGCCCTCAAAATACCATACATAGTAGACGTCGGAGATCCATGTGCTGAGAACATAGCAGCAATCTCAAATTTTTCACAAAAAAGTTTAAAATTCAAAATTCTAAAACGCATTGATCAGACTTTATTCAAAAACGCACGCCACATAATCCTCACCTCCCCAGAAATAGAACAATACATCCCAAAACAAGTTCCATACACAACAATTCTCACAGGATTAACAGATACAGACAACATCCAACCAAAACAACCAGCAAACAACAAAAAATGCCTATACCTCGGCAACTATGGCCCCCTCCAAAATCTTGAATACTTAATAAGAGTATTCTCAAGAGCAATCAAACAAGATTCAGATCTACATCTAGACATCTACGGAACCGGAGAAAGAGAAAAATTAGAAAATCTCGTAAAGGAACTCAAATCAGACGAAAACATCATTTTCCACGATCCAATCCCAGCAACAGAAATCCCAAAATTATCAAAAAAATACTCACTTGGACTAGTTTCTCTGAACCTGGAAATGAACCTAAATTACGCAATCCCAACAAAACTTCTCCATTCTCTAACTCTAGGCCTCCCAGTATTTGGGACAGGAGGAAAAGCAACGCAAGATATCATTAGAAAATCTCAAGCAGGATTTATAAGCACACAATACAACGAAAAAAGAGACGCTTATTCCCTACTCGACCTGCTATCAAACCACAGGAATCTAGATAACTATTCAAAAAACGCAACACAGTTCGCAAAGAAATTTCTCACATACGAAAACACCATAAAAAACTACAAATTAACCTTGCAATAGGATAAACAATCAAGTATATTACGCCTCGCTATGAGAAAAGACATACACCCAAAATACAACGGACAGGTAAAAGCAACATGTGAATGTGGTGCGAAATTCTTGGTTGGATCAACCAAAGATGGAATCACTACAGAAATATGTTCAAACTGTCACCCATTCTACACAGGGAAGACGAAGCTTGTTGATACAGCTGGACGTGTAGAGAAATTCCGTGCTGCACAAGAGAAAGCTAAAAAAGAAACTGCCAAAAATAAAGAAAATGATTCAGAAGAAGAAATGGAAGAAGAAGTAGCTGAAGCTCCTGCTAAGGAAGAAGCTCCAGCCAAGGAAGAAGCTCCTGCTGAAGAAGAAGCTCCAGCCGAGGAAGAAGCTCCTGCTGAAGAAGAAGCTCCAGCCGAGGAAGAAGCTCCTGTTGAAGAAAAAGCTGCATAAATTAATTCAAATATATGTCAGGAAATACTTTTGGGACTCTCTTTAAAGTTACTACATGGGGCGAATCACACGGCCCTGCTCTTGGCGTAATCATTGATGGCTGCCCAGCAGGCATCGAGTTTGATCTTGAATTTATTCAAGAAGAAGTAGACAAAAGAAAACCTCAAGATCCAAAAGTTTCAACTACAAGGAAAGAAGAAGACAAAGTAGAAGTCTTATCTGGAGTTTTTGAAGGCAAAACAACGGGAACTCCAATTTCATTAATAGTAAAAAACAAGGAATCCCGATCTCAAGACTACGAAAAAATCAAAGATGTTTTCAGGCCAGGACACGCAGATTTTGCATACGAAATGAAATACGGACATCGAGATCACAGAGGCGGAGGCAGAAGTTCAGGAAGAGAGACAGTTTGTCGAGTAATGGCAGGTGCAGTTGCATCGCTAGTATTAAAAGAATTCTCAGCAACCAAAAAAACCAAAATATATGGACACACAGTCCAAGTCGGAGATGTTTTCGCGGAAGATTTCATCAAATCAGAAATAGAAAAAAACCCACTCAAATGTGCAGATAAAAAAGCGGCAAAAGAAATGCTTTCTTTAGTAGAAAAAGTTCGCAAAGAAAAAGATTCAATAGGATCAATGATAGAAATTGTAATCGAAAACCCTCCAACAGGACTAGGTGAACCTGTTTTTGATAAATTTGACGCAGATTTAGCCAAAGCATTTTTCTCAATAGGAGCTGTAAAAGGAGTAGAAATTGGAAGTGGATTCGACGCATCATTCATGAAAGGATCTGAAAATAACGATGAAATGGAAATAACAGACGACGAAATCACCTTCCTGTCAAACAATTCGGGTGGAATTTCAGGAGGAATAACAGATGGAAACATAGTGATAGCAAGTCTCGCCATCAAACCACCCCCATCAATAGCAAAAAAACAAAAAACAATCACCTCAACAGGAGAAAACACAGAGATTGAAATACTAGGTCGTCACGACGCCTGCCTAGCTCCTAGAGTAATTCCAGTAGCAGAAAACATGGCAAAAATAATCCTCCTAGACCACCTGCTCCGCACCACTTGACGAAAAACAGGTTTGCTGATATAATTAGATACTCACTATAATCAAGAATTATGAGTAAATTTGGAGATACGTTAAATCAATGGGGAAGCAAAGCAGTTGGTAAAGTTAAAAGTACCGCAATTGGTGCTGGCCAACGCCTCACCGCAGACGATTGGTGGGACGGATCAAAAGGCTTCCTTGACGGTACTAAAAATACATTTGTCGAACCAATTTATGACGGAGTTATAAAAAACGTTAAAGAAAAAGTAGTCGATGTAAGCACAGAGACCAGAGACTCATTAGTAAACGTTGGAGGACAAGTAGGTAAAATCTTCTCAAGAAACACAAAAGGTGTACTAAGACATATCCCTGGCACATTAGCTCTCGCGCCAACAGAAGCGTTGAACATCGTCGGACAACCGCTCAGTAAAGGAGTTGATCTGCTATACGATGGATTGAAATACTCTGTCGGACGCAGAATGGTCGATGCAGCAAATTTCACAGGTAAGATGCCAATAATTGGATTCATTCCAAAATACGGAATTCATGCAATGAACTTTATGATGTATGCACCAACCAAAATTATGAAATCTACAAAAGATGCAGTAGCAGGAATTCTCGGATGGTCACGAGATAAAGTTAGAAACCTAACTACAGGATCAGCAGGAAATAGCGAATCAGTACCCGACAATGTTTCCCAATTCCCACAACGCAACCAACAAGCTCAAGCAGGAGAAGAAGAAATGAGACGTGCAGCTTAATAACATCACCTTAACTTGTTGAAGCTTTGGTGGTATTTTCTTTGCGTGTTTGAATTTAAAATCACAAAAAAGCAGAAGGGTTCAAATGCAAGAACTGGAACCCTAAAAACCCCACACGGAACAATCAAAACTCCGGTTTTTATGCCAGTCGGCACAAAAGCAACCGTAAAAACACTTTCTCCAGAAGAATTGCACACTCTAGATGCTGAGATAATCCTTTCAAACACATATCACCTTCATCTACGACCTGGCGAAAAAACCGTAAAACAACAAGGAGGTTTGCACAAATGGATGAACTGGAACAAACCAATTCTGACCGATTCAGGTGGATTTCAGGTTTTCTCATTAGAACAAGACAAAGGCCTAAAACAAACTGCCGAGAAAAAAGCAGGCGCCCGAATAACAGAAGAAGGCGTCGAATTCAAATCACATCTGGACGGATCCAAGCATTTCATCACACCAGAGAAAGCAATGAAGATTCAACACGATCTCGGAGCAGACATCATAATGGCATTTGACGAATGCGCAGACGGACAAAGCAAAAAGGAATATTTCGAAAAAGCAATGATACGAACACACAACTGGCTCACACGCTGCAAACGTGAACACACCAAACTAAACAAAAAACAAACCAAGAAACGAGCATTATTCGGAATAGTCCAAGGAGGAACATACAAAAGCTTGAGAGAAGAATCAGCTCGCTTTGTAGCATCAATGAACCTACCTGGAAACGCAATCGGCGGTCTAGCTGTCGGAGAAAAAAAAGAAACAATGCTAAAAATGATAGAAGCAACAGTCCCCCATCTGCCTGAGAACAAACCCAGATATTTGATGGGAGTCGGCACGCCAGTCGAAGTCTTAGAGGCAATAGACCGAGGAATAGATATGTTCGACTGTGTTTTGCCAACCAGACTTGCAAGACACGCAGCTTTTTGGACAAGCAAAAAACTAAACCACATAAAAAATCAAAAATTCAAAAACGATTCAACACCACTCGACAAAAATTGCACCTGCTATACCTGTAAAAACTATTCAAAAAGCTACCTCCACCACCTAATGAAAGAATCAGAAATATTTGGACACAGACTTCTCACTATCCACAACATTCACTTTTTGTTAAACTTGATCCGCGAAACACGATCCCACATAAACAAAGGAACCTTCCCCTTATTTAAAAAATCTTTCATAAAAAAATGGCAAAAGATTTAAACAAAAAATACGGAAAACTCCAAGAAAAAGTCGAAAAAACATACAAGCTAAGGGACAAGAAAACGAGCAAACCAAAAATGAAAGTAACCGGCAAGCAAGTCTTCAAACTTCAAGAAATAATCAAAAAAAAATGATCGCATACCTCAAAGGAATCGTCCTAAAAAAACAAGAAAAATCAATCATCCTTGATACTGGAAACATAGGTTATGAAGTTTTTGTAACCCCTTCCCTACTCGAAGTCACAGAGAAAGAAACTGAATTAGAACTTTTTGCATACACACATGTAAGAGAAGACGCATTGGATATTTTTGGATTTGAAAAAGAAGAAGAACTAGGCCTATTTAAAAAATTCATTTCAATATCTGGAGTCGGGCCAAAAACAGCTCAAGACATATTGTCCCTCCCAATCGATAAACTAAAAAACGCAATTCTAAACGAAGAATCAGCTTTCATATGCCAAGTTCCAAAAATCGGAAAGAAAATTGCAGACAGAATAATTCTCGAATTGAAAAACAAGATATCTATAGATGACGCAGACCGAATGCACGGAAACTTATCATCAGACAAAAATGAAAACGCAATCTTCGCACTAGAAAAACTTGGATATAACAGAAAACAAATCACACAAGGATTAACAAACCTACCTGCAGATGTAACTTCATCAGAAGAAATGATTAAATACTTCCTTCAAAACGCTTAAAAATGCTCAAACTAGATACAAAAAACACAATCAACAAAAAAACTTTTCAAACCTATAAATCAAAGATTGAAAAAGCAAAAGAATCTCTTCTGAAAAAGAAATACGCAGAATTCCTACTACTTCCAACTCAAAACACAACTCAACTCGCAAACCAAATAGCTCCACTAAAAAAACGCTTTTCAGACATAGTAATAATCGGAATGGGAGGATCTGTTCTAGGAAGCCAGATGCTTTTTCACTCACTAGGCAAAAACAACTCAAAACCCCCTTACATTCACTTCATTGACAATATCGACCCTAATCTCATCTCATCTTTTGAGAAACCTCTAACAAAGAAGAAAACGCTATTCTTATTCATCTCAAAGTCAGGAGACACACTAGAAACGGTGACTCTTTTCTCATTAATACAAAAAGGAGCTCAAAAATGGTTTGGAAAAAACTGGCAATCACATCTCAAAGTAATCACTGAAAACGAAGATGGAACCCTATTTAAACAAGCAACAAAAAACAAACTCGAGATATTCAAAATGCCAAAATATGTAGCAGGCAGATTCTCAATTCTATCAACAGCAGGACTAATACCAGCGATCTTGATGGATACCAACATCAACAAGCTTCTACTAGGAGCAGCGAAAGCAAGCGGGTCTAAGACCGCAGACAACTTAGCAATCTTGCTCTACCATATGTACACAAAAAAACACAAACCTACCCTAGCATTATTCCCATATATCGATCGATTCGAATATTTCAACAAATGGGCAGTCCAACTAATAGCAGAAAGCCTAGGGAAAACTTCAAAAAAAGGACCACTTCCAATCGGACTTATTGGCGCAAAAGATCAACACTCGATGCTACAACTCTTACTCGACGGACCAAAAGACAAATGGGTTCTATTCACAGAAACCGCAACCAGGCAAAAGGATTATGTAGCCAACAAAATTAAATTTTCACAGATTCTAGAAGCACAAAAAAAAGGTACCGAACACGCCCTCAAACAAAAAAATGTACCATCCGCAACCTTGAATCTTGAAAAAATCGACGAAGAAAATCTAGGAGAATTAATTATGACATTCGAGATAGCAGTAGCATTAGCAGGAGAACTTTTCAAAGTAAACGCTTTCAATCAACCTTCCGTAGAACTCGGAAAAAAAGTCACAAAAAAACTGTTAAATATTTAAATGAAAAGATTTTTGAATCGCATTAATAATTTGAAGAAATCTTTGACGAAAATTAAAGTCACAGGTTTTTTAGTAACCAATAGAACAAATATCTTTTACTTAACAGGATTCAATGGATCAAGTGGATCTCTCCTCATCACACGTACAAAAACAATTCTATTCACAGATCCGAGATACATAGAACGCGCAAAATACACCATCCCAAAGTTCATCCAAGTCAAAGACCCAAAAGAAGAATTCCAAAAAACATTAAAATCACTTCGGATAAAAAACCTTGGATTTGAAGGAAATTCAGTCACCGTAAACAATCTCAAGAAACTCAAAAAGCTAAGTTCAAAGATTAAATTCAAAGACTTCTCAGGTGAAATCGAGAAGTTAAGAGCAATAAAAGATCCACACGAAATCAAACTTTTAAAGAGAAGCCAAGAGATAAATTTGAAAACTTTCGGGTTGATCAAAAAAGTTATTCAAAAACACCAATCAACAGGTAAGAAACTGAGGGAAATCGACGTCGTCTGGGAGATAAAAAAGGTCGGGTTTGACCTGGGAGCAGAAGACGTATCTTTTGATCCAATCGTAGCATTCGGGAAAAACACATCAATCCCCCATCACGACAGCGGAAACACAAACCTGAAAAAGAACGACATCATCCTGATAGACATGGGTATGAAATACAAAGGATACTGCTCGGACATGACACGCACAATCCTTCCAAAAAACCCAACCAAACTCCAAAAAGAAGTGTACAAAATAGTTGAACAAGCACAGCGTAACGCCCTAGACAAAGCCAAAAACAAGATGGTTGAACAAAAAATTGATTCACTAGCGAGAGAGATAATAGAAGAAGCAGGATATGGTGAAAATTTCATACACGGAACAGGGCATGGAGTCGGACTTGAGATACACGAATCCCCTAGTCTGAAAGAATCAAAAGAAAACAAAACACGCATCCAGCCAAACATGGTTGTAACGATAGAACCAGGCATTTATTTGCCAGGAAAATTCGGAGTACGAATCGAAGACATAATCCTTATAGGCCTTCACAAAAGCCAAATTTTCGACTAGAATACCGCTCGTAACTAAATCAAAAATATGTGTGGAATATTCGCTTATATCGGTGAGAGAAATAACGCCCCAGAACTCCTAATAGAAGGGCTGAAAAAACTCGAATACAGAGGCTACGACAGCTGGGGCATCGCATACAAAAAAGGACCAAACTTGGTTGTTCACAAAGAAATCGGCAAGATCGGTGACTTCGACTCAAAGAACTTAGATATGTCTTCCATTGGAATCGGCGAAACAGAAGAAGATTTGTTTGTCGCAATTTCCCACACAAGATGGGCAACACATGGAGGAATCCACGAAAAAAACGCACATCCACATACCTCTGCAAGTGGAGAAATCGTGATCGTTCACAATGGCGTTTTAGAAAACTTTGATCAATTAAAAAAGAAACTTAAAAAAGACGGACACAAATTCAAATCTGAAACAGACACAGAAGTAATAGCACATCTAATTGAAACCTATCTCGAAGATGGAAAAACCCTAAGAGAAGCGGTAACAAAAACTATAGAAGAACTAGAAGGAAGATACGCCTTTGTAGTAATAAATAAGACGGAAGACATAGTCATTGGCGCAAGACGCGGTTCCCCACTAATCGTAGGAAAAGGCGATGATGAGTTTTTCGTTGCATCAGACATTCCCCCATTTCTAAAATACACAAACAAAGTCTTATACATCGACGACAACGAACTCGTCGAGATCAAGAAAAAAGACATCAACTTCTTCAACATTTCATCAGGCGAAAAGGTAGAAAAACGTATTGTTGAAATCGATCTTACAGAAGAAAGTACGGAGAAAGGAGAATTCCCACATTTCCTGATCAAGGAAATAATGGACCAAAAAGAATCCATTCAAAGAGCCATCAATCAAGACAACAAACTAATAGAAAAAGCTGCCAAAGCTATCAAAGGAGCATTCGGAACATATTTCATCGGATGCGGAACAACCGGAAAAGTAGCAATGGTAGGCGAATACTTATTCGCCGAAATAGCGCACAGACACGTAAACACAACATTTGGATCAGAATTCTCAAATTACAAACATTTCATAAGAGACAAATCTCTACTGATTGCAATCTCTCAAAGTGGAGAAACCGCAGACACATTGGAAGCAATCGAAATGGCACAGAAGAAAAAAGCAAAGATCATGTCCATCGTGAACGTCGAATCTTCAACAATGGCAAGAATCTCAGACATCGTAATCCCAATCAAAGCCGGAGTAGAAAAAGCAGTGGTTTCAACCAAGGCAACAACAGCACAAATAGCGATTCTAACTTTGCTCGCATACGCTTGTGATGGAGGGGTCGAGAAAGGCAAAAAACTACTGATAGACACAGTCAGCCAAATCAACGATATGTTAAATCCTCGTTATGAAGAACATATAGAAAAATTGGCAGAAAAATTAAAAGAAGTTGAATCAATGTATCTGATCGGTCGTGGAAAAAACTATCCAATCGCTCTAGAAGGCGCTATCAAAATACAAGAAGTTTCATACATTCACGCAGAAGGTTTCGCAGGAGGAGAACTTAAACACGGCCCAATTGCACTAATATCCGAAGGAACTCCCTGCGTTGCATTAGTCGCAAATGACGAATCAAAAAACGAAACCATCTCAAACGCAATAGAATTAAAAGCCAGAGGAGCTTACATCATAGGAGTCGCCCCAGAAAATAATGAAGTGTTCGATTACTGGATAAAAGTCCCTGATGTATCTCATGCGTCACCTATTGTAAACATTATTCCAATCCAAATTTTGGCCTACAAACTCGCAGTTCTGAGAAAAAACGATCCAGACAAACCAAGAAACCTAGCCAAAAGCGTCACAGTAAAGTAAAATCTTCCTTGAAATAACCCTCATTTCATATGCGAGTTAACTATACAAAGATTATTGCTACTCTTGGACCTAGTTCTGACTCATCTTCTATTATCGAAAATTTAGTCCAAGCAGGCCTGGATGTAGCCAGAATGAATTTTTCACATGGGACCTATCCAAACTTCAAACAAATTGCAAACAACGTAAGAAAAGCCTCGAGAAAACACAACCGCACTGTCGGAATAATGCAGGACCTCCAAGGCCCAAAGATCAGGTTGGGATTACTCCCAAAAGAAGGAATTTCAATCAAACGTGGTCAAAAAATAATATTCTCAACTCTGGCTAAACCAAAAAAAGACCACATCCCCATCAAATACCGAAATCTTCACAAAGACGTTCGCAAAAATCATCTAATCTTCGTCGACGACGGTCTCATCAGTACAAAAATAGATAGAATCAAAGGAAATGAAATCCACTGCACAGCCAAGACAAAAGGCACTCTTTTTTCAAACAAAGGAATAAACACACCAAATTCAACCATCAAAGCAAAAACACTCACACCAAAAGATATAAAAGACCTCAACTTCGGACTAAAACTTGGGATTGATTTCGTAGCTCTTTCATTCGTAAAAGATGCAAAAGACATAAAAGAACTTCGCTCAATCCTCACGAAAAAAGGCCACAGCCAAGTGAAAATAATCTCAAAAATCGAACGCCATGAAGCAATAGACAACCTGGAAGAGATCGTACAAGAATCAGACGGAATAATGGTAGCCAGAGGAGACCTGGGAATCGAAATCAAACCTGAAAAAGTCCCAATAATCCAAAAACGAATCATCGAACTTTCCAACAAATACGGAAAACCTGTAATCACAGCAACTCAAGTCCTAGCATCAATGGTCAACAACCCACGCCCAACTAGAGCCGAAATTTCTGACGCAGCAAACGCGATCTACGATCACACAGACGCAATAATGCTATCAAACGAGACCGCTACGGGCTCTTACCCACTAGAGTCGGTCAGAATGCTAGCCAAGACTATTTCGTCCGTAGAAAACGAATTAAAGAAGCAAAGAGAGATCGTTGAAAATGAAATAAAAAACAAAGACATCCCAGACGTAAACGCAGCTTGTTTATCAGCATGCGAACTCGCAGTTGATTCTGGTGCGAACCGCATCATCGTATATTCAAAAGATGGATACACAATGTCTCAAATGGTAAAACATCGAGTCTTCATCCACACAATCCTTATCACGCCAAACAAAAACTTAATCCAAGAATCTTCTCTCTACTGGGGAATAAACCGATCAATATACAAAAAATTCACCAAAAAACAAGAAAACAAAAACTTCGCAAACGAACTAAAGAAATTTGTAAAAACATCAAAACTCGCAAAGAAAAATGACAAAGTCGTAATCATATACAACGCAAAAGGAATAGGCTCAATAGCAACTTACACTCTGTAAATCCAGCACAAACATGAGAATAATAGGAATAGATCCAGGAACAGCAATCACAGGCTTCTCAATACTTGAAGTCAAAAACAAAAAACTAACATTGCTTGATTTTGGACACATTCAAACACACAAAGGACTTAAAAAAGCAGAACGCCTGAACCATATAGCAGAAGACATGGAGGAGCTCCTGAAAAAATGGTCACCAGACAAAGCAGCAGTCGAAAAACTGTTCTTCAACAAAAACATAACAACAGCCATAGACGTAGCTGAGGCTAGGGGCGTTTTGACACAAAAATGTGCATCAAAAGGACTTGAGATAGAAGAATACGGACCTTCAGAAATAAAAAGCTCTGTCTGTGGAAATGGAAGAGCTGACAAGAAGGCAGTCCAGAAAATGGTGAAAATGATAATGAATCTACAAGAAATACCAAAACCAGATGATGTAGCAGACGCGATCGCTGTCGCAATATGTAGTGCAAACTCAAATTCGATTCAAATCCAGTAAACACAAATGAATAAAATTCTAAAAACACTTTGGTTCGTAATAATCGCAGGAGCAATCTTCCTAGGTTATATTTACATGAAACCACCATCAAGCACGACTGATACAGATATAACTCCTGAAGACGCAGTAACATCAGAGAAAACAGACCTACAAAAAGAATCTTTTGATGAAGCAGCTGAAGAAAAAAACCCTTCAGATTATATTGCTGAAGGAGACAATTATCACAATCAAGGATATTTAGACGAAGCAATCAAAGCATACCACCTAGCACTCGTAGAAAATCCTGATTCAATACAAACATTATACAAACTCGGTATCACCTATTTTGCAAACAATCAAAACTTAGAAGCCAGACAATATTTCAACAAATTAAAGGAAAATTACGAAAGCTCACAAATCGACATACTAATTGGACGAACATACATCAACAAACAAGAAATGCCCCAGGCAATCTCTCATTTCAATCAACTCGACCCAAACAACCCAGAAGTAAAATACTACAAAGCTATCTTCCAGATTCTCCAAAAAAACAACGAAGGCGCTCAAAAAGAATTAACTTCATTGCTCGAAATCTTGAATAGCACGGGGCCAAACGAAGTACCAAACGAAGAACTTGAAAAAAAGGTAAAAACTCTCCTGGACACATACAACGCAATCTCTATAAACAAAGATTCAAAAGAACAACACAAAGAAGCCCTCCTATCAAAAGCCTTGATAGAAATCAATGAATTCCAAGCAGCTATTCCATTGCTTTTTGATGTAATTAAATTGCAAAACAACTACAGAGACGCATGGGTAATGCTCGGATACTCGTATCTGAACACAGGCCAATACGAAGACGCCATAAACGCACTTTTCCAAGCAAAAGTTCTCGATCCAGGCAAAGCAGAAACCTTGTTCTTTATAGGCATAACATACGCTGTTCAGGAAATGTACGACGAAGCAATCACCTACTTGGAAGACGCAAGAGATTCAGGCTTCGAACCAATAAGCCTAGTCGAACAGAAACTTGCAGATCTAAACCTGATCAAACAAAACTATGACCAAGCACTCGTCTCATACGAGAACATAATAAACGCAGAAGAAGCAGATCTAAATCTCTACACAAAAGCTATCTGGATAAGCATAGAAAAACTCGACAAACCTCACAAAGCAATCCAATTAGGAGAAAAAGCTGTTGCCCAGCATCCAGAAGAAGCAATCAGTTACAGCTTGCGAGGATGGGGCTTCATATCAAATGGAGACTATGAAAAAGGGAAAAATGACCTGGTAGCAGCTCTCGAATTAGACCCAAAACTCGAACACGCATACCTGAGCCTAGGATTGTTATACGAAAAACAAGAACTAAGCACTTTGGCAAAAGAATACTACAAAAAAGCATACATGCTCGGAAACGGAAACTCGATTGCAAACTTGGCAGCAATAAGATTTAATAACATATTGAAGGCGGACATAACTTCGCCATACTCACCTTAACCCTCCATCCTATGACACTTTTAGCAGCTATATTTCTCGGAGTACTCGGAGCTGCCATCGGCAGTTTCTTGAGCGTAGTTACCTTCCGAGTAAAGAAAAAAAAGAAAGGAATCTTCTTTGGCAATTCAGTCTGTCCACACTGCAAAAAACCACTTAAATGGAGACATCTTATCCCAGTTTTCAGTTTCTTATTTTTAAGGGGTCGCTGTGGACTTTGTGGAAAAAAGATCAGCAAACATTACTTTGCAATGGAAATCCTCACGGCAGCGATATTCGTTCTTACTTTCTTGCATTGGAATTTCGTGACATTGACACCAAGCTTAATAGATCCAAATTTCATACTTTATGGAATCGATTGGAATATTTTCGAGAAATTCACCTTCTATGCAATCGAAATGGTTTTGTTGATGGCAATCTTCTTCTACGACCTACTTTATAAAGAAATTCCAGACCGATTTTCTCTGCCAGCAATCCTGCTCGGAATATTGGTAGCAGTATTATTTGGCACGCCTAGTTTGATAAGTATGGGAATCGGAATTTTGATAATCGCATTCTTCTTTGGCGGACAAATCTTGATATCAAGAGGCGCCTGGCTCGGCGGTGGAGATCTTCGACTCGGAGCAATTTTGGCAGTATTACTCGGTTGGGAACTGATGGTCCTAGCATTGATAATGTCATATGTCTTTGGCGCTTTGGTCAGCATCATATTACTTCTCAGCAAAAAAGCAGACCGCAAAACAGCAATCCCTTTTGGCCCATTTTTGATTACTGGAGGCTTGATCGCACTGTTTATCGGTGAAGAAATTCTAACCTTTTATCTAAGCACAATCGGATGGTAAAAAGATCTAAAAACAAGGTTTTACTAGTTGTTCTCGACGGATACGGCGAAGGGAAAGATTCCCCAAACAACGCTGTCACACGAGCAAAAACTCCATACATTGATTCACTACGCAAATCATACCCTCACTGCCTGCTCAAAACAGATTCAGAAGCAGTAGGTCTCCCACCAAAAACAATGGGCGGATCAGAAGTCGGACATTTCACGATGGGAGCTGGACGAGTAGTTTTGCAATCGCTAGAAGAAATCAACAGATCAATCAAAAACGGCCGATTTTTCCGACTAAAAGCCTTGAAAGAAGCTGCAAAAAAATGCAAAAAGAACGGGAGCGCTTTCCATATAATGGGATTAATCTCAGATAAAGGCGTCCATAGCGACATCGCCCACTTAGAAGCTCTCCTTAAATTCGCAAAAAAGAAACGTCTAAAAAAAGTCTACATCCACGCAATAACAGATGGCAGAGACGCCCCAGAAAGATCAGCTTCCAAATATTTAAGACAACTCCAAAACGAGATCAAAAAACTAGGCTTGCAAGAAAAAGCCCAAATCGCCACAATCATCGGCCGATACTATGCAATGGACCGAGACACAAACTGGAATCGAACCAAAAAAGCCTACAATCTTTATACAAAAGGAAAAGGCCGCAAAGAACCCTCTGCCCTGAAAGCAATCCAAAACGAATACAAAAGAGGAACCAAAACAGATTACTACATCGAACCTATAATCCTGAACAAAGAAGGTATAATCCGCAAAGAAGACTCTGTCGTCTTTTTCAACTACAGAACAGACCGAGCAGCCCAACTGACACAAATGTTCGAAAAAGAACTCAAGCTAAACCCAGTTTGCTTCGGGCCATACAGTAAAAAAAGTCCCGTTCTATTCCCAGCGCCAACTGTAAAAAACAATCTAGCCACAGTCCTGGCAAAACACGGAAAAAAGCAATTACGAATAGCAGAAACCGAGAAATACGCACACGTCACATTTTTCTTCAATTCACAAATCAAAAAACCATTCAAAGGCGAATCCCGCATAATGGTCCCCTCTCCAAAAGTCCCAAGCTACGCAGATCAACCTGAAATGAGTGCATACAAGATCACAGAAAAACTCATAAAAGAATTGGATGGCAAAGCCCAGCACGACTTCATCGCTTTGAACTATGCAAACTGCGACTTGGTCGGCCATTCTGGATCACTCAAGGCAGTTAAGACGGCTGTTGGTACCTTGGACAAATGTTTGAAGCAAGTAGTACCAAGGGCTCTAGAGAAAGGATATACAGTCCTTTTGACAGCAGATCACGGAAACGCCGAGCAAATGAAATACAAAAATGGTGAGATATGCCCAGCGCACACCTTGAATCCGGTAATTTTCATCTGTATTTCAGACCGTTTCAAATCCCTTCGCAGCAAAGGAATAAAGGAAAAAGGACTCAAAAACATCGCTCCAACAGTCCTGAAAATCCTAGGTGTAAAGAAGCCTTTAGTAATGAAAGGGAAAAGTCTTATTTAAGGCTTGCTGGGGGTTGCTATTTGGGCCGTTTTTTGGTATAATTTAGTAATAAATAAATAAATATTTAAACAAAAATAAAAATGAAAACATTCAAAGCTTCAGTTGCAATATTTGCAACGCTCCTACTTACAGCACTTTCTACTAATGTATTAGTAGCATTCGCTGAAGACGATGCTCTTCCCCCAGGTCTAAATTTCAATTTCCCAGACGAAGAAGAAGAAGATGACGCTCCTCCAGGTCTCGATCTAGGAGTACCTGCTGACGACGGCGGAGATGATCTTCCTCCAGGTCTAAATCTAGATGAACCAGGAGCAGATGATCCAGCGGACGATCCTGCGGACGATCCTGCAGACGACCCAGACCCAGAACCGGATCCAGCGCCTGCACCTGCAACTCCTAGTGGAACTCCTCCACCTCCTCCTCCACCTGGTGGATCAACTAATACAACTTCTGACGCCCTTTCTGAAACAGGCCCAGAAGCATATGTATTCTTGCTCCTAGGCCTGCTATTAAGTGTCGGTGTTAACCGAAAATTGGGTAAAGAAAGGGACTAAAGTTACTGAACAGTGACAACAAGAGGTATATCCATACCTATAGTCTTTTGAACACCTTCAGGAACCGAAGCATTAGTAAGATTAATCTCCAAAGAATCCCCAGTTACTGCATCGGCTGTTAGATCTGCCTTAACAAAAAACACAAGAGATGTATCCTCTAAAATGGTAATCACTGGATCAAAAGTAAAAACAACAGTTTTATCTGCATTAAACGAAGCTGCTGCTGAACCAACAGGCTCACCACTCGTAACAACACGTATATTACTCAAGTCTGCCACATCACCACTTACAAGGTTAAGTCTGACAGCAGATAATTCAACAGTACCACCAGTGGCAACAGATTCTACTCCCAAAAACAACACATCAAGAGCCATAGTCAAGACTTGCGGAGAAAACCCATCAGGCTGAACTTCCCCAATTGCGAAAGTAACCAGAGGCTCTGCTGTATAAGTAAATGTTTTAGTATTCATATCCTCTGCAAATCCAACACCAGCAGCATTAGTCATACCTGTCACGTCAACTGTATACTCACCATCTAGCATCTCCGCGGCAACAGGCACAGTCAGAATTTTATTATTATCACTCAAAGTAGGCTCATCAATAACAAGAACATTCACAGAAATATTAGCAGCTGTTGCGGTTAAAGGATCTAAGGCTTCGTTAAAAGTCAAAGTGAATCCCATACCATCAACCAACGCAGCTGCAGTAACTAGTTCTAAAGTAGCAACAACCTGCTCTGTATAAGTAAATGTTTGAATATTCTTATCTGTTACCAATCCGCCACCACCAGCAGCTGCAGTCATGTTTGACACAGTCACTGTATAAGGAACATCAGCAGTAAGAAGAGCACCCACACTCACAAGTCCAGCACCATTTGAGATGATACTTGTCATAGTAACCGACGGCTCAACGAGTATATTATCTTCGATAGTAGCTAATGTTAAACCAGCAGGATTCACACCCTCATTAAATGTCAACTGAAACCCAGCCCCATCATCTACAGCAGCCGCTGAAACAAGCTCCAACGTAGCTGCGACAGGTGCAGCAAATTCAAATGTAGCTACGCTCTTCGTAGGATCCACAGGATCCAATGTGCTTCCATCAAGACCAAGTAAATTTGAAACTGTAACAGTATAAGTACCCGATTCTAATAAAACAGGATCCATTGTAAGCGTTACTTGCTTTGGGTCAGTAGCAACCATTGCAGCCAAACCAACAGTATACTCAACAGCAGCAGCATCAGTTACAACATATTTAGCGCTATCTGCAGCCTCCTCAGGCTTTAGATCCTCATCAAAAGTCAAAGTAATAGTAACTCCATCAGCTGAAGTAGCAGTCATAAGGTCTAGGTAATCATCTTCTACCACAGGATCCCCACCACTCACAAAGTCAACGTGATTCCCACCTACAACAAAGGTAGTCCCATCAGCAGTCGCAAGCCCAATCATTGTAAGCCTATAAGTCATCCCCGCTGGTGGATCAACCGGAATAGATAACGTAAGTTCAACAACTTTCTTATTAACCGTTAGATCAGCATCCGTCACAAATTTAGCATCAGCAATAATGTCATCAGCCAAATCCACCAATGTAACAACACCATCCGCATCAGTCTCAACCTTGTTAAATTCAAAATTATCTTCATCTACAGCCACAAGATCCTGATCGAAAGTCAAAATAACAGAGGTAGCTGTAAAAGCAGGAGCTTCAACTAGATTCAAGTAATCTGACAAATTGAAAGGCTGTGTCACATCATTCGGATCAAGAGGATATCCATCATCCTTCGATTCCAAACTAGAAGAACTAGTCAATTTATAATTCCCCTCTGTAAGTACAGTTAAAGTCTCTGCAAGGGTCAAGACTACTTCTTTGTAATTAAATTTAGTAGGATCAGTAGGATATAACACATCAGGTCCAAACTTCGCATTCGTAACAGTTAGAGTTTCAGCAACAGCACCCTCTTTAACTACACCAAAATCAGTACCTATAGAATTAATAGTCTTTACATCCTCATTAAATGTAACTGTAACTTGTGTCGGAGTGCTTACCTCAGCAAACACACTAACAACATCCAAATAATCGGTCAAATAAACCTTATCCTCATCATATTCAGTAACCTTCAACCACATCATGTCATAATCTGTTGAAAGAGTTTCCTCATCATTATAGAATGCTTCAAGATCAACCTTTCCACCAGTGAACATATCATCTGGATCATCATCCATCTGAATCCAAGCCGAATCTACTGTAAAAGTAGAATCAGTAGCTGTAGATTCTTCCAATATAGTTTTTAAAACATCTTCATCATTAGCAGCCAAAAGAACCCATCCTTCATCAGGAATCTTATCCTCAACGTAATCTTCATAGAAATCAACACCATCAGCAACAGAGTCAATATCCAGACCTTCATCTTGCAAAGCAAGCTTGTCTGGACAAACCTCAACATCAGCATCAAATACAACCATATAGAAGCCATGGTAAGCTTCAATTTCATAATCATCTAAATCAGCTACAGGAATCTTAGTCAAAGATGTTACACCTGGATAAGCATACCAGTTTTTACTTCTCTCACCTTCTAACGTATAACGCTCCTCGTAAGGAGTTCCGTCTCCAGCTTCATTCCAATACACAAACATTACTTTCGCATCTTCGTCTTCAGCCTGAACATAAGTCGTCAAATCTTCAAAAGTGACATCCTCTGTTGGATAAACAAAGACAGCAGTTCCAGAACCTGTAGGAACATCGACATCTATCGGAGTAGTAGCATCACAGTCGTAATCCGGATCATCCTTAACAACCGTAGCGTAAGCATCGCCATCAAGCGCTAGCATACCTTGTCCAGTCTCACCTGTGAGGTCTAGTGAAGGTGGCATGTCATCATCAGATCCACCTAGGAAACCTCCGTAATAAAGAGCTGCACCGACAATCAATGCCAATACAACCAAGAGACCCAAAATCTTAGTGAAACCACCAGATTTCGGAGTCATAGCTTCATCAGCCATAGGAATTAGGGTTAAATTTATATATATATAGAGAGCTTTTTTCAAAACTCCACTAAATTAAAACAAAGAACGAAAAATTTGGCAAGGACATTCTACATATCCTCACCAAATCTTCTTAACAAAACCCTAATTTTATGTTTTAGCAAATGTGTGGTTAGTCGACCTGAATCACGCCTCCTTCGATCAAACCATCATCCTCCACCAACTCAACTGTGATTGGAAAATCTTTGTCGTAATACCCCAAATAAGGATTAACAATTATACTTGTAGGAGCATATATACCAAACACCGACTCCGACATGTTCCCAAGCATAAACGGATTCTCAGTCTTGAGTAACACCTGAACCATCTCTGTTTCACCACCTGTAATCTTAAGACTATCCTGCTTAAAATTAAGATCTATCGTAAATTCAGCATCATCGATCGATTTAGATTGGTATGAGTAAGGATTATTTGGAATCGTGAAGTGCTCTTCAATAGGAAGCCCCGAATCCATTCCATTATAACCTAAAACAATTTCTTCAAAATCATTAACAGTACCATTATGACCATACTTCCAAGTAAGCTTTAATCCTTCAACCTCAACGGGCCCATACTCAGCAGTCAGATCAACATTCATATAGGCGAATAAATTCCCGGCAGATCTTGGGTTGAAAGGATAAGGCTGATTCGGACTCAAGGAAACCTGAACATTCCTATCAACCATATCCACCTTGTGTGAATTCTTATTTCCAGCACCACCAACAATGTATACAGGACCGCCACCATCACTGGAAGCATCAACACCAGAGATATAAAACATAAAATCATCCAAAATATCATCAGTACCAGGACTCGGAAATATAGTAAATTCAAACGACAAGTACTCTATGGTGCCAGCATCAATCGACAAAGGCTGATCAAAGACAAGCTGAATAGGAAAATAATTTCCAAGCACAAGGCCCTGTCCTATTAAATCATCACCATTAAAAACCTCAACACCAAAAACATTACTACAATCAGAGTTACTTAGACAACTAATAGTAAACCCATTAAAAACATAATCACTAACATTTGCAGCTAGGTCTAACCCATAGCCAATTTGACCGAAAAGCCCAACCTTATTATCTTCAGGCTCAATAACATTAAAAACAAAATCACCACCAGTAAATTTAATTGTCATTACGTTACTCCAAATTTCAAAATCACCAACAACTTCATAATCATAGAGATCTTCCTCAATATAAACAACACTTGCCGCACTCTCAATACCAAAACTCGCTTCCACATAGGCTAAAGCATAATAAGGAATATCAGCTCTAACAATGATAGTTTCAGTATCCCCATCACTAACAAATATATCTTCAGAAAAATCAAAATATAAAGATTCAATAGTATACTCATTATCATATTTTACTGAAGCCAACAATACTTCCCCACTTGGAGTATCCAAATAAAGTCTTGTATCACTAATATATTCAAAAGCAGGTTCAATACCATCAAAACCATAATAACCAAGGTCATTCTCAAGCATCAAATCAATCCCATCAACAACCACAGAACCACCTTCTGCTGTTAGATCAAACCTTGCGAACTCATAATTTGTCTGGTCAGAATAAACATCCTCTGCTGGAGGAGTATCGGACGACAATGAAACAGTTAAAGTCACCAAATCCTTATCAATCTCCATCAAATTACCAGATATAGGCAAACTATTAACAGAGACATCAGGTGTTAACAAATCAATACCAGACAATACAACCTTATGTTCATTCCCAGTAACGGCATCTTCTGAAATCTTCAACTTAACAACCACTTCTTTTGAAATATCCTCAGTCAAACCAAATCCACCATCCGAACCAGTCATGAAATCCACAAGATATTCATCATCATCCAAAGAAACAGGAATACCAAACGGAGCCATTCCTTCACCTTCATCAATCCAAACTTCTATCTGATCAAAATCATCAAAATTAACCGCACTTCCACCTCCATCCTCTAACCCAAAGGCAAATCCATCAATAGTAATATCATGGTTTTCAGCCAATAAATCAAAGGCAAAATAATCCTCAGTCATACCTTTTTCCACAACTTTACTCAAAGGCTGACCAGTAGATAAAACATTCAAAATCGGATACTCATAACTTATAGAAACAACATCAGAATTATTATCTTTATCTATAGAAACTCCATCATAAGTTGTTACATAATTATCAGAATCGTCAGTACTCGACTTCGCGACAACTAAATATCCAACATCAGACTGCAAATTTTCGTCCAACTCTAAAACATAAACATCACAACCAGGATATTCATTCGGACAATTACCATCCCACTCATCAGATAATCCCCAACTAACAACTCCTAAAGTCTGCTCGGGATCATCAACTTCAGATATGCTATAAACTTCTGTTGAATTACCAACTTGAGATACTGGTTCACTAAAATAAATACCTATGTGATTTTTATCACTATCATTCATCACTGCTCCAATCAAAACCAGCAGCTCATCTTCCCAAAGAATCGCAAATGAATTCTCAGCATCCAATCCATCTTCACTAATCATACCAGGAGCAGAAACATTATAATCTTCTCCAGGATCTCCAGTATCACTAACCTCAAACAACCAAAGCGGACAATATTCAGCACCATTAATACAATAATCATTTGAATTTGGCGAATCAGGAACAACAGTCAAGGTAGCACCATTCTCCTGAGAAACTTCAAACCACTGATCTGTAGAAATCCCATCTTGTCCCTTCA
The DNA here is from genome assembly GCA_018654255.1 of Candidatus Peregrinibacteria bacterium. GTDB lineage: Bacteria > Patescibacteriota > Gracilibacteria > UBA1369 > LOWO2-01-FULL-3 > JABILX01. Next base: position 98,133 of record JABILX010000009.1, on the reverse strand, counting down.
TACCAACGTTAAACTCTACAAGTATATTAGTGCCATTACCCTGGATCTCAGCATTCAAAATCTCAGGTTCAACATCCCAATATATTGGCTTAGAATTTTGAACAGTCTCTCCATACTGATTAGCCATATCTGGTGCAGAAATAGAATAGATCTCCCCTTGGGTCCCTTCTTCCTCCAAGGTAACAATCCAATCTTCACAATAACCATCATTTTGATCCACATCACACCCGTCTCGCACAAAAGATTCAATTTCAATCTCAACCTGTTCATCATCTTGAAGATAAACCTTAAAACAGTCACCTCCAATATCATCCAAACACTTAACAGGATCATCAAAATTCACATCAACTTCAACCTCATCTAAAAGAGCTTGAGTCATAGAAGGTTCAGGATCGGGCACTGGCCAAGATATCTTCTTAAAATTATTCGTTGAAAGCTTATCCACACTCTCCATGCCTGGAGCCATAACATCATAAAAAATTCCAGGATTTCCAATCTCTACAACTGAGAAACCCCAGTAAAGACAATACACAGCTCCATTCCCACAGTAAGGATAGGGAGACTCTGCAATTTCCAACGTAGATCCATCCTCTCCAACCAATGTAAACCAATCCTGGAAAGGAACCAGCTCTTTGCCTTTCATATCAATATTAAAATCAACCGCAATCAGAGTGCCCATGGCTTGAACATTATCAATAACAGGCGGAATCTGAATAGGCGCAGGCCAAGAAATTTGAACATATCCCTCGGCTAAAATTCCATCTTCACTCTCCATCCCAGGAGCAAAAACATTATAAGGGAAAATTGGAACACCCTCCTCATTAACAGTAATAACCCAATTCTCACAATAATCAGAGTCACAAACATCAGAAGACTCAATATTTTGAACAACCAAATTAGGATTTGCAAAATCCTTTGATAAAACATGCACACAATCAACAACCGCAACTCCATCCCCACACTTAACAGCCAAATCAAACGCAATATTTATAACTGTCTTATCATCCTCATCGAAAATAGCACTCACCAAGTAAGGAGTATCAAAAGGAGCCGGCTCATCAATATTAACAAAAGCTGAATTATGATCAGGATCCACTCCAGCTCCATCTTCACTAACAATTCCAGCCATAGCTGTAACTATATAAAGAACATCATCTTCTCCCTCAATACTATAATCTATACCCGGAGGATCAACCGTAACAGTCCAATTCAAATGATGATCTCCAGGAAATTGCCCTCCTGGAAAATCCTCTCCAGCAACAGCATCAACAACATTTACAGGAGTATTGGCAGGATCCGCTGGCTCAACCATGAAACACGCAGAAGCGTCTCCAACACAATCAACCGGCATATCAAAAGCAACTAATATTGTAGTTTTATTAAGAGCAGTAGCCTCATCAACCGTAGGATTAACAAACACTTCAGGATCAGGAAGCTCAAACTCAGCAGTATTATGATCTGGATCTACCCCAACATCAGTACCAGCCAACATAACATTATCTACAGAAGCTTCAGCCACATAATCCCTACCAAGAACAAATTCCGCATCCACAGTCAATTCCCATTCAATACTCGCAGTCAAACCTACCTCAGTAACAAGAGGTACAGCATCAACGACTATATAAATCACGTCCTGAGAATCTTCATTTAAATAAACTGTGAAACAACCAGCCTTATCATCCAAAGAACATTCGACTTCTTTATCAAAAGTAACAATAACCTTGGTCAAATCATCCTCAACATACTCCGCAAACGAAACTTGAGGCGCAACCGGATCTGGGTCTTGTTCACATGTTTCAGTACCACATATTACCCCACCGTCATCACCACAAGCACACGTATTACATTCATCTACTGCATCGAATATATCACCAACTTCATATGAAACTTCATTATATGTACATGTAATTGGATCTGGGTCAGGGTCACATATTTCATCAGTACATGTTATAACCCCATCAACACCGCAAGAACACGTATTACATTCATCTGCCGAATCAAATGTTTCACCAACTTCATACAAGACTTGATCATATGAACACATGATTGGATCCGGGTCCGGAGCAGCAATACTATAAGTATCAATCTTGAACCAAACCATACTATAGCCACTCTCCCCTACCTCAGCGAACGTATCTTCATCAGCTAGATCAATTCCATCTTCATCTAACCTGGTAAAAAACTCATTCACACCAGTTTGTAACCAAATATATTTCGCTTCATAACCCTCTCCGCTTCCATCAGCCTCATAACTAACCTTCGAATTAATACAATTCATAACTTTCTTAAAAACATTCTTTTCATTTACAGGCAATAAAATCCAATCTTCTTCCTCGAAAGGAATTGGAAATTCTGGACAGAAATCAGCTCCCGCTGCAACCGTCCTATTACCAGCTGTATTCAAATCACCAAATCTTACACTAGCCGTTCCATTTTCACCTTCAGAAGAATTAGCAGCAGACTCCAAAGCGGCAGCAGCCATCTCCTCAAGAACAGCTTCATAAGCAGCATCAATCTCCTCCTGAGTCGGAACATCTTCGAAACCCCTTACATACGGATTGTAAATCCTAGTGTCCTCAAATGCTATCAAGGCAAACCCACGAAAAGCAGGAATCATATAATCATCACCTTCCTGAATCGTGATTGGCCTAGAATTACTATGAGCACTCACATCCGGATAAACATGAAACATCTTTTCCAGATCAGGCATATAGTCAGCATATGCAACTTTCATCCCTGGAACCGGATAAGTAGACCTCAGCACTTCTTCCGCCGAAATTGGCTCCACCGAATAGTAGAAACTAATTTCTCCTCCAGGAACATCCACGTAGTGATCAGTGGTAGCTTCCCAGTTCGCTACATCGCTGTACTCAAACTTGAAAAATTTCGTCGTCTTGTCGATCAAAAGTCCTTGAAAAGCAGAGTCACTCATGATCTGAGGAGGTCTAGACTCCTCATAAGCTGGCCTGTAAAGCCCGTAGTAATAAAGAGCGCCAACGACAATAACTGTCGAAAGCAAGAACCCTAAAATCTTCTTAAGGCTCACTTTTGGTTTTGTTTCCATGTGAAAAATTGTTATTTTTTTATTTGTTTTTATTGATTTCTCAATACTAAATTATACCACTTTTTTACGCTTCTGGCAACCCACTGAAGGGCCAAAAAGATAGCAAAACCCTCCCTCTAAAGCTATAATCCCAGACAATGAAAGCAGTAATACTAGCAGGTGGTGGTGGAACCAGGCTTTGGCCCCTCTCCACTCCTGAAAAACCAAAACAATTCCACAAATTCACAAGCGAAAAAACCCTCTATCAAGAGGCCATAGATCGCTTGGATTTCTTGGATCCAAAAGATATCTACATCGCCACAAACGAGAAATACCTCCACTATATAAAAGACCAATCCCCTTCTATTCCAAAAGAAAATATAATCCTAGAACCCGCTCTCCGCGACACCGCTTCTTGCATCGGACTTGCAGCTGCTATAATCGAGAAAAATCACGGTCCTGACGAGGTAATGGCGGTCATCTACGCTGACCACTTGATCAAAAACAAAATAGAATTCCAAAAAGCTCTCCAAATAGCAGAAAAAATCGCACTCCAAGAAAACACTCTTAATATAGTAGAAGTTCCCGCAAACACCCCAAACACAAACTACGGCTACGTTCACCTCGGAGAAAAACACTCAGAAATCGACGGAATCAAAGCATTCAAAGTCCAAAACTTCACAGAAAAACCAGATCTCAAAACTGCAGAAGAATTCGTCGCTTCAGGAGAATATCTCTGGAATACAGGTATATATGTATGGAAAGCCGGAACATTGATGAAAAAATTCGCCAAACACGCACCTGAGACCCACAACCGCCTCACCCAAATCCAAGCATTGCCAGAAACACTCGAAACCATCTACCCAACCCTAGAAAAAATCTCAATCGACTACGCAATCATGGAAAAAATCGATCCAGAAGAAATCCGCATCATCCAAGCAGATCTCGATTGGAGCGATATCGGATCTTTTGAAGCTATATATGAGGAACTCAGCTCAAACCTAGACGCAAATAAAAACCTAATACAAAGCCAAGGCGGCCAAATAAAACTCCTCGAAACAGAAAACTCAATAATCTTCCAAAATCACGAAAACAAACCTGTTAAAGTGATCGGCATCAAAGACCTGATCATCATCGACTCTGAAGAAGGTTTATTCGTCTGCAAAAAAGGAGAAAGCCATAAAATCAAACAGATTTGACTTTTGGACAGAATAATCTAGAATGCTCTCCTTTATGAAAGAAGATACACCAGACATCTTTAGTCGTTTAGGCTACGGCCGCCCCAATACTGCACCAAGCTTTGCAGACAAAAGTTTCATACGCACCGATAGGCACGTGATGGCGATGAACATGCAAAAACTTGCAGAAAACTTACCAAAAGGAGCAGTAAGCAGCGCAAAAGATTTTCTGGATCAAATTGATCCCCTAGTCGCAGACTATTACAGACAGACGGTCGGACACAACTTGGGGAAACTTTTTGGAAATACAGAATCAGAAATGGAAAAACTCCATCCCAAATATGACCTGAATCCCCCAAGGATTCTCGCAAAATTCGAGAAAGAAAAAAAATCTCTAAGCATACAAACAGCATTCAGCTGGGGAAAAAGATTGCACAGAACGGCCCTCTGGGCAGAAGAACAAGTTTTAAATCCCCTCCAACAATCTCACGAAATAACAGAACAAACCTTCAAAGCATGTTTCGAAGCATTCGGACTATGCATGATCAAATGCCGATCCCAAAAAAAGAAAATGGACATGGTGATGACTGAAATGTTAAATGAAATGAACAGAGTAGGAGCGCTAGAAAGATTCCCTGAAGAAACCGTAAAACTTCTACAATTAACACTTCTTGCACACCCATATAGATTTGAATTTTTCGACACTCTATACAAATTTCAAAAAGAAAGAGGCCAACTCGACCAAGTAATGGAGTTTTTAGAAAAAAACCCTCATCTAGCAGGAACAATTGCAGAAGACTATTCCGATGCATTTGAAGAATTAATGAGAGATCACCTCGGCCAAAATGGAGTACCGTTCAGACTCGAGAAATTAAGACTAAAATACCAAGGGAAACCAAGCGACATAAGAGCATATGCATATGCAATTAGATACTTGATAATGTACAAAAGCGACTATGCAGAAGCCAGAAGAGTAATGAAAAAAATTGAGAATCCATACTTCAGAGAAGCAGTACAAGAAGAGCTAAAAAGATTAATACCAAACATAGCAATAGGTAAATCGGTAGTAGAAGGAAAAGATCATTACACAGAAAGAGAAAATGAAGAAATGGACGAATCAGATAGAGAGATAGGCCCACTAACAGGCCCGATGAGAGCCAGAGATTTAGGTAGGCAACAACTAGAATTCAAAATGGCCGCAACGATGACGATACTTGGAACAGCAGAAGGATTAGAAAAAAAACTACAAGCAGTCAAAGAAATTCACGAACTCGAGCTCCCCGTAGAATACTACATCACATCCCTAAACTTAATAGCCAAAGAGTTCGTAGATGAGGTAGAAGATCCAGAAACATTAATAAAAAACATACTAGCGATTTTCGAAAAAGGAATGGGCCTACCTGAAGAAGTATTTGTAATCTTCGCAGCCAAATTAACAGAAGCATACTACCTGACCGGAGAATACGTAAAAGCCTGTAAAATGGCACAAGCAGCCCCAGTAACAGAAGCCCACAGAGGATCAACCTACTACCTAGCAAAATCTTGCTTCGCCCTCGCAGAAGAAGGAGGAGAAAACGCAAAAGGATTCAGAGAAACAGGAGTCCAAGCAGCAATCAAAGTCCTCCCAAAATTAAAAGGCACAGAGTGGGAAAAAGACCTTTGGCAAAACCACCTCCTACAACCATTCATTGAAAACCCAGAAGCATTTGGATCAAGTGCAGGACCAGCATACAAAATAGCAGAAGCACTCGCTTTCGCAGACGCAAACTCCCCTCTCGACTTGGAAGACGCTCTGATTTTCCTAAAAATTTCCCAAATACAAAGAAAATACAACGACAGAGTTCTAACCGCACTATCAATAGCACAATCTCAAACATTATTAGCAGGACTAGATGCCAGCAATCCACTATCAAGAGAACTTGACGAAATCGGAATGGACCTCATCCAACATTTCAAAAACCAAGGACAATACCAAGAGATGCTCCTCGCAATAGGAGTAATACCAAACTATTACGAAAATCCAACTCTCGTAAGAGAACAAGTGTTAGCTCTCATTCACCCATCGAATCTAACTCAAGAACACTACGAAACAGCATTAGAAGCTCTCGAACCATTTCCAGATTTGAGAGAAAGCTTAGCCTCAAAGCTAGACAGAGCAAGACAAGCTCTCGGAATAGAGAGTGTGAACCAAATATCTCCACAAACATTCTTGGCAAACCTCATAGAACAAGAAATCGCGGAAAACACACTATGCGACGACGACAACGTCAGAGCTGCCTTCATGCTAGAAAAATTCAAAGAATTAATTGAAGGAAACGCAGGATTCCTTGAAGAAAAAGTCAGATCAGAAAACTGCTTCCCCGAAGAAGGATTCCTGGAAAGTACAAATCCTGTAAACGACATAGTTGTAGGAAAATTCGGGATCAAATCAATAAGATTTCAAAGAAAAGACGGCCAAACAGAAATTGTTGTAATTCTCGACAACCCAGAAAACGCAAAAAACGCAAGCCTAGACCAAGTCACTTTTACACTTGATAAGAACTTCCGAATTATAATGCCAGACTTGTCCGCATTAGAAATAAACCCAGAAGACTTAATTAAAAGACAAATCATTATAACAGCCCTAGAGTCTCTCCTTCTCGAAGAACTATACAACACCCTCGAGCAAGAAATATGGACAGAAACAAACACAACAATCACAGAAATCTCATCGATAATCGCCTCATACAGAAAACAAATAGCAGAATTGTTAGGCAAAACCCCTAGCTTGAAGGAATACAAAGGACTAGAAGGACTCCAAGAAAGAAACACCGAATGGATAGCAAGAATCGATCGAATCGTCGACGAAGAATCTCTAGAATTAATTTCTGATGAAGAATGTATTTCATTGATAACAAGATACCTAGATCTAATCAAAAATTGCCGAGATCTAGACGACCCAATCAGAACATACAAATCCCCTACCGATAATAAAGCTCAAATCTCAAAAGTCATCAAATTTCTAGAAATATTCAATCCAGAACTAGCACATAGATATCTCACCGAAGAATACGGAATAGAAACAGAAGATTTAGAAAGATTAGGAATCCCAAAAAAAGAAAAGTGTTGCTTCACAGGTTACTACGAACTCGCGTGCTTATTCCCAGGAGAAAGAGAAGGAGTTATTTCTGTCTTCCTAGACGAAGATGGAATCGCTCATATTCCAGGCATAGACAAAGATCATCCATACTACAAACAACTCTGGATGCTTACCTTGGAATCACTAGCAACAAAAGTAGTCCCTGAACTCGGCCCATACACACACTTCTTCAGAGAAAGAAAAGCCAGGAAGGGAGGCAAACAACTACCAGTATCAAAACAATACGGAATCACAGGCATAACAGACACAAAACGTTTATGCTGCTCCAAAATTTTACGAGCCCATGACAAAGAAGAAGAAAAAACAACCCATGACAAATTACGAATCCTAGACGATCTCACAATAATTTTCGGAACAATCGAGCTTGCAGACAGAAACATTGAGGACTGGAGATTAATAATAAAAAGAGACGGCGAATACAAAAGAATCAAAGACCTCTTCTTTTTTAATAAAGAGGCAGGTACAAATTTCGTCGATTTAGAAAAATTATGCGAACTTTTCAACATATCAATCAACAGATTCGAAGGAGAAAAAACTATGCCAGTCGTAGAACTACCAGAAGATATCCAATCACTCCTCCAAGAAGAAGTAAGAATCCAAACACTCGGCGGACGCAGAATGAACCTCGGAATTACTTGGAGAAAAATGCCAGAAGATCTGATGGAAGATGAAAAAGGAGAATACACATTAGAAGAAGCAAAACGCAGAAACAAAAAAGGAGAAGTAGTAAAAATCGACGGCAAACTACGTAGGAAGAAAAGAATAAAACCAAACGTAAAAGTCCAAGTCGGAGACCAAACTTTCCTAGCCACACCAGATCAAATGTCAGAACAAAGCATGCAAAGATATAAAGATGCAGAAGACATCGGAATTCCTCTAAATTTCGAACCCGAAGAATGTTTATACGCAATAATCTATGATCCAGTCGCAGATCGCATCGTCTCATACAAATACATAGGATCAGGCAAAACAGATGAAGAAGATTCGCTAATAGACAGAAACTCAAGAAGAGCAATGAAAAGACACGAAAGAGGACTACCCGTTTACCTAGACTCAGCAAAAGTAAGAGAAGAACTCGGAGATAGAAAAGATCTCGTAGAAGCAGTTTTCCCAATCAAAACAAACAAAGGATTTATGTACGGAAAATCATACCCAGTCTGGAGATATCTAGAATCCACTTCTAAAAGAGAAGATGCCGCAGGAAGAATGCTCCTCGACTTGATGAAGAAAAAATTGTCGTCACAAGAATACCAAGAACTAGTAGAGGAATTGGAAGAATCCGCAAAACCAAAACCTCCCGCACCCGCAAAACCAGCTCGCCAAACAAAACCAAAACCAACCCCAACCACTCGACCCACTCGACCAAAATGGGAACCTCCAGTTAAACCACAAGAGGAAAAAGAACTTCACGTATTCCAAAAAGAAAGAAGAGCACGCAGAGTAAAACTCGAATCAAAACTAGAACTAAATCCAAACATTCCATATACAATAACTCGAAAAGCACGCTCAGAATTCTCTGACAACCTGTGGGATGAAGAACTGTGGTATATCCCACCAGAACATCCGATCCACAAAACATTCCTGGAATCATTGGAACCAAAAGACCACGAAGTCATCGTAGCAAGAAGAACAAAAACCGGATCTCCATTAAAAATTCCAAAAAACGCATTGGAACCTAAACTTTAAACCGAATCCTAACAACCCACTTTCCCTTCCAAAAACAAGTCTTTTGCTCTATATTATGCGGGCAATTTTTACGCATGCTTATTTAAACTATGCTCAAAGAAACCCAAATAAAACTCAAACCCTGGGGTCGCGAAATCTGGTTCGCCCACACCGACAAATACGCAGGGAAAATCCTTGAAGTAAAAAAAGGACATCGCTACAGCCTCCAATATCACGAAACCAAAGAAGAGACTCAGTACGTTGTTGAAGGAAAAGTTAAATTTACATTCGGCACTGATAAAGAAAACTTGCAAGACAAAATTTTAGAAGCTGGTGACAAAATCGATGTCAAACCATATACTATCCACCGCTTAGAGGCACTTGAAGATACAGTAGTCTTCGAAGTTTCTTCGCCAGAACTGGATGACGTTGTGAAGATCGACGACGATTACGGAAGAAGCGGCAAAGGAAACAACGAAGAATTAGATCAAGAACTTGCTAAAAACTAATTAACCCCACCAAAATGAAAAAATTCTTTTCATGGAAAATAATCACAATTCTAGTTGCAACTCTAGTACTAGGATTCTTTGACGCACCAAACAAAGTGCAACAAACAATTCTACCTTTCGTCCCAGAGTCAATTACAGACACAAAAATCCATCTTGGATTAGATCTCCAGGGAGGATCTCAGCTCGATTACAAAATCGACCTGCGAAAAGTGCCTGAAGAAGATAGACTCGCAATCATCGACGGTGTAACAGAAGTTATTAACCGACGTGTAAACAACCTCGGAGTAGCTGAACCAAACATCTATACTTCAGAACTCGCTGGCGAATTCCACGTAATCGTAGAGTTAGCAGATCTAGCAGCCCTCACAGATGCAGACATCAAACAATACTTGAAACTAGACAAAACTCTCGAAGAATTAACAGACGATGAAAAGAAAACTCTCAGCTTGGAAAAAGCAAAAGCAACAGTAGGAAAAACAATCCAACTTGAATTCAAAGAACAAAAAGAAAAACTCGACCCACAAGAAAAAGAAAAGGTTCAGGCACAAGCACAAGCAGCTCTCGAAAAGATTAAATCAGGAACAGACTTTGACGTAGTAGGCCAAGAAGAACAACTCGCATACCCAGGAAAGGTAAGATATGAAACATCAGAATTCGTATTCGCAAACGAAATTGTTCCAGAAGCATTAGCTGATGCTGTAATGCTACTTGCTCCAGAAGCTTACACTTCAGAATTAGTAGAAGTAGGCGGAAGCTTTGTAATAACAGAAACAGGAGAAACTCAAGAAGACACAGCTCTAGTAATAGCTAGACTCGATGAAACCACAGAAGAAACAAAATTCGATAAAAAAGTAGAAGCGAGCCACATCCTTGTAGCATGGGCAGGAGCAACAAATGCATCAGAAGAAGTAACAAGAACAGAAGAAGAAGCATATGAAGAAGCAAAAGTAGCTCTCGCAAAAATCAACGAACAAGGAACTCCATTCGACAGAGTAGCTTTATTTCACTCAGACGATCCAAGCAACAAAGAAAATGGGGGTAAATTAACAGTACCAGTAACAGGAGACGGCACATACGTATACGACTTCGAACAAGCAGCTCTTGCATTGAAAAATAGCGGAGACATCTCTGATATCATCAAAACTGAATTTGGATACCACATCATCAAAGCAGACAACGCATTAAATGATGTCAAAGAAGTACAATACAAATATACAACAATCCGTTATTCAACAACTCCAGATCCATGGAAAGACACAAGTTTAACAGGTAAAAACTTTGTCCACGCAGACGTACAATTAGATCAATTCTATCAACCTTATATAACAATCGAATTCGACGATGAAGGATCTCGTCTATTTGAAGAAATCACAGGTCGAAACGTAGGAAAACCTGTAGCAATCTTCGTAGGAGGAAATTTAATATCAGCACCTAGAGTAAATGAGAAAATAGTAGGTGGACACGCACAAATCACAGGAAGTTTCTCACAAGACGAAGCAACTACCTTGGCAAGAGACCTAAATACAGGAGCAATCCCCGCTCCTATCGTTCTAACAGGAGAATACACAATAGGAGCCACTCTCGGACAAAACGCTCTTAGAGTGTCAATCTGGGCAGGTTTAATTGGGTTCTTAATCTTATGTGCATACATGCTGCTTCGGTACAGAATCCCTGGAATCCTCGCAACAGTAGCACTTGTAGTATATGGAGTAATTCTACTCTTCTTAATCAAATCAGAACTACATTTAGGAATTGCATTGCCAGTAGCAGTAGTATCATTCCTGACAATTGTATACAAAACACTCAATTCAAAAGACTCAGGAGGAGAAAAAACCATCACCTTCCTACTCTCTTGTGTTGTCTTTTTCTTCATCACATTCCTTTTGAAAACAGGAGTTGTAATGACTCTTGCCGGTGTAGCAGGTTTGATTCTATCACTCGGTATGGCGGTCGACGCAAACATCCTAATCTTCGAAAGATTCAAAGAAGAATTACGTGCTGGACGCCCCTACACTTCAGCTGTCGAAGAAGGTTTCCACAGAGCATGGAGCTCAATCCGTGACTCAAACTTTTCAACATTGATCACTTGTGGAGTACTATTCTACTTCGGAACATCAATCATCCGAGGATTCGCCTTCAACCTAGCTGCAGGTATCTTGATCTCTATGTTCACAGCTATCACAGTCACAAAAGTTCTCCTCCACGCACTCGGCACAACAAAATATTCAAAAGATCTCAAATATCTAGGAGTTAACCCAGAAAAAACTGGCAAAACAAACTTCAAGTTCATCAAGAACTCAAAGAAATTCTTGAGCTTCTCTGGAGTCTTAATCGGAATCTCAATCGTCGCAGTTCTTGCATTTGGATTCAGACCTGGAATCGACTTCACAGGCGGAACATTGATGGAAGTTAAATTCAGCGAACCAGTAACAAAAGAACAACTTCAAGAATCACTCATTGAGATCCAAGAAGAAATCAATACTGGAGTAATCAGCACACCTGCTGAACTTGAAGCACCTGCTGAACCTGAAGCAAAACTACTCAATACAGCATACGCTGAGGATGAAGTTGCCGTAGAAGGCGGTGAAACCTTGCCTGAGGATATGCCTGTAGAAGATCTGCCTGAAACCACAGCAGAAGAAGTCACCTCTCCAGACGTACCATTAATAATGGAAACCGCAGAAACTCTAGAACCTGAAACAGAGCTACTCGATCTCAAAAACATCCAAATAGTTCCATCTGGCGACAATTCATTCATCATCAAGACCAAATATCTAGAATCAGAAACTCATGATACAATTATTGAAAAACTTGGAATAAAATTAGGATCTCTAACAGAACCACGTTTCACAACAGTTGGCCCAACAATCGGATCAACTTTGAAGCAAAAAGCAATCTTTGCAATCTTCGCTACAATCCTAATCATCATCCTTTATGTAGCGTTTGCCTTCCGCAAGATTCCAAAAGCAGTTTCACCTTGGAGATTTGGTGTCAGCGCAATTATCGCACTCGTACATGACGTGATCATCGTAACAGGGTTCTTCATTATACTAAGCACGATAATAAATATAGAAATCGACGCGTTGTTCATAACCGCCCTTCTCACAATCTTGGGTTACTCAGTCAACGATACAATCGTAGTATTCGACCGAGTACGTGAAAATTTGAAAACAGCTGGAAGAGACGAACCTCTAGAAGACATTGCAGACAGAGCTCTCAACCAAACACTAGGAAGATCATTGAATACAAGTGTCACCTCTCTCATCACCGTAATAGCTCTCTTCATCGGAAGTTTCTACGGAGGTGCAGAAGCAATCAGATACTTCCTGCTCGCATTGATAGCAGGTATGGCGATTGGTACTTACTCATCTATTTTCGTAGCAAGTTCAGGATTGGTAATTTGGACCAAATGGGCAGCTAAAAAAGCAGACGAGAAGTTAAGAAAGGCTTGAACCCAGACCTGATCAGATATAAACTATAAAGGCCAGCATAATGTTGGCCTTTGTTTTAAGTTCACAAACATGCGCCCGTGGCTCAACTGGATAGAGCATCGGTCTTCGGAACCGAGGGTTACAGGTTCGAATCCTGTCGGGCGTACCATTTAGTAGCGAGAAATCTGATCCGAAGCGAAAGCAAACTCGCATGTTTATCGTGACGGCCAGGAACAAGATTTTTAAAGCTTTTTCAGGATTTCCCTACTGAAATCACCTTGCCTTCAAGTCAAAAGAGTAATAATATCATCTCCTGTATTTTTAAACAAAAACATAACCAGATACTATTATGAAAGACTTAATGGCGGCTACAATGAAAGATTTTATGATAAAACCTAAGCCATGCCCTCTATTAGAGGAAACCGAAGAAACAGATGAATGTTTTTCTTGTGCACAATCAATCAGAAGAGCTGTAGAAAGAATGCATCTCCAACCATCAATCACAATGGATCCAGACAATCTTCACCCATCACCAGACACAGTTCAAGAACAATGCAGAGGTAATTTCAAAGATTGCACAACATTCATGGAAGTTGTTGGAAGCGATGGTGACCCAATTTCGAAAACCATGACTCCATTAGGATACACAGCAAATGAAGTAAGAGATCTTTTAGGAGTGAAAGTTCTAATCAGAGATGGAACACTCCCTGGAGGATTTGGTTCGTTTTTAACATTCACCCCTCCAGACGGACAACCATTTTATGTAAGAAAAAGCCAACACACAGGCGCTCTGTTTGCCCCAACACCAGAAGCCAAACAACAATTCGATAAAATGATGGGAATAAATCAAGACCTAGGCCCAACACAACAAGTTTGTTTAGCAGATGTAGGAACCCCTGGATTCGGAAAATTAATGGATAAACACAACGTTGGACCATATCAAAATCCAGACAGAACACTTATAAGCCGTCTAAATGCAGGTGCCATTCGTGATCCAGAAACAAAGGAAACTATATTCATCGACATCCCAGAATCAGCACAAATTTAATATTTAAACAAATTAAACCATGTCAGAAGCACCAAACACACAATCTCAATTCGATGAAATCGTATGGCCAACAGAAGGTCCATTGGCTCAAAAAGAAACTTCAACAACAGGTCGTCCAACGGTAGAACTTTTATGCAACAATGGACAAGTAACCAATTGGTGCACAGAAGGTCCTTATGCCGGAGCAAAAATTCCACACACCTACGATATTGACGGAACGACAATACAATTCCTTCCATACTGGCATCATTATTCCGTAGGAGGAATCAACCTAAACATTCCAACCTCACAAGAAGATCTCGACAAAGACGTTACAGCGGTAGAACACTTGCAATCAAGAGGCCAACTACCACCAAACAGCCAATAATTATCCCAAGAATAACCCACCCAACCCCATGAGAAGAACTGAAAGTAGAAAAATGGATCTCCCAGGAACAGAAACTCCAGATCCAGCTACAACCACAACTCAAAACACAACTCCAATCGAAGAACTCCACGGAGACTCACTCCTAGCTGAAATAGCAATACAAGAACTAACACAAGCACGAGTAGGCAATCCACAACTTACAATAGACACAGGAGACGAAAAATTAACACCAACAGCAATCATAGCAGAGATAAGAGATGGCCTAGCTGTAGGAAACATAATTGGGTTTGCCAGATATTACCTAGACGTAGTTCGTCACGAAATGGACCAGGATGGACAAATCAGCCACCTACCAGATGAAGAAGCTGTGAGAGCTTTGGCAGAAAGATTTAGCAAAGCAGATCCAGACGAACTTTTCCTCCCAAACAACATAACTTTTGGACAAGCAAGACAAGACCTCGAAGCAGACAACACCCGAGGACGAGAACACTTAAGATTAATACGAAAACTCGAGCATTTGGAAAGAGAAAGAAGAGTTTTCTAAATAAAAAACTAACACAAATTCAATATGCCACAAGAAACCTTAACAGAAGACCAAACAGCCATAGTAGCTGAATTCAACCTAACTTCAACAGAACCAATAGCGAACGGTTTCACTTACGAAATAGGCGGAATTCACTACGAAATGTACATTGTAGAAAACGCAATGCGCACAGCAACTAGAAGACAGTTAGAAGCAATCATAGATCTCCGAATTCCAGTCGAAGAACATCATTCAGTAGCATGCGGTCGACCAACAACTACTGCAAGTTTATTAGCAGATATAGCTCGCGAACATTCAGACTGGGACACCTTCAGAGCAATACTAAATGACGATTGGATGGCCAGACAAATACACTCAATGTCAGCAACACGAAGCGCCATTCTAAAAGGAATTCTAACAGGCACCACACCTTGCGATCCAACAGAAATAAACGAAGGAATAATCCAAAACATAACAGCTATCACTGAAGGAGTAGTAAAAAATCTTTTCCCACAACTTCCAGAAGACGAAATTCAGGAAATAATGATAAGAAAAAAAGCCTGGGAAGAAGCAGCCGCCTAGCTTTTAATTCCCCACAATCTTTTTGCCTTCCAAAAGCTCTTTTGCTAGAATCAACACATGCCATCTGAACTCTACAAAGCAGACTCAATAGAAGAAGCCAAAAAAAAGCTTCGAAAAATTTACCAAAAAAGATCTCTGTCACTAGAAGAGATCAAAGCCAAGAAATACGAAAAACTCGAACAATCTGAACACGAAGATTCAGATAATCACTTCAACGAAGAACGATTAGGCAAAGAAACCAAAGCAACCGACATCGCTTACTACAAATACCTCGAAAAAGGCTACATCGCCTACAGGATTCTCTACGTCGACACCGAGGGCAACAAAGAAGAAGACTTCTTCATCATCAAGCCAAATCCAGAGTACAACGACTAAATTGCCCCAAATTTAAAAAGCACCTCCATACAAGAAATTGTGATTCACGAGAGGCCTGTGTTCGCGCTCAACTGAAGATTTTTTGATATACACATCCAAACCCTTCTCCAAAAAAACCTCATACATCAATTGCTCTCGATCACGAGAGTGAATTTTAAAAATGAATTGGCGTTCAGTTGTAATCATGTTCATAAAGATTAATCAAACCTTAGAAGGTGCGAATCATAACACCATCCGCGCGACTAGTCAACATCATATTGACAAAACCCCATAAAAAGGTATACTACCTCCTATTTTCACAAACCCATAAATAACCATAAAAACATGAATATTCGCAAACAATTCACGCACTTTGCATGCCTTTCCCTGACGACCCTACTCCTATTAACAGCATGCGGAGCAGAGCCTGAAACAATAGAAGAAAACCAAGAACCACAAGCAAAAAGAATTGAGATTTTCACGGTTGGACAGAACTCAACCACTCTATCTTTCACCAAAAACGGACAACTTCAATCAGGTTCAACAAGCTTTGTAATTCCACAAACATCAGGAACAGTCACTGATATAAAAGTAGAAGTAGGAGACAAGGTAAGCGAAAACCAAACCCTGATAACTCTTGGGAAAAGCCTATCAACAGATTCAGCAGCTCTAAATTACAAATCTGCATTAGAAGGACTTGAAAAACTTGAAGACACGCGTTTCAAAACAGATTACGCGGCTCAAAAAAGCATCGACCAAGCGCTAATTGGCTACTATACAGCACTAGAAGGAGTCCAAAACGCAATCACTTCAAAAGAACACGCAGAAGACATTGCAGACGAACAAACAGACCTGTTGGAAGACGCTATTGACGACCTAGAGGATACACTAGACGACCTCAACGACGACAATCCATCATACATAGAAGTAGAAACAGCCCTAGAACAAGCAGAATCTCAACTTGAACAACTAGAAATCGGCCACGAAGCACAGATGGATCAAATGATATACGGAATCTCGATGGCAAAAGCTCAACTAGAAGCAAGTATAAACAGTGTAGAGACTGTTCAAACACAGTATTCCCTACAATTCATACAAATAGATTCTACAATCCTACAAGCAGAAACAGGAGCAGATCTAGCTCGTCTTCAACAACAAGCTAGAAACGTTAAAGCTCCAATCTCAGGAACAGTAACAAACATTCAAACAGAAGTAGGATCATTCGCAAGCCCAGGACAAATCCTACTCACAATCGAAAATATTCAAGAATTAAAAGTAACAACATATCTTGCACCAGAAGAAACAGCCATGGTAAACGAAGGATCACTCGTATCAATCACAACTTCAACAAGCTCAACAACAGGTCTAATCAACTACATCAGCCCTACCCTATCCCAAAACGGAAAGGCCGAAGTAGAGATTAGTCTAAGCGACAAAAAGAACCTTTATTCAGGTGAAATAGTAGAAATTACATTCACCCCAAATTTACAAAACTTAGCGACACTGATCCCACTAAACAGCATAATCATAGAAGATGAACAATACTTCATAAACACAGTTTCATCTGATAAAACAATTGAAAGAATAGAAGTACAAATCGGACAAATAATTGGACAATATGTAGAAATATTAGAAGGAGTGAATTTTGGAACAAAAGTAGCATTATCAACAGTCTTTCTCCGAGAAGGAGACGCTGTAATCTACAAAGTAAAAAGATCAGCTAAATCACCTAGATCATGAATAACGCTTGGACGTTCTTTATAAAAAGAAGAGTAGTAGCCTGGGTAATTATCGCAGGAATAATCATAACAGGAGTATTTTCTGCAATCTCAATCCCAAAAGAATCTTTTCCTGAAGTAGAATTTCCAATGGTAATGGTTTCATCAGTTCTGCCAGGTGCAACCCCATCAGATACAGAAGACCTTCTCACCAAACCATTAGAGAAAGAAATAGCCCCAATCTCGGGCATTTCAGTACTTCAATCAACATCTAGCTTCTCTTTTTCAACAGTATTCGTAGAATTCGAAGCAGATCAAGACGTAGACGAAGCAATCGATAAAGTAAAGGAAGCCGTAGACCGAGCAAAAACCAAACTACCAGATGAAGCGACAGACCCCCAAATCATAAAATTCGACCTGAGTGAAATTTCAGTTATCACCTACTCACTCATTTCAGATACAGCAGTAATAGATTTAAGTGAAATAGCAGAAGAAGTTCAAGCAGAGCTCGAACAAGTCTCTGGAATTTCAAGAGTTTCAATCTCAGGGGACCTAAAAAAAGAAGTCCATGTAATAGTAAACCAATCAAAACTTGAAAACGCAGGCTTAACAATAACCGACATCAGCAATGCTATTAAATTCGGAAATTTAAACCTACCTGCAGGAGCAATAGAAATCGACAAATCAGCATATTCACTCCGATTCGAAAACGAAATAACAAACCCACAAGAACTAGGAGAAATAATCATAGGATCAAACCTCCAACTAAAAGACCTAGCCAGAATCGAAACCGGAACAACAAGCAAACAAACACTATCTAGACTCTCAAACCAAGGAGATGAACCAAAAAATGCAGTCTCTTTAACAGTAGTCAAAAAGAAAGGAGGCAACACGATCAAGATAGTAGAAGCCCTCGATGCAAAATTAGAAGAATTAAAAGCAAACAGAACAATTCCTGAAGGAACTCAAGTTCTAGTCACAAACGACAACGCGCAATTCATCAAAAGAGATCTGGGAACACTCACCCAAAACGGAATCACCACAATCTTTATTATTATTGGAATTCTATTCCTAGCAATTGGACTGCGTGAAGGGATTATTGCAGGAATGGCAATCCCACTAACATTCTTGATTTCATTCTCAATCCTTTACTTTAAAGGAGAAACCTTGAACGGCTTAACCCTGTTCTCATTAGTAATTTCCTTGGGTCTACTCGTAGACACAGCAATAGTAGTTATGGAAGGAATTTATGAAGGAATCAACGAAGGTTTGAACAGAAAAGACGCAGCAATCAAATCAATAGAAACATTTAGATGGCCACTAATAGCAGGTACAGCAACCACTGTATTCGCATTCTTCCCAATGCTTCTTGTAGGTGGAATCATGGGTGAATATTTGAAAACAATGCCAATAACAATCTCAGGAACCTTGATAGGCTCATTATTTGTATCACTATTTTTGATACCAGCAATAGCTACTAAATTTTTGAGAAAAAACAATGCAGGACAAAAAAAGGCACTAATCGCACCAATAGTAAATTTTATGAAAAATATACAGAAAAACTATCTAACAAAACTACTTTATTCACGAGCTAAAAGATTCGTCTTGATGTTCACAATCTTAATAGCATTCGTAGCCAGCATGGCATTACCTATGACAGGAGCACTCTCTACAGAGATGTTCACTGAGTTTGACGCCGATTACTTCATTATAGATATAGAACTTCAGCCAGGGACGATATTAGAAGAAACGGATAAATATGTGAAACAAGTCGAAGATTACCTTCGTGAACAAGATGAAGTAATAAATTTCGTATCAATAGTAGGATCAGCACAAACACAAGCACTCACAGATATGGGAGAAATGAATTCCGTAAACATGAGTAGCAATATCGCAAATATAACAGTAAATCTATCACCAGCCGATCAAAGAGAAATAGCAAGTTATGAAATTGCAGACCCCATCAGAGAAGAATTGAAAGTACTAATTCCAGAACCAGAAATATCAGTGCGTGAATTGAAAGACGGACCACCCACAGACGCAGCAATAGCGGTGAAAATTTCAGGTGCTGACATGGAAATCCTGAAAGAACTAGCAACAAAAGTTGAAACTTTAGTAAACAACACCGAAGGAACAACAGAAGTTAAAAACAGTTTGGAGAAAGGTCTTAATGAATTCGTATTCAATCTAGACCAAAACAAATTAGCATTCCACGGATTAGCAGAAGCACAAGTAGTTATGGTGATAAGAGGAGCAATCCAAGGTGAAGACGCAGGAGAACTAGCAATAAATGAAGAAGACGTAGATATAGTAGTTAAATACGACGACAACAACCTCGACCTCACAGAGCTACAAAGTATTCAAATTCCATCCCCAAGAGGACACATGGTAAGCCTCAATCAATTAGGAACATATTCTCTGGGCGAAAGTTTATCCAACATCGTACGTGAAGACCAAGAAAGAATGGTAAAAGTACTCGGAGAGGTAAAACCAGGATTCAACGCCGTAGTAATAACTCAAGAAATCACAGAAAAAATAGAAGACATAGAAGTACCAAGCGGATACACAGTCAGCTTCGGTGGTGACTACCAACAAGTTCAACAGTCATTCAACGAACTATTCATGGCAATGATAGTAGGAATCTTACTTATAGCACTCACTTTAGTTTTACAATTCAATTCCTTCAAACAATGTTTCATCATTCTATTCACACTACCATTAGCATTGATAGGAGTATTTCCAGGATTGATGTTAATCGGAATGAACTTAAGCTTCTCAGCATTTATCGGAGTTGTAGCACTAGTAGGAATAGTAGTAAATGACGCCATAGTATTAATTTCACAAATCAATAGAAATCGTTCAAAAGGAGAACTAAGCTTTGAAGACAGTATCATTGACGCAGCCTATCATCGTTTTCAACCAGTTCTACTAACAACAATCACAACCATCTTCGGAATCCTTCCTGTAGCGCTTATAGACGATCAGTGGGGAGGAGTTGGATATTCAATTATCTTCGGGCTCTTAGCCGCTACCGTTCTGACCCTACTCGTGATTCCAGTAATGTACTATACGTTGGAAAGAAAGAAGGCAATGAAAGAAACCACCACCATCAATCAATAGTTGCAGCAACCAGTTGCATAACTAGTCAGTCAACTTGCAATACAACAAACTTATTTTATACTTTCCCAGTATCAAAAAACTTGCAGGTTGAAAATTCTTGATTTCGGGAATAAGCAACATAGACACAAAACTTGTCCAACCCAACCAACCAACCAACCAACCAACCAACCAACCAACCCAACCCAACCTAACCCAACCAACCAACCAACCCAAAAACCCATCCTCCACTCCCCTTTCAAGAATCCAATCTTCTGTGCTAAAATCCACATGCTTTTCTACAAGTAAATCTAATGACCCTTTAGAATGTACGCTGACATCGCATTCCAGCAGAAAATTGGCGACCAAGAAACTCTGACCTACGAAGTCCCCTCTTCGCTTGAACAAACAATCAAGCCAGGGCATCTTGTCGTCCTAAACCTAAGAAACCGTCTCACAACCGGTCTCGTTTGGCACACCCACAACAACAAACCCGATTTCAAAACCCAAGAAATTGAAGGACTAAGCAACCCAGACCCACTACTAACAAAAACCCAAATCCAACTTGTAAAATTCATCTCTGAGCATTACTTCGCTCCATTATTCAAAGTACTAAAACTATTCATTCCAGCTCGAATATTCAAAGCAAAACCAATGCGTCTCCGCGAAAAAGTAGAAACCCTCCCAAAACATATCGCTCTTAAAATACTGACCAAATCACAACAAGAAGCATTCGACACAATCGAAAACAAGGATGAACAAAAAAATAGCACAAAAACAGATACCACCACAGAACAAGCGAACAAATTTCTTATACACGGAATCACGGGATCAGGAAAAACCGAAATCTACCTTCATCTCGCAAAAAAACACATAGATAACAACAAACAAGTTCTGATCCTAATACCAGAGATATCCCTCACCCCACAGACAGTAGAATACTTCGAATCAAGACTTCAAATCAAAGCAGCAGTAATACACAGCCGCCTTTCTGAAGGAGAAAAATACAAAACATGGCAAGACATTCAAGCAAATAAAAAATCACTTGTAATAGGATCTAGGTCTGCAATCTTTTCACCATTCAAAAACTTAGGCTTAATAATAATCGATGAAGAACACGAATTCTCATACAAACAAGACCAATCCCCTAGATATCTAACACATGCTGTCGCAGAATACATGGCAGAACTACAACCCCTCAAATTAGTACTCGGCTCAGCAACACCATCAATAGAGACTACCTTCAAATACACAGACGCAACCGTCCACCTCCACCAAAGAATAGGAATCGCCAAACTACCAAAAGTACACATCGTAGACATGCGCGAAGAATTTAAAAAAGGAAACAAATCAATCTTCTCAGACAAACTCTTCAACGCAATAAACAAAACACTCAAAGAAAACAAACAAGCAATTCTATTCTTAAATCGCAGAGGATCTGCATCATCAATAGTCTGTCGCGACTGCGGAGACAAACTCACATGCAAAAACTGCGACATCCCAATGACGTACCACGCACGCACCCTCGGAAAACCAGTCACAATCTGCCATCACTGCGGACAAATTGGCTCAATCCCAATCAATTGCCCAAACTGCAAAAGCCCACACATCAGATACTTAGGAATAGGAACAGAACGCATTGAAGAAGAAACAAAAAAATTGTTCAAAAACGCCAGGGTACTGCGAGCAGACAAGGATACTACCTCTCGCAAAGATAGCTTTGAACAAATTTATAGTTCATTCAAGGCGCACGAAGCAGATATACTGATCGGAACCCAAATGATAGGAAAAGGACTCCATTTGCCAAACGTAAATCTAGTAGGAGTAATCCTCGCCGACATCGGCCTCAACATCCCAGATTTCAGGAGTTCAGAAAGAAGTTTCCAACTCTTAACACAAGTCGCAGGCCGAGCAGGCCGCTCACAAGAAAAAGACGACCTAGGACAAGTCGTTATCCAAACCTACTCACCAGACCATTTCGCCCTCCAGGCCACAGAGACACACGACTACACGGCCTTCTACAACATTGAACGCCAACAAAGACAACTTCTCAAATACCCACCATTCTCGAGTCTGGCAAAACTATCAATCGAAACCCCAAAATTCCTGGACGCAAAAAACAGAGCAGAAGAATTGGAAGAAATTCTAAAACAAACTTTAAACAAAAACCCAGACCTAAAAACAAAGGTCGACGAAATCAACACCTATCCAGCCTTCATTCCACGTCTTCACAACAAATACAGGTACAGAATCCTCATCAAAGGATCAGAGCCACAAGCTCTGATAAAATCCTTGGATCAAAAAAGCATCTCCGATATAAAAATAGATATCGATCCAATTTCTACGAATTAGGTCTTAAAACACCTTCCCAAAGCCCTCCCTTGATAAAAACCCCTTTTTCGTGATATAATCACCTGATCAAAACAAAATATCAAAAACAAAATGCCGCTTAGTAAAAAACTGAAACAAACACAAGACAAAGATGAAACCAACGATCTTTCGCCTGAAGATCTAAAATTACTAATGCAAACACCAAAAACAGTAGAAAAACACAGGGAATTTCTAGAAAAAAAGTTCGGCAAAAAAGCTATAGAAAAACTTTTGAAAAAAGCTGAAGGCGGAGAAAAAGAAAAACCATTAATTGAATCATCATCAAGAAAATCACAAGCCCCAGGATCTGAAATCAAAAAACTCAAAAATTACGACAAAGCAAAGATAGAAGGACCAAAAGAAGACACAAAACTCAGCGCAGCAGAACTAGCAGATCTATATACACCAAGAACCCCAGAAGACTCACCATTTGGACAATATCAAGACCTGAGTGGAATAAGAAGTGAAGGAGAAAAAATTCCAGAAGGAAGACGGTCAACGGAGCTATATACACACAATGAAGAACAATGGTTGAAAGAAATTCATAGAAGAATTATTAACAAAGATATAGACGAAAACACCTTAGTAGTAGCAATAAGTGGGCATGGCCCCACGGTAGCCCACGCAATGGCACAACATTTTCACTCAGACATCTATTGCAGATATCCAGAGGAAACAAGCGACGAAAACATGCTCAAAGTAAAACTAGACCAAATGCAAAGCTTCGCAAAAGCAACAAATGAGGAACTTAAAAAAAGTCGCAAAGGAAGCAGCACATTCATAGACGTTGACATACATCAAACCAAGCCAATCCCACAAAACATCATAGATTCTCTGCCCTCAGCCGACCAGCTTATAGAGATGGGTATAACAAAAATATTTATTGGACAAGAAAAAGCTCCAAACAAAGATGGACCAACAAAATACATCAAAAGAAATATTAACACCCCACCACTCACACCACCCACACCAGAAGATTCAATATACGAATGGTTAAACAAATTAATAGAGGATGGAAGAATACAAATAATTGAAGATGGAATAGACATAAGACATCTAGAAAAAATGAAATACAAACAAGGTGGAATAGACGCCACCTCTTGATAAAAGACCTGTTTTTGTGATATAATAATCCAATCACACAAGATCCAAAAATATCAAAAACAAAAACAAATATGCCAACTACAGAATCCCCTAATGCAAACCCTGAAAAATCAAATCTTACTCCAGAACAAAGAAAGACTTTAACAGAAGCTCCAGACACTTTTGCAAAACACAAAGATCTTCTAAAAACACTTTTAACAGAAGAAGATTACAATTTTATCGCAGAAAAAGTTGGTAATCAAGAACCAGGATCAACAGAAATCGAAGAACTAGAAGTTGAAGACACAACTACAAAAAAAGAAGAACCACCTGTAGAAGAAATTCCATTTGAATCAATATAAAAAAATATGCCAAATAGCCAACCAAATAAAAGACCAAACAGTCTATTCGTCAAAGCAAGAGAATTCCTAGCAAAAGCAAAAGAAAAAGAACCAAAAAACACAACACAACTATCAAAAGTAGTTGTAGAAGGATTACAAACAGAATCAAATAAAACACTAGAAAAAAAAGAAACACTCCTTGATCAAGACGAAATCAGACAAGAACTCGAAACTAGACACGCAGACCTGTTTTATGGAGATTTGGTAGAAGCAAGAGTCATGACTGAAAGCGAAGCGATGCCTATCGTCCAACAATACTACAATTCAGATCAATCAAAAATCGACACCTTGAGAATTTTAAATTCAAGCAAATCAAGAGCCGAACAAATCAGACAAATCGAACAACAAAATTCTCTTTGGAAAAACTTTTACTTAAATAACAAAAATTAAAATGGCCAAACAAGAACAACCAAAAAACACTACCAATATCATTGGTAAAACAGTTAAAACTGCAAAAGAACAATCAGGAGAAATTGTTAAACTCCCACCTGAAGCAGTAAAAGAATTAAAGAGTGACAGAAATAAGTCTTCAGAAGAAACAGGAGATTCCTTGAAGAAAATAGCCCAACCAGAAGCAGACAAAATGGAAAAAACAAACGAATTGTACGAACAAATAAATCAAAAAAACCAATACGTTGCAGGAGCAACTACGGCCATTGAAAACCTAAAAGGAAAAGAAGGACCTCTCCTCCCTGAAGGATTCCCTGACAAACCAGTTGAAACTACTAGAAACACAACAAATAGACCACCATCAGAACCAGAAATCAAATTCCCTGTAAACTCAAACCCAAGAAAAAAACCAGAAGGACCTCAAGGAGCACCTGACAAACCAGTTGAAACCACTAGAAACACAACAAATAGACCACCATCAGAACCAGAAATCAAATTCCCTGTAAACTCAAACCCAAGAAAAAAACCAGAAGGACCTCAAGGAGCACCTGACAAACCAGTTGAAACTACTAGAAACACAACTAATAGACCACCATCAGAACCAGAAATCAAATTCCCTGTAAACTCAAACCCAAGAAGAAATAAACCAGAACTAATAGAAGAAGATACTCCCCCACCTGCACCACGAAAACGACCTGACAACACAGATATCTAAACAAAAACAACACAAACCAGTTAACAAAATTTAAAATGCTAGAAAAATTTGAACATAAAGATCAACCAAAAAAAGCACCTAAAAAGAGAAGAAGAGCCCCAAAACCCTTAATCCAAAAAGAAAAAGAAGCAGAAGATCGAAAACAAGAAGAAGAAGCTACCGACAAATTACTCGAAGAACTGTATGACCCAGAGGAAGCTCCAGGACCATTCGAAGCAGCCAAAATGCTAGAAGAAGCCTACGAACAACTCAACAACCAACTAGTAGAAGAATTCTATTACAAAGGTTTAGACGCTCCATCCGTAGGACTCACAATCTTACGTGCCAAACAAAACTCAAAATGGTTCGGAGAAATGTATGGAGGAAAACCTCGAAAAGATGTTAAAGCGTTAGTTCAAGAATGGATGGACAAAAAAAAAGACGAGATCTTGAATAACAAGGAGTTCTGGAAAGAGTAAACTAAATTGCATTTCCCTTCCCTTTCGCCTAAAATCAAAGCGATCGCTTTTTTACGCAGCGTGACCATAACCTACAACTATGAAACGTATTCTTTCAGGCGTACAACCTTCAGGACAAATCCACTTAGGAAACTACTTAGGAGCAATTCGCAAACACATAGAAATGCAGAAAAATCACGAATGCTACCTCTTCATAGCTGATCTTCACGCACTCACAACCGTCCGCGACCCAGATCAAATGCGCGAAAACGTCCTGAACCTCGCAAAAGCATACATCGCATTAGGTCTCGACACCAAGAAAACAGTCTTCTTCCAACAATCAGCCATCGCAGAACATTCAGAACTTTGCTGGATCCTTGATTCACTGACACCGATGGGACTCCTAGAACGCGCACACGCATGGAAAGACGCAAAAGCAAAAGGAAAAAAAGAAGCAACAGTCGGACTTTTCAACTACCCTGTCCTTCAAGCAGCCGACATTTTGCTATACAAACCAGATCTAGTCCCAGTAGGTCAAGATCAGAAACAACACATCGAAATGACTCGTGATATCGCAATCAAATTCAATCAAACATACGGAGAAACCTTCCACCTTCCAGAACCACTAATAGGAGAAGATGTTGCTGTAATTCCAGGTACAGACGGCCAAAAGATGAGTAAATCATACGGAAACACAATCGACATTTTTGCAGACGACAGAACCCTCAAAAAACAGGTAATGGGAATCCAAACCAACTCAACACCTCTCGAGAAACCAAAAGATACAAAAAAATGCATCGTTTTCAACCTATATAGCCTCCTTGCCACTCCTACAGAAACCACTTCCCTTGCCAAAAAATACAAGAAAGGCGGATTCGGTTATGGCGACGCAAAAAAACTCCTTCTCGAGAAAATCCTCGATCACTTCGGTGAAGCAAGAAAAACCTTCTTCAACCTTGACAAAAACCCGAAAATCGTTCAAAATACTCTCCTTCAAGGTAATAAGAAGGCAAAAGCACTTGCTGAAAAAACACTTGAAGAGGTAAAGAAAAAAGCAGGATTAATCTAGAAATATGGCAGCAAGAGTAGAGGCTGGAACAAGGAGTTACGATTTCCCAAATGCTTCACAAAGAGCAAGTCTTTTCGTAGGAGAAACAGAAGTGATAAAATTTATAGAAGGAAAATTCACACCCGGCACATTCAAAATCCAAGAAGCAGGAAGCGACCCAGTCTCACCAGAAATTCAAGAACAAATCCTATCCCATCTACCAGAATTTTTGACCCAAATGGTTTTTTCGCACAGCCCAATAAACGAAGATTACCCTGAAGATATACTCGATGACATGGATCTTCAAGACCTAACCCAAGAACAACTAGCAACTCTATCGCGACCAAACGAAAAACCAAAACAACCATCAACATACTACTTAAAACCAGACGTAATAAACACAAGAGAGGCCCAAGAAATAATAGGATTTACAAAAACCGAATTCAACAGACACCACAGAGAGTTTGGCCACAGAATCTGGGTTAAATTAATCCAAAAATCACTAAAAGAATCAAGAGCCCCACACGCAGTTCATCCCTTTCAAGAACTCCACCAATTCAACGGAATGATAATCGGACTGCCAACACGTCCAACACATCAATCCTATCAAGAGATGATAGAGGGAAGAAGAAAGATAGCCCCAGAAAGCATAATCACTCTCGCAAACTACGAAATCGCAAACAATCTATTCACAGATCAAGACAAAGTAGAACTTTACGAACTGGTCATCAATAGACAAGACTTCAAAAGAGCAATTAAAAAAATTAAAGCAACTCAAGGATATATCCCAACTTTCATAGGACATCTCCCAATGACATGGGCTTTGATCCACGCACTAGAGCTAAATACCGAAGAAATTACAATCCTACTAAGCTACAAACTAGCCAACAATCTTCTAGACGACTACACCGCAGAAACAATCAAAGAAATAGCCGAAAATCCAGAAAATCCAGACGTAGCAGAGTATCTTCTAAGTATAAGAGATAAATTAGCAGGGACTCCTTTGGGAGAAATTGATTTATTTAAAGCAAAAATGAGGCGTGAAACTGAAAAAATCTTAATACTTCCCGCATTTTCAACAGAAGAAGACGAAGATGAAAAATTTACAGAAAACCAAGACGAACCCGAAGATCCAGAAGAAAAAGGAGGAAGCGGCTTTTTACATTAAGTTGCATTCCACCAAACTTTCGACTAGAATCCTAATTAAGTTTTTAAATTTTAAATTTTGTGTAAATACATCTTTGTTACCGGAGGAGTTTGTAGTTCACTTGGTAAGGGAATAGCCTCAGCTTCAATAGGAGCTCTCCTGAAATCATCAGGATTTAAGGTCTTCACTCAAAAGCTTGATCCCTACCTAAACGTCGACCCCGGAACAATGAGCCCCTTTCAACATGGAGAGGTTTTTGTCACAGATGATGGCGGGGAGACAGACTTGGACTTAGGACACTACGAAAGATTCATAGACACTCACCTATCAAAACTTTCTTCAGTTTCAACAGGAAAAATCTACAGCGAAGTCCTCGAAAAAGAACGCAAAGGAAAATTCCTCGGAAAAACAATCCAAATTATTCCACACATAACAAACGCAATCAAAGACACTGTTACCAAAGCAGCAGAAAAATCAGGTTGCGACATCATGATGTGCGAAATTGGAGGAACAGTCGGAGATATAGAAGGACTTCCCTTCCTCGAAGCAATTCGCCAATTGAGAAATGATCTCGGAGAAGAAAATACCCTATACATACATCTCACTCTCCTCCCATATCTAGCAGGATCAAAAGAATTGAAAACAAAACCAACCCAAGCATCAGTAAGAGAACTCAGATCAGTCGGAATCCTACCAGACTTTATCCTTCCAAGAGCAGATTATCCAATCAAGAAAGAGCATCTTCAAAAGATTGCTCTCTTTTGTGATGTCCCAGAATCACACGTAATCCCAGCAGAAACAGTTAGCTCAATATATGAAGTCCCTCTAGAATATCAAAAATACAACGTAGCAGAATTAGTCGCAGACAAATTAAACTTAGGAAAAATAAAACCAGACCTCAAAGACTGGGAAGCCTTAAACAAAAAAATCAAAGCCAAAAAGCCAAAACTACGCATAGCACTAGCAGGAAAATATACTGGACTAGACGATGCATACCTATCTGTCATTGAATCACTGAAAATCGCGTGTTATCACCAAAACCGTGAACTTGATCTAATTTGGATCAACACAGAAAAACTAGAAAAAAAGAATGAGAAGACCTGGAAAGAACTCAAATCAGCACACGGAATCTTAATTCCAGGAGGATTTGGATCAAGAGGAATAGAAGGAAAAATAGCAGCAGCAAAATACGCACGAGAAAACAAAGTTCCATACTTAGGCCTATGTCTCGGAATGCAAATAATGACAATCGAATTCGCTCGCTCAATGTTAAAAGACAATAAAATCACTTCAGAAGAATTCGACGAAAAACACAACATAGATCCAAGCAAATACATAATCCACTTCCTTCCTGGACAATCTGAAAAAAGAGACAAAGGAGGAACTCTCAGACTCGGCTTGTACGACTGCAAACTTAAACGCAACACAAAAACTCACAAACTATACAAAAAAGATCTGATACACGAACGTCACAGACACAGATTTGAATTCAATAACGATTTCAAAGCAGCTCTCGAGAAAGAAGGCATGGTTTTCTCAGGAATAAACCCACAATCAAAGTTAGTAGAGATAGCAGAAAACGAAAATCACCCATTCATGATTGGCTCACAATTTCACCCTGAATTCCTATCTAGACCTCACAGACCACACCCACTTTTCAAAGGCTTTATTGAAGCTTCCATCAAAAACAAATAAATTGTATACTTTGCGCAAGACCTTTCCCTCTTCTTATGCCAATTTTTAAATATACAGTTACCAACAAAGAGTCCAAGAAGCTTGTTGGATCGATTGAAGCATCTGATGAAAAAGCTGCTAGAACCGAACTAAACAACCTCGGTTTTTCTATTCTAGAACTAAAAGAAGCAGGGCCAGAAGATGCAGAGAAACCTCAATCACAAAAAACTCTAGATCCAGCCAAAGCACCAAAAAAGAAATTTGAGTTTGAAGCCATAAATCCTCAAGGACAAAAAATAGTCGGAACAATCGCAGCCGACGATGATTTTTCAGGTTTCAAAAGACTAACCAAAGAATATGAACTCACAGTAACTTCAATCTGGGACAAAGACGCAACTGAAGAAGAGAAAACCAGAATCAAAGCAAGAGGAGTGACACAACTCCAAAAGATGCTAGAGTCAGAAACAGAAACAAAAAAAATCAAAGAAACAAGAAGTTCTCAAGAACAAAGAAAAAAGGAACTTTTCACAAAAACAAAAATTGAATTCATCCTCAAACAAGTAAACGAAACACTTCAAGAATATGGAAACGACATTCCTCTAGACGCCCGCAAAAACATCGACAAACGCATCGATAAACTTCTCCGAATCAAACACTCAACAAACTTCGAATACATAACACAAACCGCAGAAGAGTTATTGAAAGAAATCCAAAAACAAGAAATTGTCTTGAAAAAGAAAGGATATTTAGAAAAAAGAGCAAAACTAATCCTGAAAGTCAAAGGCCTTCTCGGTCGACTACATGACACAGGCAAACCAAAATCAATATCAGAAGACATCGTCCAAAACATCCAAAGCTGGCAACAAAAAAACATATCCAAAGCAACAAGAGTACCTTTGCAAATCAGATTAGCAAACTCATTTCTACTCAAGGTAAGAAAATTCTTTGAGACATCACCTGAAGTCCAATTATTAAAAGGCCAGATCAAAACATGCAACATACAAATCCTAGAATACATAAAACTTTACCTAAGAGAACCAACACCTCAGTACAAAGAGAAGACACTAACAGCAATTAAAGCAATCTGGGAACGCAGAAAAAACGCAAAAAAAGAACTCAAAGAAGTGAAACAAAGAATCAAATTAGAAAAAGAAAAAAACTTAAGCCTAAAAGATAAAGAAAAACTAAGACATGACTTCCTAGAACGCATCACAGAGGAAATAACCGAATTCACAGGTTGGCTACTAGCCTTCTACTTGGTCTATTATTTTGTTTCACTCTACGTAACATCAAAAAACTTCGGTCTTGGAGACCCAAGCTCTTTCCCAAAAAGTTTGGATTTTTATCACACCCAAATATTCAAATACGTCCTTGTAATCGTATTCTTGCTACACTTAGGATTCACAATCAAATATAATTTCTTCAGGAAAATAAAAGTCGCCTCAATAGTCATTTTCCCATCAACAGCATTTTTAATAATTTTCGTATTAGTTAACTTCTAAAATATGTTCCCAATAATCCTACAAACAAAATATTTCACAATACATTCCCTCTGGTTCTTCATAACAATAGGTTTGATCGTTGGAACCTACACATTCATCAAATTAGGATTAAAAAACGGCCTCAAGCTACAATTCTTAACAGAAAATGCCCTCTGGCTACTTGTCACATCGTTAATCGGAGCAAGAATATTCGCAATCATATTTAATTGGAGAATGTTCTTCTACGAATACTCGCTAGACACCTTCCTACAAATATTCAAAATTTGGGACAAAGGACTCTCAATCTGGGGAGCTGTCGCAGCAGGACTAGCAATGCTTTACTACTTATGCAAAAAGAACGACCAAGACTACTTGAAATGGCTCGATTCACTCATACCAGCCTTCATGGTAGGATTTGCAATTTCTGCAATTGGAGCATTTCTAGATGGCAAATGGTACGGGGTTGAAACCGAATTACCATGGGGTGTTAATTTCGAAAGTCCTTCAATAAAATACACAGTCCCAATTCATCCAAGTCAGATTTATATCTTGCTCTACACAAGCTTGATAACAGCATCAGCAATAGCATTCAAAGACACCCCCTTTCTAGAAAAAAACGGTAAAACAGCAACTCTATCCATAGCAGCCTTCTCTTTCTTCTCCTTCCTACAAGAATTCACTAGAGGAGATGATGTAACGATGATTTTGGGATTAATTAGACTACCACAGATTATTTCTGCAGTTGTCTTCCTGTTATCTTTGACATTTTATTTTATTTACTATAAAAAAGAACCGCGAAAAAAATAATTAACCTTATTCAAAATGTTATCGTATTTATTTGGCACAGTACCAGGTGACGCATTCAGTTATTATTATGAAATGATGGCTTTGATAGTTTTACTAGTATTAGGTTCAATCGTACTAAAAAACATTTACAAAAATAAGGTTCGAAACAAAGATTTCGTATTCAAAAAACTTTACAAAAAAACTCCAAATAGACTTCTGTATTTTGCAATAGGATTCATTTTCCTACTAGTCCTCAGGTACGAGGAAATCCCATATTTCTCGATGAGAATATGGATGTACCTAACAAGTATCGGACTACTCACCTATTTAGGATTCCAAACCTACAAATACTTCAAGGTTTATCCAAAAGAGAGAGATAACTACGAGGCAAGAAAAACAGTAAAAAGTGAAGACAATTCAAAGAACAGATACTTGCCTAACAAGTAGCGAGCACAGCGCTCGCTGAAAACAAGCGCGCGATATAACCTACTCTATTCTCAACACCTTGTACTCAACTGAGCCTGCAGGGACTTTGACTTTGATTTCATCACCAGTCGAACATCCCAAAAGTGCAGAACCAACAGGAGACTCATTAGATATCTTCCCGACCAAAGGATCTGCTTCAGTAGAACCAACAATAGTGTAAACCTCAGGTTCATCTGTTGTTTTTGAAAGATTCTTCAAATGGATCGTCGTACCAACCTCACAAGTTTTCTTCCCTTTCTGTCTCTCTTCGATAATTTTCGCACTCTTAACTTTCTTATCAAGCTCCAAAATTCGCCCCTCAACAAACGCCTGCTCATTCTTCGCCTCCTCGTATTCTGAATTCTCAGAAAGATCTCCGTATGAAATAGCCTCTTTAATTCGAGCTGCAACTTCCTTCCTCTTTGTTGATTTCAAATATGCAAGTTCTTCAATCAGTTTGTCCAAACCAGCTTGGGTAAGCAAAGTTTTCTTTTCTCCATCATCAAAATCTTTTAATACGTCATCGACTTTTTTGACAGTTTTTGTAGTTTTCTTGGTAGCTTTTTTAGTTACTTTTTTAGCCATAATGAATTTTAGTTATATGTATTTTGCGCAATACGTGACTCACGTCACAATTGCGCTGTTATTCAGGACGAATTTTTACACTCGTCGGATGTTCTTTTAGTTTTTGTAATACTTTTGCTTCAATCTGCCTAATACGCTCACGAGTTACATGGAATTCCTGACCAACCTCTTCGAGAGTATGTCCAACCCCATCAAGAAGACCAAATCTCATTTCGATGATCTTTCTCTCACGAGGCGACAGATACTGAAGCATTTCTTTTATATTCTCTTTGAGAAGTTGTCTGTTAGTTGAGTCTGAAGGACTTAGCGCCTCATCATCTTCAATAAAATCCCCAAGTTTACTATCCTCCTCAGTTCCAACCGGAGCCTCTAGAGATACAATATCTTGTGAAATTTTCATAATATGACGCACTTTCTTGATATCCATATCCATTTCAGCTGCAAGTTCTTCAACAAGTGGCTCACGACCAAGCTCCTGCACCAAACGTCTTTGAGCATGTGTGAGCTTATTGATTGTCTCAACCATGTGAACCGGAATACGAATAGTACGAGCCTGATCCGCGATAGCACGCGTAATAGCCTGTCTAATCCACCAAGTAGCATAGGTAGAGAACTTGAACCCCCTATCGGGATCAAACTTCTCTACAGCACGGAAAAGACCTATATTCCCTTCCTGAATCAAATCCAAGAAAGAAAGTCCTCTACCAATGTATTTCTTCGCAATAGATACCACCAATCTCAAATTCGCCTCAGCAAGCCTTTGCTTTGCTGACTGATCACCTTTTCTAATCCTCCTAGCCAATTCAACCTCCTCTTTTGCTGTAAGTAGATTAACTTTTCCAATCTCACACAAATAAAGCCTGATCGAATCATTTGCAATCTCTTTCAATTCAACCGAATACTTAGGTTCATCTTTCTTTTTCCTTTCCTTTTTCGCTTCTTTATTGACCTCTTTTTCAATCTTTCTAACATCTACTTTTTCAGCTTTAACACCTTTCTTCGCCTTTGGATCTTCTTTCTCCACCTCATCATCAGCACCTTCCCCCGCCTCTGCCAAACCAGCATCATCTCCCCAAATCAGACTCTCCTTCATATCAAGAACCTCTATCCCCAAATCCATAAACAAAGTATAGATTTCATCAAGAAGAATAAGGTCATTTTCGATATTCGGCATAGCCTTGAGAAGTTCTTGTTGAGTAACAAAGCCATGTTCTCTTCCTTTCTTAACAAGACCCTGAACTTCTTTAGGGAATTCAGCTAGCAGTTCCTCAGACGGATTTTGAATGAATTTTTTTGTTCTAGCCATATATTATTATTGAGTTAATAATTCCTGAAATTGTTTCAAAAGCTCGTTTTTCTTGTCTTTATCCCCAGCTTTTTCGGCTTCTTTTAGAGCTCTTTCGATCTCTATCCTTTTGTGCATTCGTCGTGTTTTCTTCACGCTGTCAATCAACTTTTCAACTTCTTTTAGTATAGATTCTTCTCCAAACCCATCGTATCTCTCCTCTCCATACAAAGACAAAACCATCACTTTTTCGCTTAGACTAGCGGTATTATCGTCTCCGAAATCAAAGCCCTCCTTTTTGGTACGAACGTCATTATACTGACGGCCAATCTCGATGTAAACGTCTTTTAATTCCGCTTGAAAATCATCATTATTTAGCTCTTTATCAACATGTTCAAAAAGATCTGGATGATTCAAAATAATAGCTATCAAGATCTCTCTCGCATCCAATTTTGAAGATTTAGGAAGAACAGAATCGGAACTCTGCCTGTGATCTCTCATCAATTTAAAGTTATCAATCTCATCATATAAAAACCTCTCTTTCGTATCCAAGTATTTCGCCAAAATCCTGACATAATGATCAACCTTTATGCTACTCGACAATACCTTTACCAGAGGAATAACCTCATCCAAGAATTTTCTCCTTCCCTCAAGAGTCTTCACATCAAACTTAGCATTCAAAATATCAACGTAATACTCCAAGAAATACGGAGCATCCTCTATCATAGTTGAGAACATATCCTTAGATTTTTTACCATATTCAACCATAAAATCAGCAGGATCTTTCATCTTGTCAGGCATCCTAATTGTGCGAATATTCATATTATTATATTGCAAAACCTCATAAGCTCTCTTCGTAGCATTAATTCCAGCAGAATCAGTATCAAAACAAGAAACAACATTCTTGGTAAATCTACTAATAAGTTTCGCCTGCTCAGGTGTCAGAGCCGTCCCACTACTGGCAACTACATTTTTTATTTCCTCCTGGTGCAAAGATATAACATCAAAATACCCCTCAACAACAACAATCTTATCTGCATCCTTGATAGATTGTTTGGCATGAGACAAACCATACAAAACTTGTCCCTTCGAATAGATCTGGGTCTCTGGTGAGTTCAGATACTTCGGCATTTGATCTTTCTTCAAGGCACGCCCACCAAAACCAATAACTCGCCCAATATGGTCAAAAATTGGAAACATTAATCTCAATCTAAATTTGTCATAAATTCCCTTCCCAGAAACATCCTTCAAAGTAAATAAACCAGATTTAATAAGTGAATCATGGTTATAACCTTTTTTAATTAAATGCTTATAGAGTTGATCAAATTCCTTCTTTGCCAAACCAACTCTGAAATTTTTAATAGTATCTTTCTTAATTTCCCTTCTTTCCAAATAAGACAAAACATCCTTAGCTTCATTGGTTTTATCAAAAAGATTGCTTTCAAAAAACTTGCAAGCCTCTTCATGCATCTCAATCAATTCTTCTTTCACACTCTTACCTCCCTTTCCTTTGGATTTGAATTTCTTCACATCAGCTTTTACACCAGCTTTGTCCGCCAACATCTTCACAGCGTCAGGAAACTCAATCCCCTCCACCTCTTGAATAAATTTGAACATATCTCCTCCTTTGTGACAGCCAAAACAGTAAGCAATCTGCTTTTCTGGACTAACAACAAAAGACGGTGTTTTTTCACTATGAAAAGGACAGCACGCTTTGAAATTTCTGCCTGCCTTCTTCAACTCAACATAAGGAGCCACAACATCCTCGATGCTAAGCCTATTCTTTATATCTAAAACAATATCGCCCATAAAAACCTCTTAAGTAAAATACTTATATACCAAATTGCCCTATTTATTCAATGTTTTCTTTGTTTTAGAGGCCATCAATATTCCAGCCACCAAAAGCATCATCAAAAGAACAAGCGCAATCATAACAAATAACTTCTGTTTGGAACTGACACAAACAACCGCAGTAACACCAAACAAAACAGAAAAACCATAAACAACATAAAGCACCGTTTGCTCCTTCATCCCAAGAGCAAGAAGTCTATGATGAAGATGTTTCAAATCTCCTTGCCAAGGTTTCTTCCCTTCAAAAATTCTCCTAAAAATAACCCAAGAAGCATCTAGAATTGGAAGACCCAACACCAAGAAAGCCGTCGCAACCTTCCCTCCAGAAAAAATAGCAAGTGTAGCCAAAGTAAATCCCAAGAAAGTACTTCCAGCATCACCCATCAACATCTTTGCCGGTGGAAAATCGAAGACCAAGAAAGCCAGAGAACAAAAAGCCAAAATCAAAGCAATAACAGCAACCGTCTCCTGAGACGCAACATCTACATGAATTCCAGGTCTCACACTCAAAAAGAAGATAGTAAGCGAAGCAATAAACGAAACACCTGATGACAACCCCCCAACTCCATCAAGAAAATTCATTGTATTAGTAATCAACACAATCCAAACAACAGTGAAAATCGCTCCAAGAATAGGAATTCCATACCAATACCACGACGACAGATCAATAAACCCACCAAGAGGATTTGTTATAGACAATATCCCTATTCCAGACCCAACCAAAACGAGAGCTGCAACAATCTGCATCAAAATTCTCAAATACGGACTCAACCCCTTATAATCATCCCAAATCCCAATCAACATAATTATAGCTCCACCAGCAATCAAACCAACAACTTCCCTCGACATATCAACAAAAATCAAAACCGAAAACAAAAAAGCCAAAAACAACAAAATCCCACCATAATAAGGAATAGGTTTCCTATTCAAATTATATTTCTCAGGACGATCCAACATTTTCCACTTCGGAAAATATTTCATTCCAAAGAAATTAAGAGCAACGCCCAAAATAAAACTAACCAAAGCTATGATACCAAAATAATTCACGGGGAGAGTTTAATCTGTTTTCTAAATTTTACAAATTTATTTTTCATGGTCGGTTCAAGCACACCGACAATTTTACCGCCACAGAAAGCCAAAATATCGTTCGTTTGAATACTTTTTGTGTTCAAGGTAAAACCACCATTTTTAAGCCTACTATAATCATTCATATTGATCTCACAAAACGGATATCCATCGAATAATTCCTCGGGTACATGAATAATTTCATCCAGATCAGAAACCTCACCAACCTTAACAGCATCATCAACAGAAATTCCCCTACTCTTACCTCCAGCCAAAAAACCTATCTCAGTTCTTCTCAAATCAGTCATATAAGCCCCACACTCAAGCATCTGCCCAAGATCATGGACGATGGATCTGACATAAGTTCCACTACTACAACTAATCTCAAACTCAAACAAAGGCCAATCAAAACTAATAATTTTGAAATCATACATATTTACTTCACGTGCCTTCATCTCAAATTCCTTACCTTCACGAGCAAGATCATAAGCCCTTTTACCATCGATCTTTTTCGCAGAATATTTGGGAGGAATCTGTGAAATCTTTCCGAGAAAATTGTCTTCAAAGACCTTTTCAACTTTCTCACGAGAAATCTCTTTTACATACGATTCTGAATATGGCACAACTTCGCCATCACCATCATAAGTGTCCGACACCTCCCCAAACTTACAAGAAGCTCTATAAACCTTGTCGGCACCAATCAAAAACTCCAAAAGTTTAGTCCCCTCGCCCAAAGCAATTATCATAAGACCGGTCGCAATCGGATCGAGAGTCCCCGCATGCCCTATCTTTTTTTTACCAATAAGGCCAGTCCTCTTGAGCTGCCTAATTACATCAAAAGAAGTAATGCCTTTTTCCTTATCTATAAACAAAAATCCATCCATCTGTACAAATTATTTATTCAACTAATCCTACCGAGATATCACGTCTAAGAAGTTCCACGACAGTCGCCTTATCGTTCCAAGGAATAGTTCCACCTCGAATCTTCATAACTTCCTCAGCCCCTTTTCCAGCAATCACCACGCTATCACCTTTCTTTGCCAAAGCAAGAACGAGCCTAATAGCCTCTCTCCTATCTGGAATCTTCCAGAAACCCTCTCCCTCTTTCCGATCAATACCTTCGGAAACATCATCTATTATAGAAATCTCATCATCATCATAAGGATCATCATTTGTCACAACCACATAATCTGCATATTTATCGGCAACCTTTCCCATCTTTGGACGCTTCTTTCTATCTCTACCACCACCAGTTGCACCAAAAACAGCATATAACTTACCGTCCAACGTCAGATCACGATACATCGACAAAAGCTTCTCCAATGAATCTGGAGCGTGAGCATAATCTATTACTATAGAAGGATCCTGTCCCGCGTTCACATGGTCATATCTACCAGGAACAGTCTTCGCACTCTCAAGCGCGTTCACAATCTTCTCGAAATCAATATTCAATCCCAAACAAATACTAGCCGCACAAAGTACATTTTCAATATTGAAATCCCCCGGCAAACCAAACTTAACATCCCTAGTTTGATTCGGAATATTCAAAACAAAATCACTACCATCCGGACGCAATTTAATAGAAGAAGCTCGAACAGTCCCAGCCTTAATCCCATAATTAAGTTTTCTATCAGCAACAAACCTATCAAAATAATCAAAATTTGGATCCCCTTGGTTCAAAACCAACAATTTCGGAATCCCAGACTTTCTTTTACTCGAAGAAATCTTCTTGAATAATTCACCTTTAGCCACCAAATACTTCTCCTTACTTCCGTGATATTCAATATGATCCTCAGTAACATTCGTAAAAGCCCCAACATCAATATTTATTCCCCATACCCTAGATTGAGTCATCGCATGAGAAGAAACCTCAATAACAGCATATTCACATCCAGCATTCGCCATTCGACGAAGCATTTTTTGGAGACCAAACCTACCAAGCGAAGTCATTTTTGTCTTATTCGACCACTTCTTATCACCAATTTGAAAATTTATAGTCGAAGTCATCCCAACTTTGTGACCAGCCGACTCCAAAATATGTGCAACTAGGTTCACAGTAGTCGTTTTTCCGTTCGTCCCAGTAACACCAATAACAGTCATTTTTCTCGAAGGAAACCTATACCAAATAGCACCCATAACCGCAAACAACTTATGATACAAAAGTCGCAACGGATGAGTGTTGGAAACTAATTTTCTTAATTTTTTAACAACCATTCTTTTGATTTTTTAACGTCTTCTGAAATCAGCGATCTTAATTCTTCCAAATTTTTCACCTTTTGTACATCCCGAATTTTCTCCAAAAGCTCTATTTCGACTTCCAAACCATACAAATCCCCCACTTCCTCAAATAAATTAACCTCACAAACAAATTTTCCATCAGGAAGACTCTTTTTCTCACCAACATAACCCGCTCCAAAAACATCTCCTCTCTCCGAATCACCTGTAAATCGCACTTTGCACACATAAACACCCTCAAGTTCCTCATCCTTATCCAAAACCACATTAATAGTAGGATAAGAGATTTTCGATCCCAAACCTTCCCCTTTTTCAATTTTTCCAGAAATTACATTACTAGACATATTATCATCCACCATATAAGGGCTAAATCATTCTTCCAAAGAGGTTGATCCACAACTCCATGTAGCAAAACAACCAAAAACATAGTCAAAATCAAGGCAACAAAACGCCTTTCCTCGATAGAAAGCTTTTTGTTCTTGAGAGACCAAAAAACAGCCACAATGAGCCATGCCAAAGCGATCACACCAGCCATACCAGCATTTGCCCAAGTAGACAGCACAAGGTTGTGAGGATGCAACATAGTCTCCTCATAAGGCTCAACACCAAGCAATTCCGCCCCCCTTTCTTCATAAACAGTCTGAAATCTACCCAACCCAAGCCCCAAGAACGGATTTTCTTCTATTAATTTCAAAGTAATAGTCCAAGTCTGAACCCTAACAGAAGAAGAGCTCTGCCTGTCAAAAGCCAAGAAATCGTTCATTTTGCTAGTTCCAATCTGCGACCAAAAAGCGGTCACCCCAATAAGAGCAATCACAACAAAAATCGATATTTTCTTCAGTAATCCACCATATCCATTCCTGTAAACAGATAGAAAAATCACATAAGCCGCATATATGACCAACGCCCCAACAACACCCAAAATCCCTCCATAAGATCTACTCGCAACCAAAGCCATGCCAATCAACACAAAACAAACCAATTCAAACACAAAAACAGGCGACAAAACATCTTTAATTTCAATCTTCACAAACAGACTTTTTGCCTTGTCAAAAAACCTCTTTATCACAGATTTTTCCTCGTATTTTTCAAGGAAATTTTCCTCCAATCTTTGCCAAATTAAAACACAAGAAAGTGCAAAGGCAGGAGCTATAAATAATGCCAAATAATTAGCCGATTCAAAGGGTCCCGAAGCCCTTTCATCTATGGTAATAAAGTCCCCCGTAACAGCTTGATAAATCCCCCACAAACTAAGCAGTAAAGATGCCACTAAATAGGCATAAAGTGTTGCTTTTTTCTCCTCAATATCATCCAAGACTCTGATGACGATCCAACCATATAACATAGGCATAAGCACCCATCCTTTTAGTATTCCAAGAGCAGGAATTGTAGACCCAAAAAGATGCGACAAATAAAGCCCCGCAACAGACCCCAAAGCAAGCACAATCGCAGGTAAAAATAGCTTGAAAAAACGTGCCTTAACGTCCTTGAAAATAGCACCATCACCCCACACCAATTTCTTCAATTTTTCGATCCAATTAACCTTGCCAGAAATACGTTTTTTCACAAACTTCCCAAACAAAAAAAGACCGGTCAAATACACCATCACCTCTATCACATTGAAAGGCACAAAACCAACTTGAAACTTCACCAAATAAAGAGGAAAAAACACAGGCAAAAAGATAACCGCTTTCTTGAAATCATAAATCAAAAAAACAGTCCAAAAACTAAGCAGTATAAGAGCAACAATTTCAACCATTTGAGGTAATGTTAGAATGCTTTTGTAAGAGCAATTAATGACTCATAAGGAGTTCCCCCATCCTTAGGTTTTATAACCCCCGAAGCAAGCAACACCCCCTTGGCTCCAAGCTCCTTTGCTTTTGTAATATCTTCCGCTGTCTTCACCCCAGCTCCAACCAACACATTGTCCCCCACTTTTTCAACAGCTTCCTCTATAATTTCAGGCCTGGTTGTTACCGAAATATCACCTCCAATTAGATCTGGCGGTTCAATAGCAATATAGGCCACTTCTACCCGTTTCGAAACAGCTTCCGCACGCTCTGAACTCCCTGCACAAACCACGATTTGAGCCTCAGGAAAATCAGCATTCATATCATTCACAATTCGTTCAATTTCATCATCTACGAGAGGGTTTTCAGCATGATTTAAAATGACTCCAGTAGCACCCGTTTTTTTCAACATAATAGGAGTAATTC
Organism: Candidatus Peregrinibacteria bacterium; assembly: GCA_018654255.1. GTDB lineage: Bacteria > Patescibacteriota > Gracilibacteria > UBA1369 > LOWO2-01-FULL-3 > JABILX01. The sequence continues at coordinate 56,246 of JABILX010000009.1, read as the reverse complement.
GACCAGTTTGAGTCTTCTTTTTGGTGTGACTTTCATCCAACGTATAACCATCTGCAGTCTGACAATACACCGCAAGATTAGGACAAGCTTCAACAACATTTCGAAGATCAAAAGGATGCACAACAACGACGATAGGAACACCCGTTTCATTGAAAACTTTTTCAAACTCTTTCGCCAAAGAAACAGCGTTCTCGCCAGTCGATTCATCGTAGTCTTTGAAGTTGATAATTATCATTGAACGAAGAATACCATCATCGGGAGAAAATATAATGATTTTTTGCCTTTTCCTCGTTGACCTAAAGCCCAAAATTTGATATAATTCACTAATACAAAAAACAAAAAATATAAACAAAAATATTATGAAAAATTCCAACACAAACCATTCTCTGTTCAAAGAGCCACGGCTTGTTTTTGTCAACTCTACAGAGATGAAAGAGATGCCACATTTCAACGTAGAAAGTGGTGAAAAAATTGACGAGAAAATAAAACGACTAGATACAGTCGCTAAAATGATGAGCAAAAAGGAATCTGAAAGAATTATGAAAGAAAAGTTCGCAGGATCCGCAGATTTGCATATTGACCCTAACAACAAAAGAGTCCTAGGACTCACAGAAGTCGACCAAATGTGCGGCCAAATGGCAAAAATGATTCATCCATCAGACAGCATGGCTCAAGACCTACAACACCTTGATTTCATAGAAGCACTCCATGAAAATCCAGCAGCGGGTTCAGAAGATACCATGACAAAGAAAATCCAAGAAGAAGACGAAAAGTTTAAAGGAATAGTCTTCCACAAAGCACAAGACAAAAATTTCATCCAAATAGCTTTGATAGATAAAGACGGAACTCCAAAAGAAATCGGCCAATTCAAAGTAAAATCTAAAAAAAGAACCGATTTAGAATCAAAACGTGAAATCTTTTTGAGAAAGATTCGCGAACAAAGGCAAGGATTAGATGATGAAAAAAAGAACATCTTGGAAATGAGGAAGAAAGTTGAAGCATACAGGCTCCAATTAATAAACCCGCCAATAAACCTCGATCCAGCACAAATGAAAAAAGAGCACAAAGAATTAATTGTAGGAGAAAATCCGGAACAATACACAATCATCATCGGAAATATAGATCCCCCAGGGAAAACAACAAAAATCATACTATCCTACGAAAATGGAACATATAATTACAAAGTCCTCGGACCTAACCCAGTTTCAAAACCAGGACACACAGTAAAAGGAAAACCTTCAAAAAAATTCACAACACCAAAATTCACAAAAATAAAAGAATTAGTAGAGTCCACATATGAGAAAGAAGAACCAATATCATTAGCATCAATGTCTGGCAAAGAATTCGTAGCAAAAGTAGAGGAGAAAGCCCTATACACAGATCATACAGGAACTCTCTTCAACGCAAACAACACTCCTGCAGAACCAGAATTAAAAAAACAAGTTGATTCACAAGCACTAAAAAGAGCTACAGAAAAAGCTGAAGAAAAAAGACAGGAAAGAATGGTAGAAGAAGAAATACTGGCTGAATCAGCTGTTAAACCTATTGAAGAACATCTCAAGAAAGGCCCAAAAACCCCAACAGTCGCAGTAAAAAAAATCCAAGACAAAATCGTGAAGGAAATCAAATTGGTAAAAGACCCAGATACAAATTTGAGAACCCTAACAATCACAACAAAAAAAGGAACCAAACTCATATACGGAGAAATCAAACAACGAACTCCACAGATGAGAGCAATCTGGAGATACGCAGATACAGATGAATATTACATCGATTCTGGTCTCAGAGTAGACCCAAAAGGATCCAAATATGACGGAATAGGTCAAAAAGAAAGTGTCATCCTCGGAAAACACGCAAACATAGTCCGTAATACAGAACAAGACATCGAAGAAATGTCTGGAGCTGAAGTCACAATGGTTAAAGAACTTTCAGAGAAAGAAAAAGCAATGGACAGATTCTTGATGAGCCAAGGACCAAAATACGTCCAAGACAACCTAGACCTACACATGGGCTTGGTAAAAGAAAAACTTGACGCAAAAGAAAATAATCCAGTTTACTCAACACTCGAAGGAATCACTCAAGCAATTTCCGAACACGGAAAATCAATGTCACAAGATCTAGGTAAATTCTACGAAAACATCACCGTTGATTTTCATGGAGTGAAAGTAACTTGGACAAAAGAACACGGATACGACAATCCAGAGAACAAAGACGCCCTGTTGGTCAAGACAAGTCGAATGTTACAGAACTATCTAAGTAAAAAAGACTACGAAACCTTCAAAGAAAGAGGAAAAACACTCAAAACAAGCGCTCGCCTAACACAAGCAGAAGAATTAGCAGAAAAACAAAACAGAGCACACATGCTCAGTAAACTCACAAAAACATACAAAATCAAAGGCTTCAAAGACAAACATTTATTTGAAGGAGAAATGCTAGACAACTGGGCACTATTTGACGGAAACAAAGCAGTCATGAGAGCACTCCAAAGATTCAATGTAAGTTCCAAACATAAAATACCAAAGCTAGCTGTGAAAATGATCACAGAATGGGATAACCGTAGAGTGGACTACAAAGAAGTCTTAAAATTTGCACAACCAAATCTACAAGGTGTTTTCGACCCAGCAATAGACGCAGCAACCCTATCTACAATCATGGGGAAAACAGTAGGACTAGGCTACCTGCTCGACCCAGACAACTTAGCAGAATTTATAAAAAAAGGCCTAGTTGCAGCAGAAAAAAACGAATTCCATGCAGAATTCATGGACAAAGTCTTCTCAAGCATTGTTGAGCCAACAATCGAACTTCTAGAAAGTCTGGAAAACCTAGATTTTACAAAGCTTGAAAAAGAAGACACCCTAGAAACTGTGGAAAATTTGATCCTAAAGATGATGAGACAAGGAGAAGAAACGGATTCAGACTTCTCACTTCCAGCAGGAAACAGATTCAAGCTCAGTGAAGTTTCTCAATTCCACAATTCAGAAAATCTGGAAATTGGTATCGACCAAAAACTAGTAGATCAAGTAACAGCAGGCTTCAGAAAAAGAATCATGGAAGGAGATCTAGAAAACAAATACATCAAATACGTCGATCAAATCGACAATGAGATGTTCCTTCAAGCACTTTTCCTAAAAATAAGCCCAGAAACACTAGTAAAAGAGGGATGCTTGAAAATCAATGCGGAAAATCAAATCCTACTCACAAAATTACCAGGAAAAATTAAAAGAGAACCTCTATACATTCTCGATAACGTTCAATCTATAGTAGATGGAACTCTCGAGAACTACAAAGGTCACTACGAATGGGATGAATACGGAGTCGGTGCCCGAGTCTGGGTAAAACACACAGACATGGATATCCTAAGAAACAAACTCCCACTCATCGATCGCCAAACAAAAGCAATCAAACAATTAAAAGATCTTTGTAACGGAGGAGATGGCAGAAATTGGGTTAAGAAAATTGTCGACGGATGTAAAGGAATCAAAGACTTCACGTACATGACACAACTCGATGGGAATACGCTATTTAAACACAAAAGCAGCCTGGAAGAGCAAATGACATCAGGCGCTGCATTCAACTACTTGATGTACCACGGCGAATATTATGACGTAGACACAGTAAGAGGATTCAAAACTCTAAACATCGCCAAACTAGAAGAAGAAGTAAATAAATTCATAAAACTAGGTGCCCTCCAAATGTATCTAAGCAAAGGAGGCAAAAAAGGAGCAGCTCCAACTCAAGAAGAAGTCACAGAACAACTCAAACCTGGAAGTGAATTCAACAAAAGACTTAAAGAACTAGAAGTAAGACAACTAGGATTAAGAGGCCTAGGTGTAGGAAAACTCTTAAAAGAACGAAAAGACGCATTCCAACTAGGTCTCCTCATCGAATACAACACAAAGTACGAAGAACAGATGGATACGATCAAAATGCCCAAAAATCCTGACATGAGAAAGTGGATAGAATGGGCTATCTCAACAGAAGCAGAAATGAGCACAATAAAAACCGCAATAAGTAAATTCCAAGCAGGAATAGCTGTAATTGCAGGTGGCGGAGATACAAGTGCATTATTTGGAGCAGGATGCCCTATCGATCTTGGTGGAGGCTTTAGCCTCGTAGTAAGTGCAGGCGTTTCTGGAGAAGGAAAAGTTGGAGGAGGACTAGGCCTCACCTACTCATTCAAAGCCGGAAATTCTACATTCACATTAGGAATAGCAGTAGCCGCAAACGTCACAGGTGGAGTCGGACTCCTACTAGGAGGACAAAACAGACATGCCTATGGCAACACAGCATACGAAGGAATTGCTATAGCGGGTTTACTATCCCATTCATCATTCGGATTCGTGCCACTCCCAACACTTGCATACGGAGTTGGCAGAAACTATGGCAAAGCAGTTGACTTCAAACTTGATGAAACCGTGAAAGAAAAAGGATTCGAAACAATCCGAGCTCTATTAAGAGAATACGATGCCGGAAAAGCAGGCGCAGAAGAGGCAGTAATAGCAGAAGCAAAGAACATTCCTCAATTCGCACCATTATTCGACAGCCCAAAGATTGGTGGGAAAGTAGAAATGTCAAACAAAATAATAATTTCTCTACTCAAATTCCAGCTGACAGACATGCAGGCATCAGCCGCAAAATCAGCTTCAAAGTCATTAGCAAAAACAGATTGGATCCCTGTATCAGAAATAGTAATAGGGTTCCCTGTTGCATACATCAAATTCTCAATTCCAGCAGGAACAGTCTCTCGCCCATTACTTAAATCAGAAGCAATACTGCTCAATATCAACTCGGCAATGGCCGTAGAAGACAAACTAGAAGAAAAGCTAGGATTCAACACACTCACAGGAATAGGAGTCGAAAACATGTCACAAGCATACATCACAGCAGACGGAAGAATTGGTAGACTTATAGGCGAACCTAAAGAAGTCCAATTAGATTTTGCTAACCTATCGGATAGAAACTTCAGAAATTCAAAGCTCAAGGATATAAACATGAGAGTTGAAGAATTAAATGTCGGTACAGAGAGAATCCTTCACATTTTCGACGCAGACGACCCAAGTTTAGGAGGAAAAATAGAAATGGAAGTCCATCCTGACCCAGAATTGGCAGGAGAGCTAGCAGTTCACACAAGAAAAGGAGAAGGCCTAGCCCTCGAAGGAAACCTAGAAAATCTTATCATTACAAGAGAGAGATTCTTCTTCCCAGCAGTGACAGCAATGCACGGATCTTCTGTAAAAGACGTAATAACAATCAAAAAAAGAAAATCAGTTAGAGGAGGTCGAGACAGACTTTATATTCAAAAACACGAAGCAGCGTATCTCGAGAAACTCCCAGGATACAAATGGGCAGTCAAGAGAGGTGAAAACGCTGACAAACTTGGACCAAGCAAGACAGTCTTCGATGTGCAAGGATGGAAGTCTATAGAAAACGAACAAATCCAAAGAGAAATCAAAAAAGCTCGAGCAAAAGAAATCGACACCTCTATTTCTGATGCAGATCTTCTAGACAAGATAGCTTTGATCGAAGAAGGCAAAGACTCAATCCCAGCAACAAAATTCGAACAAACAGAAGAGAACGTTCAACAAGCAATCAAAGAATTTATGGACAAAACATTTGAAGACAAAGATTTCTACAAGAAACTAGCAGCAAGAATCGACAAATCAGGAAGTGTAGTTGCTTTCATTGCTGAAAACGAAAAGAAATTATTCAGCAAAGAATTACTTGGTGAAGATGGAATCCTGTCTGATCTAGAAAGAAACTTAGCAGCTCAATACCTAACTCGAAGATACTTCATCGATTTAGCTTCAAAAGCCTTGAAAGATGCAGGGATTGAAGAAGGCCACTTAAAAGCCCTCCCAGAAATGGGCCCACGAGCCGCAAAAGAATTCCTAAAAGACAAATCGAGAAAAGAAAAATTTGTAAAATACATCAACTCAACACGAGAAATATTATTCGATAACGCAGACTACGTCCTAGGAGCATTCGAGACACAATTCGATGCAGCTATCAAACGATTGAAAGACAGAGGAGTCGAAGTCAAAGAAGGATTAACAGGTGAAAAAGTGGCCAAAAAGATGGTGCTAGACATAAAATCACACGTACCAAAAGTCACACTAAACACCAAAGTAGAAAATTTGATCAATCACCCACTCCTTACACTAGAAGTTGAAAGCCTATGGCGAGGATCAACAATCCTATACGGAACACACAAGGCCCCAACAGAAAAAGGAGGTAAACACACTCCAGCAGTTGCAAGAACACTCCAATCAATAGCAACCGCAGAACGCACAGTCAGACCTGCTGGATTCCTAAAGGGAACAGCTACAATGTACGAAACAAAATCCGACATGGGCAAGGTCCTCCTTGAGACAGCAAGTCCAGTTGAGAAATTAGCAGGAATCCCAGGATACAAACAATTCCTCGAATCAGAATTTGCAAGAAGGGTCGGAAGCACCGGAGCAATCGTGTTCGCACTTGGAAACGAAAACTACGAAAGACTGATGAAATGCTTCAAAAACCCAGAAATTATAGGCGACTACGCAGGAAACCTAACTGCAGTTAGAGCATTCCAAAAACTATGCGAACAATTCAGAAGCAATCAGCTAGCAGGAGAACCTACTGTAATAGAGTATAAAGACGTTAAATTCTCATTCCATCTTAAATCAGCCACAAGAAGTATCTCTTGGTCAGATTGTGGTAACGCTGGATTCGAAGCAGTCCAAGATGGAATAGTAAAGATTGAGAAAGGCGGCGAAACAATAACAGTTAAAAGCGAAACCTTCGAAAAACTAGACCCACAAATTCAGAAACTATACATAGACTTCTGTTTGGGAATTGGGGCTAGGTTCAAAGATAAGAAGAAACCGCCGAAAGAGAATCCAGAACCACTAAAAAATGAAGCCAGAACACAACCTACACGCCCAGTTGATGCTAGCAAAGCTCAAACCGCAAGCAGAGACGTAGCATCAGCAGGAGACGGAGGAATCCAAGCACCAGCTCATAGTGATGGAGGATCTCAATTATTCCCATAAAAAAACTCATTAAAATAAAAATATCATGAAAAAGTTAATATCAAACATTGTAGCAATAGGCTTACTCACATCAACACTAATAACACCAGCCTATGCAGCAGAAAACTACTCAATTTCAGATTCCAATGATTTTGAGGCAACATTCAGCCCATCAAGGGATTACGAAGATATCAGTGGAGAAAAAGATCATCCAGGATTTGGATATCCAAGTTACAACAATTTCTTTTATGACAACACTCAGGAGTACAATCCAGCAGACGAAGGCATAGAAGGGGTTGAAGGAGGTTCTTATTTTGATGAAAGACAATTCGCTTGGGTAGCATTTGCTGAAAAAGTTGGACCTGAAGATTATGAATTCGTCCTATCCGACGACGGAGAAATTTTATACACAAAAGGATGGATGGGATTAGAAGGATTTAACGGGTTTGAAGACGGGGACGGACTAGTCTTTGGTATCAGATTTCACAACAATGGTACTGATCCATATGACGGTAAAGGGCTATTAACTCCAGCTGAACAAGTTACAGCATACAAAACACGAATCGGAATAGATGTATCAAATCCAACCAGGCCAGTTGGATTTATATACTCAGAAGACAATTCATACAAAAACACGCTTGAAAATACACTTAATTACGAAAATGGAGATTACATTTTCTTTGAAGACGTTGACGGAGCAGTAGGTTCTACAGCAAACACAGCAAGTGACAGCGTAGTAATAGAGCCATTACCAGGACAAACTATAACGTTAGAATTAGGCGAAGATCCAGTCGCAGTAGTCGAATTAGGTTATGACTACGATGGAGATGGAACCATAGAGACAGACTATGATAACGATGGGACAGTTGATACACCAAATGAATGGATAAGTTACAACGTAACTACTAATGAAGAAGGTGAAGAAGTAGAACATATCACAAAATTATTTTCCGATGTCTACACAGCAATGGTCCCAATAGAAAGTCCTGTTGGCTCAACAGAAGAAGACATCCCATGGAGCCAACACGAATCACTAGATGACTACACATATAACAAAAGTTTAAGATTCGAATTGAAAAGTGACGGAAACAACAAAGTATGGGTAGAGGTAAACAACCATCCTGGATGTTTCAAATACTCAGGATGGGTCTTCTTCAGAGCTGTCGTGAATGTGGAAGGCGAACCCGAAGACCCAGTAATCACAGAAAAAGCCTGCGAATCCCTAACCCTCACAGAAACAGAGGGAGAAGACACTTGTAGCCTAGACCCTAAATACACAAATTTCGAAGTCAACGTGGACATGGACGACGGAAGCACTTCTAATCAATACGTCACATTCACAGCCGGATTCCAAGGACCAGACGTTCAACCAAAACTCAAAATCACAACTCCATTGATAAACCCAAACGAATTCACAGACTTCCCAGTAACAATTCTCCTATCAAACCAAGACACAATCGAAGGACAATTCTATGGACTTGGAAATATGACAGCTTACTTCACAAACGAACAAGGAGTAACCATTGAAAAAATCACACTTACGGACGGAGTAGCACCTGAAGTTACAACTGGATCTACCACTTGTATCGAAACTCTCGATGTCTGCGACAATGAATGTACAGACATCTGCGTCGAACGACCTTCTCAGATCCCCGTTGGAAGTGTTTCTGAATTTAGTGCAGAAACTCTTTCGTACAACGGAAACCCATGGAGCAACGAAATCTTATACGAAGTCACAGATGAAGACTACGGAGAGTTCTTCGAAACAGAAGAAGACCTCTTGGAAAAATATCCAAACGCATACGACAATCCTTTCGACCAAATCGAATGCGAAGGGATGAATCAGATTGGACTATTCATAAAAAACATAATCGCAAATTTACCTGCGAAATCAACAAGCAAAAATTCAAATTTCCTAGCAAGCGTATTACTTGCAGATTCAGGAGATTTAGGACCAATCATAAATCCAAATACAGACTTCATCGATGCAGGAGATATCGGAATAACAGTAGATGCAAATACTGGAAATAACTTCCAAAAACTCGATCTCGGAGACCAAGGATTCTTTTTTGGTCCACAAGACCTCCCAGAAAACCTTGCACCAGAACCACCTTGTGATGAACCTGCATCTGTAAACGGAATAAAAGCAGACCAAGGAGAATCAGTATTCTTCTACGCAAAAACCGCAGGAGCAGACAAAATCAAAGTATCTGGAGAATGTACAGACGAACAAAATTGTGAAGAAGACTTCCCAATTATAGAACCGCCAGTATGTTTAGACGTAGATTATACAACCATGAACGGCGAAGCTTGTATAAAAGCAGAAGACACACCGATAACAATCGCTACTTCAAACATAACAATGTCTGTAGGAGGCGAAACATTCATAGCTCCACAAGAATCAACCACTTTCAATTGGTATTCAGATCCAGCAGAAATAGGTTTGTTCTCAGGAGAAAATCCACTTGAAACTCAAGAAACAGCAATTCAATACACTTCACCAGAAAACACAAACATCTTCGGATATTTATCAGCATTTGGAGACACCACTTACACAGAAGCTCAAGTTACAGCAGCTTGTAAATTCCAACTCCCTGCATGTCCACCAGAAGAAGAACCTGAAGAAGACCAATTCTGTAAATTACTTCACTACAACATAACTTCATACATATCAAGTCTTCCACTTGGAGACGAAACAACTATGACTTCCCTACCAAGCGAAGACATTTACATTTTTGAATCAAGTCTTGAATACGAAATTCCAGAAGGACAACCAACCAAAGTTGACTACAAAACAACTTCTCAATATGGAGTATTCGCAGTAGAACAAGACATCACAATCCCAATCGTAGAACTACCACTTACAATACCAGAACCTATCGAAAACTGGTCTACAACAAAACTCGCGACTCCAGTTACAACAAAAGTGTACTTCTACCCAATGCAAAACCTAACCCCTGGAACACATACGAACATAATCACACTACAAGCTACATCTTCAGATCCTTTGACAGAACCTGGATGTATCAAACACCTATCAATCATAGTTCCAGCAAAAGACGCATGTCAAAACATTGCATTACACGCAGACCCATCTTGGCCACCTGCTTCGATGCCTGATTCAACAAGATTCTATATAACAGGAACCCTCGGTGACTATGATGGAGATTTCAGGTTCAATCTGACTACCGCAAATGACTCACACTTGAGCCTCGACGATACAGCTGATGAAAATGGTGAAACAACTTTGATAGTTTCAGAATCAAAAGCATTCGACGGAGTCTACATGTTCGGCCCAACACTTCAAACAGATTGGATCGTACAAGTCAGAGCAAACGACGAAGGAGCAAACACAGCATGTGTTAGCCAACTTACTTATGTGCCTAAACCAGACAAACCAGACCCAGATCCGGATCCAGATCCAGACCCAGATCCAGACCCAGAATGTGAAGAATTAAAAATAACCAAACCAAACGGATCTTGGAATTTAGATCCAGAGGAAGATGAGGAAGACTTCGAGGTAGAAGTAGAAGGCACTCCTGCAAATCACGACTGGACAATCAATTGGACAATCCCAGTAAATCCAGAAGGAATCGCAAGCTTCAATCACGAAACTTCAACTTCATACACAAACATCTTGAAAAACCCATATGAAGGAATCACTGTTTTCATCAAAGTAGATGGAACTGATCCAGGAGTATGTGAAGCTACAATCAGTCCTGAAATCACAGAAAAGATCGACGCTTCAATCAAGAAACGTGTAAGACCTGGCGACTTCGACGATGACCCAGGAGATTCAGATTTTGCAGAAGACTGGGATGATCTAATCAACATAGCAGCAAAAGACAAAGGTGATAACGGCGAAACGATCCTCCCTACCGACAGTAAATATGTAACATACAGAATCGATTTCAAACCTGGTGAAGGCAAAGGAGTCTCATCTGCCTTGATTCAAGAAACCGAATTTGAAGACGGAGTCTTGGAAGGTTCAAAAGGCGGTGAATTAGTATTTGAAGACAACCTTTGGATCGAAGTTTATTTCGACAACGACCCAGACGAAGCCTACCTAAACGAAGACGATGATGACCTAGAAATCTGTGAATACGACGGAAACGATCTAGAAACAACAGAAGTCTGTGTAACAAACAAAGACCTAGACGCAAACGATCTAGATGATCTCGCAGAAGCATTTGCAGACGCAGACGAAGGATTAGTATTCAATAACATCGAAGGCGTATACAAAATCAAACTCTACTACGAGATGAAGAACGAAACATCTCTAGACCAAGAAACTTGCCAAAACCTAGATCCTGAAACAGATGGATGTGGTGAGCAATTCCCTAACGAAATTGAATTCGAAACATACGAAGACAATGATCTAGAAGGAGACGACGTAGATTCAGACGACGACGATGCAATAGTAGTCGCAATCTGCCCATTCATACTAACTCGTGCAGGTGGAGACGTATTCTTCTCATCAGAGCTTACTTCAGGTATCGATGTAGCTTATTGTTCAGAACAAAAGAACATCCAAGGTCCAAGTATCACTCCAATCCAAATCGAAGAGATCGAAGAACAAGAAGTTCCAAAAACAGGAGCAGGAGACTTAAGCGACCAAGCTTACCTAACAACTCCAACACACGACATTTGTAAATATTCAAATGTAGAAGGAGCAAGTTCAGGAGTATTCGACAATCCACTAAAAAACTTCTCAAGTACAATCTGTGAAATGAAAGCAGAAGTAGCAGAAAGTTGGCAGCAAGAATACATCGTTAACCAGATCAATAATAACATCTCAAATCTATCTAGATGGCACGAGACATTGATAACAAATCAATTCCCTCCATCTACAAACACAAATATTTACAGTTACACAAACAAAGATATAACAATCCCAGGTCTAACCGTCTCAGATCCTGCAGCTCAAACATACATAATCAAAGGAGGTGATCTGAATATAACAGGTAACATCACGTATGAACCTCTAGATGTATTTGGACCATTGAATCCAAAAAACGTACCATCTGCAGCCTTCATAGTAATCGACGGAGATATCAATATCGCCCCTGAAGTTACTCGCCTCGACGGTGTATACATCGTAATCGACACAGATGGAACAGATGACGGCAGGGTAACTTCTCAAGGATTCTCATACAACCCATTAACATTCAACGGAATCCTGATCGGAAACGTAGCTGATCTATTCAGCAAACGAAGATACTCAGGAAGTGTTTCGATGGAACAAGGTTCTGTAACTATCAAATTTAGCCAGAACTTCCTCCTCAACACTCCTCCAGGACTATCTGAACTGCTTGACCTCACTCAACTCAAAGTTGCGTTCTAAGGTCATCCAAAGGTCGTAACATCACAAATCAAATAAAAGGGCTGCTCAAATTAAAAAGCAGCTCTTTTTTTACGCATGTCAAATTGATATAATCCCAACACATGACTGATACCAATCAAAAAAACATCTACTTCTTCTACGGTGAAGACACCTACTCTATCCACCAAAAAGTCAAATTTTGGACAGATCAATTTGAGAAAAAACACGGTGGTGACATGAACATACAAACCATTGAAGGAAAAGAATTGGATACAAAAGAATTCGGCACAAACCTAAACGCCATGCCTTTTCTAGCAGAAAAACGCCTAGTAATAGTAAAAAATTATCTAGCCCTAGCGAAAGCAGAAGAACAAAAGAAAGTAGTAGAAACTCTCGGTTCAGAAGTACCAGATTTCTGCGTCCTCGTCTTTACCGAAAACGCAATCCCAGACAAGAGGACTTCCCTATTCAAAAAATTAACAAAAATCGCAAACGTCACAGAATTCAAAGCCCTCCAACCAGCTCAACTAACAAGCTGGGTAGTAGATGAAACCACAAAACGCAAAGGAAAAATCGAAAGACCAAACGCAACCCTCCTAGCAGAAAGAGTCGGCCCAAACCTCTGGCAACTCTCAAACGAAATCGACAAATTGATATCAGCATCAGGCCGCGAAACAACAATTACAAAAGAACTTATAGAAGACTTGATCGCAGAATCACTCTCGAGCTCAATTTTCAAATTAACAGATTCAATAGCAACCAAAAATCGAAAAGGATCACTCAAAGTTTTCAAAACATTGATCGAAAGCGGCGAAGACTTGATGATGGTTTTCTACATGCTCGTTAGACATTTCCGCATCCTGATCCAAGCTCATTTCCTCGTAAACCAAGGTGAACACCCTCAATCAATTGCAAAACGTTTGAAGCAACACCCATTCGTCGCTCAAACCGCCTCAAACCAAAGCAAAAACTTTACTCACGAACAACTCAAAGAAATCTACGGAAAACTCCTACAAATCGACAAGAGCTTCAAAACAGGAAAAATAAAAATCTCAGTAGACGATACTCGAGAACTCCTGCTCGAAATCGAGAAATTCATTATCGAAGCGTGCAAATAATTTGTTCAACTATACGCGCCACGATCTAACGCAAAAAAAGAACCACTCAACAGATTAAGCAGCTCTTTTTAAAGGTTGTACTAATTTTTTGAACGAACACGTTTAAAAGTCCAAAGCATACCTCTCAAATTCCTCTTTAGGAACCTGCTGCTTATAAGCCAACCATTCAGCTCTTTTTGATCTCAAGAAAGACTGATGAGTATGATCACCCAAAGCTTTTCTAAGAAGATCATCTTTTTCCAAAAATCCGATAGCATTTCTAAGACTCGTAGGTAAATGGCCAACATTAATCTCAGCAAGTTCTTGTGGTGACAATTTAAACAAATCTTCTTTCCTAGGCTCAGGTGCTTCCATTTCGTTTTCCATACCATCAAGACCAGCCGCCAACATCACAGCAAATGCAAGATGAGGATTACACATTGGTCCTGGAGATCTCAGTTCGGCCCTAGTAGCTTTTGGATTTTTCACCTTTGGAACTCTAATCAAAGAAGATCTATTTGAATACCCCCAAGATTTATAAACAGGAGCTTCGAATCCAGGAACTAACCTACGATAAGAATTCACAGTTGGATTAGCAATAGCAGTAATCCCATCTATATGAGCCATTATTCCAGCAATAAACTGTTTAGCACGAAGAGACAACTTATCTTCAGCCTCTTCATCATAAAAAAGATTTTCACCTCCATCCAAAGAAGTCAAACTCATATTGGTATGCATTCCTGAACCATTCACACCAGCTATTGGCTTGTCCATGAAAGTAGCGTGATGACCAAACATTTTGGCAAGATCCTTAACAACATCTCTAAACAAAACAACCTTATCAGCTTGTTCAAGAGCACTACCACACTTGAAATTAATTTCATGCTGATTATCAGCTACTTCCGGATGAGCAGCCTCAATATTCAAACCACATTCCCCCAGCCTTATCATCATCTCAGTCCTCACGTCAGCTAGGTGACCAGGAAGATGCCTATAATATGAAGTATTTCCCCTGGAAACAGCAATAGGCTTACCCTCATCATCAGTCGGAAACACAAAGAATTCCAATTCAGGGGAAACAGTAAAGTCAAAACCCATGTCTGCAGCTCTTTTAAGCTGCCTTCTTAAAATAGACCTAGCATCACCTTCAAAGCTAGTCCCATCAGCATTTCTCAAATCAGTCACAACTCTGGCCATAGACCTATCCATAGAATTCTTCCAAGGCAAAACTATTCCAGTTCCCAAATCAGGAGCCATCCACATATCACTCTCTTCAACACCACGACCAAACCCCTTTACAGAAGACCCATCAATTCCAGCACCATTTTTCACACTAGACGGAAATTGTCTACCAGGCATAGGCAATCCAAGTGACTTCCCATCAACATCACTCGTATGAAGAGTAACAAGATCACACCCAGCAATTGCAGCCACCTGTTCTTTCTCAGCCTCTCCCAATTCTAATTCTTCAATCTCTCCACGCAACTCATCATCCAATCTTGATAAAGCAGTCTCTCCCATAATAGTTTTGGTTAAATTTTATCTCGCCATTTGGCGAATTTTCACCACAAAACCTACCCCTTGCTTTTCCAATTTTCAATAGTAAAATAAGAGCACTTTCCCACCTGTAGAAAGACCAAGACAAAGACAATAAAAACCGCTCCCACAAGCCGAAAACAAGTGCTCCAAAATATACAAGACCACAATTCCCCAACCAAAAACCCCAAGACCTGTCGAAACTTTCTACAACAAAAATCGACTTGACCAAACAACCCCTCTAACGCACAACAATATGCCAAAAGAACTTCTCCCAATTCTCACTGCAATCGGACTCACAGACAAAGAAGCCCGCGTATATTTATCAATGATCGAGCTCGGCCAAAGCGTAGTTTCGAACATAGCCACCAAAGCCCGAATCAATCGTGTCACCGCATACGACATCTTAAAAAAATTAAAAGAAAAAGGACTCATCTCGACCGTAACAAAAAACCGAATAAAATACTTCTCACCTACGGACCCCGAAATCGTTGCATCAACTTTTGAACAACGAACAAAAGCACTCAAAGACGCCATCCCAAAACTAAAACGCCTCAAAGGCGAAACAGTTCATCCACTGATCCAATACTTCGAAGGACTCGAAGGAATCAAAGCCATATACGAAGATACTCTCACCACAAAAAAAGGAATTCTGAACTTCTCAAACTCAGAAGCAATCCGCAACATCTGGCCAGAGTATGACAAAGAATACGTCACTAAAAGAACCAAACGCAAGATCCACCTCAAAGGAATAATCACAGCAGATGAAGCCGGCAAAAAAGTCCACGCCGAAGACCCAAAGTACAACCGTGAAATGCGCTTACTCCCAAAAGACAAATACCAATTCACAAACGAAATCAACATCTACGACGACAAAGTGGCAATCATTTCATTCGCATCAGAAACACCTCTCGGAATGATAATCAAATCGCCCCAAATCGCAAACAGCCAAAGAGCCATCTTTCAAATATGCTGGGATTTCGCTGGAGGAACAGAACTCAGCCCACAAAAAGCCTTATTCTAAACCATCTCCCCAACTCTCAAACAAAGCCCTTCCTGAAACTGAGGTGCAATAATTTGCAAACCAATTGGCAAACCATCTTTCGAAGAACCAGCCGGACAAGCCAACGATGGCAATCCAGCAGCACTCGCAGGAATTGTAAGTGCATCCGCCATATACATCGCAAGAGGATCATCCAATTTCTCTCCAATCCCAAAAGCAGGATAAGGAGAAACCGGCCCAATCAATACATCCACTTTCTTGAAAGCAGCGGCAAAATCCTCAATAATCTTCGTCCTCACCTTCATCGCTTTCTTGTAATAAGCATCCATATAACCTGCCGAAAGCACATAAGTCCCAATCATTATTCGCCTCTTCATCTCATCACCAAATCCCTCTCCACGAGTCACAAAATACTGATCAACCAAATCTTTCACATCGCCAGAAGCCTTCTTTCCAAACCTAATACCATCATATCTTTCCATATTCGCCGAAACTTCAGCCGGCATCGAAATATAATAAACTGCAATCGCATACTTAGTCATCGGCAATGAAACTTTTACAATTTCAGCCCCCTCTTTTTCAAGCCGCTTAACAGAAGCCATCACAACATCTTTCGTCTCTTTCTCGATTCCCTCTCCAAAATATTCTTTTGGCAAACCAATTTTCAAGCCTTTAACTCCTTTTCCTAAAGAAGCCGTGTAATCTGGAACTTTTTCATCAGGCATAGTCATATCACGCCTATCCTTCCCAGCAATCTCCCCGAGAACAATCGCCAAATCATCAACAGATTTTCCAAATGGACCAATCGTATCCCACGAAGAAGCCATCGCCGTCACCCCACTCCTCGAAACTCGCCCATAAGTCACTTTGAGACCATAAGTCCCACACAAACTCGCAGGCTGACGAATCGACCCACCAGTATCAGTACCAAGTGAATAAATACACATATCATCTGCCACAGCAGCTGCCGATCCCCCACTTGATCCACCTGCAACCTTGTCCAAATCCACAGGATTCTTCGTCACCCCGAAGCAACTATGCTCAGTAGAAGCCCCACAAGCAAACTCATCCATATTCGTCTTCCCAATCATCACCATCCCTGCATCTCGAAGCCGCTCAACAACACTTGCATCATACGGCGGCACATAGTCCTTCAACCCAGGTGAACAACAAGTCGTTCGAACACCCTTAGTACTAAAAATATCTTTCAATCCAACTGGAACACCCTTCAACAAAGAATCTTTCGCCGAGAAACCTTTTTTATCAATCTCTCTTGCTCTCTCAAGCGCACTCTCCTCAGTCAGATGCACAAAAGCATTCACATCATCATTCCGTTCTCGAATCCTCTTAAAACAATCCTGAGCCACTTCCTCACTCGAAAAATCACCAGCTCTCAAACCAGCTGCTACCGCTCTAATTGTTAGTTCATTTAGATTCGCCATAGTTTAAAGTCCGCAATTGCGAAAAAAGTTATGATTTTTTTACAGCAGCCTTCACCAAAATCTGGTTCGACTCGACAGGTAACTCCGAAGCGCCAAGAAGCTCATCTCTCTCAACAGGATCACCAGATGCAGTCCAAGGAACAATTTCATCCTTCTCTTTCACGTTCTCCAAACCAGTAACCTGAGAAGTCTCCTTCACCTTCGAAGTATCAACTTCTTCAAGAATCTCCATATAATCAAAAACATCTGAAAGTTGCCCGCTGAATTTCTCAGCCTCCTTTGGCGAGATTCCAAGACGAGCTAACTTCGCAACATGCTCAACTGTTTCTTTTGAAATTTTCATCAAGGCCAAGTCTACAACAACTTAGACTCCCAAATCAACTAGCTATTAGTCTTTATAGCACCAGGAGTAGTAACAACTTCCATCAATCTATCACGGATATCATCCAAAACTTCTTCCAAAACAGGCCTAATTTCAACAGAGGCAGCAACAATTTCTGGGTTACCATCTCCATCAGCTACAAAAGTTGTTTCACCAGTCTTTCTAGGTGGATAAGGAGTTATAGTAGGAAGTTTCTGT
The DNA here is from genome assembly GCA_018654255.1 of Candidatus Peregrinibacteria bacterium. Lineage (GTDB taxonomy): Bacteria > Patescibacteriota > Gracilibacteria > UBA1369 > LOWO2-01-FULL-3 > JABILX01. The sequence goes on along the minus strand of JABILX010000009.1, from coordinate 38,255 downwards.
ATAAATGAAATGTTTGGAATAGTCGATTTCAACAAACCCACAATCCTTTGAATCATTTCCTGACAATCACAATGACTAATCATATCAATAGCGACCTCTGGGGGCCCCGAAAACCCTAGAGAAACATTCTTATTAGCAGGTAAAACTTCGTCACCCCCAGGCCCAGACACTATCAATCCATAAGTTGATTCCGTCTCTAAAACCATATTCCCTCCTGCATAAGAAGGCTCCGCCTCCATCATACCAATTTGATAATCACTTCCACTAACCGGAATCATCCCCTTCAAATCCCAGGGCTTACCAGTTCTTGGACCTCCTTGGAAATGGAAATCTTCAATTCTTACAGGGTTGGCAGGATCATTTCCTAATCTTTCACTCATAATAAAAAAGTTAAAAACAAATTTTGGAGGCGATTCTACACCAAAAGCCGCCCTTCCGTCAAGAAGCCTCCCGAGATAAATCCTCCACCCACTTCCCCTTCCTCAAATCCCCCACCCTACTGTATAATCCCCGCGATGGACACAATTCAAAACATCAAGAAAGTCTCAATCCTATTTTTCATAGTGATCGGAAGCCTTCATATAGGATCAACCTTATTCATATCAAACGGAATGTATTTGAAAGAAGCCTTGATAGTAAACAAAACTCTAGACATACCTTTTATCATCACAGGAATGATCTACGGATTAAGCAGTTTGCGAATTTCCCTTGCACAAAGAGAAAAAACGCATAAAATACTGGACGCTACCTTAGCTGGTATCGTGATCCTAATCTTCTTCGTCCTGATAGCGATCAACCTCTTCGTCCCAGATCTATATTAAAAACTCAATGAACGACCAAGAAAATCAAACAATAATGTTATTCGGCACCTTCGATCATCTGCACGCAGGGCACGAAAACCTGTTTCTCCAAGCAAAAGCTTTAGCAAAACGTTTTGCAAATCCAATAATCGTCACCGTGATCGCAAGAGACAAGACAGTCAAACAAATAAAAGGCCGAAAAGCAGACTACAACGAGAAAACAAGACAAAAAAACCTAGAAGAAACAACCTGGTCTGACGTAGTAACCCTCGGAGAAAAAAAAGACAAAGCCAAAGCCATCAAAAATTTCCGACCCTCTATCATTGCACTCGGCTACGATCAGTTTGCATTCACACAAAACTTAGAAAAACTAATAATCGACTTAAACTTAGACACAAAAATTGTTAGACTGAAGCCGTATCAACCAGGAATATACAAATCGTCTTTAATAAGAGAAAAACATGCTAGCCTCAAATCCTCTAGTTCTAACAAAAAAAGCCTTCCTACTAAGCATTTCGAATCTGTTTCGAAATAAATTTCTTTCAATAGCTACAATCCTGGTAATTGGAATCATTCTTTTCATCTTCAACATAATCCTGGCTGTTAATTTCATCGCAGAAACATCACTACAAAGTCTGAGCGAAAAAGTAGACCTCACTTTGTACCTGAAAGAGTCGACCTCTCAAGTCCAAGCACAAAAAATCATGGACGAAATAAACATCCTAGATGGAGTGAAAAAAACAACATACACCTCAAAAGAAGAAGCTCTCTCAAAAGTCAAAACAACATACCCAAACATATACGATTCATTCGAGAAATATGATCTCGGCAATCCCCTTCCAGCCAGCATCTCAGTCACAACAACAAATCCAGAGTTTCACGTAGAAATCGAAAACCACATCAAAGGAAGCAATCTATCAATATACATATCAAACGTCCAAGAATCTCCATCAGGAAACAGCCAAGAAAAATCAATAATCTCATCTGTAGCAAAAAACTTAAAAAAAGTCACAGACATTAGTCACCAAATAATATTCTACGTCATAATCACATTCATCCTCGGAGGACTTCTCATAATTTTCAACACAATACAAATCACAATCTTCAATAGAAGAAAGGAAATAAACGTCATGAGACTTGTCGGAAGCCGCCTCGGATTCATACACCTTCCATTCATCATAGAATCAATCCTCTACGCAATCCTAGCAATAGGAGTAAATCTGATTTTACTCGCACTTCTATCAAACAAAATCAACATCGACGGAACATCACTATTTGAATTCAGCGAAAATCTAAATCTCTCTGCATTAATAATCTTCGAATTAATAATCACAATGACCTTGGCAACCTGTGCAAGCATCCTCTCGGTCCACAACTACCTTAGAAAACCAATCAAAACCGAGGAATAATGAAGAAAAGAGAAAACATCCAAACAAAAGGCATTATCCTAGGCTCAAAAACTCTAGGAGAAACTGACAAACTCCTTTTCATCCTGACCAGAGATCACGGAAAAATCAAAGTAATAGCAAAAGGCTCACACAAACCAAACTCTAGATTTGCAGGTAAAGTCGAAACACTCAACACCTGCACTTTCAACCTGTACAGAGGTCCAAACAGCACAATCCTGACAGACATCGAACAAAATGATTCTCACAGAAACCTTCGAGACAACCTAGAAAGAATCACAAACGCGATGATCGTAGCAAAAATCACAGATGAATTGCTCCTCGAAGAAGAAACCACTCCAGAGGTATTCGACCTTGTTGAAGAAACAATCACAACATTAGCAAAAACAGAAGACAGAGCCCTCCTCATAACAACAACATTCCTCATAAAATTACTCGACAACCTAGGACTCCTCCCAGATCTAAAAGAATTCAAAGGATTCCACACTCCAATAACACACAAATACAAAAAACTTTTCTACTACATCCAAGCAAATCCACTAAAAAACATCCTGAAAATAAAACTATCCGACGAAGAAACAATCGAACTCAAAAGATTGATAAAAGACATCATAGAAACTGAAACTGAAAAGGCACTCAAGATTCCGTTTTAACAAACCGTACCCCCTCTACTTTCTCCAAAGCATCCAAAACTCTCTCCAACTGGTCAAGACCAGCAACATCCAAGAGCATTTTAACTATAGCAAGTCCATCACTATCAACATTCGAAAAATGATTAACTATATTGACTGAATTTGAAGCAACCGTTGAACCAATATCTCCAAGCAAACCAACCCTACTATCAGCCTCAATCTTTATACTCACCCTGTAAATCTTCTGTCTCGACACATCACCATCACTTTTGAAACTAGCATCAACAATCCGATCCTTCTTCATCCTGCCAACCAAAGAACAATTCTTTTTGTGGATCGTAGCACTATCCTTTACTGGAGAAACATAACCAATGATCTTCTCACCAAAATTCGGCAAACAACATTTCGCAATATTTACATTCAAACCATCAACCCCACCAAGCAAAATTTTATCCTCCAATCTTTCAGAAGTAGGTTGCATTTTTCTCTTATCTTTCTTCTCAAGAATCTCTCTCTTATCAGAAGCAAGTAAATCTTCATCACTAAACATTTTACGCACAACAGAAGAAGCAGTTTTTACCCCCTTCCCAACTTCCTCCAAAATTCTCTCTCTATCAGCCACAGTCAAATTGCTACCTTCGAACTTCTTCAAGCCAAGAAGAGAAGGCGTCAAAAATGGTTTTCCAAACTTCCCCAACTGCGCATTAATATATTCACGACCAGTCTTAACATGCCGCTGCTTATCCTGCGAAGCAAACCAGTTTCTTATCTTAACCTTGGCCTGACTAGTATTCACTATAGAAAGCCATTCAAGCTTCGGATTAGTGTTTTTGTTAGTAACTATTTCGACCGTATCACCATTCTTCAATTGTGTGCCAAAAGGAGTAGGCTTACCATTCACTTTTGCCAAAGAACATCTATGCCCAATATCAGTATGAACCAGGTATGCAAAATCGAGAGAAGTAGCTCCCGAAGGTAACTCTTTCACCTCACCCTTGGGTGTCAAAACATAAATCCTATCACCAAACAAATCCAATTTTATACTGTCCAAAACTTTCTCATCCTTCATCGTATCAGAATGCAAAAACGCAAGATTCTTCAACCACTCAGCATGACTTCTAAGCATAGCCAATCCCTTGCCACGAGTATCTTTATAAAGCCAGTGTGAAGCTACACCATATTCAGCCTCTTCATGCATATTATCTGACCTGATCTGCACCTCAACAGGATAAGTAATAGTACCATCCGACAACCCAACAATAGTTGTATGCAAACTTCTATAACCATTCGGCTTTGGCACAGCAACAAAGTCCTTGAATCTACTCGGAATAGGTCTCCAGGCACTATGAAGCATCCCCAAAGACTCATATAATCTTGAAACATCTTCCTCTATACCATCCTTATAAGACGCAGGCAATACAACTCTAAAAGCAAAAACATCATAAATCCCATCAATAGTAGGAAGTCCCTTCTTTTTCATTTTGTTATGGATACTGTAATACCCTTTCAACCTCCCTGAAACCTTAACATCACCAAACCCATGGTCACTATAAAAATCAGCCAAAATCTTTGAAACACTGTCTACATAATCATTTTTCTTCTTAACTAATTCACCAACCTGGGTATGAATTTTTTTATAGTCATCAGGATGCAAAATCTTAAAACCTTTGTCCTCCAAAATCATTTTATATCTATAAATCCCAAGCCTAGCCGCAATAGGAACAAAAATCTCAAGTACCTCCGTCGCAAAAGCCTCACTACAATCAGAAGGAATGTCTTCAAGTAAATCCATCTGAATAACTTTCACGGAAAGAAAAATAACCAAAACTCTAATATCTTTCGCCATAACCAAGAAAAGTTTACGAAGAAGATCAAGCTTGTCAGTAGATTGATATCTCACAACCATTATACTTTTCAAAATCTGCAATCCCTCAAGCAAACTAACAACACCCTCACCATATTCTTCTTCAATTTCTCTAAGATACAATCTGCCAGAATCCAACAGGTCATACAAAAAAGCTGCAACAACTGTATCCTCATCAGGCTTCAAAGAAATCAAGTTTTTCACAACATCCCTAGGACGAAAAATAAAATTATTATATTTTTCATTCTTGATTCTATCTTTATAAATCGTTTCAGATAAAGTGTAAGCAGAAAGAAGTCTATCTCTATCAACTTGAGGAAGATAAACCTTAATATCGTCAATCATAGCGTCAAACCACTTATCCATATCAGCTTATTAAGTACTGGGGTCGGATTATAACACTTTTTCGATTATTGCTGCAAAATAATTGCATCAATATTGGAACCAGTAACCTCAAACACTCGGACTCCCTTTATCAAAGCTTCAGCATTAACAGAAATATCTTGGATTCTAGGAATCAAACTTGAGATTGCCGCATCTAGAGAACCATTCACACTATTCAAGGCATTAAAATAGGCTTTTTGTTTTACACGAATCTGACTTGCCTCAACAAACAACTCCAAATAATCATAAGCTATATCACCATTATAGCCGCCCATCGAATCAAAAAACTTCGTTTCATATTCATCTTTCTTCAATGAAGTCGCCTCATAGTCAGCATCCAAAGAATTCAATTCTTGAATAACAACATTCTTTGAAGATTCTGCTTCAAGAAGCAATGAATTTAACAAAGCCAAATGCTCCTGAAGAACAGCTCGCCTATCAACATATTGATTTAAATAATTATAAACATCAACATGGATAGCATTATCAATTCTTCTAACCAAATCTATATAATAAGAAATAGACTCCTTTGAAACTCCCAGATTCTGTCCAGCAATCAAAGAAGCATCAACAGCAGAAGTAGATCCACCGTAACTTACAGGATTCAAATTCAATCCAGGCAACACTCTATAACTCGAAAACTCAAGTCCAAAAATATAAGAGTTAACCAACCCAGAAAGAGCAAAATGTTGATCAAATTCAGAGTCAACTGAAGAATCACCAGTTGAAGGTTTCTTGACCGAAGGCTTGTCTGCAGCAGGTTCATCATCCTGTTCTACACTCGGCTTCTGCACAAAATCATCATCTGAACCTGTGAACAGCTTGTAACCACCAAAAACAAAAAATAAAACCACAACAATAATCACACCAATAACAGAAACCAACATTATAATATGTCTCTTTTCAATCCCAGCCTCCTCCAACATATCCCAGAAACTAGGTTTATCGTCTTCTAAAGAATCCCCCACTCCATCAGCACCATCAGTCACATCCGCCACAACGACATCAGAGACACCCCCTCCCTGAGCTTCAGGCAAAGAATTTTTCATAACCTCAGCAGGTCCAGTAGTTAACGGATCGTTTTGCTCATATTCTTTAACAGCCCCTTCCTCAAAAGGAGTTGCATTAGTTGCCTTAATACTTTCATCCTTTTCTTTATCTTCAATCATTCTTTCTTTTTCTTTATCTTTGTCCTCTATCGATTCTTCCGGCATTGAAGATGTTCGACCCACTTGATCAATAGGTTTCTCATCCAAAACTTTTTCATCCAATGTTCCAGGAACCTGAGGACCTACCGGTGCCGAAAAAGGCTGAACTGGCTCTTCCGTCATGAAAGGAGAAGGTTTTTCTTCAACTTTTTTAGAATCTTCAGTCTTGTCAGTCTTATTAGCATCCTTTTCCTCTCCAGGCCCAGTCTTAGAATATCTAAATTCATCCTCTTTATCAGCAACATTTTGAGTCACAGGATCTAAGGCAGGAAAACTTGTATCAGGCTGACTAGCCGTTGGAAGAGGTGCCGCCGACAAATCTGGCGCTCCAGATGGATCTGGCTCAAGAGGCTGATCAAATGCACCAACAGGAGCCGAAAACGGGTTCGTGGGCTTTTTATCGCTAAAAACCTCATCTTTCTTAACCACAGACTCAGACTTTTTAGACCTTTTTCTAGGCCTTCTTCTCTTTTTTACCTGAGATTTTTCCTTTTCATCATCTCGAAAAGGAACTACCTCATCTCTATTTTTTGCATTATCATCCATTGAATTCAGTTATATCAAAGTATTATACCATAAAAAAGGATAAAAAGATATCATATAAGACCAAGAATTGGAAGCAAAAAGCTCCTAAAGATACATCAATTTATAAAACGGCCCTATCAACGCCCTTCCCAGAACACTCTGCAAAATACTAGCCCCAACAACGCCTAGAACAATGGTAATAATTGCGTTCTGTTGATTCAATTTATAATAATCAATCAAGAAAGTATAAGTAACAACTAACATCCAAACCCCAGCAACCAAATTCACTAGATTAAACAACCTAAAAACATCACCCAAACCAAACAAACTCAATACAAAAGGAATAACAGAAAGCCAAGTCACAATACCAGCGTATGCAATCACTCTAAAAAAGGCCATATGATCCCCTTTTGCATGGAAGACCTTTTGAGCAACAAAACTCATCAAAAAGATACAACCAACCATAGTTACCAAAGGAATCAACAAAAATTTAACCTGCAAATACATAAACGTAGTCTCCTGAAACATCGCTAACAAAATATTAACAACAAAAGGCAGCCCAAGAATCCCAAACGCCCAAACAGTAGCCTTTGGATCATGAGCAATATGCGACATCTGAACTTTATTCAATTTCAAAACCTCAATACCATCTTTCACAACATCAACAACTGGAAGTGACTTTTTCATAAAATGAAGGGTTATTATTTTTCTTCGAGAAACACAAGAAGAAACATGAACTAAGAAAAATTCTACATACTTTTGCCAATTCTGACAAGAAAATCTGAGAAAGACCGCTTCAGCTAGAGAAACTTTATCTATATACTGCTATCAACTTTAAGATAAAAAAACATATATTCATTAATTTTAAAAGCTATGATTGAAACATCTCTACCTGCTATCGCTGTTGTCGTAAGTTTTATGGCACTCCTTTATGCTATCATTTTGATAGCGTGGATCGTCAGAAAACCAAGAGGAGATAGCAAAATGCAGGAAATCGCACAAGCTATACAAGATGGTGCAAAAGCATACTTGAACAGACAATTTCTAACCGTAGGTATTCTTGCAGTAATTATATTTTTAATTATTGCTTTCGTTATACCTGCTGGTGATTACAACGTTGGAGTTTGGATGGCGGTTGGATTCGGCGTCGGAGCACTCTTTTCAGGAATTGCAGGTTATATTGGAATGAACGTATCCGTTAGAGCAAATGTCAGAACAGCTAATGCAGCAAAGAAATCTCTCCAAAGCGCTTTATCAGTCGCCTTTAAAGGAGGAGCCGTAACAGGAATGGCTGTAGTAGGACTTTCTCTATTAGGCGTAAGTGGTTTCTACATTATCTTTACAAAAGTAGTAGGAATGCCAGCACAAGTAGCGGCAAACACCTTGATCGGATTTGGATTCGGAGCATCGTTGATTTCATTGTTCGCTCGTGTTGGAGGAGGAATCTTCACAAAAGCAGCAGATGTTGGAGCTGACATAGTAGGAAAAGTCGAAGCTGGAATTCCAGAAGACGATCCAAGAAATCCAGCAGTAATAGCTGACAACGTAGGAGACAATGTTGGAGACTGCGCAGGAATGGGAGCTGATTTGTTTGAAACATATGCAGTTACCCTGATAGCAGCAATGATTCTTGCTGCAAGCACTCTTACAGACACCCTAGGAACAATGGGAATCGAATACCCACTAGCACTAGGTTCTATAGCAGTAATAGCTTCTATCATCGGAACTTTCTTCGTAAAACTAGGAAAGAAGCAGAACATCATGGGAGCCATGTACAAAGGAATGTTAGTAACAGGTCTGCTATCTGCTATTGGATTTTATTTTGCCACAGATTATTTGCTTGGAGATGTATACATTTTCCTAGCATCATTAGTTGGTCTCGGCATCACACTCTTCATAACCATAATCACAGAATACTACACTTCAACAAGTTACAAACCAGTTAAGATGATAGCTAAGTCTTCAGAGACTGGAGCTGGAACAAACATAATTACAGGTTTGGCAGTTGGACTAAAAAGCACAGTTTTACCAGTAATTTTGATCTTAGTTGGAATATTCTTAGCTTACTACTTCGGTGAAAATTCACCATCAGTTGCAAATGGAGTATATGGTATAGCAATCGCAGCTATAGCTATGCTTTCAACTACAGGAATGGTGATCGCAACCGATTCATACGGACCTATCACAGACAACGCAGGAGGAATTGCTGAAATGGCAGGTCTACCTGAAAAAGTACGAAAAAACACAGACGCATTAGATTCAGTAGGAAATACAACAAAAGCAGTTACAAAAGGTTACGCTATAGGTTCAGCAGCTTTGGCTGCACTCGTGCTATTCCAAGCATACAAAGAAGAGTTAATAAAAAACGTAACAGGAGGAGAAGAATTCATTTTTGACATCTCAGATCACAGAGTATTGATTGGACTCTTCATCGGAGGACTACTTCCATTCATATTCTCTGCATCAACAATGCAATCAGTAGGAAAAGCAGCTTACACAGTCGTTGAAGAAGTTCGCCGCCAATTCAAGACAATTCCAGGAATTATGACAGGAAAAGCAAAACCAGAATATGGTAAATGCGTAGACATCGTTACTAGAGCCGCTCTCAGAGAAATGGTTTTCCCAGGCATATTAGCAGTGAGTGCACCTATTCTAGTAGGATTCATTCTTGGGCCACTAGCTCTTGGAGGAATGCTTGCTGGAGTAATTATTGTTGGCCTATTGCTCGCAATACAGATGTGTACAGGAGGTGGAGCTTGGGACAACGCAAAAAAATATATTGAAGATGGAAATCATGGTGGGAAAGGAAGCGAAGCTCACAAAGCAGCCGTTGTTGGAGATACAGTTGGTGATCCATTCAAAGACACCTCTGGACCAGCCCTCAACGCATTGATTAAAGTAATCAATACAGTTGCACTAATCATCGCCCCAATGATCGCTGGATACACTATCTGGAGTTTATAAAAGAGATTTAAAAAACAACAAAAAAGCCGTGGGACTTTCTCCCGCGGTTTTTTTTAATCCGAAATACATTCACGGACTTCAACCCCTAACTCACTAGCGATCTCACGCACAGCATCCGCTTTTTTTTCATCATTAATCCTATGCAAGACAACCTGATTCCCCCTAAGATTAGGAACATAAGACATTAAAAAACAACGCCTTGCTTGCAATATCCTAGAAAAATGCACTTCAAAATCACCAGCATTACCATATGCCGCATGCCCCTCAGGAATCTCAATAGATAAGTCAATTGAACCCATAAATAACAATTTAAAAAACTAAGAGGAAATCTTATCAGTAACACCGAGAAAGTCAACCCATCAAGAAAAACAAAAAAAGAGCGCCCCGCACTGGAGCGCTCTCATCAAATTTTATACAATTCCTACTTCCCTCCCTCTTCTTTCTTCTCTTCACCACCTTCAGCAGAACCTTCACCGCCCTCAGCACCTTCAGCACCCTCTTCTCCTTCAGCGCCTTCAGAACCTTCAGCACCCTCCTCACCTTCAGCCACAACAATCTCCTCTTCTTCCTCTTCCTTAGGTGGAAGAACTGTAGCAACAGTTTCTTCAGGATCAGTTACCAAAACAAACCCTTCAGGCAATTTCAAGTCAGAAACCTTAATAGCATCACTGAATTCTACCAAGCCAGAAACATCAATTTCAATCGAAGAAATCAAATCTCTAGCAATACATTTAACCTCAACTCCATCAAGAGCCGACATGAATGTACCTTGTTGCTCACGTACAGCAGGAGCCTCTCCAACAAATTCGAAAGGAATCTTCGCACTAATTTCTTTGTTCAAATCAACGTGAATCAAATCAATATGCATATATTCATCTGTAACAGGATGATAATCGACTTCATGAATCAAAGCATAAATCTTGTCTTCACCATCGATTTCAAGCTCCATCACAGTAGACTTTCCAGCCTCACGATAAGCTCGTCTAAAACCCTGGTAATCAATCAAAAGTTGTTGGTTCTCAACTCCCTTTCCATAATATTCAGCAGTAACATAGCCTTCTTTTCTCCTATCTTTTGCCTTTTCAGACATATCCCTCCTCTTTGCTTGTAATTTTACAGTTTCCATAATTTTAATTTTTCAAGATATTTTTTTGTAGATATTAGGTGTGCACTTTGGCACAAGCAGCGCAAATACTAGTGGAAAAGACTATTTATATCAATAGATTTTTATGGTAAAGTCGTCATCGCGATAAACTCGCAACAAAATTTAACCAAAAAACATGTTCGACAAAGCAAAAGACCTATATAAAGTCCAAAAAGAAGCTCGGAAAATCAAAGGAGAGCTAAAAAACACTCATATAGAAGCAGAAAGTGAAGGAGTTGTAGTAACAATAAACGGAGAACAAAAAGTCATGAGCGTAAAAATTTCAGATGATGCAATCCAAAAAGCAGTTGAAAAAAAAGCCGTATTAGAAGAATCTCTAGAAAAAGCTTTCAACAAAGGAATTGAAAAATCTCAACAGATTGGAGCTGAAAAAATGAAAGACATAATGGGAGATATGAATATCCCAGGTTTAGGCTAGAAACCCCCTCAAATTAACCTCTCGACCTGTGAATAAATCACAAAAACAATACAGAAGGTATGTTTATGGAATAATCGGTTTTTTTATTGCAGCAATAGCAGCAAACACATTCAGATATTACAATTCAATAAACTCTGCTCCAGATCCAGAAAATACAGAAGAAGTATCTTTTTTAATTAAACAAGGAGAATCAATAGAGACAATAGGCAAAAATCTAGAAGATTCAGAACTAATAAAAAGCTCATGGGCATTTTATTGGTATATTCGCCTAAATAACATAGATGAAGATATAATTTCAGGCAGATTTATGATCAACCAATCGATGACAACAAAAGAAATTACTCAGATAATCTCAGACGCATCAAAATCAGAAGCAATCCTCACTATCCAGGAAGGACTTCGCATAAAAGACATCGACACTCGCCTCACAGAATCAGAGCTAATTGAATCAGGCGCTTTCACAAAAGCAACCCAAGAATTCAAAGGATATGAATATTACTACTTCTTGCCTGCAGGAACACCTCTCGAAGGATACCTATTCCCAGACACATATTTTCTCAACGCAGGTGACTTCAAACCAGACGAAGTAATCTACAAAGCGCTCGACAATTTCGAAAACAAAATTCAACCACTCGTAGATCAAATAACCCAATCAGGAAAATCTTTCGAAGACATAATAATAATGGCATCAATAATAGAAAAAGAAGTAATCAGCCAAGAAGACAAATCTCTCGTATCAGGCATCTTGTGGAAACGCATCGATTCAGGTTGGCGACTAGACGCAGATGCTACCTTACTCTACACAAAAGACGACAATAAGATAACATCAGCCGACCTCTCGGCAGATTCCCCATACAACTCAAGAAAAGTCCAAGGCCTACCACCTACTCCAATCTGCAACCCATCCCTTTCATCAATAGAAGCAGCAATAAATCCAAAATCTTCAAACTATTGGTTCTATCTCTCAACACCAGAAGGCGAAACAATTTTTGCCACATCAAACGAGGACCACAATACAAACAAAGCGAAGTACCTCTAAAGAATCTACAGAACTGAATCAGTAACCTTGAGATCTGGATAAGCCAATCTCAACCTGATCAAAGCTTTTAGAAATCCATAAGTATCTATCATCGAATCAGCACTACCAGCAGGCTTGGAAACAAACATCTTACTCTCATCTAAGTCCCCTATTCGCCTTGATTTGATGCCACCAAGGCTAAAACCACATTTACCAAATTCTCTAGAGAAATGCTCCATAATTCCAGGCTGATTCAACAAACTCAAAGAAATATGCCAACGCTCTCTAGGCTTAATATGCTTAACCAATTTCCGCAAAGGATTAACACTTCCAGTACCAAGTTCATGCAAAAGACAATCATCTGATTTCTTTGCATCACCATTCTTCAAAACCTTGATAATTTTCGGAGAACGAACCCCAAAAAGACCAGACAGCTCATCAACACACTTTTTTCCATTCTCAATAATATATAATTGCTCATACCCATCCTCCAAAGATTCAGAAAGAACCGTCGAAGAATGCCCATTCCCATCACCATCAACCCTTTGCCTATAATAAGAATATGGAGACTTCAAAATACTCTTTACCATACCGATAGCCTTCGGAGTAACACAGTACAAAAGCCAAAGTGGCGAAATATGCATTTTCTCTGGGGAAGCTATTTCCTCGGAAGTCAAAGTTCTTACATTCACCATAGGAACATCCTTGGGATCAGGAGATCTCTCTATTTCATCCCACAAAGAACATTTTCGAGCCCCCTTGCTATCCAAACTTCGAGACCATTCCGCAAAAGCAGCTTTACCAAGATCATATGGGTTCACGGCTGCCAAAAAATCTAAATACGAAGATCCCGCCAGAAGCTCATACTTATCCCCCATAGGTGTGGTAAGTCGCATAGGCTTACCCAAAAGTTCAGCCTTAGCAGATTTGATAATATCATCAATCAAACCAGCACTTCTTCTATCAAGCAAGGACTGGATTTGTTCTTTGAATGGATCCAAAGCATCCTCTTCATCCAAATAGACCCCTCTAATCTCTCTATTATAGTCAACTTTAGTTATAATTCTAAATGAAAGCTGTTTCCCAAACTGTCTACTAAATCCAACCAAATTCTTACCCTTACCAACATTCAAAGACTTCGCAGGCTCCATACCAAAAATACCAACAATATAACTACTAACAAGATTAAGAATATCGTCATCTCCCTCTTTCACAAAGACCACACACTCTTGCATAGAATCCAAACAATTAATGTCTAAATTCTCTATTTGCACATCAGAGTAAGACTTATCCAGAGAATCCACATATTCAGAAATTGATATATCTCTAAACATAACCCCATCAACATCAGGCAAAGCAACAAGACTAGATTCAATATCATCAGCACAGTCATCCAACAAAGCCCTTCTCTCAAACTGCAAGTAGGCAAAATCAACCACAAATTGTGGATTACGATTTTCAAAAGTAGCAAACACCAAACTTCTATACATATCCCTAAGCCTTGCAATTTTCGCAACAGGACTATAAACCTCCTCGGTCTCCCTCGAAATTCTTTCCTGAGCATCATCGCCAGCCTTCCCTTTCTTAAAACCCAAAGTCCTCATATTATGTATTCTATCCGCCAATTTAACAGGAGCAATCTTTGTCTCTTTTAAAAATGTCTGCCAAAAAAGCCGAGAGGTAGCTTCACGACGTTCATATTTAGTCATAGGCTTATCAGCACGTTTATCAGCACGTTTAATCTTGGTAAGACCAGTGACAATATTGGTAACTCTCCTATCAAATACCTTTAGCTCATCCTCAGGTATTCCTGTAAGTCTGTGCGTGTATTCCGAAATATTCAAAAGTTCAGCCATAGGAAGTCCCTTGTCCTCAGAAGTATCATGACCAATAGCAGAAGTTCGAGTAACAGCTCCGGTAAAACCACCTTCTCGTATCAAAATCAAAAGAACCCCGATAATATGTGAATAAAAATAACTATCCCCATTATCTCGAACCTCATCCCTGAGAAGATACAAAGTATCATGAAGATTATAAATAGTCTGAACATAATCATCTTTAACAAGTTCATGATCAAAACCCAATTCCTCACGCTTTTTCTTTATCTCATAAAAAACAACCCTACACACGTTGATAAAAACATCATCTATCATACTCAACCCCTCCCGAACACTATCTTTATCACCAAAACGCTTCTGAAGCCGCCCCCCTTGCAAATCCTGTATCAACCAATTAATAACCTCCTCAACCTGCTCAAATATTTCACGCGTCTTCTCGCTATAGGCAAGAGCTGTCACAAACTCCTCAGGCAACCCAGAAACAAAAGAAACAACATAATCAGTGCTTGGAAAATCTCCCCCTCTAATAAGCCCATCTTCAGACAAGACACGCGAAACATCCGATTCCCCGTCAACAGGTTCACCAGATTCAATAGCATCGTCGCCATCAAGACCATCATGGTCTCCTTCTTCAAACATTATCATCTAATTATAGGCGATGAACTATACGCCTATTCGTCACTTTCGTCAATAACATGTGGAATTTCATCAATTTCAGGACTCCAAATCACCTTGAAGTGAACGCTTCCACTCCGAGAACCATCTGCATCCAATGCATAAATTTCATACACATTTTCACCTGGAACAAGGTTTTCATACTCCTCACTCATCCAATACACAAAATCTTCCTCCCCCTCTTGAGGTTCAAACCTCTGAAGATTATAATTATTAACAACAACATCAGTAGCTCCCTTCACAGACCCCTCCATCTTTATGGTCTCAGATTCAACCTTCAACCCTTCTTCGAACATAGACGAATCCCACTCAACACCATTGATTTTCAATACTTTCGGATTTTCTAACGGACCAAGAACAATCGCAGGTTCTGGCTCAAGCTCAAGCTCAGGCTCAGGTTCCGGTTCTGGTTCAACCACAACTTCCTCTTCAAGAACAACTTCAGGTTCAACAACTTCTGGATCCACAACTTCAACCACAACCTCCTCCTCAACTTCAATTTTCCAATCACTTGGCTCCTCATCCTCGAGCACATTCCACAAATACCAAGGAGACTCCTCAAAATCAAAAGAAAGATCTTCAACCACATTAGGAGCCTGAAATTTCCAAAACCGATTCATACCATCTGCATCAAACAACGCCTCTTTCCTCTCCTCAACTAAAATATGGTCTACCTGAGTTCCACCATTTTGGCTATAAACATCAATATTCACCCCACCAAACAAAGTCCGCACAACCTCAAAGCCACTCCGGTTTTCTATCTCAAAAATAGCCCCTCCAGTATCAGGAAAAACCAAAAGATTGTCAGTCAAAACAGATAAATCAGTATCAGACGCCCCAACAGCAGTCTTATTAACCCAAATCGCTCCAGAATCAACAAGAACATCTACCTCAGCCCCATTCCCATCATCATAGATCTCATTGAAAACAACCGAAGTTTCTCCTCCAAGACGAACCACCAAACCATCCTCAAACTCAACAACAACCTTCGAATCTTTAGATGTATAGACCTCATCACCCTGCAAAATCTTAGTTTTATTATAGGCTTTGACATACTCATCAGTCCCCCACATTTTTATCTGAGCCTGCCCTTCCGCAATATACAAATAAACACCATCTTCAGCATCAGTAATCACATAAGCATAAAAAAGCCGAAAACCAAGAACCAACATTATCCCAATAATAATTAGAAGAAAAAACGGGAAAAGAAGACCTACCCCACCACCAGGTCCATTCGACCTAGAAGAACTCCTCCTATAATCGTAATAGTATCTATTCATCCCCAAAGAATATTAAAGCCCCATCTCTCTCTTTATAGCATTAATATCTCTTACCAGTCTAGAATCTTTTTTCAATTTCTTAATGACATTATTGCAAGCATTCATCACAGTAGTATGCATCCTTCCTCCAAAATCCTGTCCAATCTTCTCAAACGACTCACTCAATTCATGTCTTATCATATACATACAAACCTGACGTGGAACCATCACTTCTTTTTTCCTCACCTCTCCTTTCAATTCATCAACCGTAACCCTGTAATAACTAGAAACAACTTTCATCACATCACCTGCCGTCATTACAAAATTCTCATCACGCCCCTTATCAACATCAAGTCCAATAATCTCTTTTGCCCTATAAAGTCTCTGAAACACTTCTGCAGCACTCTTCACGGTTGGAACTCTATTATCAATCTTCGCCTCACCAATAACTTGTCTCAAAACACTCTCAAGTTCTCTAACACTAGAACTAACATTCGCAGCAATAAACTCGAGAACATCCGGATCGATAATCATCTGCCAATCCATACATTTATCCTGCAAGATTGCGATCCTCGTCTCAAATTCAGGCATCAACACCTCAACAACCATACCAATTCCAAATCTAGTTGTAAGTCTGTTTTCAAGATCATCAAGCTCAGAAGGCGGTCTATCAGAAGTTATAACAATTTGTTTATTAGCATCATAAAGCTCATTAAATGTGTGGAAAAATTCCTGCTGACTCGAATTCTTCTTTGCAAAGAACTGAACATCATCCACCAACAGCACATCAATGTCCCTGTAGTGGGTCTTAAACTTATCCATCTTGCCATTTCGCATAGAATCAACAACCTCAGAAACAAACCTCTCAGCAGTCAAATAACGAACGATTTTCTCTGGAGTATCTTTCAAGATTGCATTTCCTACAGATTGGAGCAAATGTGTTTTTCCAAGACCAACTCCACCATAGATATACATAGGGTTGTAGATGCCACCAGGCATATTAGCAACAGCAGTAGCAGCAGCATGTGGAAGTCTGTTTTCTTTTCCAGTAATAAAGCTATCCAAATTATATCTCTCATTCAACATCTTGCTTCGAACACCATTCCCGAGAGAAACCTCTTGTTTACCACGAACTTTCCTAACTTTCTTCTCTGGAGAAGAATTTATTTTAGAAACATCTATATTATTCAAAGGAGTCTCGCTATCCAAAAGTTCACTCTTCACCTCAACCTCCAAGCCAGTAAGTTGTGGAGCAAATTCTTGAGCGGCCTGAAGAATCTTCACTTTGTATTTGCCAAGAATCCAATCCTGAGCAAAAACATTTGGAACGCCAATAACCAAAACAGAATCTTTTATTTCAAAAGCTGCGGTATTTCGGAACCAAGTTATAAAATTAGTTCTTTTTATAGTAGGCTCAAGCCTTGTAAGAACATTCATCCATAACTCCTTCAAGTCTGCGTTTTTAGACATCGAATTTGAATTAAACGTGAAATTTGTGTTTGATCCTCAGATGAAGAAAGCCCTGGAAAGAAAAGCCCTAAATTTCTCTCTCCTTTTTCTCATCGTTGGGCTTTGAATATTAATAACATTCCCCCCGACATTCAAGCCCTAATTTCGGCCAAAACACTAAATCTAGATGTAGGTACCTAACGGCACCTACACACAAGATATTGTAAATTTTCTTAAGTAAAAAAACATTTCACCACACCCCGCAACCCCTCTTAAAATACAAATTGAAACACATAGCAAGCACTAATTCACCCACCTCAAAATATCCTGATAAGTAACCACTAAAATCAATGCGATGACAATTAGGAATCCGAAGAAATGAATGTAGTTTTCCCATTTGTAAGGCACTTTTCGGCCCAAGACGAATTCAATCAAAATAAACAACAATTTGCCACCATCAAGCGCAGGAAAAGGAAGTATATTTAACACAGCCAAACTTATAGAAAGCAAAGCCACAAAACGAATCAACGGAATAATACCTTCTTGTGCAAAGACAGACGTCATTTTTGCAATCCCAACAGGCCCTGTCACAGAATCAGGAACTTCGAAAGATTGAGCAAACCCTTTTGCAAAATCAACAAAGAAAGAAGCGGTCATCTTTGTCATCCTCCAAGTCTCAGAAAGCGCATGAAAAGGTGCCACATAGAAAGGATGTTGCTCTTTTACGATCTCCACGACAGAAGTGAATTGATCGACGTTATAGACGCTAAAATCATTGTATTTACCAGCATAAAGCTCAGACAAATAAACCCCTATCTTCCCCTCATCCGGAGTCATCTCAGTAAAAAACGTTTCCCCATTTCTAGAAATCGCAAATCCCAAAGAATCCTCCTGATGCTCCGTAACATAAGAAACAAAATCAACCGCATTGTTTATATATTTACCATTAACAGAAAGCAGAATATCCCCTTCTACCAAACCAGCCTCATAAGCAGGCGTATCAGCAATCACACTACTTATTATAACTTTTTTAGTTGTATCCAGCTCAAGCAGAATCTCCTGTCTAAGCCCATCTCTATAAACAGTAAAATAAGCCTCATCCAACCCTTCAACCGTTTCTCTAAACTGAGTCAAAGAATATATCTCAGAGTCATTCACAGAAATAATGACATCCCCATCTCTCAAACCCGCCTTATATGAATTCGACAAGAAATCAACTTGATGTATTTTTACACGCGGAAAAAAGAACATGTTTGAAACTTCAGCCCCCAACTCCCCATCTACATAATTCTCTTCCTCAAGAGACGTCCAAAAAAGCTCTCCATCACGAGAGACAACATACTGTCCAACTGGATCAGCTAAAAACTCTTCGATTTGTTCAGGCGCTAGAAGTTCGTTTCCATTAAACCTAACAATAGCATCTCCCTCGTCAAACCCCATGGTCTCAGCATGACTCCCCTCCTTGACCTCATTTATATAAATCCCTTCATTAAGAATAACAATCCCATCATCAACGGCATCATAAACATCATTGGGCCCCAGAAGCGGCTCCATTCCAAAAGTGAAACCAATCGACAAAAACAACCAAGCCAAAAACAAATTCATCACAACTCCAGCCACCATCACTTTCGCCCTGACCCGCATACTTCTATTATTGAAATTTTTCAGACTCTTACTCCTGCTCTTTTTCCCAGAATCCATTCCATAAAGCCTCACAAATCCCCCGAAAGGAATCCAATTAATAGAATACAAAGTATCCCCTTTCTTCTTTCCCCAAATTTTCGGTGGAAGCCCAATCCCAAACTCCTCAACCTTGATCCCATTTCTCTTCGCCACTATATAATGTCCAAATTCATGCGCCAAAACTAGCACTGAAAATACAAGGATAAACAAAACTATTGTGAGGATAATATTCATAGGAATGGGTTAGAGGGTACCGAACTTAACTATAAAGTCATAATACTTTGCTCCTTCGACTTCGCAGTTTCTTCAATCTGTTTATTTGATTCATCAACAGCCTCTTGCAATTTCTTTTCTCCAGAGAAAACATCATCTTCTGTGATTTGTTTATCGTCCTTTGCCTTCTTCATAGCATTGATTGCATCCTGCCTTACATTTCGAATAGAAATTTTTGCATCTTCAGAAAGCTCACGAACTCTCTTCGCAACTTCGCCGCGACGTTCCTCTGTCAAAGGAGGCATAGTGATCATGACAGAATTTCCATTATTCATTGGATTCAAACCAAGATTAGCAGCAACAATGGCTTTTTCTACAGAACCAAGAACACCTTTGTCCCAAGGCTGAATAGAAATTGTTTTGGGATCAGGAATCGAAATACTAGCAACAGCCTTCAAAGGTTGTTGAGCTCCATACACTTCAACCATAACTCCTTCTACCAAAGCTGCACTGGCACGACCAATTTGCAATTTCTTGAATTCCTCACCCATTCTCTCAACAGCTGCCTGGAAACCGCTTTTTGCAGTTTGAATTGTGTTATCTACCATAATTTTAAGGGTTAATAATAGTTCCAACTTTGAAGCCTTTGCATGCTTTTTCAATCAGACCTTCTTTATTCAGATTGAAAACTAGCATCGGAAGCATACCTTGCCGACAAATCGACGCACAAGTCATATCCATAACTCCCAATTTCTTATCAAGAACTTCATCGTATTTTAATTTGGTGAATTTTTTCGCATTTTTATGTTTCACAGGATCTTTGTCATAAACATAATCAACTTTCGTCGCCTTCATAAGAACATCACATCTCATCTCCAGAGCACGCATCGCAGCTGCACTATCTGTTGTAAAGAATGGACTTCCAGTCCCTCCTCCAAAAATCACAACCTTTCCTTTCTTGAGAGCTTTGCGACCACGCCGAACAGTATAAGTCTTCATAGCATTGGGCGTCGGAAACGCACTCAGAGCCACCGCTTCACATCCAACAGAGTTTAAAACATCCTCGAAAGCAAGTGCATTCATATTTGTAGCCATCATCCCAATCGTATCTGAAGTCACTCTATTCAATTCATAACCTTTTCCCTTTCCTTTGTTATCCCGATAACGCCAAATATTTCCACCTCCAATCACAATTCCAATATCAACCCCCATATCACGTACCTTCTTCACCCTTTTCGCCAAATCAACAACCACATCATAATCAATTCCTGCCGCGAGCGAGCCTTTGAAAACCTCGCCCGACATCTTGAGAAGAATGCGTTTATATTTCAGTTTTGGCATAAATTAAGCCTTTAAAAGTAACCAAGTAATTAAAATTCCCACAACAAACCCACCAGCAAATAACATCGGTAACTTCTTTGACGAAGCCTCCCCATCCTCATGCGCGTTGGCAAGATCAGTAAGAAGATTCGTACTAATAATCACATCCTCATCCGCATTTTTCTTCAAAATATCCTCATAAGTATGAGTCGCAACCAATGTAATAAATTTATCGAATTTCACCTTCACTTTTGAAGCAGGCCCCTGCGAAACATCCGAATCATCAGGTACAGCTTGAAGCTTCATCTCGTCATGAGCCGAAATCGGCTCAACATGATCCATATTAAGATGATGTATCTTGAATTCCTCATCAGGCACATCAGCACCAACCTCCTTCAAAGACCCATCTTCCTCTGGCGGAACAACGTCAGGAACATCGACAGATGAAACCGAAGAGTCATCTTCATTAAGTTTGCTTAAATCGATTGTGGTATCGTCTTTATCCATCAGAGGAAATCTACCACAAAGATTAAGAAAAATTAAGTACTAATTTTCAGCATTAGGCATTAAAACCTCCAAAAAGTTCCTTCAATGTATTAAAACGCTCTTCAGCTCTAATCAACTTATTCTCAGCTTCATCATATGCTGATTCAGCATCCTCATTAGCCGACTTAGCTTTTCCATATGCTCTTACTAGATCAAGATTATCTTCGTCATCAAGGAGAGCCTCTCTCGCTTCATGCACTTCTTTATCAGTTTTTTTAAGCATATCTCTAGCTACATACAATTCATCCCTATCATCCATAAGCCTTGCCCAAGCTTTATTTAATTTAGGATTATTGTTTTCTTCATTTGAAAGTCCTATCTCCTTCCCCCACCCATCCGACTCATTTTTCAAAGATTCAATCGGAGCTTCCTCTCTCTCAGATTCTTCCTTTTCTGATAAATCCCAGGCCCTAGATTTAGCCTGCCCAAGCCAAGCTTCATACAACTTCATATACACAGGAACCATAGCGTATCCAACCGATTCACGTTCAGCTCTAGGCAGCATACGTTGATGCTTAACCATAGAAACATGAGAACCATGCACCCCAGAAGATTCAACAGCTCTCAAAAATCCCAAATAATTTCCATCAACATCCATACTCATCAATTTAGCAACTCCACCATGGATCTCAGGTATGTTGATAACAGGGTTGTCCTGAGCAAGTTTATTCAAAACATCCAAAGTCTCTCTTGTTAAATTAATAAACTGAGAATAAGGAAGCTTTTCAGCACCAGCAAGAATCTTATTAGTCATTTTTTCAACTTCAGCTTTCAATCCTTTATGAGAAGTAAAATATTCTTGCCTATTATTCATATTATTTTTCTCATCACTACTCTTATAATGCTCCAATAGCCCAATCAATTCCTTCTCAATACGATACGGCCTATAAAACTCTACATTATCACCTCTGAAAGAATCCTCATATTCCCTTCGCAATTCAAACAACGCATCATCCCTAATATAAGTATAGTAAGCCCCACCTCTCATTTCCTCAGGATATGCTAGCCAACCAGCCAAACCATCTTCCTTTTCATCTTTATTTACCAGATCAGAAATATGTTTAAACATCTTTTCAGTTCTCCTTTTAACATACCTATCTACACGGGAAGTAACCCTCCATTCAAGATCTCTAGCTCTAATAGCATCTGACGATGATTTTTTCTCAAGCTTTTTAAGCTTCTTCGCATCCATAGCAAAATCCAAAACCTCAGAATTTCCAAGCTCACTGGAATAAGCTGAAACTAAATCATAATACTCTTTTAAATCTGGTTCTTCAAAATCAATGATTGAATTATTCGGAGCACTTGAAACAGTATTAAGAGCACTAGTTATTCCCTCGTGAGACTTCCGAATATCCTTCAAATTCTCTATAAGTTTTGTATTCTCCCCAACACGCTCATAAATCTCACTTACACCCTTGGTATAAACAATATATAACTTCTCTATCTCCTGAAGAATAACTAAACTATCATAATCACCTTTAGCTTTGGCCTCATTCATAGCAACTCCAAGTTCACTTGCCAAATCAGTAAAATTCAAATCGTAATCAGGATTTCCACCAAAGACAGCCCCAATCATCAACAAGTTCTTACTTCCATCATACGCCAACCTTGAACTTACAGATTTAGCAGCTTTCCCAACTGGTCCACGTTTCTTAGCTACTTCATCTAGAAATTTCAATGCTTTTTGAAAATCAGCCTTACTACCAAATGGCTTATCAGGATTTTTAGTCAATCCCGCAAAACGATCTATTAATTTTTTATTTTTAAACCTTGCGTCAACAATAGCCATCTCAACTTCTTCTTGTTTTGAGATTTCTGCAAGTCCACTACCAGTAGTTTCTGAAACATCTTCCCGTTTTTCTTTATACTCAGCCATGGTAACTGGAAGTTGATCAATCTTGTCTATATCAAAAACTTCTGGTCGGCTAACCTCAAGATAAGTTTCTCTATAGTTCTTAAACCCATCCATCAATTTCTTACCCACAGTACCAAATTTTTTCAATTCCTTTTTAAAAGCACCCAAAGCTTTTGATTTTTTTTCTTCGGTCATTACCTCCTCAGTTCCAGCCATACCAACCTCGGATAAAACAATCAGAGAAGTATTCAGCGCTTTTAGTGCAACTTTAAGAGCTTTTATCGAATTTTCTTGACTCTTAGAAGCAGTATTAAACTTCTTTAGTTCCTCTCCAGTCAAAGTAGCTCTAATTCCCTCAATACTTTTAGAAATCCCTTCAGCTATAGATTCTAAACCATTCCCTAACATAGTAGCTTGTGGCAAGAACTTCCCAGCTTCAGCAGGAGTTTTCACAGAACCGCCCCCGGTAATCATGTCCTTAACAGAACCCACCATCCTATCAACATCCTTTCCAAGTCTCACAAAACCATCCGCAACACTCTCCCCCACTGTCGACACAGCATTTTGTATTCTTTCAACCATTTTTATTTTTGTTATTTATTTTTAAAACTTATACAAAATTATACCATAAAACACCCTTTCGCGCAACCGCCCCTAGACCTGTGAAACAAGAAAACCCCCGCTTTTACGCGGGGGTTTTCAACCTCAATCCTCAATCAGATCACCTAGCAGAAAATCCTGTGACCTTGATCAAAGGCACCTGGAGCAATGCTATGCTTATAAACAGACTCTTCTTCATCATAAACCATATACTTCAACCCCTCACGACCATGTCTAGAAGCCAATTCATTCAACATCACAAGTGCCATCTCTTCAGTACGATAACGATCAGGTCTCACTCGAGTAGGAATAAAAAAATCATTAGCACCATACGTAATAGAATCCCTCGACCCAAGATGTTCAGTAGCAAATCGCTCGTTATCCAACACGTCATACGCATCAGGATGAGTAAGAGCAGTCACCAAGACATTTTCAGAAATTTTTCCATGAGAAGTTGCCTTCAACATAACCGCATCAGGCAAAACACCACGCATTTCACTTCTCATAGCATAAACCAAATTTTCAAGATCAATATTGTCTGGATGATCATCCAAAAAACGCACATTGAACCCATTGCTATTAAACGCAGCTACCAAAGGATCCCTATTCCCTGGTTTTCCTTCCTTCCGATCAAGAATGTTCTTCACAGATCCATCCCTCGTCAAAGCTTCCATCATCAACCGAATCTGAGAAGCAACCGCAACAATCCGTTGATCTTCAGATTCAACAATATTGTCTTTTGGTCGTGAAAGATGATTCAAAAGACTCAAATCACCTTTCCGGAGCAAGTCTTCAAGAAATTTCAAAGCCTGATCCTTACCCATATCTCGAACCGCTTCAAGAGACTGGCTAACAGAAGAAAATGTTGCCGGATTAGTGATTAAATTTGTATATCCAGGATAAACTTCCCGGTTATTTACTTTTGTTGTTTTTTCCATAATATAATTTGTTAATTTAAAATAAAAATACCCCCCGTGTAGCTTCTGGGCTTCCACGAGAGGTTTTCAAGAACATATTCAGTCAATTCTTATGCGGCAGGCAGCCGCCACCTCTTATGGAAACCCGCCATACACCAGTTAAAAAGTCTGCCCAACAGGTCAAAAACATCAATCGCCATACTCATCAGGTATTGAACGACAAAAGAGAGTAAAAACGCTGATATTTTAGTAATTGTATTTTTCATGATTAATTTAATTTAAGAAATAAAAAAGCCCCTTCTTTCCTCTAATTCCAGAAGGGGACTTTATAAAAGCTAAAAATTTCTACCGCTTAAGCTTAAAGTGCCACCTCTGAGAGGTTAGTCTCCAACAATGCCACTTTGTGTTTACAATATTATTCATAGCAAAGAAGTACAACTACAAAAACCGCAGTACGTTACACACAAAACAGAAAATTACTTATTTGCCTTTTTATCTTTTTTTGCCTGTCTCTTTTCTTTTAATGATTTTCCAACTTTTTTAACATTCTTCTTCGCATTTCTTTCTTTTCCCATAGTTTTTATTTTTTAATTAATATACTGCAGATGATACCATGATGTGCAAATAAATAAACGTTTCGTTTCGCTAAGAAAATTGATACAATCGCTCCCTAAATAAAACTAAAAAAAAACAAGCATGAAAGCTCTAGAAAATACTCCAATAGAAGAAGTCCCTATGGACATACTCTTCAAACTGCAAGAACCAATGATAATCAACAACGAAACCATCGCAGGACCAGAAGACCATTTAATCGTAATAAACCCACAAAGACTTCCAATAGAAATGCATCATAGATTCGAACAACTAAAAGCAACCCCTGAAACAGCCTATGTAATACTCGAAATAAGAGATAATGTTTTCGGAATACTCCTACTCAAAGATTTTATCCACCAAGGCCAAGGCGAATCTATTCCAGGAGAATCCTCAACAATTAAACCTGGATTTAAATCGGACATATCGATATCAAGAATAACCGCAGAACCATTAGAAAGAGTTCAAGGAAAAGCAGCGGGTCTTCCAGAGGGACAAACCTTATTCCTAGCCACAAATTACAACATGTGTACATCAGACGGAATAACTAGATTTAACAAATTACCAGAAGACAAAAACCTAGGAGCAGCCCCAAATGTTCTCGTACAATCTATTTTAGCAAGAAAAGGAGACATTTTAACGTTATTCAGAAAAGGAGAAAAACTTATGGCAATCTATGCAGACGAACAACCATTTGAAATAGCCCCAGATTGCGAATTAGAGGTAACAATACCTAAAAAACCAGCAGCAGCACCAACCCAATTCTCACTTGAAGATTTCAACATAACCGGCTTAAAAGAAAACTAAAACTCCAACCTAAAAGTCCCCCCATCCATTGTGAATACAACTTCATGAAACAAACTTTTTCGTTGTATCACCACCCATGAGTTCACCATCAACATAAATATGACAACCAGATTTTGACCCAAAATTAATGCTTCCAATCTTCGCTTCTACCCGATGAGTTCGTCCATTTGACCTTATCTGACCTTTTAATTCTTGAGACAAACCCACTGACCCTTTGTGTTCATCTACAACTTTCCCATCTATTATGAGTCTTTCTCCCGTTCTCAAGATAAGATCCCACCAATTTTCCACAACAACATCATGTCCTTTAAAATTCAACTTCCACTGTTTTTTAAATTTGAACATATTTTCAAAAAATTATTATCCCTACATCATCCCTCCCATCCCTGGCATTCCCATCCCTCCTCCAGGCATTCCTCCTCCATCACCAGCCGAACACGCGCTCTTCTCTTCAGGGATATCACTCACAGCCCCTCCCATTGTCAGGAACAACGAAGCAACCGAAGCAGCATTCTTTAGAGCTTCACGAGTCACCATCTTAGGATCGATTATTCCTTCCTTGATCATATCTACATATTCATCCTTAGCAGCATCATAACCTTCCCCTTCTCCACCATCCAAAACCTTTTCCAAAACCTTTTTCGGATCCTTCCCAGCATTCTCAGCTATCTGGTGTAGAGGTCGGCTCAAAGCACCCCTTACAATAGCAACTCCATTCATTTCATCAGCATCACCTTTCAACTCATCGAGAGCTTTCATAGCCCGCAAGAGAGCAACTCCACCACCAGGAACAATTCCTTCTTCCACAGCAGCCTTTGTCGCATTCAATGCATCTTCAATTTTCAATTTGCGTTCTTTGAGCTCAACCTCAGTCGCAGCTCCAACCTTGATCACTCCAACACCTCCAGCCAATTTACCAAGACGTTCTTGCAATTTTTCTTTATCAAAATCCGAACTCGATTTGCTAAGCAAAACTTTCAGCTCATCAACACGAGCTTCAATCGTACCCTTATCACCTTTCCCTTCAACGATAGTAGTTTTGTCCTGATCAGCAACCACACGACGAGCCTCACCAAGGTGAGCAAGCTCAGCTGTTTCCAATTTCAAACCAATCTCATCACTGATAACAGTCGCTCCTGTCAAAACAGCAATATCTTTGAGCATTTCTTTACGTCGATCTCCAAAAGCAGGAGCCTTCACAGCAAGAACATTGAAAGTTCCTCGCAGTTTATTAAGAACAAGAGTCGCAAGAGCTTCTCCATCAATATCTTCAGCAATCAAAACAACCTCTTTCTTCCCAGTCTGCGCAACTTTCTCAAGGATAGGAAGCAATTCCTGAATAGAAGAGACTTTCTTGTCAGTAAGAAGAATTTTCACATCATCATATGAAGCCTCCATTCTAGAAGGATCAGTAATGAAATAAGGTGAAACATACCCGTTATCGAACTGCATTCCTTCAACAACCTCCTTCTCAATTCCCATAGTCTGTGATTCCTCAACAGTGATAACTCCATCATTCCCAACAAGATCCATAATGTCAGCAATCAATTCGCCAACTTCTTTGTCTTGAGCAGAGATAGTCGCAACTTGAGCAATCTTCTCTTTGCTATCACCAATCTGAACAGCCATTTCCTCCAAAGCTTTCTCAATAGCCTTCACAGCCATTTGAATGCCTCCTTTCATCTGAACAGCGTTCGCACCAGCTTGCAGGTGCTTCAAGCCCTCAGAGATCATTGAATCAGCGAGAATTGTCGCTGTAGTAGTTCCATCACCAGCTGCGTCGTTAGTTTTTGTAGCAACTTCCTTCACAAGTTGCGCGCCCATGTTTTCTTCTGGATCTTTCAGCTCAACCTCTCTCGCAATAGTCACACCATCATTTGTAATAAGTGGCGCACCATATTTCTTGTCCAGGATAACGTTTCGACCCTTGGGTCCAAGAGTCACTTTGACGGAATCAGCAAGAGCCTGAACTCCTTTGTAGAGTTTTTGCCTAGCTTCATCTCCATAAATAATTTTCTTAGCCATAGTATAGTTTGGTTATTTAGTTAAATTAGCTAATAGTTGCCATTACGTCAGCAGCCGAAAGAATAAGTAAATCCTTTCCATCTACTTTGATCTCAGTTGGTCCATACTTTGTGTAGAGAACGACATCTCCAGCCTTCACTTCCATCTGTTTTCTACTTCCATCATCAAGAAGTTTCCCAGGCCCCACCTCTAGAACTTTTCCTCTCATTGGCCTCTCTTTAGAAGCAGTCTCAGGAATAATAATCCCACTTTCAGAAGTTATTTCTTCTTCGATTGCCTCGACCACAATGTGATCACCAGTTGGATTGATTTTTGTCATATTAAACTTGGTTAAATCATAAAAATTAGCACCCCGTATTATAGAGTGCTAATTTCCCCCGTCAAGACAAATTTTTATATCCAAATCCACCCCTAGTCCATCCAATCAAAACAATCAGGACAATCCACCCATTCTCCATCAACACACTCATTAGGACCCCAATCACCAAGAGACAACGCCTCACCATCGCCATAAGTTCCACCGGCATACTCACAACTCTCCCCAGTTTCAAAACAATCAGGACAATCCACCCACTCCCCATCAACACACTCAATAGCCCCATCATCCCCAAGATTTATTTTTGTGCCATCAGGCCCAGTACCATTCTCATCATCACAACTCTCCCCAGGGACAAGATCTATATACAAATCAAGCAATTCCCCCTCACAAACCTCGCTCACACCAATATCCAAAACGTCCTGCAAAACCTCCTCCGAAGCAATCTCAAAATCCTTCGAATTATCCAATCCACAAATCATTTCCTTCCCCACCCATTCCTCTTGAGGATGCACATCATAATAACTCTTCATCTTACACAAACCATCCTCCATCCCCAATATTTCATAATTATAAGAAATGAAAAACATATCCATGTTCACATTCGAAACTTCGCAAGCCTTAAATTTCTCATTAAAACACTTGTAACCCCCACAATCAGACTTGACCAAAGCCTCCAAAGACACATGAACAGACAACCCAGGCTCCTCAACACTTTCCTCAACCTTCTCCAAAAAACTATCCCCCATCTCAATCATTTCATAAGTCACCACATAATCCTTATAATATTCATACGCCACGCAAACCTCCTCATCAACAACCACCTCCTCATCACAATCAGCAAAAATACCAAGCGCCACCGAAGCCATACTACTCATTTCTTCCCTCGTAATTTTCTGACCAAAAGCAGTGACTGTAAGCGGAGTCAGATTATTCTCAGACGCCACTTCAACAAGTCCCTTATACCAAGGTTCAGTCGTAGCATCATAACCAATATCAAAAATCTCCAAAAGAATCTTCATCGCCTCCACAAAATTCACCTCTTGTGCAGGCCTAAACGTATTATCGTCGTAGCCACCGACCCATCCCAGCGCCTTCGCATAACAAATATATTCCGTATACCATTGATTTGCCGGAACGTCCTCAAAACAGCCCTCACCAGCATACAAACTCCAAGGCGCCAGCTCTTCAGTCTGATCAGGATTAAATCTCCCAACAATCAAAATCTTCAACATCTCTGCTCTATTTACAGACAAATTATAACCAAAACTCCCATCATCATATCCCTGCACAATCCCCTTTTCTGCTAAATAATCAACATGGTCCGCATAAAACTCTACCCCACTATCCGTAAACTCAGCCGACACTACCCCGAAATTAGCCACTACAAGACCCAGCGCCACAAGCGCCGAAACAAACTTTCTCATTTTTTATAAGTTAAGATTTTATTGGCAATTTACCCCGGGCAAGCCGCCATCTTCTCTTCTTCAAGATCAATCTTCCATTGAGGTGCCTCATAAGGAATCAAATCCGCATCTCCACTTCCAATCTCAATATATTTAAGATCGTAATCCAACCAAGGAGATTCACATCCAGACGGAACAAACGAAGGATCTTCCAAACTGAAAATCACATAATTATTCACAGGATCAATTCCCCATAACCACATCTTATCACCCACGTCACTCATATATTGGAATAGAATGTCATTTTCGTCAGTAGCAACATCATATTTCATAATATAATTGTCTCTATTACCACCTTGCAAAGACGCACTTACTCCAAAATACAAAACATCACCTTCTACATACTCAACACCAATCGCCATTTCAGTAACAAGGAATATTCCTCCAACAAAAACAGACTGAAATCCAGTAGCAGTACTCAAATCAGTATAATTTGCCTGCAAATCTGTATAACCAACACCAACTTGACCACTATCATCCACGGAAATCACCATATCGTAAGTACTCCAAAGAAGATCCGATGGAAGATTATAGTCATCCCACTCCAAACACAAAATAGAAACAGACCCTGAAGAACCATCCTTCATACAAGTTGTTCCTTCCGAACATTGAACACAAGGATCACTATCCCAACAAACATGATCATAACAACCCATACCGATTGGATCAGGACAATCCGATTCAGAATCACAATAAATCCCCGTATCCCCTTCGCCCTCACCTTCTCCTTCTCCCTCTTCACCTATCTGATCAGGCATCTCCCAAAGCTCAGACATATCCACTCCAGCCTCAATAATTTCATAAGTCACAATATAATCTACCTTATCACCCAAGAAATCATCCAAAGTCCCATCCTGATAATTCATAATCCTAGCAATCAAATCACTCATCTCTCCACGAGTCACTTTCTTATCAAAAGCATCTATCCCAAGAGGGATCAAATTCTTATCACTCGCCTCATCAATCAAATCCTTATACCAAGGAATAGCCTCTGTATCATAATCCATATCAAAAGCTCTCATCGTGATCTTCAACACTTCTACAAAATTCACATCCTGACCAGGCAAATAAGTCCCATCTTCATAACCTCCAACCCATCCAAGATCCTTCGCCAAACAAATATATTTCGTATACCATTCCCCAGACACATCATCAAAACAACTCTCACCAGCATAAGCAATCCACTGAGCATTATCCAATTCGATACCAGCAGCCCTAATTACAATAGTAAGAAGTTCAGCCCGATTGATAGGCGTATCATATCCAAAACTCCCATCTTGGTAACCAGTCACAATCCCCTCTTCGCTCAAATAATTTACCGCGTCATAATAAAACGCGTCCTGAGCCACATCGTTAAAAAACGCACCGGCAGGAAGCAAACTCACAGAGAGCATGAACGCTCCAGCCAGCAAGGCCATCAGTTTTTTCATAGAAATAAGGTTAAAAAAATACCAAAAGAGATTGTAACACCTTCTCAAGTTCGGCGCAATTTTACTTCAAGAACCACAACTTTAGAGAAAAAGATAATTTCCGATACGATTTAGAGAACTTTTGATTTGAAATCAAGATGAAGAAAGCGTCAAAAAGATCGTACTGTCCGATTTGCCAAAGGCAAAGAGTCTACGATCTTTAGCTTTCAAGTCAAGATTTCAACAAAAGTTTGATACGAGTATCAAAATTATCTTTTTCTCTACTACTCGGCAAATGCCTCCGCTCTAGTCTCTCGAATTACATTAACTTTTACAGGACCAGGATGCTGTAGGTCATATTCGATCTTTCTAGCAAGAGCATGTGAAAGCTTCACAGATTCAAGATCATCAATTTCTTTCGGAGTAACAAAGATTCTAACCTCAGTACCAGCTTGAACAGCAAATGTCTTCTCAACTCCATCAAACCCACTACAAACATTTTCCAGCTCAGCCAAACGTCTGATATATGAATCCAAATTATCCTTATTAGCACCAGGACGAGCATTACTTATTTGATTCGCAGCATAGACTATCTGAGCTTCAACAGATTCTGGCTCAGGATCTCCATGGTGAGACTGGATGGCTTGAATAACTTCTTTTGGCAAACCAAATTTAGAAGCAATATCTGCTCCAATCTTTGCATGATGACCTGGGATTTCATGATCAACAGCCTTTCCAAGATCGTGAAGCAAAGCCGCTCTCTTACATACAGAAACATCCGCTCCAAGTTCCTCAGCAAGATTCGCAGCAATAAAGCAAACCTCCATACTATGTTTAAGAGCATTTTGTCCATGAGTAACACGGAATTTAAGTCTTCCAAGAATCTTAACAAGATTAGGATGGAAACCTGCAACTCCACATTCAATCACAGCCTTTTCACCAAGCTCTTTAATAAGAACATTAACCTCATCCTTCACTTTCTCAACAGTCTCCTCAATTCTCGCCGGATGGATCCGTCCATCCTCAATCAAGCGTTCAAGAGCAATCTTAGCAATATAACGTCGAACCAGATCAAAACCAGAGATCACAATAGATCCAGGGGTATCGTCTACGATTACATCGATACCAGTAATCTGTTCAAAAGTATTAATATTTCGCCCTTCACGACCAATAATTCGACCCTTCAAATCATCATTCGGAAGATTCACAATAGTCGCAGTCGACTCTGAAGCCGTCTCAGCAGCATATCTCTGAACCGCCTCCGCAATAATAAACTTCGCTCTCCCATCAGCTTCTTTTTTAAGCTGATCCTCAGCTTTCTTGATAGTAAATACTATATCTTGTTTTGCATCCTCTTCTACCTTTTTAAGAAGAACTTCTCTAGCTTCTTCTTTCGACATAGCCGCAACTTTTTCTAGTTGAACCTCTTGCATTTTGTGAATCGATTCAACCTCTTCACGAAGCTTCTTTACAGAAGTAACCTTGTCCTCAAGCTCCCCTTTCAACTTCTCAACATTCTCAGATTTATCATCCAAAGACTGTTCTTTTTTCGCCAACCTTTCTTCAACCTTGGTCAACTGTTCACGCCTTCTCTGCTCATCTTTTTTAGATTCATCTTGAAGCTTGAAAGCCTCATTTTTCGCTTCATAAACAACCTCGTTTGCTTTCCCTTTCGCATCTGCAAGAATTTTCTCTGCCTTTGCCGCCAAATCCTTTTTCTTCTCCTCAACGATTTGCTTCCTATAAAGGAATCCTCCATACCCACCCGCAGCCAGACCGACAACGGCAATGATTACTGTAGTTAGTAGTGTCATTTTTTTAGTTTTAAAAAATACTATTCTCTTGTTGACCGAGAACAGAAGACCCTACAGAAATCTAAAATAAAATTTGCCTTAAATCGTTATTAATCCACGGAATCAAAAATCCTTTTTTCTTTTTCCCTGATTTTTATTATTAACTTGTAATTTTAATTAAGAAATTTCACCTGTAATTGTCTTATTTTTTCTCTTGTCAACAAAGCACTCAAATTTCCTTCTTCGTGCACGCTCAATTTAATTGGAAAGAGGTGGAAAGTCAATTAAAAGTCTGGGTGGACAGAGCTCTGGCAGAGCTTTTGTCATAAAAACTCAAAACGATAAAAAAATTAAGAAAAATTTAAGTTTTTTGTAAGGAATGGAATGTAGGGTGAAAATATGCCAATACGAAATTTTACATTTCAAAAAAACCAACACTACCACATAACAAACAGAGGAATTAAAAAAAAGAAAATATTCTACAACAAGGATGATTACATGTGGTTTATTAACCGAATAAATCATTTCAAAACAAAATATAAAATTGACATCATCTGTTACTGCTTAATGCCAAATCATTTTCATTTAATAATTCGTCCCAACAAAACACATGGGATTATTAAATTCCTCAGTTATCTTCAAGCATCTCACTCAAGACATTTCAATTCAAAATGGAACAGAAAAGGCCAACTCTTCGAAGGAAGATATTATCCAAAACTGATTGAAGATCAAAAACATTTAATCCACACAATCAACTATGTAATAAACAATCCAGTAAAAGCAAAACTTGTCAGCAAACCAGAAGAATGGCCTTACCTGTCTTTTAACTTACCTTACATAAAAATTAATCCGGATTAATTTTCTAACCTGTTAGCTCTAACCTGTTAATTTTAATCCGGATTAAAACCCCAAAAACACCCCCACCCCATGCTCCAAATAACAGAAATCCACCCAAACCCAGAAGGCAAAGACACCACAAACGAATGGATCGAGATCACTAACCTCGGACCAGATCCAATAAATCTCCAAAACTACACCTTCGACGACGAAGAAGGTGGAAGCAAACCATACACCATCGAAAACCCAAAAATCCTTCAACCAAACCAACTCCACGTCTTGGAAAAATCCGCCACCGCCATAAACCTCAACAACCAAGGCGACCAAGTCCGCATCTTCGCGCCAGAAACAACGCTCGAGACCCCAGCCCAAACCCCAACCACTGAACCAGTAACCTCCCTCCAATACGGCCCAACCCAACAAGGCCTCTCCTATTCCCTCATCACAATTCTCTCCCCAACCGGAACAAAACAAACCTACACCTGGGCCACGCCAACAAAAAACCAACCCAACCAAACCTACTACGCACTAGAAGGAACCATCACTCAACCACCAGAAATCGCCAAAGAGTTCACATTCACCATCACCGAAGAAACAACCAACAAACCCCTAACCATCATCTTCGAAGAAGAAACTCTCAATTTCGAAACCGCAGTCCTCCTCCTTAAACCAGAAACAAAAACACATCTATTGACCGAAAAAACTAACACCAAAAACACATTCAAACTCCTCGACTTCAAAATCGCGGAAGCGGAAATGGAAACCACAGCAGGAGCCACGACGACAACCACAGCACCCCCCAAGACACCTACCCCCTTCCCCTTCACAACCATAATCAC
The DNA here is from genome assembly GCA_018654255.1 of Candidatus Peregrinibacteria bacterium. GTDB lineage: Bacteria > Patescibacteriota > Gracilibacteria > UBA1369 > LOWO2-01-FULL-3 > JABILX01. Next base: position 3,430 of record JABILX010000009.1, on the reverse strand, counting down.
CCCATTAATCCTAACCCTCATCCTAGGCACAACACTATTTATCATCAAAACAAACACAATAAAATTGAAAAAACGACAAAAACAGATATAGTACACACATGCAAACAAACTTCTTCATAGCATTCCTAGCAGGGATAATATCCGTTTTCTCACCATGCATCCTTCCTGTAATTCCAGCTTATTTTGCATATATCAGTAACCAGAAACGCAGCCCAATCCTCCACGCAATTCTATTCACACTCGGATTCACAGTAGTGTTTTTCATATTTGGAGCAGTCGTTGGATCTCTAGGACAATTTCTACTAACACACAAAAGAACAATCGAAATAATCGGCGGAATAATAATCTTGATTTTCGCTATACAAACATCGGGCCTAATCAAAATCCGCGCACTCTTAAAAGAGCGCCGCATCCAACTACCAAAATCTCTATCAAACATCTCTCCTTTAAAGTCCCTTCTAGCAGGAATCGTCTTCGCATTCGGATGGAGCCCCTGTTATGGCCCTGTCCTCGGAAGCATATTCACACTCGCCTTGTCAGAAACCAGCGCAACACAAGGAATACTCCTATTCACAAGTTATTCAATAGGTATGGGGCTCACGTTTCTTATCCTTGCAATTTTAGCAACCAAAACCTCAGCCCTCACAGGAAAGACCGGAACCTTCGCGAAAATCTTCCGCATCATAATGACCCTACTCTTGATAATTCTAGCAATTGGAATGCTGACAGGAGATATGGGGTATCTTGCAAATTCAATAAATTCTCTGTATACAAAATACAACTTAAACATTTTCTAACCACCCCATATATGGCCACTAAGAAAACCAACAAAACTAACTACTGGAAACTTCTATCTATAGGACTTCTAACTTTCATCATAGGCTACGCAGCAGGAAATATGATTGGAGGAACTTGTACCGCAGATGATTGCAAAGCAGACGTCCTCGCCGCAGAAACAGACAAAGTTGTAGAAAAAGTCGATCTAGCAGACCTTCCATCATCTTCAGATGAAGACTATTACATTCTTGGAGATGAAGATGCTCCAGTCACAATAATCGAATATACAGACTACCAATGCCCATTCTGCCAAAGATATTACTTCAACACATTCCCATCTATAAAAGATGAGTACATAGCAACTGGTAAAGTAAAATATCTAGTAAAAGACATGGCTCTAAGTTTTCATTCAAAAGCAAAACCATCTGCCTACGCAGCAAGATGCGCAGGAGAACAGGAAAACTACTGGGAGATGCATGACAAAATCTTCTTATACCAGAATCAATGGTCATATGCTGAAGACACTCAGGCTCAATTCACTGCATATGCAGAAGAACTTGAGCTCGACCTAGACAAATTCACAACTTGCTACGAAAATGGATCTGCAAAATTCGACGCACAGATCGAAGAAGACATAGCAGAAGCAACATCAAAAGGACTTTCTGGGACTCCAAGCTTCTCAATTAACAACCAAACAATCGTCGGAGCTCAAGGATTCGAAGCGTTCAAAGCAGCAATCGATTCAGAACTGTAGATCGCCAAACCGAAAACCTACTGGGACATAATCACACCATAAAGCAGCTGAACAAAGCTCGCTCTATTCAATTCCTCGTCAGGATAAAATAATGATCCAGTGACAACATTATTATTCTTTGCATATGCAGCATAAGGAGTCATCCAAGTACCCAAATCAACATCTCCATAAGGCTTTACCGTAACAGAAGAAGGCACACTCAGATTCAAAGCTAAAATTGCCATCTTAAGAGCTTGCATTTTTGTCACAGAATATGTTGGATAGAATTTCCCATCACTAAATCCACCAACCCATCCCTGCTCAGCTCCAGCACATACATAAGCTTCAAACCACAAGTCATTACAATCAGGAAAACAATCCTCATAAACTCCACCATTGAAATCAAAAGAGATTACCTCGTTGATAATTTTCGCAGCCTCAGCACGATTCACTCCATTTTCAGGCTTGAAACTCCCATCAGAATATCCATCAATAAATCCTTCTTGCTTGAAGTAAGCAATAGCAACAGAGTTTGGATGACTTCCAGTCACATCTGCAAAAATCTCCTCATCAGAAAAGGCTTCGAAAGTATAATATTCAGGAGCCAACTCAGCAGCCACAAGCACAGACGCATGCATATCATCACCATAATCCGTCAGAGACGAATTGAATGACAAAATTCCGTACAGAGAAAACCCGGCAAACAGAAAAAGCACTCCAAGAAATGGGACTTGTTCCATTTTAATTTTTGATTTTTTCATAGTAATATTTAAGTTAAAGATTTATTTTTCCAAAACGTTTTTATACTCAAGTTCATACACATGAAGCAACGTCATCAAAAGAACTAAGATCAACGGTCCAAAAATCAGACCCTTCAAACCAAAAGTAAGAATTCCACCCAAAACAACAAAGAAAGTCAGAAGTGGATACATATGAGATTTTCCACCAATAAGATATGGTCGAACCAAATTATCAACCGTTCCAACCAAGAACAATCCCCATAATCCCAAGAAAACTCCACCTGGAATATTCCCCGACAAACCAGTGATCAATGCTGCTGGAAACCATATTGCAGCAGTACCAACCATAGGAATCAAAGAAAACAAACCAGTCGCAGCTCCCCAAAACACAGGATTAGACACACCAGCGATAGCATAACCAATTCCAGCAATAGTTCCCTGAATAATAGCAGTCAAGAAAACTCCAAAAGCTATAGCCTTTATAGTTTCATCCATCCTAGCTATGATTCGATCTTCATATTTTTTTGGCATTGGACTTAAAATAGTGAGCTTCTCAATTATCATATCTCCATCCTTAAACAGATAAAACATAGAAAGAAGCATGATCATAAATTGAATAAGAATCGCTCCAAGATTCTTCAAGATCAAAGCACTTTGCGAAACCAGGAACGAACTCACATTCTGAGCAGCTCCAACAACCATCTCTTTCAAATTAACAGCATCAAGATCAATAACAGGTTTAATCTGCTCCTTTATGTCAAAAAACCAACCACCTTCCTCCCATTTAAACAAGAAATCCAATGAACCAGAAGCAATTTTTTCAGAAATAGTCTCATACATATCGATCCCTTCCCTAGCCAAAAGAATCACAAATCCAGCCAAAGGCACAACTATAATACAAACAATGAAAAAACACATAAGAGCCGACGACAACCTAGAGAAACCATGCAAATACTTGAGTAATCTTCTGTAAATACCATAAAATAAAACAGTCAAAACAGCAGCAACAAGCAATGTCGTAAAAAATGGTTCAATCAAAGTATAAAACAAATACATAATACCCAAGATAGAGGCAATCAAGAAGTAACCTGGCAATCTGTTTACTATCATTGATCTCTCCTTCTCCATTTCAGGAGAACTTTTAATTTTTTTACGCTTTCTAGGGCTGCTTCCGTCCCCG
>JABILX010000006.1 GCA_018654255.1 Candidatus Peregrinibacteria bacterium | reverse complement strand
TGTACTCGCGTGGAAACTTGTTTTCTAAAGCACGCAAACACAATCTTAATCACTTCATGTATAAAAGCAACATAGAATCCCTTCCACCGCAATTTACAAACCCACAAGTTGGATTATACTTAGCATATGTACATAGCACTCACCGGATACATGGGCACAGGAAAAGGAGAAATAGCTAAAAAGCTTAAAAATTTAGGCTACAAGTATATTTCTCTATCTGACTTCGTACGTGAAGAAGCTGACAAAAGAGGCCTCGAACACACTAGAGAAAACCTTCAAGACATCGGGAATGATCTAAGAAACTCATATGGTCCAGGAGTCCTCGCAATACGAGCACACGAAATGATAGAAAAAGAAGAGGGAGCCGCTTATGGAACTGGCAAATGGATAATCGACGGAATCAGAAACCCATTTGAAGCAATAGAACTCAAAAAAATGCCTAGAGGCCAACTCCTAGCTGTAACAGCCAGCTTGGATACAATCACAAAACGTCTCCAAACCAGAAGAAGAAAAGGTGAAGAAAACATAACCAAGGAAGAAGTTTTTGAAAAATTAAAAAAAGAAAGTGGAGTAGGAGAAGATAAAACTGGTCAACAAATGCAAAAATGCCTAGAAATATCAGATTTCTTCATAATAAACGAAGGATCACTAACCGAACTCGACGGAAAATTGAAACACTTCATAAACCTCTCAATAGGAGAAGATCGACCTAGTTTCGATGAGATCTTTATGGAAATTGCTTACACATGGGCAAAGAGAGCGACTTGTATGCGACGACGCGTAGGAGCAGTACTAGCAAAAGATAAACAACAACTCACCGCAGGATACAACGGCGCGCCAAGAGGAGTCCCACATTGTGCCGAAGCAGGAGGATGCATTAGAGAGCGTCTCAACGTTCCATCAGGCAAAAATGCAGAACTATGCCGCGGAACTCACGCCGAACAAAACACGATCACTCAGGCAGCAAAATTCGGCATAAACATCGAAGGAGCAACTCTATACTGCAACACCTTCCCATGCGTGATCTGTACAAAAATGATTCTAAACTCAGGAATCAAAAAAGTAGTATACGACTGTGACTACGACGATCCACTTTCAAAAGAAATACTAGGACAACAAACAGTAGTCGAGATGGTCAGATATGAAGGTAAAAAGTTTAGGACGTAAACAGAGTACATCTATCAGAATTCAAATCTTCAAGAGAATAAATTCCATTTCTCGCTTTATTCAAAGTATCAGCAAGATCATTCAAATCAATCACAGAACATCTCTCCACAGCCCCTTTACCATAAGGGAATTTGTCAGCAAAAAAATCCCTAGCTCCCATTTGAATCTGAGCAAAAGTCAAACCATCGAATATATCTATAAACCCAGCTACATCTTCTTTACTAAAATAATCAGCAGAAAAACCATAATAATCTCCAACCATACTAAGCTTCTGCTCTTTACTCATATCCCCAGATAAAACCTCAGCTAATTCAATATCGAGCATAGTATAAAGATTCCTCAACTTAGAATTAAAGAAATAAGTTTCACCAAAAGATTTTCCAAAAGACATAGATTCTTCAGAAACAAGCACTATCCCAAACACATTCGCAGTGAAAGGATAATCTACCTCAGCAGGCAAACCCTGAGAGACTCTATCTATAAAACAATCCATATTTCCACCACAATTAACAGAAGTCACGACAACTTCCTCAACAACAACCTCCTCGGTCGCAGGAACCTCGACCTCATCCTCAACAATAGGCTCAACCACAGGTTCGACAACTTCGTCCTCGTCAACAACAACTTCGTCCTCGTCAACAACAACTTCTTCCTCGTCAACAACAACTTCTTCGACGATCACCTCTTCTTCATCCACTTTATCCCCAGTCGCGATCTCGTCAACAGAAACGCAAGCAGTAAGTAAAAAAGCCGCTACAAAAACAATTGATAGAATTTTTTTCATTATTATTTGGTTATAGGAACCAAATACTATCCTGCATCGATACACTCTGTCAAATGAAGGTGACCAACAAATACCCAGCCCCAAACGACACCAAATTTGCCACAACAGAAGCCAAAAAAGCCTTCCACCACTTAAGTCTCAATAACCACAAATACAACAATCCTTCAACCAAAAACACAACTCCTTCCCCAATAAACAAATAATACCTCGCGTCAAAATACGGCTTCAAAGCAAACCAGAGATAAGGAAGTGTCAACAAAGAAGCCAAAATCCCAACCCCAATCAATTCCTTACAAGAAACAAGCTTCTCACGAAAAACCCCCTTCACCAAAACCGCCAAAACAGCAACTTCAACAGAGCAAGTCACACCAAGAGAAATCCAAAATCTGGTTTCATAAAGCATCGCGCGTAATTTTTACAACAAATCTTTGGAAGTCTTGTTCGTCACCCCCTCCAACAATCGATAAATAATCTCCGCCATCTCTCCTCGAGTCAAATAATCCCCGAGCGAACCAATACTCATAGGAATAGCCCCATTATCCTGAAGATAAGAAACATGTTCTGTATACCACTCAAGATCATCATAATCCGACGTATCATAATCAAAACCCTTCACAATAACTTTCGCAGCTTCAGCAAAATTAATATTGTTCGCAGGCAAGAAAGATCCATCATCATAACCTGTCACAACTCCCTCATTCGCACCAATACAAACATGATCTGCATAATAAACTCCAGCAATAATATCACTAAAAATATGTTCAGGATCACAACCATCTATCTCAGAATCACTGTACACAGCCTCCATCAAAATTTTCACAAAATCAGCCCGATTAATCTTGTCGTCAGGCCCAAAAGTTCCATCTCCATACCCGTTAACAATCCCCTCATCAGCAACATATTCTATCGCCACATAATTATCACTAGTTTGCGGAGTAACATCAGTAAAAGTCAGATCACCCAAAGCAACCGAACCGGTTATATCAAAATGTGCCTCACAAATTCGATCTACAGGATATCCACTCTCATGCATAACCATATCCTCTTCCTCCAAAAGCATCGCATATTCAAGACAACCATCATCATCTCCATACTGCTCTACACAAAGCTCATGCTCCTCTGTATTAACATAGTAATTCTCTCCATCATAAATGTGATACTGGATAGCATCCTGACAAACAGGAAGTGGTTTGTATGGAATATTCTCGATTTCAAAATACTCACCACCAATTAAGCCAACCAAATCACAATATTCTATATGTCTATAATTAGCATAATAATTTTCATAGATTTCACATCCATATTCAGGACAACTCGCTGAGTAAGAATAAACTTTATCAGGATTAGCAGGATCATAATCTTCAGGCACCTCAGCCCCCTCACTTTCCCACCAATTTTCTGCAAATTCATACCCATAACAATTCACGCTATACTGAACTTCTTGATCAAATTCTTCACCATCTTTTTCAAAATAAACTTTTGTCACAGTCAAAACAGCAACATCCGCCAACGCTGAAAAAGCAAAAGCAGATACGGCCAACACAGCTAATACCAAAACAGAAAGAAGTTTTTTAGACATATAAATGAGGGTTAAATTTTTTGCACACACGCACAAGGCCGGCGCACTACAAGTTATTCTAAAACAATCACCTCCCTTTAGCAAATTTTTTACTAAAACCAAAAAAAGCCGCAACAAAGTTCGCGACCTGGCCAGAAACCTAGACTATAGCATTCTAACCCAAACCGGCCAGGCTAATCTTTTAAAGAGATCAGACCCGACCAGATGCGTCTCAAGCACTACCAATATCTGAAAAATACAGAATTTTTAATACTTTTGAAATTTAAACTTAGTAAACAAGCTTATTGCCTAGGTGGCTTTGCTTCGTTTACAACAATTTTTCTGCCTTTGAATTCTGTTTCATTCAACTGAGCAATAGCCTCGTCAGCTGCTGCATCGTCTGTGAAAGTTACGAATCCAAAACCTTTTGAGCGTCCAGAAAACTTATCACTAATGATAATTGCTTCCTCAACATCTCCGTACTGAGCGAATAGCTCTTGCAACTCTTCTTGAGTTGTTTCCCAAGCTAGACTTCCTACGAATAGTTTCTTTGCCATGTTGTTTCAGAAATTAAGAATATAGGGGGACCCTAACAGAAGTTGACAAAAATGGGAAGAGAAAGTTTGGAAAAACCCATAAAGCCAGAATTTGGAACAATATTTGTTAAAAACAAAAGGAAAGGTATATAATCAAAAAAACACAAATGAACAGAAGAAAATCAATCAAAATCAAGCCTTCAAACAAATTTCTACCAATTCTATGTAGCGTTTCTTACAACAAAAAAAAATACCAAATTCACTACTACAAACACATAAAATCGCCAAAAAAACCTACTTTAGTAATAACTGCCAATATCCACGGCATTGAAAAAATAAGCAGTTTAGTAGCACTAGATTTCTGCAAAAAAATGGTAAAACTCGGACAAAAATCCCCAGTAAATTTCGTATGCATACCATGTTTGAATCCATTTGGGTTGGCTCACAAAACCCGTTGCAACGGCAACGGAGTGGATCTAATGAGAAATTCACCATTAAGAACAAAGAAGAAAACCTTCTTTTTTGGAGGTCAAAACTGGTCGAACCGCCTCCCATACTTCCAAGGAGAAAAATTGGAAAAAGAAAACGAAATTTGGCTCAAACTAATGAAAAAAATCTGGAAATCAACAAAAGGACCTGTTTTCCACATCGACATCCACAGCGGATTCGGCTGGAAAACATCAATATGGCCTCCACACACCAGATCATTCAAAACAAAACGCAACAAACAACTCTTCCTTCCATTCAAAAAAATGGCCGCCCAAAACGGAATGAAATACAGCGACATCCCCTACAACATATCAGGAGACATGCTAGATCACCTCTACGAACTCTCCCCAAGAAACCGCGCCGCCGCAGCCACCATGGAAATCGGCACCTGGAAATGGATCTACACAATGCCATGGCGAATCGGATTAGCATCAAACTGGTTCAATCCACCAGAAAAAATCTTGAAAAAAGTAGTCCGAGAACATTCCAAAGCCCTAATGACATTGGTTAATCAGAGTCATAAACCAAATTAGTAACAATAGACGCACATTCTATCCTTGTGACCTGTTGATTTGGTCTAACATACCTAAAGCCATCTTCTAGATATCCAGAAAGAAGACTTTTATTTGCAGCCAAATACATATAAGGGACATACCATTGCCCCTCAGGAACATCTACGAAATAATCAGTAATAGTAATCATATTGTCTTCCCATTCATCACGAAGACTTTCGTGAACATGCAAATAAACATTTACCATAATCTTAAAGAACTCAGCTCTCGAAACATATTCTTGAGGTGCGTAGGTATTCCCATCTCGCCCATCAATAATTTCAAGATCCTTCAAGTAAGAGACCGCAGGTCCATACCAAGAATCAGCTGTAACATCAGAAAAAGGATCCTCATCTGTCATTGAATCCTCATTAAATCCAAGATATCTCGCCGCAATCACAGCAACCTCAGCTCTATCCATCTGGTCATACATATTAAAATAAACCTCCCCATCATAGACTTCACCGCGAATCAATCTCAAATCTAACATCTTTTCAGCAACATCATACTCCCAATCACCCAAGGTCAGCTCATTCAAATCCACAAAATCAGTGATCTGGACAGGTACAGAAACTTCTCCATCATCTTCATCCTCAGAATCAGAAGAAGAACTAGGCCTAAAGAGAACACCCCCATTGCTAGATGATGAAGTCGAGGGAGCTTGGCCAAACAAACCAAAGACAGAAAAGCTAGAGGTAGTACAAGCCACAGTATTAGCAGAAGTATCCACTACACAACCACTCAAAGCATACCAATCACTTCCATCGTTCCTGTGAATCCACAAAGAATCCTCACTCAAACTTGCAATCTCATCCTCAGAATAAGTCAGACTCACCGTGACATCAGAATCAAATGAACTAAGAGTCGTCTCAGGATCTTCCAAAGCTTTGACATCAAAAACCGAATCACCTATCGCAGAATAATTGTCTGGCGTACGAAGAGAAGCAAGAGCCGCAACTCTATTCAAACTTTTTATCTGAAAATCAGTAGGATCATCAGAGAACGAAGAAGGGATCGTCAAACCAAACGTCGAATCACCATCTGTGTGCGCAACAGCACCACCAGCCTCTGGAGTTGCAGTGGTCTCTGTTATCTCAGAAACTGCTGCGTTTCCAGCACACCCAGTAGTATAAAAGAAATCCCCACTACTCTCTGTCATATTTTCATCAGCATCTTTTGAAACAGCAACATAGTAATATTTAGAACAAGAAATCAAACCGCTCAAAGTCACAGAATGACTAGTAACTCTAGAACTAGAATTATAAATTTGAGTAGCAGTAGATCTTATAGTGTTGGCATCAAATCGAACCTGAGATGAAGACGCTTCATTCGTAGTCCAAGTTACAACAGCTCCAGTATCAGTAGCTGCAACAGAAACGTCTGAAACAGTCGGAGCCGTAACGTCAGACGGAGCCGAATCATACTCAAAAGAACCAATGTCATAATCTCCAGTCCTAGCGTACCCTCTCATATCAGTGGTCGGAACATTAACATCCCCATTACTCCCCTCCCCACCTCTATTCAGAGCCAAACTACCGGCAAACAAAGCCAAGGAGTGAGTTTTATTAGTATTCCCATTGATCGCAAGAGATGGATCTAAATTAAGCGAACCTGTCGTTCCAACTCCATACAAAGTAAAAGTTCCATCCCGATCTTCGTCCGTCCAATCCCCTGACCCTGCCCAGGTGTAATATTGAGATTTCCCAACTATATTATTTCCATTATCCACAACATTTCCATATCCACTTTGCCTAAATCCAAAATCAACAGGATAATTGCTTCCTCTCTTTATGTTATTAGCAATTATAGTATTTTTTATTGTTAAAGTACCATTCTGATCATCCATTCCAACTCCTCCCACGCCAGTCGCAGTATTGTATGCGATTGTAGAATTAGTAATCGTTCCACTTCCTTGTCTGAAATGAATTCCCCCACCTTCGGTATAAGCTATAGCTATAGTTTGTTGATTGTAAGCAATTGTAGAATTAGTAATAGTCAAATAGCCACTTGAATGAATGTAGTAGCTATTCACAATCCCACCACCCATATAATAAGCAACGTTGTTATAAACCCCACTTCCATTAACAGTTAGGGTGTGTCTATTGGAAATACCACCACCAGAACCACCAGTAGATCTGTTGCTATAAACATCACAATTAGAAATAGTTAAAGTCCCACTATTTTGGACACCCCCGCCATCATTCCCATTCCCTTTGACCTTCCCATAGCGAATGCTCAAACCCTGAATCGTGACAGTATAACCAGGCGCAATAGTTAAAACCCTACGATCAGCTCTATTGTCACTACTCGCAGCTTGAACAAAAGTAACATCAGCCCCCTGACCACGAATAGTTAAATTTTTATCTATCGTATAACCAGAAATAATAAGGTCCCCTGTTTCCGCAGAATTAGTCCAATCAAAAGTACCAGTAAGATCCAAAGTTCCCCCAGCCAAAACAGCACTATAACCTTGATGAAAGGTTTTGTATGGACTTCCAGACGTCCCGTCTCCGGTACTATCATTACCAGTAGAGCTATTAACATAAATCAAAGCTCTCTGATCGATAAACGTCGCAGTCACAGAAAGATCTTCAGAAATACTAGTATCAGTCCGGGCAGCAGTGGAACCCGAATCACTCCACTGAGAGAATATATATCCTGTACCCGGAACAGCTGTAACCTCACTACCATTAGAACCATAATTAACAGACTGAGAAGTAGATCCAGTTATAGACCCATTATCACCCGCTGTATAAGTTAGATCATAAGAATTGATTGTAAAATTAGCAGTTACAGACACATCAGCAGAAACACTAGTATCAGTTCTCGGATTAGAGACAGAGGCATCACTCCAATTAGTAAATGTATATCCAGTATTAGGTACAGCGGTGACAGCAGCACCGTCATTATTTAAAGTCACCGTTTGGGAGGTATCCCCAGATATAGTACCACCAGAGCCTGCAGCATAAGCCAAAGTATATTCCTCAACAGCATAAGTTCCATCAGTTTCATAAGCCCCAATATCAGTCGAGCTAACACGAGAAACTCCTCTTTGATCAGTAGAAGGGATGCTAATCGTACCATTAGAACCAGCCTGCCCATTATTAACAGCTATACTACTGTTGTCAGTAATCCCAAGAGATTGCGTTTCATTTGCCGTATTGCCATTCGTTTGAAAAGCAGTATCCAAATACAAAGACCCAGTAGTAGTTCCAGTCCCATCCTGCAAAACATAAGTTCCATCTGCAGCCTGCCCATAAGCAGCATCAAGCCACGTAGTAGCTTGTGCAACCCAATTTTGATTATAGTAACCAGTCCGCCCGATTATATTCCCTCCATTGTCCTGGAAAGTTCCATTACCAGAGCTACTATCTCTATGCCCCATATCTCCGTCATAAGTACCAAGATTATTTTTTGCAATGATGCTGTTTTTAAGTTGAATTGTCCCAGCTCCATACCCAGTTCCAATACCCATCGTACTTCCCCCCTCTACCACCTCGTTGTAAGCTATTGTAGAATTCGTAACAGTCCCTTGTCCTCTTCTATAATAAACACCACCACCTGAAAGATACGCAACAGTCTGAGTCACCTGATTATACGCAACCGTACAATTAATAATATCCAATGTGTCCGAAGCCCCTGGAGTTCCACCAGACCCAGAATAATAAGATCTATTCAATCCACCTCCCATATAATGGGCAACATTGTGATGAACTAAACTATTTTGAATTGTTAGCTGACCTCGTACATCAACACCACCCCCAGAGTCAGCAGAAGCACGATTATAACTAATATCAGCTCCATCAATAGTAGCAGTACCATATATCAGGATTCCACCTCCACCATAAGAAGACGACGTGCTCCTACCATACCTAATAGTTAAATCATGCCACTGAACATACGTACCATCAGCGGTAGTAAAAAGCCTCCTATCAGCAGTGTTGTCAACACTCGCCGCCTGGAAAATTGTCCCAGTCGCTCCAGCCCCCTGGATAATCAAATCATGACTAATAGTATAACCAGAAATAGAAGCATCCCCAGTCTCGTCCTCATCCGTCCAGTCAAAAGTACCTGTGGCATTTATAGTATCACCCCCGTTAGACTCCGTATAAGCCTTGTGAAAAGTCGCATAAGGAGACTCTGAACTTCCATCACCAGTACTATCATTCCCAGTCGAACTATTAATATAAATTGTGACAGGAGTGTAAGTTGCTTGAGTTTTCGGATTATCAGTCGCAGTATCAGTAAAATATGCCTCATAACCAGCAGCATGACCATTGTATTCAAAAACCTGGACAATATAATCCGTACCAGGAGAAAGTCCAGTAACAGTAAGACTAGATCCAGTACCAGAATAAATCGTATACCACCCCGTCGAGCTAATCTGATCACCAGATCCAAAAACAGAACTAGCAGCATAAGTAGCAGCATCAACTGGACTTGCAGTCCCCGTTGAAGCCGCCTTCATAAAGGCAATACGATAAGTTCCATCCCCGCTAGTCCAACTCAAATCCACACGACTATTCTGAACATTAGAATAAACAATGGAGGAAGACTGAGTGGTAGGAACCTCAGTCGCATAAGTATTATTATACTCATATGAACCAATATCCGTAGACGTAACACGAGAAACATTCCTCTGATCTACCGAAGGAACACTTATCGAACCATTCGTTCCAGTCAAACCATTATCAACAACAACACTCGCCCCATCCGCAATACCAAGCGTCTTTGTTTCATAAGTAGTATTCCCATTGGTCTGAAGCATATTGTCCATATTGAGAGTCCCACTATTCAAGCCCGTACCATCCTGCAAAACATAAGTTCCATCTATAGCGATATTGTAAGAAGTCGCATCTACCCACGATGTTGCAGCAGGTGAATAACCACTACTCGCATAACCAAGCCGCCCAATTATATTCCCCCCATTATCAACAAAAGTTCCATACCCACTTCCAGTAGATCGATGCCCAATATCTCCATCATAAGAACCCACAAAAGTATTTCCCGCAATTATACTATTTTTCAAATTTATAGTCTCAGCTCCATACCCAGAACCAATACCATGAGTATAACCTCCACTAGTTACTGAATTATAAGCAATTGTCGAATTTGTAACAGACCCATACCCCCTTCTAAAATAAACTCCTCCACCCTCATAATATGCGTAAGTTCGCGTGACAGTATTATAAGCAATCGTACAATTGATTATGTCCAAAGTCTCAGAAGAGGTAGGCGTTCCTCCACTAGGACCATAATAACTCCTATTCAACCCCCCACCCATATAAGCTGCAACATTGTGATGAATCGCACTATTTTCAATCGTCAACTTACCCCTGACATCAGCCCCACCACCAGAGTCAGAAGTTGTACGATTATAGCTAATATCAGACCCGTCAATCGTTACAGTTCCATATATCAATAGACCTCCTCCTCCATATGAAGAAGATGTCGTTTTACCATATCGGATAGTCACATCATTGATCGCGACAGTATATCCACTATTAACAGTAAACACCCTTCTATTTGCAGTATTGTCAGCACTCGCAGCCTGAAATATGGTAGTCGAAGGCCCACCTCCTTGGATAGTCAGATTTTTAGCAAAAGTATAACCAGAAGTAGTGGCGTCTCCAGTCTCATCTGCATCCGTCCAATCAAAAGTCCCAGTAGCATCAATAGTGTCCCCAGAAGAAGACTCAGTATATGCCTTATGAAAAGTCGCATAAGGAGTTCCCGAAGTCCCATCACCAGTAGTATCATTCCCTGTAGAACTATTAGTATAAATAGTCGCCGCACTCGCCAAACCAGTAAACGCAAAGAACATTCCAACAAACAAAACTGATCTAAATAAGCATTTTTGTAACATGAAACTGGCCAAGGAATAAGGTTAAAAAAATTATATAACAAATCTCTCGAAGAACCAAACTAATTGGAAACCTGCGACTTACCAGAAATCAATTAATATTCAGAACCTCGTCAATCTTTTCAAGCATTCTTTTTCTCCACTCCATAACAATTGCCAAAGTTGGATGCAGCCCACTATGCCCCTCTAGCCTATCAGGATCAGTTGTTAAAATATCACCCAAAGCCATGTCAACAACAGCTCGATACTGATTAGGCAAAGCGGTCGGCCCAGCCATTTGAGGAAAACTACCTGCTAATCTAGAAAAAACATCATTTGCATGATTCAAAGCATGACCAGGCGAAAATCTAATTCCAGACATGTCTTCAGGAGCAACTTCTGCCTCAGCCTGCCCCTCTATTCCCTGCCTTAATTCCAAAACAATGTCACTAGAAGCATTTATCAGCTCCCCCAAGGCCCCTTCATTTTCATTTAAACCACCCATATTATAATTGATTAAAATTAGTGAAGAAAAATACCACGCCAACCATATCCAAGTCAACCTTGGCAAAATCTCGAATTGACTTTTAAAGCCTCTTAATCTAGAATCAAACCATGAAATTGCAAAACATAAATCAAGTAACTCCCCCGCACCGAGCTTAAACTCGGGCAGTGTTTGCAATAAGAATGTCTAAATAAACCACCCCGAGTAAAACTCGGGTATTTTTATGTTTAAATTCCTGAAAAAAATCATACGGCCCACCCATTTCTGCCCCACGGGGGTACAAAAAAAGTTTTCTAAGAAAAATGATTTTTTAACCTTAAAAGAAATGGAACAAACAATAGGAATTATCGGCTACGGCAGCTTAGGCCAGTCCATAGCCAAAAGAGCCTCCGAGCTCGGATACAAAGTAATAACTTCAAACGGCGACAACAACCAGGAAGTTGCCAGCAATTCAGACATACTAGCTATCTGCGTCAAACCATGCAAAACGTCAGACGTCGCAGAAGAAATCAGAACATCAATCAACGGAGCAAGTATCGTCTCATTCATGGCAGCAGTGCCAATTGCACGCCTCCGAGAAGAAATCAGTCCAAAAATTCAACGCGCCATGACAAATCTCGGACTAGATAGCATTAGTTGCACAGATGGCGACGAGCGCATCACTAGATTCTGTGAGACTCTATCTAGAAATGGTGTAGAGAAAACCGATATCGAATCTAAAGTAGACCTGTTCACAATCGCAATTGGCTGTCTGCCTGGAATCGCAGCATGGCAATTCGAACAAAACGCCGAGAATGCAGATGTATGGCTAATCAAATGGACGTCTTTCCTTCAAGAAAAAACCAGCATCGCTCGTGAAGTTTTCGACAAAATCATAAGAGAAGTAAAAGAAGCAAATGAATACGAAAAAACCATCAGAAGAGTGAAAACTCCTCACGGAGTAACCGAAGCAATACTAGACGAATTGGAGGCAAATACAAACATCGATCTAGAAGAACTCCTCCAATCAGCAACCACAAGAACCGAAGAGATCGCAAAAAGAATTTAAGACATCAAAAAAGCCAGGTCCTCAATAGAGGGCCTGGCTTCAAACTGGTTCAACCCTCCAAGAAAAGCACTAAAAAAAGTTATCAAAGACCACACAAAAGCACTCTTCACACTAGTAGAAGAAATTCAGAAATGATTTGGCTGGCTACTAGGGTCTAGTACCCTTCTTTTATTCCTCCATATTTATCGGAGGGAATTCTACGTGCCATGAGCCGTTGAATGTTTTTGGGCCATAATCGGTATCGAATAGTGTGGTTATACCTCCTGATGCTTTTCCTTCTTTTAAGTGTACTGTACCGCTCCAGTTGCCATTTATTGAATTTACTTCCCCAACATTTATCATACCCGAATGCGTTCCATGCACAGCACCGCCGTCTCCTCCATCAAAATCCCCGGTCATATCTATGTACCATGTTACATATTCATTACCGCCCCACCAAGTTCCAGAAACCGGGCCTCCTGTCGACATGAATGATAAGTCAATCGCACCAGAATCTCCTGCAATTGACCATCTTCCTTTCGCGTTTAATAGAACCGGTGTCAGTGTTTTTAGCCTCAGCTTCGTGCATGCATTCGAATCAGCTCGAGTGAATGTTACCGTTGATGAATCACCATCTTCTAGGAATGTAAAGTCCCAATTCAGAGTTCCGGGACCTGAAATATGTTGAGTTGATCCACCAGTCATCATGCCGTTTCCACTGTATGTCGCTGTGACATCGGTTCCTCCCGCAGCAACTTCAGGGATATTAACCTGAATGTAGTGGTGGAGTTGATCTTCTTTGTCTTTTCGCGCGGTTGCAGTAATTGTCGAGAGGTTTTCGAGCTTTTTCTCATCGAATGCTGGACCCATAACGACTTTTAGTTGGCTTGAAACGGCTTTGTCTATCCTTAATACTCCGGCTCCAGCTTGGTAAGGGACCATCAATCCCCCTGACGTTTTACTAGACGTACTTACTAGTATGTCTTTGATTTCTTTCGCTGTTAGATTTGGATTGATGGATTTTAATATTGCTACTGCTCCTGTGACCTGAGGGGTTGAGAAGCTGGTTCCGCTAGCAGAGTATGCTGTTCCATCTTCGTTGAAGCCTAGCGGTACATCTGAGCCCTGTGCTGATAATGTGATTTCGCCGCCGGTTGTTACAGAGTTTGAGTAGTCTGCGAGCCCCCCATCGCTATCTAGTGCACCGACTGTTACTACATTATCTGCGGGGATTCCTGCCATGTCATCATTGGTTCCATCCAGAGGATTTCCTGTATTTCCCTCATTTCCTGCAGCTGCTACAAATACCACTTTAGGATACTTCTCTTGCATTTTTCCCAAAAACTTTCGATAGATTTTGTTTTTGAGATGGTTATGAGGGCCAATTTTTTTTGCGCCCATAGAATAGTTTATAACTTCTGCTCCATTTTCAATTTGTTCCTTCATTTCTGCCAAAGTATTTAATACATAGGCTTGTCCGTCAGTATGGACGTAATGTGAAGGATTTTCCACATCAGCAGCATCTATCTCACTATAAATACTTTTTGACATCACATTTGAGACATTTACTTCAAGATTTTCACCCAAGCCTCCAGCAACACCTCTCATTCCACTATTCTCCCAGCTTCCTCCAATCGTATTTGCAACGCTTGTTCCGTGATTATTATAATCTTCATCTGTATTTCTTTCGTCATCTTTGTTTAGAGCTTGTATACGTGCTCCGTCAGCTGAGGCTTTGTTATATCCAGAGTCTATAACCCCTACTTTTACTTTACGAAGTTCTATGCCACTGGCATTAATCAATTTCCACGCCCGCTCAAGCCCTATCATTTCGTATGCTGAAGAGGCATCCCCATCTGTATAGAAATCATCCAAAATCGTACAGGACTTGCCTTCAACATCTCTTGGAACTGAAGACAAAATCGGACCACTATCTGTCACAAATTCATATTCTAAGGCTTTGTCAATTAACAAATCTAGCTCTGTTTGATTAGTTGAAGGCGTCTTAAACTGATACAGTTGTATGAAATCAAATTCGCCTACAATTTCACTTTCCAAGTCTGCTGCCAAACCTTCGATTTCGGCTTGTGTGACCTCATCTTCCGCCAAGATCATCATCATGTTGGCTGGAACGGGAAGCTCCTCGTCATCGTTGTAATAAATCATCTCTGTAGGGGAAGGATCTTCATAGGAGATTTCGCCGAGAGCGCTCTCTTGCGTTTTTTCATCAGAAGGAGATCCTGTCAGATTTGAAGTCCAGGAACAGCTAGTTGCCAATAAAAGCGTTAGAATTAAAACAAAAAAATTTTTCATTTTCTGGTTGTTAATAATTCGTAGGAAAGTTTATATGTGAAACATTTTTTCAGACCAAAGCTGAGCATACCATGTCAAAGGTAAATTTGAAATGAAACGGTTACTTTCATTTGGCTGGCTACTCGAGTCTAGTACCCTTTGGGGGGTTACTTCAACATATCAGCTATAGCTCCACTCAATGAAGCTGGAAACGTCACCAAAATCACTCTATTTATTGCAAGTTGAAGATCCGTTTGCCACGGAGCAAGTTGAAGAACAGTCAAAATTAATGCCACTACAAGAAAAGCAATAACATAAGTAGAAATTATCCTCTTAAGAAACTGCCCAACATTGCTCCTTAAATTATTCCTATAAAAATTATAGTAGACAAAAATAGACATAAATAAGGCAGAAATCACCGCAATCCCATAAACATTATTCTGCGGAAGAGACGATCCAAGCTCCCAAACTTCTTCCGTAAAAGAGACAGGTATGGCCAATAAAGCTGCTCCAACTATCACCTGCACAACATCCCGAGGATAGAATTCAATCATCAAAGGAGAAAGAATTTTATGAATAACATTTCCAGCATGATCTTTGATAACAAGAATTTCCTTTAACCTACCATTGATTCTCACCACCTGTTTATCTGTTTTTATGTTTTCCTTCATATATTTAGTTGGATAGTTAATTTTTCTTTTGGCTGGGGCGGAGGGATTCGAACCCCCGAATGCATGGACCAGAACCATGTGCCTTACCACTTGGCGACGCCCCAATGAAGTAAAAAAACTTTAACCCATTATTTTCCCTTTTTCAAGCAGATTGGCACAACCTGTTAACAGGGTTGACAATAAGGCCAAAATATGATTAAATGACTATCTTAAAAACACCAACCAAAAGACATGCCAAAATGCAAAATACAAGGAGAAACAATTGAAAACCTAGGATCCAGAAGGGAACTTGGGGCTGCAGACATGCGCAGAATTGATGAGGGAATTGTTCGAGAAGTAGATGGATTCACAACCGACATAGGAACAGTTTGCAAAGAATGTGCTCCAATATACGACAGAGCCTTACTAGAAGCAGATAAAACCTATCTACTTGGAACCCCAAAAGAGAGAAGAAGAGAGGTGAAAAGATTAATAAAAACCCCTTCGTTTGTACGATCAATAATCCAAGAACAAACAAGAGCAGAAATCGAACAAGTAATGGCAGACCTAGAGCTAAAATTTCCACTAACAAAACCTTTCTTGGTAAACTTGAGAGGACTCTTTAGACCATTTATCACAAAAATAGCTCCACCACTAACAAGCGCCCCACCTCAACAAGGAGTCCTAGATTCAACAAAAGCATCAGCATGCCTACTAGACGACGAGAGAAGTTCAGCTTTCATAGAAGCCCTAATAGTGAAACTACGAAAACTAGAATCAACCAGAAACTCCATAGAAGTTATTGATGCGGGCTGTGGCCCAATTCCAATTTTTGGATTAATTGCAGCGATGAAATCACCAAAAGCAAATGTAACTTGCCTAGAAGCAAATCCTGAATCAGCAGCCATAGCAGAAGAAATTATCGAACAACTCGGTTTGGGAGATAGAATCAAAGTAGAATACACAGATGCCACAACCTACAAACACAACAGAAAAATAGACCTACTAATATCAGAAACAATGTACGCAGGATTAGTAAACGAACCACAAATCCAAATAATGAGAAATCTAGCCCCACAAGTAAAAGCAAAGGGGGAAATCATTCCAGAAGAAATAACTGTTGAAGCAGGTTTGATCAAACCATTCCACATAGCAGGCCACCCATTAGTTAAACACAACACAACAGGAGGAATACAACTTCTGGACGACCACTTCGAAATATCCCCAATGACAGTAACTAGATTCACAAGAGATCAGTTAGCCCAATCCATATCAATAGAATTAGATACATCAGACCTCAAAAGAAGAGGACAATATTACATGACAATAGGAAGCACAGTCCTCCTAGGAAAAAATCTACAAGGGGAGCCACTTTCACTAGAAGACATAGCCTCAACAATCACTGCACCACACGTCATACCACACCCAATAGAAATACATCCAGGAATAACAAAAAAAGTAACCCTAGAATACGAGCCAGGAACAAATGGACGAACACTAGAACCAACCGCTTCTTCGATTTAAAGCCCACCCAAAATAATCCCATCCACCTCGTAAACCGCCTCCTCAATCTTCCCATATTCATTCTTGATACGGAAATCACACTCATCAGCCTGAGCAATCTCCTTGCGAGCACTTTCCATCCTGCGTTCAACTTCTTCCTCAGGCAACTTTCCACGATCAGCAATTCGTCGCTCCAATTCCTCCAAATCCCCTGCTTCTACAAAAATCGTCAACAAATCATCTTTCGGCATAACCTCTCGAATCGAGTGAAACCCTTGGATATCAATTTCTCGAACAACCATCTTCCCCTTTTCAAGAGCTGACATAATCTCAGCACGATCCGTCCCATAATAACCTTTTTCATGAACAATCGCATATTCCAAAAATCGCCCATCATCAACCCCCTGCTTGAACTCTTTCTCAGAAATGAAATGATAAACCAATCCATCCTCCTCCCCAGGCCTGATTGCACGAGTTGTATAAGAAACTGGATAAACCCAATCAGGATGCTTCTCCCGAAGATGTTTGATAATAGTCCCCTTCCCAGACCCGGAAGGCCCAACTATTAGCACTAATTTTCCTTTGTTATCATTCATGCGTTCTTTTTTCTATCTTTAGCAATAAACCACATATGAAGTAACCAAATCGGCAACGACACAACAGTCATAGAAACTCCAAATGCAAAATCACGATTCCTATTACTCACAGCTCTCTTCGCATTCTGAGCCTCATAATACTCAAGACATTCCTCAGTTGTTTCCCATCTACTCACAGTCTCCTCCTCATCACATTGCCAAGAAAAGTCCTCATAATAACTTCCACCATCCGTAGGAAACACCCAAGTCTCCAAAGAAGTATTAATCAAATTCACAGCTCCAATAATAAAAACAATCACCGACACAAGAGCTACCAAATACATATAAATAGTTCGCAAAGTTTTCGACAAATCAGACATAGTTATAAGGTTAAGATTTAATACGAAAAAGATTATACAGGGCATTGAAAAAACCTCCAAATTTTGGTATACTGTATTGAATATATTAAAAATATATTCACCTGTAATTCTACCTACTTTTCGATGGTGAAGTTGGCACAAGCTCCTCATTTCTATGAAGATGCTTTACCGCCTCCATTACCGAGAAGTTCCCTCTCTCAACAGACACGTACGAGCTTGGCCTAGCCAAACCTCACGCGAGCCAACCGAAAGATGGGATGTTCAAAACAAAAACAAATTGAACAAAAACAAAATCGCTCTTTAAGCCCCTGGATGTCCACACGTGGCTCCACATGAGCCAAGAGCAGCCGATCTGATTCAGGTCTCCGGACCTATCAGACCAAACAAAAACAAAAATTGACGGCCAAAGCTTCAAAAGACCCTCGGGTCACCAAGCAAAACTCCGTCACAAAAGAAGAGTAGAAAGAATTACGTTGGAGCGTCGATCCCACCTCTGGTAGCCATCCGTTTAACACGGATCACCATGTGCCCAATTGGATCGGCGCTTCTTATTTTAGAGTGGCGAGATTTTCAATCCGGAGTGTAGCCGATTCAGCGCAATCGGCGTAACGCAGGAAAACTTTCAAAAAAAATCGTGACGGTCAGGAACAAGATTTTTTGTAGAAAGTTTAGAAAATCCCCACTGGCCACTTCTAAAACGGCAAATCATCAACACTCACGTCCTCTTTAGAATCTCCAGCCGCAACTGGCTCACCTGAATCAGCAGGAGCTTTAGCCTTTGAAGTAGATTCAGCCTTGATTCCAGCGGGTTCACGATCAGCATTAGCAGAAGGATCGTAATCACCCTTTCTATCAAGCATGATCATATTGTCTGCAACGATTTCTGTTCTGTATCTTTTTGTACCATCTTCAGCTTCCCAATCTCGAGTTTGTAGACGACCTTCAATGAAAACTTTGCTTCCTTTTTTCAAATATTGCCCGCAGATCTCAGCAAGCTTCCTCCAAGCAACAATATTATGAAACTCAACCTTATCTTGTTTATTACCGCTCTGATCAGTCCAAGAAAGATTTGTAGCAACTCCAAAAGAAGTCACGGTCGCACCACCCGGAATCTGTTTCATTTCAGGTTCACGAGTAAGATTTCCTATTAATTGAACTCTGTTCAAAGACATTGCCATAGTAAATTTGGTTAAATTATTCGCGCAAATGCCAAGACAAAATACACGAGCCCCCCTGGGCATTCAACCATTATGACTTTGCACCAGGATTGATTTCTGGCAAAACTTCAATTTCAGTACGACAAAGAATAAGTTTCTCATACCGAAAAACCATATAGCCAAAGAGGAAAGCAAGCATTATACTTGCCACGAAAACTGTTATCACAAATATTCGTTCATCACGATCAATCATGTATTTATTTGAATTAGGAAGAATAAAAAAACTATCACTAGCCGAATTAAACAATCTCTTTGGAGAAGAAAATTTGGTTGAAATAATAGATCACTTTGCAATCTACAACCTCGAAACCCTCCACAAAGAACCACAAGATCTCCAAGACAAACTCGGCGGAACAATCAAAATCGCAGAAATCGTCGATCATTTCACTTCAAAAACAAAAGACCCAAAGAAGAAGATCGAATCAAGCTTGAAGACCATACTAACAGATCATTTCAAAGATCGTTCCGGGAAAATTCCATTTGCACTTACCGCAGTAAACGTACCAGACAACCCTAAAGTTTTTCTTAAACAATTCTTAAGTTTTTCTAAAAAAACTATTAAATCTTTAGGCTTCAACTCAAGATTCGTAAACAAACCTTGGCAAAACGCAACCACAGCTCAAATTTCAAAATCAGGCTCAGTCCAAAAAGGAATCGACCTAACAATCCTAGGAGGCAAAGCAACTCTATACATCGCAAAAACTCTCTCAATCCAGAATATCAACTCGTACAGCTACCGTGACTACAAAAAACCATTCCGAGACCCAAAGATGGGAATGCTCCCACCAAAACTCGCACAAATCATGATCAACCTCGCAGAACCAGCTCTCTCAGGAACTGGAGCTGCCAAGGAAGCTCACACCATTTTCGACCCATTCTGTGGAAGTGGAACAATCCTGATGGAAGCACTGCTACAACGCAAAGACGCTATCGGATCTGACATTGATGAAAAAGCAGTAGAAGGAACTTTGGCCAACCTATGCTTTGTTGTAAAAAACTTCGACAACACAACTGAGGAATTCGCAATCTTTCACAAAGACGCAAAGCAAATTCAAGAAAAAGATCTAACCGGAATTCCAGACGCAATAGTGACCGAAACACATCTCGGCCCACCAGTATCAAAACTACCAAAAGAAGAAAATTTACAAAAAACATTCGACGCATTAACAGAACTACATGAAGCCTGGCTCACAAACCTCTCTCCCCTACTAAAACCAGGAACAAAGCTAGTAATTTGCCTGCCCACCTTCCGTAAATTCCGCAAAGAATACATAAGATTCCCCCATTTCGACCAGATTGCAAAAAAAGCAAACTTAGAAATCCTCAACCCCGAACCTCTCATATACGAACGTCCAGATCAAGTTGTTGCACGTGAGATTGTTGTCCTTCAAGTTAAAGGTTGAAAATAGTATTGAAAACCCCGCCTGCCTTGCGTATATTTAGCCGTGTCCGAACGGACCCACACTCCCGGGTAGCGCAGCGGTAGCGCAGTTGACTGTTAATCAATTGGTCGTCGGTTCGAATCCGACCCCGGGAGCCATTGAAAAAACCCCCCTTTTTCACCTTATACAAGTCATTTTTTGGTTCGAACATCCACTACCCCAAGCTGGACGTTCGAACTTTTCGCTTAAGGCTCTAGCCTTTCCCTAGTCATTTTCTCCAAAATCACTTCTTCTATCCGTCAAAGGAGAAAATCCATCAAGGTCTTTTATGGCAAGCGCATGGAATTCAAGGAGATTTTTCAGCTCACGCGGATCTGCATTAGCACAATACAACCTAAACACTCGTTCCTGAAACACAGAAAGCATACATGCCCGCGAAGAACATGCAATCATATATCGCATCAAATCCGAAGATTTTATTACTTCCTGCTTATCTTTATCATCAGCATCTTTGAACTCATATAAATAAGCAGAAAAACGTTTAAAAGCATACAAGGCTTCTAATTTTTTCATCGAACATAAGTCATGTGATAAAGGGGTACATTCTTCTCCAGTAAATAGCCCAACGTCATCCACAATCTCTGCAATAAACTTTAATGCATCTCTATCTGTACAACTTCTCACAAATTCAGACATAGTTGGCGGAATATAATCTGGCAATTGAACTGCCCCGTCCAGAGGTATCAAATTCCTCTCATCTAATTCGTATTGGAATTCACAAAATGGATGTCCATAAAGAATCATTCCCCCCGGACTGAGAACACGGGCAAAATTTTCAGCTTCACCTCCACCCCTATTATGACAATTGAACATTTCCACAAGATCAAACCTCTCTTCTCCACAGGCTAATCGCAAATCTTCATCAACATCAAAAACCCTATAATCTAAAGACCAGCCACAAAACTCCATGATATCCCAACGCACAGAAAGAATATTGTCTCTTAATTCAATCCATGGGGCTCTTAGAACATCTTCCCCCTCAGAGCTTCTTTCCAAAATATATTCTCCTTTCCTAGCAGTTTCAATTACCATAGGTTCAATATCTAGCGCAACCATATGCACTCTTCTTTCAGTCTCATCTGAAATTCGATTCAGCTCAACATAAAGGTCTGTTAACAAGTCCAGAGAATTCTCTCCAGTAGAACATCCCAGGGAAAGAACACTAACCTCCTCTTGCCCAGGATTTTCAGCCAAACTCAAAGCCAAAGCTCTCGCTACTGCAGCCCTATCAGGGTCATATCTATCAAAATGAGTTTTGTGATTTCTCATTACTAATACAATTAAAAAAGGAGACAATAATGCCATGCAAATGGCAAATCGTCAATGGTTAGAGGAATACTCCTCCCTTCAAAAAGTTCTAACGTTGTCCAATGTGGAGCTCCTAACTATATAGTGAGCTGGGGTGTGGGGTAACTACAAACACTAGTTCGAACTTCGTCTACGATGCGGAGCCATTGAAAAAACCACCCCCTTTTCAGCTTACACAAGCCTTTTTTTGGTTCGAACATTCACTACCCCAAACAGGACGCGTTCGAACTTTTTTGACAATCTTAATAACAAACCTGCTGACTACCTTTCAAATTATCCCAAACTGAAGGACAAAAAATGCACCATTCTACAGAGAAACCAAAGGGCTCATCCTTTAAAAATCCTGAAGAATTATATTTAACATAGTCTTCAAAAGCCTGCTCACCACCCATAGATTTAATACATACAGGAGTACCAAAATGGTCATTGTTTTCATTAACCCCATAGGAATGTAAAAACTCATGAACAACAACATATGAGGACCAATGCAACAAACTTTTAGCAAAAAAATTGTCAACAAAAGACGAACACATTTGATGACCATTCTTATCCACACACTTGGTTCCTTCCGCCCCTTTACACTCACCACCAGAAGAGACCCCTCCTATTATTTTTTCTCCAGACTCATCATAACCACATCTAGCATATTTATAACCGTAATTAACAGTTCCTACAGGAATATTATATTTATCTTTAACAGAAGGAAACTCACTACAATATTTATCTGCAAAATCCTTATTCAACAAATCCAAAGGATAAACATTAGCCCAACCACCATAGGTAGATGAATACTCATCTTTTACAACAAACAAAATATATTCAGGGAATAAATCAGGTGAAATCCCCTCTAGATATTCCTGTACAAATCCATACCCATTATAGCCCTTCACAATACCCTCATCGTACGACCCCAAAAAAGGTTTTTCCCAATCAACAAAAGAGATGAATTTGACATCCATAACATTGAAATAGAACCCACTCTTGGGCAAAAGCCAGGTATTCTGTCCCAAAGTAAGCAATTCATGAATTTCCTCTTTCTTCAAATCAGGATAGTCATCCGAATCAACAACCACCAACACATCAACAGCCCTAGCCATCCTCTGCTTTGATTGATAGATTGATTCACCCTCATAATAGGAAGGCCCAAAAATTGGAGTAGCTTCAAAATCAAACCTTCGATAAACCTTGGAATAATCCTTCCAATTTAAAAAATTATAAAAAGAAGAGTCCTCTTGATGCACACCCGAGTCAGATTCAAACATCTTAATCTCAGACATCTTTCCCTGGAATAATTCACCACCAAACCCTTTATAAATCAAGCCTCCAAGAACAACAAACAAAACCAAAACAAACAAAACTAGAATTTTCTTTTTATCAGACATAAATTTAAAAGTTAATGGAATAACTCGAAACTAAATAAAACTATATTAGGAAACCACTAAATAATCAAATAACAACAAAAATAAACATCCTCTCGTTTTGAAACCTCAACTATATAGTGAGCTGGGGTGTGGGGTAACTACAACAAACAGTTCGAACTTCATCCACGATGCGGAGCCATTGAAAAAACCACCCCTTTTTCACCTTACACAAGCTGTTTTTTTGGTTCGAACATCCACTACCCCAAGCTGGACGTTCGAACTTTTCGAATCACCCTTCTTCCCAAAACCAAATTCACAAACAAAATAAATACTCCTACCCCAATCAACGCATATTCAGGGTCAAAAAACGATAAAACCTGCTTTCCCACAGTAATATAAAGAGCAAAAACAGCCATCACAATTGACCTAGTCGTAGCAATCGCTTTCCCACGACTCTGCTCGATAAGAATATGATTCCAAGATGGACCGCAAAACCCAAAAAAGAATTCAATCAAAACAAAAAGCCCTGCTAAAACAATCCAAGACTTCAAGAACAATCCAGCCAGAACAATCAAAATTCCTTGAGCAACAGAAGACCAAACCCACAAAGAGTTATAAGAATATTTCTCACCAATTTTATAAGCAAACTTAGTACTAACCAACACAAAAACACCCGTCAAAGTGATAACAACACCAGCCATCCAATCAGACATTCCATTCACAGCCAAAGTAGGAAGTAAAATCACAGACAAAAACGTCAAATGATGAGACAAAGAACGATAAATCAAAATCAATCTAATATTGCTGTTTAAAAATACATTCTTAAGCCCAGTCTTTGCCATGTCCAAGTTAGCCCTAAAAATCCTTCCAAAACCTTTTAACTTCTTATAAACAGAAACCTCCTTGAATCCAAGAACCAAAAATATCAACAAAACAGCAAAAACAACATCCATCCCAGCCAAAACCATATACCCATCATCACCTAACCAACGCAATATCCCAGATGCAACTAAAGGGGTTGCCAGAGCAACAGCTTGCTCATAAGCCATAAACCTCCCAATAACCCTCCCAAAATGAGCCTGCTTACCCAAAATATGTAAATTCTCATCCAAAAAAGCCTGTCCAGTCCCACTCCAAAAACTGTAATACAAAGCTCGGAAAACAGCAGCCACAACAAACCCCCAAAAAGTCGGCCACAACAAAATCATCAAAGCAGACAAAGCATTTGCACTAACAGAATAAATCATCGACTTTTTCCGCCCCAAAGTATCAGCAAGTACAGAAGTAGGAAGCTCAAACAACCACAGTGAAAAAGTCATCACATTCGAAATCAAAACAATCTCAAAAAGCCCAAGCCCCGTGTACTTATACAACAACGTTATCACAGGCAAAAGAAACACAGCCCCAGATAACATATTCACATATCCATGTATTTTGATGTTCCTTTTTGCTATATTTTCCATACCAGTAAAATACCTCAAAAATGGTTAAAGAAAAACGTTTAGTTCATTTTGAACAACTCGAACCAACTGGGAGAAGAAAAAAACGAAAAAGCCCAGACATTTTCGAATACAAAGTTGAAATCCCAAAACGCATCTCCGAGCACAAAGAAATTCTCCAGAAAAAACAAGATGCAAAGGAAGCAAAAAAGGTCCTCGACCTTCTTGAAGAAGAAACTTGCCCACGCTGCAATTCAAAAAACTTCAAAGAGATTGAAGAAGAAAAACTTCAATGTATTGATTGTGACAAGATTTGGGAGAGATAAAGAGCAAAACTTATTCAAAAACAAAAGTATCGACAAAGGTTTCCCAAATCTCAGGTTGGTAGTACGCACACTTAATATAATACTCCCTACCGTCATGTTCCCCACTTAAATTTCTTAACCAACCTGGCCTTTCTATACCATCATCAGCAGTAAACATCTCATCAACCCCAACCAAAGCAAATTCCTCTCCATCAAGAATGAAAACCTCCTCAAAAACACCTTCATGTTGCTCAGAAGTAATTTTTATCCATGACTCATACATTTTTTTACCCAATTCATCGTCCTCATATATTGTCAAAAACTCATAAAGCCCTTTCTCCAATCTAATCGACATCTTAGTTTCAAGATTCATAGCCCAATCAACACCACCCTCCAAAATCTCATACTCATTAGCATCATACATAAAACTATACCCATAATTCTCACTCGTATAACGCACAAGGTCTGTCCTATTAAAGAAAAACAAATAAACAGCCACTCCCACACCAACAATCAGCACAAGCAATACAACAAAACCAATCAGACCTTTCCCCTTTTTGGACTGATTCACGTCTACTTTACTCAAATCTACAGGAACATCAGATAGTGGCTGAACAGGTTCAATATTTTCTTCCATATTTTTCTGGTTAAATACTAGAAGAATTTTAACACATGTTTCCTCAACTATATAGTGAGCTTAAGGTGTGGGGTAACTGCTAACCACAGTTCGAACTTCATCCACGATGCGGAGCCATTGAAAAACACACCCCTTTTTCACCTTACACAAGCAATCCTCTATTTCATCAATCCTTCAATCAAATTCTTAGCCATTGATTCTATCTTCTTTTTAGTTTTCTCATCATCTATATCGTTCAAAACATGACGTAAAGCACTCTCTAGAACCATTTTCCCCAAACTGCCTTCAATATCTTCCTTCGAAAAACTAATACCTTCTTTTTTCAATTGAACTTCATACATTTCTATCACTTCTAGAAAGAGTTCTAAATACTTCTCGTCATAGGCTTCAGTATATTCAACATGCTTCAAGGTATGATATAAATTCAACATCAAACATAATATGGGATTATCATCGTTCATATATTCTAATGATTTATCCACGTAATACATTTTCCCATCACGGACTACGAAGTTTCCTTTATTAGGATCAAAACTTGTATTTCTTTTAAAAGATTGAACTCCGAGATTTACAACTTGACTAAGATGGTCTCTATTTGACCAGTCCACGGTTTGGTCACCTACAAATTCAAAAAGACCATAACCATGCCCATTCAATTTGATAAATCGCGCACTGGGTCGATTTTCTTTCTCCCATATTTCCGAATATCGATCAGGATAATTATCTTTCATTCCCCATCCCTCTGTAGATTTCATAACATATTTTTTCCCCTCCAATTCAATTATTAATACAGTTTTATAATTCCCTACTCGGTTTTCATAAGAATAGAATTTAACACCTGGATATTGATCCACAAATGCCTGTAAATCATTAATATCCGTGGGATTGATAAAATTAGCTTTTGAAACCTCATCAATTCCGCCAAGCTCTATCATGGAACTTCTTTTTTGTTTTTTTCTATCCTTCTCAATCTTCTCAGCAAGCTCATTACGAGAACTCCTAGCTTCATCATGCACGTCTCTCTCAGTAGGGACCTCATGCAATTCAAAACTTTCAACGCCCATTTTTATTTGATTATTTGTTTCTGTAAATATATTATACCATGAACAAGCCTTTCAGTCTAGCAGGGTAGCACTGAACCCCCTCGCTATATAGTGAGCCAGGGTGTGGGCTAACTACAAACCACAGTTCGAACATCGTCTACGATACGGAGCCATTGAAAAGTCGGCAGCACCGAAGGTGTTGACGGGTTTTCAACCTGCTCGCAGAGCAGAGATTTAAACCGAAGGTTCGTACCGAAAAACGAGCAAAGCGAGTATTTGAGGCCTCGACCTCGGAGTTCCGCTTCA
>JABILX010000008.1 GCA_018654255.1 Candidatus Peregrinibacteria bacterium | reverse complement strand
GGGGGTCTTGCGGAAGCCGAGCCAGTCCAGGATGGGTCCCATGAGGATCTGCAGGATCGCGGTGCCGGTCATGAACATGCCGACCATGAGACCTGCAGTCTCGTCGCTGAACCCCACGTCCTGGGAGAGGTGCAGCGTGTTGATGGTAACGAAGGCGAAGTACACCAGGCAGTACACCAGGTTGAGAGCTTGGATGCCCCAGAACTCCCTCGGGAGTCTGAGAAGCTTCCCGAACTCTCCGAAGTAGCCCTTCAGGGCTTTCAACAAGAACTCCATGGCCATACCTCCTTCCCTTTCGGGAGTTTTTACTCTCTACTATTGGCCATGCGTGTAGAGAGTTATTTTGAGAAACGACTTCTATCTCGACCGAAAACACATTGTTTTTCGGATTGTCAGGGGGTCTTTTTCTCCACCGGCCTATTCCGATGTTAGAGAAAAGCTAATCTCGAGCGTTTGGTTTTTCCTCCTTGTATTGTTATATGCTTAAGAGATCGCCAAAAATGATGAATTTTTTCATCACTCATTGCGATCTCTTAGGTAATTTAAAGGTAAATTATCTAACTGCTTGTCAAAGATCATAACTCTTGCTTCCAAACAGACTCAACCTCTGATTAGAACCAGGGTTCTTGCCATGTTAAAGCAAAAGGATATAATTCTATCGTTTCTGTATTCTTTAGACAAGCTTTAATCCTTATTGTGGTATCAGCCTTTAATACGTTGGCACGTAATTGTATCTACAATCATAATCCCCTTCTATGTACTTATTGTAGTAAGTCCCAAATGAATCTGCTCTTTCGAAACTTGACCAAGCACTGCTTGGCATCCCGCAATAGTGGTAGTATGTGCCGTTTAAATTGATTACCATGTATTCATTGTCGTCGTCATACCATGCACCCCTGACAAATGAGCTTTTTGATGTGTTTAACTCTTCGAATCTTTTGAGCCTATAATGCTCAGAAACTCTTTAAAAATGGTGATATCGAAACTAAGAAGGCTCTCTTACTAAAAATAGGGGCAAACTTTACTCTTAGTAATAGAATTCTCCTTATAGAAGCCAAAAGAGCTTATATCACCTTTGAAAAAAGGATGCCAGAGGTTAGGAAGCTGGAAGAGAGGGGCAAACTGGAGAAAAGCCGCTTTGGTAAGCTGAAAAATAGTACTCACGAACAGATGATTTCTCTATGGAGCGGGTAACGAGAGTCGAACTCGTGTCTACTGATTGGCAACCAGTCGTAATAGCCATTATACGATACCCGCGAGATGGCGCCCGAGTCCGAGCCTGTGAGGGCCTAGAAACAAGCGCCTACTTTGTTTTATTTATGCTTCTTCCTTTGGTTCTTGCTTTGGAGCTGGAGCAGCTGGGTTTCCACCTTCGAGAGCTGCCATGCTTGTCAAATTGTATCTTCCTTGAGAGTCGATTTCAACTAATTTGACTTTCAATGTATCTCCCATTTTCACAACGTCTTCTACATTGTTCACACGGTCTTTTGAAAGCTTAGATATGTGAACTAATCCGTCTTTTCCAGGCGATAGTTCTACGAATGCTCCGAAGTCCATGATTTTGACAACCTTTCCGTCGATGATGTCACCAACTTTTGGTTTGTATACAAGCTGTTCGATCCAGTCTACAGCTTTCTGACCTTTTTCTTGGTCTGGAGCTGTGATTGTTACGATTCCATCGTCATCGATGTTTACTTCAACTTCGCATTCTTTTGAAATTGCTTGGATTGTTTCACCGCCTTTTCCGATCACGACACGGATGTCGTCGGTATCAACTGTTAGGTTCATTATTAGTGGTGCATATGCAGAAAGTTTTTCACGTGAAGCTGGAATTGCTTTCAGCATTGAATCTAGAATTTCTTGTCTTGCTTCTTTTGCACGAGTAAGAGCACGTTTCATCAATTCGATTGAAAGACCTTTCACTTTGATATCCATCTGAAGAGCTGTAACTCCTTCTGTAGTACCTGTGATTTTGAAGTCCATGTCTCCGGCGAAGTCTTCTGCTCCTTGAATGTCTGTCAGGATAGTGTATGAACCGTCTTCAGTTGCACCACCGTTGAATTTGTCTTTGTCTACAACGAGTCCCATAGCAACACCAGAAACTGGTCTTGTGATTGGAACACCTGCGTCCATCAATGAAAGAGTTGATCCACATACAGATGCCATTGAGCTTGATCCGTTACAACTTGTAACTTCAGAAACCAACCACATTGTGTATGGGAATTTGTCTTTACCTGGAAGGACTGGGATCAATGCGCGTTCTGCGAGATCTCCGTGACCGATATCACGACGAGAAGCTCCACGAAGCATTTTGATATCCCCTACTGCGTATGGTGGGAATTTGTAGTGGTGGAAGTAACCTTTTTCGCTATCTTTCTCCATCGTATCTACGATCTGTGCATCTTGTGGTCCTCCGAGTGTTGTAATTGTGAGAACTTGAGTTTCTCCTCTATTGAAGAGACCTGTTCCGTGAGTTCTTGGGAGAACTCCAACTTCTGAGTGCAGGTCACGAACGTCATCTGGTTTTCGACCGTCAATACGTTCACCTTTTTCTAGGATGTTTTGTCTCATTCTCTTTTCAAATTTGTTGAGGATGATTTCTTTTAATTCTCCTTCTGAGAATTTATCCTCTTCGATTTCTGCTGCGAATTTTTCGAGGACTGTTTCTTCTACTTTGTGAAGATTTTCTTTGACTTCTTTTTTGAGAACTCCTTTGATTGAGTCGAGCATGTCATCTGTTAGAACTGAATCAACTGCTGTTGCAGCTTCCTCTGAAGGAAGGCTGAGTTCTAATGTGATGTCTTTCACTTCGTTATTCTTTTTGAATTCTTCTGCGAAATCTTTTTGAAGTTGGCAGAGTTTCTTTACCTCTTCGTGAGCAATTTGTAATGCTTCTAAAATAACTTCTTCAGAAACTTCTTTGACTGCTGCTTCGACCATTGTGATTGCGTCTTCTGTTCCTGCAACAACTAAGTTGAGCTTACCTTCTTCGCATTGTTGGTAAGTTGGGTTTATGACGAGTTTGTCGTCAACGTATCCCATTCGAACAGCTCCAACAGGACCTTCAAAAGGCGCTCCTGTGAGCAACAATGCTGCTGATGCAGCGTTTATTGCACTTGTTCCTGGGTCTACTTCCAAATCCGCAGAAAGGACACTACAAATGATTTGTACTTCATTTCTTGTTCCCTTTGGGAAAAGTGGTCGTAACGGACGATCAATCAAACGCGCTGTTAAAATTGCGTTTTCAGATGGTCGGCCTTCACGTTTGACGAATCTACTTCCTTTGATCTTGCCGGCAGCGTACATGTTTTCTTCGTAGTCTACTGACATTGGGAAATAGTTGAATCCTTCTTTGCCTTTTTCAGACACAGAAGTGTTAGCCATGATTACAGTGTCGCCTAATGAAGCGATAATGTAACCCGTAGCTTGTGTTGTGATTGGGTGTAACTTGAGTTCGAACTTTCGTCCTGCCAAGTCACACGAAAAACTTTTTGGTTCCATTTTAATATGGTTAAATTCCCCGCTCACTTATAATGTGTGCGGTCACCTCGGAACCGGAGAGGGCTTAAGTAACAAGAGTTGAAAAATTTCGTGATTGTCGATACGACAGTGAAACTTTCCGGCTTTTGCCACCTAAACGACCCTTTGCTCCAAGGTTCTAATAGGTTTTGTGCTTGTGTGCGTATAATCCACACCTTGCACTATATTTTAAAGATCAATTTATTTCTTTGCTGGGGCTTTCTTTGCAGCTGGTTTCTTTGCTGCTGCCTTTTTAGCTGGGGCTTTCTTTGCAGCTGGCTTCTTTGCTGCTGCTTTCTTTGTTGCCTTCTTTGGTGCTGCTTTTTCTGCTTTTGTTGCCACTTTTCTCTTTACTGTTTTTCTTGTTGCAGCTTTTTTTGGTGTTTTAAGCTTCAAATCCTTAAGTAATTTTTCATAACTATCTTTATCGTGAAGTCTTAAGTAGTTGAAATGTCTTCTTCTCTTTCCTACTATTTGAAGTAGTCCTTTTCTTGAGTGGTTGTCTTTTGGATGACTTAACAGGTGTTCTTGTAGTGAATTAATCCGCTCTGTTAGAATTGCAACCTGAACGTGTGCTGATCCAGTATCTTTTGTGTGGACAGCGTATTTTTCTATAACTTTCTTTTTTTCTGTGCGTTTCATGTGGTATCTGGGTAAAAAAATTCTCCCTTCCGGGATCTATCAGGTAAGAATCTATCAAATTTTTGGGATTTTGACAAGAGCTTTTTTTGTGATCACAAGTGATCACGAGTGCAACTGCATCTGCTTGAGCAGATTTGTTGCCCTCCTACATCCATTTTCTCATCTTGAAATAGAGAATCATAGCGAATGCAACAAACGCAATTAATCCTGCAACTAGCCATACTGAATTGGTTGATTCCGCGTACCAAAGGCCGTGAATATTCATGCCATAAAAGCCCGTAATGAAAGTCAATGGAAGCATTATTACTGACAGTATCGTTAGTGTTTTGATTATATTGTTTGTGTTGTGAGAGATGATCGATTCGTTTGATTCCTGCACTGAAGTCGTTAATTCCTGAAGATTTTCGATGTTATTCCAAATTTTCTCGATTTTATCTACTATATCGTCGAAGTACACTTCTAGTTTTTCAGGTAAGAATTTCTGGTTTTTGTGTTCAAGTTGAGCAATAACAGCACGTTGAGGCATTATTATGCGTCTGAAGTTAATCAAATCTTTTTTGAGAAGGAGGATATCTTTCAATCTATCTTTCGTATATTCAAGGGAGAAAACTTCTTGTTCCAACTCGTTTACTTGGTTGGTCAAAGTGTCGACTACTGGGAATAGCGACTCAAAAAGATCATCTATTATCATATACAGAAGATAACCTGTTCCGAATCCCATGTATTCCTCTTTCAGGTCTTTCTTTTTTTTGATCTTTTCTAGTATTTTCGCGATCATGTCGTTGTCGTTGTGGAGAGTTACTAGGAAATTATTCCCTACAAAGATTTTCACCTCCGAATTCACTATTCTTTTGCGGTCACCTCTTCCTTTGAATTCAGGAATGTGGAGTACTAGGAATAAGTAATCGTCATATTCGTCTATCTTTGGTCTTTGCGTTGTAGAAAGACAATCTTCGATGTCTAGTTCATGAAAATTGTGCTTTTTTTGAAGCCTTTTTAGGGTAGCTTCTTTATGCCCGTCAATAACTTGCCAGGTAATATTTTTGAAGCTCACTCTAGTTTTGATTTCTTTTGGTTCCATTGCATCTTTTCTACTATTAAACAGGAGGAATGTCAATTCTAAGAATCTCTAAAAAATTGGAGTGTTGAGGATTTGTGAGTATACTTTTTTGTATGGATTACAGGAAAATCATTTCGGATTCTTGGCGTTATACACAAGAGAATAAAGGTCTTATTTACTGGTTTGGTTTTTTTCCTTCGTTGCTGACTACAACTGTTGGTATCGGGTATTTGACTTATCAATTTTTTGCTTTTAAGAAGTCGTTTTTGTTTGATAATGCTGAGACGAGCTTCATGCATGATGTTGTTAACTTTGGTTGGAGTTTCCTTAGTGGTCATGCCACGCTGACGGTCCCCCTGGTAATTGTTGGGATAATTGTGGCTATTTTGTGGATACTGATACCTACTCTGGCAAAAGCTTCGGCTATTCAGGCTATTGCTAGATCTAAAAATGGCCAGAAGTCTGGAGTAGGAGTTGGACTTAAGTATGGTTTGATGGCTTTTTTGCCTTTGTTTGAGTTCCATTTATTGGTGAAGACTTTTTCCCCTATGAGTATGGTGACTGAGATGGGGTTTGTTGCTAGGAATTTGGGAATGGGTATTTTCAATGCGTTGCTTCCTGTGTTTTTGATAATTATGGTTATTTCTTTTGTTTTGGTGCTGTTTTTTACGTTTGTTGATTTGTATATTGTAATTGATAATGAGAAAATTCTGACTTCTATGAAGAAAAGTGCCAAGCTTGTAGTTTTGAATTGGCAACAGACTGTTCTTATCACTATTTTGATGATTATTATCGGTGTGAGAATAATTATCCAGGCCGTGCTTATTTTTGTCGTTCCTCTTGCTGTGATATTTACGGCAGGATATTTGGCCACGATTGCCTTGGAGACAACTATTATTATTGTCGCTGGAATTGTTGGAGTTTTGGGATTGCTTTTGTCGGCTTATCTTGGAGGAATTGTTGATATCTTCTCGTATACTGTTTGGACGTATGCTTTTTTGGAGCTAACAAGCGAGGGAGAAATTTCAGCTCGTGATTCTGCTAGAGTTTCTCATGGTGGAGAAGCTCCGACTGCTCCTTTGTCTGCGCCGGCTGTGGCACCGGCAGATGTACCGACGGACGTGGGACCTGAGAAACCTTCAAATCTTCCACCTGATATATCGGGGTCAGATGATTCTATTCCCGGGATTTTGTAGAGGTTTCCGAGAGCCTAGTAGTTTTCTTGTTGGAGAGATGCTATTGCTTCTAGCTTTCTTAGATATCTTTCTGTTTCTTTCGGAAGTTTTTCTCTCCAGTCAGCTCCGTGTTTATCTATTTTCTTGTTTACGTGTCTTGGACTACAGTTGTATGCGGCTGCTGTGTAGAGTGTTTTTGCATAGCTGTGTCGGGACAGATAACGTTTTGCTCTCGCATCCGGAGCTTGTTTTAGCTCATTATCAAATAAACAGTGCTGGGCCATCACAGCGTTTTTGTGATCGCTCATACCGTCCAAAAATTCTGGTTCGAGACCTACTTCTGGGTAAACTTTTTTTATTCCCTTGTATGTATTTGGCATGAATTGAGCAAAACCTCTTGCTCCCGCACTCGATGGAGTCATCGCGTATGTTCCTTCTAGATTTAAGCCTGTAACTGCTATAACTTTGTTGTATTCTGCTTTGATTTTGTCCGGGTCTCCTGTTTTCAAAGCTCTGAAAAATGGCCCATGATCTATATGTTCGATTAGTAATATTTGAGCAGAAAATTCTGGTGGCAACAAGTCTGCTACCAATCGGGTTCTATCTGTTCTGGATTTCACTCCTTTTTCATCCAATTCCTCTCTCGCTTTGAATATCACGTCTGCCATGTACTCTGCGCCTGCCTGCCTTACTGCTGGTGTGTCTAGTCGTGGTGAATATGGGACATAATATGTTCCCTTGGGAGTTATATTCCCTACTACAATCCAATCTGAATGACCTTTTATACTATATCTAGAATTCACTCCGTTCCTACGCGTTCTTTTCACTCCTTTGTCTTTTGTTGTTCTTATATGGATATGTCCTGTTTCTGGATCTAGGAAGGCTACGTTATAGACACCTTCTACCAGGTTTTCTTCTAGGTGGTTTTTTCCTTCTTCTATCTTTGTTCTTAAATCTGGGATATCTGGATTATCAACGCCGCCTACATCTATGAATTCTGCTAATTCTTCTTTTGTTTTAGGCGATTCTTTCTCTTCTTTCTTTATTTCTTTGGCTGCATCAGCTTCAATTTCCTCCTCTAACCTTTCTTTAGTTTCCGCTATTTTTTCTTGCACTTCTGGGCATACTGGTGGTTCTGGACATTCTGGTGGTTCGGGGCATTCTGGTTCAATGGCTGATGCTGAATCTCCTTCTTTGTCGCAACTTCTTCCTACCAAGGCTCCTGTACCAAAAGCTGCAGCTAGAACTGCTGCTCTTGTAAGAAATCCTCTCCTGGTAATTTTTTTACCTGGGAAATTTGTGGGCTTTGGAGCTTGCAAAGCTTCAGGAGGATTGATCCCCTCTGGATCTTCTGTTGGACCTTGGTGGTCGTTATTTTCGCTATCTGGTGCCATAATTTGTGATTGTTATGAGTATTTAATATTAACAAGCTTTGAATGTCTTGTCAACCCCCCTTTTAACCTGAAAACCCTTGTTTAGACTATTGACTTTTGACCTGTTTTGTTCTATAATTGTATTAAGAA
Organism: Candidatus Peregrinibacteria bacterium; assembly: GCA_018654255.1. Lineage (GTDB taxonomy): Bacteria > Patescibacteriota > Gracilibacteria > UBA1369 > LOWO2-01-FULL-3 > JABILX01. The sequence goes on along the minus strand of JABILX010000008.1, from coordinate 2,789 downwards.
TGATTAGAAAATAAAAACACATATGTCTTCAATCGATCAAAATAATAAGATTGCGATAGCTGCTATAGCTATCTTCTTTGCATCTTTCTCTGTAATGATATTCTGGTTCGACTCTGGAGATACTTCTCCTGATTATGTTAAATCAGATGTCTTGGAGGCTGCTATTGGTAATGGTGGTGAATCTGATGGACATGGAGGTGGGCACGACGATGGGCATTCTCCTTATTTTAGTGAGACTGACGCAGAATCTGATGGACATGGTGAGGAAACGGAATCTAGTGATTCTCATGAGACTTCTTCACATGGAGAAGATTCTGGTCTGGAAAATATGTATAGAGTTTTGGTTGGTAATTTGGATAAACCTTTTTTCGTCCTTCAACCCGAGGGAAAGGTCAAGTATTTGAGTGAGGATTTTGGTGAGAGATATGGGCATGATGCTTCTCATTTGGTTGATGAAAATTTCTTTTCACTTTTGAATTCTGAAGATCTAGCTGACTTTGTAACTGAATACACCCAAGTTATTCATACTGGTAAGTCTAGGCAGGGAGTTGGTCCGTATAGACTTGAAACTACAGCAGGTGGAAGTTTCGTACATTTGGTCAATTTGATACCGGTTGTTAATGATGCTGGGGATGTGACCGAGGTCATTGGCGTAGTTAAGGATATTACTGAGAAGGTCGAAGATTTTGGTGAGACGATTGAGACTAGTGTTGTCGAGACTGTTGAACCTGGTGAAGTTGTAGAAGAAGATGTGGATCCTAAACACAGCGAACTTTGGTACAAGAGTTTGATTGGTGTAAATTTTAGTTAAACTTGTTTTAGATTATAGATTCAATTAGTATTTGGAGGCTTAGTTTTTAGCCTCTTTAAATTTATGCGTTCAGATAATTCAAATTATGATGCGGCGAAAGTCGAGAAAAAATGGCAAGAGAAGTGGGCACGAATGAGCTCTCGAGCTGGTTCTGGCAAGGCTAAGAAGAAATATTATAATTTGGTAATGTTCCCCTATCCATCTGGAGACAAACTTCATATTGGACATTGGTATAATTTCGCACCGGCAGATAGTCATGGGCGGTTTATGCGAATGCATGGGCATGATGTTTTTGAACCGATGGGATTTGATAGTTTTGGATTGCCTGCAGAAAATTATGCGATAAAGACTGGCGTGCATCCGACAAAGAGTATTGCTACGAATGTTAAGAAAATGGTCGATCAGTTGTCGCGAATTGGGGCGATGTATGATTGGGACAAGACTTTGGCCACGAGCGATCCTGAATACTATAAGTGGACACAGTGGTTGTTTTTGAAAATGTATGAGAATGGTTTGGCTTACAAGAAAAAGCAGGGCGTGAATTGGTGTCCTTCTTGCCAGACTGTTTTGGCGAACGAACAGGTTGAAGATGGGGCGTGCGAAAGATGCAAATCGGACGTTGAAAAGAAAGATTTGGAGCAGTGGTTTTGGAAGATTACTGATTATGCTGAGAAGTTGCTCGATTATAAAGGCTTGGATTGGCCTGAAAATACGAAGGCAATGCAAGAGAATTGGATCGGGAAGAGTAAGGGAGTTAACATCAACTTCCCTCTTTGTGATGAAGATAAATCAAAATATGAAGTGAATGAATTGGTTGCTTATACGACTCGTCCGGATACTATTTATAGTGTGACTTTTATTGTCATCGCTCCTGAGCATCCTTTGGTTGATAAGTTCGTGGAAGGTACGAAATATGAGAAGACTGTGAAGAATATTCGTAAGCAAATTGATAAACAAACTTTGATAGAAAGAACTTCTGAGGGCGGAACCGACAAGCTCGGTTGTTACCTGGGAGTAGACGCTATCAATCCTGTGAATGGAGAAAAAATTCCTGTTTATTTGGCTAATTTTGCTTTGATGTATGGAACTGGTGTTGTGATGGCCGACGCACATGATCAGAGAGATTTCGAGTTTGCGGGAAAATATGGAATTGATTTGAAATTCGTGATTTCTGAGGACGGAAAGAAAACTTCTCCAGCTAAGGCTGATCGCGCTTATGTTGAGGATGGGGTTTTGTTTGATTCAGGTGAGTTTGATGGGATGAATAATCGCGAAGCTTTGCCAAAGATCGCTACATGGATGGAGAAAAAGAAGATGGGAGAAAAAACTGTAAACTACAAACTCCGAGATTGGCTCGTTTCTCGCCAAAGATATTGGGGAGCGCCGATTCCGATCATTTATTGTAAGAAGTGTGGAGAGGTTCCTGTGCCGGAGAAGGATTTGCCGGTTGAATTGCCGCTTGATGTGAAGTTTGAGCTACGTGGAGATGGAAAATCGCCTCTTGCACATAGCAGGAAGTTTATGAACGTGCTTTGTCCGAAGTGTGGAGCGGCGGCAAAACGTGAATCAGATACTATGGATACTTTTGTTTGTTCAAGTTGGTATTATTTGAGATATCCTTCGATGGGTAGTAGTGCAGCTGCAAAGAAAGTTTGGTCTAAAAAGCCTTTTGATCCGGCTGTGACGAAAAAGATGCTTCCAGTCGATATGTATATTGGTGGGCCTGAGCATGCGTGTATGCATCTGTTGTATGCGCGGTTTGTGAATATGGTTTTGAATGATCTTGGATATGTTGATTTCAAGGAGCCGTTCAAGCGGTTGGTTCATCAGGGCATGGTAACAAAGGATGGCGCGAAGATGAGTAAATCAAAAGGAAATGTTGTAAGTCCGGATGGATTTGTTGATCAATATGGTAGTGATGTTTTCAGAATGTATTTGATGTTTATGGGACCTTTCACTCAAGGTGGTGATTGGAATG
>JABILX010000003.1 GCA_018654255.1 Candidatus Peregrinibacteria bacterium | reverse complement strand
CGAGGGCGAGGGTGCTTTTTGTTATCCCTGGAATCAGAGTTCCGGCCTCTGTTACGCCCAAGTGTAGAGGGTGCGTGGTCTTTTTTGCCAGAAGCCTGTTTGCTTCGATCACTGTTTCTGGGTCTGGACTTTTTATCGAGATAACTAAGCGTTTGAATTTTTCTTTCTCGAAGAATTTTATCCATTTCGTTGCGGATTCCACTAATGCTTCGACCGTTGGTGTCTTGTATTTTTTGAGGATTTCCGGCTCTAGCGAACCTGAGTTTACTCCAATTCTTATGGTTGTTTTGTGACGGCGGGCTTCTTTTATAATTTCTTTGAGGGCCTTTTTGTCAGAGATATTTCCTGGGTTTATTCTGATTTTGTCTGCTCCTCGCCTGATTGATTCGATCGCTAGGGATGGGTCGAAATGGATGTCTGCAACCAGGGGAATTCTGATTTGTTTCTTGATTTTTGGAATTGCTTTTGCAGAAGCCATATCTGGGATTGCTACGCGCACAATATCACAACCCTCTTTCTCGAGTTGTTTGATTTGTTTCACTGTTTTTTGTACATCAGTCGTACGGGTGTCGCACATTGACTGGATTGTGATTTTTTTATTCATCATTGGTTGATTGGCGATTAGTTTATATCAGAAAAGAGCGTGATTATAAAATTGAAAGTTCACCAGGTTCGTTTCTCCTTGACTTTTACTAGGTTATTTCTTAGTATTTGCCAGCGCTACATTCCGTGTAAGCGCAGCAAGAAAATTTAAGCCAAATTTTATAGCTAAAAGGCTGAGAAAAAATCAGGAGATCAGGTCCCAAACCGTTAGGCTCATTGGAACGGAGGATGAACAGTTGGGAATTATGGGCTTTGACAAGGCCATGCAGCTCGCTAAAGACAGTGAGTTGGATCTGATTGAAGTCGCTCCAAAAGCGACCCCCCCTGTTTGCAAGATAATGGACTATGGCAAATATCTTTATCACCAGGGAAAGGCTGATCGAAAACAGAAGAAATCACAGAAGAAAACGGAAGTTAAAGGTGTTAGGATCGGCTTCAAAACTGGAGAGCACGATCTCAACATTAGAGCAAAACAAGCAAGAAAGTTTCTCGAGGAAAGGAATATGGTGAAAGTTACCCTGCTCTTCAAGGGAAGGGAGGTCGTATACGCAGACATGGCAATGGGGAAAATGGCTTCCTTCTACAAGAACCTGAGTGACATCGCGGACCAAGAGCAGTCTCCAAAAAAACACGGACACACATTAACAATGATATTAACTCCTAAAAAACATGAAGCAAAAGACACACAGCGGGATGAAAAAGAGAGTAAAGGTTAAGAAAAGCGGAAATATGATGATGAAAAAATCATGCAAAAATCATCTTTTGTCTAACAAGTCAAAAAGTCAGAAAAAAGCAGACAGTAAGGGAATGGCTATCAACAAGGCCAATGTAAAGAAAATCCGAAAGATGCTACCAAACTCATAAATTCTTTTAATTTTATTATATGACTAGAGTAAAAAGAGGTGTAACAACCCACCGTAGGCACCAAAAGACGCTCAAGGCAGCCAAAGGTTACCGAGGACATCGAAGTAAACTTTTTCGTGCGGCAAAAAATGCTGTAACGAAAGCAGGTCAAAATGCGTACAGAGACCGTAAGCTTAAAAAGAGAACATTTAGAACTCTTTGGATTGCTAGGATCAACGCAGCCTGCCGAGCGCATGGGTCAAAGTATAGTGCTTTGATCGATGGATGTTTCAAAAAAGACATTCGAATTAACAGGAAAATGCTTGCTGAATTAGCTGCAAATAATCCTGATACTTTCAAAGCTGTGCTTGATGAAGCTTTAAAATAAATTTTATGGTTAGAAGAGGTCCAGACAATTTGCCGCCCGCAGATGAAGGTTCTTCTTGCGGTCAAGCTCCTTCTTATAGGAAAAGCGTGACGGGCAGATGGATCAAGCTTTCTGAACCCGAGGCCTTTGCTGCTCGTTTGGAAGCTAGAAATAGGCTGAGAAATAGTGTACCTGTTGTCGTTCTGGCAAAATCTGAAGAGCGGGAGGACAAGGGACCAACTGGGCCCGATGTAATGCATCCGGAAATTGATACGCTTTCTGCTATCGGCACTAGCAATAGCGCTGTTGGTAGAATTGCTCGTGAAACAATAGCGGACCTTAGCCGAACTAGGCCTGAAGACGAGGGTGCGCCTGATAGTCCTCATTTTGCTAGGAAGCCTATTGTTATTTCCATTCCAGGCACGGATTTTGAAATCGTTGAAGGAAGGGCTGATGAGCTTGGACAAGTAAAACACCCCCTTTAATACTTCACAATCTCCACTTTCTCCATAACGACGTCTTCCAATGGTTTGTCCATTGGGTTGGTTTGTAATTGAGCGATTGCATCTACTACTTCTTGGCCTTCGAATACTTGTCCGAAAACCGCATAGCCTCCATCAAGATAATCAACTCCTGCTTTTGGATGAACGATAAAGAACTGGCTTCCCGCAGTTGCTGTTCCTGGCCCTTTATTAGCCATCGAGACCGTTCCTTGTAGATGTTTTAGCTCTGGGTCTACCTCGTCTGGGATCGTAGTCCCTGGGCCCTTGTAAGAGTAGCCTCCCGTACCGTTGTTATTCTGGAAATCCCCACCCTGAATCATGAAATCTTTTATTACTCTGTGGAAAATCACGCCATCGTATTTTTTTTCATTAGCTAGTTCTTTGAAGTTTTTTACTGTTTCTGGGGTTTTGTCTTCAAATAATCGGAGTTTTATTATTCCTTGGTTTGTTGTGATAACGGCAACTTCTTCGCCTTTTTCAGGTTCAGCGAGTTGATCGAACTGTTTGCTTGAGCAGGCTGTCATAAAAAATAGGGTTGGGATTAATAGAAGTGATACGGTTTTTTTCATAGGATTTTGGTTAGAGGGTTTGTGGGTTTGATTTTATGCGAATAGCCGGAATGTTGCAACCTTTTACTACCTTGCCTTATAAACCTGTTTATGCTAATATCCGCTCGCTTTTTTAGGCATTTTTTATTTTAAATTTATGAAGATTTTTTTTAGGAAAACTGTTTTGTACTTTCTTAAGAAGTTCGCAAAAAGAAGGTTGAAGAATTTTAAAGGGAAAATCATTGGGGTAACCGGTTCCGTGGGGAAAACCAGTACAAAAGATGCTATATATACGGTTTTGAACACGAAGTTTAAAGTTCTTAGAAATAAAGGAAATATGAATACGGAATTTGGTCTTCCTTTGACTATCTTGGAATTGGATAGTGGTTTTGGAAGTGCTACTAAATGGTTTTTTCTTCTTATAAAGGCTTACTTCCGTTCTATAAAAAAGATGTATTCCGAGGTTGTGATTCTGGAAATGGGCGTGGATAAACCTGGGGATATGAGCGAGTTACTATCTATTGTGAAACCTGATGTTGGAGTGATGGGGATTGTGGCTCCCGTTCATTTGGAAGAGGGGCAATTTGAAAGCCTGGACGATATTTTTGAAGAGAAGTCTAAATTGATCAAGAGCCTTGGGGATGATTGCGTGGCAATTTTGTCTGCTGATGATGACAGAACCCTTGGTTTAACCAAAGGACGTTCTAAAAAATTAACTCACACATATGGATTTGGAGCTGATGCGGATTTCAAAGCAACTTCTGTCGAAGAGTCTGTTGATGGTGTTACTTTTAATTTCAATATGGAAGGGCGACGTGTTGAAGCCCATTTGCCGGTACTTGGGAAACATCATGTTGGCGTTGCTTTGCCTGCGATAATTTGTGGGCTTTCGATGGGAATGAGTTTGGAAGAAACCCTTGAGGCCTTGAAGAGATATCAGCTTCCTCCTGGGCGATTAAACCTTATCGAAGGAAAAAAGGAAGGTTCTATTATTATCGATGGTTCTTATAATTCTTCTCCTACTTCGTGTGTAGAAGCGTTGAAAACGCTGTCTGAGCTGAAGCCAAAAAGTGGTGGGAAAAGAATTGCAATACTTGGAAATATGAATGAGCTTGGTGCTGATGCTGAAAAATTACACAAAAGTGTGGGCGAACATGTGAAAGACAGTTGTGATATCTTGGCCGCTGTAGGGAAAATGGCTGAGTTGTTCGCTGATGGAGCCGAAGAAAATGGATTGAAAAAAGTCTTCAGATATAAAAATGTCCAAGATTTGATTGACAATTTCACCGATAAAATTGGTGAGAATGACATTGTTCTTGTGAAGGGATCTCAAAATAATGTAAGATTAGAGAGATTTGTAAAGGAGGCGATGAAGTTCCCCGAGCAAGCAAAAGATTTACTTGTTAGACAGGGTAGAAATTGGGGCAAAATCTAAAAAAATGATCTACAATTGGAATATAATAGGCCACAACAAGCAGTTAGAAATGCTTGAGGATGATATTGGAAGCGGCAACTTGTCGCATGCTTATCTTTTGTCTGGCCCTGGGCATATTGGTAAATATACTGTTGCGAAGAAGCTTGCTTCTATTTTGCAGTGTAATAATAATTTTTGTGGGAAATGTCCTACCTGTATTCAAATCAGGAAAGGTCAACACTTGGACACCATGGAGTTTCCTAATGATAGAGAAGCTTTGAAGATTGGCCAGATTCGAAACATTATTGCTAGATGCAATATGAGCACTCAGAGCAATTACAATATTGTCATACTGCAGAGCATTCCGCGAATGACAACCGAGGCCGCTAATGCATTGTTGAAAACACTCGAAGAACCTCCAGAGGGAACCGTTTTTATTATGACAACGGGTAGCGTTAGTGAGCTTTTGCCGACGATTGTTTCTAGGTCTAGACTTTTGAAGTTTCATCTTTTTTCGACGGATTACTTGGTCAAGAAGCTGGAAGAGCTCTTCCCTGATGTCGACGATAAGACAATCCAGCAGGTGGCCAGGCTTTCGCTTGGTAGGGCCGGTAGGGCTATTGATTTGGTCAACCATCCCGACAAACTTGCTCATTTTTTGAAGCTGTACAAGGACACTTTGTACCTTCTGGACACCAATAATGTCGTTGAGCGGTTTTCTTATGTTGAAGAGTTGATTGAGAACGAAAGAATGCGAAAAGATTTCCTTGGAGTTTTAACTCACGTTTTAAGAAGTAAAATTTTAGAAGGTAAAGATCTTGCGTCTAGGGGAAAATTGATAGAAATGGTTTCAAAAACTCAAGATGCTGGTATCCTCTTAAAGCAAAATGTGAATGCACGTCTTGTATTAGAAAATTTAATGCTAACTTAATATGATTGCTGGAATATTTGATTTTTACGATTTATCGGTTTTCGAAATCGATTTCGACAAAAAGGGGGACTTGGTTGCTGGGGACATGGTTATTTTCAAATCTGAGGATGGCTCTGAGGAGATTGGCAGGCTGGTCTATTTAGAAGAAAAGGCCCGGGGGAAAGATCTCAAAAAAGAAAGTCAAAAGATAATCAGGAAAGCCACCGCTCACGATATTCAAAAATTTGAGGCGAATCAGACTCGTGGCGATGACGCCATGGTTACTTGTTCTGAGCTTATAAAAAAGCACAAACTTGAGATGTTCCCTTTTTATGCGTTGTATTCTCTAGATGGTGCGAAAGTTAATATTATTTTTACCGCTGATGATCGTGTTGATTTCAGAGAACTCGTTAAGGATCTTGCGAAAGCGTTACAGAAACAGATTCACCTGAAGCAGATTGGGCCTAGAGATAAGGCTCGTTTGGTGAAAGGCTTTGGGAGATGTGGACGAACTTTTTGTTGTAACGGAGTTTTGCCGAGCCTTATCAGCATCACGATGGACATGGTTCGGTCGCAATCTTTGGAGGGGAAGGGGAGTGCGAAGTTGTCTGGAGCGTGCGGAAAACTTTTGTGCTGCTTGAGATATGAAGTGGATGCTTATAATGATTTGCGTGCTGGGCTGCCTTCTGTTGGTAGTTTTGTTAAATTGAAAAAGGCTCCTTATGGAAATTCTGACGAAGGGTATGTTATTGCCTTGGATATTTTGAACAGAAAGGTAAAGCTTGACCTTGGTAATCGTGACATCGCAACGGTTGGTGCTGATGAAATCTCAAAAATAATTAAAAAAGGTATCAATACCTCCCCTCGAGGGGCTGCTAATAACGCTAATTAATTATGTGGACTTATTTAGCTATATTTCTGTGTGTTTTCTTTCTTTTGTTGGTTTTTGTTAGAAGACTTGTTATTACTCTTACAAAAAAACCTGAGACCGAAGAGTCTTCAACCCCCGAAACTCCTCAGAAGACCGGCTCAACCCCCAAACAAAGGCTATCTAAAGATGAGAAGACCGAGCTCCAAAGGTTGTATAAAAGATCGCTCGCTTTAATTAAAAAGAAGGATCCTAAAGAGGCTGTCAAAATCTTGGTTCAGGCTTTGGCCGTAGATCCCTTGTACCTGGATGCGTTGAGGGAACTTGGTAAACTTTATTTGGATCAAAAAATGTGGGGTAAGGCTTCTGCCGTGTACACCACTCTCTCTGAAAAAACTGATGACCCTGTTGATTTCAGTCATCTTGGGTTGGCTTTTTATAACGCTGGTGAGCTTGATGATGCTGCAAAAGCTTATCAAGAAGCCATTTCTAGAGATCCAAAACGCCACCAAAGATACATAAGCCTGGGGTGTGTTTATTTGGATTCGGAGAAACCTCCTTTGGCCTTGATAGCTTTCAATAAAGCTTTGGAGAAAGAGCCTGACAATGTTGACTACATGTTGTTACTTGCAAACGCTCATAAGTCAATGGCTCAATTTGATGACGCGAAACAAATTCTCGAAAAAGCCATTAAAGCTAATCCAATGGGGAAGATGGCCAAAAAAGTTTTGGAGGAAATTGAACAAGCTGAAAAAGATGAAGGAAGTAAGCAGTAAAAGTTTGCTGACCTATGGCCCCACTAGATATTTTTCTTGAGTGGTTTTGTAATGGGAGAAGATTTCTTCTGCCTTTTCTTCGCCATTTGAATACTTGATTACTCGTGACCAAAGGGCGTCGAATCCGCTGTGTTTCTTTTCTACCTGTTTGGTTTCCCCCGACGCTAGATCGCTGGAGTTCTCGTATATTACTTCTTGTGGAGGATATCTGTAATTCGATATCTCGGGACCCTCCATAGAAACCGTTCTCCCGTCAGATGTTCCATAAAACTTGAAGTGAGCGTCGTTTCCGTCCGTGTATGCATTAACTAGGATGTTGGCCTCCGTGTCGTTTACAAACTTCAAATCCTGTCCTCCAAGATAAATTGTTGCATCTAGGCCAGCTCCTAGGATTTTTGAATAATATGATACTGCGTATGAATGGGGAGCTCTCGCTGTTATCGGTAATCCTGAAAATATGGCGGCTCTATACATAGTTGTTGATACCTGACAAAGACCTCCTCCATATTCTGGGATTGTGCCTTTTTCCGTTATTACCAATTCTTTCTTGTATCCAGTTGATGCATCGACCGCCCCCAGGTTTGTGTTGAACGAGAACTCTTCCTCTGGAGCTATTATTGTTCCGTTGAATCGGTCCATCCCCACGCCTATATTATGGACCCTGTTTCCTGGTGAGCCCGAAAACCTTGTGTGACCTTCGCCAATCAGCTCCTTTATACCCATGTCTTGGATTTCTTTGCTTATTGTTATTGGCGCGATGATTTTTCTGGTGCTTATTGGCGCTTCTGAGATTGAGTGCTCTAGCGCCAGCTCAATCGCCTTTTTTAAACTTGGCACTTGGATGGCAATTCCATCCCTGCCCTTTCCATCGATTATTATTTGTCCGTCTTGGTCTTTGTATATTGAAATAGGGTCTACTTCTACCTCTACCCATCTGTTGACCTCCTCCGTTTCCAGGAATTCTTCCAGGCCTTGTTCTGATATCGATATGTTTATGCTCTTTTCACCATCCACCGTTGTTGGCAGATACTTGTCGTCGACGCTAACTGTAAGGTTTGTGTAGGGGAGTGTGATTTCGGTTGCTTCCGTGAATGACACTAGGCTTAAATGTTGGACCGGTAAGAAGTTCCAGTCGTAATTGTTGTATGTGAGTTTTACTTTGTGATTTAGTTTTTTGATCATTTCTTCTTTTATTTCAACCAGGGCTTCCTTTGTGATGCCTGGTTCCTTGCCTTCTCCGGCTATGGTGACTTTTTGGGTTGTCATTTTGGATATCATTGTTTTGAATTGATCTACTAATTTGTCAAAATCCACTTCTATCCCGGCTTTTTCTTCTGTTATTTCTAAGTATCCTTTTTCCGTGAAGTAGAAGGTGGCGTTTTTGGGTTCGATTTCTGCCAGGTTGAATTCTTTTTTTATCAAGTCTATTAGTTTTTTTGTGTCAAAAGTGAAGAGGATTTCTTTTGATTCGGTCGCTTTTTTTAATTCGTGGGGAAGAGAGTATTCTTTTAGGTTTATGCGGTCTATTGTTTGGAGTGTTTCTGTTATGAAAAAGTCTGCGTCTATGTCTTTCAGGGAGATGGTTTTAGTTTCACTGGGGAGTCTTTCGTGGGGGATAAATTCTATCTCTAAGCTTTCTTCTAACAACTCTGTTTTTTTCTTCTCCAGAAGGACTGTCGCCTCTTCTATCGTTTTATAACTTACGTCTATGTCCGCTATGATTGTGTTGGGTGGTAGCTTCCCGTGGAGAACAAGCTTTACCCCAAAAATTGCAGACACAACAAGAGCTCCCAATACAAGTCCAAGCGTTATTGATAGGATCGTTTTTCTTATTACTTTATTCATGAGGAATTTTTTTGAGGTCTTCCTCTGGTAACATTACCTGTTTTTTCTTCCCAAGTCTAAAAAGTTTTTTTGTGGCTCTTTTTACCGCGCTTTCCTTGGCTTTCTTGGGCTGCATCTTCATCCCGATTACCGAACCGATGGCTCCTCCAATCACGGCTCCCATAACGAGGCCGTTGAACTTTTTCTCTATTTTTTTCATTTTGTTTTTTCCCATTCTATTTTGCTATTTCAATTGTTTTTGTTCTTCTTATTATATTTACCTTTATTTTCCCTGGATAGGCAAGATTGTTTTCGATTTTTTCTGCTATGTCTTTTGCTAACTGGTGTGTTTGTTCGTCGTTTACTATGGTCGGGTCAACCATGGCTCTGATTTCTCGACCAGCAGAGATTGCAAATGTTTTTTTGATTCCCTCGAACGATCCCGTCATTTCCTCTAGCGCCCTTAGTCTTTCTAGGTATTTTTCTAGTGACTCCTGTCTTGCACCTGGTCTACTTGCAGACAAAGCATCTGCGGCCTGTACTATAAGCGCTTCTGGTGTTTGTGGTTTTTCTGATTCGTGATGAGTCCATGCAGCGTGGACCTCTTCGTCGCTGAACCCATACTTCTCCATTAGTTCTTTTGTCAAAAAGTCGTGCGTACCCTGTACGTCTGGGTTTTGATCTATTGCTTTTCCTAGGTCGTGAAGGAATCCCGCAACCTTACACGTCTGGATGTTCAGTCCGATTTCTGAGCCAAGCATTGTAGCCAAATATCCAACCTCCATGGAGTGTCTCATTATGTTTTGGCTATAACTCGTTCTGAACTGAAGCCTCCCTATGGTTCTCGTGAGTTCTTCGTTTATACCCCTTAAACCTACGCGGTCTACCATCTTTTTTCCTATTCCATAAAGCTCTTTGTCTACTTCTTTTTTTGACCAATCTACCGCGCCTTTCACCTCTTTCTTCCCGATCTCTCCTCTGTGTGAAACAAGTTTTTCAATCGCTCTTTGAGCAATTCTTCTATTTACCAGGTTGAAAGCTGATAAAGATATTGTTTTGGGTAGGTCGTTGAATACCACGTCTACATCAAGGAGTTCTTCGAAATAAAGTATGTTTGCGGCATCTTTCCCGACTATCTTTCCTTTAACTATGTCTTTTGGCACTTTTATGTGTATTGATCTCGGTTCAACTGAGGTTGGTGAACATAGCCTTTGGATTGCGTTTACTATTATTCTTTGCGCTGTTCTTTGAGATTTTTCTTTTGTGTTTTCTACCATCATCTCTAGTTTCTGTACGTTTTCTTCCCTTAAATCTGCTTTGTATTTCTTGATTATTTCGTTTTTCATTTCCTCCTCTGTTTTCCCTGCTTTTGCCATTAGTTTTGCCGTTTGGCTTCTTTGTGTTTTTTCGATTGTTTGTTTTTTTGCTGAAACTTCTTCTTCTAGTTCCGCTGCTCTTAATTTCAACTGGTTTGCTCTTTGCTCCTGTTTTTTGACGGCAGCCTCTTTGTTTTGTATAGACGCTTCCATCTGATTCATCAGATGTTCTGTGGTTTTTAAATATTCATCCGTTCTTACCTTAGCCTCTTCCGCCCGCTCTTTTGCCTTTTCCCTTATCTCTTTCGCCTCTACTTCCGCTTGTTCCACCAGTTCTTTTGCTTTTTCCTTTTTTTTCTCGATGGAAACTTGCGTTCTTTTATATAAGTACTTGTAGCCAGTAAATGCTCCGGCGCTTGTGAACAAAATTGCTGCAACTATGTTTATAACTATGTTCATTGTTGTTTGTTAGTTTTCTACATTTTTCTTTTCTGCGCGTGTGAAGGATACTAATTTAGCCCAATTTTATCAAGAAAGAAACCTTAGTTTTGAACGGTTTTTGAACTTGGGGTGAAGGTGCTTACTTGTATAAGTCTTTTTTTGTTTAAAAATACGCCCCTCTATTACTACTACTAATTATATTAATAATAAAGAAATAGAAATGAGGGATCAGATAATGATGTACACAAATTGCAATTTGATTCGTTTATTTCACATTTGTCTAAAGGTAAAAATTTTGTATAATTGTTAATGACTTATATTTATTAAAACAATAACAATATGAAATTATTTTGTTCTCAAAGAGATTTAGAAACGGCTTTAAATATTGTAAACAAAGCAATAAGTTCAAATAACACTTTGCCGGTTTTAAATAATATTTTAGTTAAAGCCGAAGGAAAGAAGTTGTATTTTTCTGCGACAAACCTTGAAATTGCAATTAGCTATTTTGTAGAAGCAGATGTTCGAAGCGAGGGAGCCATAACCATTCCAGCAAAACTTATCACAAGTTATGTTTCTCTTTTAACGGATGAAAAGGTTGAACTTTCAATAGGGGACGGTATGACTCTTTTGGTTCAATCCTCAACATCCACTACTAAAATAAAAGGTATTAGTGCCGACGAATTCCCTCTTATACCAAAAGTTGATGCGGAACATTCATTCAACCTAAACACAACAGAACTAGATAACGCCATATCAGAGACTGTTTTTGCTGCTTCAACAAACGTGTCTAGGCCGGTTTTGGCTGGTGTGTATTTTATTGTTGATGGTGGAGATGTAAAAATGGTTGCAACAGATAGTTATAGGCTTGCTGAGAGGGGGATGGCTCTTGATAAAAAAATAGACGGCAAATTTACATGTATTATTCCGGCAAAAACCGTTTCAGAGTTGGGTAAAATCACCAACAGGTCTGAGGCGAAAGATGTTGCTGTTAGCGTTTCTAAGAACCAGGTTTTGTTTAAAACAGGGAATGTAGAGCTTGTTTCTAGGTTGATAGAGGGGAAGTTCCCAGAGTATGAGAGAATTATTCCAAAAGAAGGAAAGACTACGGTTGAGGTTTCTGTTGAAGACTTATCTTTGGTTTTGAAGAGGGTGAGTCTTTTTGCCAAAGAGAACAACAATAGTATTAAACTTGGTGCTACGAATGACGGGAAGATGACGGTTTCTACAGAGGAGACGAAGGTTGGTGAAGAGAAGGCTGAGGTTGTGATAAAGATGGAGGGCGAAAACAACAAAATATCCCTAAATAGTCAGTACTTGCTGGATGTTTTGACCTATATCACAGACGACAAGATCAAAATTGAGATGAACGACAAACTGTCGCCAGCTGTAATAAAACCAGTAAAAAGAGAGGATTACGTTTACATTATCATGCCTCTTAAGGTATAATGTTTTTGTAAAGACCGTATCGAACGACATTTCATATTTATGCAAAATATAGTTTCCTATTTTTCCGAAGGCGAGTTTCACGACTCAGCGGACTTATTTTTTCGTAACAGGTCTGTGACGTACTCGAGCTCAGGGAACCAATCTTCAAAAGCGTTGGTGATTTCGAATATCTTGAGAGAGGCTTCTCGCAAGGATTCTCCAGGAAGGGTTGGTAATTTGTTGTGGGTCGTTAATGACGAACAAGGTATGGAGAAAACTAAGCGTGCTCTTAACGCGTGGGGGTCTAGGGAGGTTTTTGGTTTTTCTGGTTTGAAAGACGACGATAAGTCTCGTTATTCTATGTCTAGCGATTTTGAACGTGAGAGAAAAATTCGTCTAACAGAGTTTGTTTCGAGTGTTATTTCTAGAGGTGGAAGGGATATAGTTTTTGTTATGCCTTTTGAGTATATTTTTAATAAATTTCCTTGTGGTAAAGAGATGGAACGGAGGAGTTTCGAGGTACACGTTGAGAAAGAACCAGATGTCGTTGAGTTCATCGGGGCAATTGTCGATATTGGGTATGAGAATGCTGACGACGAGTATATAAAAAAGGGTCAGTATTTTAAGATTGGGGATAGTGTTTTTGTTTGGCCTATAAACAAAGATGGTGCTTTTCGGATTGAATTTTCTTTTGATAAGGTTGAAAAAATTTCTGAGTACAACGTTGAAGACAAGAAGTCTGGAGGGTCTAGGAAGAAGCTGAAATTATACCCTGTTGATTATGAGGAAGAAGTTGATTCTATTTTGGATCTGATGAATGAGGAGTCTGTTGTTATTGATGATGAGTTAGATGTGACTGACGATTATTATAGTGCGTGGAATGTTTTTATGGAGGAGGCTAATAAAAAAGCCCAAACAGTTTCTTTTACTTCTTTCAATGAAGATGAGTCCAACCATGCAAGTTTGCATTTTTATTCTGTTTTAAAGTATCGAACTGGATATGATTTTGCCAACGATCTTCGTGACAAAATCAATGCTGGTTGGAGGGTTTTGATATTCACCAAGGATTCCGAGGAGGTTGGTGGGCTTTTGGCTGACCAAAAAGTTCCGTTTAGGCGAGAGCTTCCAAAAGATGGTTTTGAAAATGATTTGTCTTCCAAGGGAGAGGCGGGGGGAGAGATTGGTGCCGTTTATTTTGTTGACGTTGATAAGGAGGATTATTTTCCACAAGCTTTTCAAGCTCCAGACTATAAAATTTTATTAGTTTCTGATCTTGAAATTTCTTTGTTGCGTGAAAAAGAAAGCCGTAATTTGTCGTCTGGTTCAGGGAAGGTTTTCGAGGATTTTATAAGTGGGCTTAAGCCGGGAGATTATGTTGTTCACGCTGATCACGGGATTGCGCGTTTCAAAGGCTTGGACAGAAAAACGGTGGATGACATTACCAGGGAATATTTGAAACTTGCGTATGCTGAAAACGATAAATTGTTTGTTCCCATCGACCAGGCGGACAAGGTAAATAAATATATTGGATCCGAAGAAACTATGCCTAAGTTGACGAGACTTGGTTCTGCTGAATGGTCGACTATGACGGCGAAGGTGAGGAAAGAGACTCAGAAAATTGCGAAAGAATTGTTGGCACTTTACGCACAAAGAAAAGCCGCGCAAGGTGTTTCTTATAAGGACGACAATGATTTGCAGGGTAAGTTTGAAGATACCTTTCCGTATGAGGAAACGCCGGGACAGATGAAGGCTATTAATGATGTGAAAAAAGACATGGAATCTGATGAGCCGATGGATAGGCTTGTTTGCGGAGATGTTGGTTTTGGGAAAACAGAGGTTGCTATGAGGGCGGCATTTAAAGCGGCGCAGAGTGGCAAACAAGTTGCTTTGATAGCACCAATCACAATTCTGGCTGACCAGCATTACAGGTCGTTTAAAAAGCGAATGGGGCCGTTTCATGTGAGGGTTGAGATGTTGTCGCGCTTCAAATCTGCGAAGGATCAAGCTGGTACGCTTGGACGTTTGGCGAAAGGTGAGGTTGATGTTGTTATTGGTACGCATAGATTGTTGCAGCCGGATATTAAATTCAAAGACCTTGGTCTTATTGTTGTTGATGAGGAACAAAGGTTTGGTGTTAAACAAAAAGAAACTTTGACCCAAATGAGGGCCGAGGTGGATGTTTTGACTTTGACGGCAACGCCGATACCTAGAACCTTGAATGTTTGTTTGAATAAACTGAGAGATATTACAACTATAACTACTCCGCCCCCTGGGCGTTTACCTATTATTACGGAGGTTCGTAAGTTTTCGCCCGGGCTTGTTCGCGATGCTATTTTGCGTGAGGTGGAGCGTGGAGGACAGGTTTACTTCCTGCATAACAGAGTTCAGACTATTGATTCCATGGCTGACCAGCTGAGAGGAATGGTTCCGGAGGCTACCTTTGGTGTTGCTCATGGAAAACTTGGAAGCGGAGATCTTGAGGAAAGGATTATGTCGTTTAAGGACAAGAAGTACGACGTTTTGGTTTCATCTACTATTATTGAAAATGGGATTGATCTTGCGAATGCCAATACTTTGATTGTTAATAATGCTGAGAAATTTGGATTGGCGCAGTTGTATCAATTGCGTGGTCGAGTTGGTCGCGCGAAGACACAGGCGTATGCGTATTTTATGTATCATGGGCAGAGGTTGCATTTGGATGCGAAGAAAAGGTTGCGTGCTATTGTGGAGGCTTCGGACCTAGGGTCTGGTTTCCAGATTGCGATGAAGGATCTTGAGATTCGAGGAGCTGGAGATATTCTTGGAGCGAATCAGCATGGGGTTATCAATGTTGTTGGCGTTCCACATTTTATTCGTATGTTGAACAAGGCGGTTGAGGACCTGAAGTCTGGTCGTGCGGACGTTTTATCTGGGGCGGAAGAAGAACCAGAGGTTACTATCGAGCTGCCGATTCCTGCGTTCATTCCGGACGATTATATCGTTAACGCTCGGGACAAGATTGCTGCTTACCAGAAATTAGCGGGTGTTGACACTGCTGAGTATTTGGAGGAGATACGGGAAGAGATGTTGCAAGATTTTGGGCGTCTTCCTAGGGAAGTTTCGAACTTGTTCAGAATTATTGAATTGAAGATTTTGGCGAAGAAGGCGGGGATTACTAATATTAGATCTGAGTCTGTTCGTGGAGGGAAAGAGATTGTGTTGACGATGGGGCCGCGTGTTCGGCCGGGGAACATAGTGTCGTTGTTGGAATATAGTCCGTTGTGGAATATTGGTGGGACAAAACTTCGGGTTGGAATTACTGATTTGGGCGCGCAATGGTTCGAGGAGTTGAAGGAATGTATGAAGAAGTTGGGGGAGAGCGTCCGCCACGGAAAACGGTAGGTGTTTCTGGGCGCGAGGGGTGGGGGTGTGGGTTTTTTCGTGGAGACTGTGAGGAATGGGAAGAGATAGGCTGGGGTGGGCGGCGCGGGGTGTGGGTTTTTTCGTGGAGACTGTGAAGCGTGGGTGGTGTTTTCGAGAAGAGCGTGAGGCGAGGGTGGTTTTTTCCGGCATTTTGTTGACGGGTTTCTTGGCGCGTGTTTTAGTTTCCCGACATTTCGTTTTCTTCAGGTTCGGAATTTGAATGTCGGGAAATTAAGAAAAATTTCAGAAAAATGTAAATAAAATTTAAGGTCTAAGAGGTATTTTAGTGGCATATGCCTTATCGAATTCATGGATTTAGGAATGGAAGGGCTTACCACGTTGTAAACAAAGGTCGTGATGGTAGGAGGATTTTTAATAGTGAGGCTGACTATGAGAAGTTTGCGAAGATGGTTTCTGTTTATAGCGTGGGGCGAGTTAGGGTTGAGGCTTTTGCTTTGGTTTGGAATCATTTCCATTTTTTACTTAGGCAGAGAGAACATGGCGGGGTTCAAGAATTTATGAAGGTTTTACAGATGCAATATTCTAGAAGTTTTGAGAAGGGAAGTGGTCTTTTCAAGGGGTGTTTTTGGGCGGAAGAGATTCAAAATTCAACACATTATTACAGGGTTTTAGATTACATTTTGAGGAATCCAGTTAAGCACAAACTGGGCATGCTTGGGCTGGATGGCGTTTCGGGCAGCACGGCCTTGAAAGATAATGGAATTGATGTATAATCTCAAAGCTCTTTGAAATGTGGGGATGTATCGGCATTCGATGGAAGGCCAGATACTTATAGTGGCAATCAGGGCGTTGCGTTGTCCGTCCTTAATCCAGTTAACGCATAATAAGTGCTAATACACTTAAAGAAAAACTAACAGTTGCTTTCCTACGTGAGGCGCCTTTGTCTCCTGTAGCTGTAGCTGCTTAGTTTTTACCTTCCCCTTTGTGGGAAGTCGTCTTCACTTCTGACACCTTCTAGGTTGTGCGGGCGTAAATTAGAAGGTTAAGGTGCGTGTTCGCTATTCTAGGGCTCGTGCTCGAAAATTAACAGAAATAAGCTGAGCGGTTTTGTGTTCGTCTTTTATCGCTTGGACGAAAACCGAAGAGGAACTAAGATTGTAGAGGCTATAAGCGTTTCCTTTCAGACCCGGGTTCGACTCCCGGCATCTCCACCAAAAATTATTTATTAAAAAATTATGCCGGAAGAAATTGATAGACATGTAGCGGCGTTGCGTACGCTGGGGCAAGAGGCTGAGGATTTGGCTCCTGGGGTTAGAGAGAGGACTTTCTCTGAGAGAACGGCTCGGGATGGAGAGGTGGCGACTATTTTGACCTTCGTTGATTGTCATATAGATTTTGCCTTAGAGGATGGAGAACTTCCTTCAGAGGCTGAGGTTGGTGAGATGGAGGCTAAACTTCAACATCTTAAAGAAAACCCTGATTCTGCTGGTAAGCAGGGAGAGGTTTTGGAAGAGAGAAGGTGTAGAGAAGATGACGGGGCTGTTTAAGCTCTCTCACAATACTCTCCGGTTTCTGTGTTGACTCGGAGTTTGTCGCCTTCGTTGATGAAGAGGGGGACTTGAAGGACGAGGCCTGTTTCAAGAGTGGCTGGTTTTGATCCGCCTGTTGCGGTGTCTCCTTTTACTCCTGGGTCGGTTTGGGTAACTTCGAGGACTGCTTTTGGCTGAAGTTGGACGTTAACTGGTTTGCCATCGATGTTTTGAATGTCGACGTCAGTGCCTTCGACCAAGTAGTTTGTTTGGTTGCCGAGGGTGTCTTTTGGCAGGGTGAATTGTTCGTATGTTTCGCCGTTCATGAAGTGGTAGTCTGAGCCGTCATTGTATAGATATTGTGCTTTTGAGAATCGGACTTCTGCAGGTTCAATTTTGTCGTTTCCTTGGAATGTTTTTTGAAGGGTGTTGCCTGTCAAAAGGTTTTTTAGGGTTGTTTTCATTACCCCTGCTCCGCGAGCTTGTTTTGAGTGATGGTAGCTTGTGACCATGAATGGTTGTCCGTCGATGTTGATAGCTACGCCGTTTCGTAAGTCGTTTATTCCGTACATAAATTTAATTGGTTAATATTTGCTGCGACAGGATAACGCAGGGTAGATGGGCGTGACAAGGGAAATTCGTTGTGGGCTTACAAAGTGGTTTTACAAACTCTCTGCCCAAGCTTTTACCCTTCTGCATCCTTCTCTGATATCTTCTTCAGAGCTGACGTATGAGAATCGGATGAAGTTTTCGCCGTGTGGGCCGAATCCGCTACCGTGTAAGAGAAGCACGTGTGCTTCACGCATTATTTTGTCTGCGAGTTCACTTGAGTTGCAATTGAGTTTTTCGCAGAGTCTGTTTGCGTTTGCAAAAAGGTAAAAGGTTCCTTTTGGTTTGTTGGCGCTGAAGTAAGGGATATCGTTTACGAGCTCTGTGATCAGGTCTCGTTTTCGTTTGTAGTCTGCACACATGTTTTCTACTTCAACAAAAGTTTTTGGGCTAGATACGGCTTCTAATACGGCGAGTTGGTTCATTGCTGCTGGGCATGAAACGTCGTTTATTTGAAGTTGTTCAATTGCAGCTCGCATGTGCTTGTTTTTTGTGACCGACCAACCCATTCTCCAACCTGTCATTGCGAAGGTTTTTGATGCTCCGTTAAGGAGGATTGTTCGGTCTGCCATGCCTTCGATGCTTGTGATTGACTGATGTTCTCCTTCAAAAACGATATTGTCGTATATCTCGTCTGAAATTACCCAGAGATCGTGCTCTTTTGCAATGTCGGCTAATGCTTCGAGAGTTTCTCTTTCAAAGACGCCACCGGTTGGGTTTGAAGGGGTGTTTATGACCATCATTACTGTCTTGTCCGTGATTGCTTCGCGAACTTCTTTGATGTCTGGCTGGAATCCTAAGTTTTCTTTTAGGCCGATGAAGACTGGTTTTCCTCCTAGATAATTTGTTACTGATGCATAGATTGGCCATGCTGGGTCGAAGATCAAAACTTCGTCTTCTGGATCAACAACCGCGTTTATAGTTAGAAAGATGCAAGGTTTTGCTCCGGCGTGGATCACCACGTCTCCCATTTCGTATGGGGTCTTGGTCATTTTTTCAGAATATTTTGCGACAGCTTCTCTTACTTGTGGGAGTCCTGGTGGGGGAGTGTAGTGGGTTTGGTTGTCTTTGATTGCTCGGATTGCAGCCTTCTTTACGTTCTTTGGTGTGTCGAAAGATGGTTCTCCGATTTGTAATTTGATTAGTTTTTTGCCTTGCGGGTCTAGGACTTCTTTCTGAAATTTGTTTGCTTTTGCCATGACGGAAAAGGCGTCTTCCGTGCCTATCCGGTCTAGACGAGGTGAAAATTTTCTCATGATGAATGAAGTTATTTTTTAATTATTGGCTTTTTCTTGTGATAACTTTTTTTGCTTTTTCGATTATGTCTGTGTTTTTGCAGTGGTATTTTTCTAGGAGTTCTTCTGGAGTTCCTGACTCTCCGAACGTATCTTGGATTCCCACCATCTCTGCTGGGACTGCATGGTTTTGAGCGAGCATTTCTAATACTGCTGATCCCATTCCTCCTGCAATTTGATGTTCCTCGGCTGTTACTAGTGCGCCTGTTTTTTGGACGCTGGCCAGGATGGTTTCAGAATCTAGAGGTTTAATAGTGCTTAAATTTATTACTTCTGCTTCTTGTCCTTCTTCTGCGAGAGCGTCTGCTGCGTCGAGGGCTTCTGCGACCATTGATCCACATGCGACTATGGTTACATCTTTGCCTTCCCTCATTACGCTAGCCTTTCCTACTACAAAAGGATCGTCTGCTTTTGTTACGACAGGAACTTTTTCTCGGCCAAATCTTACGTAAACAGGTCCGTCAATGGCTGCTGCCGCTAAAGTTGCCTTGTATGTTTCGTGGTAGTCTGCTGGGACGAGAACTGTCATCTCTGGCAAACATCTCATTATAGAAATTTCTTCTAGTGCTTGGTGGGTTGCGCCGTCAGGGCCTACAGAGACTCCGCCGTGTGCTCCTCCAAGTTTTACGTTGAGGCGATTTATACAAATTGTTGTTCTGATTTGTTCCCAAGCTCTTCCCGAAACAAAAACTCCATATGTTGTTGCGAATGGTATGAATCCCATGAGAGAAAGTCCGCCTGCTACGTTGATCATGTTTTGTTCAGCGATTCCTACGTTGCAAAATCGGTCTGGGTATTTGTCACAGAATTGGCATGTCAAAGTAGATTTGGAAAGATCGGCGTCCAAAACCATGACGTCCGGATTTTTTTCACCAAGTTCTATTAGGGCGTCTGCCCATCCTTGTCTTGTTAGTTTCATTTCCCAGTCTCTTGCCATTATTGGTTTTGGTTAAGTTCTTCGAGTGCTTGAGCGAGTTCTTCGTCTGTTGGGGCTCGTCCGTGCCATCCAGCTTGGTTTTCCATGAAGGAAATTCCTTTTCCTTTGATGGTTTTTCCAATGATTGCGGTTGGTTTCTCTGGATCGAATTCGTCGTGTTCAGGGACGCGGTGCCCTGCAGATAATAGATTGAATTTTTTGAATGCTTCGTATGTTTCGGTGATGCTGTGGCCGTCGATTGTTATTACGTTCCATCCGAATGCTGCAAATTTTTCATCAAGTGGTTCTACCTCCATTACGCATTCTGTTGGGCCGTCGATTTGGAGGCGGTTGTAGTCGATCATTATGCAAAGATTGTTGAGCTTGTAATGTGCTGCGGACATAAGTGCTTCCCACATTGATCCTTCCTGCAATTCTCCTTCGCTAGACATGTCGAAGACTCGACATTGTTTTCCGCGTTTTTTGAGTCCAATAGCCATACCTACTGCAATAGAAAGGTTTTGTCCGAGAGATCCGCCGCCAATTTCAATTCCGTGTTCGATGTCGATTTTTGGGTGTCCCTGGAGGAAGCTGCCCATTTTTCTTAAAGTTTTTAATTCTGCTGGGTCGAAATATCCTGTTCTGGCTAGAATCGAGTAGTATGCTGGAGCGATGTGAGCTTTTGACAAAACAAATCTGTCGCGATCTTCCCATTCTGGATTTTCTGAGTCGTGACGAAGGACCGCGTTGTATAAAACAGTCATTATGTCTGTAGCAGAAAGAGATCCGCCTGGGTGGCCTGAGCCTGCGGCATGGACTGACTCGACGATGTCTCGTCTCATCTGATTTGCCTTTAGTTTTAACTCCCTTTCGTCGAAAGGAATAGGGTATTTCATGTTTAAAAACTACTCTAACGTGGGACAGTTTTCAATTTTATTTAAAAAAATCGACTTGCGCAACAGGTTGATTAGTTGCTTTTAGTATTGACTAAAACCGAAATCTTTGTAATAAATTGTTTCTTACTATAAGTGTTATATGGACTTAAAGGCTGAATCAAAATTAAAAGAAGATTTTTCTCAAGACCCTCGAGGGTTCGTTTTGTTGTTTGAAGATAGTTTTTCAGAATTGTATCGTTTTGTTGCGAGGCGTGTTCGTGACGAGAAGGTGAGGGAACAGGTTTGTGAGCTTGTCTATATGGATGCTCTTGGCCAGATGGGTACTTGCCCGAAGGATTTTGGATTTTTGACTTGGTTGTACAAGGTGGCTCACGGAAGAGTTTCTGAGTATAGGAAGGGATCTGTTGTTGGGCCTGTTTCGGAAATTGAGTCTCCGGTTCTTGATGGGATTTCTTTGGATGATGGGGTTTATGATGATGAAAATATTTTGAAGGATCAGGCTGATGTCTTTTTCTCTGCCTTGACGCAAGCTGAGGGTGAAATCATTAGAATGAAATTTTTCGAAGATTTAACTGATGGCGAGGTTCTGTTTGTTTTGGATTTGCCGGAAGGGGAGGTTGGCAAGATGATTTATCAGGTGTTGAAGCGTGGGTATGAACTGCTTTTTGGAGAAGTTGATGCTAGGGGAGGGGTTTATCATGGTGAGTTGCATAGCTTTTTGTCTCGATTGAAAAATATCGAAAAAATTCCAGTTGCTGAAACATTTAAACTTAAATTAAAAACTGATTTGATTTCTAAAATTGAGAAGATGTACAGGGCTTCTTTTGATGAAGAGTCGAGCGTTCCTGCTCGGGAGGCTAGTGCCGGGGGGAGTGGCTCTGCGGGTGGCGATTCGCGTGGTTCAAGTGATCCTGCAAAAGTTTTTGTAGAGGCAGCGAAGGGGATGAGCAAGGAGGAGATTGACGAGATGACGAGGGATTATGTCCATGAAAGGGAGTCGGCGAAGGCCGCCGTATCTGCTAGGCAAGAAGCTGATTCTGAAGATGAGGCGAAGGCCGATGAGCGGATGGAGGCTTTGTTAGAGGCCGAAGATGAGCTGGCGCCTGGTGAGAGGGAAGTCACTATTGAGGAAATGGCTGGTCAGGGAGGGCCTTCTTTTGTCGAAGAAGATGTTCCTGTGCAGCATGTTGAGGATTTGGCTAGCGAGGATGTTTATGAAAAATATAGTCGAGTAGATAGGATGTTGGAGTCTTGGGATCGATGGAAGTACGTTTTGTCTTTGGTTCCGTCGACTTTGTTTGTTGCTGCTGTTGTCGTTGTTTTGAGTATTGTTTTCTTGGGCAAGTTTGAGGATGAGGGGGTTACAGGTCTTGCCTTTGATGTTGATTATCAGGACGGATTTGCTGAGACTGTTGTTGAGGATTTTGAGAAAGATCCTGATTATGCGGAGAAGGTTTATGTTGAAAACGAGTTTGTTTCCAAGATTGCTGATGGGAAGGTTGTGAGTTTTGTAAAGATTGGGAAAGACGATAGATTGGTCAAAATGATGTTTGAGGTTGATCGGGATTATGATATGGAATATGTTCTTGAGGAGTTTGGTGATGGGTATAAGGTGAGTGAGTTTAGAAAATTTTAAATTTCAATATTTTTTAATCAAATTTATTATGGGAAAAGGTGAAGAAAAACCAAGCAGGGGGATTTTGGATGATGAGGTTTTTGAAGCTAAGCCTTTGGGGGTAACAGCGCGGACTCTACACACTGCTCGAGATAGAGGTGGTGTTTTGACAACACAAGAGGTTCAAGGTGGTATTAATGGCTTGTTGACGAGGGCTGTGTTTGCGGTTGTAAAAGATATGGGCAAAGAGGGGCCTGGTTTTGGGCCAAATGCTACTGTAGATAGGAGCAGGGTTGTCGAGGCCATAGCTGCTGCTGGCGGAGCAACTAACAAGCAACTCGCTTTTCTGGTAAGAAATTTTGCAGAAGAAGTTAGGAGAATTTTGGAAAGACCAGAGGTTTACATGGCAGGGGGTTCGTTGCCAGCAGCTTCTTCTAAAGGACAAGAGGGAGAGTAGATTTTTCTTGTGGTTCTGATAGAATCGGCCTGTGAAGATTTTAATTGCTACAAAAAACAAGGGTAAGTACGGTGAAATAGCTGGATTTTTGGCTGGTGTGCCTGGTTTGGAGGTAGTTTTTTTGGGTGATCTTGAGGTAGAGGATGAGGATTTTAAGGAGGATGGGGATACCCACGAGGAAAATGCTTACAAAAAAGCTTCTTACTATTTTGACAAATTGGTTCGGGAGATTGGGCATGATTTTGATTATGTGGTTGGAGAGGATTCGGGGATTTATGTTGAGGCGTTGGCGGATGAGCTTGGGGTGGAGACTCGTAGGTGGGGGGCGGGGCATGATGCTTCGGACGAGAAATGGTTGGAATATTTCATGAAAGAAATGGAGGTTCGGGCTGGCTCGGTGGCTGGGCGTGGTGCGAAGTTTGTTTGTAATGCGTGTTTAGTCGGGCCTTCTGGTGCCGGAATTGGCGAGTTGATGCGGGAGCATTTTGAAGGGGAGACACCTGGAGTGATTGTGGGGGAAATTGCTTCTGAGGTTTTGCCTGGGTTGCCTTTGAGTTCGGTTTTTTTGGCGGATGGTGCGGAAGAAGTTTATTCAATGCTTGGGCGAGAAAAGAAAAACGAGATTAGTCATCGGGGCCAGGCGGTATCTAAATTAAAAGAATATTTAACATTATTGTCATGAATTTTTCAGATGTTGTTAAGGCGCGCGTTTCGTGTAGATCTTATAATGGCAAGCAGGTTTCCGAGGAGGATCTGGGAAAGATTTTGGAACTTATGCAGTTGGCGCCGACGGCTGCTCATTATCAGGCATATAGGGTTCGGGCGACTACTGATTTGGACTTGATTGCGAAGATTGGTGAGATTGCTGGGCAGGAAGAAAGGTTTGCTGGTGCGACTGCGATGATTGTGTTTTTTGCTGTTCCGGAGGAAGGTGCGGAGAGGTTTGGTGATAGGGCTCGGGATCTATATTCTATACAGGATGCGACGCTTGCTTGTGCCTATGCGCAGTTGGCTGCTACTGATTTGGGGATTTCAAATTTGTGGGTTGGGTCTGTTGATGAGGTTCGGGTTCTTGAAGTTTGTGGATTGTCGAAAGATGGCAAGGATGGGTTGGGTCTTTGGCCGGTTGCAGTTTCTTTATTTGGATATACGGATGAGAAGCTTGCGAGATGTGGGCGGAAGAAGTTGGAGGATTTGAAGGTCTAGGCTTTACGAGATACGGGTATTGACGAGGAGGCCTGATCCAATGTTTAAGAGGATGGTTTCGAAGTTTTTGAGTTTGTGGACTTTTTTGAAGAAGGGTTTTAGGTCTTTTTTGTGAGAAATAGCGTTGTCAGTGACTATGATTGAGCCTTTGTGTGTTCGTGGGAGGATTGCTTTCAAATAATCGATGTGTTCGTATTTTGTGGCGTCTATAAAAATCATGTCGAATTTGAGTGGAGTTTTCGGGATCGCTCCTGGTGCGTGTCCGAGAATTTGGGTGATGTTTTGGGAGAGGCCGGATGCGGCGATGTTTTTTTGTGCTGCTGGGAATCGAAGCTTTTGGTTTGATTCGATTGTGTATAGGTGGCCTTTTTTGTTTTGAGCTAATGCTTCTGCTATCCAGATGGCTGAGTAGCCGTTTGAGGTGCCGATTTCGAGGATGTTTTCGGGTTTTGCGTCTCGAATGAGTTGATTGAGGAAAAGGCCTGTTTCAGGAGGAATATTCCAGAAAAGGTTGGCGGTTTTTTCGAGGTTTGTTAGGAGGGATTTGATTTGGGGTTTCATGGTTTGGATTATAGAGAAAAAAAGCTGACAATAGAAGTGGTGATTTTGGCTTGTTTACAAACTTAATCCCTAATAATTCTTCTAGCCACGATAACTGTAAAGAGTGACGTTAGAATTACTCCAATTACGCCTTCTAGGCCGGCGAGGACTCGATATGCGCCGATTGGGTGAATGTCGCCGTAACCAACCGTAGAGAATGTTATTAGGCTGAAGTAGACGCTGTCCAGGAACGAAAGGACTGTTTCAGAATTGTGATAGAGGACGTTTTGGAGGTTCCAGTAAATCATTGCAAATATAAATATTGTTCCCAATAT
The DNA here is from genome assembly GCA_018654255.1 of Candidatus Peregrinibacteria bacterium. Lineage (GTDB taxonomy): Bacteria > Patescibacteriota > Gracilibacteria > UBA1369 > LOWO2-01-FULL-3 > JABILX01. Next base: position 199,474 of record JABILX010000003.1, on the reverse strand, counting down.
CCATATCAAAATTCTGTTAATTGACGTTCCGTACTTGCATGTTAGGTCTCCGAATACGAAATTTAACCATCGAAGTGGGCTGTACCAAATATGACTGTTTCTTCGAGACACCATTTCTCTGTAATGATAGTAATCTGCTTGAGCATGCAGACTTGAGTTTTTGTACATTTCTTTGATCTGTTTGTATTCGACACTGGCTAAGTGGTAGTTTTTTTCTTTCTCGTCTTTTAGTTTTTTACTGAAAACTGTGTTTTGGTCTGTTAAGACTGTTGAGAAGTTGATGTCTCTTGTTATGGCGTCGGTGAAATTACAATTTATCAAACTGCCGCCTCCCAAGAGTATTCCTGAGAGATCTGCGTCTTGAAAAGAGCAAGAATTGAGAGATGCGTTTTTGAAATTTGCGTGGCTCAGATCTGCATCTTCGAAGAAACAATCGTGTACCTTTCCGTCTTGGAAAGTCGCGTGTTTTAGAGTTGCGCCTTCAAAGTGAATATAAGACAGGATTGCCAATTCTTCTTCAAATCCAGATTCATCTTCTAATACTGGAACTCTGAAGTCAAAACCTGACAAATTAATTCCTCTTAGATCGATTCCGTCTGCAACCTCCTCATCTTTTATGTATGAGAAATTTTGGACGACTTTACGGAATAGAATTGGGCTCAAATAACATCTGGTTTCTTTTATCTTTTTAACCAAGTGTTTACCCTTTGTTGTGGTCCAACGGTTTTGTAGTTTTTCTAATTTTTCTTTTGTGTATTTCATATGAATTTATCTATATATTATAACACAAAAGGGTGGGCCAAACAACCCTGTGGGCGTGGTTTTTGGTGGCTAGATCGGGGTGGTGTGAGTCTAGTCGGTTTTCTTTATTTTCACTTCAATAACAGATTCAGAAACAAATCCTAGAGTGTCTGTGATTCTTGCTGTTATGATGTGGCGGGTTCCCTGAGTTACGTATTTTGGGAATTTCAGTGAGCCTACAAAAGGAGCACTTCTTGCGGTGTATTTCAGGTCGTCGTCTATGTAGAATTCTATTTTGGAAACGCCGTTTGGAGCATCATATTGTACCTCAACCTGGAAGTTTTCGTTTCTTAGAATTTGTGAATTTGGGGATGGGTCGGTTATCTCTATTTCCGGTTGGCTGTCTATGGTTTCTGCTGTGTGTATGTCGTCGAGTTCTGTTGGAGGTAATCCAAATGAAACATTCATTCCTCCCAAGTTTGCCGGTAGTTCGTCGGCTCCTTTTACCGAATACCAATCGATTATTGCGCGTGCCCATTTTGCATAAGCTGCTATTGGTTGGTGGTTTATGTATAGAACTTCTTTGACTGTTGCTTCCGGCGTGTATTGCGTTGCTAGCTTTCCTGAAATGCTGTCGATTTTTACTAAATTAAAACTGTTGTCTATTTCTGTTGGGACCGCAAAGTTTGCGAAGACCTCTTCTTTTATGAATGCTGCTGGCGTGTTGCTAGATGGGAGAAGTCCTGATGTTGTTGCTATTGAAACGTGTTGGATTCCATCTGGCTCTACGAATGCTTCGTTTTGTCTGCCTTCTAGGGCTTTGTACATTACTGATTTGAAAATTGGGCCTGCTGAGTCGTGTCCATTTGCGTTGTAGGAAAGAGATGATCCGTCTGTGTTTCCGATCCATACGCCAGTTACGATAGTTGGAGTGTACCCAATTACCCAGCCGTCTGCTGGCGCTACCGATCCTGAAGCTTCCTTCTTATTTTCTTTTGTTGATGTTCCTGTTTTTGCTGCGACAGTGAATCCGTCTAGAGATAAGTTTCCGCCGATTTTCACCGATTCGTCAGACATTATGTGGCTTATTAGGAAAGCGATTTGTGGGTCTAGGACTTCGTCGAATTCCTTTTCTTCGTATTCTTCGATGATGTCTCCGTTTCCATTTTCGATTCTTATGATTGGTGTTAAATCTGGTTTCTTACCTTCGTTTGCAAAGGTGCTGAAAGCTGTGACCATTTCAATTAAGGGGACCTCTCCTGCTCCTAGTGCTAGCGGGTAACCGTAACTGTGTGCTTTGTTTAGAGATGTTATTCCGAGTTTTTCAGCTAGGTCTATGATGTAGTCTTGTGATCCTGCCAGGAAGTAGGTTTTTATGGCTGGGATATTTCTGGATTGGCCAAGAGCTTGTCTGATAGATATTTGTCCTTTGAATTCCCCGTCGTAGTTTTGTGGTTCGTCTTGGCCGAATTTTGTTGGCACGTCATAGATTACACTTGCTGGTCCGTAGCCGTTGTAAAAAGCTTGGGCGTAGACGATTGGCTTGAATGAAGATCCTGGTTGGCGAGCTCTGGTTACCACGTTTACGTTTCCATCGATGTCTTCGTTGTAGTAATCACGACTACCTACCATTGCTAAGATTTCTCCTGTTTTTGCGTTTGCTGTTAGGACCGCAGTGTTGTTTGCTCCGTACGCTGATTCGTTGTATTCACCTTTGGTTAGGGCTACTTCTTCGGCGTGTTCTTGTAGTTCAGGGTCTAGTGTTGTGTAGACTTTTAGACCTCCGGTCTCAACAACGTCTTTTCCGTATTTGTCTTCGAGATATGCTTTTATGTATAGGACGAAATGTGGATGAGCTATCGTCTCTCTGTATTCGTTGAATTCAATTGATTGGATTTCGTTTACTGCATCTTGGCGTTCTTCAGACGTGATGCGTCCGAGCGTTTCCATTCTTGAGAGGACAAGGTCGCTTCTTCCAGTGATATATATTTTTGTTCCGTCAGGCAGTTCGATGTGTTGGCCGATACATCCTCGAATGTATTCTTCAGTTTCTAGGTCGCTTTCTGATTCGACTTTTCTGAGGAATAATTCTTCTTCGGTAAATTCTTTTAATAAATGAGAGTATTTGTTATCACCAAATGGATTGTATCTTGATGGTGCTTGTGGAAGAGCTGCTAGGATTGCTGATTCTCCTAGGGTCAGATCTTTTGCGTCTTTGCCGAAGTATATTTCAGCGGCTTTTTGGGTGCCGTATGCGTTGTTTCCGTATGGGATTCTGTTCAAGTATAGTTCTAGGATTTTGTCTTTTTCGTATTCTCTTTCAAGCCTGAGGGAAAGGATCAGTTCTTTTAACTTTCTGACGTAGCTTCGTTCGGTAGAGAGGAATGCATTTTTTATGTACTGTTGAGTGATCGTTGATCCTCCACGTTGAGTTCCTATTCCGAAGATTTCATATAGGGCTACTTTTATTAACGCCGGGATATCAAATCCGCTATGTGAGTAGAATTCGTCGTCTTCGATTGAGATCGTTGCGTCGATTAGATTTTGGGAAATTTCTTCAAGTGGCACAAATTCTCGGTTTTCTTCGCCGTGGACTGTGTAGAGTAAGTTTTCGTCGCGGTCGTATATTTCTGTCGATTGTGCCGCGCTCAAAGATTCCAAATCTGATATGTCTGGGAGGGTGATTGAGATTATTCCTATTAGTGCGACCAGGGTGATTAGTCCGAGTAGTCCTAGTGAAAGTCCAATTGCTAGAATCCAGAATGCGATTCTTTTTCCTAAATGTTCTTCGCTGCCTGGTACGTGGTGGCGAAGTTGGCCAATTATTTTTTTGTGGTAGTTTTTAATCATTTTTTTATTGTTTAAAGGCCTCTGATTTTACCGCCTAGTTTTTGAAGATTTGAGAAGATCTGTTCTTGAATTCGTTTCATGTCCTCGTCTTTGAGGGTGCGATCTTCTGCCTGAAGAGTTATTTTGAAGGCTACGGACTTTTTGTCAGCGGCGATGTTGTCGCCTTCGTATAGATCAAAGAGTTCAACGGATTTTATGAGTGATTTGTCTGCTTTTTCAATTGCGTTTTTGAGCGTTCCAATTTCTATGGTTTTGTCTACGAGGACCGATATGTCCAGAAGTGTTCCTGGGAATTTTGGAAGATCTTTGAATGATCGTCCTTTTTTAGCGAGGTTTATTAACGCTGAAAAGTTTAATTCAAACAGTGTTGGGTTTGATTGGAGAGAAAAATTCTTTGCTGTCTGAGGGTGGAGCGTGAAAATCATTCCTAACGTTTCTCCAGTTGGAGCCATTATTGTTATGGATTCGTTTGGATGTGCGTATGGTATTTCGCAGCTAGGGATGAGTTTGTAGAATGGGATTTTTAGATATCTCAAAATTGCTTCGGCGGCTCCTTTTGCTTGGTAGAATTTGTTTTTGTCTGTGTTGTGGATTGCTCCGCAGACCCATTTTTCTTCTAGTGGGAAGAATTCTCCTATGTCTTTGTATGTTCGACCGATTTCATAAAGTTTGAATTCCGGATGATTTTTCGTATTTGAATGTATTGTTTTTAATAGGTTTGGCACAAGGGTTGTGCGCATGTGTGTTTGGTCTTCTGACAAGTAATTTTCGATTTTGACATGGGTTTCTTCGTCGAGACTACAGTTCTCTAAGTCGTCTTTTGAATAGAATGAATAGCTTTGAATTTCGTTGAAGTTCAGACCATAGCTCAGGAATTTTCTTAGGTCGTGTTTGACTGTCCTTTCTGGATTTTCTTCTGGTAGTTTTGTTGGTAGGGAAGGGAGGACTGGCTCAATTTTGTCGTATCCGTAGATGCGAGCTACTTCTTCGATTAGGTCGTCTTCTGTGCTGACGTCTTTTTGTGCGCGGAATGAAGGCACTTCTACTTTGAGTGTGTTTTTTGTGCCTGGAGTTACCTTGAACTGAAGGCCAGTTAAAATTTCTTTGATTTGTGCTTTGTCGATTTGTATTCCAATTTTTGAAGCTGTTCGAGCTGGGTCGAGTTCTATTGTTCGTGGTTTCTTTTTTGGAGCGTGATTGTCCGTGATTGGTCCTGCGACTGTTGCTCCTGGGCTTACTTCTAGGATGAGCTCAATTGCTCGGAGCATCGCTAGGTGTGCGAGCTCTGGGTCGAGTTGTTTTTCGAATCTTTGGACTGACTCTGTTCTGAGGCCTAATGTTGTCGCTGTTCTACGGACATTTGCTCCGTTGAAGTTTGCGGATTCTATAATTATTTCAGTTGTGTCTGGATTGATTCCTGATTCGTGGCCACCCATTACTCCTGCTATTGCAATTGGATTTTCGTGGTCAGCGATGAGTAGCATTTCTTCTGTTAGCTTGTATGTTTTTTCGTCGATTGCTTTGATTTTTTCTCCCTTGGTTGCAGTTCGGACTACGATTCCTTTTTTGATCAAGTTTCTGTCGAATGCGTGGAGAGGTTGGCCGAGTTCAGATGAAATGTAGTTCGTTACATCAACTATGTTGTTGTACGTCTGGTGTCCGACTGCTTTGAGGCGTTTTTTTATCCATTCTGGAGAATCCTGGATTGTGATGTTTTTGATAACGACTCCGCAGTATCGTGGACATAGATCGTATGAATGTATGTCGACTTTTAGTTTGTCTCCTTTTGTTGGGAGTTTTGGTTTTGGGTTTAGTTGTTTGAATGGTGTCTTGTATATTGCTGAAACTTCACGAGCAATTCCGTAGTGACCCCAAAGGTCTGGTCTGTGAGTTAGAGATTTGTTGTCGAATTCGAATACCGTATCGTCGAGTTTTAGGAGCTCTGCTATTGGAGTTCCTGGCTTTGGTTTCATTGCAGATAGGTCGAGAATGCTTTCAGGGCCTTCGCTTTTTGGTTTTTCTAATCCGATTTCTTCGCTTGCACAAATCATTCCTGCGCTTTCTTCTCCTCGAATTTTCACTTTTTCCAGAACTACGGGTTCTCCTTCGCCGTGCCATTTCACTTTGCAGCCTGGTTCCGCATACGCAATCAACATGCCTTCTTCAAGGTTATCGCCTCCACACACTACTTTTGCGTTTGGTTGACTTGATCCAATCGAAACCATTGCTATTCGAAGTTTGTCTGCGTTGGGATGTGGGTGAAGCTCTTTTACTTGGCCTACAACAACTCCGTCTAGGAGTTCTGATCCTTCGCTAAAGCCTTCGACTTCTGCTGTCTTTAGAGTTAGGGTGCTTGCCAATTCTTCGGGCTTAATGCCTTTTGGAATTGATGTGAATTGTTTTAGCCATTCGAGAGAAACGTACATTTATTTGAATTGATTAATGAATCTAAGGTCGCCACCTTGGAAGTAGCGTATGTCGTTGATGCCATATCTCATCATAACAAGTCTTTCTAGTCCGAACCCAAACGCCCATCCTTGATATTTTTTTGGATCGACACCTCCTGCACGGAGAACGTGTTCGTGAGTCATTCCCGCCCCCATAAATTCGACCCATCCGGTTTTTTTACAGACTCGGCAGCCTTTTCCGTTACAAAGTAAGCATGAGAAATCTAGTTCCATGCCAGGTTCGACAAAAGGGAAGTATCCTGGTCGGAAGCGGACTTCGACTTCTTTGCCGAAAAGTCTCGAGAGAAATTCTTTCATGATGCCTTTTAGAGTTGCGATTGATATTTCTTTATCTATTAGCATTCCTTCAACTTGGTGGAAGGTATGTTCGTGGCGCGCGTCTGTCGCTTCATTTCTGAATACACGACCTGGTACGATCATTCGGAGTGGAGCGCCATATTTTTCCATAGCTCTTACTTGGTTTGGGGAGGTGTGTGTCCTTAAGACCAAGCGTCCTTGTTTGCGGTCTGGTTTCCCTTCGATAAAGAAGGTGTCTTGCATGTCTCTTGCCGGATGGTCTGCGGGTATGTTTAGTCCTTCAAAGTTGTAGTATTCACTTTCGATTTCAGGGCCGTCCACGATCATGAACCCCATTTGGCTGAAGATGTCTTCAACTTCTTTTTGGGTTTGGCTCAAGATGTGGATTGCTCCGGTCTGGCGTTCTGCTCCTGGATAAGTTGTGTCAAAAAACTCTTTGCTCAGGTTTGCCTCCATGTCTGTTTTTTCTAGAGTTTTTTCTTTTTTGCTAAATGTGTTTTCTAACTCTGTCTTGAGGATATTTAGGTCTTGGCCTGCGCGTTTTCGTTTGTTTTCGGGCAGATTTTTGAGGTCGCGTAAAAGTGTCGTTAATTGGCCTTTTCTTCCTAAAAACTTAACTTCTAATTCTTTTAACGAAGGCAAGCTTTTTGCTTTTTCAATTAATTGTAAAGCCTCTTTTTTTAATTTGTCGAGATTTTCCATATTCTTTGCTATGATACTGGAAGTACTTTATATATTTTAAGGGGGAAAATCAATCTTTAACCTATTTCTATGTCTAAAAAAATCAAGGTAATGCTGCTTGTGTTTATTTTTGTGATAGCAGGCGGTGCTTTTGTTGGGTCATCTAATGTGGACTTTTCATCTTTGGGCGATTCGATGCGCGAGATGGCTAGCAGAATCCCGATTGTTCGAGGGCTTACTTTAGATAAGGACTCGAGATTGGATCGAGGAGATACTCGGAAGATTAAAAAAATGGTTAGTGAAACTGTCGAAATTCGAAAAGAACTTTTCAAAGAAAATAAAGATGGAACATTGACGCTTATTACGGATGAGCCTACGAAAGAACAGATGGAAAATATGAAAGAGTATTTTGAAAACATGAGGAAATTTGATAAAGAGTATCTGGCTTTTATGAAAGGGTTTCATGAGTATTTCTTTAAAGATACTCAGTTTATAAGCGATGGTGATGGGAAAGGGGATTGGTTCGAGGAAGAAGAGTGTGAAGAGGGGGAGGAATGTGAGGAAGAGGAAGGGTATTATACATCTGAGCCGGAGCCACCTGAGCCTGAGCCAGTTTTGAATCCGGAGGATTATATTGGTGAGGATGGTGTTTTTGATTTCTTTGGATATATTTCTGCTTATATAGACTTGTTTGTGACCAAGCCTGAGGATTATACCGGGGATTTTGTTTGGGTTTTCCCATTTACCCCTCCTGTTCTTACGATAAATACTGATACTCTTTCTGCTGAAGATCCTCGTACTGCATCAAATTTTATTGCGTGTACTCTTGGGACTCAAGCTGCGATGATTGATTCAGTAGCTTTTGAGATGGATGGGGCCAAGGGTGGAGAAGTAGAATTTGAGGTGAAGGCGTATACGGTTGATGGTGAGTTTAATATTTTAGATTATCCAGTTTTGACTTGGGTTGGTAATTGGCCTGGGGATATTAATTTCCCTTACCAAGTCTCATTGGATCCGGGAGAGTGTATGGCGTTCAGTATTAGATATATTGGTGTATATCCTGAAGAATGGGATCAGGATTATCGTCCACTCTGGGCACAATTTGCTACGAGGGGGTTGGGGTCTAGTCTGCCTACTTATTTTATTGAACATGGGACCGAGTTGGAACCTTTGAATGATAATAATGAGTTGAAGGGCGCACTCAACGTGTTTGAGTATCAGAATGCAATTCTTTTAGAAGGTAATAATGGTGAATCTTACCTCCCGCTTGAAGCCAATTCGTATTGGCTTGGGTCTTTTTGGATTGAGACGTTCCCAAATACAGAAGCTTCTGTTGAAAGTATAGATTTTTACTTGGACACAACTTATGACGAGCCTTTGGAGGTTAATATTAATTATAATGTTGAGCAGCTTTCGTATTATTACAACAGTCCAAAATCGGATAATTTTGAGATAATTAATGCTACTTTGGAGCCTGGCTTGAATACTATTTACGTTGATCTTGATCTCTCGTATGCGAATAGGGTTTATATTAGTAGTTATGTTTATGTAGATCCGGAAGAGGCGGGCGAGGTTAGTCTTAATTTAGTTGATGTTGATTATAGTGGGGATAAGATTGAGGGTTCTTACGATGACTATCCATCCATAGATGTTGGTGACAATCAAGTTTTTGATGGGCTTGAAGGAAGAATCCTGCATTTTATTGATATGGAGGAAGGTGATGCTTTTGTAAAAGCTGATTGGTCTCCGTCTGGAAATGGTGTGAAGTGGATTTCTGAAGACAAATTTGCTCCTGGTGTTTATCAAAAGCCTGGCGTGGCTCATCTTGAGTTTGTCCATTCAATTCCTACGTTGGACGTGGGGAATGCTATAGAGGTTGAAGATTTTGAATTTGAAGTGTTTGGGGCGTTTCAGAATCCAGTTTTGTTGAAGTTGTATCATGAGGGATATACTTATTTCCCAGATCAGGATACCTGGGATTATACGGAAGAGGAGGTTGGTGTGTTTGATGTATTGCCAGGGGATGTGATCCCTGTTGGGTCTACGACTTTGTATAGCGGTGGTTGGGAGTCTTATCGATTAAGAGTTGAGGAGTTCCCGGTTGATCCTGGGTATGGGACTGTTTTACTTGGCTTGAAGGTTGATGATCTTTCGGCTCATTTTGTTGAGGCGGAGGCGGTTGATCCAAACGATCCAATTTCAATTCTTGACCCTCCTCAAGGTCCGTCTGCAGAGGTTTATGTTTATGATCCTGAAACCGATTCTTATTTGGAGAATTTTGTGTATCCAATTATGTACAGAATTTCAGGGTTTGCGCCAGTTTTGATTTATAAGGAGACGGATTATAATACTCCTTACGAGATGGTGATTTTGAGTGATTGGGCGGACAACGATGAGCCTTATACGATGAACCATGTTTGTATGCATGCGCAGGGTGGTGCGACTGTTTATAATTTTACATATCAACATGACCAGAGAGACGAATCTCCTTTTGAGCAGGTGAGATTGTTTACTTGGGATAATACGATTTACTTAGACTTGGAAAGTGAGTGGAGTGAGGACTATGCTACCTTTAATTTGACTAATCCAATGGAATACAACAATCAAGATCTCTGTTTGACTCTTGAGGTTGCTTTGCCAACTGAAGAAGTTAACAACGCTTGGTTTGATTTGATTAGCATAGAGGCTATGGATGGCGAAGGGAATCCACTGGAGGTGTATGAGACTTATCAACCGCCAAACAATAATGTTGAATTGTCGGAATTACATTCGATTGATGGTCCGATTGTGAATTTTTATGATTTCTAGATAGGAAAAAACATGCGCAGGCCTGGGTTTGAAAAGATCCAGGCCTGCTTGTTTTGGTCGACGGATTGTGGTATAATAATACTGTCGATATTCTCGGCAAAATAAAAATTTAAACAAAAATACTATGGGATTATTTGGTAGCGGTTCGGAAAAGGAAAAGGGTGGGGATGTTATTGATCTTGGAAGAAAAGTTGAGGATGCTGAGAAAAAAAAGAAAGAAGGAGAAAAAGACAAGAGGCTTGTGTTGTTATCGAGCATTGTTGAGCAGTCGGGGGAGCTCAAAGAGGCAGAGACGGCGAAAGATAGCGTTTCTTCTATGATTCTGAAGTGGGCTATTGAGAAGCCGTGGCTTGTTGAGTTTCAACTGTTGAGTCTTTATCAAGGTGTGGATCCTCAGGATAATAAGGAGTCTATTGAGATGTTTTCTGGAGAGGTCAAGTATATGGGCAAAAAAATCAAGTTGATGAGGTCTGAAATAAAGGGAGCTGATATTGGCAAGGATGAGAAGCGTTTGGCTTTGAAGAATTTGAAATTATTTTCTAAGGCTTTGGATAGACTTGAGGATTATTTGGAAAATTTGATGGATTTGAGTGATAAAGAACGTAAGAATATTCATAATGTTGATGAGGACGATTTGTCTAGAGCTCAAAGGAGAGTTCTGGAAGATGAGGATGATGTTGTTGCGCGTAAGGAGGTTCTTGGTAAAAAAGTTAAGGGTAACAAAGATTTGAAAGCGAAGATACAGAAAATAGCGGGAGCTATGTAGAGATGTATTTAAGAGGAGAGCGTCCTGTTTGGAATTCGTGGCATAATGTTTCTCTAAAAGTTATAAAATTAACCAACTTGCATATGGTAGATACTGTTTCTTTGAAAATTAAGGGTAATTATGTTCACGCTGATGTTGTGGAAACGTCTGACAGTCTTTCGGAGAATGTATTTGATCACTTTGTTGTCGAGAATGTGCGTGATGTTTCTACAGGTGAGTCTTTGAAGATAACAAGTGCTGTTAGACGCGCTGTTATTAATCAGTATTTGAGAGCTCAAGAGGGAGAGGTTGGTGCATTTGATGGTTTTGAGGTGGATGGGATTTCTGACGAAGACCCTTATGGGCCAGGTGAGGATCCGGATTTGGAAGATTTATAAATAAAGACCCCGTTCCTTGATCAGTACGAGGTCTTTAATAAATTTCGAACAAATCTGTTATCTAATCGCTTCTTTCAATGTTTTACCAGCTTTGAAAGCAGGCAATTTCATTGCAGGGATTTTGATAGTTTCGCTAGGGTTCCTAGGGTTTACACCTTTTCTAGCAGATCTTTTTGAAACTCTGAAAGTTCCAAAACCAGTGATTGTCACAGTGTCTCCTTTCTTTAGAGATTTTGTGATTGTCTCAAGAATAGTCTCGAGAACTTCCCCTGCAGCTTTTTTTGTGAGTCCAGTCTTCTCGGCAGCTGTGTTAACTAGGTCTTGCTTAGTCATAGCTAAGTTGGGTTAAAAAATTTGTTTTAAAAATTTGAACGTGATTGCATTATATTTTTTTAGCATTCCAATGCAACACAAAGTGCGAAAAGTGCCCAATACTGGACTTGTGGGAGCGAAGAAATGTTGGATTTTATAGAAATATTTTTGAAAAATCTTTTGACTAAAGAGGCCTAATCATATAGAAACAGTTTATGGCGAAGAATTTGGTGATAGTTGAGTCCCCTGCAAAAGCGAAAACAATTTCGCGGTTTTTGGGCAGTGATTACAAGGTCCTAGCGTCGATGGGGCATATTCGTGATCTTCCGAAATCAAAGACTGGTGTTGATGTTGAAAATGATTTTGAGCCTCAATACGAAATATCTGCTGATAAAAAGAAAACAGTAAAGATGCTGAAAGACGAGGTGAAAGATGGAACTGTTGTTTGGGTCGCGACTGATGAAGACCGAGAAGGAGAAGCTATTGGGTGGCATTTATTGTCTGCTCTGAAGATAAATGCGGCAAAAAATCCGGTGAAGAGGATTGTTTTTCATGAGATTACGAGAGGTGCTATTGAGAAGGCTATTGAGAGTCCACGTGAGATCAATCAGAATTTAGTTGATGCTCAGCAAGCTCGAAGGGTTCTTGATCGATTGGTTGGTTATGAGCTTTCGCCTTTGCTTTGGAGAAAGGTCCGCAAGGGGCTTTCTGCTGGGCGTGTGCAGAGTGTTGCAGTACGTTTGGTAGTTGAGAGGGAGAGAGAAATAAAAGCTTTCAAACCTGAAGAGTTTTGGAAGATCAAAGGCCAGTTTAGCAAAAAAGAAGCTGATCAATTTGGAAGAAAAGATTTTGAAGCTGTTCTTGAAAAATCTGCTGATGGAAAAAAATTAGCGAATGAAAAAATTACTACTGAAATTTTCGATAAATTAAAGGACGCGACTTATAAGATTGGTTCTGTTGAGAAAAAGGATGTGAAGAGAAATCCTGCCGCTCCATTTATTACTTCTACTTTGCAGCAAGAGGCATCGCGAAAGCTTGGGTTTTCTGTGAAGAAGACGATGGTTATTGCTCAGAAATTGTATGAAGGTATTGATATTGGTGGAGGGGAACGAGGTTTGATTACTTACATGAGAACAGATTCGGTTAATTTGGCGGATGTTGCTTTGACGCAGGCTCGCGATATTATTAATGAAAAATTTGGCGCGGAATTTTCACTGGATACGCCGCGTTATTATAAAGGGAGGAAGGGTGCGCAGGAGGCTCATGAAGCTATTCGCCCTGTAGACTTGTCGGTTTTGCCTGAGGATGTGAAGGGAAGTGTGGAAAAAGATTTGTATAGATTGTATGAGTTGATTTGGAAAAGGACTATTGCTTGTCAGATGAAGCAGGCTTTGTTAAATCGGGTTAAAGTTTCTGTTTTGCCGGTTGCGGCTGGCGGTGCGGAGGCTGATTTTGATGGGTTGTCTTTTGGTGCGACTGGCCAGACTATAGAGTTTCCGGGGTTCATGAAAGTTTATATGGAAGGTAAGGACGAGGATGAAGAGAATGGTGATGATGATGATAAGATTTTGCCGGCTCTTGAAGTTGAGGAAGATGTTGATTGTGCTGGGACTGAGTCGTCACAACATTTTACGAAACCACCTGCGAGATATACAGAGGCGTCGCTTGTGAAGAAACTTGAATCAGAGGGGATTGGAAGACCGTCTACTTATGCTCCTACAATTTCTACCGTTCAGAATAGAGGATATATTGAAAAAAATGCAAAACAATTGGTTCCGACGGAAGTTGCGGACATTGTTACTGATGTTTTGGTTGAGCATTTCTCTGATATTGTTGATTATAAATTCACAGCTCACATGGAAGAACAGCTCGATGATATTGCCGAAGGAAAAAAGGAATGGGTTCCTGTTATGAAAGATTTCTATGCTCCTTTTCATCAAAATTTGACGGAGAAAATGGATTCTATTAAGAAGGAAGATATTGTTAAAGAGGAGACAGATGAGGTTTGTGAAAAATGTGGGAAGCCGATGACTGTGAAGCTTGGACGTTTTGGAAAGTTTTTGTCTTGTACTGACTATCCTGAATGTAAAAACGCAAAACCATATGAGACTCCAGCTTCTTCTGTGACTGATGTTGTGAAGGATGCTGAGATGGAGGTTTTAGAAAAAGAGCACGCTGGAAAGAAGTGTGAAAAATGTGGGGCTGATATGGCTATAAGGAATGGTCGATTTGGTAAATTCCTAGGTTGTACTGCTTATCCAAAATGTAAAACGATTGTTTCGTTGGATGGAAAATCTAATAGTACTGGAGTTAAATGTCCTGCTTGTGAAAAGAATGATATGGTCGAGAAAAGGACTCGTCGAGGAAAAATCTTCTGGGGATGTGGTGGTTATCCGAAATGCAAATTTGCGTCTTGGGACAAGCCTTTGCGAAATGAGGAGCAAGGTGGAAAGAAAGGGATTGTGACTGAAAAGAAAGGCGAAGAAGTTTTTGTGGCGCCGGAGGAGGATGCGAAAAAGGAAGGTAAGGGTGCGAAGAAGAAGAAGTAGGGGAACAAACGGTTGACTTGTTGGTACGGTTGTTGTAGGATCGGTGCCTTTTGAAGATGGGTGCGTTTTCTATTTCATAGATGGATGAGCTCTCTTCTAGGGAGTTTGTTCTTTTACTTACGGGTTACGTAATGCGATTGAAAAAGGAGGAGAGAGATGCTGAAGAAGGGTGCTTACAATGTTGGTGTGCTGGGTATGATGGTCTTCATCGTTTCCTGTGGCGCGGTCCGGCGGATTCGTCGCTTCGGCGGTGATCTGCGGACGTTCGTTGCCGTGGGACAGTACGCGGATGCCAGGCGCACCGTGGGACTTCCGTAATGCTGTTTCGACGGTCAGCGCGGATTGTCCTTGGTATGGGATTGGTGTTTGGACTCGCCTCTACTAGTCTGGTTGTCTCCTGTGGTCTTTTGGCCGCAGAAGAGGCGCGGGACTATCTGGGGCTTTGAACCTGACAAGGAGGAGGGGTGATGGTGGTTCTCAAGGTGCCTGAAGCTCTCGCGTTACCCGCCATGGTGTGGTTTGCGGTCGGTGTGCTGACGGTTAAAGGGAGCCTTCGTGCTGCTGGAGCTGTTCAGCGGTGTTCTCGGTGGGTTGTTCAAGAGACAGCCTATGAGGTTGCCAGGCAGATCGCAAAGTGCGGTGGCGCATACAAAGATGGCATGCGTCCTCGTCCGACCGTTCATCAGTTGGCGCTCGTACCTGGAGCTTCCAAGCTTCACCAGGGGGGTTGCTCAACCTGAGGTTCGAACGAACTTGCTACAACTTCCGACCTGGTCTCTGCACGTCAAGTGTATGGGGTCGGGTTGGGAGGAGGTTTTTTTGTGGGCCTATTCCTCAAACCAATCTAAACCTACTTCGGGGTATTTTTTTACCTCTTCGTACATTACTCGTTTTATTTCTGCGAGCTTTTCTGAAGTTGTGGCTTCGAATCGGAGGGTGAGGTTTGGGCTGGTGTTTGATGCGCGGACAGCTCCCCAATCTGTTTCGCTGAAGTGGATTCGTATTCCGTCCAGGGTGATGCAATCGTGTAGGGGAGTGAAGTGGTCTACTAGGTTTTTTACTATTTCAAATTTTTTGTCGTCTGGGCAGTATGCTTTGTATTCTGGCGTCATGTATGTTTTTGGGAGATCTTTGAAAAGTTTTGAGAAGGGCTGGTCTTGTTTTGCGAGAGTTTCTAGGATTTTTAGTGCGGCGAGCAATGCGTCATCGAATCCGTAATAATCTTCTGCGAAGTACATGTGTCCTGAAACTTCACCGCCTAATGCGGCTTTTTCTTCGGCGACTTTTTTTTCAATGAAACTGTGGCCGACTTTGCACATTATTGGTTCTGCACCTAGCTCTGCTATTAGATTTATTATTGCTTGGGAGAATTTTACGTCAGTGATGACTTTTGGCTTTTCTTGGCCGGGGTTTTGTTTGGTTCGGTCGATTAGATCGCGGGTGAGGAGTAAGAGTAGGTAGTCTGCGCTGTAATGGTGGCCTTTTTCGTCTATGACTCCTATTCGGTCGCTGTCGCCATCGAATCCAATTCCGAGGTCTGCTTTGTTTTCGCGGACTTCTGCGATGAGGTCTTGCATGTTGTGAAGTTCTTCTGGGTTTGCTTCGTGGTTTGGGAAAGTTCCGTCTGGTTCACAGTACAATGGAATTACGGTTGCGCCGGCAGCCTCGAGGAGTTCTGGAATATATGGGCCTGCAACTCCGTTTCCTGCGTCGACTACAACTTTGAGTGGTCGGGCTAGGTTTGGGACTTGTTTGAGTAGTTCTTTTTTGTAAATTGGCCAGATGTCTAGGGTTTCTCGGGTTGTTGGTTCTGGGGTTGGGGTGAAGGTTTTTTCTTGGATGATTTTTAAAACTTCCTGGAGTTCATCACCGCAGACAGAATGAGCTGTATTTGGTTCTCCTGGGAGATTGGCTACTGTTTTGATACCGTTGTATGGTTTTGGGTTGTGACTGGCCGTGATGTTTGTTCCGCAATCAAAATCGAACTCTGGACTGCAGGTTGCGAAGTAGACCATTGGGGATGGAGCCAGCCCGATGTCAGTTGTCTTGATTCCGCATTCGGTGATGCCTTTGATAAATGCTTCTTTTAGTTTTGGGCTGGTAAGTCTCACATCTGCTCCTACTGCCATATGCTTGGAATTGTATTTTTGTCGAAGATATGTTGCGGTTGCTTTGCCTATTAGGTAGACGGTTTCTTCAGTGAGATCTGGTGTTTGGGTCGGGTCGTCTGGGTCGGCAATGCCGCGAATGTCGTAGGCGCGGAAAATTAGGGGGTTGATCATTTGTATTTTGTGTCACTCATTGTTTCTTGGATGTGGCGGAGGCGGCGAGGGATTTTCATTTTTTCGAGAAGTTCGGCTGTGCGGGGAGGGACGAGCTTTTGCCAATCTTTTGTTCCTTGGAGCATTGAGTTGCGGATTTCTGTTGCTGAGACGGGGCGTTTGCGCTTGATTTTAACGAGTTTGTGTTTTGATTGGGCGCCTTCGTAACAGGCTTTTACGATTGGGGATCCTGTGTAGATGCGGTCGTATGGCGGGACGTATAGGTTCATGTGGTCGACCCACAATGCGTAATTGTCGATGTTGCGAATAGGGATGATTGTGTATTTTGCGGGATTGATTTTTTCTGCTTTTAAAGTTTCATCGATGATGAGGACTCGTTCTCCTGCGGTGAGGGGGTTTTCGGGAACGTAATTTCTCTCTGCGCTGCCTATTGCTAGGATGACGTGTTTGTTTTGTTTGAGGATTTTTTTGATAATATCCAAGTGTCCTAAGTGGAAAGGCTGGAAACGTCCAACGAAAAGGCCTGTTTTGTGTAGTGGTTTCATTTGATTGTGTTAATTCGTCGGTATTATATACGGAAGTGCTCCTTTGTGCCTATTCTTTTTGACTCGGTCTAGGAGTGATCCGATTGTTGAGAGAGTCAATGAGGGGAATTCTTTGGCGAGTTCTGCGGTGTTTCCCTGGAGGGTTTGCAAGCTTTGGTTCAAAGCGTCTTCGCTGCTTGTGTCTAGTTTTTTTAACAAAGGATCGATTTCGCTGTATGGGGCTCCAAGTTCGTCTTCATCGGTTTGGTCTTTGTATAGTTCGGCTGTTGGTGGTTTTTTTATGATCTCGTCTGGAAGGCTGATGTGTTCTGCTAGCTCGAATACCTCTGTTTTGTATAGGTCTGCTATTGGCATTACGTCTGCCGCCAAGTCTCCATATTTTGTGCCGTATCCGAGGAGGAGTTCTGATTTGTTTGAGGTTCCGAGGACTAGAGCGCGTTCGGTGTTTGCGTAGTTGTAGAGGATGATTGTTCTGGCTCTGGCTTTTGTGTTCATCTGGGCAAGTTCTGATGGTTTCCAAGGAAGTTGGAGGAGGTCCATCAGGTATTTGTTGATTGGAATGGAGTGGTGTTTGACGTGTAAAAATTGAGCGAGGCGTTTTGCGTGGATGTTGTTTTCATCTTTTGTTACGCCGTTTTCTGGCATGATGAGGGCGGTGACGGCGTCTTCGCCGAGCGCGTCTATTGCTAGCTTGAGTGTGAGCGCTGAGTCAATGCCTCCTGATAGTCCGAGTACTGCTTTTCGGTATCCGGCTTTTGCGAAATATTTTTTTAGTTCACTTGTTAGGTGAGTGTATGTGTTGTGGGGATTTTTCATGTGTGGGTGGTTAGATTTGCGGGCGGACGGGAGGGAGTCTTAGGCTCCTCTGAATTTTTTTGAGGTTTCGCGTGCGATGTCTCGGTCGACAGCTCTCTTTTTGAGAGAGGCTCTTTTGTCGAAAAGTTTTTTACCGCGGCAGACGCCTATGTTGAGTTTGATTAAGTTACCTTTGAGATATAGTTTTGTTGGGATTAATGCGATTCCTTTTTCGTTTAAGTGAGAAGATAGTTTGTCGATTTGTTTTCTGTGGAGGAGGAGTTTTCTTGAGCGGGTTTCTTTTTGGTCTTCCATCTTGGCGTGTTTGTATGGAGAAATATGGATTGCTTCTGCAAATGCTTCGTCTTTTTGAATATGGACAAATGACCCTTTCAGATTTACTTTGTGTCCTCGGCAGGATTTTACTTCTGGGCCGGTTAATTGTATGCCGGCTTCCAGTGAGTCTAACACTTCGTAGTCGTGGTACGCCTTTTTGTTTTTGGCGAGCAGATTGTCGGGGAGTGGTTTTGGCATTTGGTGAGTTTTAGCCCCGGGGGTGAAATTTTCCCAGGTTGGGTTTGCTTGCGCCCGGGGGTGAAAGCGCCTGCATTCTAGATGAAAACTTTGTGAATTAGAAGGGATTTGTTAACGATTTAATGGTTTTTTAGCTGTTGTGGTACTTCAGATTGGTTTGTGATAATATCTGCTTATGGAAATTGCAGATTGGATATATTTTTTGATAGCTATAGTTATAATCTTGCCGATGCATGAGGCGAGTCATGCTCTGGTTGCTTATTATCTTGGGGATCCGACCGCTAAGGTGCATGGAAGGTTGACTTTGGATCCGAGGAAGCATTTTGATGTGATGGGTTTTTTGATGTTGGTGATTGTGCATTTTGGGTGGGGGAAGCCCGTGCCAGTGAATCCTGGAAATTTCAAGAAACCTATGAGGGATAGTGCGTTGACTGCGTTGGCGGGGCCTGTGTCTAATTTTATTTTGGCGTTTGCGGTAGCGTTGCCTCTGAAGTATGCGGGTAGGCATTTGCCCGAGGTTTTGAATGCTCAGCTTTGGTGGATTTTTGATTTGTCTATTATTTGGGGGATTTTCAATTTGATTCCTGTTCCGCCTCTTGATGGTGGTAAGATTTTGGGGCTGATTGTTCCTCGGAAGTTTGAGCGAGCTTATATGAAATTTCAGTCGCAAGGTTTGAAGTATTTCGTGGTGTTTATGCTGTTTGATATTTTTATTTTGGGGAGGCTGTTTGATGTTTCGGTGGTGAGGTATGTGATTATGAATGGGTATGAGTTTGTGAGGGGAGTGATGTTGTTCGGGATTTAAGCGAGTAAAAGTTTGAAAGAAATGTTGTTGATTAAAATCTTCACCCTTGATCATGATCAAGGGTTCAGTTTTTGAGCATCATGATGCTCAAAAAAATCAACGAAACATTTTTTCAATTCTTTTCCTCACTTATAGTGAATGAGGGGGGGTGGGGGAGTTTTTGACAAAGGTTGGGGTGGGTGTATAATTGCATCCTTTTTTATAATTAATAAATTTATTATGGTTGAAAAACAAGGGTTGGATCCAGATCGTGAGATTAAGTATATAGGGGAGGGTGATGTTCTTTATGATAGTTGGCCGGATACTATTAATAAAGGACATGTTGCTTGTGCTGAATGTCCTGCTGATGAGGTTTGTAAAATGTGTGAGCAGTTTGAGCGTAGGTTGAGTTGGCATGCTCTTAGTGTGAATTATTCTGCTTTGAGGGAGAGAGCTCTTGAGTCTGAAGATGTTGAGGCTTTGTTGAAAATGCTTAATGGTGTGGCTAAGCGTCATGAGGGAAGTTGCAAGCAACTTGTTGATGATTTGTTTAGGTTGGGAGCTGTTCGTGAGTTGGCTTTGGAACTGGGTTCTTCATACGGACTTGATTCTGACAAATATTCTTTGGGAGATGAGCCTAAGGCAGTTGAGTCTTACGGAAGAAAGAAAGGTGTTATTTATGATGTGGTTCTTCTAAATGTGGAGGCTTTTGCTCGTGAACCCATGGCGATGTTGTTTGTCGCTAAATATGATGAGAATTTTGAGAGGGTGGATTTGGCTTTGGACAGTCTTTTTGACATGGAGGCCTGGGAAGAGATCGCTGTTTTGAGAGAGCATGCTCATGATCCTAATGTTCAGCTTGCTTGCGCGGAGATACTTGATCGTCATATTGATGAAATTCAAACTCCAAGGGCTATCTCGACTGTTATTAAGTTTAGTGGAGATCCGGAGGTTAGGGGGATTGCGATTGGGAAGTATAGGGAGTTGTCTCCTTCAGTTGGGTTCTCGACAGATCGTTGGTCTAGGATCCCTGCTGACTTTGAAGGGGAGATAGATTATACGCCATTTACCGAGTAGGTAGTTTGATTTTTAAGGAGTGTTTTGATAAAGTTTTAGTGGACTCTGTTTTGTACGCCAGGATTTCAAAATCTCTCTCTTAAATCTACTAAGGGAGCTCTACATGTCTTCAGGCCGTGGTTTGGAGATGCGGGCACCCACCTTGCAACTAGCGGGGTATAGATTAGAGGTTCAGCGGCAATACGGGGTTTTTTAATGGAATTTCATGCGTGGAGCTTTTGGGTTGAGAAAGATTTGTACTCTTACTATTATTTGCTCTCTCATGTGGTCTCGGAGATCTTGTTCTGATGGTTTTAATATTCCTTTTTCTTTTAAGGCTTTTCTGTCTGGGGCCGTGGCTTTGTTTGTAAATACGCCGACTCTCCTGTTCTCTATAAATCTTCCCCCTTCTTTTGTGAATTCTCGAAGCACCGAAGCTCGATCTGTCATCCTTTTGACTGCGTATATTGATTCTGTTGGGGGGACTCCTCCTTGAAACAATTCTTTCCTTACTGCTTCTCGGATTGTTTCTATGTCTGTTTCTGGTAAATTTTGAGCCAATAACGTCTCTGCTTCTTCAAAGGTTGTTAATTCATCTTCCCTAGCTATAAATCTGCGTTTTTGCATGGTGTGTTTTGTAATGGAGGCGGATCTTACTACGAGGTTTGTATTTAAGTCAATAGGGGGTTTCTTATTGTGGTTTTGGTGGTGTTTTTGTAGAATGCCTGAGCAATCACTTTGGGCGTCGTCTAACTAGTATTTGAAAAACAAGCCACCGTAGCTCAGGGGTAGAGCACTCCCATGGTAAGGGAGGGGTCGTGGGTTCAATTCCCACCGGTGGCTCCAGGGTTTGTTTTTACTCCTAGCGCTTCCAGGCATTTTTTTTCCTTTTTTTTGCCTTTGGTTTCACATTTTTCTTGAGATTTTTTACCTTTGTAGTTGCAAGCTTGTGTAATACTGTCTCCGAATGTTTTGCAAGTGCTTTTGAGGGCTTCTTCGCTGGAGTTTTCGTAGGCTTTATTACAGGAGGCCTCTTCTTTATCTAAGACGTTTTTGCATGATCCTGATGGGAGTGTTTTGACGATTTTTTTACAGTCTTTGCGGACACGTTTTGCAAATTTGATGCACATTTCTTGTGCGGCCCTTCGTTCGTCTGATTTTTCGCCTGATGGGCCGCATGCTGTTAAGGCTACGACTAGGGCGAGTGTTGGTGCAAGCTTCATAGAGAGTGACGTTACTGCGAAACAGGAGTTTTGTCAACCGTCCTTGGGTTCAGGAGTTAGGGGATGTTCAGGTTTGGTTGGTTGAGTCCGGAAAGATTGTTGTGCTCACTTTTTCCCAAGTCTTTGTTCCTATTTGTTTAATTTCTTCTGGAGAGAGGGAGTGTTCTGAAATCAATTCTTCGCATCGATCTAGGACTTTGGCTAAAATTTGTTTGCATATTGCTGGGATTGGTGGGGGCATTGATAGGATTTTGTGAACTGATTTCATTGTTGTTTCTACGGTTTTATCGATCTCTGGGGTTGAGTTTTCTTGTTGTGGATCTTCTAGCTCTGGTCGACCCAAAATTTTATTGAGTTCATTGAAAATTAGCAGACTGACTTCTCCTATTTGTGCGTGTGTGAGGCCTTGTTGTTTGGTGTTTGTGTGAAAACGAGTTGTGAGCTTCAGCAGGGGGCCTTTGACCAAAGGGGTTTTGAGGCGTTTTAATATTAACCTGTAAAGACCTTCTGATATTTCGTTTATAACGGGGTTTTCTTCTATTTGTGGTGCAGTTGATTGTTCCATGTTTTGGGGAAATGGTGCGTATTTTAGAGTGCTTTTGCTTCTGGGTCAACAGGGGGTTGACGGAAGCGGGTTGTTGTGGTTAAATTACTGACCCTAACTAAGAATTAAAAAATGGAAATGGACGAAAAAGATAAAGCAAGGATTGCTGATGAAGACACTTTTCCGGGCGAGGATACTCAGCCAAAGCCTAGGCCTGAGAATGTTGCTGTGATTGGCGAGTATAATTCTGGTGTATATGAAGTTGATCTTAATTTAATCCATCCTACTGTTGAAGGTGTTATGATCCCTGTTAGGGCGAGGATGAGGTTGATTGGTTTTGGATTCCAAGATTTGAGATGTTTTGTGGGTCTGGGAATGAGGAGAACTGGAGATGTTTATCAGGATGCTTATTACAATGGGCTTGTTGTTGGATCAGAACTGCCTCAAAGTCATGAAATGGAGGTTCCTGGTAGACGGATTCCTGATCTTGTATCTGCTGGTGAAGCGGCTATGTATTTTAGATGGTTTTTTAAGTATAATTTTGGATTTGATGCTAAAACTCGAACTGATGATGAGACTTTGCTTGGGAAGGATCTTGGACACAGAATAGGTGTGTTGGAGGAGGATACTGAGGAGATTGTTGGTGATGATATGGGGAGGAGGGTTGTTGATCTTGAGGGAATTATTGGGGTTGAAATAGATGAGGATGGAACCGTGAAAGTGTCTTGAGGCTTAGGGAGTTGGAGTTTTTCTTTGACTTCTAGGCGCTCTTCTGTAAAATACGGCTGCTGGCCCAGATTAAAGGGCTGATAAATTAATCTTTATTTAGATGGCAAAAGGAAAAAGTCAGTACTGTACATGGTTTTGTGGGGAGTGTAATCGTGCAAACTACGTTACTTACTACAATAGGCGTGAAAATGAGCGAATAACCAAGGAATTGAAGAAATTCTGTCCTCAATGCAGGAAGCATATAGAACATAAGAGAAAGGATACTAAGAAAGGGAATTAGATGGAGTTTTTTAATTAAGGGTACCACTCCCATCTTTGGAATGTGAGATATTCTTGTGGTATTTTTCTAATCAATCCTATTGCTCGTGAAAGAGCTGAGGTGATTGAGGCTACACTCTTGTCAATCATTTGTCTTGCAGCTTTAACTCTTACTTCTCCTTCTGATTGGCCGAGCTCTGTTGCCCTTTCTGCTTTTCGCTCTTCTCTTTCAGTTTGTTCTCCTTTTTTTTGATGGGTCTTCCTTACTTTATCGAGAAGGTCGTAGATTTCTTTAAGTTGATGATATTGATTTACCCATTCTTTTTGCGGGTGACCATCTGGGAATCTTTCCTGGTCTGCTGGAAGTAATCCATTTGCATATATGTTGAACATGTTACGGCAGCTTTGGTTTGCGTCTTCCATACGATCTTTAATTGTGAGCATTGCAGTCGATATTCCGCCAACTTTGGACAGTTCGTCCAATAGCATTGTGCGAGTTCGTTCGCCTTGTGTTGTTGGTCTCAAGCCTTCTGGGAGGGTTGCCAAATCGGGGTGTTGGTCTTCCAGGGGGATGTCTTCAGGGTGAAGTATTCTTGCTGGTACGTCGGTCATTTTATAGTTGGTTTATTTATTTTAGTTTTCTTTGTTATTATAACACAACGGTCCTCTTTTGTAAACAAGGTGTGTTGAGTTTTAAATTGGAGGACAAAAGTGTTTGCAAAAGATAAAGGGCGGCTATACAATTACCGCGCGTTATTTAAAAATACAGGCCCATAGTGTCAACGGTAGCACGTTGGTCTCCAAAACCAAAAGTAGGGGTTCAAATCCTCTTGGGCCTGCCAGATATTAAGGGCTTGACAAAAGGGGTGGCTTAGTTATAATGTCGCCTAATTATAATAACCAGATTGAAATGGATAGAATGGAAGTTCCTAGAGTTGAAACGAAAACCACTAAAGATCTTTTACGAATGATTTCTGGTAAATTCGGGCCAGGGGGTGATATGTCTTTGCCGGATGAATTCAATTCTGCGAGTGCTGAAGGGGAAGCTAAAGCCGAACTTGAGAGAAGGATTGAGGTTCTTTTTAAGAATCAGACAGGCCTTGCGTCTTGTGGTTTTGAGTTTGATAAATTTATGAGGCATGCGACTGCAGAGGTTTTTACTGTAGATGTTACTGTGGTGAGCCATCCTTATAGTGATCTGAGAATGGTGGAGAATGCTATGGGTTATTGTCATTCTACAAATAATGTTGCTCCGATGGGGGAGGGTAAATTTCGAGTGGCTTTTGATGTGAATAAGTTTGAAATTCAACTGGTTAGCAGGGGTGAGCCTGCAGGGATATATGTTGAAGAAGCTCCTTTAACTGCTAATCAAATTACGAGACCTCAATTGCATTGGGCTAATGCGCACTTTGATGAGGTTGTTCAGCGTCATATTGGGGGATCTAGTACGGCATTTGACCATCTTAGTTTGAGAGAGGTTGATGGACACTTGAGGGTTCGTGCTCATACTTTCGATGATGCTGGGTTGGATCGGCTTTGTACTTATGTTCTTAGTAATAGGCCTTTAGGTTTTTCGATCAAGATGGGTGAACCCCTCCCTTCGGAAGGAGGAGTTTATTTGCATGTTTCCTTTGAGGATCTTAAGGCGCTTTTGCCTTCTTCTGTTGTTGATGAAGGGCGAGCGGATGTTTCTGAAGCAGTTGATGAGGGAACTAGAGGAATTTAATCTTTTTATCGAGAAAGGTTTTCGCTCGAATCTTCTTTCGCTTGAGCCCACAAGACCCGCTGAAAAAATGCTACGCGAGCTCAAGAAGAATTCTCACTCATGAGTTTGTGGGGATTCTTATATGAAAAACTCTTTACAATTTGTCTCTGAAAGTCTTAGAATGCTCTCCAAACTTAAAATTTAACTATTGTTAATATGGGCAAGAATAAAACCATGGATAGGCGTGATTTTTTGAAGTTAGGTGCTGGGTTGACTGGTGTGGCTGTTGTGGCTGGGTGTGCACCGTCTTTGATTTTTAGGGGAGGAGCTGTGTCTTCTGATAATGGTTTAGGTTTTGAAGATGTTCCATTTGTTGATTTGCATAGGCATTTGGAGGCTGGTCTTAGTCCAGAGATGGTGGCTACTTTGGCTCAGAGGAATAAGGTGGAGAAGATTTTGAAATATAAGAGTGATGAAGCTCTTCCTCTTGATCCTCAAGACCCTGAATCGATTCAAGAATATTTTAGGCAAATTATTCCTACTTTCAAGACTCCGAAGGGTTTTCGGAACTTTTTATCATCGCTTTCCGTCCCTTTGTCAGTGATTAAGTCTCTTGAAGATCTTCGTGATGTGACTAGATGGCAGATCCAGGAGCAGGCGTTAAAAGGTTGTGTCCATTTGGAGTTTCGTGGGTCACCTTATACTTATAAGGCTGCTGTTGACGGGGAGCCGTCTTATGAGGAGGTTATTGGGGCTATTCATGATGGTATTCGATCTATGTACGAGAAGAGTGGGTTGAGTGCTACTTACATTGCTTGTTTCAGTAAACAAAAAGCGGATCAATATGCCGAAGGTGTTGTTGATGTTGTTGCAAAGATGCATACTTCTGATTTTCCTCTTGGTTTGGATTTAGCTGGTGTTGAACCAGGATTTCCGCCTTCTAAATTTAGGGATGTGATCGCTCCTGTTCGTGAAGCTGGTGCTCCGATTACTATTCATGCGGGGGAGCAGTCTAGGCCTCCTCGTTTTGAGAAAGCTCCTGCTTCTTTTATTAGTGAGGCGATTGATGTTGGGGCGAGAAGAATAGGTCATGGAACATCTTTGATTTCTGATCCTAGACTTATGGATTATTGTAGGGACAAAGGTGTTCATGTAGAGACTTGTCCTGTGAGCAATGACCTTTTGGGATATATGCCAGTTTCTCAGCATCCTTTAAGGCAGTTTTTGGATCATGGAATTAGTGTTTCTGTTGGAACTGACGATCCGCTTAGTTTTGGAAGTGAAAGCGTGAGAGAGTTGTTGATTAGGAATGCCGATGCTTTGAGGATTTCTCCCGAGGATGTGGTCAGGATGACTCAATATGGGGTGGAGGCTGCTTTTGTTTCTGACAAGAGGAGGCAAGAGTTGAGAAAAAAGATCGGAGTTGTATCGTAGGTTATGGCCTGCCAGGTTATACAGTAGTGTTAGTTAACAGAAGGCTTTCAATGTCTCTTCGTCAGGCTCTGGGTCGCTGCTTTTTCTTACAACTATAAATCTTCCGCATGGGTATACTGTTATTCTACTTTCTCCCGTATGGTCTAAAAAAGATCTTGGTACGCTGGAAATCCTATCTGATGAGTCAATTTGTTTAACCATTGGGCCTTTGTATCCAACAGGTCTTTTAACAGGTTCCAGTGAATATATCATTGTCGATGGGTCGTTGATTTTTGTGTAGAGGTAGATGGTTTGTTCCGGTTTGAACTCGAAGGCTTTTCTTATTTTTGCCGGCATAAAAAATCTACCTTTTTTGTCCATGTTTACGCTAGCTCCTTCGTCCCAAACTTCCAAGAGGGGTTCTGCTACTAATTCGACTTTCATTTGTGTCGTCACTCCTTCTGCGGTGGTTTCTTGAATCAAAGTAATTTTTCTATCCGGTAAAATTACTTCGTATTTAATTTTGCCATCTGGTGATTCTGTTAGGGTTGCTTCTACTCCTGCTTCACTGGCTCTTCTTTTTATGTCATCCAAAATTTCAGCGATGTTTTTGTGCGCTTCTTCTTTGAGGTCTAATTGAGTTGGATCTAATTCTATTGATAGCATGGAGGGTATTTTATCGATTCGCGATGTTTTGTCAACAGTTGGTGTTGGTTTTTTAATATGCTTTCTCTAAATAGCATTTTTCGCAGAGAATTTTTTCTGGATTGGTTTCTTTGAATACTGAGAGGACTTTTGTTTGGCAGTTTGGGCAGGTGCGTTCTGTGAGGTGGCGTTTGTGGCGGAGTTGAATGCGGTTTTCATACCTGGTGTCTGGGTGTCTACGCGGAATTGGTATGTTTTGGCGGTGGTAAAATTTGAGTTCTTGAGGTGTTATGCGGTAGTTTTTGCCAGTTTCTTCGCAGGTTAGTATTTCTTGGGTGATGTTTTCTGTGCAGTCTGAGATGTTGTCTGGGATTTCTGCGAGAGTTGCTGGCTTGTAGTCTTTTTCTTCTTTGTCGCGCCAGGTGTATTTGCGTTCGAGGGCTTGTTCTTTTGTGAGTGGATAATAGTCTTGGGCTTTTGAATCGTTGTATGGGAATGGAGCGAGTGCATGTGGGAAAAATTCTCCCTATTCTCCTGTGCGAATCATGTGTTCTTTGATGCGTGGCAGGAGTTCTTCGTATTCTTTGCGGGTGTATTGTTTGTTGAGGATGCAGTATTCATTTTTCTTTAAGCTGATGCAGCCTGTTAGGTGTTTGCTGTTGTGGCAGTTGTCGCAGTAGTTGAGGAAGGCTGAGCGAATGCATGTGTCGCAGCCGATCATGAATTGTGTCTCGTTGCAGGCGTGGGTTTCGTAGAGGCGTTCTACTTTCCAAGCAGGTTCGTATGAGTCGTAGCAGTCTTTTGCGCCGTATATGTCGTAGCAATATTTTACGTCTTCGCAGTCGATGACGTAATAGCTCATGTGTGCGTTTTTTGAGTTTGTGATGTAGTCGCCGGTGCAGTTTTCTGATTTTGTAATGAAGGCTGCTTTGTGTGTGGCTTTGTGTTTGATGTTGTCTTTGAATTCTTTTGCTAGTTGGGAGAATTGTTGGTGAGATGAGAGGTCTAGATTGGCCATGTATGTTTCGTATTCTTCTTTTGATTTTTGTTCATTGTGTATGCAGTATTTTTTGCTTCGAAGGTTCCAGCACATGAAACAATTTTGACAGTTCCTGCAGTCAAAGAGGAAGTTCGAGTCTCGGCAACCATTGCAGTTTACTAGATGTTTGCTTGAATAGCAGTTGTCGCACATGAAGCATTCGTAGAGGAGTTGGGATCTTTCGATGGCATAGCAGTCGCAGCAGTCTTTGTTGTCTATTGAGTAGTTTGTGACGTAGTAGCAGTCCTCGAGTTTGCCGATGTTGAAGCACATGTAGCAGTTTTTGTTGTAGCCTGAGTGGTTTGTGTATTCACTGTTTACCGAATCGAAATTGTATAGGGCTATTCGTGGGACGCGGTTGCGCAGTTTTTCGAATTGTTCGAAGAATGGGCGGTTGAAGTCGAAATCTTGGCCGTATTCTAGTCCGTCAAATTTGTCTGACCACCAGTTTTTGGAATCGTATACTGGGAATGGGGTGTCATCTGTCCAACGAGAAATGATTGTTTCTCCGGTCATCGAATCTTTTCGTGGGTAGAGATTTCGTTCGTTGCGAAACATCAGTCTGCGGCGTTGGCGTTCGTCCGGGCAGAGGGTAGGGGGTGGGACTCCTTGTTTTTTGTAAAAAGCTAGATCTTCTGGATCTATGGTGAATTGTTTGTTCGTGAGGGGGCAGGTTTTAGTTGTCATTTTTTACAAAGAAATATGCAGATATTGAACTTACTATTGGAATTAATATTACCAAGGAAACAGCTCCGATGAAAATTCTAGTTAATTCTAGTGCTATAAAGTCGATGTTTATTAATTCTGAAAAGGCGTTTTCTGTTCCGCTGTGCGCTAAAGTAATTATGACTAGAAATGGTAGAGAGCTTGCTATGTATGCGAGCAACAGGGTGTTTGTCATGGATGCCAAGACATCTTTTCCTACTTCCATCCCTGTTTTATAGACTTCGCGGAAAGTTGTTTTTGAAGTTTTTTTGACTGCTTCAAAGATTGGTGATGCAATTGAAATGGCTGTGTCTATTATTGCTCCGGCTGCTCCTAAAAACAGTGAAGCTATTAGGATTTCAACCAGGTCTATGCCTGGATAAATTACTGTTAATGTTCGAAGCTCTTCCGATGAAGCTGACCCGAGTTGAGCTACTTCTTTGAAGGCAAAAGTAATTACTATTGATACCAAGTATCCTAAGAAAATTGTAATTATTGACGAAAGAGATTTTTTGTTAAATCCATGTATTGGTGGAATTGAAAGGACGGTGATTGTTGTGACGTATATTAGGACTGCTAGTAGGGGAGAGAATCCTATGAGTATGAGTTTTAGAAAGATGAAGTAGAAAAGTGCTATAGATCCAATTACGCTGATTAGTGAGTTCAGACCTTTTTTACGTGCTATGTAGATTGTTATTATCGAAAAAAGTATGAAAAGGACTGCGAGTCCTGTTTGGTGGTAGTAGTCTGTAACTTCATAGTTTATTTCTCCTGTTTCTACGTTTATTTCTTTGTAGACCAGGACTTCGTCTTTTGATTTGTATTCGTTGTAATTGTATTTTGGATCTACGTTAACAATTATTCCTTCTCCTTCTTCTGATCCTGAGTTTGCTTTTACTTTGAGTTCTTTTTGGCGAGTTTCATCGTTTGTATCAATTTGCTTAATTTCTCCGTGAATGAATTCGTGGGTGTAGTTTGATGAGTCTTGTGGTGGATGAAATTTTGATTCCTTGAGGTTTATAAAGATGGTTAGTGCAAAGGTTGTTGTGGCAAAGATTATGTAGAGAATGATTGCTAGTTTTTTCATTTTTGTTGGTTAAGCTTTTTTGATTATAGTTTTTTTGTCTTTGTAAGTAAAATACGTTGATTTATAGGTTTGAAATGTGTAATATCCTGACCTTGTTGGCTTAATATTGGTGGTCCTCGCTCGTTTTGCGGGCTTGAGTGATAGCTGGTTTGTCGGCAATAGTACATTGACATGAAGGATAGAAAATTTATCCGTTGTGGTTGTGTCGTTTGTTTAGGTCTTCTGTTGTTTGTTTGAGCAGGAGGTTTGAATGGACGATGCAACTAACAATGGTTGTGATCGTTTACGGCAGTATGCCGTTCTAGTTGTGTTATGAGGTTTTATCGTGGCTAGAAGAAGAAGATATGTTGTTTTGCGACAAAGCGTTCTTGATCAGGAAGGTCTTCCGAAAGTTCCTGGAGCTAATGTGGAGGATCCTACAAATTTTGAAATGATGGGTACTCCTTCGCCGGAGCACCCTGCTTATATGTCTGGTCGTACTACTGGTTTCAATCAGATGGGCCATGCCTTGAGAAAGGCTGGTGTTCATTCCGACGAATGATTCATCGATTCGATTCGATTTGATTCAGAACTGGTTCCTATAACAACTCTAGGCTTGTTTAGGGGGAATACCCGCCCTCTTTCATGCTTAAGAGGGGAACTGGTTCCCTTTGGAACGACTCCTCTACCCATGGGAGTTATAGGGGCGTCTGGGGTTTTTCCTTCCACCCAGGCGTCCTTGTTCCAGGGGTTTTACACACAGTTTGTGGCGAAATTTCTATCCTTCATGTCCACACTTTTATTTGAAGAAGGTTTCCGGATTTCCCGAACTTAAGTAGGGCCTTTAGTTAAGTCCGAACTTATCTATTTATCCGGTGGAATGTTGTAGTAATCGAAGAGGTAGTCTGCGATGCGTTGGAATGTGACTGCTGCGGTTGCAGCTCCCCATTCGCTGGCACGTGGTCTGTCAAATTTCACACAGACTACGAATTTTGGATTGTCGATTGGGCCGTATCCGCAGAAGGAAGTTAGTGTTGTACCTGCGCCTTTTAGGGCTTGGCCGTGTTTGTATGTTTGTGAGGTTCCTGTCTTCCCAGCGAGGTAGTGGCCTGAAACTTGTGCGCGATTTGCGACTCCGTTTTCAACTGCGGAAATTAGCATGGCAGTTATTTTGCTAGATGTTTCTTCTGAGATAACGCGTCTTATTTCGTGAGGTTCATTTGTTGTTATAGTTTCGTCGTCGTGGCGGACTTCCTGAACAACATGTGGTTGCATCAAAACTCCTCCATTTGCTAGTGCACAGTATGCGTTTGCGAGTTGGAGCATCGTGACTGTTATACCTTGTCCAAAAGCGTGAGTGGCAAGTTCTGATTCTGTCCAAAGGTCGTAGTATTCGATGTAGCCTGGTTCTTCGTTGCTGAATTCGATATCTGTTCTTTCATCGAAACCAAATTTTGTCATGTAGTTGTACATGAGGGCAGGGCCGATTGTTTTTGCGACGTAGGTCATTCCGGTATTGAGCGAGCGTTCAAGTACTTTTGTCATGCTTGTTCCTGGGCCGTAATAGTCGTCTTCAGAATTGTGAATGAAGTAGTCATATGCTCCAGTGTGTTTATTGAAGTCTACTCCTACTGGGCCTGAGTCATTGAAAGTTGAATTTGGTTTGAGATCTTTGTCATCGATTGCTGCTGCCATTATTAATGGTTTGAAAACTGAACCTGGTTCGTATGGCAGATTGACTACTTGGTTTTGGTAAGCTGCTGGGCCAACGAAGTTATTGTATCTGTAATATTCCGTTATTCCTTCTCGAGTTTTTTCTTCGAAAACGTAATAAAAGTCGTGTGTATCGCGGTTTCTGTAGAAATAATAAAGTCCTTCTTGGTCTGAAGGTACTAGTTTCTCTATGTCTTCTGGTGTTAAGTTTATGTAGATTTTTTCGTAGACTTCACTGTATGTGTTTGGGTTGAAGCTTGGAGAGGCTGCAAGTGCGGTGATGCGGCCTGTCATTGGGTCCATTATTATTGCTTGGGCGCTATCTGCTCTGAATGCGATTCGGTCTTCTTCAAGGATTCTTTCTGTTTGGAGTTGGACTGATCTGTCTAAGGTGAGGATGATGTCGTCTCCGTCTACGGCTGGTTCAATAACACTTTCTCCCACGATTACTTGTCGGCCGATCGAGTCTTTTTGGGTTTGGAATTTACCTTTTACTCCTTGGAGGTCGGTATTTAGTGAGCTTTCGATTCCGTATTGGCCAATCCCGTCTGGGTCTACAAATCCTGTTGCGTTTGCGGCCAGGGTGTTTTCTGGGTAGTAGCGGAAATATTCTTCTTGGAAGCCTAAGCCAGACAAATTGCTGTCTTGGTCTTCGTAGATTAGATCATGGATTTGGTTTGCAACATCTGGGTCGAGTTTGCGGCTCAGGATTGTGTATCTATTTATTCCTTCTAGGATTTTTTCGAGTCTGCTTGTTGGGATCTCTATGATTGGGGCCAAGTGTAGGGCGGCCGCTCCTTTGTTTGTCATTAGTGGTGGATGTGCGTACAGGGAGTCTTCAATTATCTCTAATCCTGCCACTGTATATGAATTGATTTCGTTTATTTGTTCTTGAGTCAGTTCGTTTGCGAGTAGGATTTCTGGTCGTACTTTTGCTGCTACTTTTTCGAATATTTCTGTTTTGAATTCTATGGCCATTTCCTCGTCGGTTTTTTCTTTGAGAATCTCTTCTATTTCTTCTTCCGTTAATTCTGGTGGGAGTTTTTTTGCTGCTTCGGAAATTCTTTTGTCGTCGTCTTCGCGTGCTTCTTCCAGGTCAAAAAGCAGTGGGGATAAAGTTTCTGCGATTGCTTGTGGATTTTCTACCAGGTATGGATCTGCGTATAAGAGTTCGAGAGTTATGTTTGTTGCTAGCAAGAATTCTTCGCCTGAGTGGTAATCTGTGATTATTATTTCGCCTCTTCGCGCTGGGAGTTCTACGTATCCGTAGTGTTCTTTTGCAGCTATTGCTTGGAATTCACTGTGTTTTATTATTTGAAGATAGAAAAGTCGTGAGATTAAAATTGTTGTGAGAAGAACCGCTCCTATCTGGAGGAATGTGATTTTGTTTACTGGAGTTTTTGGGCTGTAGGTTCTCATAGGTTTTGGGCGGGGTCTTTTTGGGCGAGCGCCTGACAAATATATCATTTGATATTTTAAAATGGTAGTGGTAGATTTCTCCTAATGAAAAAGACTACTTTATCAAACGGACTTCGAGTCGTGACCCATAAGCTTGAAAGCACCAAAGCGGTGACGGTTTTGGTTTTGGTTGGGGCTGGAAGCAGATACGAAAACAAAGAGATCAGCGGAATTTCGCATTTCTTGGAGCATATGTTCTTTAAGGGAGCTGAAAAATACAAAGACGCGAAGGCTGTTAGTGGAGCGATCGACTCTGTTGGAGGGGACTTCAATGCGTTTACCGGAAAGGAATACGCGGGTTATTATGTGAAAGTTGCTTCTGAGAAAGTGGATACGGCTTTTGATGTTTTGTCTGACATGATGCTTCACGCTAGATTTGATCAACATGAGATTGATAAGGAGAGGGGAGTGATCTTGGAGGAATATAATATGTATCAAGATACGCCAATGTATCAGATCGGATGGAATTATGAGAATTTGATGTTTGGTGATCAGCCTCTTGGCTGGGATGAGATTGGTGAAAAGGAAGTGATTGAAAGGGTTAATCACGAAGATTTTGTTGAGTATAAGGAAAAATTGTATACTTCTGATAATACTGTTGTTGTTGTTGCTGGGAATATTGCTCATGATGAAGCTTTGGAGAAAGTTGAGAAGTTTTTTGCTATGGAAAGAGGGGAGAAAGCTTATGATTTTGAGAAATATTCACCTCTTATCGGTGATGCTCCTCGTGTGCATTTGAAGGAGAAGAAGACGGAGCAGGCTCATTTGGTTATTGGAGTTGAGGCTTATTCAGAGACGCATCCTGATCATTGGGTTTTGAAGCTTTTGTCTGTGATTCTTGGTGGGAATATGAGTAGTAGGATGTTCTTGAATGTTCGTGAAGCGCATGGACTTGCTTATTATATAAGGACTAATACTGACGATTACGTGGATACTGGTTTGATTTCGACGACAGCTGGTGTTGATATAAAGAGAGCTGAGATGGCTGTTGAAAAGATTGTTGAGCAGTACGGCATGATAGCTAAGGCTGGGGAAATCGATGCTGATGAGCTTGCTAAGGCAAAGAGTTTCTTGAAGGGAAAGATGATTTTGAGCCTGGAGGATAGTGAAGAATACGCTCATCTGCTTGCGAAGTTTGAATTGCTTCATAAAGATGTGATGACTCCTGATGAGATAATGAGGGAGATTAATGCTGTGAGTTTGGCGGATGTGGAACGGGTTGCTGCTGATTTGTTTGGTGACTCTTCTCGATTGAAAATGGCAATTATTGGACCATATTCTGATCCGAAGGTGTTTGAGAGGTTGTTGAAGTATTAGGTTTGACTCTACGGGGTTGAGTTTTCGGTGTTTTTTTGGTATAATTATATGATTTATAATTTAATTTATTAGTTATGACAGGAGAAGGAATTCCAGGTGGGTTACCAGGAGAGAAGCAATTGGAAGATATGAAAACTACTTTGGATGGTATGACTGAAGGGTTGAAGGGTTTAGTTTCCTCTAAGGACAAGAAAGAAAGTCTTGCTACTTCGCTTGTAGCCAAGAGGAAGGAGATTTACAAAAAAATTGTTGAATCTTATAAAGGGCCAAAGAGTTTTAAAGTTGGTTATGAAGGAGTGCATGAAGCTGCGAAGCAAAGTATTATTAGCGATGTTTCGCCTCTTGTAAGTGATGATTTTTGGAAATCTGCTGATTTGAAGGATGTTGTAGGTGGTTTAAGTAGGAATCATGATGTTGCGAGTATGTTTGCAAGTGATTTAGTTGCAAAGATTGCTGGGAAATTAAAGGTAAGAACTTTGGATGCTTTGACGGAGCGCAAGACTTTTACGTTTGATGATGTTTCAGTTGTTGATAAGGGTGATTTGGATGTGAAAGTAACTGAGGGAGGTAAGGTTCCTGAAAAGGTTGATCCTAAGGAAGAAGAGATTGAAGCTGGGATGAAAGAATTAGGAGAGGCTGGTTTGGTGACCACTGTCTTGGGATTATTGGGTGTGATTGATCCAACCAAGGAGGGTGCTGAGATGGACAAGCAACTTAGAGGGATTGTTGGTGGAAATAATTATATAGGAAGGGTGATTTGTGGTTTGTTTGGTTTCAAATTTGCCAAAAAAGACACGGAAAAAGTTATTGGCATTATATCAAGCAAGAGTCCTGAAATGGGCGAAAAGGCTAAGGACTGGATGGGGACGTTGAGCGGTTATAGAACTGATTTGACAGGTGATGCTACTGAAGAATCTAAAAAAGTTAGGAAAAAAAGAGTTTTGGATGATTTGAGGCTTAGTTCAGGGGATAGTACCTTGAAGGAAACTGTTGAGTTTGAAGATTCTCAATCTGTTCGTACCGACGAAGAATTGACTTTGACTATACCTGCTGGAGGTTTTGTTCAATTAGTTAACGAAGATAAACTTGACTTAGTTGATCTGGAGACGGGGCAACCTATTGAATTTGTATCAGGTCAAAAGTTGGCTGGGGGTCCTAATGGAAGAAGGGTTAGGCTTGCTGGTGGTCAGTATTTAGATGAAGGGACTGTCTTTGCAAAAGGAGTTCAGGTGGATTTTGATATAGCTCGTGGTTCGACGGGTGGCAAGAGAGGGTCCTATGGTGAATACATGGCTTCTAAAGATGATGGTAAAGAGAAGCTGAAAGAAAAGAAAGATACTGGGGAGACAAAAAAAGATGTTTAGTAGGAATTGAAGTTTCGTTATAGGTTTTCACCCTTGAGATGGTTTTTTTAGTGGTGTAGAATGGCGCCAAGTTCGGACTTAACTAATGGTCCTACTTAAGTTCGGGAGGTTTAATTTGAACTTGAGTCATTCAAAAATATTTAACCAAATTATTATGTCAGATGTAAAAGAAAGAACACTTGTTTTGATTAAGCCGGATGCGATTCAGCGTGGATTGATGGGAGAAATTATTTCTAGATTTGAGAAGAAGGGATTGAAGCTTGTTGGATGCAAGATGATGGAGCTGGAGGAGGCGCTTTTGCGTGAACATTATGCTCATATTGCGGACAAACCTTTCTTTGGTGGACTTGCGAAATTTATGCAGAGTACACCTGTTGTTGCTATGTGTTGGGAAGGGCTTGAGGTTGTGAATGCGGTTCGATTGTTGTGCGGAATTACCAAGGCTCGTGAAGCTGAAGCTGGGTCTATTAGAGGCGATCTTGCTATGAGTGTTGCTTGTAATGTGGTTCATGCGTCTGATTCTATTGAAAATGCGGAAGCTGAGGTTTCTCGATTCTTCAAGGAAGATGATTTGCACTCTTACGACAAATCTGAGTACATGCATGTTTATGCTGAGGATGAAAGGGGGTAGGCGGAGCTTGCCACTTTTGTGGTAAACAGGCTTGTTGACTGGCTTGGTGGAGTTGCGAGACGGGTGGCTTTGTGGTATAATCAAGTGTAAAAAACAAATAATAAATAAGAATGGTTGATAGGCCTAGGAGTTCATTTGTAGAGAAGAGAGGTTCTGTCGAAAGAGGCGAGTTTTCTCCTAAGATAGACAGGACGAAGGCTTCTGGGTCTGTTGGAGAATCTTTGTTGAAGCAGGATGAAGAAATAGTCTTGTATGAAAAGGCTGTTGGTTTTTTGGAGGCGACGGGTATGTCTGATCTAGAGGCTCATGCAATTTTGTCGGATGAAACGAATCCATATGCTATTTGGTTTTTGGATGGTGTGAAGAGGTTTGGTGGAGATCTGAAAATCGATAAAGAGACTTCTGGAAAGACTGGCAAGGTGAACTTGAAATATAAAGGAGAGATTGTGTGGCAGAATTATTTGGATCTTATGATTGTGTGGAAATCTTTGATTTATCCTAGGTTTTCTAAGCTTGTAAGGAAGTATGGATTTAAACTCTCTGATTACAAAGATGTGTTTTTAAAAATGGTTGATGAAAATTTAAAATACCCACATTTTGATACTTGGGCTAAGTTGACGATGGGGGTTGGTTTCCCCTCTGAATTTGTTGATTTGACTATGTTGATAGAGTTGAATGAACTTGCTGGTTTGCCTGTTGATGAGTTAAGTCAAAAGTTGGGAAAAATTAAGGAAAAGGAGTTGGAGCAAAAACAAATTGCGCTGGATATTGATTCTTTGGGTTCGTATGCCCCGGAATTTTATAAAAAGAGGGTTGCTCGTTTAGAGGAAGGGAAGGGTTTTGTAAATGATGAAGATTACATAGATTATGCGCTTTCTTTAGTCGATATGGCTAAGCAGGTTATCGATAAGTATCCTGAATTATCTGAGAAGATTGAGAATACAATTATGGCTTATGGACAGTTTGAGGATGATGTTTTGAATTCTAAGATGCATGATTTTGGGATTGGTCAGTATATGGAGGAGTGGGATGCGTTTCTCTATGATGATCCTGGCCTGAAGAGGGCTGCTGGATTTATGGAGGATCTTGCAGAGGAGCTATTTAGTTCTGGGCTTGATTATAATCGCCAGAGGAATGGTTTGGAATGGAGGGTTTAGTGTCAACAATTTTTAGTTTTAGTTACCCGGGGTTGCTTTATGCGCATTATGGTTTTGAAAGGTAGGTAATTGTGATATATTCTTCTCGCTATGGCGAAAGAACTCTCAATTAAGGATCTTGAAAAAAAGGCATCCGAGCTTCGGATTGCTGCTTTGAAAGCAATATCAAAAGCTGGAAGCGGACATACGGGTTCGTCGATGTCGTTGATGGATGCTTTGGTTACTTTGTATTACGCGGGTGGGGCTGAGGAGGAAGATTATGTGATTTTGTCTAAAGGGCATGGGGCGCCGGCGCAGTATGCTATTTTGGCTGATAAAGGGTTTTTTGATAAGAGTGAGCTTGATCATTTGAGGCAGGCGGGGGCTTTGTTGCAGGGGCATCCTGTTGTGAAGATTCCTGGGATAGCTGTTTCGACTGGATCGCTTGGTCAGGGATTTTCTGTGGCACATGGAATTGCGTTGAGCTTGAAGCTCGACAAGGAGAATCAGAAGGTTTTTGTGGTCCTTGGAGATGGTGAATTGCAGGAGGGGATTGTGTGGGAGACTGCGATGAGTGCGGCGCATTATATGTCGAATAATTTGATTGCGATTGTTGATAACAATGGGCTCCAGATCGATGGGTCGTGCAAGAAGGTTATGAATGTTCAGCCTATTCGAGATAAGTTTGTTGCGTTTGGATGGAGAGTTATTGAAGTTGTGGATGGGCATGATTTTGAAGAGTTGATTGATGCTGTACGCAGGGCGCGGGCTGAGGAGCGAAAGCCTGTTTGTATATGGTGTCATACTGTTAAGGGGAAGGGCGTTCCTTTTGCTGAGAACAAGGTTGAATATCATGGGGTTGCTTTGAGTGAAGAGGAGATGAAGGTTGCGGAAGCGGAGCTTAAATGTAATTAAAAAAAATTAATGGGTTCTTTTTCTTGGATAATTGGTTTTTTGAAACTTTTACTTACTTTTCCTGTGATTATTAATGGTGCGAGTATGATGCCGACTTTCTATGATGGTGACATGATTTATGCGAGTTATTATGAAGCGAAGGTTGAAGGGGTTGATCGTGGGGATATTGTTGTTTTTTCTTTTGACAATGGGTTTGATTTGGAGAGTGAGCTTTTTGTAAAGAGGGTGATTGGTGTTGGTGGAGATGAGATTGTTATTAAGGCCGGTCGGGTTTCTGTGGATGGGTCGGTTTTGAGTGAACCTTATGTTCGGGGGGAGACGCGAGTGGATTCTTTTGAGGATATTGTTTTGAGTGCGGATGGGGAAGGATTTGTTTACAATGTTCCAGAAGGTGAGTATTTTGTTTTGGGAGATAATAGAGAAGGAAGTATAGATAGTAGGAATTTTGCGACGACTTATGTGAAGGGGGAGTGGGTGAAGGGGAAATTTACCTTGGAGTTCGGACTTAAGTAAAAGGGGTAGCCGAGTTCGGGAGAAGTACGAAACAATTACAAAAAAATGGCAAATTATCACATAAAATTAGAAGGTGAGCTGGAGAAGCAAGCGACTCGTAAGTCGTTTGGTGAGGCTTTGGTGAAGTTGGGGGCTAAGAGGGAAGGAATTGTGGTTTTGGATGCGGATTTGTCGTGTAGCGTGCAGACTGCAAAGTTTGCGGCTGAGTTTCCGGAGAGGCATTTCAACATGGGGATAGCTGAGCAAAATATGCTTGGGGCTGCGGCTGGTTTTGCAACTCGCGGAAAGATTCCTTTTGCTTGTACGTTTTCTGTTTTTGCGACTGGTCGGCCGTGGGAAATTATTCGAAACTCGATTTGTTATCCAAATTTGAATGTGAAAATTCTTGGATCACATGCTGGGGTTTTGACTGGAGAGGATGGGGCGTCGCATCAGGCTTTGGAAGACATCGCGATCATGCGTGCGTTGCCGAATATGAAGGTTGTGCAGCCTGCGGATCATGTAGAAGCTTTGAGTGTTATGGAGAAGATAGTCGATGATTATGGACCTACTTATTTGAGGGTTTTGAGGCAGGGGACACCTCTGCTTTATTCGGACGAGCGACCTTGTAATTTTGAGTTTGGGAAGGCGGATGTGCTTTTTGATTCGGGGAAAGGTTCTGGTTCTAAGCCGGGAAAAGTTGATCTTTGTGTTTTTGCGACTGGAGCTTTGGTTGGGTCTTCTTTGGAGGCCGCGTTGAAGCTCACGGAAGAGGATGGGAAAAAAGTTTTGGTTTATAATATGAGTTCTTTGAAACCTATTGATGAGGATGCGATTTTGGAAGGGGCTGGGCGAGCGAAGGTTTGTGTGGCGGCTGAGGATCACAATACTATTGGTGGATTGGGAAGTGCGGTTGCTGATGTTTTGGCTGGAGAAGGTGTTGGCGTGCGACTTGTGAAGATTGGTGTGAAGGATGCGTTTGGTGAGTCGGGGAAGCCGGCTGATTTGTACAAGAAGTATGGGTTTGATGCAGAGGGGGTTTATAAAAGTTTGCGGTCAACAGGGTAATGTTGTAGAATTATCTTTAGTTTTAACTTTAACCTTATTTCTATGAAAGGTTTGAAATCTTTGGTTGCGCTCGTTGCTGTGGTGGCGGTTTTCCTTGTGTCTACTACGGCGTTTGCCTCGTTTACGGATGTAAGTTCTGGTCATGATAACTATGATGCGATCATGTATGTTCAAGAAAATGATATCGTTGGTGGTTATTCGGATGGGACTTTCCGTCCAGATGATCCGATCAATCGTGCCGAACTGCTAAAAATTCTTGTGATTGCTCGTAATGGGGGAGATATAAGTGATTCTTATGCTTCGAAGTGTTTCTCTGATGTTTTGCCGACGGATTGGTATTCGAAATATGTTTGTTATGGCAGTGGG
This sequence comes from Candidatus Peregrinibacteria bacterium, assembly GCA_018654255.1. Classification (GTDB taxonomy): domain Bacteria; phylum Patescibacteriota; class Gracilibacteria; order UBA1369; family LOWO2-01-FULL-3; genus JABILX01. The sequence goes on along the minus strand of JABILX010000003.1, from coordinate 159,842 downwards.
GAGGGGTATGTTGATGGATATCCAAATGGGACTTTTGATCCAACTGGGTATGTGACTTTTTCTGAGGCGGCGAAGATGATTGTGGTGACGATGGGTTATCTCGTTTATCCTGACGTTAATACTTGGTATGAGCCTTATGTTTTGAAGTTGGAGGAGAAAAACACGATTCCTACCTCGATTCATGAATTGAATTCTGAGATGACCAGGGGTGAGGTTGCGGAAATTATTTATAGATTGGACGCGGAGGTTACGAATAAGTCGTCGAAGTCTTATGCTGAGATGACAGAGTTTATGATAAATGCTGATTTAGAGATTACGTCTCCTGTTGATGGGGCGGTTTTCTACGATCAGCCGTTCTATGTTTATGGTACGACCTCTAGCAATTGTTCTTCAATAAAGGTTATTGCTGATAATCAAATGTTTGATATTCATGATGTTTACACTCTCCAGAATTATTCTTATGGTGATACAACTTTTAAATATGGTATTTCTCACGATTGGGGGAATTTGGATCTTGGGGCTAATGAATATACTTTTACTGCCTATTGTAGCAATGCGACTATGCAGGAAATAATCACTCTCTACTACGAAGATACTTCTGCTGCTGAAATGGGAAAGCCAGTTATTTATTTGTATCCTGAGCGGGCGATGGAGGTATCTGTTTTGCCTGAGCCTGAATATGGGGTGACGATTTCTGAGCCTGAGCTTGGTGATGGTTGGGAGGTTGTTGCTTATCCGAATGGTTCGATTGTGAATTTGGAGGATGGGTCTAGATGGGATTATCTTTTCTGGGAAGGTTATGCTGACTTGGAGAGGCCTGAGGAAGGGTTCTTGGTTTCGCATGATGGACTTGAGAAGTTTTGGGATGCAAAATTAAGTTATCTTGGGTTGAATCGAAATGAGATTGCTGATTTCAAAGAGTTTTGGTTGGAGCAGCTTTCTGATGAGGGATATTATGTGATTTCGTTTGTTGATCAAGCGGAATTGGATGAGCATGCGCCTTTGACGGTTGCGCCTGCACCTGATACTTCGATTCGTGTTTATTTTGACTATGAAGTTTATGACAAGCCGGTTCGTGTGAAGGAGCAAGTTTTGGAAAAGGGGGCTGATAGGAATGGATTTACCCTTGTTGAATGGGGCGGAGCGCTTTATTAAAAATTTTGGTTGGGGTCTGCGCGTGCTTGAGTTTAGGCTTGAGCGCGTGTGGGTCCTCAGTTTTGCAGTCGGTTTCGGTCGGGGAGCCGGTTCTTTATGGTGTCGATTATTCTACCGACGCGATGTGGGAGCGGTTTTTGAGTGAGGAGGATTCTTATGATTTGGCTGAGGATTTGGTTGGGGTTGTTTTGCCGCATCATTTGGTTACGGCTCTTGAGTTGACGCGATTTTATCGGGGGGTTTCTCGTGTGGCGGATCCTAAGTTGGTTGTGATTGTGTCGCCGAATCATTACGAGGTGGGTGAGGCTGTTTTTCAGACGTGCAATTGTTCGTATGAGACTTTTGATGGGGTGGATTTGGAGACTTCGGGTGAGGACTTGGAGATGTTGCTTTTGTCCGGGTTGGTTCAGATGGCGAATGAAAATTTTGAGATTGAGCATGGGGTTTATGCGCATGCTAATTTTATTAAGAGGTTCTTCCCTGAGGCGGAGATTTTGCCTGTGATTGTGAAGGGGGAGGCTGGGGTTGAAGAGTTGGATGCGTTGGTTGGGTATTTTGAAAGGAAGTATGGGGAGCGGTTTGGGAAGGATGTTTTGTTTGTGGCGAGCGTGGATTTTGCGCATTATATGACTGCTGAAGTTTCTGATGCATATGATGAGGTTTCTTTTGAGGTGGTGGCTGGGTTTGATTATGATGCGTATTGGGATGTTGAGTTGGATTCTCCGGGGTCGATTTATTTTGTGTCTCAGCTTGCTGAGCGAGGCGGGTTTGATCAGGTTGAGTTGGTCGAACACACAAATAGTCAGGACTATTTCCAGAAGTTTGTGGGGGAGACTACGAGCCATCTTTATATTACTTTTTCGAGGGGAGAATGATAGGATGGGTTTAGATGTTAGAGCTTATTATCACATCCTTGTATTTTATCTTACCTGCATATCTTGCGAACATGATGCCGGTTTTTGCTGCGAAGATGGGGATGCCTGGAGGAGTTCCGATTGCTGAGCGATGGTTGGGGGCTCATAAGACTTGGAGAGGGATGTTTTCTGGGTATGTGGGGGCGCTGATTGTGCTGCTGGTGCAGTGTTGGGTTTTTGGTGAGGGCTGGATGGGTGAATATGTGATTTTGGATTATTCGTTTGGAGTGGTGGTTTTTGGTTATGCGGCTTTGTTTGGTTTTGGGGCGTTGATAGGGGATAGCGTGAAGTCATTTTTCAAGAGACGAGTAGGAGTGAAGCCTGGGGGAGTGTGGTTTCCGTTTGATCAGATCGACTTCATTCTCGGGGCGTTCTTGTTTTTGTGGCCTTTTGTTTCATTTGGTTGGGAAGTCTTTGTTGTTGTTTTGATCGCGACTCCTCTTTTGCATTTTTTGGCTAACGTGATTGGGTACTGGGTTGGGTTGAAGAAGGTTTGGTGGTAGAGGTTGTTTATCCAGATGGTAATCATCCTATCTTCTAGAGGATAAGTCTCTTTGGTTTTGCAATGATGCGAGGCCTTGACAAAGCTTTGAAAACCACTTAAAATACTATCTTGTTTTGTAATGTTATTATTTTGACTGGTGAGGATTTAAAGGTTGTAGATGTTATGGATCCTTTTGAAAGAGAGGGGTTTTCTGCTTTTTATGAAAAGTGGTGCGAGATGAATATTGTAGGTGATGTTGGGGTTATGATTGCTGAAGTCAGAGAAAGTGTTGGGGCGGTTGTTGACGAAATGGATTTTATTAGAGGGGCTTTTCGTGTTGGGGTGGAGAAGATTCTTGTAGGGGCTAAGACTCGTGATTTGGGTGGTCGGATTAGGAATTTTTTTGCTCGGTCAACTTTGTATAAAGCTTTGCAAATGGATTCTTTGAAAAGTGAGTTTGAAGTGTTGAGAGAACAAGGGGATTTGGAGCAGTTGGTTGTCAGAGAGGTTGAAATTGTCGAGAAAGTGAGGAGTTTTGTTATGTTTGAGTTTGATTTTGATAATTATATTGATTCGAAGAAGTTGACTTGTTCACCTTCTGTAATTGTGGAAGATCAAAAGATTAATTGTGTTGGTCAGGCTTTGGTGATGTATGTTTTTTTAAAAGAGCTTGGTTTTAAGGTTTTTACTGTTGGGACCAAGGGGCACTACTTTTTGTTTTTTGTGTCTAGTGATAACAAGGTTTACTCTTTGGATTTAAATAGCAATGGGCAGGCTAGTATTCCTGAGATTGTTGATGCTGATTTCAGAAGTGGTAGCGTTGAAGATGTTCTCCAATTTGATGAAAGCGAAGATAATCATTATCAGTTTGAGTTGGATAAAAAATGGTTTGGATCGACACTTGAGGGAGAGTTTTGTTTGTTAAAGGGGGAGGCTGGTTTGATTTATGGTATGACTAACAATTTGGGTTTGTCTGGAGAATCTGGTCACGAGGGAACTGTCGATATTTTTGAGCGAAATGATAAGGTTGTCCCTGTACTTAGTAATTCTCTTTTTGGACTAGCAAATGAGCACTTGAATCATGGGAGTAGAGAGGATGCTTTGGCTGTTGCTGAGAGAATGATTGAGAGGTTTCCTGATGATGCAGATGTTCACATGAAATATGGAAGTATTCTTGCTGGTTTAGGTGAGTTGGAAAGGGCTTTGGAGGTTTATTCGAAGTCGGTTGAGATGGAACCTTCTAATGTATTCAATCGGTGTATTCTTGGTGATTTTTATTTAAGGAAACTTGGTGATAAAAGGAAGGCTTTGGAGGTTTTTGGACATGCTTTCGAGTTGGCTTCAGTGAATGATAGATATAGATTTTGTAGAGAGAGGTTGGTTCGTAATATTGAGATTCTTAGAGGTGAACTTGAGTAGTTGATTTATTGATAAAGGGGGGTAGTTGTGATATATCTATCTATGCACAGGGCTTATTTTCATACAGAGTTTCGGAGAGCAAAGCTTGACAAAAGCCCTTGATCGGTGCAAAATAATATCCAAATTCAAACCCATCACCTATGACTACAAACACTCCAATAAAAATTTTTTCAGGGTCATCTCATCCTGAGCTTGCGGCTGAGATCGCGAAGCATTTGAAGATGAAGGTTGAACCGATGATATTGAAGAGATTTGCGTGTGGGGAAGTGTATGCGAAATCTGAGAATACTATCCGTGGTGCGGATGTTTATGTGATTCAGACTGCAACTTCGAATGTGAATGAAGATTTGATGGAACTTTTTGTGATGCTTGATAGTTTGAAGAGGTCGTTTGCAGGAAGGCTGCATGTTGTGATGCCTCATTATGCTTATGCGAGACAAGATCGTGTGGCTACTCCTCGTGAACCTATTTCTGCAAAATTGGTTGCTGATTTGATTTCATCTGCAGGAGCGGATCATGTGATAGCAATGCATATGCATAGTGACCAAGAGCAAGGATTCTTTGACTTCCCAATGGACAATGTGAGTTCTGAAAAATTGTTTGTTGAGTACTTTAAGGAGAAAAAGTTGAAAGATTTGGTTGTTGTTGCTCCTGATGCTGGTGGTGCGAAAGCTGCTAAGGTTTTTGCAAATTTGATTGGTGCGACATTGGCAATAATTCACAAACAAAGGCCTGAACATAACGTGTCGGAAGTTACTCATGTGGTTGGTGATGTTGATGGGAAAACATGTCTTCTTTTTGATGACATGATTGATACTGGAGGAAGTGTTTGTGCGGCGAAGGAGGCGTTGTTGGCAGGTGGCGCGAACAAAGATGTTTATCTTGCGGCTACTCATGCTGTGTTTTCTGACCCTGCGGCTGAACGTTTGGCAAAGGCTGGGTTTGCGGAGGTTGTTGTGACCAATTCGATTCCTGTGCCTGAAGAGAAGAAATTTAAAGGATTGAATATTCTGTCTATTGCTCCGCTTCTTGCGAGTGTGATAGAGAGTGTACATACAGACAAATCTGTTACTAAAGCATTTTTAACAACAAAATAATGAATTTATATTTCGGTTCTGATCATGGGGGATATAAGATGAAGGGGGCGTTGGTTGATTATTTGAAAGAGGCTGGGCACGAGGTTGTGGATCTTGGGGTTTTTACCGATGGTTCTGTTGATTATCCTGATATTGCTCGTGAGGTTTGCGAGAAGGTTATTGAAAATCCAGGAGCGTTTGGTTTCTTGGTTTGTGGAACGGGGATTGGTATGCAAATGTCTGCTAATAAGTTCAAAGGGATTCGTTCGACTGTAGCGACTGATGAACATATGGCAGAGATGAGTCGAAAGCATAACAATGCGAATGTTCTTACTCTTGGAGGAAGGACTACTGATCTTGAGAAGGCGAAGGCAATTGTTGATAAGTTTTTGGCGACTGATTTTGAGGCTTCTGAGGAGAGGCATGTGAGGAGAGTCGAAAAAATTGAAGGGCCTCTTGGGGGCTGAGTTTTCCGGAAAACGAAAATTTACAGGTTGAGAAAATGCTTTTCCGGAAAAGTAACCAATATATATGAAAATTGCACCATCAATATTATCTGCAGATTTCTCCAAACTTGGAGAGGAGATCGCTGGTGTTCTCGATGCTGGTGCTGAGATTGTGCATGTTGATGTGATGGATGGACATTTTGTTCCGAATATTACTATTGGAGTTCCTGTTGTGAAGTCATTGGCTTCTTCGGTGAAGGCGCCACTCGATGTGCATTTGATGATTGAAAATCCGGAGAAGTATGTGCCTGAGTTTGCAAAAGCTTTGGCTTCTGCTGATGGCAGAGATCTCAAGCAAGATTATATTGTTGTGCATGCTGAGGCTTGTGAGGATTTGTCTAACTGTTTGCAATTGATTAAGTCCAAAGGTGTCCGAGCGGGTTTTTCAGTGAAGCCGGGGACGCCGATTGAACAATATGAACAAGTTTTACCTTTGGCGGATTTGGTTTTGATTATGACAGTTGAACCTGGGTTTGGTGGGCAGAAGTTTATGGAAGATATGATGTCCAAGATTGAGTGGCTTGTTGGTCGGCGTGATACGTCAGGAGGCAAATTAGCTTATGAAATTGAGGTTGATGGGGGAGTCAATGAAGAGACAGCTGGTGTGGCGCGGAAGGCGGGTGCGGACATTTTGGTTGCTGGAAGTTATGTTTTTGGTGCGGAGGATCGTAGAGGGGCTGTGGAAAGTTTGAAATAGATTTTGTATAATCTAGGTATGCTGAAGAAATGTGTGGTTTTGGGAGTTGATTTTGAAGTTACGGATGAAGATCTGCAGTTTTATGAAAAGATGGGAGTGCCTGCGCCTACCTTGTGTCCTGACGAGCGTGCTCGTCGTAGGTGGGCTTGGCGTGGCAAGAATTTTTATATGAGGGATTGTGATAAGTGTGGTCGGAATACGATGTCGTGGTTTCATCCTTCTTTGGATGAGGTTGTGACTTATTGTGATGAATGTTTTATAGCGGATGATTTTGATGCTTTGCAGTATGGACGGGGTTTTGATTTTGAGCGGCCGTTTTTTGAGCAGTTTTTTGAGATGGCTCGTCAGGTTCCGAGGCATATTTCTAATTCGATCAATAATGTGAATAGCGAATATATTATTTCTGCCCATAGGAATAAGAATTGTTATTTTATGGATGAGTTGGATGTTTGTTGGGATTGTTATTTTGGCTACAACGTTCAGCATTCCAAGAATATTGTGGAGAGTATTTTTGTGAGGGATTCTGAGATTTGTTATGATGTGGCGAAGGCGGAAAACTGTTATTCGGTTTTTTGTTCGAAGAATGTTTTTCATTGTAATGATTCGGCGTTTTTGATGAATTGTCGGGGGTGTAGGAAATGTTTGTTTTGCGCGAATTTGAGACAGGGGGAGTATTGTATTTTCAATGAGTCGGTGGGGAAGGATGAGTTTGAAAAAGCTTGGAAGGAGATTTTTGATGGGACTCGGGAATCGCTTGAGCGGGCGCGGGAGAAGTTTGATGAGTTTTTGGCTGGACAGCCGTTTCCGGCTGGAACTTTGATAAATACGGAGGAGTCGAGTGGGAATTATTTGTCGAATTGCAAGAACGTGAAAGATTCGTATTGGGTGGATAATTGCAAGGATTGCAAGTTTTGCACTGACATTCATTTTTCGAGGGATTGTTATGATGTGAATATTTATGAGGGAGAGATGATGTATGAATGTTTGCATGCGGGGCCAAAGGGGTATCGCCAGTTTTTTTCGCAGTTGTCATGGTTTTCCAATGAGGCTGTTTATTGTTTGGAGCTGAGGAGTTGCAGGGATGTGTTTGGATGTGCGGGATTGAAGAATCAACAGTATTGTATTTTTAATAAAAAGTATTCTGAGGAGGAGTATGAGGACTTGAAGGGGCGGATTATTGAACATATGAAAAAAACCGGAGAGTGGGGTGAATTTTTTCCAATTAAGTATTCACCGCAGCCTTATAATTTGACGATGGCTCAGCGGTTTTATCCTTTGAGTCGAGAGGAGGTTTTGAAGCGGGGGTGGAAATGGCTTGATGATGAGGAGGTTGTTGTTGATGGTGGTGAGGCTGATGGAGTGTGTGTTTGTGAAGAGAGTGGGCGGAAGTTTCGATATATTGATGCTGAGCTGAAATTCTACAAGCAATATGGATTGCCGTTGCCGGTGACTGCTCCTGCTGTGCGAATTGATAATATGTGGAAGAAGATGGGGGAGAGGCGGCTTCATGAACGGGTTTGTTCGGATTGTGGGGTTGATGTCCAAACAACTTTTCCTGATGATTTTCAGGGGAGGGTTTTATGTCAGGAGTGTTACTTGAAGGTGGCGTGGTGATTTATAGGTAATTTCCAGAAGTAAAATCTGTCAATATTTATTTTTGGCTTGGTGGCGTGGAGGGGTGATTTTTGATATTGACTTCTTGGTTAAAATTCATAGAATGCTCTGGTTGAAAGATTAATTTATAAGATATGAATGAAAAATTAAAAATATTGGTTGCTGATGATGAGCCGTGGATGCCTGAGCTTGTTGGTGGCGCTGCAGAGGTGTTTAGTGCTTCAACTGGTGTTGAGACAGAGATCTTTAATGCTTATGATGGGGCTCATGCCTTGAATTTGGCTTTGCGAGAGCAGGTCAATTTGGTTTTGTCTGATGTTAACATGCCAGGAGGGAGCGGGCCTTTATTGCTCAAAGGTCTTTTGAATGGGCCTTCTTCTCCGAATATGGCTTTTCTGAGTGGTGGGGATATTTCTCCCGAGGATGCTTTTATCATAGAAATGATGATGCAGGATCCTAGGATGTTAGGACTTATTAAAAAAACTTGTAGTCCTGAGATGCTGAGGACTTTAATGCTGGCGGCTTCTGTGAATCAAAGAATTCTTAATGCTTCTACTTATTGTGATGATGGTGTGTTTGATCAGATTACTACTGAAACTGTTCGTGCTTGTCGGGATTATGGGGTTGCTGTTGGTGGGAGGTTTAATTAGGGGGGCTTTCTCGCTACTCTTAAGTAGGGAAATGCTGAAAAAGCTTAGGAAATCTTACTCCTGGCCGTTGTACGCTACAGCAAAGATGCGACTTTGGCCTCACTTCGTTCGGCGAAAAATCGCTTTGCGATTTTCAGTAGGGATTTCCTCGCCTTTTTGTTGAATTTACTTTCTTATGCCTCCGGCAAAGAAGCGCAGATTTACCAAACGGCGTTCTTCGTTTCGCCGGTTGCGTGGAACCGGCTTCACTTCGAACCGGAAATCTCGCTACTACGCTGGTGACCCCAGCAGGATTCGAACCTGCGACCTCAAGCTCCGCAAGCTTGCGCTCTATCCAACTGAGCTATGGGGCCAGTTTGATGCGGTGGGTATACTACTAAAGAATGCCTTAACAAGGCAATCTTAAATTGGTATATTCTCTTTAATGAAAAAAAAGGATCAAAGATCGGATCGTAAATTTGTGTTGAAGTCGAAGATGACTCCGAAAGGAGATCAGCCTTCTGCTATTAGGGTTTTGACCAAAGGGCTTGATGGCGGTGTTCAGCATCAGATTGTTCATGGTGTTACGGGGTCGGGGAAGACGTATGTGATGGCGAAGATTGTGGAGGAGCTTCAGAGGCCTGCTTTGGTTTTGTCTCATAATAAGACCCTTGCTGCGCAATTGTGTTCTGAGTTTCAGGATTTTTTTCCTGATAATGCGGTTTCGTACTTTGTTTCTTATTATGATTATTATCAACCGGAGGCGTATATGCCTGCGACAGATACGTATATCGAGAAAGATGCGTCGATAAATGAGGAAATTGAGAAGTTTCGGCATAAGGCGACGATGAACTTGCTGACTCGCAAGGATGTGCTTGTAGTTGCGACGGTATCTTGTATTTATGGGTTGGGATCTGTGGAGGATTATCAGGGGTTGGCCCAGACTGTAAGGGTTGGAGATGTGATTCAGAGAGATGTGTTTTTGAGACATTTGGCGGATATGCAGTATTCGAGGTCTGACATGGAATTCAGACAGGGTATGTTTAACGTTCTGGGGGACACTGTAGAGGTTTTCCCCCCTGGAGGTGATAATGTGTATAGGCTTGAGTTTTTTGGAGATGACATCGATAAAATTGTGGAAGCTGATTCTTTTACTGGCGAGGTTTTGAAAGAGATGGATGAGATTACGGTTTTCCCTTCAAAGCATAACGTTACAACTGAAACCAAGATCAAAAATGCTGTTAAGTGGATCGAGAAGGATTTGAAGGAGAGATATGATCAATTGCGGAAAATTGGAAAAAATATTGAAGCTGAAAGGATCAAAACTCGTACCGAGTATGATATTGAGATTATGCTGGAAACAGGTTATTGCTCAGGTGTAGAGAATTATGCGCGGTATTTGCATGGGGACGGAAGTAAACCGCTTCCGCCTGATGCTCAGCCGACGACTTTGATGGATTATTTGCCGGATAATTATATTTTGTTTGTTGATGAGTCTCATATTGCTGTTCCACAGGTGGGGGCGATGTATGAGGGAAATCGTTCTAGGAAAAACACCTTGATTGAACATGGTTTTAGAATGCCTTCTGCAAAAGATAATCGTCCTTTAAAGTTTGTAGAGTTTGAGGGATTTATGAAGCAAGCTGTTTATGTTTCTGCCACTCCTGGAAAATATGAGACTGCTCTTGCCAAGAAGAAGGATGTTGTTGAATTGGTCGTGCGTCCGACTGGACTTCTTGATCCTGAAATTTCTGTGCGTCCGAGTAAGGGACAGATTGAGGATCTTTTGAAAGAACTTCATAAGAGAATTGCGAAGAAGGAACGCGTGCTTATTACTACTTTGACCAAGAAATCTTCTGAGGATTTGAGTGAGTTTTTGGCTGATGCTGGAATTCGTGTTCGGTATCTCCATTCAGATATTGATACTGTTGAGAGGATTGAGATTTTGCGGGATTTAAGGTTGGGCAAATTTGACGTTTTGGTGGGGATTAATTTGCTTCGTGAAGGATTGGATTTGCCGGAGGTTAGTTTGGTTGCTATTTTGGATGCTGACAAGAGGGGATTTCTGCGAAGTGAGAGCGCTCTTATTCAGACGATTGGTCGTTGTGCGAGGAATGTGAATGGATATGTGATTATGTATGCGGATGTTATCACTCCTGCAATTAAGACTGCTCTGGACGAGACTGAGCGAAGGCGCAAGAAACAAGCGGAACATAATAAGAAAAATGGTATTACTCCTCAGACAATCAAGAAAGCGGTCAAAGATATTGCAATGTTGGGTGGGAAGAAGACTGATACTCGAAAGGCAAGGCTTGATGCGAAGAAGGTGCCGAAAGACGAGCTTTCTAGATTGATCAAGTCGCTTGAATCTCAGATGGATATGGCTTCGCAGAATCTTGAGTTTGAAAAGGCAGCTGAGCTGAGGGATCAGGTTGAAGTACTTAAAGAACAGATTTAAATATGTTTGAGTTGGTTTTGATGTTTTTTGTCGGGGTTGTTGCGGGTCTTTGTGGGACTCTTGTTGGTGGTGGGGCGTTGTTGCCGATTCCGATTCTAATTTTATTAGGTTTGCCAGCTCATGTTGCGATTGGGACGACAAGGTTGGGGATTATAGGTTTGTCTTTTGCCGGTTGGTGGAAATTTCATAAGAAGAAATTGGTTGATTATAAGTTGGCATGGTTGATTGCGGTTCCTTCTATAGTTGGGGCTATTGCTGGCGCGTTTTTGGTTTTTGAATTTTCCGCTCAGGCTGTTGAGTATGTTGTGGCTGGCATGACTATTTTTATTTTGGTACTTATAATTTTTAATAGAGATTTAGGTGTAAAAAAGAGAGCTCCTATGAAAAGTTCTTGGAGAAATGTTATTGGTGTTGTTTCTGCTGGAATTATTGGTGTTTATAGTGGATTTATGGGTGGGGGCGTTGCAACCTTTTATGCTTATCTGTTGGTTTTGGTTTATGGCCAAACTTTCATTGAAACTGCTGGAACTAGAAAGCCTTCTGCTGCAATTTCGGCTGTTATCGTGACTGGAATTTTTGCTTGGAAAGGAGTAATTAATTATTCGCTCGGATTAGCTATGTTGCCTGGGATGGCGATTGGTTCGTATATTGGAGCAAAGTATTCGGACAAGCTTGGTAATGTATGGATAAAAAGGCTCTTTGTGGTTGTGGTGCTTGTGATGGTTGTGAAGATGTTGGCTTAAATCCCGCGTCCTCCTCCGCCGCCGAAGCCGCCGCCTGAAAATCCACCGCTGCCGCCAAATCCGCTGCCTCCTGACCAGGCGCTTGAGCCGCCGGAGTTGTTTGGTCTAGATGAGATGTTTTTGGTGAGGTTGTTTGAAAGGCTGTTTAAGCCGTTTGAGAAATGTATGATACTGAAGTGTCCGTGCGTGCCTGTATACCATTTTGGTGGTTGTGTGAGTAGTCCGTCGAACGCTGATGACCATTTTTTAACAAGAGCAAAAGACGCTGCATATGGAAGTAATTTTTCGAAGAAGATGTTTGCTTTTTCCTGGAATTCCATTCGGTCTTTTTCTGCTGTGTTCATGTATTCGTAGAGGCCTTTGAGCTCGTAATATGTTGTTCTGCCTTTGTGTGTTTTTCTTGGCATGAAATAACCGAACGATGTCACTATGATTCCTGAGACAACGATTGAACCTATCATCAACGGTCCGAATTCTGCAAAAATAAGTTCACCTAGATATCCGCAGAATATTAGAATCCCAAGTCCGAAACCAACATATCTTCCTCGTGTTTTTGCTGGGCTTGATGGGAAATAACCGTCTTTGACTAATTTTGCTGTGACGTCTTTTTTGATCTGTGGGACGTGTGCATAGAATGAGTTTTTGAGTTCTGAAACTTTCACTTCTTTTAATGGTTTTGAAAATTCTTCTATTGTTTGTTCTGATTTGTTGTCGCCTTTGCGGAGGGCTTTTATTAATTTGAAAACGTCTTTTACGTTTTTGATTTTGTTTACTGGTTCTGAGAAGATTCCTCGTAGTGTTTTTTTCTCGAAAGGAAGGAGTGTGCTGTCTGATTTGTAGTCCTTTAAGAGAATTAGAGTGTGATCTTTCTTCATTTCTTTTATTTGAATGTAACCTCTTATCGCTAGGTCTATTATTGTTGCTGTGATGTCTCTTGGGTGGATCTTTTCATCGATTATTAGTCCACATTCGGTTGGTTTCAAGCCTCTTGGTGGGTGGTAGTGTGGGATAACCGTGTCGTTACCAACGTCGGGATCTCTTCCTTTGAAATACCAAAGCATGAACATTCCGAATAAAGCCAGAAGCGGCATTAGAAGTGGCCAATTGTCAGCTAGGAACCAGGTTGTTTTTTGGATGAAGCTTGGTGGAGAGATTGTGTTTTCTGGTAGGGCGATGATTGTTGTTAGTCCTTCGTATGGTGCAAGTGGGCCTTTTGTGCTGAATGTTGTTGATGTTTCTTTCTTTACGTCTGTTTTGCAATTCTGGTTGTTTGAGCCAAACTCTCCTGTGTAGCATAAGGTTCGAGTGTCTGTTTTTTGAACTGGGATTGGGTATGAGATTTCTGCTGTTGCGCTCTGTATTGGTACTACCCATTCGTTTCCTGTCGCGTTCCAGTAGAGCTCGTCGTGAGGGAAAAATTCTTCAGAGCCGTTGTCGTTTTCTTCGGTGAAGAAGTTCATCGCTTTTTCTACTTCATATGTAATGTGGAAAGTTGCAGGCCCTGTTAAATAGCTTCTGTCTTTGGTTTCTATTCTAATGTTGTAATAGCCGTCGTCTTTTGAGGTGCTTGTTTTCCAAGGTTGATTTGTTCCGTCTACAGCTTCCTTGAGTCGGAGTTTGATTGTTTTGAATGTGCCAAATCTACTTGGGTATTTGTAGGGGATTGATCTGATTATTCCGTGGTGTCTTTCGTTCGTGAAGTCTGCCTGAATCGTCTCTGTTACTCTGAGAGATGAGTCATCGTTTATGTATATTGAAGTGTGAAAATTTTCGATTTCCCAAGCTTCTGTGTAGAGAGCTGTTGTTGCTGGAATTATGGTTGAGAAGATCGCTGCCGATAATCCCAGCAATATAGCTAGACTCTTTTTATATAGGAAGAGGGGTGTCTTCATTTTATTGTTGTGGTGGTGTTTCTTCTTTTGGTTCTTCTGCTGGAACTTCTGGGGTTTCTGGTTCTGCGGGAGTCTCTTCAGCAGGGACCTCAGGAGTAGCTGGTTCTTCTGCGGGTGCCTCAGGAGCAGTCTCAGGAGCAGCAGGTGCTTCTACAGCTGGTTCTTCAGCAGGGACCTCAGGAGCAGCCTCAGGTTCAGCAGGAGCTTCTGGTTCAACTGCTGGAACTTCAGGAGTAACTTCAGGGACTGCGGGTTCAGCAGGAGCTTCTACGGCTGGTTCAACTGCAGGTGCCTCAGGAGCAACAGGTGCTTCTGGAGTAGCGGCAGGGGCCTCAGGTGTTTCAACTTCAGGAGCCGCAGGTGCTTCTGGAGCTGGAGTGGCAGGAGCCTCTGTAGTTGGCTCTGCTGGGGTTGGATCTGTCTGTGTGTCATCCATGGTTTCTTTTGTGTTAGGAATAGGTTTGTTATTTTGATCTTCTGAAAAGTTTACCTTTACGTTTTCTTTTTCTTTTTCATCTTTTGTCTCGAAGAATTCCTGTTCTTTAAATCCAAGAGGACTTGCTATCAAATTGTTTGGGAATACCTGTACTTTGTTGTTGAAGTCACGGACTGTTCCGTTGTAGTACCTTCTAGCAAGTTGGATATGTTCCTCGATGTCTTGAAGTGTTTTTTGGAGGTCGAGGAAGTTTTGGTTTGCTTTTAGTTCAGGATAATTTTCTGCTACTGCGAATAAGCTTTTCAATGTTTCGCTCAACATATTTTCATTTTGAGCTTTTTCTTCAAGGCTTTTTGATTCCATTGCTTTGGCACGCATTTCTGTAACCTTTGTAAAAGTGCCTTCTTCGTGTTTTGCATAACCTTTTACTGTCTCAACTATGTTTGGGATCAGGTCATATCTGCGCTTGAGTTGAGTTTCGATGTCGGCCCAAGCTTCTTTCACTTTGTTTCTTAGGCGGACGAGGCCGTTATAAAGGAATATTACGAAAACAACGACGACGAGAATGATTGCGAGAATTAAATACAACATTACTTATGGGTTAGGGTTTACTGGAAGCCATTTTACAAGACTTCTCCCAGTATTTGAATAGGAAGTTTATTTTAACAACGCATTTGCAGTGATTGTGCAAGGCGTTACTAGGTCTGACAGTGAAGAAATGAATCTTGAGCCATAACCTTTTTGACTGATTCTGCCGTCTAGGATTATTACTGTTCCTGCTTTTTTTGACAGGAATCGATTTATCATTTTTTTGAGAGACAGAATCCCCGTTGGGAGTGAAAATTCGTTCCATGGATCTGCGAAATTCTTGCCTAATGCGACTAAATATTGATCGCTTGGTGGGTCGAATGGGATCGCGTGTATTATTAAGGTGTTGATGTCTTCTATTTCTGCTTTGTCCCAGATGTTTGGGGTTAGTAGGATTGAGGTTGTTTCTGGTGAGGATTTATATAGTTCTGTTATTTTTCCTAGTCCACCTGATCCCTTT
This sequence comes from Candidatus Peregrinibacteria bacterium, assembly GCA_018654255.1. Lineage (GTDB taxonomy): Bacteria > Patescibacteriota > Gracilibacteria > UBA1369 > LOWO2-01-FULL-3 > JABILX01. The sequence goes on along the minus strand of JABILX010000003.1, from coordinate 144,771 downwards.
TGTGAGAGTAGGGTTAGGCCTAACGGTTTTAATTTTGGAGCGATAGTCATGTGGGCTTGCTCCATTTTCATTAATGAATTGAAAATTGCTACTGTTTTGCCTTTTTCTTTTTTCAAGAATTCTTCTACGAATTTATAAGTTTCTTCCAAATTTTCTTTATTTCCCAAAGGAATGTCTTCTACTAGGAAGATTTGTGATTTTTCGAGTAATGCTTTGGCCGGTTTGATTTTTTCAATTTCTACTTTGTCTGATATTCCTAGGATTGTTCTCAAAAGGTTTGCATTGTCTGCTGCGTCGAGTGATTTGTTTGTTAGATAGAATGATTTGCTTGTTTCTTTGATTTTCTTGAAGTGAGGGTGTAGGCAGTTTGGGATGCTTCTGATTACGGTTTCTTCATTTCTGCTTTTTTGGAGCCAGGTGTGTGAGTCTTCGTCATTGTTTGAGAAGAGGATGTTTAGTGATTTCAATGTTTCTTTCCAAGGTCTTAAATAGGGGAGTGTGCGGTTGTCTACTATTTGGGAAAGTTTTTGTGATTTTGAGATTAAACCTTGGGTTATGTCTTTGAGTTTTTGCCAATTTGGAGAGGCGGTTTCGAGCTGTGTTATTTCGAGTGGTTGTGGGAAAAAGGAGTGTTTCGATGTGTTTCTTTCCAAGACTGTGTCGAGAATTCCAAATAGTATTTCTAGGCTGTTTTTTATTTCTTTGAGTGTCTTTAGGTCTTCTTGGCTGGCCTCGTCTTTCAGGAATGATAGTAGGTGGTCGATTGGTTTGGTTGATCTTTGGAAAGAGAGTGTTTGTCCATTTGCTGATTGGAGCGTGTGAATAAAAGACTTGCTGTCGATTATTATTAATTTTTTATTATCTTCGCTTGGGGTGTAGTTGTGTTCTGCGATGAGGAATTTTGTGTTTTTCTCGAGTTCGAGAGCTTTTTTTACAAAAGGTTCTTTCTCTATATCTAGAGACTCTATGTCTGCTTGGACGTGTATTAACAGATCTTTTTCGTCTGGAGACAGGTTTAGGTTTTCTGTTAGAAGTCCGTTTTGCGTTTTTTCGAGCCAGATCAAGATTTTTATTAATGCTGTTGTTTCTGGTTGTGTTAGCGATTGGGTTTCTTTGAATTTTTCTAGTCTTTCTAGAGATATGTAGTTTTCAATTAAACTGATTTTGTTTTCGTGAGATATCTCGCGAAATATGTTGTGTGGGATTAACAGGGTGGTTTTGTCTTTTGAGTCTTTGAATTGATCTATTATTGAACTTATGAGGTCTTCTTCTATCACAGGGGACTCTATTAATAGAGATGTCTTTGAGTCTTGGATTATTTGTGATGTCTGTGTGCTGGTTTTCGTTGGAGAGGGGAGTGATTGAGCTGGGACTGAGATTGGAGTTTTTGATTTATTTTGTTCTAAGTCTTTTACGATTTCTGCGAATTTCCAGGTTGATTTCTCGCAAATTGACTTGATGTTGTTGAAAAGTTCTTCCGGGAGGTTTTTGATTTCTTCAATTAGTTTTTCAAATAATTCTTGGGCTGCTTTTGAATCATCGAGTGCTCGATGTTTGTCCACGTGTTCTAGTTTTAGGATCTCGGATAGTATTTCTAGGCTGTATGAAGGCAGGCCGGGTACGAAGATTCTTGATAATTCGGCTGTGTCGTATTCGGGGTTGTTTATTTTCAACCCTTTTGCTTTGAGGAAACTCGTGTCGAATGAGATGAAGTGTCCTACGATCGGCAGATCTCCTATGAATTCGAGTAATTCTGGTGTTTTTTCTTCCAGGGTTGGGGCTCCTTCTACGTCTTCGTTCTTGATTCCGGTGATGTGTGTGATGAACTGGGGGATTGGTATGCCTGGATCTATGAAGGTCTGGAACTCTTCCATATTACCCTCTAGGTCGAATTTTGTAGCACCAATTTCGATGATGCGATTGGTGCGTTTATCAAGCCCGGTTGTCTCTAAATCTAATGAGATGAACATATTCCCAAGCCTATATTATTACTAGGGGTTCGTAAAGCTCTAACCATATAAGGCCTGGAATTAGAATAGAACCCTCGGATTCGTCTAGTCTATAACTTTGACAATTCTGAAATGCCTGCTATTGTGTTGTGAATTTTGAAGATCAGAATTTCTTTTGATCACTCCAAAGAGCCAAACTATCAACTTCAAAATTTAATCGCCCTAGAAAGCAAAACCGATCATTAAAAAATAGCAAAAACAAAAACAAAAAATTCTCTCTCTTGAATCTGGGTAGTCACCCGGGTCCAAGCAGGGAGAGAGAGGGAGCAAACGAAAAAAGCTTTAAAAGGCCAAAAATAAAAACAAAAACGTCTTAAGCCGTTTGCCCTCACTCTTTCTTTGCTTGGATGATGGTTCCTAGGATTGGTTCTCACGGACTAGACCTAGGGCCGGAGATGTTCGTCCGGAGACGAACACGGTTCCGCTCTTACCTTCTGACCTTGTGTCAGTCGCGTAAGGGATCACGGACAGCCGGTGGTGCGGCCGAAAACAACACCAAAATCCAGGCTTGAAATAAAAACAAAAATCGCAACTGATAGGAATAAAATTCTATCGAAAGTTGTTAACCCTATCGCAAGATGGGGTTTTTTTGTTTAGAATCTGAAATTATATAATTGTCTGACTTCTCGGAACTCGAAGTGGGTGCCTTCTTTTCGAGAAAGAAGGGTTCGGATCATGCTTTCGTAGTTTCTTAGTTGGTCTGGGGTGATGCTTCCTACTACGTTGATTTTTTGGATTTCACTGAGGAGTGTTTCTACTGATTCTTTTTTTATTTCGTCTGCTGGGCCTGGGGTTAGGTGTTTTCTTGCTAGGGTTTCTATTCTGTTTTTTAGTTCTTGGTGCGTATTGACTGGTGGGCCTTTGGGGGTTGGTCTAATGACTTCTGGTTCGGGAGCTTTCGGTGGTTCAGTCGGTAAGGGTTGGTGGTCTTCTTCTCCTAGGACTACCAGTATTAGTTTGTTGTCTTGGCGGACTATTTTTAGATTGTATCTTTTGAGTTTGTCTTTGTTTAGTTGGGCCATTTTTATTCTTAGTTTTTCCTTGTCATACCCGAGAGTTTTTTGTATGAATGAAGTTGATACGCCTTCTGGGTTGTTTGCGATGAGTAAGAAGAATTTTTGGCGTTCGGGGCTTCTTATTGTTAAAGATATGATTTCTACTAAGGTTTTTAGGAGGATTTGTTTTTCTGATTGTGGAGTTAGTGGTGGATTTTCGGGTTCAGGTGTTTGATCTTCGGTTGTGGTGTGTTCGTTTTGATCTGAAGCGGCTTCTTTGAGTTGGTCGTTTTCTTTGATGATTGTTTCCAGAAGTTGTTTTAGAGCTGCGATTTGATTGAGGAGATTTACTGTTGATGCTTTCTCGAGGGCTAAGTTCTCTTCTGGTGATGTTGGTAATGGTTTTGGTGTTGGGAAGGCGATGGTTTTGTTTGTTGAGCCCAAAACCATCAGAGTGTTATCTCGTGTATAGATTGAGATGTCCTCTGGGTGTAGGCGTTCTCTGTTTGTTACACTTATTAATTGTCTGAGTCGTTTTGGAGTCATTGCAATTCTTGTTCCGTGAACTTGGCCGATGATGGCTGTTAGGATCATTTCTCTTTTTGAACCTTTTTGGGTTGTTCTTAGTATCTCTAATGCTTTCCGGTGGGTTTGTTTTATTTCCTCGGTAATTTCGTGGCTAAGGGTTACGGTTGTCCGGTGTGTTAGGTTGGTTTTTGCTGGGCTTTGGAATCGTCTAATATTCTCCCAGGCTTCTGTTTCTGGTAGGGTTTGTCGGAGGGGGAAAGGGGGAGTTTTGGGTTGTTGGGTGTCTGACATATTTTGTGGTTAGAACGATGGATTTGCATTCTCTGATTTCGTCAGGAGAAAGAGCCCTTTCTCGGGGATTCATTTTGTGTGGTTAGGGGCGTAGCTTAAGGGTTGGAGGGGGGATTGTCAAAGCATCCCTACAAACTCGTCGAAGAAGTGTTCCGTGTCTGTTGGGCCTGGTGTTGCTTCTGGGTGGAATTGGCATGAAAAATACGGGAGAGTTTTGTGTCTGATGCCTTCATTTGTGTCGTCGTTGAGGTTTTTTAGCCAAACTTTCCAATCTTTTGAAAGGGATTCGTCTTTTATTGCGAAGCCATGGTTTTGTGAAGTGACATAGCATCGTTTGAAGCTTGGAGAATCTGGGTCGACGTCCTGACAAGGTTGGTTTTGGGCTCGGTGTCCAAATTTGAGTTTGTATGTAGTTGCGCCGGCAGCTGTTGCGAGGATTTGGTTCCCGAGGCAGATTCCAAAGATTGGTTTTTTGAGCTTGAGTGCTTTTTGAATGATTTTGTGTAGTGGCTCGAGCATCGCTGGGTCTCCAGGTCCGTTTGATAGGAAGATTCCGTTGAAGTCTTCTATCGGGAGTGTGCCGGTGCGTTGTGCTTCGATGAAGTCGTAGTCCCAAGGTGTTTTGAGTACGGTTAGGTTTCTTGCTAGGAGTGAGCGGAGGATATTGTGTTTCATTCCGCAGTCGACGGCGATGACTTTCTTTGGGCCTCTTTTATATAGGATTGGTTTTTTGATTGAAACTTCTGCTACTAGATTTGATTTGTTTGGGTCTTCGAATGGCGTTTCGTCTTTGGCGTCTTCGACGCGACCAGCTTTGCTGGTCTGTTGGACAATTTTCCCGAGCATTGTTCCGTGTTGGCGGAGTTTTTGGGTGAGAGCGCGGGTGTCTATACCTGTTATTGCTGGGATTTTGTGTTTTTTGAGCCAGTCTGCGAGCGATTTTTTGGCTTCCCAATGTGAATAATTTTCACTGTATTCGCTGACAATTAATCCTCTGATGTGAGGTTTGTTGGATTCGAAGTGTTTTGGAAGATTGTCGTCGTCTTTGCACTCACCTGGAATCCCGTAGTTTCCGATTAGCGGGTAGGTGAGGGTGAGAATTTGACCTCTGTATGAGGGGTCTGTGAAACTTTCCGGATACCCCATCATACCTGTATTAAAAACTACCTCTCCTGCGCAGGGGAGGTCTGCACCAAACGATTCTCCTTGAAGGGTTGTTCCGTCCTTGAGGACGAGAGTTGCTTGTTTTGGCATTAAAAGGGATTGTTGTCGGGGGTATTTTAGAGGGGGAGTGAGGATGAGTCAACATATTGGCTCTGGTTTGGCTTTGATGGGTTGAATCCTAACCTGAAAAATGGTATAATTTATGGATAAATATATGTTTAAAAAAGTGAAAATATGACGGGTCCTGACTCCCAAAATAGCGATGATTCAAGCAATCCATCTGATCCAGATGGATCTTCTGGTGTTCCTAGGGTACCAGATTTTGATAATCCTGATCCAAATGCTGGTGATGCTGTGGTTAATCCGAATTATTCGGCTAGTCTTGATGCTAGTAAAAATGCGGTTGAAAATACTGATATTCATGAAGCTGTTAGGAGCACGGTTGGAAATCATGGTTTCAAGCTTGAATTTGAGGATATGAGGGTTACTCCAGAAATAAGGAATGCTATAAGGAGTAGAATTATCGATTTGTATAAGGATAGAAATCTTTGGGATGGTGCTTGGGAAGCTTTGAGGGAAAAATATGAAGAAGAAGCTGGTGGGTCTATTGAAAAACCTAGTGATTTAGATCCTGAGCGTGCGAAAATTGCTATCAAAAAATGGTTGAATATTGAAGTTGAAGATGTTCAACCTGATGATCAAGATGGTGCTGAGCGTGCTCAACCTGATGATCATCCTGGTGAAGAAGGACGATTTGAGTTTCAATGGCCTGATGGTTTTATTACTGATTTGAATAAAAGACTTAAGGTTCGGGTTTTTACGACTCAAGAAGGTGGCAATATTCCTGATTTGAAAAATAGGAATGATCTTTCTGTTGGGCTTGATGTTTTGCGAGAAATGACTGAAGAACAGGAAGTTCCTGAGGGTGAACAGAGGAGGGATGTTTTGGCAATCTTGAATGGTGTTCTGCAAGCAAAATCAAAAGCTCAGTTAGATCAGGATAAAAGAGATGTAGAGTTGTTGGAGCAGCAACAGAAGGCTCTTACAGATGTTGTTGTTTATTTGGATAGGGAATGGGATTCGGAAGATAGTAAGTTGAAGGGATTGGTCGTTGAAATTGAAGGGTTGCAGAAAGTTAAGGTGATGGAAGGTGGAAATGCGGTTGAAAAATCTCCTCTAGAAATTGGGGATTCTTCTTCTGAGGTTAGTAAAAACAAATCTTTTTTACAGAGTCTACAGTCTCTTGCTGGCAAGAAAGATTCTAACGTGAATGAAGATAAGTTGAAGGATGCTGGTGATACGTTGGCTGATGTTGAAGATAGACAAAAATCTTTTGAAAACGCTAAAGGTAAGGTCGAGGAATTCAAGAAGGTTCTCGAGAATGTTTTGAAGCAATTTGTTGCTTTGAAGAAGTCTGAAATAGAGGGGTTTGAATCTGATGAGATTGATTCTGATTTTGAATCTGTAAAGACTGCGAAAGTTCCTACTGATTTTGCTACTCTAAAAAGTATTTATGAAAAATATAGTCCTAATCTGACTGACAAAAATGCTATTGCTGAGAAAGTTTATGGTAGGAGGGGCCGGTTGGAGGATGAGATTAGGTCAAAAAAGAAACAGCTTGAAATTGACAAAGGTACTGCTGATAAAAATATAGATATTACTGATGAGCAATTTGCTCTTAAATTACTCATACATCGTATAAGTCAGACTGAAGAAGGTAGGGAGATGGATCTTGTGGAATTAGAGAAGGCGGCAAAGAGGCAACTTTTAGATCGTTTGTGGGAAAAAAGAACTGGGGAGAGAATGTCTGAGGCTGTTGATGGAGCTCCAAGAGATCTTTTGGCTGTTATGTCTGAGGCTGTTTTCAAAGATCGATTTATGAATTTCTCATACAATGTTGGAGGAACTGTTTATAAGCCTTTTGAGGGGTTTGATCCTTCTGATTTTAGAACAAAGAGGTCTATTGAAAGGCTTTTTAAGTCTAAAAGGATGGATGAAAAGAAGGGATTTTATATGTTGGTTGCTTTTGAAAAACACAATGGTTCTAACAGTATTCAACATAGTGCTATACGTGAGGGTATTTTTAATCTTTTGAGTGAAGAGCGTGGTCTTAGTCAGTCGCAGGCTATCAAGGCATTTAATTCCGAAAAAGAGGTTGTTGAAGGTGTGATGCAAAAGTTTTTTGAGGTTCAGAGGAAGAGAGTTGTGTTGGAAAAGCAATTGTTAAATTTGAAAGTTAAGCGTGCTCAAGAAAAATTAACGAGGGGAGAGATTAGTAAGTCTGAATATATGGACGAGCTTGAAGCTGCTGGCTATTTCAAAGGGGATTCCTTGAATACTGGTGCAGTTTCTCGTTTGGGTTTTCATGCTGGATGGGCTTTGAATCATAGGCATGGGTCTTGGCTAGGTGATAAACTTAGAGACATTGGTAGAGATACTGCAAAATTTTTGGGACATAATTTGATTAAGCAGCCTTTGTCTTTGGCCGTGAGGTGGGGGCTCAAAGGTGGTCTTGCTTTGGCGGGGAAGATGATAACAGTCCCTGTTCGTTTGGTTGGATATCCTTTGCATGCCCTGAGGGTTCCTTTGCATCTTCTGGCACATCCTATTAAGTCAATTACTCATCCGGTTGTTACGGCCAAAGAAGCTGGTGCTAAGGTTAAGGAGTCTTGGAAGGGGAAAAGAGAAGCTGGTAAACAAAGAAGGGCTTCTGAATGGGGAGCTGTTAAGGGTGAATTTAAGCAAGGAGGTCAGGGATTTGCTAAGCCAAAATACGAGTTTACTGAGAAGGCGTCTGAACGACGTGAAAAAAATCCAGAAACAAGTGTTAAGAGTATGGACAATAAGATTTCTAATATCGAAAAGAGGTTAGAGGACTTGGTTGTAAGCTTGAGCTCTGATATTGAAATGGACTTTTCAAAATATAAAGTAAAAGAAATTAACGATGAAAAAACAAATGAAGTCAAAGAAAAAACAGGTTAAAAGAGAAGCTCTGTCAGTTTTAGAAACTCTTAGTGATGCTCAGAAAACAACTGTGGTTGTGACTGGTGCGTATATGAAAATTGTTTCTGAGATGTATGACTCTGTGATTGATCAGTGCGGGGTTTCTGTTGATGAAAAAATGTATTACAAAGAGATGTTGATTCGTCATAGTGAAAATGCTTTGGTTGCTTCTATGATTAAAAATATGGATGAGAAGTTTTTGTCTCATTTTCGGGATTTTGTTGACCGAGAAAGAGTTATAAATCCTGGGAAAGATTTTGTTGCTTGTTTGATAGATTTTACTGTTATTTATCCTGAATTGAGAGAAAAGGCTTATAAAGCTTTGGATAATTTCTTCGAGGAATTTATTGCTGACGTGAAGAGGATTAGGGGGATTTAGAGGTTTTCTATTTCCGATATTTCACAGGTTGGGAAGTCACCACGTGGTGACTTTTACAGGTTAAGGGTGGTTGACGTGGTGGGGTTACAGTAGTTTTATAACAAGAGGGGTGATCGCGATTACGTATACTGCTATTAAGTATATGCGTTGATATTTTGATTTTATTTTTATTGTATTTTTTAGTACCGTGCCGCCAATATATCCACCTGTGAAGGTTCCTATACTCCAAAGTAACCAGATTGGAAACACTATGTTTCCGTAATATATGTGGGTTATGATTGCTGCGATTGTGCCTGTCGCTTCAATGAAGCGGGCTTGAATTTTTACAAATATTATTTGTTCATTTTTTGGGAAGATTGTTCTTAGGAGTGCGACCAAAAGTATGCTGATCCCGGCTCCTATAAACCCTGTGTATATTCCTAGTATTATGCTGGCTATGAATCGAGTTTTTTTGTTTATGAATTTTGCTAAATATGGACTTAGCTCGGATAAAACTATAGCGCTGATTACTGCTACTATTAGATATTTTTGATCAAGTTTTGCGATACTGGCTGATCCTATTATCGAGCCTATTATAAATGGTGGGATAAATGTTGCTATTTCTTTGAACTGGATTTTTTTCCATGTGCTTAGAGTGCTTGCTAGGCTGCGTGCAAATGATCCAACTTTTATATTGCCAATTGTTTGGCCGTAGTTAAGTCCAGGAAAAAGTATTTGCAAAAATGGAATCGCAATAAACATCGATCCTCCTAGTGTTACGCCTATGAATCCTATTATTATTCCCCCTATGGTTAGGGCTATGTAGTCGAGCATATTTTTCCGTTTTGAAGGACTTGTTTACCTTTTACAAAGGTGTCGGTTACTACTCCGTATAGTTTCATTCCATGGAATGGCGTATTCATTCCTTTTGATTCGAATTTTGTTTTGTCGACGGTCCAGGTTGCTTTGGGGTCGAAGATAGTTATGTCTGCTCGTGAGCCAGGTTTTAGAGTTCCTATGTCTGGTAGGCTCAAGGTTTTTGCTGGATTGATTGTTATTTTTGCAATTGCTTCTGAGAGGGTGAGCACTTTTGTGTTTACTAGGTTTGTGATTATGAGTGATAACATTGTTTCGAATCCTACTATTCCAGCTGGAGCTGATTGAAATTCTCTTTGTTTTTCTGTCCAAAGATGTGGGGCGTGGTCGGTTACTATGCATGAGAGAGTTCCATCTTTGAGTCCTTTGAGGATGGCTTGTCGATGGTCTTCGCTTCTTAGTGGTGGGTTTACTTTTGCGTTTGTGTCGTAGTTTGCGACTGCTTCGTCTGTTAGTGAAAAATGGTGAGGGGTTGTGTCGGCTGTGACGGGGAGGTGTTTGTGTTGAGCCAGTTTTATCATGTCTATTGCTCCTTTGCTTGATACGTGAGTGAAGTGCATTCTGTGATCTACATCTTCTACTAAAGTAATGATTCTAGCTGTTGCTGCGTCTTCTGCACAAGCAGGGATCCCTTTGAGTCCTAATAGAGTTGAGACTGTGCCTTCGTGCATTTGTCCGTCCTTTGCTAGATTTACATCTTCGGTGTGAGAAATGATAGGCATGTCGTGAGTTTTGCAGTATTGGAGGGCTTTTCTGTATACGTCGAGATTTTGAATGTCGAACCCATCATCGCTTACAGCTATTGCTCCTGACTGTTTCATTTCCCATATTTCCGCAATTTCCTGTCCTTTTTCGCCTTTTGTTATAGAGCCACAGGCTTGTATGTTTATTAGAGATTCTCTTTTTGCTTTTGAGAGTACAAATTCTATTACTGTTTGGTTGTCGGCTATTGGATTTGTATTCGGCATGCCGACTACTGTTGTGATTCCACCTTTTGCGGCTGCTTTTGATGCTGTTCGAAGAGTTTCTTTGTCTTCTCGGCCTGGTTCACGGAGATGCACGTGTATGTCAATGAAGCCTGGGGAGACAATTTTACCTTTTGCATCTATTATTTTTGCTTTTGAGGGGGGGGGTAGTGATTTGCCTATTTTGCTAATTTTACCATTTTCTATCAGGATATCGGCTTTTTGATCCAGTTTTTGGGCTGGGTCTACTATGTGTCCGTTTTTTATTAGTAGTGTGTTTGTCATTATTGAGTGCTTTTACATTGGTTTATATAGTCTTGGTTCTGGGTTTTTCTCTTTGCGTTTTTCGCCTAGAAGTAGAAGTAGAGCAAATCGTACGCAGTATCCTGAAAACACTTGTTCAGGGATTACTGAAAGGTCCGTTTCTAATATGTTTGTGTGGACATCTAGCTCACGGATTACTGGGCCTGGGTGCATAACTATGGCGTCTTTTTTTGCGAGTTGCATTCTCTTTGCGTTGATGACGTATGTCTTTGAATATTCTCTCAAGGTTGGAACATCTGCGTTCGCAGCTCTTTCTGTTTGAAGTCGCAGTGCGTATACGATGTCTGTGTTTTTTAGTGCTTTTTCGATGTTTGGTTCGTGTTGGATGTTCCAGGCTTCAGCCATGTTTGGGCGAATCAATGTATGTGGAGCTGAGACTACTATTTCGAGGCCATACCTTTTGGCCGCTCTTACTAATGATCCGAATACTCTTGAGTGAAGTACGTCTCCGACTATTGTTAATTTTTTACCTTTAAGTTTTGGTTTGTGTTTGAGCATTGTGTATATGTCCAGGAGTGCTTGGCTTGGGTGTTCGTTCCAGCCGTCTCCCGCGTTTACTACAGTTGCTTTCATGTTTTTTGCAAAAAATTCTGCTGCTCCAGAGAATCCGGTTCTCATAACTACTATGTCTGGTTGCATCTGGTCGATCGTTATTGCTGTGTCTAACAAAGTTTCACCTTTTGTTAGAGCAGAATTGTTTCCTGAAATGTTGATCGTGTCTGCTCCGAGATTTTTTCCTGCTAGTTCAAAAGAGGTTCTTGTTCTAGTAGACTCTTCCATGAAGAAATTTATTTGAGATTTACCTTTTAGAAGGGAGGTTTTTTTCATATCTCCTTTTAGAAGTTCTTCGGCTACCTTTGCTAGGTCGAATATTAGCTCGACATCTTTTTTTGTTAGATTGTCGAAGCTTGTGATGTCAGTACATGATAAATTACGACCACTTCTTTCTTTTGATATTTTTTCTGTGAAAGATTGATCGGTCATTTGTGTGGTTTTAGGGTCGTCGGTACTATAACAGGGATGAGGGAAAAGTCAAGAGCAGGTTTGGGGAGGCTAAAGGGAGCGGAGAATTTCGAGTATTGTTGTTATGGTTCTTCCGTCGTTGTTATAAAACTTCTTCTAATTCTTGTTTAATTTGTTTGAATAGTCTTATTTTGAATCTACCTGCTTTTATACTTGGGATTAGGGCTTTTGAAGTTAGGAGTGGAAGGAGTTTAGTTTGTTTTCTTTCGTTAACGGATTCTTTTTTTACACTGTGAAGCTAGCTCGTCTTTGCCCATGAGTTTTAACACGATGGAGGCTCTTACTAAGTATGATTTTTTTAATATGCGTATTGTGCTTGGGTATCTTACGATTCTTATCGCTAAGTTTAGGCCTATTTTTTTGTCTGCAAGTTTTTTTGCTTTTGGGTGCGAGTAAGCTTCTGGATGTGTGGCTTGTGCTTCTTTCAAAAACTTCAGTGCTTCTTCAGGGTTTTCTTGGATCATGACGTCTGCTACTTTCAGTATTTTTTCGATGCTGTATAGGAAGGGGGATTGGTGTGCGGTTGGGACGGGTTTGGGTTTTGGAGTTGGTTGGGTTTCTGGAGTGGGTTCTGTGTTTGCTTGGTCACTTAGTGTTTTTTCTATTGCTGCTTGGATTTGTTCTATTGTTTGTGTTGTCTCTACTAATCCGGGCCAGTCTTGGTCTTCTTCTTGAAGGATTCTTAGCTTGGTGGCTTCTTCAAGCGCAAGTTGAAAATCCTCTCTCATCGAGGCTTCTTTGATTACTGCTTTCAAGGTTTGGATTTCTGGATTTGGCATGGGGGAGATCCTACCAAAAATTGTGTTTAAAATAAAGAGTATGTCTGATAAACTTTGGGCGATGGCAAACCTAAAAGTAAATTTCTGTGGCGTAGAGTTTGAGAACCCAACTGTTCTTGCGTCGGGTGTTTTGGGGGTTACTTCTGCGTCTTTGAAGAGAGTTGTGGAGATGGGAGCTGGAGGGGTTACGACGAAATCGATTTGGATGGAAGAACATAAAGGACACAAGAATCCAACGATGTTTGGGACTGAGCACTTTTTCTTGAATGCGGTTGGGTTGAGTGATGCGGGGATTGAGAAGGCTCGAGGGTTGTTTGCTGAGTATGGAGAGCCAGCGGGGTCTGGTGCGAAGAATGTACGGCCGGCGCCGGTGATTGCGAGTATTGTTGCTGGAAAACAGAGTGAGTTTGCGGATTTGACTGAGGAGATTGTGAAGTCGCGACCCGACATTCTTGAAGTAAATATATCTTGTCCGAATGTTGAGGATGAGTTTGGAATACCTTTTGCTTGTGATTTACTTCTGGCGGCTGATGTGACGAAGGTTGTTCGTCGAAAGTTGGATGAGTTGGGATCGAAGATTCCGATGATTGTGAAGTTATCTCCTAATGTTCCAAATATTGGACGAATTGCGAAAGCTTGTGCTGATGAAGGAGCGGATGGTTTCTGTGCGATCAATACTGTTGGGCCTGGGATGGTTATAGATTTGAAGACTCGTAAGCCGATCTTGGCGAATCGAGTTGGAGGAGTGAGTGGGCCTGCTATCAAACCTATTGCGGTGAAAGCTGTTAATGATATTCATAAAGCGACGGGGTTGCCGATAATTGGAACTGGAGGAGTGATGACTGGAGAGGATGCTATCGAGATGATGATGGCTGGAGCGACTTTGGTTGGGATGGGGACGATGGTTTATTATAGAGAGGTTGGTGGTTTTGGTGAGGTTGTGAAAGAAATGGGTGATTGGTGTGATGCGAATGGGGTTGAGGTTGTGGGGGATTTGATTGGAAGTATTAAATAGTTAAGTTCGGACTTAGGTAAAGGGGGTAGCCGAGTTCGGGAGATAACAGGAATAAAAATGGACGTAAAGAATTTCAATACAATACCGGAAACGATTCCGATCAAGAAGATCGTGAAGGAGACAGATACTATCTGGACTTTCCAGTTTGAATATAACTTGGAGAGTAAGCCTGGGCAGTTTTTGATGCTTTGGATTCCTGGCGTAGATGAGAAACCGTTTTCGATTGCGTATGACGATGGGAAGGAGTTTTGGCTGACGATTGCAAAGGTTGGATCTGCAACTGAGGAATTATTTAAATTAAAAGAAGGAGATTTGATTGGAATTCGAGGACCTTTTGGGACTCATTATAAGTGGGAAAAGGGTAAGCATTTGGTTTTGTTGGCGGGTGGATATGGGGCTGCTCCTTTGTATGGATTGGCGCGAGCTGCTGTAGAGGATGGGTGTAAGGTGGATTTTGTTGTTGGAGCCCGGAGCGAGGATCTTTTGCTTTACGAGGAAAGGGTTTCTGCTCTTGGTTCTAACGTGACTTATCATGCTGCAACTGATGATGGTTCAAAGGGACACGAAGGATATAATACTGAGATTCTTGAGGAGATTATTGCTTCAAAAGATGGTGAAGGTGTTTCGAAAATCTATGCATGTGGACCTGAAATGATGATGAAGAGAGCGGCTGAGATTGCGCGTGATAAAGGGATCAAAAGCGAATTGGCACTTGAGAGATATATGAAATGTGGATTTGGAGTTTGTGGACAGTGTTGTGTGGATGAAACCGGAGTTTGTGTTTGCAAGGAAGGTACTGTGTTTGATGGGGAAAGGGCTTTGGGGTTTAGTGAATTTGGGAAGTATCATAGGGATTCTATGGGGAAGAAAGTTGAGTGGTAAATTATTTTGGCTTTTCTAAAATTTAAAATAACTAATATGGACTCAAATGAAATTTCGCGAAAGATCGCGACAAACCTTTTGGATAAAAAAGCTGTAATGGTGAAAGTTGATCCGCCTTTTTCTTGGGTTAGTGGAATCAAGTCGCCTGTTTATTGTGATAATAGAAAAATGATTTCTTTTCCTGAAGAGAGGGAGTCTGTTGTTGATACTTTCAAGGAGTTGGTTGAGACGAAGGTTGCTCGTGGGGAGATGGATATGCCTGATGTGATTGGAGGGACTGCGACTGCTGCGATTCCTTGGGCAGCTTTCTTGGCGCAGAAAATGGATCTTCCGATGATTTATATTAGACCTGAAAAAAAGGAGCATGGTGCTGGGAAGCAAATTGAAGGATATCTTGAATCGGCGCAGAAAGTTTTGATAGTTGAGGACTTGATTTCTACGGGTGGATCGAGCGTGAAGGCGGCGGAAGCTGTGCGTGAGGCGAATGGGACTGTGACTGATATCTTTGCGATTGTGAGTTGGGAGCTTCAGAAGTCTGCTGATAGGTTCGCTGAAGCTGAGATTCGGCTTACTAATTTGACTGGGTTTACTGACTTGATTGGGTTGGCTCGTGAAAGAGGCGATATTTCAGAGGAAATGTACGAAACTGTTATGGATTTCAAAGAAGATACTGCTGGGTGGGGAGAGAAGCATGGGTTTGCGTAGAGCTTTGTTGACAATTATGAGTTTATCAGGTTAGAATAACCTCCATTTTTATTGTGTCAATATGCTAGATGGAGGTGAGAAAATCAGATGGGGGATGGTTGAGAACGAAGTTTGTTCGGATCTTTGTGAAGATACCAAAAAGGTTTTGGAGGAAATGAAGACTTGGGTTGCTGAGGGAATTCCGAGTGTTTGTGAGTTTTTTGCTAAGTATCCTCTTTTGAAAGAAGGTGGTGACCCTGATTTGGAGATTGAGTGTGGGGATATTAATGATTTGATTAGTGGTATCTCTACGGATGTTACTAGATTAAGTGAGTTTGCATGGACTTCTAAGTGTGACAAATTGGATTCTCTTGGGAAGAGTGTGCGGGATTTGCAAAGGCGGTTTAGTTTTTTGATTAAGTTGAATTTTGTGGTCAGTGTGGTGTCAGAGACTCATGGTGAAGAAGAGTGTTTCGAAGTTTTTGGTGCTTTTAGAGATAGGATGAAGCTAAAAGGGCATAAGCCGGATACTAATTTCTTTCTGAATTGGTTCAAGGTTTGTAAGGATTTTGATCATAGGAAGTATGTGCTTTGGATGATGGCCGAGGATGGGGTGAAGATAAATGAGGATGTTGTTTTGGCTTGGTTTGAGATGATTTGTAAGGATTCTAATACTGAAGGTGGAGTAAGGTCTGCTGAGAGTGAGACGAAGTCTGCTGAGATTTCTGCTTGGGTTGCTCAGGCAAGAAAAAAATTGAAGTTACCGATGTCTTTCTTTAAAGATCTTTTGGCTAATACTGATGGGTCTTTTGCTAGAATAACTGTTTTTGAGACGTTTATGCAGAATGGTGATTGGGATCGACGAGATGCTAGAGATTTTTTTGAGTACTGGAGAAGTTTACTTGATCCAGAGAGAGATTCGGGCGAAATCAAAGGGATTTGTAAGATTTATAAGCCTAGATTGGAAGCGTGTGGATATGATTGTTACAGGCTTAAGCGTGAGCCACCTCCCGTTAGGAGGAGAGATAGATCTAGTGGTCGGTCTTAAGTTTTGCTATACTCTCTTGCGAAAAGGGGGCGAGAGAACTTAAACAAACTTTCACATGCAAAAACATTTCACAGATAGAATGATAGAAGCTATTAAAAAGAAGGGGACGCCGATTTGTGTTGGGCTGGATCCTCGGCTTAAACAGATTCCTGAGTTTATTAGGGAGAAGGCTTTTAAGGCGGAGGAGAATTTGAAGAATCCCTTGAGGGCGGCTGCTGAGGCGATCATTGAATTTAATAAGGGGATTATCGATGGGGTGGCGGACTTGGTTCCTGTTGTTAAACCGCAGGTTGCTTTTTACGAGATTTTTGGATTTGAGGGGATGCGTGCGTATCAAGAGACTTTGGATTATGCTCATGAGAAAGGGTTGATTACGATTGCGGATGTGAAGAGAAATGATATCGGATCGACTGCCGAGGCGTATGCGAAAGCGTATCTTGGTGAGACGGCTGTTGAGGAGGAGTCTATGAGAGTTTTTGATGCGGATAGTGTGACTGTAAATGCGTATCTTGGTTTGGATGGAGTTGCTCCTTTTATTAAGGTTGCGACTGAGGATGGGAAAGGGTTGTTTATTTTAGTTAAGACTTCTAACAAATCATCTGCGGATTTGCAGGATTTGGCTGTGCTTGGTGATGTGGTAAAAGGTGGGAAGAAGGATGCGTTGCCTTTGTATGAAGTGATGGGGTATTACGTTGATAGTTGGGGTGCAGATAGTGTAGGAGACAGTGGATATAGCAACGTTGGAGCTGTTGTTGGTGCAACTTTCCCTGAACAGGCGAAGGCTTTGCGTGCAATTATGCCTGGTGTGTATTTTTTGGTTCCTGGATATGGAGCTCAAGGTGGGGGAGCTGCTGATGTTAAGCCTTGTTTCAACGACGATGGTCTTGGAGCTATAGTGAACTCGTCGCGTGGAATTACTTTTGCTTATGAAAAGGATGAGTCTCGGGGTCCGGAAGCTTATGCGGATGCGGCTCGTGAAGCTGTTATTGCGATGAAGGAGGATTTGGCGAAGGTGTTGTAGGAGGGGGCTCGTTTCTGCGGATTTTGTGGAGGAGATCGTTTAGTTCTTTTGCTGTTTCTTTTTTTTGGTGGAAGAGAAGGATGTGGTCTTTTTTGAGTTCGTGGTATTTTTTTGGGTCTCTTGGCCTTTCTCTTCGGGCAGGTTCATCGTGCCAATGTTTGTGTACTTCTAAATTTTGGTTTCTGAAGGCGTCACTTACGGCTCTACGGGTTCGTCCTTTTCCTCCTGGTGTGCGGCCGATCTTTACTATGTAACAGATCTCGAGGACTTTCTCTAGCGTTTCTTTGAATTTTTCTATGTCATATTCGATGTCTTTTGCGCTGAGACTTTCGAATGTTTTTCCTCCGCAGTTTTTTACTCTTTGGTTGTGGCAGTGGTTGTAGCTGTGGTAGCCGATTTCGTGTCCTTTGTTGAGAAGTTTTAACAAGAGTTTACGGGTTCCTTTTGGATCTTTTCTGTACTGGCTCTCGATCATTGAGCCTATCAGGAAGAAAGTTGCCTTTACGTTGTGTCTGTCGAGTACTTGTAATATCTTTTTGAGGTGGTGTGGGTATGGGCCGTCGTCGATTGTGATATGGAGGTGTTCTGGAAACCATTCAGGTTGATTCCCGAGCTGGGCCATTTTGAAAAGTTCAGACATTTCGTTGCGATCTAACTGACCTGCTTTTCGTATGTGTTTGCGAGGTTTTTTTGGGGCTTTGTCAGGGGATTTGTCGTGAGATTTGGATTTTTCTAATGGATTCATTTGATGTTGTTAGCTAGTTGTTCCCAGTCTTTGATTGTTAGGTGTTGGGGGCGTTTGTCTTGGAGGTCTAGTTTTGTGAGTTGTGGCTTGTAGTCTCTGAGTGTATTTGAAAGTTTTTTCCGTTTTTGGGAGAAGGCTTGTTTTGCTAGTTTGAGGATTTTTTCTGGATTTTTTGTGCGTGCGTTTTTTTGGAGAGTTTCCAGGTGGATTACTGCTGAATCGACTTTTGGTTTTGGATTGAAATGTTTTGCTGGGACAAGGAATGCCAAGGTTGGTTCTGCATATAATTGGATCTGGAGTGCGAGGATTGATTCTGGAGGGTCTGTGACAATTTTTTCTGCGACTTCTTTTTGGATAAGGAGAGTTGTTGAGACTGGGGGGTTTTCTGTGGTCAGAAAATGGGTGATGAGTGGAGAAGTTATGTAGTAGGGGATGTTTGCAACGATTTTGTATTTGCCGGTTTTTGGTGGTGTGAATTGGAGGGCGTCTTCATTGATGATCTCTACTCTTGCGAGGGCTGGGTTGTTTTTTAGTCCTGGAATTAAGTCTTGGTCTATTTCGATTGCTGTTGTGTGTGCGGCTTTTTTTGCGAGTTCTTCCGTGAGAATGCCAAGTCCCGGGCCGATTTCCAAGATACGATCCTTGTTTGTAACTTCTGCGGTTTCTACGATTTGTTCTACGATTGTTTGAGACTGAAGGAAGTTTTGGCCTAAATGTTTTTTGGCTTTGTGGGACATGTTTAGTGTTGGTGGATTTTTAGAAGTTTTAGGCGATCGGTTTTGCCGCTTATGATTGTGAAGGTGTTTGGTGGCAGGTTCATGTGTTTGGTGAGAAAGTGGATTAATTCTTGGTTTGCTTTTCCTTTCTCTGGAGGAGCGTTGAGTCTGATCTTGTAGGTGGTTACGTCTCGGCCGTCGATGTTTTCTTGTGATATATCAAACAGTTCGGTTTTTGGTGCGTTTGGGGTCACTTTTATTCTAATGTATCCTGATTTTGGCACGACTATTTTCATGGTTTCTCATATTTTGAATAGGATTTTTCTGGTTTCTTCAATTAGCAATATGAATGAAGATGAGACTAAAATTATAGCCCATTCTGTGCCTGTGATGCTTGTTGTTGATAGATAATTTTGGAAGAGTGGGATTTCAGTGATTCCGTAAAGTAGGCCTGCTGAAATGAGGATTGCTATTATCATGAATGGGTTTTTGAAGAAGCCAATGCTTAGGATGGATTTATTTTGACTCCTTGCGTTGTATGCGTTGAAGAGTTGGATGACTACTAATGTGGCAAAGGCCATTGTTGTCGACTTCATGTATGCGACTGTGTTTGTGTCTAACGTGTCTCCGAACGACCAGCCATATCTATATAAATTCCAAGTGAAGACTCCTGTAACGATTGCTGCTATGAAGACTCCGATGTATGCGAATCTTGATGCGAACCTGGCGTTTATGAGGTGTTTTTTTGGATTTCTTGGTGGGCTCGACATTATGTCTTTTTCGATTGGTTCGACTCCTAGCGCTAGGGCTGGCAGGATGTCTGTTCCTACGTTTACCGTGAGGATGAGGACGGCTGTCAGTGGTGTTGGCAGGGAGATTAGGATTGCTCCGAATATCAATATTAATTCACCAATGTTGCAGGAGAATATGTAGAAAATGAATTTCTTCATGTTTGAGTAGACGGTGCGGCCTTCTTCTATGGCTCTGACTATCGTGCTGAAGCTGTCGTCTGCCAGAATCATGTTGGCGGCTTCTTTTGATACGTCTGTGCCTGTGATGCCCATTGCTATTCCTATGTCGGCTCGTTTGAGTGCTGGGGCGTCGTTCACACCGTCGCCTGTCACTGCCACGATTTCTCCTAGCTCTTTGACTGTGTCTGCTATTTTGAGTTTGTGTTGAGGGCTTACGCGTGCAAAGATTATTTCTTTTTCTTTGTCAGATAAAAGTTTTATAAGTTTCTTTTTTGATATTTTGTTGAGATCGTTTCCTGTGATGATTTCATATTTCTCTGAGGTGATTAGACCTATCTTTCTAGCTATTGCTTCTGCGGTGAATCCGTTGTCGCCTGTGACTATATATGTCTTGATGCCGGCTTCTTTTGTGAGGGCTATTGCTTCTGCTACATCTTTTCTTGGGGGGTCGATCATTCCTACGAAACCTACAAATGTTAAGTTGTTTTCAGTTGCGGCTTCTGTGTATTTGTCCTTTTGTTTTTTTGGCATTTCTTTGTATGCGAATGCGATTACTCTGAGGGCTTTTTTCGACATCTCATCTGATTGTTTCAAAAGGGCAGCTTTTTTTGCTTTGGTTAGATCTATTTTTTTACCATTGATTAGAACGCCTGTGCATTTTTCTAGTATTGATAGAGGAGCGCCTTTTGTTAGCACAAAGATTTGGTGTGATTTCAGATTTTTTACTACTGCTGACATTCTTTTCCTTTCTGAGTCGAATGGGAGTTTTTCTAGGAAGGCATTTGTGTCTGCGAGTTCGCGGAAAGAGAAGCCTGCTTTTTTTATGAAGGTGAGGATTGATCCTTCGGTTGGGTCGCCGATGAGTTCGTATCTATTGTTTTGTGTTTTGTTTAGGCGAGCTTCGTTACAGAGGACTCCGATGGTTGCCATCCATTTGAGGGCTTCTTTTGTGTGTGCGGTTTTTTCTTCAAAGAATTCAACTTCTCCTACTGGTGCGTATCCTATTCCGCTTACTTCTGCGTATTGATTGTTCAGGAATATTTCTTTGATTGTCATCTCATTCTGAGTGAGAGTGCCTGTTTTGTCTGAGAGAATTACTGTTGTGGCTCCCAGGGTTTCTACTGATGAGAGTTGTTTTGTGATCGCGTTTTTCTTTGCCAAGCGTTGTACACCGAGGGCTAGCGCTATTGTTATTGTCGCTGGAAGCCCCTCTGGTACGGCTGCGACAGCAACTGATATTGTGAATATTAAGTTGTCGATGAATAGTTTTCCTTGGAAGAAGTGTCCTGCTACAAATATTATGCTTGAGACTGCTAGTGTGAGAATGGCTATGAATATTCCAATTCTTTTCAATTCTTTTTGAAGTGGGGATAGGTCTTGTTTTGTTTCTGCTGTTAGTTTTGTAATTTTACCAAATTCTGTTTTGTCTCCGGTTGCTATAACTATGGCTTTTCCTGCTCCATGGGTGATTATTGTTCCTGTGAATACTGTGTTGTTGTGCTCGATTTTTGGTAGGTATTTGCCTTTTAGTGTTATTACTTCTTTTTTTGTGGGAGTTGATTCTCCTGTGAGGACGGATTCATTACATTCTAATTGATAGGATTCTATAACTCGTGCGTCTGCTGTTATTTTCACTCCTTCTTCTAGGAGGAGTATGTCTCCTGGGACGAGATCTTCTGCTGGGATTTCAATTCTTTGGCCATCACGAAGTACTCTTGCGTGTGGGGCAACCATTGCTTGAAGGGCTTCTACTGCACGTTCGGCTCTATATTTTTGCACGAATCCTACTGTTGCGTTGAGGATGATTATGCTCAAGATTACTGTTGCGTCAGTTGTTTCGTTGAATGCAAAAGCGATTATGCAGGCTATGATTAATATGATTACCATTAGGTCGAGGAATTCCTTCAGGAATTCTATGAACCATAGTGGGCGTGTTTTGGTTTTGATTGTGTTTGGGCCTATTTTTGCGAGGATTTTTTGAGCTTCCTCGGTCTTGAGGCCTTCTGGTCTCGATGACAGTTCTTGGAATAATTTGTCTAGGGCTTTGCGGTGCATAGGGGAGGGGTTGGGGTTTTTGGGGGGGGTGGGTCTTGAGTGGGTCTTTGTCAACCCCGGTTAAGGATTTTTTACAGGTTTGATTTTTTGCTAACCGGGAAAGCATGCTGTCTTTTTTGTTTTGGTCAACCTCTTGATCAGGTTAAAGCAATGTTTCAATGCATATTATGCAATCAGTGGAGTTTTCGTTTGCGCCACTTGTTGATTTCTTCGTGGTGGCCGGAAAGGAGAATGTCTGGAACTTGGTGGCCCATGAAGGTTGATGGTCTCGTGTAGTGTGGATATTCTTTTTTGCGTTTGAGTGCTGGGGAGAAACTTTCTTCTTCGTGGGAGTCGTCGTGGCCGAGTACTCCTGGAATTAGGCGGGCGACGCAGTCGATCACTACCATTGCTGGGAGTTCGCCTCCTGTGAGGACGTATTTGCCTATTGAGAGTTCTTCGTCAATGAAGTGGTCGCGGATTCGTTGGTCGATTCCTTCGTATCGGCCGCAGAGGAGGATTATGCCTGGTTGAGGCTTTGTTGGTTTATTGGAGCGGCTTGGTTTGTGTTTGCTGGATTGTTTTATGAGGCGTTTGGCCAATTTTTCTGCTCTGCGTTGGGTAAACATTTTGCCGTCTGGAGATAAGAAAATTACTGGTCCTGAGTTGAATTTTCGGACGTGTTGGATGGCGTCGTGGAGGGGTTGAGGGGTCATGAGCATTCCAGGTCCTCCGCCGAATGGCTTGTCATCGACCTTGTGGTGTTTGTCGAGTGAGAATTTGCGGATGTCGTGAGTGTATATATCGATGGTGCGTTCCTGGCGGGCACGTTTGATAATGCTCTCGTTCAGGTAAGAGTCGAAGATTTCCGGGAAGATTGTGAGTATGTCGAAGCGCATGGTTGGATTATATCTTATAAGTTGTTTGTACGAAAGAGGCGGTGAAGCCCTGGCTTCTCAGAATGCCGAAAGGGTTGACTTCTTGGTGGTTTACTGTATGATTCTCGTCTGAAAGTTAATCAAAAAGTATTTAACCAAAAAATATGGAAACAACTATTGAGGGAAAAATAACGGATCACTGGATGTTCGAAGAGCCTGGGGGTTGGATTAAAGATTATGCTAATGAAGTTGATTTTGATGAATCGACCAAGGTTATGTTGGTTGATTATTTAAAGCAATTGAACGTTAATGATGATGAGAGTGATGAGGTTGTGGATAAAAAAGCTCATGAACATCAGGTAAGAGCACAGGCTTTATTTCAGAGTATGATTGATGGGGGTTTGTACGATGCGGCAGAGTTAGTATTTAATGTTCACAGAGTTCTTACTGGTTTCAGAGGATATGGGGCTAATGATGCGCCGAGTAGCGATGTTGAGGCTTGTTTTGGAGATGGGTTTGAAATTCCTGAGGAAGGGGTGATTGTAGTTGATCGTTTTGTGACAAGAAATTTACCAAAAATTGTTGAAATTTTAGAGGCGAGAGGGGTCGATTTGTCGCGCCTTCGTGTGAGGTGTCCGTCTCTGCTTTTGGCTGCTCAACTCTATGATATGAATGAGGAGAAAAAGGCGGAATTCGTGGAAGTTGTTTCAAAATTGAATGCTGATCAGTTTTTGATTGAGGATGAGGGTAGTTGTCATGATATTTCTTTGAGTGAGGGAGAGGATATTGCTGTTCATTTTACTCCTAGAACTTTGCCTTTTAGATTATCTTGGGGTGCTGATCCAGAAGACATGAAGGATCCAGATAGTATTGCTGTTCACTTTACTCCTAGAACTTCGCCCTTCAAATTATCTGAGGGTGCTGATACAGAAGATATGAATGGTCCAGATAGTATTGGGTTAGCTGAAGAAGAAACTGCTGAAAGTTATCGTTTTTGGGTTCGTGAAGAGGTTAAGCGTCTTGTTCCTGGAGGGCGAGTGTTTGCGAATATTGTTAAGATTCCTGAATTTGGAGAGCTGAGAGCTACTATTGAAGATCCTGCTAAACCTGGAGGCAGAAGGCTTGCTAAACCAACTCAACAGGTTTCGAAAAATGTTTCTGATGCTATTCTGGCGTGTTTGCATGATGAGCTTGGAATGGAGGATTTGATAAGGGGTCCTCGTGACGATAGTCCGCCGGAGGACTATGATCATACTAAGCCTCTTGTGGAGGTGCATTCGAGAAAGCCTAAGGTTGTTGAAGGTGATTGGCACAATGATATTGCTGGAGATCCTGATGGGCCGAGGTTTTAGGTTTGTTTTGAAAAATAATCCATTGCAACAGTGTCTTTGTATGGGTATGGAGAGTTTTTTATTGGGAAGAATTCTCCGTATTCACCGGTTTCTAGCATGTGGGTGATTAGGCGTTTGCGTGTTTGGTGATATTCTTCTTTTGTGTATTGACGGTTAAATATGCAGTAGCGTTTTTGGTTGAGGCCGATGCAACCGAAGAGGTCTTTTGAGTTGAAGCAGTATTGGCAATATTGGCAATCTGATAGGGATCGTGCAAAATAGATTGCGATGCAATTGTGGTGGGCGGTTACGCCGTTTACTTCATAGCATAGTTCTGATCCTACTCCGCAATTTGTGCTTCTGTATGCGTCTTTGACCTGAAGTCCGCAGGTATCACAATACGCTGAGTCTTCCATGTGGCCGCAATCGAAGCATTCGGTGCAGTTTTTTGTATTGTTTAAGTAGTTGCCGGTTGAATTTTCATTGGTGTTGCCGTGCATATAGTTTTTTGGGACGGATTGGGCAAGGTTTGTGAGTTGGGTTTGCCAATGTTTAGTGTCTAGGGGTTTTGTTTTGGCTAAACGTTTTTCGTATTCTTGGCGTGTGAGTTGTTTGTTTTGGAAGCAGTATTTTTTGTGGCGTAGTCCTGCACAACAAAAGCAGTGGTTGCATCCTATACAGTCTTCGAGAAATTGGCTGTCTACGCAGTTTGCGCAATCTTTTCCGAAGTCTAGGTTGTAGCAGGTGTCACACTCAATACATTCATAGCAAAGTTCGCAAGAGAATGCTCTTTTGCAGTCCATGCAGGATTTTGATTTAATTATCACCGACGAGTAGTAAATGTCTTCACTGTATCCACACATAGACATGTAGCAATTTTTGTTGAAGAGGCCGAAATTTGTGTATTCGCAGTTTTCTGAGGTACCGTCTTGGAAGAGTGTGAAGTGGGGGATTGATTTTTGGAGTTTGTAGAATTGGTTGAAAAATGGGTTGCTGAAGTCTGGTTTTTTGCCATAGTCCATGGGATCCCACTTGTCTGACCACCAGCAATTGTTGCAGTAGACTGTGTAAGGGGTGTTTTTATGGAAAACTGATATCATTGGTTTTTTGCAGAGGTGGCAGGTGTTTTTGTGTAGACAGTTTTCGTTTCGGTACGCGAGGCGGCGTTGGCTACTGCAGGCTGGGCAGAGTGTTGGATGAGGGACTTTTAAGTGTTTGTAGAATTCTTCATCTTTTGAGGTGATTTGGAAGGGGGCGGAGCAGGTTTTGCAGATATTGGCTGTTGACATAGGTGATACACTTGTGTTACACTGGTTTTGTGGTAATTTAAACTAAATTTTATGCCTACTACAAAAAAGCGTGTAAATATTACACTTTCTGAGGAAATTGAGAAAGCTTTGGAGTTGCTTGCAGATAGGGATAATGTCCCTGTCGCTACTAAAGCAAGTGAGCTTGTTAAGATTGCGATTGAGATTGATGAGGCAGATATGCTCAATATGGTTGCGGAAGAGCGTGATACTGAAAAGGCTAAATATATTTCTCATGATAAAGCTTGGTCATGATATATTCGATTGAATACCATGGGCTTGTTGTGAGAGAAGATATTCCTCGTCTTGGAAAAAAGGAAAAGGATAGAGTGAGAAAAAGTATTGAAAGTAAGCTTGTGTCAGCGCCGGAAACATTTGGAAAGCCTCTTAGGAGGTCTCTTAAAGGTTATCGAAGTTTGAGAGTAGGGGATTATCGGGTTGTTTTTAAAATAGTTGGAAAGGTTGTGAGGGTTTTGGCTATTAAGCACAGGTCTAAGGTTTATGAGGAAGTGGAAAATGTGGGGGATTAGCTTGTTGTAGAGAGACTCGAGGGTGTTGCTTTTTTGGTGAAAACATTGTGTAATGTATGTGTGATTGTGTCTTTCAAGTGTCTTTGTAAAAAAATAATATGGAAGAGTTTGAAAAACAGGAACCAAGAAAGGAGGAAGCTCAGTCTCGTTTAAAGTCTGTGCGTCTTGTTGGTAAATCTCAAAAGGCTGAAAGGGTTAAAGTTATTGAAAGTATGGAGGTTGAAAGATGTGTTGAAAAAAGCTGTGCACAGTGGTTTCATTCTGTTGACTTGATGTTATCTAGAATTATGGGGGAAAATATTCCTGATATGGATTTGACTTATAAAAGTGTCAAATCAGCAATAATTGAAGCTTCTGTCAAAATAGATTTTTCTGACCAGGAGCAAGTAGATAGTTTTTTTATGGATGTACATGAATACATGCTTTTGTTTAAAGAATCATTGGAAGTTTATGCAATGTGTCAGGTGAGAATGCCATGGAAACGGCGTTATGTTGGTTTTAGTCCTCTGATTGTGGCTCCGGCACCGATGTCTACCGTAGGTTTTTCTCTTGGAAATTATATTTTTGATAAGAATGAATCGTTGCCTGACTCTAAAGATTTGATGAAATTCCCTTTGGGAGAACAACTTATCCCTGTGTCTGTGGTTAAATCAGAAATAGTGAAGGTCATGAATTCTTTTAAGAATTCTTTTGGGATTACAATTTCGAGTATTAGGAGACGGTCGGAGTTTGTGGCAGGGGTTCTATCTTTGGTAGAAGAAAGGCAAGAAAAAATAACGGAAAAGACTTTTGTTACTTTGTTGAATAAGCTTGTTTATTTATTGTATGTTGCTGAGTATAAAGGTATTGAAAAAGGAAGTGGGAAAGGGATTCTGAAAATTCTGGCTAGGACTATAGATAATTTCTCCTAACGTGGAAAATACAAATTAGCTACAGTTTCTTCATACTTGAAAGGTGAGAGTTCTGCTGGGAAGAATTCGCCCCATTCGCCGGTTTCGGTCATGTGGGCGATGAGCTTTTGGACGAGGCGTTCGTATTCTGCTTTTGAATATTGTTTGTTTAGTATGCAGTGTTTTGCTTTTTTTGTACCGATGCAGCCGAATTGTTCGCGGCCTACATCCATGAATGCACAGTAGGTCATGTCGCGGCCGCCGTTTAGGATCATATTGCAGAATCGCATGTTGTATGCGGGTAGGCCGACGCAGGCTGAGTCGTAGCAGAGTTGGATTTCCGCACAGCCCGAGATGTCGTAACTGTCTTTTGTGTCGCCTGGGAAGTTGTCGACCCATTTGAGATCTTCTCCTCCGTATCCTTCGAAGCAAGAGTGGCAGTTTTTACAGTTTTTTATTGCGTTTCCGGTGCTGTTTTCACAGCGGAGTTGTCTGGTGTATTCGCGGGGATGTTCTAGATTGAGTTCTTCGAATTCTTTTTGGGTTTGGGCGAGGAGTGTGGGGTTGGCTAAGGTTTTTTTCACGCGGTTTTTGTATTCTTCTTCTTCGAGTTTTTTATTGAGAAAGTGGTATCGTTTGTTTCTGAGTTGGACACAGGCGAAGCAGTTGTCGCAGTTTTTGAGATCGTATCCTAGGTGACAGTCTGAGCATCCTTGTGAGTTTGTTACGTAGTTGCAATTGTAGCATCGGTCGCAGTCTGTACATTCGTAGCATAGTTCGAGCGCGGTTGAATTGCTGCAGTCGACGGTGTCTTTTGATTCCCAAATATAGTCGCTGTGCATGCAATCCTCGAGGAAGTTTGCAGCGAATACGAGGTAGCAGTTTTTGGCGTCGGTTACGTAATTGCAATAATCGCTGTTGACCATACTTGTGCGTTCATTGTTGAGGTTGATTACGGGAACTTTTTTGAATAGTTCTCCCCATTGTTCGAAAAATGGACGGTTGAAGTTGATTTCTTGTGCGTATTGACGTGGGTCCCAGTCGAAAGACCACCAGCATTTTTGACAGTAGACGGTGTATTCGGTGTTTTTTTGGTAGAGGGCAATAATGTTTGTTCCGCATTTTTTACACGTGTTGTTATAGAGGTGGCGTTCGTTACGCCAGGCGAGCCTGCGTTGGAGGCGGCAGGTTGGGCAGAAGGTTGGGGGTGGGACTTTGAGGCGTTTGTAAAAAGATTGGTCCTCTTGTGTGACTTCAAAGGGGGAGGTGCAGTTTTTGCAGGTTTTTTCGGTCATTTTTTAAATTTTACCCAAATTTTCTTGAAGAGGGGTAAGCTTGAAGTTGAAAGTATGAATGCTGCTGTTGGTACTATTGAATTCAAATATGGATCTGGTAGATTTGATATTAGGAAAAAGACTAAAATTACTAGATATGTGAGTCCGAGTATGATGATGCGTCTGGTCCAACTGGTTTCCCAAGCTTTGTCTTCTTCGACTCGGTGGTTTCGTTCTTTTAGGGCGTCTATTTCTTTTTGGAGTTGGGTTATTGTTGGTATGATTAATTTAGATTATATCCGGTAAGAAATTTTTGTAGTTGTTCTGTTCTCGTAGTGCTTTTTTGATCTCTTTGACTTTAGCAAAATATTCCTTTTCTTCATACGGTTCGTTCAAGATATGGAAGCGTTTGTGTTTCAGGTTGAAGCAGCCGAAGCAGTAGTCGCAGTTGAAACAGTACATGATGTATTCGCAATCGTTGCAGTTGGCGCACCAGTAAATGAAATTGCAGTTGTAGTTTTCGGTGGCTTCGATGCATTCGTACATAAGAGTGGATTTGTGGAGCATGCCGATGTCAACGGAGTCTTTCATGCCGCGGGAATCGTACATGTACATGCAGTCTTGAAGTTCGTGTGACTTGAAGGTGTAATAGGCGTTTTTACTGTCGTAGATGTAGTTGCCGAAGCAGCTTTCTGAGCGTCTTGTTCGCATTGCGACATGTGGGTTTTTGAGGCGGAGATTTTCGAGGTCGGAATAGATTCGTTGTTCGGTGAGTCGTTTTGCTTTTGTGAGGGCTTCTGGGTAGTCTTTTTTGTCGACTGATTTATTGAAGATGTGGTGAGTGGCTTTTCGTAGTCCTACGCAACCGAAACAGTCTGAGCATCCAAAACAATCAAAGCAGTATGAGCAATCTCTGCAGTGTTCGCAATCCTGGAGTTTATTGCAGTTGTAGCTGTCTTCGGTGTCGACGCATTCGTAGCAGAGGGTGCATTTGTTTGTGTAGCTTAGATCGGCGCAGTCCTTGTTCCAGCGTGAGTCGAAATTGTACATGCAATCCTCAAGTCCGTATCCGTTGAAACAGATGTATGCGTTTTTGGATTCGTTGAGTTGGTCTGAGTAATCAGAGTTCGTGCACAGGTAGATGTGTGTTGAGAGGTGCGGGGAAGCGTGGACTAAGGTTTTGTATTGGGTTTGGAAGTCTGGGGTTGGCATTGTGTTTAATTTATCTCTTTTTTGTAACAATCATAGCAGTAAATTGGATGTTTTGTCTCGGGTGGATAGGTTGTTTTGATTTCTGTGTTGCATTTGTCACATTTTCGATCCCAGAAGAATTTAGGGTTTCTTTTGTTTGCACGTTCTTCGTGACGACAGTTGAAGCATTTTTCTGGTATAGGGAGGTTTTGTTGTTTGTAGAATTTGAGTTCGGGTTCTGTTGTGCGGAAGTCTTGGTCGCAAGAGGTACAGGTGAGATTTTTTTTGTTGGATGAGTTGTGGGTTGGTTTTTCGCGCTCTGTCCATTGATAGCCTTTGGCGAGGGCTTCTTCTTTTTTGAGAGGAAAGAGTTCTTGAGCGAGGGATTCATTGTATCCAAAAGCAGAAATTTCAGAAGGGAAGAATTCGCCGTATTCTTTTGTAGAGTGCATGTGTTTTTTGAGGCGGGTAACGGTTTCTTCGTATTTTTCTTTGGTGAATTGTTTGTTAAAGATGCAATACTTTTCTCTGTTTAAGCCTATGCAGCCGAAGCAGTTTTTGCAGCCTGTGCATTGAAGGCAATATTCTAGATCTGAGTTGCTGCTTGTGCAGGTTGAGCAGTATTTTAGATTGTAGCTTTGGTCACCACATGCAGCGCATTCGAACATCATTTCTGACGACGATCCCCAAGCGGTGTAGTCCATTGAGTTTTTTACGCCCATTGAGACTCGGGAGCAGTAGCGGCAGTCTTCCAGGTCTCGGCAGTCGAAGCAATAGTATGCGTCTTTTGAATTATATAAATAGTCTCCGAGTGAATTTTCGTTTAGTTCTTCGTGAAGGTTTCGGTGGGGGTGCGTGGCGAAAAATTCAGTGGCTTCTTTCTCGAGAGTGGCGCGGCCTTCGAGGGTTTCGAGGTCATATTTTTTGAGTTTGGCTTTGTAGTCTTCTTCTGTGTATTGTTCGTTGAAGATTTGGTATCGGGCGTGACGTAGATTGATACATCCTATGCAGTCTTTGCACGATTTGCAGTTGCTGAGGAAGTAACTGTCGATGCAGTTTTCACAGTCATTACTGTATCGTAGGTTGTAGCAATTGCTGCAGTCGATACATTCATAGCAGAGTTCACATTTGAAGATATTGAGACAGTCTGCGCAAGTTAGGGAGTGGTAGATTCGATTTGAGTAGTAGCAGTTTTCGTTGTGATCGGCTTCGAAGGTTAGGTAGCAATTTTTGATGTATCCTGTGCAATTTGTGTATCTGCTGTTAATTAGGGTTGGGCCAATAACGTGTGCGGACATGTGGGGGACGCGTTTTCTTAGTTCGTCAAATTGTGGAAAGAAAGGTTTGTTCCAGTCGATGTCTTGGGCGTATTTTTTTGCATCCCATTTGTCACTCCACCAGTATTCGTAAAAATAGACGGGGAATGGGTGGTCTTCGTGGTATTGAGAGATTATCTCTTGGCCTGTTGCGTCGCATTTTCTTGTATATAGAGTTCTGGTATTTCGTTCGAGGAGACGGCGGATCATGCGGCATTGGGGACATTTTGTTGGGTGGGGTGCGTCGAAGAGTTTGTAAAAGCGCTCGTCCTCTGAGGCGATCCTGAATGATTGGGAGCAGGTTTTACAGGTTTTGTCTTGTGGCATTTTGATTGGGGGCTTTACAGATTGTAATTTTACAATATAATCGGTGCCAACACAATTTTTAACTTTAATATTTATGCGATTAGAAGCAGCTTGTAATCAATTAGGAGAAAATTTGGGAATGGATCCTTTGACCGTTATTTTAGCGGTTAGGGTTGAATTGGAAAGGGCTCGTCGTGGTGGTGATGAGTATGAATTTGATGATTGGGTTGTTGAAGAAGGGGATGGAGAAGGAATTTATAAGTTAAACAGGGTTACCAATGATCTTAATGGAGCGTCTTTGAGGCCTGCTCGACTTTCTGTTAAGAGAGACGTTGAAAGGGTTTTAGATGTGGTGGTTCATCGAGCTGGGTAGTAATCTCTTGCTACAGTGTCTTCACGTTTAGGAGTTTGCAATATAATATGGCTTGAGGCAAGGTTTTGCGCTTGTTTGGAAAGGTTTGGTGTGGTATTTATTTCTCCTAAGTTTTATAACCAAATAAAAATGGCTGATAATGGAATGTCTGATGGGCCAGATGCAGGGGGTTCTCTTGATGGAGGTGTTGAGAAAAAGGTTTTTGATGAGCGTGAGTTTAGGACGGCAATAGGTGTTTTGTATGTTGACCAAGGGTGGTCTTCTGATTCTCTTGCTTTGGAAAGGCGTCTTTCTGAGAGATTGGCTGGAGAGGTTTCCCAATATGGTGATCAAGCTCAGGCTGTTGTTGATGTTTTTGTTGGGGAGGTGAGTCGTTTGACTCAGACTCTTTCTTCGATAGCGCTTCAAGGGATTTGTGGCGATGAAGAGGCTGGGTTAAAGTTTGCTCTCGGATGTGTTAGGAGTGCTTTAGGAATGGTTGGACAGACTCTTGGTGAATATAAGGCTATGACTAATGGTGTTCCGGCGAAATTGAAGGAATTGAGAGAGAGAGCAGACGCTTTTGCTAAAATTCAAGAGATACAGTCTTCTATTGTTGGGGAGGTTGCTGGTCTTTTAGGAAAAGGTAGTGCTTCTGTTGTTGATGTGGAGGCTCTTAAAGGCAGATTGGCTCCTCTTCTTGACGAGGCTAGGGGTTTATTCCCAGTTGCTTCTAGGGAGGGTGAGAAGGTAGCTACTGATTCAGGCTCAGTTCTTGATAGAGAGGATGGCTAGGACTTAAGGTTCCCCGTGTACCAACCCATAGAAGTCTTGAATTCCGGCTTCGAGAAGTTCTTTTTTGTGGTCTTTGATGCGGCGGGCGTACTCTTCTTTTGAGTAGGGTTTGTTCAGAATGTGGTATTCCTTGTTTTTTAAGTAATCGCAGCCGAAACAGTTTTTGCAGTCCCAGATGTTTGTGCACCAGTGGCAGTCTGAGATCCAATCGGCCCAGTAGATGTGGCTGCATTCGTGGAGATATCCGCAGAAACAGCAGTCGTAGCATTGTTCGAGGGTATTTACGATTGGGCCGCAGTCCACGGAGTCCTTGCACCCTCTTTCTAGGCATGCTTCTGTGATATAGAGGCAGTCTTCGCACTCGAATGAATCGAAGGTCCAGTAGCAGTTTTTGCTGTGATTTACGTAATCGCCTTGGCAGTTCGTAGTGTGGACTTGATGCATGTATATGTGGGGCCATTTGAGGCGAAGTTTTTCGACTTCTTCGGCTATGCGTTTTTGAGGCCAGGCTTGAATTTCTTTGAGCTTTTTCAGGTATTCGTTGCGTTTATAGTGTTTATTGAAGATTGAGTATTGTTTGTGGTATGTGCCGACGCATCCGAAGCAATTATCGAGGGATTTGCAGTCGTAGCAATGAGAGCAATCGCTGCAATTTTCGCAGTTTTGCAGGTAGTTTGAGTTGAAACAACGTGTGCAGTCCACGCATTCGTAGCAGAGGTTGCACTTTTCGATGAATAGGCAGTCTCCGCAGTCTTCGTTTTTGCGAGATGAGTAGCAATAATAGCAGTTTTCCAGGTTTGAGCTGTTGAAACAGAGGAATGAATTTTTTGATACGACAATGATGTCTCCGTAGTCGCAGTTTTCACTTTGACGGGTCCAGTTTTGGACTTGAGGAGTGGCCCAGTACAGTTTTTTAAAGTCTTTAATGAATGACATGACTAAAAATTAATCCATGATGGATTGTACTATAGTTTGGGAACTTATTTAAGAGGCTTGTCTACTGTTGTTGTCGTATCTCTCTATTCGCTGAATCAGGTCTAGTACAAAAGGTCCTTTTGGTGTTATATGGCATTTTCCGTTTTCCAATGCTAATTCTATGTGACCTTCCTGTTCTGCTTTAACTAACCCTTGATCTGTACTTTCTCTTAGTTGGTCCAAAGTTTCTACGTTTGTTTCTGGAGTAAGTTCTATCTTGTTCCATCTTCCGGTTTTTGCAGCTTCTACTGTGAGTAGTCCTAATACTACTTCTGCTCTAGAGCTTCCTGTGACTGAATTTCTAAAAAAACTTGCCAATTGAAAATTTGTAAGTGGTTGGGTGAAGGTTTCCTTCCATTGTCCGAGGATCTTGTCTACTGGGTGGGCGGTGTTCAATTCGTCCAGAGTTTGACTATTTTCTGATGGTTGATCGAGCATATATGCTTTTGTTAAAATTTCTATAGGTCTTATTATCTCATACAATATACTTTTCGTCAAGGCTGGGAGGGCAGGAGTTTACATTTTTTCTCTTATAGCTTCCATTTGTAAACTTGGGTGTTTACAGGTTGACAAGAGTGTTTTGTATTGCTAGAATCAGCTCCAAAATTTAACAAATTTAATTATGAGTGGTACAGAACGACGAGAAGGGGGAGTTGCAGATGGTGATCTGGAAGAATTTGATTTAGAAGAGGTTGGAGGTGCTGTTGGTTCGGTTGGTCCAGTTGCGGCAGAAGTTTATGCTGAACTTGTTGAAGTTGTTGGAGGGGATGACGATATGGTTGAGACGCCTCGTGGTCTTCATGAAAAAAGCATGATGCCAGATGGTTATAGCTGGGAGTCTTCTAAAAAACCAGGTCCTGAACAGACAACTAGATTATAAACCTTATCTTTAGATGAAATTCGAAGAAGCTTGTTTTAGTTTGGATGAAATGTTTGAGGTGGATCCAGGAACTGTTATTGAGGTGGTTCGAAGGAATCTTAGAGCTTATGGAATGGTGGGACCTAGAACTACTTCGAAGTGTCTAATACATTTTGATACTGATGATTGGGTTGTAGGGGGTGCTGGTGAGGGAGCTAGTCTTCGTAGAGAGGATTATACTCCTTGTGGTGTTCAGACTAGGACGCGAATTTTTATCAAAGAGACTGCTTCTACAGGGATTGACATGGCGGCTGCAAAAGCTTCTGATTTAGATATGTCAGATCCAAAAAACTTCTCGGAAGCCTTAAGGCGCTTTCCGAAAAAGGGAGGGTTTGATGTGACGGTTGCGTAACGAGTTTTTTTAGTGGAGGAGGTTGACTAGCCTTCCTGGGTGTGGTATAGTTTAATATAAAATAAAAATAAATCCATAACAAAATTAAAAATGGAAAAACAAAATGATTTCAATGTGGACCTAGTCGTTCCACAAAGGCTTGTCTTTGGGATGCAAGTTTCTCCTAGAGGAGGACCTTTTTCTGCAAATAAAGCTCCAAGCAAGTCAGCTAAGACTCCGAAGCAGGGACCTGAATTACTGAAAAAGTTATTTGGATCTCCGAAGCAGGGACCTGAATTACTGAAAAAGTTATTTGGATCTCCGAAGGAAGCCAAGAAAGAGCTCAAGGAAATGGTGAAATCTTTGGGAAAGGTTAGAGATGACTTTGTAAAAGAGGTCTACGATAAGGTTTCAAAAGTCAAGCTTTCTCAAGAATATTTTTATGCGCTTTCAGATAGTCCTGATTGGAGACTGAGGGCTGCTGTAGCAAAAAATCCACATACTGCCCAAGTAACGTTGGAGAAGTTAGCGATGGATAAGAAAGATGCTGTTAGGAAAAATGTTGCGGAGAATTTTTCTATATCTGAAAAGCTTCTCAAGATGCTTGCAAAAGATAAGAGTGCGAGTGTGAGGTGTGCTATTGCCTCAAACAAAGAGTTTAGATATGCTTATGATGCTCAAGTACTTCTTTCTGAGGATAAAGATGCTGAGGTTAGAACTGCTGTTGCTAAATCTCCTGAGACTAGAGAGAAAATTCTTGTTACTATGTATGATAAAGAAAAGGATCTTATGGTTCTTAATGCTTTGGAGGAAAATAAAAACTTTGTGAAGGCTATGGAAAGACGTAAGTTGTCTAGAGAGGCTCAGAAATTTATGGATGACGTTGATGATCAATTGCAAGATGAAGGAGGACGTGTTGATCCGGATTTTCTATTTGAAAATGCACATAGTGAGGATGAACAGGTTAGGAGAATCATTGCTTCAATGAACTCTACTCCAGAAAACCTATTGCTTTTACTTGCTGGGGATAAGTCTGAATTAGTTAGAGCTTCTGTGGCATCAAATCACCAGATTACAAAACCTGTTGCAAAAAAATTAGTAAAAGATTCTTCTAAGAAAGTGAGATTTAATTTAGCGAGAAATTATCATTTGGACTCTATTTTCGTTTCAAATCATTTGTTAAGTGACAAGGCTGATGATGTTAGGGCTATGGTTGTGGCGAGATTGAATTCGCCTTCTCGATTGGCTGATGTAGCTTCGAAAGACAAATCTAAAAATGTTCTAATGAGTGTTGCTTATAATGATAATACACCTAAGTCAACTCTTAGAAAGCTAGCTAGTCATGAGTCTTATAAAGTAAGAAGAGCCGTTGCCGAAAATCATCAAACACCAAGAGTAGTCTTGTCAGAACTTGCTAAGGACGAAAACGTTTTGGTTGCACAAGCCGCTATTGAAAATCCAGCTATAGTTTATAAAGGTGTGTAGTAATGAAGAAGGAAGTTGAAAATCTGGTTTTACAGGTTGCTGAGGTGCAATCTGATATTGCAGCCATGAAAAAGATTCTCAAGATGGTTGATATTTCTGTTGGTGAAGAAAAGGATAAGGGTGAAGTCGAGAAGCTGGAAAAAATGATTGATGCTTTGTAAATCGATTTCCCTCTAACGTTTCGAGAACTGTGGTCCACGACGTGCTTTCTTGAGACCGTATTTCTTTCTTTCTTTTGATCGTGGGTCTCTTGTGAGAAGGCCTGCGTGTTTTAGAGTAGGGCGGAGTGTTTCGTCGAATACTTCAAGAGCTTTAGCAATACCGTGTCGTACAGCTTCTGCCTGTGAGTTTGGGCCTCCTCCGGTTACTTTTGCTGTGATATTGAACTTTCCTGCTGTACCTGTTAATTGAAGAGGGAATCCAATTAGTTCTACTTGTACTTTTGTTTGGCAGAATTTATTGATTGGTTCTTCATTGATGAAGATTGATCCGTCTCCTTTGTATAGGCGAACTCTTGCTACGGAAGTTTTTCTTTTACCGTTTGCGTAATAATATTTCCCTGAAGGGAGTTTGTATTCTTGACTTTGTTTAGCCTTTTTCGATGGTTTGTCCTCTTTAACTTCTAATGGTCTATCTGCTCTAGCTAAAGTCTTTTTAGGCTTTTTCACTTCTTTTTTGACGTCTTCGGCTGGGGCCTCAGGCGACACTTCACTTTTTTTCGCGTCTTTTGGTGTCATTTCTTATGGTTAGAATTTTAATTCTTCAGGTTTTTGAGCTTCGTGTGTGTGCTCGCTTCCTGCGAATACTTTGAATTTACTTAGGAAAACTTTTCTTAACTTGTTGTTTGGAAGCATATTCTTTACCGCCTCTGTGACGATTTGAGTTGGGTTTTCTTCCAATACTTTTCTTGCAGGAACAGCCTTCAATCCGCCTTTGTACCCTGAGTGTCTGTAGTACATCTTTTGATCGAGTTTTGCTCCTGTTAATTTGATTTTCTCAGCGTTGATTACTATTACGAAATCTCCTGTATCCAAATGTGGAGTAAAAATAGGCTTATTTTTTCCTCTAAGGATGTCTGCGATCTTTGTAGCCATTCGACCAACTACCATGTCGGTAGCGTCTATTAGGTACCATTTCTTGTCATCTAGATCGGCTTTTTTTGGGGTGTATGTTTTTTGCATGTTTATACTAGTTCAATTTGTACTACTGGAGCATTATCTCCGCTTCTATAACCTAATTTGGTTATTCTTACGTATCCTCCTTCTTTGTCTTTGTATTTGTCTGCCAACACCTCAAAAAGTTTTCTTGAGCTGTTTTTGTGTTGAAGGAGAGATTCAATCTGACGAATAGCTTCTCTTTTTTCTTTTTTCTTTGCTATGTTAATCAGTCTTTCTACGAAAGGTTTTACTGTTTGTGCCTTTTTTTCAGTGGTTTTGATCTTTTCATAGATTATCACTGACATTGCCAGGTTTCTTAATAGGGCTGTGTTGTGCCCTTTGTCTGCGACTAATTTTCCACTGTCTTTTTTATGTCTCATTATTCTTCAGATAAGGTTAAATTTTTCTTTTCTAGAGCATCTTTTACTTCGTTCAACGCTTTTTTACCAAATCCTCTTAGGTTAGATAGCTTGCTTTCAGTACATTTTGATAATTGCTCTATTGAACCAATTCCTCCGTTGATCAATGCGTTCAAAGTTCTAGGAGAGAATCCAAGGATCTCGATTGGTGTGTATGATTCTTGTTGAGGTTTCTTAGCCTCTTCTTCCTTTTCTTTTTGTACGATTGACTTGAGGTCACTCATGAATTCATCCTCAACCATAATGTTTTCGATATTGAATAGATCGAAGTATGATTTTAGAATGTTTGAAGAGAATTTGAGAGCGTCTTCTGGAGAGATCGTTCCGTTTGTGAGAATTTCTAGAGTTAGTTTGTCTAGTTCTGTCATTTGTCCGACACGAGTAGCTTCTACTTCGAATCGAACTTTCTTCACTGGGCTATAAACTGCGTCAATTACTATCATACTTGTATCGTCTTCTTCTTTTTGCTTTTGATTTGCAGGTATGTATCCAACACCTTTTTCTACTCTAAGTTCCATCTTTAGTTTTGATCCTTTTTCTAGAGTTGTGATGTATAGATCTGGGTTCATGATTTCAACGTCACTTGGACATTGAATGTCTTTTGCAGTGATTTTTCCTGCTTTTGAAACCTCTAATTTTAGTTTAGAAGGTTCTTTTGATGTTTTTTTGATATCTAACAACTTGAGATTCAAAGTGATATCGAGAACGCTGTCTTTTACTCCCGGAATGGTAGAGTATTCATGCGTCACTCCGTCGATTTTTACGCCTGTAACGGCAGCTCCTGGTAATGAAGATAATAAGCTTCTGCGTAAAGCATTCCCAATAGTCATCCCGTATCCCGTTGGGAGTGGACTCATTGTGAAGACCACGTGAAATTTACTGATAATATCAGTTTTAATCTTTGGGATACCAATTTCTTCTTGGATGATATGCATATTGGTTGATTTAAGGTTAGTATAGGAAGGGAGGGGAATAATGGGCTTAAATTGCCCTAAAATTATTTAGAGTAGAATTCAACTATTAACTGCGCTTGGATAGATCTTTCAGTATCGTCTTTCTCCGGTAAGAATGTGACTTCTGTTTCTCCAGCTTTTAGATCTGTCTTTAGCCATTTTGGTGATTGATCTTTTTGTTTATCAAGGCCTTCAAATACTTTGACTCCTTTTGTCTTTGGGTTTGTCTTCACTTTGTCTCCAACTTTTACTAATCTTGATGAAACGGTACATTTTCTGCCATTCATTTTGATAAGTCCGTGTCCAACTAATTGTCGAGCTTGTCTTCTTGACTCTGCGAAACCTGCTTTGTATACGACGTTATCAAGTCTTTGTTCGAGTAATCTTAAAAGCGTGTCACCTGTAATTCCATCTTTGCTAGCTGCCATTGTGTAGTATTTCTTGAATTGTTTTTCAGTTGTTTGATAAATTCTTTTAGCTTTTTGCTTTTCTCTTAATTGTTTTCCGTATTCAGATTGTTTCTTGAAAGAGCTCTTTGCTCCTGTTGCTCCTGGTGCATAATTCTTTTTCAAAAGTGGGCATTTTTGTGATGTACACTTTGCACCTTTAAGGAAAAGTTTTTCACCTTCTCTTCTACATAATCTGCAAACTGGTCCTGTGTATCTCATGATTTAAATTAGTTAATTTTGGATTAAACTCTTCTTCTCTTCTTCTTTCTACATCCGTTGTGCGGCATTCCTGTTATATCTGTGATTGAAAGTAATTCTATGTCATTTGCTGTAACGCCTCTCATGGCTTGGTCTCTTCCGCTACCAACACCTTTTACATATGCGTGGACTCTTTCAAGTCCATAGATTTTCGCTTTTTGAACTGCGTTTTCTGCTGCAATTTGAGCTGCGTATGGTGTTGCTTTTCTTGCTCCTTTGAATCCTGAGCCTCCTGCTGATGCCCATGCGATTACGTCTCCGTTTGGTTCAGTTATAGTAATGATTGTGTTGTTGTATGAAGCGTGAACGTGAAGATTTCCTTCGACAATAGATCTTCTTTTACTTCTTTTTTTCTGCTCTGCTGTTAATTTGAGCTTTGGTTTTTCAGCTGGTGCTGCTTCAGCCTTAGTGTCGGCCTTTACATCAGCTTTCTCAGGCGCTTCTTCAGCCTTAGCTTTTACATCTACTTTATCTTTATCGTCAGCCATTATTATTTAGTTACGGTTTTTTTATTAGCTACTGTCTTTTTCTTACCCTTCTTTGTTCTAGAGTTGTATCTAGTTCTTTGTCCTCTACAAGGTAGGTTCTTTCGGTGTCTACCTCCTCTGTATGTTCCAGTTTCTTGTAGTCGTTTGATGTCTAGGGCAACTTTTCTTTTCAGGTCACCTTCTGTTGGTGTTTTTTCAATTTCTTCTCTTAGGCTTGAAATTTCTGTGTCCGTTAATTCCCCGACTTTTGTGTCTGGGTTTATCTTGGTTTTTTTAAGGATTGCTGCACTTCGACTATTCCCGATACCGAATACCGAAGTTAATCCTATTTCCACGCGTTTTTCTTTTGGGAGGTTTACTCCCGCTATTCTTGCCATTTTTTTCGGAGTTAAATCCTAAGTAGTCGGCATTCAGGGGGGGTGAATACCGACTACTTAATACTTAACCTTGTCGCTGCTTGTGCCGTTTGTTTTTGCAAATAACACGAATCACTCCTTTTCTGCGGATTACCTTGCATTTGTCGCATATTTTTTTTACTGATGATCGTACTTTCATTATTAGTGTTTATGTCGGTAAGTGATCCTACCCTTTGTAGGGTCGTATAATGATAACTCAACTGTGACTCTGTCTCCGGGGAGAATTCGTATGTGGTTCATTTTCATCT
Organism: Candidatus Peregrinibacteria bacterium; assembly: GCA_018654255.1. Classification (GTDB taxonomy): domain Bacteria; phylum Patescibacteriota; class Gracilibacteria; order UBA1369; family LOWO2-01-FULL-3; genus JABILX01. The sequence goes on along the minus strand of JABILX010000003.1, from coordinate 105,072 downwards.
TTCCTGCTAGGTGAGCTGTGATCTCTTTTCCTTCCCAGTTTTCTCCTTGTAGAGTTACTATAAATTGTGCGTTTGGTAATGGCTCTAGAACCTGTCCTTCAACTTCAATTTTGTCTTCTTTTGCCATAAAAATTGTTAATTTTGCTGCACTTAAATTAAGCGCTTTATAGGAAGAGGGGCCTAGAAAAAGCGACTGGATTTTACATAACTGTACCAGGTTGTGCAAGGGGAAATACAGGGAAAAAAGGGGGAATCTGCTTTTAGAGGCTATTTTGGGTTGATTTTTCCAAAGAATGTGGTGTTGCAATCCTTTGTTCAGGTTTGGGTTTTAGGTCAAGATTTCGTATCCGTCTTCTGTGATTAGAATTGTATGTTCTATTTGTGACGCTAGTGAGCCATCTGCGGTAACAATCGTCCATTTGTCGTGAAGTGTTTGTATGCGGCCGTTACCTGTTGTAAAGATTGGCTCTATGGCTAGGGTTGTGCCTGCTTTTAGCTGTGGACCTCGACCTGTTCCTTCCTTGTAGTTCAAGACGTGGGGTGGTTCATGTAGTTTGTAGCCGATTCCGTGCCCGGTTAGTTCTTGGACTACATTGTATCCGTGTCGGTGGATTTGTTTTTCGATATGTTCTGATAGATCGTTTAAGTATATGCCGTCTCTTATGAAGTTGAGGGTTGAATCCAAGATGTCTTCTGAGTTTTTGATTAAGGAGTCTGCTTGGTTTGATAGGGGATGAACTCCTACTAAAACTGTTGAGTCTGTGTGCATTTTCTTATGGACTGCTCCGCAGTCTATTGAAATGATGTCTCCTGGTTTTAGAATTTGGGTTTTTGTTGGGATTGTGTGAACCACTTGTTCGTTTACGCTGGTACAGAGGGTGGCTGGGAATCCGTGATATCCTTTGAAAGAGGGGACGACGTCGTGTTTTCTGAGAAAGTCTTCTGCAAATTTGTCGAGTTCGTATGTTGAAACCCCAGGTTTGACCATATCTGCTGTGAGTTGGAGGCATTCGTGGAGTATCTTTCCGCCTTCTCGCATGATTTCTATTTCAGCTTGGGTTTTGATTGCTATTTGTTGGTTCATTGTAGGGTTTGGATTGTTAGTTTGGTTACTTCTTCTATACTTGGTTCTCCATCAATTTCTACCATATTGTCCTTGTATGTGTTGATTGCTGGTTGGGTTTCTGTCTTGAAGGCGTTGAGTCTGGTTTTGATAGCTTCAGGGTTGTCATCTGCTCGTGTTATTAGTTCTCCTCCACAGTCTGGTGCGTTGCAGGTTTCTGATTTGTAGTCTGCTGCGAAAACTTTTTTGCATTTGCTGCAGATTTGTCTGGTGGTGAGTCGTTTTAGGGCTGTTTCTTCGGTGATTTTTATTAAGACTGCTTTGTAGGTGCGGCCTGCTTTGTCTAGAAGTGCGTTTAATGTTTCTGCTTGTTCTATTGATCTTGGAATTCCGTCGAAGAGGATTGATTTGCCTTCTGGGAGTTTTTGCATGAAGTCTTCAACAATTTCCATTACAACTTCATTTGGGACTAGGTTTCCTGCTTCTATAATCTCTTTTATTTTGTGGCCGAGAGGGGAGTCTTCTTGGGCTAAGCTTCTAAGGGCTCCACCTGTTTCGAAGATTTCTAGGTTTAGTTGTTTAGCTACTTGTTTTCCAACGGTTCCTTTTCCAGCACCTTGCATACCAAAGAATATTAGATCCATAAGTTTGGGGTTATAAGTGAGGATATTATAGTTAAGTTGGAGGTGAGATGTAAGGGTTTTTTAAGGAAAAGTTAATAATAATGTTAAATCTTTTTAAGATTTAGTTAAGGGTGGCGCTGTATGAATATGATGTTGGGGGATAAATGGGCCTGGAGTGGTCTCGTCGCCAGTGTTAGCAACTGTGTGGCTCGGGTTCGATTCCCGACGGGTCCACCACCAACAATAAAGCCCCGCCAGTAGAGCGGGGTCTTTATTAATTTGGAGTTCTTGTCACCAGTGTTAGCTATTTGTATTTTATATCAAATGAGATTGGATTTCAATTAATTGGGATGGTGGTCAGTAGGGAAATGCTGAAAAAGCTTTAAAAATTTTACTCCTGGCCGTCGTAATTTTTCATCGCTTTTTCTCCTTCGCTACGTCAAACATGCGAGTTTGCTTTCGTTTCGGATCGCCAATCTCGCTACTTCAGTGGGGATTGGCTAAACTTTCTACCCAAAATGCTTAATCGCTGACGCTGGCATTTTGATTGAAAGTTTTTCTGCACTCCGGGCATGCTGAATACGCATGCCCTTCGTTTCGAATTGCCAATCTCACCACTCTTTAATAGAACTTATTGTAATCATGCATGATCAACTGAGCGTTGATTTGGCGGATGATCTCTAGGACTACGCCGACGATGATGATCATTCCTGCTCCTGACACAAGTAGAGGAACTGTTCCGATACTCATGCTGCGGAAGAATGATTGGATTAGCATAGGGGATATAGCTATGAAAGCTAGGAACATTCCCCCGAAGAGGTTTAGTCTGCTTGATATTTTTCCGATATAGTCGGCAGTGTTTTTGCCTGGTCTTATTCCAGGGATGTAACCGCCTCTCTTTTGGATACTTTCTGCGATCTGATCAGGGTTGAAAGTGATTGATACGTAGAAGTATGTGAATCCAATTACGAGTAGGAAATATACTACAAGATAAGTTAAACTTTGTGGTTGAAATAGAACTGTCATTTTTTCTGCTGCAACTCTTAGCCAATCTGATTTTGCACGTTGTAGGAATTGTGCCAATATTTGCGGGAAACTTACCAAGGAAACTGCAAAGATGATTGGGATCATTCCTGCTTGGTTTATTCTTATAGGTAAGTGAGATTGGTCGCTTTTTGCTCGGACCCCTCGGCCTGCATATGTTACTGGGATTCGCCGCTGGGCTTCGTTTACTAATATTATTACTGTAGTTAATACTACTGTGATTAGTACGATTACTACGAATGGAATTAGTTTTGATTCATCTGCTTGTGCTAGGAAAAGTCCTTGTCCGATCATTTGTGGAATCTGAGATATAATAGATGCGAAGATCAAAATTGAGATACCATTTGATATTCCTTTTTCTGTCATTTGTTCACCAAGCCAAACCAATAATACTGTACCTGCTGTGATAGTTAACATTGTTGTAAGTACTACTAGAGGATTGTCCATTTCTTTGATGATTGGAACTTGAGATTGTGAATTAAGCAGGATTATCATTCCGTATGATTGTAGGAAAGCTAATGGGAATGTTAACCATCGTGTAAATGAGTTGATCTTTTTTCTTCCAGATTCTCCTTCTTTTTGAAGTTCTTCTACTTTTGGGATTACAACAGTCATCAACTGCATGATGATTGATGCGTTGATGTATGGTGAAAGTCCCATCAAAAGGATTGAGAAGTTCTTTGCGCTTCCTCCTGTTAGCATACTGAATGCTCCTAGAAGTTCGTTGTTGTCGATTACTCCTTTGATTGCCTGTAGGTCTGCTCCTGGAACAGATACCTGGGCTATTATTCTATATAAAATAACTATACCTAAAGTGAAAAGAAGTTTGTTTCTAATCGTTTTAGAATTCCATATTTGTTTGATGTAGGTGAACATTATGCATCTGTTTTATTTTTTTCTCTCGCTTCAATTCTTTCAGCTCTTCTGGTCTCCTTGTCTTTCTTTTCCTTTTTTTGAGCTAGTACTTCGACGTCTCCTCCAGCTTTCTTGATTTTTTCAATTGCAGAAGCAGAAGCTGAGTCTACTTTGATAGTAAACTTCTTGTTTACTTCTCCGTTACCTAGAAGTTTAACTTTATTTTTAGGATTTGTTAAATCAACTTCGCCTTCTTTGAACATTTCTTCTAGATCTCCAACGTTAATTGCTTTGTAATCAATTCTGTTGATGTTTGTGAAACCTTTGAGTTTTGGCATCTTCATGTGTAGGGGAGTCTGTCCACCTTCGAATCCAGGTTTTCTTCTTCCACCTGATCTAGAGCTTTGTCCTTTTTGACCTCTACATGAATATGTTCCATGTCCAGATCCGTTTCCTCGTCCGACTCTTTTTCTTGCTTTGAAATTCTTACTTTTTAGTTCTGTTAATGACATTATTTAGTTGGTTTAGTTTCTTGTGGTTCTGGCTTTTTAGCCTCAGGGTTAGCCTCAGGTTTTTTTTCAGTTTCAGTGTTTTTGTTTGGTTCAGGTTTTTTGTTTGGTTCAGGTCTCTTGTGTTGTTCAGGTTTCTTGTTTTGCTCTGGTTTTGCTGCTTGTTTTTGCTTTTTTGAAAACGGAGTTTCTCTAAGGTTTTCAAGTGCTTTCAATGTTCCTCTTGAGCAAGATATTTTATTTGTTGTTCCAAATGATTTTGAGAGAATGTCTTTGATTCCTGAAAGTTCTACTACCTTACGTACAGCTCCTCCAGCGATAATACCTGTACCTTCAGCTGCTGGGAGTAGGAGGATGTGAGCACTCTTGTATCTCATTGTAACTTCGTGTGGGATTGTTGTTCTGTCTAATTTGACGGTAATCAAATTTTTCTTTGCGTCTGCAATTGCTTTTTGAATTGCGCCTACTACTTCTTCAGATTTACCAACTCCAACACCGACTCGTCCTTTTCGATCACCAATAATTACTGTAGCTCGGAATCTTAGACGTCGTCCTCCTTTTACTACACGAGTAACTCTGTCTATTTGAAGCACTCCTTCTTCAAATTCCTTAGCTTCTCTTTCTGGTCTGCGTTTTGAATGTGGTTTTTTTGCCATTGTATTCTTTTAGTTTAAAATTTTAGACCCCCTTCACGAGCACCTTCCGCTATTTGTTTTACTCTTCCGTGGTATTTGTATCCTCCTCTATCGAAAACAATTTCTTTTATTTTTTGCTCAGTTGCTTTTTTAGCTATTTCAAGTCCAACTTCTTTCGCTTGTTCTTGCTTTGGTCCCTTTTTTACTTTTAATGTTGAGCTTGAACAGATTGTTTTTCCGCTTTCGTCATCAACTAATTGTGCATAAGTTGCTTTCAAGCTTCTGAATACCACAAGTCTTGGACGAACTGCTGTTCCTTTAACTTTTGATCTTACTCTATTGTGACGTGCCTTTCTTGCTTTTTCTTTTTCTGATGACATTTTATTTGGATTGATTAGTTATTGTTTGTTATTCGGCGGCAGCTCCTGCTGCTTTACCTGCCTTTCTTGCTACGTATTCATCTATATATCTGATTCCTTTTCCTTTGTATGGTTCTGGTGGTCTATAAGATCTTATTTTTGCTGCTACTTCACCTACTGTTTCTTTGTCGATACCTTTCACTATCAGGATTTGTTTGTTGTCTTCATCTGCTTCGAATGTAATGCCTTCAGGGGCTTTGTGTTCGATTGGATGAGAGAAACCAAGGGTTAGAGTGATCTTGTTTCCGCTAGGTTGGAATCTGTATCCAACTCCTATTACTTCCATTTTTTTCTCGAATCCTTCACTTACTCCTATTACCATGTTTGATATTAGTGATCGGAATAATCCGTGTAGACTTCTATCTTCTTTAGAGTCGCTTGCTCTGGTAACTATTAGTTCTGATCCTTCTTGTTTTACCTCTATACTTGGATGTATATCACGAGATAATTCTCCTTTAGAACCTTTTACTTTAATTTGATTACCAGTAATTTCTACTGTTACTCCTGATGGGACCTGTATTGGTTGTTTTCCTATTCGTGACATATTTAGTAAACTTCACAGATTATTTCTCCCCCTAAATCTTTTTTGTAAGCTTCTTCACTGGTCATAAGACCTTTTGAAGTTGAGATTATTCTTACTCCTAATCCACTCAATAGTGGTCTTTTTAAATCGTCTTTTTTGACGTAGATTCTTTGTCCTGGCTTAGAAATCCTTTTCAAAGTAATTGTTTTTCCTTCTTCTAGTTGAACCACTAGTTCTGGGAATTTGTTTTCTACTTTTTCGTATTTAGTTACGAACGATTTCTCTACTAGTATTTTTAAAATATTCTCTTTGATTTTTGAGTATGGAATTGTGCATGAGCTTAAGTTAGCTCCTGATGAGTTTCTAATTCTTGTTAACAAGTCTGCGATTGGGTCTGTGTTCATTTTTTTAAATTTAGGTTTTTTCTTAAGTGGGTGGGTGACGTTAAAGCATTGTGCTTTTTGTTCCTACCAAGATGATTTTTTAACTCCAGGGATTTTCCCTTCTTTTGCAAGTTCTCTGAAGCATATTCTGCACATGTCGAATCTTCTCATATATCCAAACTTTCTTCCGCACAGTCTGCATCTGTTGTATATTTTTGTTGAGAATTCAACTTTCTTGCCCGCTTTCTTTTGTTTCTCAGCGGTTTGCTTTCTTTTTTGAGTTTTAATTACTAATGCTGTTCTAGCCATGATTATTTTTTAAATGGGAAATTGAAGGCGGTGAGAAGTGCTTTTGCATCTTCGTCGTTTGTTGCTGATGTTGTGATAGTCACTTGTACTCCGTGTAAGTGTAGTACGTCGTCTGGGTTGATCTCTGGGAATACTACGTGTTCTGTTAGTCCTAGTGAGTAGTTTCCATTTCCGTCGAATGCTTTTGCTGATAATCCTCGGAAATCTCGTACTCTCGGTAATGTTATGTTTATCAGTTTGTTTAGGAAGTCATACATTCTTTGTCCTCTTAGTGTTACTACTAATCCTACTGGCATGTTTTCTCTTACTTTGAAGTTTGAGATCGCTTTTCTTGTCTTTGTGATGATTGGTTTTTGACCAGAAATTTTCGCTAGGTTCTCTACTATGTGAGATGTGTCTTTGCCTTGGCTTTGAATAATTGATCCCATCCCAACGTTTATAGTTATTTTTTTAACCTTAGGTACGGCGTTTATATTCTTTAGTCCCAAGTCTTTTTTTAGCTTTGGGGCTACTACTTCTTTGTATTGTGTTTTTAAATCTTTTGCCATGATTATTTCTTTTGTTTAGAACTTGATTTTTTAGTTGTTACAATTTGGTCTACAGAATCTTTACATTTTTTACAGATCCTCTCTTTTTTCTTATTTTCCAATTTCTTCATTTCTATTCTTGTTGTTTTTTTACACTTTGGGCATACAAGAATTGCGTTTGATGCTTGGATAGGGAATTCGTATCTTAATTTTTCTCCCGGTCTTTGAGCTGTTTTTTTGATATGTTTTGTTAGTAGGTTTACCTTTTCTACTGTGATTTTTCTTGAGTTTCTGAATATCTTGGTAATCTTACCTTTTTTACCTTTGTCTTTTCCTGTCAATATTTGTACTTCGTCTCCAATTTTGAGCTTCATATTACTTCAGGGGCTAATGAGATAATTTTTTGGTAACCTCTTTCTCTTAGTTCTCTTGCTACTGGTCCGAATACACGAGTTCCTTTAGGTTGTTTGTCTGCGCCTATTATCACTACTGCATTTTCATCGAATCTAATGAATGAACCGTCTTTTCTTCCTATCTCTTTTCTTTGTCTTACGATTACAGCTTGTTGAATTGATTTTTTCTTAACTATTCCACGTGGAGCTGCTTCTTTTACTGATACGGTTATAACGTCTCCGATTCTAGCGTATTTTCTTTTTGAACCACCTAGAACTTTGATGCATTGAACCATCTTTGCTCCTGTGTTGTCTGCTACATTTAATTTTGATTCTGCTTGTATCATTATGCTTCGTTGTTAGGTTTTGTCAGGGTCCATCTTTTTAGTTTGCTGATTGGCTTGGTCTCATAGAATGTGATCATATCTCCAATTTCGAATTTTTTACTCTCAGGATTGTCGATGTGAAATTTCTTTGTTGTTCGATATCTTTTCTTGTATTTCGGGTGTCTTTTGTATGTATGAACCTCGGCAATAATTGTTTTGTCTTGAACGTTTGACGATACTGATCCTTTTTTTGATCTCATTAGTCTTTTTGGTTAGGTTCTGACATTATTGTTTTCATTTGTGCAACGTATATCTTCTTTTCTCTTACTGTGTGACTTGCTTTTGATTGTCCAGAAGTCACTTCAAATCTTATCTTGAAAAGTTCTTTTTCAGCTTTTTTTAGCTCTTCTCTGAGCTTGCTTGTGTCTAGTTTTCTTAATTCTTCTACTGTGAACATTATTTATTAGATTTACTTATTACTTTGCATTTTACAGGTAGTTTGTAAGCAGCGAGTTTTAGTGCTGCTATCGCTGTTTCATCTTCTATACCATCCATTTCAAACAAAACTCTTCCTGGCTTAACTATTGTTACGAATCTGTCTGGAGCACCTTTTCCTCCACCCATTGGTACTTCTGCACCTTTTTTACTGATTGGCTTGTGAGGGAATATAGTTATCCAGATTTTACCTCCTCTTTTTGTGTATCTTGTCATAACACGTCTTGCCGCCTCTATCTGTCTTGAAGTCACTTCTGATGTAGATAGTGCTTTGAGTCCGTGAGATCCGAAGTTCAACGCATTACCGGTATTTGCTTTACCTTTGTATGACCCTCTTAGTCGGTGTTCTTTTCTGTATTTTTGCTTTCGCGGTTGTAACATTATTAAGTGTTTTTAATTTCTTCAATTTCATTTTGTAGTCTTGAGTCCAAGTCTTTTTTGAATATTTCTCCTTTGTATATCCATACTTTTATTCCGATTGCTCCGTATGTTGTTTGCGCAGTTGCTGTCGCATAGTCGATATCTGCTCTGAATGTGTGGAGAGGAATTTTCCCTAGTGAGAAGAATTCTTCACGAGCGATTTCAACTCCATTCAATCTTCCTGCTACTTTTATCTTTGCTCCTTTTGCTCCGGTTTCCATCGCTTTTTCGATAGCCATCTTACAAGCTCTTCTATATGAGACTCTTTTTACTACTTGCTGTGCAATAGATTCTGCTACTGTTCCTGCGTCTATCATTGGTTTCTTTATTTCTTTTATATTGATTGCGATCGTTACTTTGAATTTCTTCTCAAGCAATGTTCGCAAGTCTTCTATTACAGATCCTCCTCTTCCAATAATTATTCCTGGTTTTGATGTGTAAATGTTTGTGATTACTTTTCCTTGGGTTCTAAGTATCTCTATTTTTGAGATTCCTCCTTCAGTAAGCTTTGCTCTGATTGCTTTTTCTATTTCTAGATCCTGATGAAGCAACTTTGCGTACTCTTTTTTTCCTGCGTACCATCTAGAGTCCCAGTCACGGGTTATTCCTATTCTAATTACTTTTGGATTTACTTTTTGTCCCATATTATTTAGTTGGTTTTAGGTTTTTCTTCTGCGGGGGTCTCAGCTGGAGCTGGAGTTTCAGCTTTTGCTGGAGTTTTCGTTTTGATTTTCTCTTTCTTTGTTTCTAGATAAACTCTTATGTGAGATGTTCTTTTCTTGATGGGGTGCATTCTTCCTCTTGAAATTGGTACGCTTCTTTTTAGTGTAGTTCCTTCGTTTACAATTATTTCTTTTATCTGTAATGATTCAATATCTTGTTTTGCTGTTTCTTTTGCATTAGCAGCTGCAGATGCGATTACTTTTCTTATCATTGGGGCCGCTTTCTTTTGTGTGAATTGCAGGATGTCCAAAGCATCTTGAACTGGTTTTTTTCTAACCAAACCTGCGACTAAATTCGCTTTTTTTGGTGAAATTCTAAGATGTTTTGCTATTGCTTGCATAATTTTTAACCGGTTACTTTAGCTAATTTACCACCGTGGCCTTTAAATTTTCGCGCTGGGGCGAATTCTCCTAACTTGTGACCAACCATACTCTCTGTTACGAACACTGGTATAAATTGTTTTCCATTGTGTACCGCGAATGTATGTCCTACGAATTCTGGTGCGATGTCACAACTTCTTGCCCATGTTTTAATAGGCTTCTTATCTCCTGTTTCTTCCATTCTTTCTACTTTTTTTTGGACCTTAGGGTCTACGAATGGTCCTTTTTTTGAGCTTCTAGACATATGTGTTTATTTATGACGTCTGTCCTTAATGATATATTTATCTGATTGGTGTCTTCTGCGTGTTTTGAATCCAAGTGCTGGCATTCCCCATGGTGTTTTTGGATGTTTCATACCGATTGGTTGATGTCCTTCACCACCACCATGTGGATGATCACATGGATTCATTGATTTACCTGTTACAGATGGTCTTATTCCCATCCATCTCTTTCTTCCAGCTTTTCCTAATGTGATATTTGAATGTTCTAAGTTACTTACTATTCCGATACTTGCATACGATTCTTTTGATATCAGTCTAGTCTCTCCTGAAGGCATTTGGATTTGTGCCATTTTACCCTCGAGAGAAACTACTGTTGCGTATGATCCTGCTGATCTTACTAGTTTTCCACCTTGTTCTGGATTTAATTCAATGTTGTGTACTTGGTATCCAACAGGTACGTGTTTCAACGTTAGTCTTGCTCCGATTTTTGCTTTTGCTTTAACCTTTGTTTCTACCTTGTCTCCGACCTTTATTCCTTCTGGTGCTAAGTGGTATCTCTTATCACCGTCTTTGTATGTTACGAGCATTATATACGCTGTTCTTCCTGGATCATACTCTACTGCTGTTACTTTCCCTTCGATATTGAGTTTTTCGGTTTGTTTGAAGTCGAGCATTCTTAATTTTCTCTTATGTCCTCCTCCTTTGTGTCTAACCGTGATTTGTCCGCTTGAGTTTCTTCCTGCGTGTTTCTGTGCTTTTTTAACCAGTCGTTTCTCAGGTTTGGTTTTGGTTACTTCGTCAAACGAAGGTGAGGACATGCCTCTTCTTCCCGGTGTCGTTGGTTTGTATTTCTTTATTGCCATTAAGCTTTGATTTTATTAGGATCTATTGTTTTTCCTTTTGCTATCGTGATGATAGCTCTCTTTGCTACAGGTCTTTTCTTCCATAATTGTCCTCTTCGAAGCATTCTTGATTTGCTTGGGAGTAAGAATGTTCTAACTGTTTCTGCTTTTACTCCATATATCTCTTCGAATGCTTTCTTGATAGTTGTTTTGTCTGCTTTCCTTTGGACTTCGAACATATACTTATTCTGAGCATTGTGAGCAGTGCTTTTCTCTGTTGTCAGTGGCTTTATGATTGTACTTAGGTAGTCCATTATTTTGTATTTAAAAATACCTCTTCCAATTTTGCTAACGAGTCTTGCATGAAGAGGACTGTGTCATATTTTTGTAAATCTTTGATATTAATGTAATTTGCGTGGATAGTTTTTACATTTGGAAGATTTCTTGCTGATAATTCTACAGACTTATCTCTTCCTGGTACTACTATCAACGCGTCTCTTTTAATTGGCAGTTTGCCAATTAGTGCTTGGAGAGGTTTCGTCTTTATCTCTCCTTCGTATTTATCTAGTGCAATAATTTCTTTGTTTCTTGCTTTCTCAGAAAGTGCGCAGAATAGAGCCTTTCTTCTTTGTTTCTTTGGCATTTGTTTCTTGAAGTTTCTTTCGTTTGAAGGTCCGAATACTACACATCCACCTCTCATGTGAACATTTCTCTTAGAACCTTGACGAGCTCTACCTGTTCCTTTTTGTTTGAATGGTTTAGCTCCTCCGCCTCTTACTTCTCCTCTTGATTTTGTGTGAGCTATTACTCTTCTTGCGTTTGAAAGTTGATAAACCAAAGCTTGGTGAACCAAGTCTTCGTTGAATGGAACTTCAAAGATTTCCTTTTTAAGGTCTACTTCTCCTTTTTTCTCTCCTGTTTGTGAGTATAAGTCTACTTTCATCTATGTTTTATTTCTTTGTTATTACGACTAATGCTCCATTTGGGCCTGGAACTGGGCCTTTGAGTCCGATCAAGTTCTTTTCATTGTCTAGATATGCTACTTTTACGCTTCTTAGTGTTATTCGGTCTGTTCCCATTCTTCCTGGTAGTTTCTTACCTTTGTGTACTCTTCCTGGTTTCGCACAGGCTCCTATTGATCCTGGTTTTCTGTGGTGGTGTGAACCGTGAGTTTCTGGACCTCTTGAGAAGTTGTATCTTTTGATTACTCCTTGGAAACCTTTACCTTTTGAAATTCCCATAACTTGTACGTCCTCTGCGTCTTGGAATGATTCTAGAGTTACCTGATCTCCTTTCTTGACGTCTTCTTCTGACTTGAACTCTCTTACAAAGTGGAATTGTTTGGTCTTTGTTGGCTTCTTTAATTTGGAAAATCCCAGGACTATCGCCGGATATCCGTCTTTCTCAACTGTTTTTACCTGAGTGACCTCGTTTGGAGGGCATTCTACAATTGTGATTGGGATCACGCGACCATCGTCTTGAAAGACTCGAGTCATACCTATTTTTTTGCCGAGAATTCCTGGCATAATACGTAGAGGTTAATATCCATTTGGATAGTCCTTTGAAGACTTTTCGGCAAGCCCTCATAAGGAGTAATTAACATACAATCTTTTCAAATTGCTGCTGCAATATATAGAAGTGCAACAGGAGAGTCAAGAGAATCTTTGAGATTTTTTGTTAAAGGATTACAAAGGTAATTGGAAAGAGAGTGTTTTGCATGGGTTGGAAGGAGGAATCCTCAAGGGGCATAGAGGATTGCTGGTAGCCAGCATAACCATACAAAACACTCTTATTGTGATCCCAGACTCAACCTCTAAAGGGAATCTGGTTGGATCGGTGGTGGGTTCTTTCGACTGAGCGGACCTTATATGTGCCACGCAATCACTCTTCCTCCGATGGGAGGTAAGGGAGCTCATAGCACGTGGGCTGGCTCACCTAACCGTGGTGCGAGGGAATGCTCTGGAATGGTCGAACAGAACCCATAAATCGTGACACAATAAAGTGTAATCACGAGTGGGTATTTTCGCATGGTTTTGTTTTTTTGTCAAGCCCTGGTTTTTTGTGTGGGCTTAAGCATCTGCCAACATCTTGATCTCGATCTCTACTCCTGCTGGAAGAGAGAGGTTTTGGAGAGACTCTATTGTTTTTGGAGCAACTTCAGAGATGTCGATAAGTCTTTTGTGGGTTCTCATCTCGAATTGTTCACGAGAAGTTTTGTGAACGAAAGTTGATTTGTTGACTGTGAATTTTTCGACTTTTGTTGGTAGGGGAATAGGTCCTGCAATTACAGCTCCTGTTCTTTCTGCTGTGTCGATGATTAGTTTCGCTGTCTCGTCGATTACTTTGTGATCGAAAGCTTTGATTTTGATACGTAAACGTTGTGATGTTGCCATAGTGAGTTGGTTTAATGTTTAATTAAATTACCGAGTTTACATCCTCGGCTCTAATAAATTAAAGCTTAATTGAAAGTGAGTATAAGGATGTCCCGCTTTTGGCGGGGCCAGGCTGATAAAAGCATCAGCTTGGGCTTTTAATGATTGGCTTTGAAGGCCCCTCAAGACCGAATCAGTCTCTGAAGGGCATATAAAAGACAATTATTCCATTATTTTAGCTACAACTCCTGCTCCTACTGTTCTTCCTCCTTCACGGATAGCGAATCTAGTCCCTTCGTCAAGAGCGATTGGAGCTCCTAATGTAACGATCATGTTCACCTTGTCTCCAGGCATTACCATCTCTACGTCTGCTGGAAGCTCAACTGAACCAGTAACGTCAGTTGTTCGGATGTAGAATTGTGGTTTGTAACCTTTGAAGAAAGGAGTGTGTCGTCCACCTTCGTCTTTGTTCAAGATGTAAACTTCAGATTCAAATTTTGTGTGTGGTTGAATAGATCCAGGTTTAGCACAAACTTGTCCTCTTTCAATTTCTTCTCTTTCAATACCTCTAAGAAGAAGTCCAACGTTGTCTCCAGCTCGTCCTTCATCAAGAGTTTTTCTGAACATTTCTACTCCTGTAACTATAACTTTTCGAGTTTCTTTGATACCAATGATTTCAATTTCGTCATTTGTGTTTACGATACCTTGGTCTACACGTCCTGTAGCAACAGTACCACGTCCTTTGATTGAGAATACGTCCTCAACTGGCATCAAGAATGGTTTGTCCAAGATACGTTCTGGTTGTGGGATGTAATCGTCAAGAGCGTCAAGAAGTTCAACGATTGGTTTTGTAGCTTCTTCGTCATCTGGGTTTTCAAGAGCTTTAAGAGCTGAACCTTTGATGATTGGAGTGTCGTCACCTGGGAATTCATATTTTGTAAGTAGTTCACGTACTTCCATCTCTGAAAGTTCAGCGATCTCTGGATCAGCAAGATCCATCTTGTTCATAAATACGATGATGTATGGAACGTTCACCTGTCTTGCAAGAAGGATGTGCTCACGAGTTTGTGGCATTGGCCCGTCTGCAGCAGATACTACCAAGATAGCTCCGTCCATTTGAGCTGCACCAGTAATCATGTTCTTTACGTAATCGGCATGACCTGGACAATCCACGTGAGCGTAGTGTCTCTTTTCTGTTTCATATTCCTGGTGAGAAGTAGCGATTGTAATACCTCTTTCTTTCTCTTCAGGTGCGTTGTCGATCTGATCGAAAGCAACGGCTTTATTTGCTCCACCCATTTTTTTGGCAGCTACAGTGGTGATTGCTGCAGTCAAAGTAGTTTTACCATGGTCTACGTGACCAATTGTTCCTACGTTGACGTGTGGTTTTGACCTATCAAATGTACCTTCAGCCATAATTAGATTATTTAATGATTAATTTGTGTATATATGTAATGTTTTTGTGAATGCGCGGGGTATACTAGCGAAAAAGATCTTCAAGTGCAAGATGATTTAGCTCGATCTTTTGGCTATGATATCGTCTGCAACATTTTGTGGAACTTTGTCGTAGTGTCCGAATTCCATGGTAGAGCTTGCTCGGCCTTGTGTCATAGATCTTAGATCTGTTACGTATCCGAACATGTTTGCTAGAGGGACTATTGCTTTTATGAATTTTGCCATACCTCTTTCTCCACTTTCTTTGATTTGTCCTCTTCTTGAGTTTAAGTTCCCCATAACGTCACCGAAGTATTCTTCAGGAGTTACTACCTCTACATCCATTATTGGTTCAAGAATTGCTGGTTTGGCTTGTTTGCAACCATTTTGGAAACAGATTGAACCTGCTGTCTTGAAGGCCATTTCTGATGAATCCACATCGTGGAATGAACCATCGTATAGTTCTACTTTGATGTCTACCATTGGGTATCCAGCCAAGATACCTCTTGTCATAGCTTCTTCGATACCCTTGTCTACTGGTTTGATGAACTCTTTTGGAATCTTTCCTCCGACAATTGAGTCTAGGAATTCGTATCCTGCTCCTGGCTCTTGTGGAGTGATCTTTAGATGTACATGACCAAATTGACCACGACCACCTGTTTGTTTTGAGTATTTCTCTTCCATTGTAACTTCTTCTTGGATTGTTTCTCTGTATGCAACTTGAGGTTGTCCAATGTTTGCTTCAACTTTGAATTCACGTTTCATACGATCAACGATGATGTCCAAGTGAAGCTCTCCCATTCCTGAGATGATTGTTTGACCTGTTTCGTCGTCAGTTTTGACTTGGAAGGTTGGATCTTCTTCAGAAAGTTTTTGAAGAGCGACTCCCATCTTTTCTTGGTCGGCCTTTGTCTTTGGCTCAACTGCGATCGCGATAACTGGTTCTGGGAATGTGATTTGTTCTAATATTATTTGGTTTTGTTGGTCGCAGAGTGTGTGTCCTGTTGAAGTTTTCTTTAGTCCAACGACAGCTGCGATGTCTCCAGCGTGTACTGCTTTGATTTCTTCACGAGAGTTTGCGTGCATCTGTAGAATTCGGCCCATTCTTTCTTTTGTATCAGAATTTGAATTGTACACATAACTTCCTGCTTCAACTTTTCCTGAATATACTCTGAAGAAAGTTAGTGTTCCTACAAATGGGTCTGTAGCGATTTTGAATGCTAGTGCTGAGAAAGGTTCGTCATCTATTAGTTTTCTTTCTATTGGTTCTTCTGTTCGTGGTTTGATTCCTTGCACTGGTGGAAGATCCATTGGTGAAGGAAGGTACCAACAAACAGCGTCGAGTACCAACTGTGCTCCAACGTTTTTTAGAGCAGATCCGCACATTACTGGGTACATCTTGTTTGCAGTTGTAGCTGTTCGGATTCCTTTTTTGATTTCAGCTTCTGTTGGTTCTTGTCCTTCGAGGAATTTCTCCATTAGTACGTCGTCGTATTCTGAGATTTTTTCTATCATTGTAGCTCTGTATTCATCGACTTTGCTTGTCATGTCAGCTGGGATTTCTACTTCCTTTATGTCTTCGCCTTTTTCTCCTTCGAACTCGTATGCTTTTTTTGTGATTAGATCTATTACTCCTTTGTGGTCGTTTTCAGTTCCGATTGGGAGTTGAATAGCGACTGCGTCAGGGGATAGTCGTTCCCAAATTGATTTGATACTCATGTCGAAGTCTCCGCCCATCTTGTCCATCTTGTTGATGAATGCGATTCTTGGTACTTCGTATTTGTCTGCTTGTCTCCAAACTGTTTCTGATTGTGGCTCTACACCTTGTGATCCATCAAATACAATAACACCCCCGTCTAGTACTCGGAGGGCTCTTTCTACTTCTGCTGTGAAGTCAACGTGTCCTGGGGTGTCGATGATGTTGATTCTGTATTTTTGGTCTTCACTTTCTGGTTTCCAGAAGCAAGTTGTTGCTGCTGATGTGATCGTGATACCACGTTCTCTCTCTTGCTCCATCCAGTCCATTTGGGATTCACCGTCGTGTGTTTCGCCAATTTTGTGGGTTCGTCCTGTGTAATATAGGAAACGTTCGGTGACGGTTGTTTTACCGGCATCGATGTGGGCGATGATACCTATATTGCGGAGGTAGTTTAGATCTTCAGCCATTTTTATGTGTTTTATATGTATAATAAAGGCAACCAATAGGATTGCTGGAGTATTATAGGGAGTGAATGGGTAAAGTCAAGAGTTGAGTTCGTGAGGGTGGGTGTTCAGTAGGGATTTGCTGAAAAAGCTTTAAAAACCTAGCTCCTGGCCGTCACGTTTTTTATGCGCTTTTGACTTCTTTCTAGTACTTAGCAAAGTGAGCGAAGGCTTTGTTTGCAGCTGCCATTCTTTCTGTGTCGATCTTTTTCTTAACAGATGACCCTTGTTCGTTTGAAGCTTCAATTAACTCTGTAGCTAAACGTCCAGCCATTGGAGATCCTTTTTTGTCGCGAGCTGCTTTTAGGATCCATCTGAATGCAAGTGCCAATTGTCTGCTCCCTTTTACCTCTAATGGAATTTGGTAGACTGCTCCACCGATTCTTTTTGGCTTAACTTCCATGTGAGGTTTTACGTTCTCGATAGCTGTTTTGAAAACTTTTTCTGGATCAGAGTTAGTTTTCTTTGAGATTGTTTTGAGAGTTTGACTGAAAATTTTCCTAGCTATTGTCTTTTTACCGTCTTTCATCAAATAGTTGATGAACTTTTCTTGAGTTGGGTTTGAGTTCTCTGGTAAGAATGTTGTTCCTCTTTTTGTTATTACTGTTGGCATATTTTTAGTTTGGTTTAACTAGCTTTTGCTGTTTTCTTAGTTCCATATTTTGATCTTCCTTGTTTTCTGTCTTTAACTCCGTCTGTGTCTAATGATCCTCTAACGATGTGGTATCGGACACCTGGCAAGTCTCTTACTCTACCTCCTCTTATTATTACTACTGAGTGTTCTTGAAGATTGTGTCCTTCACCTGGGATGTAGGCCAATACTTCTTGTTTGTTTGTAAGTCTAACACGTGCGATTTTTCGCAGAGCCGAGTTAGGTTTCTTCGGTGTGGTTGTAGTAACTTTCACACATATACCTCTTTTCTGTGGGCATTTGAGGGAAGTGTGTTGGTTTTTGAGTGTGTTGAAAGTAGTCATTAGAGCTGGTCTTTTTGACTTCTTTGCCGGATTCTTCCGTGGTTTTTTGATAAGTTGGTTTATTGTTGGCATAAGTGCCTCTAAAGTTAAATGCTGGAGTAATCTATATGATGAGTTTTATAAATGCAAGTAAAATTCACTTAAATTATCGGTAATTCCTCTAATTCTTCTTCTTCCAATTCTTCTTTTCGGTCTTTCTTTAGTTCTTTTTCTGCGTCTTTGCAGGCTTTCTCGTTCTGTTTTCTGTAGGTTTCTCCTGCAGGAATTAGTTTACCTATAATTACATTTTCTTTCAGTCCCACAAGGTCATCAATCTTTTTTGTTGTAGAAGCTTCTACCAAAACTCTGATTGTTTCTTGGAAGGAAGCTGCTGACAGCCAACTGTCTGTGAATAAAGCGATTCTTGTTAGACCAAGAAGTAGTCGTTCTCCTCTGGCAGGTTGTTTTTTCTTGCCCTTAAGGGCTTCGTTTGTGTGTTCGAATCTAATGATGTCTACGATCTCTCCTGGTAGGAAAGGAGAATTTCCACTCTCAAGTATTCTGACTTTTGAAAGCATTTGTCTTGAGATGATTTCTATATGCTTGTCGTTAATTGTTTGTCCTTGAGATGCGTAGATGCTTTGAACTTCTGTCATTATGTATTTTTCTACGTTGTAGATGTCTGTTAGGCTCATCAGGTCTTTTAGATTCAAGTGACCATTTGTAAGAGGAGTTCCTTTTTCAACGTAATCACCGTTTTTGATTGTGACAGTTTTTCCTTGAGGGATTTTGTAGGTTTTTTCTACTGGTCCTTCAGAGATAGTGATGATTTTGTCGTCAGTAATTTGTTTTACTTTTCCGCTTTCAATTGCTTTTAGTGTTGCCTTTGAATCTTCTGCCTTTGCTATTGCCATTTTTGGAGCTACTTTATCGCCTTTCTTTACAGTTGGGACCATATTTGAATTCAATTCGTATTCTTGCTCTATAGGTTCATCAGATATAATTGAGATTTCAACTTTCTTGTCCTTTTGTCTGAGGGAAGCTTTGCCGCTTATCTCTGCCATAACTGCAGGTGATTTTGGAGGTCTTGCTTCGAACAATTCTTCAACACGTGTTAGACCTTGTGTGATATCTGATCCTTCGGCTACGCCACCCATGTGGAAGGTACGCATTGTTAGCTGTGTGCCTGGCTCACCGATTGATTGAGCGGCGATAATTCCTACTGCGGTTCCAATGTTCACTGTTTCATTTCTACCCAAATCTTTTCCGTAACACTTGATGCAGATTCCGTCTTCGGTTTGGCAAGTCATTACTGATCTAACTTTTACTGATTGCACTGTTGAACCTTCGATCTTTTTGAGTTCTTTGTTTCCGATTTCTTTACTCTTTTTCCCTATGATTTCACCTGTTTCTGGATCGACTAAGTCTTCTGCTAGGGTTCGGCCATAGATTCTGTGTTCAAATTTTTCTCCTATCATTTCGCTTTCTTCTCTTGTGATCAAGTGAGCGTGAGGTGACTTACAGTCGTACTCTTTTATTATTATGTTTTGTACTGCATCAACTAGACGACGTGTTAGGTAACCCGCTTCAGCTGTCTTTAGCGCTGTATCTGATTTACCTTTTCGTCCTCCGTGTGTCGCGATAAAGTACTCAAGAATTGAGAACCCTTCTTTTAAGTTTGATTTGATCGGAAGCTCGATTGTTTTACCGGCTGGATTTGCTACCAAACCTTTGATTCCGCAGAGCTGTGTGATCTGTCCCCAGTTACCTCGGGCACCTGAATCAATCATGTAGAAGAGGTCGTTGTCTTCCTTAATTCCTTGGATCATTACGTTTGTGATCTCTGATTTAGCTTTTGACCAGACCTTGATGTTGTTGTTGTATCTTTCGTCTTCAGTTATCAATCCTTTCCAGTATTGGTTGTTGATCTTCTTAACTAAATCTGAGGCATCTTCGACTATTTGTACTTTTTCTTTTGGTACGACCATGTCTGAAGCAGCAATTGATAGGCCTGATTTTGTAGCAAACTTGAATCCAAATCGTTTCAAGTCGTCACCTAATTGTGCTGTTCGTTTTGTTCTGTAGATTTCAAAACAGTCTCTTACAATTCGGCCCAATTTTTTCTTTCCGATAGATTCGTTGTAGTACGGCATTCGGTCTGGGATGATTGAGTTGAAGATCAATCGTCCAACGGTTGTTTCGATGATCTCGCCGTTTACTCTTGCCTTGATCGGAGCTTGTAGGTGGACTTTGTCAGATTGGTATGCGAATACTGCTTCTTGTTCGTTTACGAATACCATTCCTTCTCCTTTTCGATTGTTGGTTAGTTTTGTCAGATAGTAACATCCCAATACCATGTCTTGAGTTGGAGTAATGATTGGATCTCCACTAGATGGTTTTAGAAGGTTGTTTGCTGATTTTATCAAGTTCCTTGCTTCTTCTTGAGAGGCTTTTGATAGGGGAACGTGTACCGCCATTTGGTCTCCGTCGAAATCCGCGTTGAAAGCGGCACATACTAGAGCGTGAACACGAATAGCCTTACCTTCTGTTAGTACTGGCTGGAATGCCTGAATACCAAGTCTGTGAAGTGTTGGAGCACGATTTAGTAGGACGTAGTGATTTTGAATCACTTCTTCTAAGATATCCCAAACTTCACGTTTAGATGCTTGTATAAGTTTTTCTGCATTTTTAATGTTGTGTGCGTAACCGTCGCTAATTAGTCTTCCAATTACGAATGGCTTGAAAAGTTCGAGAGCCATTGATTTTGGTAGACCGCATTGGTGTAATTTGAGCTGTGGGCCGATAACAATTACAGAACGTCCAGAATAGTCTACACGTTTACCAAGTAGGTTTTGTCTGAATCGACCTTGTTTACCTTTCAGCATGTCTGAGAGAGAACGTAGTTTTCTTTTGTCTCCTGCAGTGAAGACCGCTCTTCCTGAGCGGGCGCTGTTGTTGAGAAGTGTGTCGACGGCTTCCTGAAGCATTCTTTTTTCGTTTCGGCAGATTACTTCTGGAGCTCCGATAGACATGAGTCTTTTTAGACGGTTGTTTCTGTTGATTACTCTTCTATATAGATCATTAAGATCTGATGCTGCGAAACGTCCTCCATCGAGTTGTACCATTGGTCTTAAGTCTGGTGGGATTACTGGGAGAACTGTGAGGATCATCCATTCAGCTTTGATGTCTGCTTTTTGAAGACTTCCTGCTAGTTTTAGTCTTTTTAGAAGTTTGCTCTTTCTTTGTCCGCTTGTCTTTTTGATTTCTTCAGTCAGGGTTTCTTGTAATTTTTTGAGGTCTAGTTCCTCGATGATTTCTCTCAAAACTTCTGCTCCTGTTCCAGCTTTGAATACGTGTCCGAATTTCAAAGACATGTCTCTGTATTCAATTTCTGAATACACTTGTCCGTCTTTAAGGCCGTTCAAATCTTCTTTTGCTGTTTGGTGCTGCTCATCTAGTTCTTCAACTTTCATTGCGTATGTCTTTTCTAGGCTTTCTAGAGCCTTTTTTGTGTCTTTCGCATTGGCGCTTCTAGCGTTTAGTTCTGCTTCTAATTCTTTTTTCTTATCTTTGTTTTCTGTCAGTATTTTCTTTTTCAATGTTTTGAACTCTTCTTTTAGTTGGGCTTTTGCGTCTTCTCTTGCGTCAATATCCACTTCTTTTACCATGTATGCGGCGAAGTAGATGACTTGTTCGAGAGTTTTCACTGGGATGTCTAGCAATAATCCGACTCGACTAGGAGTAGATCTGACATACCAGATGTGTGTCACTGGACAAGCTAGTTTGATGTTTCCCATTCGTACTCTTCTTACAGATGATCTTGTTACTTCAACTCCACATTTTTCACAAATTACTCCTTTGTATCTAATTCTTTTGTATTTGCCGCAATAACATTCCCAGTTTTTCGTTGGTCCAAAAATCTTTTCACAGAAAAGTCCGTCACGTTCTGGTTTCTGAGTTCTATAGTTTATAGTTTCAGGTTTTTTTACCTCTCCGTGTGACCAAGAAAGAATTTGTTCTGGCGATGCAACTGATACGGCAATGGCGTTAAAATCGTAATGATTTTTTTTATTGCTGGAAGGTTGAGCCATGCTTTTAATTGTTATTTAATTAAAATATTAAAGACCTAAGTCTTTATCAATTGGATTTTCATCTGAATCAGCTGGTGTTTCCTCAGCTGGTGTTTCTTCTGCTGGAGCCTCAGCTTCTACTGGAGTCTCGGCAGGTGTTTCTTCTGCTGGAGCTTCAGCTTCTGCTGGAGTCTCGGCAGTTGTTTCTTCTGCTGGTTTGTCTTCTGACTTAGAAATGTATTCTCCGTCAGAGTCTTCTCTTTTGTTGAGCATGATCATGTCTTCAACTACGATTTCTGTTTTGAATTTTCGAACTCCTTCTTCTGTGTCCCAGCTTCTTGTTTTAAGATAGCCTTCTACATATACGAGTTTGCTTTTCTTTAGGTATTTTTCGCAGATTTCAGCTAGTTTTGCCCAGGCTACACATTCGTGGAATTCTGCAGATTGTTTTCTGTCTCCTTCCTGTGTTACCCATTCTCTGTTTGTTGCGATACCGAAAGTTGTGATGCTTTGACCGTTAGGTGTTTGTTTCATTTCAGGATCTCTTGTTAAGTTCCCGACAATGATTACTTTGTTTACTGATCTCATTTTTAATAAGGTTATTTAAGTAATTATTTAATTTTTTCGTGTTCTGTTGTTTTTGTAACTTCTTCATCTTCTTCAGAAGGTTCAATGTATTCATCTGGTTCTTGTTCTTCAACGAGCGGTTTAGACTCTTCTCTTACCAGATCAACATTTAGACAAAGACTTTGAAGTTCTTTCACAAGTACGTTGAAACTTTCCGGAGTTCTAGGTCTTCGAATCGGCTCTCCTTTGATAATTGATTCGTATGCTTTTGAACGTCCATATACGTCGTCGGACTTTATTGTTAGCATTTCTTGGAGTACATGAGATGCACCATATGCTTCCAGTGCCCACACCTCCATTTCTCCGAATCTTTGACCACCGTGTTGTGCTTTACCTCCTAGTGGTTGTTGAGTAACGAGGGAGTATGGTCCGACTGATCGAGCGTGGATCTTGTCTTCAATCAAGTGGTTAAGCTTCATTATATATGTGTATCCGACTGTTGTTAGTTGATCGAAAGGTTCACCGGTTTTCCCGTCTAGAAGTTGGATTTTCCCGCTCTTTGGTAGTTCTGCTTTTTCTAGAAGTTCATGAATCTTTTCATTTGGCATACCATCTAAAGCTGGAGTTGCCACTTTGAATCCGAGAATATCTGCGGCCCATCCTAAGTGAGTTTCTAGGATCTGTCCGATATTCATACGAGATGAAACACCCAATGGGTTTAGAACGATGTCTACTGGAGTTCCGTTTGGCAAGAAAGGCATATCTTCTCGTGGAACGATGATTGAAATAACACCTTTGTTACCATGACGTCCTGCAACCTTATCTCCAACTGAAACTTTTCTTGTTTGTGCTACGTCTACTCTGAGTTGTTTGTTAACTCCAGTTGATAATTCATCACCAGCTTCTCTTGTGAAGATTTTGATATTTACAACCTTTCCTCCTTCACCTCCAGGGAGGCGTAGGGAAGTGTCTTTTACGTCACGAGCTTTGTCTCCGAAAATTGCTCGGAGAAGTCTTTCTTCTGCGGTTAGTTCGGTTTCTCCTTTTGGAGTGATTTTACCTACTAATATATCTCCTTCTGCGACGGTTGCTCCTACTCTAACTACACCATCTTCGTTTAAGTCTTTCAATCTTCCTTCACCAACGTTTGGAATGTCTCGAGTTACGATCTCAGGGCCGAGTTTCGTATCTCGTACATCTACGGTGTATGTTTCTATGTGAACTGAATCGTAGACTCCTTCTTTTACTAGTCTGTCTGAGATGATTACCGCATCTTCGAAGTTGTAGCCTTCCCATGTCATGTATGCGACTAGTAGATTTTGTCCGATTGCTAATTCTCCGTCATCCGTAGCTGATCCGTCGGCTAGCAAGTCTCCTTTTTTGAGCTTGTCTCCTGTGGTTACAGCCGCTCTGTGGTGCATACAAGTTGCTTGGTTTGAACGTTTGTATGTTTGTAGTTCGTACGAAACTTTTTTACCGTTGTCGTATAGGACTGTTATTTTTTCTGCGTCTACATAAAGTACTTGTCCTTCTCTTTCTGCGGTTATTATTTGTCCTGAACTTTTTGCTGCAGTTTCTTCCATCCCTGTTCCTACTAATGGGGATTTTGCTGTGATTAGTGGAACTGCTTGACGTTGCATGTTTGTACCCATTGATGCACGAGTATTGTCGTCGTGCTCTAGGAATGGGATCAATGCTGTTGAGACAGAAATAATCTGTTTTGGTGAGATGTCGATGTGTGTTATGTCGTTCACGTGTGCGAGAGTCGCTTCACCATTTTTACGAGCTGAAATTCTCTTGTGTTTGAATTGGCCGGTCTTGTCTAGATCTGAATTAGCTTGAGCTATTATTAGATCGTATTCTTGGTCAGCATCGTAGTAATTCACTTTGTTTGTAGCGTATCCTCTTACCGTGATTTCATCTGTGTCTTTGGCTTTTGCAGCTGCTTTTGCTGATTTTTCATCAAAAACTTGTCCTGACTTTATTACTGTTTTTCCTCCTACCTTTACTTCTTCTCTTGAGATGTGTCCGATTGCGTCTTTTCCGTTGTTTTTTACGTTTTGTCTTACTTCTCTAAATGGAGTTTCTATAAATCCGTATTTGTTGATTTTCCCATATGATGCCAAATGTGTTACAAGTCCGATATTTGGTCCTTCTGGTGTTGCAATAGGACAAATTCTACCGTAGTGAGATTCGTGTACGTCACGTACGTCGAATGATGCTCTTTCACGTGAAAGACCTCCAGGTCCCATCGCAGAAAGTCTTCGTTTGTGTGCTAGCTCTGCGAGTGGATTTGTTTGATCCATGAATTGTGAGAGCTGAGATCCTGCGAAGAATTCTCTTAGGGCTGCTGTTATTGGTCTCGAATTGATAAGTTGTGTTGGTGTAACTGTTTCGAGATCCATGACTGTCATTCTGTCTTTTGCAATCCTTTCTGTTCTTAGTAGTCCAACTCTGAATTTGTTTTGTACAAGTTCTCCGACCGCTCTAATACGTCTGTTTGATAGATGGTCGATATCATCTGGACCGCCTTCACCGTTGTTTAGTCTTATTAGGTGTTTTAGGATTAGAATTAAATCTTTGACTTGGAATGTGTGATTCTTTTTTGTGTTTGGAGTGTCTAGTTTGAATCTCTTGTTTAATTTGTATCTTGCTACAGGTCCCATGTCATACTTCTTGTAGTCGAAGAATAGGGAATCGATTAATGATTTTGCGTTTTCTGGTGTAGCCAAGTCTCCGGGTCTTATTTTTCTGTATATTTGTTGATAGGATTCGTCTACTGTTTTCGCGCTATCTTTTTCTAATGTTGTTAGGATGTAGTCGTTTTCAATGTTTTCAACTACGTCGTTGAATAGTTCAAGAATTTGAGAGTCTTTCTCGTATCCCATTACTCTTATCAATGATGTAATAGGGATTTTTCTCTTTCTATCAATCTTTACTGCAATAACACCTTTTTTGTCTGTTTCAATCTCAAGCCAAGCTCCTCGTTTTGGAATGATTTTTGCGTTATGCATCTTTGGAGCTTGTGCATTTCCTGAGAAGAATACTCCTGGAGATCGGACTAGCTGACTTACTACTACTCTTTCGATTCCGTTGATGATAAATGTTCCGCGGTTTGTCATTAAAGGGATTGATCCAAGGAAAATATCTTGTTCTTTAATTTCTCCGGTTTCTTTGTTTATCAATTGAACGTGTACCTTGAGTGGTGCTTCGAATGTGATGTTCTTCTCTTTTGCTGTTTCTGCGTCATGTTTGATTTCTCCGAGTTCGTGATCAAGGAATTTGAGCTCAAGTTTTTTTCCTGAGAAGTCTTGGATTGGTGAAATTTCGTCTAATAGGTCGCGAATTCCTTCTTCGATAAACCATTGATGAGAATCTACTTGCATCTCGATCAAGCTTGGAACAGGAAATCCTTTGTCACTTTGTTCTGTGAAGAATTTTCTTTTTGAAGTTTGTGTGACCGGATCTTTTGAGAAAGGGATCTGTGAAGGCTTGATCAAATTCTCAACTCTTTTTTTTGTTGTGACTTCTTTTTTCTTTCCTTTTTTCGAAGTTTTCTTTGTTGTGATTGTTTTTTCTTTGGTTGCTTTTACTTTCTTTGGTCCTGCCTTTGGGGCTGGAGTTCTCTTTATTGTAATAGTTTTTGTCTTCTTTGGAGAAGAAGCCTTAGCTTTTACTACGGTCTTTTTCTTGGTTTCTTTTGTAGTTTTAGCTGAAGCTTTTTTCGAAGTTTTCTTTGCTTTTGGCATATTGAAAATAATTAAATGGGGTACAGTTGGGGTGCGCTGATGCGCGAGTCGTAGCCACCTATATCACAACTCATCCATTTAATCTGGTAGCAGCGGTATTCTAGTCATTTCTACTATAATGTCAAATCTTATGGGCTTCTGGTAGGAAAAGGGGTTGCGGGATGACGGGTTTTATGGTGCTTTACTCTTGGTGGTTTGATTTTTAATGTTTGCTTTGTTATTCTTTTTTACCTTAGTTTTTAACTAATTGTATTATGACAGATAAAGCTGATGGAGTGGGGGAAGGTTTGGATCGCGAAGCTTTAGAGGCTGAAATAGGGTCTTTGTTTCAGGAAGGTGAACAATTGATGGGAGAACTTAGATTTCATGGTGCTCCTGATTATGGACCTGCTGATACTTATTTTAGTAGTGCAGATGTTGCGATCGATTCTCTTAGGGGATCTTTGGAGGTTGCTTTGGGGTCGGGAATAGATTTTTTAAATGCCGTGGCTAGTGGAAGTGTGCCGGCAATGAAGGATGCAGCTATTCAGGTTGCTGAAGATGCCAAGGCTATGGAGGCCAAGAGGAATTCTGTTAAAGAGGCTGTTGAAGATCTTGAGGGGGCTTCTGCTGGTTTGGAGAGAAATCAGGAAGAAGTCTCGGGAATAAAAGCGCGTTTAGATGAGATTATTGAGCAAATTGAAGAAAAAGCTGCTTTGTTGATGGGGATTGATGAGTCAAAGCACTGATCTTATCTACGTTTTTGGCATGTATGGTTTCAAAACTTCAGGGATCTCTATAGTCCCGTCCTTTTTTTGGAAGTTTTCCATTATTGCGACGATGATTCGAGGCATTGCGCAGGCGGTTCCGTTGAGGGTGTGGATGAATTCAGTCTTTTGGGTTTCTGGATTTGAAGTTTCTGGTTTGAATTTGATCTTTGCGCGGCGTGCTTGGTAGTCGGTGCAGTTAGAGCAACTTGTTACTTCTCTGTAGCGTTCTTGAGTGGGGATCCAGGCTTCGAGGTCGTATTTTTTTGCGGCTGGCATACCTAGATCTCCTGAGCAGATGTTTACTACTCGATATGGGAGTCCAAGGTCTTGGATGATTTCTTCTTCTATTTTGACGAGGAAGTCGTGTTCTTCTTCTGATTTCTCAGGATGGCAGAATGAGAACATTTCTATTTTGTCGAATTGGTGGACGCGGATGATTCCCTTTGTGTCTTTGCCGTATGAGCCGGCTTCACGGCGGAAGCACGTTGAGAATGCACAATATCTTATTGGTAGGTCTTTTTCGTGGAGAGTGTCTTTTGCGTGAAGCATCGTGAGTGGAACTTCTGATGTACCGACTAGGTATAGGTCGTCTTCTTCTGGATTGACGTGGTAGATTTCGTTTCGTTCTGCTGGGAAGAAGCCTGTTGCGAACATTGCATTCTCCTTCACTAGGACTGGTGGGATTACTGGGTGGAATCCTTTGCTGACAAGTTTCTGCATCACGAATTGAGTGAGTGCGAATTCGATTAGTGCGCCTTCATTTTTAAGGTAATAGAAGCGCGCGCCTGACATCTCAGCTGCTTTTTCTAGATCTAGTACGCCTAGGGCTGTCCCGAGAGTGATGTGATCTTTTGGTTCAAAGTCTTTGAATTCAGTTGGTTTTCCTTCTTTGCGTTCTGTTTTATTGTCATCTTCAGATGCGCCAATTGGTGTTGATTCTAGAATTAAGTTTGGAACTTCTGCTGTGAGCTTATTTAGTTCTTCTTGGGTTTTGTCTAATTCTGGTTCGAGGTCTTTGATCTTTGATTTGAGGTCTTTTGCTTTTTCGATGTCGTTCTTTCCGAGCTTCTTTTGCTCTGCTCGGAGTTCTTCGGTTTCTTGGAGAAGTTCACGTCTTCGTTTGTCGAGTTCGACTATGGCTGCTATGTCGATCGGAAAGTTTTTTTTCTTTGCGTTTTCTGTGACAAGTTTTTGATTTTCTATAATGAATTTTAGGTCTAGCATTGTTGGTGTGTTTAGGTGTGTTGGCTTGTTGTGTGGGCGCTCGTTATATTAGCGGAAAGTTTTTTGGAAGGGAAGGGCAGGGGCCGTCCTCTTCCTCTCTAGCCTTTT
This sequence comes from Candidatus Peregrinibacteria bacterium, assembly GCA_018654255.1. Classification (GTDB taxonomy): domain Bacteria; phylum Patescibacteriota; class Gracilibacteria; order UBA1369; family LOWO2-01-FULL-3; genus JABILX01. The sequence continues at coordinate 76,954 of JABILX010000003.1, read as the reverse complement.
TTCGCAGTTTCTTGTAGACTTGTGGGTGCTTTTTTATAGTCAAGTTCGGACTCAGGTAAAGCCTATAGTTAAGTCCGAACTCCAACCTCTTAACCCCATTTCTATGAGTAAAAAGAAAACTTTTACAAAAGTTCTGATCGCTATTTTTTCTATTATTGCCTTGTTGGCGGCATTTCTGCCGGTAATGGATTCGGCGGCGGCTTTTTCTGATGTGTCTTATGACCATCCAAATTTGAATGCTGTAAATTATCTTGAAGATAATGAAGTTGTGGATGGTTACGACGATGGGACGTACAAGCCTGACGATAATATCAATCGTGCTGAGTTTCTGAAGATTGTGATGGGTGCGACTGAGTATGAAGAGGAGGGAGAGGATTGTTTTGAGGATGTTTCTGATGAATGGTTTGCTCCTTATATATGTAAGGCTGCTGAATTGAAGTTTGTTGAGGGGTATGATGATGGGACTTTCAGGCCTGAGCAAGAAATCAATTTTGCTGAGGCGAGCAAGATGGTTGCGAATTTGCTTGGGTTGGAATTGGACTTAGATTTAGATGATAATTGGTTTCAACAGTTTGTTGTTTCGTTGGAGGGTTTGAATGCGATTCCAGCGTCGGTCGAAGATTTTGGTAAAACCATGACCCGCGCTGAAATGTCGGATATGATTTATAAAATTGATAGTGAGAATTTTTACGGTCTTTCAAATACTTACGAGGGGGTTATGAGTGGGGAGACTGTGGTTGCGGAGTTGACTGCTTTTGATGATTGTGAGGAGTTGAAGGGTTTCTTGGGTGTGAATATGGACTCTTATAATGTTTCTATGAGAGGTATGTGGGAGGATGATATTATGTTTGCTGAGCCTGCTGCGATGGAGATGGATATGGCTGAGGAGTCTGTTTCAACGGCTGGAGCTGAGGGAGGTGCGGAAGGTGGCGCTGAATTCTCAACTACGAACATCCAAGTAGAAGGAGTTGATGAAGCTGATATTGTAAAGAATGATGCTGAATATGTTTATACTATCAAGGATAGTACTGTGAGGATTATCAAGGCTTATCCACCTGAAGAAATGGCTGAAGTGGCTGTAGTGACTTTTGGTAATGAAGATTTCTATCCGAGTGAAATGTATGTTGATGGGGATAGGTTGGTTGTGATTGGTAGTGCTTATGAATATTTGGATTACTTTGTTTCTGAGGTAGACGATAGGGGATATGGTGATGTGTATACGGATTTGGTAGAGGTTTACGTTTTGGATATTAGTGATCGAAGCGAGCCTGTTGTTGAGAGGCAGGTTGATTTTGAGGGGTATTATTCAACTTCTAGAAAAGTTGATGATGTTCTTTATTTAATTACAAATAAATATTCGAATTATTGGAGTTGGGTTGAGGAAGATTGGGATGATATGCCGTATGAGGATGTTGTTCCTCTTTATGCTGACAGTGCGGTTGATGATATTCAGGCGACTTGTAGTTGTGGAGATGTGATGTATGTTCCTGGTTCAAGTAGCTCTGATTATATGGTTGTTTCGGCGATTGATATATCTGATAGTGATTCTGTGGTGAAGAGTGAAGCTGTTTTGGGATCTAGTTTGAATGTTTATTCATCTAGGGATAATTTGTATATAGCTGAGCAGTATTACAATCCTGTTTTCTGGGATCGATGGACGAGTTCTTGGCAAGATGAAACGATTGTTCACAAAGTTGGGCTTGGATATGATGACATGGAGTATCTTGGAAGTGGGACTGTGTCTGGTAGAACGTTGAATCAATTCTCAATGGATGAGAATAACGGATATTTCAGAATTGCAACCACTGAAGGTCAGACGTGGGATGATTCATCTTTGAATAATTTATATGTCTTAGATGATGATTTGGAGGTTGTTGGAAGTGTTGAAGGTCTTGCTCCTGGAGAGGAAATTTATTCTGTTCGTTTCCTTGGAGATCGAGCTTATATGGTGACTTTCAAGACGATTGATCCTTTGTTTGTGATTGATGTTTCGGATCCTACTGATCCTGAGGTTCTTGGTGAATTGAAGATTCCTGGATTCAGCGATTATTTGCATCCTTATGACGAAGATCATTTGATTGGATTTGGTTTGGATACTGATGCTATGACGGAAGAAGAGATGGATGATATGGGAGTTGAGGGAGCTTGGTATCAGGGTGTGAAGCTTGCGATGTTTGATGTTTCAGATGTTGAAAATCCTGAAGAGATGCACAAGGTCGTGATAGGGGATCGTGGGACTCATAGTGAGCTGAGTTGGAATCACAAAGCTTTGCTTTTTGATAAGGACAAAGGAATTATGGCCTTTCCTATCACTATTGCTGAAATTCCGCAGGATGTGAAAGATTTTGGTGTGGATAGTTGGTCGTACGGTGATTATACATTCCAGGGAGCTTATGTTTATGATGTCAGTTTGGAAGATGGTTTTGAGCTAAGAGGAACTGTAACGCATTACGATAATTTTGACGCGGAGTATAACTATGGATATGACTATACGAAATGGCTGGAAAGAATCCTTTATATTGGGGATTATTTCTACACGACGTCATCAGATATGGTCAAAGCAAATCAAATGGATGATTTGAGTGATGTTGCTGAGGTGGAGTTGGACTAAATTACATTGAAGCCGCTTGTAGCAGGTCTTCAGGTAGCTGTGTCTGTGTGTCTTGTATGATTGTAAAAACTTCTCTTTCTTGAGATGCGGGTTGTGTTGTCATTTGAAGGTCTAAGACTTGTTTAGTCAATTGTGGGAAGACTGAGTTTAGGGCTATTCTTTTGATTTCTCTGCCCAATTGTTCGTCTATTTCTTCGCTAGTTTCTAGGCTCATTAAGATCATTCTTTCCTGAAGTTCTAGCCATTGGCTGAAACCAAAATTGCACATAACGTCGAATAATATGCTTCCATCTATTCGTTGTTTGCCACTTTTCTCTATAGCTTCTTGTGCTAATTCTAGGATTCTTGGTAGGTATGAATTGGGTACATCCATTTCTTCTACTTGAGATACGTGAGTTGGTAGACTTATTGGAGCCTGGATGGCTGATATTTGTGAAATTCTTGATGGTTCTAACATGGTTCAAATATGGTTACTTCTTGATTGGAGCGATAGTTTAGCAGGGTTTGCGAAAAAAGCAAGAGAATCTTTCCGGGGTTTTGTCAAGAGGGTGTTTCTTGGGTTATTCCTCAGGAATTGACTTTGTTTTTTCTTTCATGAATTTGTAATGTGGGCACTTTATGAATTTGCAGTAGAAGTTGTGGTGGGCTTTTCGCCATGTTTTTTTGTGGGTGTGGCATGGCTCGTCTGTAATTGGTTTACCATCTGGAATTTTGTGTGGCCAGTAGTGTGCTGGGCAACATCTTTTTTTGGTGTCTTTGAGGATGATTTTGTCTTTGATGTACATGAAATGTACTTTTCTCTTGATTGTTTTCGGTTGTTTTAGGAGTTTTTTGTATAGATTGTAGAATCTTCTCATGTTTGTTCGGACTCCTAAGTAATATAGGATCCAAGCTTTTATTCCGAAGTTTCTTGGGTATTCAACGTAGTGTCCGCGTTTCCATGCGTCTTCCCATAGGCAAAAGTCTCCTTTTTCTTTTGGGTCCCTAAAGCTTTTTCTGTGTTGGCTGCAATGTGGGCATACGTGTTTTAGATGCCATTTTGCGTTTGCTTCATCAGACATGAATAGACCTGGAATAGACATGATATCCAATGTCAAAGCTTCAAGAAATCTCTTTGGAGTGTGCTTGCATGGGTGAGGCCATTTTAGTTTTTTTGACGCCATTTCGTTTATGTTACTTCTGTTTATTATAACATTTTTTATGGCATAGCGTCAACCTACGTAAACCTGTTAAGAAGAGGGTTGTTGCTCTATTCCAAGTTGTTTTCGTCTTGGTGTTCTAATTGACGCATTTTTTTTAGGTTAAATACGGTATTTCTACAAGGTGTTAATTTTACACTTTTTCGTGAGATTGTCAATGTCGTTCGTCCTGTTGGGTTTTTTACGATGTTGTGAAAAGTTTTTATTTTTTTTCAGGAACTGGATGCCATTCTGGTTTTGGTGGTGGGACGAAATCGTCACATACTCCTTCAGCCCATAATCCGACTCCGTTTTCTCTCGCTTGTCTTTCAAGTTTAGTGTATTCCTCTAACCTTTCATGAGGATATTTTTTATAGGCAAAGGCGTATCCTTCTTCGATCATTTTAGCACCGATGTCTTCACCACCAAGCTCTATATACCTTAAAAGGCGACCATATTTACCTCTGTCCCCTGAGCCTTGTCCTGTTCTGATAATAATTTTTTGACCTTCTAGCAATTCTTTCATTTTATTCGACGCTTCTCGCCCAAAGCATTCTACTGGTTTTGATGGATGGACTGTTTCAGGGGTGTTTATTCCAATTATTCTAATTCTTTCTTTTTTCCCCTTGTAATAAACATCAACAGTGTCTCCGTCTACAACTTTTAGTACAGGAACTTCTTGTTTCTCAGCTTCGTAGGCAGGAGGATGATCTGGATGTTCTTCGGTGAGTACTTTTTGTAGTGCAAGTCGGGATTCTTCTACTCTTTCAGTAGTTTTTGTTTTGGGGGGGTGATTTCTTCCGTTGTTTATGTCGTGGTGGGCGCAACTGGGTGCTAGTGCTAATGCAATGCTGAGTAGTGCTACTTCTTTTAGTCCTGCCATAATTTAGATTGGTTAAAAGGAGAATATTTTAGTTCTAACTACTCTTTTTTGTCAAATGTGAAGGTGAATTTGAGAGATATTTTGGCTAACGGTCGGAGTATGTACGAAGTCTGGCGGTGGTACAATTGAGCGAAGCGACGTGCCACTGTCAGACTTGGGAGAGTGGGTGAAATTCAATTTTTCTTTTTTATGTATGCTCTAATATTTAAGCCAACCAGGCTTAGTAATTATTTTCTTTGATTTGGAAGTGTGCTTGTGGGTGTAGGCAAGCTGGGCATATTTCTGGAGCAGAAGTTCCTTGGTGTAAGTATCCGCAATTTCTGCATTTCCAAGTTATGGTGTCGTTGCTGGTGAAAACGTTTCCTTTTTCCAGGTTTTTGTATAGCTTTTTGTATCTTTCTTCGTGAGCTTTTTCAACTTCTGCTATTTTTGTGAAAGTATCTGCTATTTCTTGAAAGCCTTCTTCTTCTGCTATTTTGGCGAATTCTGGGTATAGTTCTGTCCATTCTTCGTTTTCTCCTTCGGCTGAGGCTTTTAGGTTTTCAAGGCTTGTTCCTATTTTTCCAGCAGGGTAGGTGGCTGTGATTTCAACAGGTCTGCCTTCCAAAAATTTAAAGAATCTTTTTGCGTGTTCTTTTTCGTTGAGGGCTGTTTCTTCAAAAATAGCTGAGATTTGTTCTAACCCTTCTTTTTTTGCTTGTTTTGCAAAATAGTCATAGCGCATTCTGGCTTGAGATTCTCCAGCGAAAGATTTTAATAGATTTTTTTCGGTTTTTGATCCTTCTAAAGTTGGCATGATGGTTTTGGTTTAGATTATTAAAAAGTTGATGACCACATCATATGTTGGAGTATGTTATTGGTCAACGTTGGTTAGTGGCTTTGTGTTTTTTCCTTATTTTTATGTTTCTCAATCCTAGGACTAATAATCCGATCGTCAGTATTTTCAAAATGTAATGGTCGTGTATGTTCAGGAAATCTACAGTCATGGGGGTCATTTCTCCAACCAAGAGATGAACGAGTATTCCTATTGGTAAGGTCAAATATAGCCAGTTGAGTTTTGGAATATCAATTCTGATTTTCAAAAAGAGTTTGGATAGGAGAGGTGATATCAAATAAATACCAAGTAAGGCTGCTACTAAATCAAAGATAGCGTAACCACTGAAACGAAACTGTCTGAGGAATTCTAATGTGTTCATTGGTGTTATCATATGTCAAAGGGAGATCCCTCGCAAATTTGAGCGGAGTTTTTCAAAGGGGTTGCTTTTTTGAGGGTTTCTGGTACAATATCTTCTCTTTGTTTTTTGCTTATTAAAATTCATGAGAAATCGACCGCCTACAAATTCGGAGACCATTGATTTTCAACCAGGTGACGTGCTTCATCAGATTCGAAGTACCGGTAATGTTGAGGCTTTTTGGATGCTTGGAGAGGATGACAGGGCTTCTAAACTCATGATTAGAAATGATGGGGAAATTGCTGCTTTTTCAAAACGTTTTATCCCTGGCTTTCAAACAAAACTGGAGAAAATGATGGTTGAGATTTATGCATTGAGAGACCGTTATCTCGTTGAGGGGATTGTGGAGGGAGTTGGGGAGGAAGTTGATAGGATACTTGCCCTTGGAGATTTTGATTTGGCTGATGAGGTACGTGCTGTTTGTAGAGCAGATTTGTTGGGTGTTGTTGTCGATGGAGATATGTTGGCTGAAAGGTTTCCTGATGATAGTCTTAAAAAATGTGGAAATAGGTATCTTGATTCCACTTACTCTCCTGAAACGAGGCGCGATATTTCAATGGAGTTGGCTAAAAAATTAGTTAATCATGTAAGAAAAGAATATTCGTATGAATCTGGTGAACCTCTTGATGGTCAACAGCAAATTGAATTAAAAGAATTCCTTTTATTTATCAATGAATTATTTGTAAATTCCAAGAATGTTTATGGTATTGCAGATGGTTTTAATATGTTGGGTCTGGATGATGAGCTTAAGAGATATGGCAGAGGGTTTGTTTATTCGAATGAATATGATTACCATATACCTCCCGAGATTTATCGTACTTTTACGGAAGAGGAAATGGAGATTTATATTTCTCGTTATTTAAAATATCATGATGGTGATTGTGATGGAGATGATTTTGAGACAGTTTTGAAGGATTCTTTTGTTGATGGTTTGGTGAAGGATAGATTGCGCGGGAATCTTGGGTCCTTTTTGGATTATGCTGGGCAGGTAGGATTGCCTCTAGAGAGTATGAATACTGAGATTCGGCCTGATATGATTAATGCTGCTGGGGAGTTGATTAGTCAATATGACTTGATCGTTGGTGTTATGAATGCTGGATGTTCTATGGCTGCGCTTTGTGAATTAATGGGAGGAAATGTTAGGTATATTGAGTGGCATCAAAAAGATCGAGAATGGGAAAACAGAGAACCTGTCTGGAGAAATGTTGGCATGAATTTCAAGCCTGTAACTGAAGCTAAAAGGATTTTGGTTTGTGAAAATGATGCGGTGACGGGAACTACTTTAAGAAAGATTATTCCGGCTTTGCAGGCTCTTGGGTCTGAGGCAGTTGATGTATGTTTCTTTTTGGAGGCTAAAGGTAACAAAGTGGCTGGAGACATTCCTTTTTATCGACAGCACTTTGGGACGTGGAATGTTCCGTCTCAGAACTTCTTGGAACACGTTGGAAAGTTTGAGAAGGTGTTGTCTGGTCCTCAGGGGGTTCTGGCGGCGTGAGTTGTGGTGTAGATGGAATGAGGTTTTATGGAGTCTTTTTGGACTTTTTTACTTTTAGCCTTAGTCTCAAGATCAAAACAATCACGCATGCTACTAATTGAAGGTTAATTACCAAGCTGAAAAGCAAGTCTTTTACGACAAAAATTGCATATAGTGATGTGATGAAGGTAGTTGCTCCCCATATGATGTAGGTATTAATATTTGCACTTGGTTTTCCTTTCCATAGGTCCTTCATTGTTGGAAAAAATCCAGCGAACGTTATTAGTCCTCCAATGCTGTATAGAAATGTAATGGTGTAGATAAAGTATTTTTCCATGTTTTTATTTTGTTAAAAAAATCAATCAATTTTTAGTTTTTAGCTGTATCAATCTTGCAAGATGTTCATTTTCAACAGCCTCAACTGCTAATTGGCGGGGGAGAATGCTGTCCATGTCACAATCATCACTGCCTGCTGGTAAAATAAAGACGCCGCCTGATCCTGGATGTCTTCCTGTGATTACTTTTATACCCTCTCTTTGACATCTAAATATTATTTCGTCTATTGGCGTAGTATAACCAGGAGCCTCATTTTCATCTGCCTTCATTTTTAAATAAGTTTCTTGAGGAATGCCAGGAAAAGGCAAAGGCGCACCTGATTCATTAATTTTTTCTACTAACCTAAGAATTTCTACTACTCTTTCTTGTTTTTCTCTTTCGGAGGTGCTTTGTGGTTCTTGGCTTGGACCTCCTTCTTCAAAATGTGAAGTTGGTTTGTTCATGTTTTTATTGTTAAGTGTTGTAAACGATATTTCTGCTAACGAAGGAAACGAGCCGCACATACATCTGTTGTGTGATGTTTGACAGCGGTAAAATACGCCGAAAGACTTACCCTCGTCAAACATGGGTGAATAAGCCGCCTAGTCTCTGTCGCCTAATATCTCTTTTAGGACTTCTTCTGCCCTGAGTTCAAGTTGTTGGGGCTTAATAGCTAGCAGCAGGGTTCCTGTATTTACGATTATGTCACCAATTTCATCTCGTTTAATAGCTTTGGTTTCTGGATCATCAATGATTGCTTCTATCCTAGGGATGAGTGCTGAAGTTTCTGGAAGAGGTATAGCGCCTTTCTCAGTAACAACAAGAATCTTATCTGATTCTGACATAAATAGGGTTTAAAAAAATAGGGGCAACTATACGTGAATAATGGGGTTATGTCAAATAATTTCTCGGGATTATGGTGCGCAACGGTCGGTGTGTGTACGATGTTGCAAAATTATTGCAATTCTTTACTTATTTTTGCGAGGGTTGCTGCTCTTATCTTGCAGGGATCTTCATCACAACATCTAACTCTATTAATTCCGTGTACTGCTTCTTGTGTGGCAGGATTGTCGCATTTGTGTTCAGCGCTGTTATTTATACAAGCTGGCTTTTGCCGAGGTGATAGTGGCTCGAAAGAAACCCCTTCTAAAATTTCATTCATAATTATTTAGTTATTTTGAATCCTAGGCTTGATAGCAGTTGTCTTACACGATCTTCTACAGATGTGCTTACCTTGACTATGGTTGTTTTACTGTCTGGGGTTAGTCTTGTTTGACATTTTATAGCTCTTGTTGTTAATTCCAAGTCGACTTGGACAGCGACTCTCTCATCTATGGTTATCTCTGTTTCTTGATCGGGTGTATTTGTCATGTTTAATCTTGTTTATAGAATAGGAGTAGATTTATATATGTTTATTATGGGATTTGTCAAACCTGAAATGGCACACAACGGTCGGATCGTATGCGATGTTGACCAGTGATAAAATACGCTGAAAGCGTATCACTGGTCAATATGGGTGAGTGCTCCGCTTGCGGAAGCGAGCCGCACATACTCTGTTGTGTGCTGTAATGAAAAATAAGGCTGCGAAGCAGGCTTAATATTTTTGATAATTTATTCTATACGTATAGATCTTTGTGCTTTCTAGTAATGAAAAAGAATGGTAGTGCAAGGACTGCGAACACAATTACCGTTAATATTATTGCTACTAGAAATGTATCTGCTGATGGTGTTTCGTGTGTAAGTATAAGGGTTTCCCTTAATGGCATTGAGCATATATATAGCATATCCAGAAAGAGGGCAATGTAGTAGTTTATTTTGTTGCTCGATTTCATTTTGAACATGTTGATGCTGGTTTTTTCTGTGTAAATGAAGAGAATTAATGCGACGATGCCTGTGACTAACATCCATCCACCAAACAGTATTGCGCTAATTGAAGACAACACATCGAATCCTATAACGAGACCTATCAGGAGTAATATTCCGGCCATTATTTTTATGCCGAGCGGAGGTTTTTTGGTTTGTGTTGGTTGATTTTGTTCCATTTTTTATTTGGTTATGGATAAATTATCAAAAATATAAACTTTGTTTTTTTCATTATATCACACAACGGCCAAAGTATATGTGAACTTGGGGTGAGGTACAATGGTCCCGACTTGTCGGGATCACCTCGCAACAAGTTGGGAGAACGGTGGAGATGTAAAGGATTGGTTAAAAGTAGGGGAGTTTTGGATTTGCCTTCATTTAAGAATCGCAAAACGTGAGTGAACCATATATACTTTTGTTGTGCGCTAGCGAACGAAGTGAGCGTGTAACAAAAAGCCCAAACATTAAGGATTTTTTGTCTGAAAATACTTGATTTTGTTTTATAAATGTGGTACTATGATTGTAGTGATCTTTAAAAAATACGCGAAACTCGGGGCGCAAGTGGTGATAAATTGGAATTATTTGTCGCTAGTTGTGCCTCAAGTTTTGGATGGCAATAATAAGTCTGGTTGTAAGCTTTCTCAAAGGTTTATGGTCACTGTCAACTTGTTCTAAATGGGCTTGGTGTTTAGAGAGAAGTGACAGACAGATTGTAAGTTAAGGTGACTTGATTTACAGGAGGTTGACTCAGTGATGTGTTAATTTCTACTTTAAACTCTATCTGCTACTGAAAATGCTATTTGGAACTTGGGGCTTTTTGTTATGGCGTACAACGTTTCAGTATATCTGATGTTTGCCAAAATTCCTTTTAAAATCAATGAGTTTTTGGCAAATATGGGTCGAGCAAGGGCACGAGCGAGCCAGATATACTGTGTTATACGCCCCGAGCGGAACGCAGTGGAGCAAGAATGCAATGTGGTCGAGCGATAGCGAGAAGTTCAAAAAATATTTTTCATTCAATTTCATTTTGACAGACTTTTCATACAATAATTATAAATTTGTTTTTTGTTTTGGATTTTGGGCAGAGGGGTTAGAGGTGAATGCCCAAAATCCAAAACTCCTTATTCTTCAGGATACGTATCTACTGGAAGTCTGGCGATATGACACCAAACCTCACCTTCATTTTTTGCTATTTTTTCTACTTCACCTTTATAATCTGGTAATTTATAAGGTTCTTCAAAGAAATTTTGAAGTTTAGCTTCAACAGTATCAGCAGAAATTATCCTGCAAGGTAAATGACCAAAAGCCTCTTGTGCAGCTGTGATATTTGAATGATCAACAATTAAATAATCAATTTCTTCTGGTTTTATGTCTCTTCTCACGATATCTTCTTTATTGGCATTATCTGTGCGCCTAGAGATATCGGCTTTTTCTGATTTCATAATAAAAATCATTGAATTCCTTAATCTATTTTGAACTTCTGCTTTTGGTAGTTTGCCCGCTCTATCAATTTCTTCTCCACCTCTTTCTAAAACAACACCAAAGAAACTATTTCTTCCATAAAATAATTCATCATTGATGTCTTGTGGACTAAGCTCATAACCTCTTACATTTCCATGTTCTTCTAAAGAAAATTCTTGAAGGTCGTCTAATGATGAAAAGTCACCTGGTGTTGACGAAGATTCTTTTAGCACTCCACGCTCAATTGCAGACTTTAATGTTAAAAGTCCATTTTGTGCATAAGACATGAAAGTGTCGCGTCTTTTTTCGTCATCTTTCTCTCTGAAATAATCAATAATTTGCGCTCGTTCATCTTGGGTTGTTTCAATGCCTACACTACCAAGATAAGTGAGCACTCTTTCGTGCAAATCACGATCAAGAGAATTTTCAATCAAATATTTACTGACAATTTTTAGTTGTTTAAAGTGACCATCTTCTCTAAAAAATTTATAAGATTTAGGATCCTTTGTTTTTGAAATTTCTCTAAGTAGCTGCGTTATTTCTTCTATTGTTTTTGCCTTATTGGTTGGAGTGGCACTTGTTTCCTGTATTTCATCCATCAGCGCAAACAGTCTCACTTTTGCTTCTTCAGGGTTTAAAATATCCTGTTTAGTCACTAAATTTTCATTTTCTAAATCTAACTGTTCTCTAATTTGATCTATTTTGGTTTGATCTTCCTGTTCTTGTTTTGGAGATTGATTACTTAAATCAGGAGAAGACATTTTTGTTTCTTGTCTCTGATCGTCAACAGATTTCTCTGCTGGTTCTGGAATCGGTTTTGGTTTTTCAATAGCATTGGAAGTATCGTGTGCTTCAGGCGGTGTTGGTGTTTCAAATCCCATAATAATTTTTGGTTAAATTATAAATCATTTTCGGAGAGAAGCGGAGAAAATACCGCTATCCCCCTCATTATAAATTAAAAATCAAATTTATTCCCCTTTTAAAAAGCCTGTCAAAATTCCTTATTAAAAGAAAAATATTTTTTGAATTGCGTATAACGTCCATGAATAACTGAAGTTTGGTGGCGGTATAATTTGGAGCGGAGCGACATACCGCCGCCAAATTTGGGAGAACGAACGAAGCGTAGCGGAGTGAGTGAACCAGTTATTCATTGTTAGCTGATGTAACAATAAATTCCCTCGCCGAAGGCGAATAATAACCAAAACTAATTTTCGTAATTTTCCATTTCCTTGTACCATTTCAAGCGATCTTTCCACTTATTGTCGCCCCAACGTTTTTGATACATTGCAAAAAATTCTTTGAACTGTTTTTTGATTTCAGGGTGAATGTCCTTATCCTTTTCAATATCATTGGCATAAAGTTCTGGTGAATACAAAGTGTTTTCCAGATCATGAATGTCTTTTCTTGAAGCGATTTTTATTGATTTTTGACGTGCTTCTTTAATGGAGATTTTCCCATTTAAGACATCAAAAAACAGTTCTTTAACGGCTTCTAGTTGCTCATGCAGTGTTTGTCTGATTACTATTGCTGTGCTCGCCGCGAGTATGTCGCATTTCAGGCTATGACTAGGTTCAAACTCTTTTTTATTAGGATGCTTTTCCTCATATTCTTGGAGTTCCTCTTTTTCGGTATCATTTACCCCTTTGATTTTCGACACTCTTGTTTCTTCCGCTTCTTCAAAATCTTTAACCAATAGCTCTAATTGTGTTGAGTCATCGGTTGTAAGACTGCTCCATGTGTCGAAAATATTTAACAAAAAAAGCGGCGAGCACAAGTTTTGGATTGCGCTCAATTTTTTTTCAACAGCCGTTAAAGAATTTTTTGCTTCATTGTTTTCCGGAACCACGTCCTTATGAGCAATTCTGTTTTCAATTTGATTCAGGCGACGTTCAACGTAGCGATATAAAAGAAAGATCGCTATTAGTATTACAATGGAAAAAATTGTTACTTGATTCATAATTAAAGAAAATTAGTTTTGGTTATTATATATGCTCCGAAGGAGCATGGGAATTTATTGTTATTTCAGCTAACTAGTGTTTATCTGAACTTATGCTAGCAAAAATGGGGGGATGCGGGAAGTGGAGTTGGATTGGTGGTGTGGATTTAATAAAAAATTTAGTTTTATTTAAGTTTTTTGTAAGGTTGGTGGGGTAGGGTAAGAGTATCATGAATATCTTTCACATTAGTCCGGGTGCGCCGAAGTATACAATCATTTATATGTGTGTGGGTGTGGTGGAGACTGAGCTGAAGATTCGTAATTATAGTCCGAGGACTTTGAAGAGTTATACAGGTTATTTGCGGGAGTATTTGGAGTTTTTGTTTGAGCTTGATCCAGATCAATTTGCCGTGAATGTGGAGCATACTGGGGATGCGGTCGTGAAGAGATTTCTTCTGAAAAAAATTGATGAGGGGGCTGCGCCGCAGACTGTGAATCTGGCGTTGAATGCGGTGAAGTTTTTCTATAGGGAGATTTTGGAGAGGGATGTGGGGAAAAGCATCAAATGTGCCAAACGGTCGCTTCGGTTGCCGAGGGTGCTCGATCGAACTGAGGTTCGTCGGGTGATTAGGGGGATTGAGAATCAAAAACATCGTTTGTTGATTTCGGTTGCATACGGGGCGGGGCTGCGGGTGAGTGAAGTTGTGAGTCTTCGGGTGGGGGATTTGGATTTTGGGAATGGGTTTATCAATGTGCGTTGTGGGAAGGGCGGCAAAGATCGGGTGACGTTGTTGCCGGATAGGATTTCGCGGGAGCTTTGGGCGTTTGTTGATGGGAGTGCTGGGCGGGATTATGTTTTTCCGAGTAATAGGGGTGGCAGGTTGACTAGTCGATCGGCGCAGAAGGTTTTTTCGCAGTGTTTAGTTCGTTTGGGGATTAGGGGTGATGTGTCGTTTCATTCGTTGAGGCATAGTTTTGCGACACATCTTCTCGAGGATGGGGTGGATTTGCGTTATGTGCAGGAGCTTTTGGGGCATCGGGATGTGAAGACGACTCAGCTTTATACGCGGGTGACGAAGAGGGGGCTTCGTGGCGTTAGAAGTCCGCTTTGAGTTGTGTTTGGGTTGACTTTGTAGCTATATTTTTATATAATGTAACCACAAGTGTTTGAGTCGAAAAGAAAAGTTGATAAAGAAGTTTTTGGAGAATCCGGGGAGTCTTAAGGTTTGGGAGGTTTGTCGGATATTGATGTGGTTTGGGTTTGAAAGGGTAGAGGCGAAGGGGAGTCATGTGAAGTTCAAGCATATGTTTCGTAACGTTGAGGTCTCGATTCCCGTTCAAAATTATTAAAAATGAATTTCTATGAATAAGAAAAAGACGAAACATTTAATAACTTTTAATAATAAGAAATATCCTTATTCGATTAGTTCTTCGTACAAGGATGAGGGGGAGGATGTTGTCTATTTCGAGTGTCCAGCCGCTGCTATATCTCAACCGTTTTTGGCTGAGGATATTCCGGCCTTGTTGATTGATTTGCCAGAGTTAATCATAGCTGAGAAGAATTATCAGAAAAAAACAAAAGAGATTATTAGGTTTAGGCTTGCGGTTGAGGAAAAGAAGGCGATTGAGAAAAAGGCGGCTCGGTTGGGTTATTCTTCAGTGTCGAGTTTTTTGCGGGATGTTGCGTTGAAGGCTTAGTCTTGTGGCGCTCTTTCTGTTAGCACGATCTCGTATCCTATTTTTGAGCGGTTTATGATTTCGCTGAAGTTGTGGTCTTTTAGTGTTTTCCTCCGATTGTTGCACTTATTTCTTCTGGTGTTGAGACCGTTGAGGTTTTGGTGGTGGTGAGAAGTCGTCACATACACCTTCGGCCCATAAACCGACCCCGTTGTCTCTTGCTTGTCTTTCAAGTTCGTTGTATTCCTCTAATCTCTCATGAGGGTATTTTTTTGTCAAAAAAAAGGCCATTTAAATAACTAGTATTCAAATGACCTTTTGTATTCTATTACTGCTCTGTAATTAAACGAGTGTAACTCCTACTGCTTTTGGACCCTTTTCAGAATCCTCCTTTTCAAAAGTGACTCTGTCACCCTCGTTCAGGTTGTCGAATTCAGCGTCTACAAGGTCGTTTCTGTGAAAGAAAACGTCCTTATCCTCTCCGTCCGGAGTGATGAATCCAAAGCCTTTTTCGTTCAGCTTTTTGATGATACCTTCCATTGTATAAAAGGTTAAGAAATAAAATTCCGTTAAGTGATGTCTAATGGAATTTAATTTCTAACTCCTAGATATCCCTAATGGACTTTCGTACCGTACAGTGATTTAAAAAATAGTCAAGCTTTGTTTGTGATTTCGTTGTTCTATTTGTTCTTTTTCTCTTTCTCCTCCTCTTTAACTACCTCTCCTTCGACTTCGTTTTCTTTCTTTTTTTCCTCAGGTTTTTCACCTTTTTGGTAAACTTTTACGTCGTCGTCTTCGGCTGGGGCGTCGGTTTTTCCGCTGCCTGCTTCTTGAGCACCTTTATACATTTCTGCTCCTACTTTTTGAATTTCTTCAGAGAGAGCTTCATAGTCTTTTTCGATGTCTTCAGGTTTTGCGTCCTTGTTTTCGAGTGTCTTTTTGAGAGTCTCAATCTTTTCTTCAACAGGTTTTTTGATGTCGTCTGAGACTTTGTCCCCGGCATCTTTTAATGTGCGTTCTGCTTGTACTACTAATGAGTCGGCTTTGTTGCGAGTTTCGATTTCTCCTTTCTTTTTCTTGTCTTCGTCAGCGTGTGCTTCAGCTTCTTTTTTCATTCTTTCGATGTCTTCGTCAGAAAGGTTTGAGCTTCCTGTGATTGTGATGTGTTGTTCTTTGCTAGTTGCTTTGTCTTGGGCTTTGACGTTCAAGATTCCGTTTGAATCGATCTCAAAAGTTACTTCGACCTGTGGTACTCCGCGAGGTGCTGGTGGAATTCCGTCCAACATGAATTTCCCGAGGGATTTGTTGTCGATGGCCATTGGGCGTTCACCTTGTAGGACGTGGACTTCTACGCCTGGTTGGTTGTCGGCAGCTGTTGAGAAAATTTGTGATTTTGATGTTGGGATTGCGGTATTTCGTTCTATCAGGACTGTGTTTACTCCGCCGAGAGTTTCGATACCGAGTGATAGGGGAGTGACGTCTACGAGCAGAATGTCTTTTACGTTGCTGTCGCCTTGGAGAATTCCGCCTTGGAGAGCGGCTCCCATCGCTACTACTTCGTCTGGGTTGAGTCCTCTGTGTGGTTCTTTTCCGAAGATCTCTTCGACTTTCTTTTGAACAGCTGGCATACGAGTTGATCCTCCGACTAGGATGATCTCATCGATGTCTGATGCGTATGTTTTTGCGTCGTCCATTGCTTTCTGACATGGTTCGACAGTTGCTTCTATTAGGTCTGCTACTAGGTCTTCGAGTTTGCTTCGTGTGAGTTTCATTTCGAAGTGTTTTGGACCTCCGTCTGAGTCTGATGTGATGAATGGTAGGCTGATCGTTGTCTCGTGTGTTGATGAGAGTTCAGCTTTTGCTTTTTCTGAAGCTTCGAGCAGACGTTGAACTGCAGTTTTGTCTTTGCTCAAATCTACGCCTTGATCTTTTTTGAATTCAGCGACTAAATATTCCATGATCTTTCGGTCGAAATCGTCACCTCCGAGTTGGGTGTTTCCGTTTGTTGATAAAACCTTGAAAACTCCTTCTCCAAGGTCAAGGATTGAGATATCGAAAGTTCCTCCACCGAGGTCGTAGACTGCGACTGTTTTGTCACCGCCTTTTTTGTCGACTCCGTATGCGAGAGCCGCTGCTGTTGGTTCGTTTATGATTCTTTTGACTTCAAGTCCGGCGATTTTTCCGGCGTCTTTTGTTGCTTGTCTTTGTGAATCGTTGAAGTATGCAGGGACTGTGATTACTGCCTCTGTGACTTTTTCACCGAGGTAGCTTTCAGCGTCTGTTTTGAGTTTTTGAAGAACCATTGCTGCGATTTCAGCAGGACGTTTTTGTTTGCCTTCTAGAATCATCTCTACTTCTCCTCCTTTTCCTTCTTTGCATCCAAATGCAACTTGTTCAATGTCTTTTTTTGCTTCGGAAAATTGTCGTCCGATGAATCGTTTTGCTGAATAAATAGTGTTGTCTGTATTTGTGACGGCTTGACGTTTTGCAGTGATTCCTACTAGTCGTTCACCGTCTTTGATAGCGACAACTGATGGAGTGGTGCGTGCGCCTTCTGAATTTGCGATTACAGTTGGTTCACCACCTTCCATGACAGCGACGCATGAGTTGGTTGTTCCTAGATCTATTCCTATGATTTTTGCCATAATTATTTTTGTTAAGTTTGTGTTAGTTGCTAAAGTGAATTAGCGCTCTGTATTATAGAGTGCTAGTTTGAAGGGGTCAAGGGAAGTTTTTAATCTGTTTTGAGTACTGCTAAGTCCAATATTTTGAGTAGTTTTAACCATGTTTGGAATCTCTCTCGTGTTTCTTCTGTTATTTTGAATTTTCTTCTGCGTGGGCCAACCTCTGAAGATTCTTCTTTGTCTCCTGTTACCAAACCTTTTTCTTCCATTTTTGAAAGGTGAACATAGATTGTTCCTCTTTTGAATTTTCCTCCAGATGTTTCTATTATGTCTAATCCGTATGATTCACCAAGTTCGCAAAGGATTGTTAGCATTTCTATTTCTTTTTTTGTGAATGGTTTGTTTTTGTATACGTCTTTTATTAAATCTGCGTTGTCTTCTAATGTGGTTTTTATTCTTTCGTCTTTATCTGGAGTTTCTTCAGTTTCGCTGTCAGTTGATTCTATTCCTGTGAGTAACTTCTCTAATTGTTGTGATAAGGGTTGTTCGGTTTCCATCTCGTTTATGTTTTAAGGAAGTATTTCTTGGCTCAATGCCTTTCTAGTTTTTTCTACTATTTGTTCCCACAATCCCATTTGTGGCTTTGTTGCTTCGGCAGGGGCTGGTGCCGATATTGCTTCTGATTCTTTAGTGGGTTGATGTTTGGAGTGGTATCTTTTTGCTAGCTCGAGTTTTACAGCTCCTGAGGCTGCTAAGATTATGGCTGATAATACGAATATTGTTGCTAATTCTACTCCTTCTCCCTTGCTGGGTTTCTCCATGTCATTCTTGTGTTAATTTTGATTAGTTTGGATGGGGGGTGATTGCTACTCTCCCATCCCAACCTTAACTTTCGCTGGTCTGATTACTTGGTCGCCAATTTTGTATCCGGGTTCTAGGACTTCTAGGACTTGGTTTTGAGGGCCTTTGTCTTGGACTATTGCCTCGTGACGATTTGGGTCGAATTGTTGGCCTAGGGCTTCGATTTCTTTGACACCTGCTTGTTCCAAGGCTTGAGTGAGTTGGTTTAATGTTTGAGTTACTCCTTGGAGCCATTCTTTTGCTGTGTCAGATAGGTCTTCTGGTGTGTGGGCTTGGGCTCTTTTGAAATTATCGACAACAGGTAGAATTGCTCGTACCAGTTCTATGTTTGCGAAAAGGGCCATTCTTGAGCGGTCTTCTTCCACTCGGCGTTTCATGTTTTCCATGTCAGCGATGGCACGGCGGCCGAGTTCGGTCATTTGTTCGAGTTTTTGTTCTGCGTCTTTGAGTTTTAGTTTCAGGAGTTCGGTGTCGTTTTGGGCAGGTGGATTTGCGGAAGATTTACTTTTATCTTTAGTCATAGTTTGGATTTTAGTTATTTTCTAGTAGGGTTTTGATTTGTTCTACCATCGCTATGTTGAAAGGGTAGTGCATGCGGGTGGGGCCGAGGACTCCGAGGAATCCTTTGAATCCGTTGATGTTGTATTTTGTGACGACCATTCCGCAAGATTGGATTTGTTCGAGAATGTTCTCTTCTCCGATGAATGCTTTTGTTTCGTCTTCTACGTTTAGAGATTTTAAGGTTGTGATGAAATTGTCGCCATGCTCAAACATTTCGATTACCTGGCTGGCGTGGATTGTGTTTTGGGTGAATTCTGGTTGTTTGAGTACGTTAGACAAGCCAAGATAGAACGTTCTGTTGCTGTCTGGGACTGTTGCGAAGCTAGCTGTGGCAGTTGCTCTAGAAAGGAGCTGAACGGCGTCATAGACGTATTCTTTGGCCTTTTGGGTCTTGTATTCTTCTGATAACTCTTTGATGACTTTTGTAGCTTCCTTCTTTGCTTTTTCGATGTCTGCGATTTTTTCTACATATTCTCGGTATCCTTTTGTTGTTGGGATGCGGCCGGCGGAGGTGTGTGGTTGGTAAATGAAGCCATCGTTCTCCAGAGTTGCCATGTCGTTTCGGATTGTTGCAGGGGATACGTGGAAATTGTAATTCACGATGATTGTATTAGAACCGACTGGTTCCGCTGTATCGATGAAGTGTTTTATGATTGCTTTTAGGACTTGTTGTTTGCGTTCGTTGGTCATTGTTTGCAGGTTTGTGGTCGTTTTTGACGGCCGAAATTTAGCACTAGGGATTATATAGTGCTAACTGGTGGTTTGGCAAGGGGTGGGGTAGGTTTTTTTCAGTGGGGAAATGCTGAAAAAGCTTTAAAAGATCCTTCCACTGCTTGGAGCGGATTTTTCATCGCTTTTTCTCCTTCGCTACGGCAAACATGCGAGTTTGCCTTCTCTTCGGATCGCATTTCTCGCCACTAGCCCATCATCGCTCCCATCATCTTTGCCAATTCAACTGTTCTGACTGAGTATGCCCATTCGTTGTCGTACCAAGAAAGTACTTTTATGAGAGTGCCGTCGATGACTTGAGTTGAGAGGCCGTCTACGATTGAAGATAGGGGGTTGCAGATGTAGTCGATTGAGACGAGGGGCAATTCGTTGTATCCGAGAATACCTTTCATTTCTCCTTCTGAATATTCGCGCATCGCAGCGTTTACTTCTTCGACTGATGTTCCTTTTTCTACTTCAGCTACCAAGTCAACCAATGAAACTGTTGGGGTTGGTACGCGGACAGAAAGTCCGTTCAATTTTCCTTCTAGTTCTGGCATTACGATTCCCATTGCTTTGGCAGCTCCTGTTGAAGTTGGGATCATTGAGACTGCTGCTGCTCGGGCTCGGCGTAGGTCTTTGTGGCTGACGTCTAGGATTCTTTGATCATTTGTGTATGCGTGAATTGTTGTCATCAAACCTCTTTTTAATCCGAATTTTTCGTGCAATACGCGTGTGAATGGAGCCAAGCAGTTTGTTGTACAAGAAGCGTTTGAAATGATGTTGTGTTCAGGTTTGAGTTGTCCGCAATTTACTCCTCGGACTACTGTGAAGTCGACGTCTTTTCCTGGAGCTGAAATTATTACTTTTTTTGCTCCGGCTTTGATGTGTTTTCCTGCACCTTCTCTGTCTCGGAATACGCCTGTGCATTCTAATACGATGTCTACTCCTAGGTCTGTCCAAGGCAGATTTTCAGGATCGCGGTCTGAGGAGAAATTCACCATTTTACCCTCAACTTCTACTCCGTTTGCAGAGCAAGATGGAGTTTTGCTCCAGGTTCCAAAATTTGAATCATACTTTAATAAATGACAAAGAGCTTCTTTGTCTGCAGGGTCGTTTACGGCTACTAACTCAAAATCATCTGCGAAATCATCCATTAAAATGCGAAAACAAGCACGACCTATTCTTCCGAATCCGTTGATAGCAATTTTTGGTTTCATAGTAGTAATGGTTAATATATAAAGGCCCTATTTCAAAGGCCTTGGATTTGACTTTAGCTTCGTCATTAGTATAATTGGGCTCGGCCAATAATCAAGACTAACCATTTTGTTATGCGTATGAATGCAAAAAATATGGATGATGTTCTAAAGAAGGCGGTAGAAGCTCTCCAGGAGGGGAAAATTGTCTTGCATCCTACCGAGACATGTTATGGTTTAGCAGTGGATCCGACAAATGAGGAGGGGCTGAAAGCGTTATATGGTATGAAAAAGATGGAGAATGAGAAGCCTTTGAGTATATTAGTGTCTTCTCTCGATATGGCGGACAAATATGGTCTGTTTAGTGATTATGCGGAAAGTATTGTCGAGAAGTTTTGGCCAGGTCCAGTTTCAATTATAGTTATGAGGAGACAAGGAGGTCTTCCTGAATTTTTTAATCCTGGTCACCAGTTTATTTCTATTAGGTACAGTAGTGATCCTTTTACTATGAAGATGGTCAGGATGCTTGGGAGGCCAATCGTCACAACTTCTGCAAATCTTTCTGGGAAACCAGCTTGTTATAGTGTTCCTGATTTGAAGAAACAGTTTGGGGTTCGTAGGTATGGAAATCTTGGTTTCGTTGTTGATAGTGGCAAGATTCCAGAGAATCCACCTTCTACTATAGTGAAGATTGTGGGTGATACTACTGTCTTTGTTCGTGGTGATGGAAGTGAAATGGGAGGGATGATGAGGTAGGGGTTGGTTGACTGTGGAATCGAGGTGTGTTATAAGTTCCTCCTATTTTTAATTTAAAAAATTATGAGTATAGATAGACCTCGGTCACTTGTTATAGCAAAACCAGGGGCTGCTCCTCCTGAAAGAGCTTTTGCAAGTATCCCTGTTGATGTAATTGATAAGGATGCTCCGGGTAGAGCCGATGTTGTTTCTGGGGATTACATTAGGGGGCAAGTACGTAATTATCTTTTTGAGGCAGGTTTGTTTCCGTGTATGACTAGAACGGAGGATCCTAGGGGAGATCGTTTTTTTGTTGATATTGCTAATAATCAAGAACTTGTTGCTCAGGTTGTAGCGAGGATTCTAGGTATGGAGATTGTTGTGAATGGGAGAAAGGTTGTTTTGGAAATTGATGAGTTGCTTATGCGACAAGGTATGTAAATATCGCGTGTATCGATCCGAACCCTGCTGTGACCAGTATTCCTGCGATTATTACGCCGAGGCTTATTAGAAGTATTGCTTGCCAGTATTTTACCCCAAATAGATATGCCAGCAGGCTTCCGCTCCATGCTCCTGATCCTGGCAGGGGGATTGATACGAATATTATAATGAATGCTTTGCCATATTTTGCGAACTTCTTTGAATGTTTGTTGCGGGTTTTGTCGAAAAGGAATGTGAAGAACCGATCCATTAGCTTGGAGTGTTTTCTGAGGAGGTTTGCTATTGGATCTAGTAGCTTTAGGATGAAAAATGCTGGTATTAGGTTTCCTAGTGTTCCTATTATAAATGCTTGGGGTGGGCTTAAGCCGAATCCTATGCCTAATGGTATGCCGAGTCTTAGCTCTAGTCCTGGGAGCATTGAGGTGAAGAATGTGGCTATTTCTGGGGTGGTGAGGTTTTCTAGCATGGTTGGATTATAGTTAAGTTCGGACTTAAGTAAAAGGGGTAGTTAAGTTCGGGAGGTGAGTGGCTGGTGCACACAAAAGTTATACAACCTGGGTTGATTGTGGCAAATGATTTTGTGAAACATTTGAAAACGGCTTTTCAAGGAGGGAAAGTTGGTGTTTTTATGGTTGCTGAGTACTAATTTAGTACTATGTTTTGAGTTCTTTGAGCTGAAATTGTTGACGAACAGGTTTTCTAACCTTATCTTTGGGAGGAAGGGTAAGAGTACAAAAATTATACACAGGGTGTGCACAAGTTTTGAACATTAAAATGGGTAAAAAAAGATTCTTGACCTTATAGAAGCGAAAAAATGGAGCATATATCTGTGTTAAAAGAAGGTGTTTATAAGTATTTGGATTTGGGTGCTGGGCAAGTCGTTGTGGATGCAACGCTTGGGCTTGGGGGACATGCTTCTGGAATGTTGGAATTGGTAGGAGAAAAGGGGACTTTGATTGGGTTTGATCTCGATAAGGCAAATCTGGAGGAGGCAGAAAAAAGACTCAAAAGGTACAAAAATAAAGTTCTGATAAACGATAATTTCCGATCATTAAAAACTAGGGTTCAAGAAGCAGGATTTGAACAGGTTGATGCGATTTTGTTTGATCTTGGATTGAGTTCTCCTCATGTAGATGAGGCTGAGAGGGGATTTTCCTTTATGAAAGATGGTCCGCTTGATATGAGATTCTCAAAAGATCAGAAATTAACTGCTTATGAGGTTGTGAATCATTATTCAGAAGAGGACTTGGCTAATGTGATCTATTTGTATGCGGAGGAGCGTGCGTCGAGGAGGATTTCTCGGAAGCTTTCTGAGAGGAGAATGGCGAAGAAGTTTGAGTCTACTAAAGAATTGGCAGATTTTCTCGAGTCGGTGACGTCATCTCGAGGTAAGAAGAAGGGTCAAAAGAGTAAGCATCATCCAGCTACAAAGATATTTCAGGCATTGAGGATAGAGGTGAATGATGAGTTGAATGCTCTTAAAGAGGCGCTTGACGGTTCGATGGAGGTTCTAAAGGTTGGTGGGAGGATTGTTGTGATCTCCTATCACTCGTTGGAAGATCGAATCGTGAAGCATTTCTTTAAGGATTTGGCTCGAAGTTGTATTTGTCCCCAAGAAGTTCCTATGTGTAAGTGCAGAGGTGAGTCGGTTGTGGAATTGCTCACAAGGAAACCTGTTGGGCCGTCTGAGCAAGAAGTGTCTGAGAACCCTAGAGCTAGGAGTGCGAAACTCCGCGCAGTTAAAAAATTAATCTCATTCCCATAAAATGTCACAGTTAGTATTAGAAAGAGGTGCGTCGTATCAAAAGAGTCTTCTTAGGAGGATTATTCCAGCTAGGCTTTTGAATTTTGAGTTGAGTCCTTATTTCTTGATTGTTTCGTTGGTTATTTTTGTTTGTTTGTTGACGATGACTACTTTGATTTTTGCGACTAATGAGGTGACGAAGGGATATATGCTAAATAAGCTTGATGCTGAACAGCAAGGTCTTGTTAAGGAGCGCGAGATCAAAGATATGCAACTTTCTAAGGTTCGTGCGCTTGATGCAATTAAAAATACTTCAAAGGTTTCTCACATGGTGAGACCTGGTGCGATCGCTTTTGTTCATGGTGAGACAGTTGTGGTGAGTAGGTAGGGGTGTCTTCCTTTGACTTTCTTCTGAGTGAAAGG
This sequence comes from Candidatus Peregrinibacteria bacterium, assembly GCA_018654255.1. Taxonomy (GTDB): domain Bacteria; phylum Patescibacteriota; class Gracilibacteria; order UBA1369; family LOWO2-01-FULL-3; genus JABILX01. The sequence continues at coordinate 53,031 of JABILX010000003.1, read as the reverse complement.
TATTTTTTTTGTGTATAATAAAATATTTCCAATGCAAACATTACAAAGTTTTCTTCAGGAGAAGGTTCAGGATGAACAGCTTCAAAGTGTTCTTGTGACTCTTTCTGAATCTGTGAAGGCTATCTCTGAACGAATCAGTACAGCCGAGACCTGCAAGGCTGGTACCAACAATGAATATGGTGAGGAACAGATGGCGCTGGATATTCTTGCGGACAAGTTGATCCAGGAAGAATGTGAGAAAAACGAGCAGATTGGTTTGATTGCGTCTGAAGAACAACCTGATGAAATTTGGCTTGGTGATGGGGATTTTGCAGTTTCTTATGATCCTCTTGATGGGTCTTCGTTGATAGATGTGAATTTGGCGGTTGGGACTATTTTTGGTGTTTATGATCTGAAGTTGCGGTCGGATGCAAATCAAGACAAGAGTTTTGTTGGTTTGAAAGGAGATGATTTGGAGGTATCAATGATTGCTGTTTATGGGCCGAGGACGACTATTGTTCTTGCGATTGATGGAGAGGTGAATGAATTTACTCTTGGTGAGGATGAATTTTATTTGAGCAAGAGTGAGTTGAAGGTTGGGGAAGGGAAGATGTTTTCGCCTGGGAATTTGCGGGCTTGTTCTGAGAATCTCAAGTATTTGGATCTTGTGACTTTCTGGATTAGGTCAGAGTACACGTTGAGATATTCTGGAGGGATGGTTCCTGATGTGAATCAGATTCTTCTCAAGGGAAAAGGAATTTTCTCTTATCCACCTTATTCGAAGTATCCTGATGGGAAGTTACGATTGATTTTTGAATGTGCTCCAATGGCGTTTCTTATGGAGAAGGCTGGGGGAGCGGCTAGTGATGGTTATAAACGAATTCTCGAGAAAACTTATGAGAAAATTGACCAAAGAACGCCAATTTATATTGGAAGTAAGGAGGAAGTTGATAGGTGTTCAAAATATCTCATTTGATATGTGTAAAGTTATTTTCTGTAATGGAAGTCCTGTAGATTCCGTATTAGAACTTGATAATCGTTTGGGTGTTTGACAAACACCCCGTTTTTGTAGTATAAGTGGTAGCCTGTAACCTAATAACAGTGGCTCTAACTGATGAGCAAAAAAAGGAAATAGAGGAGCTTGTCTCCCTTGCGCAAAAAGGCGATAGTGATGCTTTTGCTTCGATATACGATACTTTTGTTAATTCTATTTATAGGTACATATATTTCCGGGTTCCAAAGGCGGATGCTGAGGATTTGACTGAACAGGTCTTTTTGAAGGCTTGGGAGAAGATAAAGCAGTATAAACCTGCTCAGAAAGGATTTTCTGCTTGGATTTTCAGGATAGCTCACAATTTGGTAGTTGATACTTATAGATTCAAGAAAGATAAGGAGTTTGTTGAACTTTCTCCGAATGTTCCTGAATATAGAAGAGAGCACAATCCTATCAAGATGACTGAGAACAGCTTGCATTCTGACAAGTTGAAAATTGCGCTTTCTAAATTGAAAAAGAACTATAAGCAGATAGTTATTTTGAAGTTCATAAATGAGCTTTCTAATGAAGAAATCGCAAAGATTTTGAACAAAAGTGAAGGCAGTGTGAGGATTTTGCAATTTAGGGCTTTGAAGGCTCTGAAGTACGAACTTACTGAAATTGGATTAGATGAAGTGTAACAAAACCTATTAATTCCCCGTTAAAGTAGTTGAAATGAAAGATAAAATTAATGAAATAGAGGATTGGATTCATGGCTTGGATAAGCCTGTTTTGAGTTTGGAGCGGAAGGAAGTGATGAAAAATCGTATTATGCATAAGATTTCTTCAACTTCTCAAAGTGAATCTTTCAAGCAAGAACGTGGGGTGTCGAGGCTCATAAAAGATGTTGCTCGTGATGTTTGGCTGACGGATTATCAGAGGGTTTGTATGAAGGAAAGAATCATCTCTTATATTGAAACAGCTAAACAGAACAGATTTTCATTTTCAAGCGCCTTGGGTCTAACTAAAAGATTCGTTGGCGCTTTTTTAGCGTTTGCGATGTTTATGGGACTTTTTAATTTTGCTGGTGGTAGTTTGAATGTTGCTTCTGCGGATAGTTTTACAGTTATAGAAGATATGCGTGGAGAGGTTTATGTCGATAGAGATGGTGATCAATATATGGCGTATGGTGAAATGAAGCTTGAGGAAGGGGATAGAGTGTACACTGGTGAAGATGGATGGGTTAGTATAAAATTCCTTGATGATAGTGTTGCTCGCTTGAAGGAGGGATCAGAGATATCTCTCTCAAAATTGTTCGAAGATTCTGGAGGGACCGTGGTTACCAATGTTGAAGTTGAAATTGCGCATGGTGATATGTGGACTAGAGTTTTCAATCTTTTTGAAGATGGTGACTCTTTTGTTGTGAAGGCTGGGGATGTGCAGGCTACTGCCAAGAAAGCTGCTTTCAATGTTCACAGGGACGACGATCAGTCGGTTATTGAGGTTTATAGTAATGTTGTTGAGATGAAGACTAGTAATGAAGGTTCTGAGGTTGTGAAAGTGAAGAAAGGTCAGAAGGCCGAAGTTAGCTCTCAGGATAATGATTTTGTTTTGGCTGAATCTTCTGAGGTAGGTGATAAGTGGGTCCAGGAAAATCTAGAGAACGACAAGGTTCATATTGCAAAAATAGATGCTGAGGCTTCTGAGGAATTGAAGGACTCTATTGGTTCTTTACCAGAGAGTGGACTTTATCCGTTTAAATCAATTAAGACTGGAGTTGTTAGACTTCTTACATTCGATGATATTTCTAAACAGAAATTGGATTTTGAAGTTTCTCAAAGACATTTTGTTGAATGGGGAGTTATGATGAATGAAGGTGGGGTTGATCAGGGTGAGGCAGAAGGTGTTTTTGATCAGTATGTTTCTGAGGTTGAGAGTTTGAGAGCGATGATTGAGAATGTGAGAATTAATGGAGATGATGAATATGCTAATGAATTGAAGGTGTATCTTGATAGTGAGATTAAGAAAACAAAGAAATATTTAAAATCTATTTTGCCGACTTCTCCTCTGTATACAGCAAAGGAATATATGAATGTTGCTGAACAAGCTTCTGCTGAGACGGACTCTGAGATGGCTTTGATCAAGAGCAGACAAGCTGCTTCAAAATTGTCTGAGTTCCAGGACTTGTCTGAAGTTGGTGAGGATGAATTAGCTCAGGAAGCTATGGACGATTATTATGCTGCGACGGAAGACGTGGGGGATGCTGTGGAAGATGTTGCAGATGATGTCGAGGTTGATGAGAAATTTGCGGCAGTTGAGGAGGCTGCTAGTGATATGATGGAGGCAATTAACGATGAAGTTGCCGCTGGTGAGATTGATGTGGCTGTGGATACTGTGTCTACTGGGGTTGCGGCTCCGGTTCAACAAACTTCGGATTACGGCGTTCCTGTTACTGGATCAGGTGATGATATGAAAATTTTGGATCCACTTTTGGATTTGACTAGATAGGTTTAGGAAGAGAATTCTCGTAAATGTTGGTTACTTAGCTGAATCATTCAACATGTTTGAGGAGGAGAAAAGAACCTTCGAAATATTGCTACTAAGCTGAACCATAGAACATGTTCTATGATTCAGTTTTTCGTTCTCATGAGAACGAAAAAAGTAGCAGAACATTTCTCATCTTCTTTTTTTCTCTTTAGAGTGTCAGCAAGCTAAGTATCAATCCAAGGCCTGTTGCGAATCCTCCGATTATCCAGAATCGCATGACTACTTTTGATTCTGGCCAGCCTTTTGCTTCAAAGTGATGATGGATTGGAGCGATGCGGAAGACTTTTCTTTTGAAGAGTTTTTTTGATGTGATTTGAATGATGCAAGAAAGTGTTTCAATTACAAATATGAATCCAATAAATGGAAGTACTAATACTTGGTCTGTTAGCATTGCGATAACCCCTAGTGTTGCTCCCAGGCTCAGTGCTCCAGTGTCTCCCATGTAGAAGAGTGCTGGAGGGATGTTGAACCAAAGGAAGGCTGCTGTAGACCCTACGATGACTCCGCAGAATGCAGATAGTATTAGAAGTCCTTGGATATATGCGATTATACCAAATGCGCCGAATGCTAGTATCAAAAGTCCTGAGGCGAGTCCGTCTAGACCGTCTGTTAAATTTACTGAATTTGAAGTTGCGACAATGATGAATATGAAAAGCGGGATATACCACCATCCGATTGTTACGTCTCCGATCATGGGGATGTTTATTGAATCGAAGCCTAGTTTCTCAAAGAACCAGTATGCTCCAACACCACCGAATATAGTGAGCCATATGAGTTTGAAAGATGCGCTTAATCCTTTTGTTTTGCCAATTCCTTTGATGTTCAAATAATCGTCTAATGCACCCAACATTCCTACTGCGACCATTGTGAATATTGGGATCCAGGTTTCTTTTCTGTTTAGTAATGATCTGTCGAAAAATCCCATTGCTGAAGCTAATCTTGATAAGAGAATTACGAATAGAGCAGATCCCCATATGATGATTCCTCCCATCGTTGGGGTTCCTGATTTCTTTGCGTGTAGTGCTGAGAATACTGATGATTTTTCTCCTGTTAATGCGTTTTCTCGGATCTGTTTTCCTATCTTGTGATTGATGAGGAAATTTGTAAATGGTTTGACTGCAATAAATGTTATTAGGAATGCCAGGAATGATGATCCTAGTATTAGAATTAGATCTTTTGTGAATTCATGCATACAAAAAAATTAAGTGGTTGGTATGTTACCAGATGTAGGCGCGAAATATCCAGTCAATTAGTATTTTGCTCTCGGTGAATCGTGCTGGGCTGTTTAGTACTACGGAGATGATATCGTTTTGGTTTTCGTTCTCGGCAATGGCTACCAAGCATAAGCCTGCTTGGTCGGTGTGTCCTGTCTTTAGACCCTTGATGTTTAGGTAGCTGTCTAGAAGTTCGTTTGTTGATTCGAGTTTGTGAGTGTAGGCGTTGTCTACCGATGTTACTTCAAGTTCTTTTATAGCTGCTGCTTTTTTGACGAAAGGTTTTTGGTATACGTATCTGGCCATTATAGCGACGTCGTATGCACTTGAATAATTGTGTGAGTTGTCGTATCCGATTGGGTTTTGGAAATGAGTGTCGAGTAGCCCAAGTGATAAAGCTTTTTTGTTCATCTTTTCTACGAAAGCTTCGACTGATCCTGCGTTGAATTCTGCGAGTGCTACTGCTGCATCGTTTGCTGAGTTTATTATGAGTCCATACATGAGGTTCTCGACAGTTATTTGTTCTCCTGTGTGAAGGAACATCTCTGATCCGTCTGCGTATTTTACCTCTGGAGAGACTGTTACTATTGAGTCGAGGTCGTTTTCTTCCAATATGATTATCGCTGTCATTAGTTTTGTAATCGAAGCGATTTGTCGTTTTGTGTGGAGGTCTTTTTCGAATAAGATTTCTCCGGTTTGGTTGTCGATTGCTACTGATGAATGGGCGTTGATCACTGGTGAAATGTAGCCGTCTTTTTTGATCGGAATTGGGCTGACTGAAAGTAAGTCTAGGAAATCTAGTTTGCCTATGTTAATGCTGGCCTCTTCGATGATTGGGATGTTTTCGTTTGTTGGGAGAGGGAGGAGTGGTTGTAGCGCTGCGGTGATGTAAAAACTGATTAAGCTAGATAGCATTTTTGTTTATTAATATTCCTTGTCCAGGCGTGAGATTTTCAATCGGTGGTTTTCCTAGTACGAGTTTTCCGATTCTCATTCTTTGTAAGTATATTACAGTGATGTCTAATTGTTGAAACATTTTTCTGATTTGCCGTTTGCGTCCTTCTTTTAATGTTATGTGGAGGTGGCTTGGTGAAAGGTGGATGCGGCATGGGCGTGTTTTGAATGCGCCTTCCTCTGTTTCTATTATTATGCCTTCTTCTAATTGATTTCTCTGGCTTAATTTTAGTGGTTTGTTGATTTTGACCAGGTATTCTTTTTCTTTTTCAAATTTTGGGTGGGTAAGTTCGTTTATGAATTGATTGTCGTCAGTTAGGAGCATTAGTCCTTCACTGTCTTTGTCCAAACGGCCTACTGGTCGTAGGTTTTTACTTTCTAGATTTGGTGGGATTAAGTCTTTCATACATGGTCTGTTCTCTTCGTCGTGGAGAGTGCTAATGATTCCTTTTGGTTTGTAGATTGCGAGGTAGGTGAGGTGTTTTGGTGGAGTTATCTGTTTGTTTTCGAATTCTATTTTGTCTTTTATTGGGTCGATTTTTGTTCCCAGTTCTGTGATCGTTTTGCCGTTCACTTTTATCTTGCCTGCACTAATAAGATCGTCTGCTTTTCTGCGACTTGTGATGCCACTTTGAGAAATGAAAGCGTTGAGGCGAACGAAATGGTCCTGATTATTCATCTGTAGTTGGTTCTAGGGTTGGTTCTGCGTAAATTATTTCGTACAAAGGGTAGAAGCTGTCTTCCAAGTAGTGATCTGAGTCGATGTAATCTTCCCCGATTTCTACGATTATGTCTGAGAGTTTGTCATATCCTTGGTCGATGTATTCTTGTGGGAATGTTTCTGAAGTTACTGCTTCGGGAATAATTTCTTTTATTAGCTCTATTGTGAAGGGAGTGTAGTATTTTGTTTCTTCGGTGGGTTCTTTTTTTGGTAGGGGAATTGGGTTGTAGTAAATTGTTGTTTGTTTGATGTTTTGAGATCTTGCGTTCCCGAATCTTTCTACATCCATGCAGTATCTTTGGAAGACTTGTTTGTTTTCTGCTGCGATTCCTGCGGCTGGTGTGCCGTTGAGGACTTGGATTTTGAGATTTTCGTGGAATGCTGGTTGGTGTTTTGTTATCAAATCAAAATATTTTTGGAGGTATTCGATTCCTCCTGCAGGTTCAAGGACGAAAGCTCCGCCGGTCTGTTGTATGGGAGGAGCATAAAGGAATCCTCCGCATTGAACTGGATCGTCGTGGATTTGAAAACTCAAGACTTTCTCTTGGGAGAAGTTGTCTGCGAGTGCTCCTAGTGTGAGCATTTCTCTGATGTTTAGGTTTGTTTCTATGTTGTCGTTTACTGTGTTTAGAAGTTCTTTTAATTTGTCTGTGTCGAGGATTAGGCGTGTTTGGAGAGCTTTTTCTTTCAATGCGTATATTATTTGTTGTTGGCGTTTTGATCTGTCGAAGTCTGAGGTTGTTTTACGACTTCGTGCATATTTGAGGGCTGTTGCGCCATCCATGTGTTGAAGTCCTTTTGATACTTGGAATAATTCGTAAGATATTGTTTCTGCTTTTGGATAGAATGGGTCGTATATTGCTTCTGGTACATCGATGTCTATGCCTCCGATTGCATCTATGATCTCTGTGAATCCTTTGAAGTCAATTTTGACGTGGTAATGGATTGGTAGACCTGTTGATTCTTCGACTTTTTTGACCAAGAAGTCTAAACCTTCTTTTTCATTGCCAAAATGTTCTTTTGCGTAATAAAAGATTTCGTTGATTCTTGGGACTTGCAATAAATCATCGTCGATATGTAGGTCTCTTGGTATAGAAACCATCGTGACTACGTCGAGATTGTGGTCGAGGCTGGCTACTATTATTGTGTCTGTCAGGTCTGCACCATCGTGATCGTCTGTTCCTGTTCCTATAATTAGGAAATTTGTTTGGTTGAATTCGTCTTTTTCCAGTGTTTCGCCTGCAGCGAGCATAAGCGCATTGAAATCGATGCTTAAAAGCACTTTTATTATCAGTGTTACAAGTATGACTATGATTGTTAGGGAGAGGATTATCGAGATGTTTACTCCCTTGTTTTTTATTCTTCTAATCTGCATCGGAAGTATTTTACTTTAAAAAAAGTAATATGCAATTTATAATGCGAAGCAGCGCGACCGAAGCGCGACTTATATTTTAACAAAATTGTATGAATAAAAATCGTAAATCTCTTTTTGTTTCGGGGTTAATTGTAGTTCTTGTGTTGGTTGGTTTGTCTGGTTGTGGGGAAGAGGATCCTGTGAGTGACTCTTCAGCTTTTTTGCAGAAGTCTGTTTTTAATCTGTTTGGAGCGGAATCTTTGCGGTTTGAGTCTGATCTGGCTATTAGTCAATCTGGAAATGGTGGTGGAGAAGTTGAGGCGTCTTTGAATGGATCTTATAGTTATTATGATTCTGAGAATGAAGGTATTGAGATTAATGTTGTTGCGAAGATAGAGGCTGCTGGTGAAAATTATCGTGCTGATGTTTATTTGAGGGAAACTGAAGATGGAGCTTTTGTTAGACTTCTTGATATGCCTGAGATTCCAAATTTCCCCGTGGCTTTGTTTTCTGATTTGGTTGGGCCTTGGTGGAAGCTTGAGTCTGGAACTGAAGAATCTATGGCTGCAGGTTATGTGAAAGGTATTGTTGGGACTCCTGTTGAGGATCTTGATCCATTAGATAGACAAAAGAGAGAAGAGCTTTTGGTCGCTGAGTTTTTCACAGGTATTAATTTCGAAGGAACAGAGACTGTTGGTGAGTATGAAGCTTATCGTTACAGTGTGGAGCTTAATCCTGCTGGAATTTTGGCGTATCAGAAAAAATGTGCTGAACTTTCTGGAGAAGAGTTTGATTCTGATTATGCTTCTGGTTTTATGAATTTGTTTGGTTCTATTAATTTTGATGGCGATGTTTGGGTGGATCCTCTGTCTGGGGCCCTGGTAAAGATTGATGGAGATGCTTTTGCTCGAGATGTTGCTTCTGGAGATGAGATTGAAGCGGACATTGAGATTGTTGTTTCTAATATTAACAAGCCTTTCACTGTTGATACTCCTCTAGAATATGAGGTTTTTGATCTTGCGGCTTTCTTTGGTGCGTTTTTTGAGTCTGGTATTATGGGTGGTATAGATGAAATTCAGCCTATGGACACTGTTGAGACGAAGCAGGAGGAACTTGGTGACCTTGGGGGCGACTTGGAGGTTGTGGAGCCTGAGGTGGAGCCTGAGGTGGTGGAACCCGAAGTTGTGGAATAATTTAGAAAAATTTAAGTTTTATTTAAGGTTGGTGCTGTAGTTTTTGGTTATGGTGATATTTTTCATGATAGGTTTTTTGATAGGGGTGTTTTTTGCGGCGCAGGATGTGATGATTGGGGTCGTGTTTCTTGGTTTGGTAGTTTGGGTTTTTGTTCGGAAAGGAGTGGTGGTTGGGTTGAAGATTTTGTTGGTGATTATGCTTGGGGTGTGTTTTGGGGTTGGACGGTTTTTGTTAGCAGAAATCTCTTTTGGTGATGATGTGTCCGTCTTGAACGGAACTGGGGAGTTTTCGATGACGGGATGTGTTTCTGGTGAGGTTGATGTGAGGGCTGATCGGGTGAAATATACTTTGACGGAGGTGGTTATCTCTGGGGAGGAGGGGCGTGTGTATGGTGGGAAGTTGTTGGTCAATGCGGCGAAGTATCCGGTTTATGAATATGGGGATGTTTTGTCTGTGGTTGGAGGGCCTGTGCGTGCTGAGAAAATTGATGATTTTGATTATGGGAAGTATTTGGAGAGATATGGAATTTATTCGATGGTGAATAATGCTCGGGTGATGAAGGTGGGGGATGGGTGTGGTTCTTTGTTTTTTGAGGGGATTTATGATTTGAAGGGAAAATTTGAGGAGAAGGTTTCACGGATTTATTCGGAGCCTCATGGAAGTATGGTTGCAGGTCTCCTTCTGGGAGTGAGGAAGGGGATTCCTGAGGAATTGACTTTGGATTTCAATGAGACTGGATTGACTCATATTGTTGCGATTTCTGGCTATAATATTACCTTGGTGATTTTGGTTGTGTTTGGGATGTTTGGTTTTTTGGGGCGGAGGGCGCGCGTTGTTGTGGCGAGCCTCTTTGTTTTTGTGTTTGTGGTTTTGGTAGGCGCGTCAAGCGCCGTTGTGAGGGCTGGGATAATGGGAGTGATTGGGCTTTTTGCTCTTTATTTTGGAAGGCAGAATCAAGTTGGGTATGCTGTGGTTTTGACGGCTTTTTTTATGAATTTGTGGAATCCCAAAGTGGGGCCATATGATGTTGGATTTCAGTTGTCGTTTTTGGCGACACTGGGTTTGATTTATGTTTCTCCTGTGATTGAGAAGGCTGGAGGTGTTTTTGGGCGTGCATTGTCGCGGGTGCCTGTGATGTTTGCTGTACGGGAAAATCTGATAATGACTTTGTCAGCTCAGACTTTTGCTCTGCCTGTGATTTTGAGGAGTTTTGGGAGGTTCTCTCTGATTTGTCCTTTGGCGAATATATTTGTTTTGCCTTTTATTCCGCTAATTATGCTCTCGTCTTTTGTGGCGATTGTTTTGAGCTTTGTGTCTGAAGGGTTGGGAGAAAAAGTCTCGTTTGTGAGTTACTTTCTCTTGGAAATTGTTTTTTTCTTGGTACGAGTTTTTGCTGAGTTGTCGCGGACGCTGTAGATGTAGATGCGTTTTTGGTGGCGTTTTTTGCTTTTTGGGAGGATTTTTATTGGTTTCCAGTTGCCGACTTTGAAGGTGTATGAGATTACTTTGCAGCCTGGACGAAGTTCTTTCTCGAATTTAGTTTTGAATTTTTTCAATGTGTTTGGGAGCATATAACAGATTATGATATCTGCGTCTTTCAAGCTGTGTGATTGGAAGTCTGCCCGGACCATTTCTCCTTTCCATTTGAGGAAAATTTGTCTGAGGCGGGCGAGTAGGTATACGAATGGGTCTATTTCGAAGCCGGTTGCTTTTGCTCCGTAGAGTTTGGTTGCGTAGTGGATGAAGCGTCCGTCGCCGGCGCCGATGTCGTAGAGTCTGTCACCTTTGCGAATGTTTGCGTGTTTTAGGATGCGTTTGACTTCTTTTGTTGGGGTTGGGACAAAAGGGCCGCCGCCAAAAACTGCGACTATGAAGGATGTGAAGAGCGCTAATATAACTATTATTACCACAGCTAGAACTGCGAATACCAAGATGGCGAAGGCTAGGTCAATCATTTTATTCGGTTGATCTTTCTATCTTAGTTTTCGCTTTTTTGTTCAATTTTGCAAGGGCAGCTTCTTTTGCTCTTGCTAGTTGATCTGGAGTTGGGGCACCTTCTGGGTGAACTATGCTTGCTATGTCTAGGGCCATTTCGGCTGCTAGAACTTCTTTTTCTTTTTGTAATTGAGCTTCCGCTTCTTTTCCTGAGCGTGCATCCATGGTTCGTCCGGTTTTTCCTTGTTCGAATTCTATTACAGTTGAACCTTGGTATTCTCCGGCTTTTTCACGTTCTTTGCGGACTTGTTTTCTCAGTGTTTTCTTGTCTTGTTTTGTGTCTTCGGTGTCGAAATCGACTTTGATTACGTTTGTTGCTTTGAGGGTGTCTGCATCTATAATTTCATCGTCTGTGCTTCCTTCTAGGTATTCTTCTGCGTATGATCCGAGTTCTGTGTCGTGTTTTACTTTTTCCATTACTTCGTCTTGGTTTCTGTCTTTTGCTGAGGTTTTCTTCTTTTGTTCTTGGTCTTTTTTTGTTAAGTGTAGGGCTTGTTCTTTTGTTTGAAGTTCGTCGGAATCTTCTTTTGTCTCGGTGTCGTTTGTCATTTTTTTGTCTGCGAGGGTTTGGTATTTTTCGTACGTGTCTTGTTGTTCGGCTTTGTTTGCTTTTTTTGCTCCTGAGTTTGCGAATTTCTGGATTTTATCGAATAGAGATTTTATTTCTTCGTCGTCTTTGTGATGTTTGAGAAGTTCCCAACACATAATCATTGCGTCGCCGTATGCTTCGAGATCGAAAAGGCGATTGATTGCTTGGACTGCGATCTTTTTATCTGTTGATAGAGTGTCTGTGGTTTCTTTGGTTTCTTTTCCTCCGTCGATGACTTTTAATCCAGCTTTTTTTGCTTTTTCGCCAATTCGGTTTTCTTTGGCTTTGTTGATTTCTATTTTTAGTTCGTCGTGGATATTACTTCTTTTTGTCCAACCTTCTTCGTTATATCTTTTTTCCCACTTGGCTATTTTTTTGTCTGAAATAGTTGGGTCGAGATCTCGGAGAGTTCTTAGGTCTGTTCTGAATAATTTCTTTCTTTTTTCGTATGCTTTGAGGTTCTTGTGTTGTTCGTTTGCGGTTGGGGAGGTTAAGACTGCTAGGAATTCTTTTAGTTCAGCGAAGGTTGCGGTTTTTGCCCTAGAGTCTAACCATTTTTCGTAATTTTCTGCGGTTTTGTCTGACAAGGTGTTTTCTTGTCGTGCTTTTTCGCATTCCTGTTTGAAAGCTAAAAGTACTAGTTCTTTGTTGTGTTCTTCTTCGTTGATTTCGGTTTCTCGTTTTTGTTTCTGGTCTGCGATGAATTTTTCTTTTCCTACGAAGTCCATGTGTTTGAATGCCTGGAAGGCTAGATTGTATCCTTCGTCGTTTTTTGGTGCTTTGTCGAAGACTTCTTTTAGGTTGTCTGTTAGTTTTGCTTCGTTTTCTATGAAGCTTGGCCATAGTTTTAAGTTTTCTAGTCTGTCTTTGGTGTTGGCGAGGTTCTTGTAGTAGTTGAGGATGTTTGTCATTGATTTCTGGCTGATGCGGTTTGACCTAGCGGCTGTCTCGAGGTCTGCGTAGCCGTTTGTTTCTTCTTTGTGAAGGGTTCTTTCTACTTTGTTTAAAATTGTGTCTTGGTCTTGTTCGGTTGTTGCGTGGAGGAGGTCTTGCATAATTCCTCTTTCAGCTTTCTTTGAGTAGAGTTTGTCTTTGAGGCCACCCATCTTGTTCATGGTTGATTCAAGGCTTTCGATTCTTTCGAAGAACTGTTCTCTTTCAGATAATCCTTCTCTTTCTATGAATGGAATGTCGGTTGGTTTGGCGATTCCGTATTTTGGAAGTTTTGCTTTGAGTTTGTTGTATATGGCTAGTCTTGGTGGGCGTTGTGATTGGAAGAATTTGACAGTGAGTTTTTCTATTTCAGCTATTGATGGTTTCTGTTGTCTTATCCAGGCTGTGTATGATTCCTGTGGGTCGTTTGATTCGACTGCTTTTGATCCTAATAAATGAGCGTTTTCTTTTATTAGTCTGTCATATTGTCCGTATGCTCTTTGGAGTTCTGGATCGGATTTTTCGAGTTCTTCGTTTTTGTCTCTTGTTGTTTGGATTTGAGCAATCGCTCCTTGGAGGTCTTCTACTATTTGTTCGCGTTCTCCTTTGCGTTGGCTTATGTTCAGTCGTTTTTTGTATTCTTTTGCTTCTTTTTTTGTGATTTTTTCTTGTCCTCGAGCCATTTCAATCAAGTTTGTGGCTTGGTCTTTGACCTGTTCACTTTCTTTTTTCAAGTCTTCTAGGCCTACTTTTCCACTTCGGAAACGCTCTCTATCCTCATGGCTTAGGGCTTTGATTTTTTGTTCCTCAAAACTTCTTGGGGTTTGGGAAAGCTTCTCTTGAGCTTCTTGTTCCTCTTGTTCCTCTTGTGCAAGATCTAGGTTGTCATCCAAATTTCTGGCTATGTCTGGGCCCACTTTTTAAGGTTAACAAATTTTGTGTCTTTGCTGCTTAATTCGCAGCGAGAGACAACTTTATCATTTATTTACCAAAAGTCAACCTGCTCTACAGGTTAGACTGTGCAGGCTGAAAATCCACAAGAAAGGCAGAGCATGCACCCTTCACCGATTTGGACGTCGCTTTTGCATTCTGGACACTTTTTACTCTGTAAAATGTCGTGTTTTGACATTGGTTTGTGTTCGCGAGGCTCGGTTGACTTAGCGGATTCGAAGATTGGGGGTGGGGCGATTTCTTCGAGTCTTTCTGGAGTTGTTGCTGGAGTAGATTCTTCGATGATTGGAGTGAAGGTCTCTTTTGGAACTTCAGCTTTGTTAACTTTTCCAATGTTTAGAACTTGATTGTCTCGGCTTCCGTCTCTGTAGATTGTGACTCCTTTGCATTTTAGTTTGTGAGCAAGGAGGTATGCTTTTTCTACGTCTTTTATTGAGGCTTCGTGTGGGAAGTTGATGGTTTTAGATACGCTTGAGTCGACGTGTTTTTGGAAAGCGGCTTGCATCTTGATGTGCCATTCTGGAGCGATGTCTTGGGCTACTACAAACACTTTCTTTACTGCTTCTGGAATTTCAACGAAATTTTGGATCGAACCTACTTTTGCGATTTCGTGCATCAATTCTTTTGAGAAGAATCCTTGGTCTTTTGCGACTTTCTCGAAGAATTTATTTGTGTATACGAGCTCTGTTCCGTCCATTACGTTCTTGATGTAAGAGATGGCGAAGTGTGGTTCAAGTCCTCCTGATGCTTCTGCGAGCATTCCGATTGTTCCTGTTGGAGCTACGGTTGTAGTACATGCATTTCTGATCTTGATTCCGTTTTTGTGATAGAAAGATCCTTCCCAAGCTGGGAACGTTCCTCTGGTTTGTGCGAGTGTGATTGATTTTTCTTTTGATTTCTCGTCTACGAATCGCATGATTCGTTCTCCCATCTTTATTCCTTCTTCTGAGTTGTATGGGATTCCAAGTCTGTATAGGATGTCTGCGAATCCCATGACTCCAAGTCCGATTTTTCTGGTTTTTCTTGATGTTTCTGCTATCTCTGGGATTGGGTAGTTGTTGGCGTCTATTACGTTGTCGAGGAAATGGACTGCGCTGAATACGATTTGTTCTAGTTTGTTCCAGTCGAGGTCTTGTCCGCTTATTGAAATTGCTTTGTTTAAGTTTATTGAGCCTAAGTTGCAGCTTTCGTATGGGAGGAGTGGTTGTTCTCCGCATGGGTTCGTGGCTTCAATTTCTCCGAGATGTTTGACTGGGCTTTTTTGGTTGATTTCGTCGATGAAAATTACTCCTGGATCTCCGTTTTTCCAAGCGTTGGCAATTATCAAGTCGAATACCATTCTTGCTGGGAGTCGTTTCATTGTTTCTTTTGTTCTTGGATTTTTGAGGTCGTATTCTTCGTCTTTTTCTAGAGCTTGGATGAATGCGTTTGTGACAGCTACTGATATGTTGAAGTTCTGGAGTGTTTTCATGTCTGACTTCATGTTGATGAAGTCTAGAATATCTGGATGATCAACTCTGAGGATTCCCATGTTTGCTCCTCGTCTTTTTCCTCCTTGTTTGATTACTTCTGTAGCTGCGTCAAAAACTTTCATGAATGAGATTGGGCCTGATGATACTCCTGTCGTTGAGCTGACCATGTCTTCTGATGGTCGTAGTCGTGCAAAAGAGAATCCAGTTCCTCCTCCACTTTTGTGGATGAGTGCTGCGTTCTTCAAGCTTGTGAATATTCCTTCCATAGAATCTTCTACTGGAATTACGAAACATGCAGAAAGTTGGCCGATCCCTGTGCCTGCGTTCATGAGGGTAGGAGAATTTGGCATGAATTCTAAATTCTTAATCATTTCGTAGAATTTTTCTTCTGTTTCTTGAGAATTTTCACCTTCGTATTTGTTGTCAGTTTCTGCAATTGATTTCGCTACACGTCGTACTAGATCTTCTGGTGTTTCTTTCAGGTTTCCTTTGTTGTCCTTTAGTAGGTATCTTCGTTTTAACACTTGAAGTGCATTGTTTGAGAAGCTTAATGTTTTGTCGGCTGCCCCTTTGCCGAACATTAATTCTTTTTGTTCTCGTGCGTCCGCTTGTTTGTGTCTGTAGATGATGTATGCCTTTGCAGTTTTTGCGTGGCCTCCTTCGATTAGGATTTTTTCTACCAAGTCTTGGATTTGTTCGACTGTTGGAATGTCTGATTCGTCTTTGAAGAAGACTTCCAATACTGCAGAGATCTGATTTGAGATTTGTTCTGCTACTTGTTTGTTTTCACCTCCTACAGAACTTGCCGCTTTCCAGACAGCTTCGGTGATTTTTTCTTGGTCGAAGTCGACAATTCTGCCGTCTCTCTTTTTTATTTTTTGGATAGGGGACATAGGACCTGGGGTGTTATATATTTGGGGTATAAAAGCCGCGAACGCCAGTAATATTTGACATTTTCGCAGAAATGAAGGGAAGACTACATTTTGTGCCTAGTGTTGAGTTGAAACACAAGATTTTGTGTGCATTCCCCATATTATTCATGAGAGGGGTCTGGGGCAAGTGAATGTTACGCACTTTAAATTGACGGCAAGTGCTTAAAGATTTTTGGCTATAACTTTTCCGAATTTTTTTGCTGAAGATGGGCCGTTCGCGGTTATGATGTGGCCGTCTTTTTCTACGGATTTGCCAGTGTAATTTGCTTGGAGTTGTTTGAGTTGATCGGCCCCGCCTGAATAGCAGGTTGATTTTTTGTTTGTGAGGAGGCCTGCTTTTGCGAGGATGATTGGTGCTGCGCAGATTGCGGCGGTGATTTTGTTTGCATCGTAGAAGGCTTGTGCGAGGCGGTGAGCTGTTGGGCTTTCGAAGTAGAGTTGGCATCCGCCGCCGCCGATGAAGACTATTGCATCGTAATCTTCTGGCTTGGCTTCGTTGATCAAGAGGTCTGTGTGAGTTACTCCGCCTAGAGCGCCTGTTGCTATTGCTGTTGTTGAGGTTGTGATGACTTCATGGCCTTTTTTTGTGAGGACTTTCTTTGGATCTTCGTATTCTGTGTCTTGGTAGTTTTTTGGGGCTATTATGAAGAGGAGTTTTGACATGATTGATTTGGTTAAGTTCATGGCGATTCTAAAGTCCTAGCTTGGTTTCGTCAATTCTGACAGGGGATATTTTACGGAGGTTTTCTACTATTCCTGGGAGAGTTTTGAGGACGTAATCGATATCTTCCTTTGTTGTTTTTTTGCCGAGGGTGAAGCGGATTGAGCCGTGGACTGCGTCTTTTGGAAGGCCGATGGCAGTGAGGACGTGTGAAGGTTCGAGAGATTTCGAGTCGCAAGCTGAACCTGTTGAGACTTCGATGCCGGCGTCGTCGAGGTGGAGGAGAAGTGCTTCACCTTCGATGTCTAGGATCAGGATGTTTGCGTTGTTTGGTAGTCTGAGGTCGCGGTCGCCGTTGAGGTATGTTCGTGGGATTTGTTTTTCTATTCCGTCTATGAGGTGGTTGCGGAGAGTGGTAAGTCTGGCTGATTCTTCTTTGTATGTTTCTTGGGCGAGTTCGAGGGCTTTTGCCATTCCTACTATTCCTGGGACGTTTTCGGTTCCGCTTCGGAGGTTTGATTCTTGGCCACCGCCGATGATTTGTGGTTCGAGTTTTATGCTTGATGCTTTGAACAGGACTCCGATGCCTTTTGGTCCGTAGATTTTGCTAGCGTTGAGAGTGAGTAGGTTGACGTCGAGTTCTTGTGTGTCCATTGTGAGGGCTCCTGCTGCTTGGCAGGCGTCGGTGTGGAAGATGATATCGTTTCGGTGTGCTATCTGTGTTAGCTCGGCTATTGGTTGGATTGTGCCGATTTCGTTGTTTGCGTAGATGATTGATGCGAAGGCTGTCTTGTCTGTGATTGCTTCTTCAAAATCTTTTGGATCTATGAGGCCGTTTCGTTGAGGTTTGATGTAAGTTACTTTGTATCCTTCTTTTTCAAGTTTTTTAAATGGAGCTTGTACTGCGTTGTGTTCGATTGCTGAGGTGATGAGGTGGAGGTCTTCTGGCTTTTTGTCTTTGGCTAGGGCTTGGACCGTGCCGAAGATTGCGAGATTGTCGCTTTCGGTTCCGCTTCCTGTGAAGATGATCTCGTCGTATTCGCAGTTCAAGATTTCTGAGATTGTTGTTCTGGCGTCTTCGATAGCTTTTCTTGATGCTAGGCCTGATGTGTAGATTGAATTTGGATTACCGAAGTTGTCGGTAAAGTAGGGTAGCATTGCTTCCAAGACTTTTGGGTCTACGTAAGTTGTTGCTGCGTGGTCGAGATAGATGCGTTTCATTTTGAGCGCGTGGCGCGTGGTTTTAATGTGTTGTTCCGGTAGTTATTTTTACAACAATTTACTCCTTGGAGTCAAGGGGTTGTTGGAGGGGAGTGGGGGAGGAGGAGTTAATTAATGGTCGTGAGGTCATCGGTGATTTCTCTTTTTGCTGAGACGAACATTACTTCTTTTTTGTCCTGTGGAGATTGCATCAGTTTGAAATTCGGAGCTTTGTTCAAGACCTCTATCAATTGTTCGATTTCTTTTACGGACTTTAGTCCTGATATTTTTTTGACTTCTTTTTTTGTGAAAGTTATTGGGCGAGATCTTGAGGTGAAAAATCTTTCTAAGATTGCTTCAACCATTTTTCTTTCGATTTCTTTTCTTGGAGTTGCAGCTGCCCATTCGGTTACGTCTGCGCTTGCCAGGGATGTTCCTAGGTAAGTTGTTCCTTGTCTTATGTATCTTGTTATTTGGATTTCCGGGTGATTTGTTAAAATTCTCAGCATTCCTGATATGGCTGTTCTAGCTTTGCTTTCTACGTCAGGTGTTATCTTGCCTTGAAAGGCTTGTCTAATTAATTTGTCTGTTGAAATTATTTCGTTTGGTCCTAGGTCTACGAGTGTTCTTGCTAGTCTCTGCATTGTTGGGTCGTGTAGTGTTCTTATCCAATCATTGCAAGATGGATGTTTTCTCATTCTTTCTTTTTGTTTTGGTAGTTGAGCTCGGCACCATAACTTTATTTGTATTTTTCGTTTTTCTCCTGGGAGTGGAGATTTTTTTACTGTGAATGGGGCTGTTTTGTGATGTTGTGTTTCTTCATCTAAGTGCATGTTTATTGTAGCTTGGGTGACGTTGTAGCTTGGGACGTCGGTTTTTTCTGCGACTGTTTGGTAAGTTACCGTTTGATTTGGGTATCTGTTTGCTAGGAATTGCAAGATCTCTTTTATTCTTTCTGCGTTTCCTAAGTTTTCCAATGTTTGTTGTAGTGCTGGGTATAATGGGTGACTTGGGTGGATAGGGCCTACTACTGGGAAGATTGGGATTTCGGGGATTCCGTTGTTTGCTTCTTTGGTTTCGTTTTCAGTGATTGTATAAGAGAACACGCCAGTTCTTTCGTGTTTTTCTTTCAGGCCTAATGGAGTGGTGTTTGCCAGACTTCCCCTTACTGCTTGTTTCACTGTTTGTGGTTCCACTTTTGCGAGTCTTGCCAAGTCTTCTAAAAGCAATTCGTCTCCTATTTGGAAATATCGATCTGACAATACTTTTACTATTTTTTTTGCCGATTGGCCTTTTGCTGATTTCTGCCATAGTTTGAATTTTATTTCTCTTTCCATTGTTTGACGTTCTCTTTCTACTAAAGACTTTAGAGCTTTTTCTACTTCTGGCATGTCTTTAAATTGGCTGCGAATATTTTCTATAAGTAAATCTATTCTTCTACAAATTTGGTCTACTACAAATTCCTGGTCTTTTAATTTTCTCTCAAGTTTTAGTATGGATTTTATTGCGAGGGCTGTTATCCCGGAGCTGGTTTCGTCGTCTATGGATCTCATTTCTGGTTCGAATGGTAGTGGGTTTATAGTTTCTTCACCGTATATTGATAGTAGTTTTAATACGAGTCGTCTTCTTATTTTGTCTTCTTGTGTTTGGTATTCTAGTCCGGTTTCGTCGTCTTCGGGTCTTTTTGCTTGGTATTGGCCTTTTACCAATATTAGGCATAAAGGTTCTGTTTCGGCTAGTATTGGTGCTACTTGATTTTTGAATGAAAGAATCTTGATTTCTAGTATTTCTGCTAGTTTTGATTCTTCAAATCGGCTTCCTATTGGGTATTTTGATAAGTAGTCTATTAGTGTTTGTATAGTGGGTTTTCCTATTAGTGATGGATGTGTTTTCCATTCCAAAAACAGTTCTTTTTCTTCTTCGCTTATTTCTGACTCTTCTGGATCTTCTTTCTCAATGGGGTTTGCTGCCAGTTTTAGTATTGTAACCTTTTCTGCTAAATATTTTTCTAGTTTGTATGGTTGGGTTTGTTCGAGTTGCTCGGCTATTTTTATTAAGTATGTTCGTGTTAGCCCTGTTTTCTTGCTGAGTATTTCATATGTTGTGCGTTGGCCAACCTCCATATCTTCTGCAATGAGTTGCGCTACTTTGAATGTTGCTTTTGTGTTTGCGCATTGGGCTAAGAACTTTTTTGTACCTAGTGGGTCGGTTTTTATGATTGGGTTCTTGGATTTCTCTGCTGATGGTGGTGTTTCTGGTGGAAGGTTTGTGTCTTCGTCTTTGGTTTTTTCATAGCATAAGTAAAGGCTTGTTGTTTTTCCGTATTTTCTTGTTGCTATGTAGAATGGCCTAGTGTCTTTTAGGTCATCGAGGGTGTTTTTTAAAGTTTGAGTGGCAACTCCTGTTGCGGTTTCCATTGTAATCATTGTGGTTGGAACTTTGTTTGCTGATGCGGCCAGTATTCTTATAATTCTTTCGTGTGTTCCTCCTTTTGAATTTCTTAAGAAGTTTTCTAGGTTTTTCGATAGTGGATGGGCTTTTGTTATCGGGCCTTCTGCTATGTTTTCTGGGATTATGTTTTCTTCCTCTTCTTCAGGGTTTTTGTGGCATAGGAATAGTAATTTTTGGTGTGATCCATCTGGGTTTTTCACTTGTTCTATGTAGAATGGCTTGGTTGTTGTTAGCTTGGTTTTAATCAGGACTGTTGCGGTGTTTGTGTTTGGAACGCTTGTGTTGGCGACTATGCCTGCTGTTGTTGTATGTTTACCACTTTCTAATTTTGACATGTAGTACATGATTTCTCTGTATAGAGGAGCTGTTATCTCGTGGTGGTAAAAGGTTTGGAATTCTTCGTATAGTGGGT
The DNA here is from genome assembly GCA_018654255.1 of Candidatus Peregrinibacteria bacterium. Lineage (GTDB taxonomy): Bacteria > Patescibacteriota > Gracilibacteria > UBA1369 > LOWO2-01-FULL-3 > JABILX01. Next base: position 32,499 of record JABILX010000003.1, on the reverse strand, counting down.
GGCCTCTTCTGATTGGGCCTTTTACTGCGTTTGCTGGAATTGGGATTTCCTTTTTTGGAGGAGGTTCTAGGGTGTGTGCCAATTGTATTTCTGGTCTTTGTCCTTTGCCTCGTTTGCCTGTGATTTTTAAGAAAAATGGGCGGGAGTGTGTGAGATGTTTTTCTATTATTAGCCAAGCTGTGATGGATGCTGAAGCTCCTATGAGCTCTGTTAGTTTTCCTATTGATACTTTTTCTCCTGCAGGTGCTTCCCTGAAATATCTGAGTATTTCTTTTGCTTTTGGGTTTTGAGTTTCGGTTATTTGAGATATAAGTTTGTCGAAAAAAGAGCTTTCTTTTTTTACTGGGTGTGGAACTACTGTGTGTTCTGGAAGTATGGGCGCGGGTTCTTCTGTCTCTTGTGGGTCTTCTGCTTCAGGGATTGGTTCTGGTTCTGGCTCTGGCGAGTCTTCTATTTCGTCTATTACTTGCAGGGCTTTTTGTCTGTCAGTTATTGTCAGTTCTTCTTGGTCGATTATTGTTAGTAATTTTCTTCTAATTAGTTCTTTGGCTCTTCCTAACTCTATTTTTTTGTTTCTATTTGTCTAAGCAAATTAAGAACAGGACCTCTTAAGGCATCTGATATCGTGATCGCTGCGATTGGATCCTCTATTATTTCTAGAAGGGGATTCTCGGGTGCTTCCAGTTTTAATAGGCTGTCTAGTGTGTTTTTTGGCATTTTGTTGTTTGCAAAGGAGGCGAAGTTACCATTTGCGGAGAATATATGTCAATTACTATCTCTTGATTACCCACTTGAGTCGGTATGTATTCACTTTTTGAAGTTTGTTTGTTTTTTTGTCTCTGATTCTTAAAACTTGTACATCTACTCTTAGGTCCATTCTCATTAAGTCGCTGTCTAGATCTCTGATGATTTGTTCTATGACTGTTTCTTTTGTGCTGATGCCTTGCTCTTTTAGTTTGTCTGCTATTTCTTTGCTGTTTAGTGATTTTTCGTCGTTGTCGGATGCGTCTGCGAGTATTTTTGCTATTCTGAATTTGAGTGCGCTTTTTTGGGCTAAGTTTGCTCCTTGTTTTTTTAGTTGTTCAAAGAAAGTGGGGGCTCCTTCAGGGATTTCGAGTGGTGGCGGAATCATTGCTGTTACGACTATCTTCTCGTAAACTTCTTTTAGTCTTGCGAATGCTTCTTGTGCTCTTGTCTTGATTATTTCTGTTGGGTATCCTCTCGTTGGGACTGCAAGGTCTTCGATCATTTCATCGAGGGCGCTTCTTACTTCTTCTAGCTCTGCTCTCAGGTCGTCGGGTTTCATAGGTATTTCTGTATCTGTTGCTGTTTCAACTATTTGTCTGTGAATTCCTCTGATTATTGGGAGCACTGTTTGTATTCTGTCGAAGACTATGTCTGGTGGGTAACCTCTTCTTTCCTGCATCGTTGCTATTATTGTTGGGATTAGCTTAGGGTTTGCGACCAGTCTTCTTGATTGATTTATTATTGTTGTTAGGGCTGAGGAAAATCCAATGATTTTTTTTGCTGCGTCTACTCTTGCTACGGTTTCTTCTCCTGCTTTTCCTCCTGTTGATGCCAAGATTGCTTTCATAACTTCCTGAGCTTCTCCTACTGTTAGTTTTGAGAGGTCTTTTATTCTTGCAGCTTCGCTATCGTAGTCTTTTTCTGGATTGTCTAATAGGATTTGTACGGCTTTTAGTTCTGCTGCCAGTTGGTTGTCCCCTCGTTTTGCCATTCTAGCTACTTCAATTCCTATGTGCGCAGGGAGTCCTTCTATAATCGCTGTTTGTATTATTTCGGAGGTTTCGAGCAGTTTTAGTCTGTTTTTTATGAATGTTTCTTTTCTTCCTGTTTTTTTGCTTATGGTGTTTGTTGCTTTTGCTTTTCCGATTCCATCTGCTTCCATTTCCCATTCTATTAATCTGTTGAAGAACTTGGCTTGTTCTATTGGATTGGGATCTTCCCTATCTAAGTTGTCTAGCCCGGCTGCTACATAAAGTTCTTTGTAAGTTGGCCTCCATTTTATTTCTACTTTCATGTATTGGGCTCCAATTCTTTCGGTGATTACTCGAAATCTTCTTTCACCTCCTTCTATTAGAAATTTTATTTTTCCTTCTGAATCTATGTATGGAACTACTGCTGCAGCATTTTCTTGGCCTCTGTCTAACATTGAGACTTCCATCTCATTCAATTTTTTCTCGTCGAAGTAGTTTCTTGGCTGATCTGGGTTTGGGATTATCAGTTCAATTGGTACATACCAAATATTGTCTTCGAGTTCTTGTAGTCGGATGAATTGTCCCATGTTGCCAAGAAAAATTTCGCCTTTCTCACAATCTTTTGTTGCAAGTTCGGCTAATTTTTCCGGAGTCAAAATTTTGTCTTCGGGTGGAGTTTCGAAATTTAATGTTGATGTTTGTGAGTCAAGCATGGTAAAACTTCTACATCAAATAAACAATATTTGTCAAATTTTTTAGATGGAAACTAGGGCTCCTGAACATGATGGTGACGTGAATCCAGATCTCATTGTTGATCTGGATTTTGATGAAGATGATGTTGATGGTGGAGTAATGATTGAGGATGAGTTTTCGGATGAAGATTTAAAAGTGCTTGTTGGGGGTGAGGATGTGGTTGATAAAAATGATGTGATTGAGAATGATGTTTTAAGGCAAGCTAGTTGTGAAGAAGAAGTTGATGAGCCTAGGTATATGAAGCCGGGGACTATTCCATTTGTGAAGTTGGAGAAGACTCATAAAAATGTGGTTGCTGATTTGGGTGGAGATTTGAGAGAAGAGGCAGAATGGGCTGAAGCTAATCGTCCTAAGATCAGAGCTCATTGTGAGAGTGGGCCTCGTCCGTGTCCATTTCTTCTTTGTAGGTATCATCTTTATTTGGAGATAAAGGATACTGGAGCTTTGAAGATTAATTTTCCTGAGATGGATCCTATGGAGATCCCAGCCTCTTGTGCTTTGGATATTGCTGAGAGGGGAGGGCTTTCTCTTGAAGATGTTGGGTTTATTTCTAGAATGACTAGGGAAAGGATCCGTCAGATTGCTGCATATGCTGCTTCTCGTATTCATGAAACTTTTAAAGATCCAAATCGTAAGGTTGGTGGTGAATATGTTTCTACTTGGAGTGCGTCTGAAGATAAAGATCAACGGAGGGCTATGACGAAAGGTATTCGTCTTTCTGATGATGAAGAGGATGAAGGGTTGACCGCAGAGGAGGCAGCTAAGCTTGGTATCTTTTTTGCGGAAGAAGATGAAGATGGTTCTGGGGATCTAGATTTGAATTTTGAATTGTAGCTGTGGATATGGATGTGGTGAAGGAGTAGGGTGTTCAATGGGGAAATGCTGAAAAAGCTTTAAAAATCTTTCCACTGTTTGGAGTAGATTTTTTGGCGCTTTTTCTCCTTCGTTTCGCAAAGAACGTGGTCTTTGCTGCACTACGGATCGCATTTCTCGCCATTACTTTGGTAGTCCCAAGGGGAAAGTGACTCGTTGCGCTCGTCACAGGATTTTCTGCGTTCACTCGTAAATGTCCAAGCTTTGCTTGTCCACTTATCTCGTTCACTTGAAAACGCGAACCCTTTTGGTTCTCTTCCCCTTGATTATCAAAAAATGCCAGCCGAATGGCTGCCATTTTTTAATGGTAGTCCCAAGGGGAATCGAACCCCTGTTTTCAGGATGAAAACCTGATGTCCTAACCACTAGACGATGGGACCTTGTTGTCAAAGCGCTTTAGAGGCGCTAGGAAATACGCGGTGATTCTACCTGTAGGGGAGGGATTATTCAAGGGAATTTTAATTGTTATCCTCTGGAAGCAAGTAATCAAGGATTTCGTCTTCTGGTGGGGTCATTTCGTCGATTATTTCGCTTTCGTCAAAATTGGATGTTGATTGTGCGTTTGTGAGCTTTGCTTTTAGGCCTTCTGATTTGTTTTTGAGTTCTTCGTTGTGGTTTCTCGCTTGTTCTAGGAGGTAGCCTTGTTGGGCTTTTTTACCGGTAGAAAATAGGAATACGATTAATAGAACTATTATTATAATAGCGAGAGTTGTGATGAGGAGTTTTATAGTTTTTTCTACTTCTGTTTGTAAGGTTTGTTTTCGGCGCATTTAATTGACTGGTTCAGAGATCACTTTGTATTCTACATATATGATTCCGCGGCTGAGGCTTGATATTACTTCAAATGCTGAGGATGTCAGGTCTATCACTCGGCCAGGGCCGTAAGGGCCTCGGTCTGTTATTTCTACTTGTACTGTTTTGCCGTTTGCTAAGTTTGTGACTTCTACTATTGATCCGAATGGTAGGGTCTTGTGTGCTGCTGTCATTTCGTACATGTCGAACATTTTGCCTGAGGCTGTGTTTCTTCCGTGGAAAACTTCTCCATAAAAGGTTGCTTTGCCGAAATCATATCCTTCGAAAGATCTTTTTAGTCTGTAGATAATTTCTGCGAAATATCCTCTGCTCATTTCTTGTTCTGGGAAAACTTTGTTTTCTGCGGATATGTTGAGAAGGTCTCGTGCTTTCGCATATGCGAAGTATCCTGAGAACCATGTGTCCAATTGGACGTCTGTGAACAGTTCGTCTGCGTGTGGTTCGATGTAGTTGCTTAGGGATTGGGTGATTATTTTGAGGGACTCTGCGAGGTTGATTGTTTCCCATGGTCGGAAAGTTTCATCTTCGTATCCGTTGGTCATTCCTTTTTCTTTTGCTTGGACGATGTATTTTGCGTGCCATGCGTCTAGTGGAACGTCTTGGAAGGGACGTTTGTCTGGAACTATGTATTCTTCTGTGAAGGGAGTGAATGCTTCTGATGTTATTTTCAATGCCTCTGCTCTATTGATTGGGTCGTATGATTTGAAAGAACAGTCTTCGTATCCGTTGAGGATTCCTTTTGAAAACAAGTCGTTGATTGCGATGTAGTGGTACTCTCCTTCATCTACGTCGGCAAGACCGTTTGGGCATAGTGTGTCTGCAGGTTGATTTGCTTTTGTTTGTTCGGCTTCTTCGGCTGTTGCGAGTTGGCCCAGGTTGTGGACGATCGAAAAGCTCACGACAAACGTGAAGCTTAGAGTTGCGGTTACCAAGATAGTTAAGATTTTTTTGATCAAGCTGGTTTTATAATGATGTGTCGTTGGTCTCCTTCTCCGTTACTCAGAGTTTCAATGTCGTCGAACTCTGGTTCCATCAAGCGTATGTGGACTACTCTTCTGAAGTAAGGTGACATTGGTGGAAGTTTTTGTGGTCTTCCTGTTTTTCTTGTGAAGGCTACTTGTTTTTCCGCTATTGCGATTACTCGGTCTTCTTGTCTTTGTCTGTAATTGTCCACGTCCAGGATGATATTGAATTCATCTTTCTTTTTTGATTTTGACCAGCAGAGTGTCTTGAGGACGTGTTGCAAACTGTAGATGGTTTCTCCGTGATGACCTATCAGTGTTGTCGCGTCTTCTGATTTGATGTTTACTGTGTATGTGTCTTCGTCTCGCATGTCTATCACTATGTCGGAGTATTCCGATCCAAGTTTTATCAGGAGGTTCTCTAGAGTTTCCTTAATGAGTTTTTCGATTTTCATATTTTTAGGGATTAGTGTTTTTCAATTACTCTGACCTTTACGTCATCAGAATTCTTATCGTCTGGTTTGTCTTTTTTTCCTGGTTTGTCGAAGCCTTTGTTTACAAATACTTGTTGGATTATTCCGTATAAGGTTGATGTTCCCCAGTAGACTCCTACACCTGCAGGAAGTGATGCTGTGAAGACTGCTATCATAACAGGCATTGCGTACATCATCATGTTGTTTGCCATAGCCATTTCTTTTTTCGCTGCTGTCTTCTTTCCTTTTTTGTGCATTGATAACTTCATCTGTCCGAATTGGAGTAGACCTATTATTACTGGAAGGACGTAAACGTTTGGTTTGAGTAAGTCTAGTCCTAGGAATGCTGTGTCTATATTCAGAAGAGAGAAGTTTTCGTATGTTGTGTATAACAGGTATGAATTGTCAGGATTAAGGCCACCTTTTACTACCCAGAATAATGCTATTAATACTGGGAATTGGAGGAGTAGGGGAAGGCAGCTTCCCATTGGGTTGACTTTTTGGGTTTTCCAAAGAGTCATTGTTTCTTGAGAAATTCTTTGTTGGTCTCCTTTGTATTTTTCTTTGATCTTTTCAATCATTGGTTGGACCTCTTGCATTCTTCTTTGTGCTTTCATCGCTTTTTGTGATGGAGCGAGCAATATTGTTCTGATAAGTATGGTGAGGAGAATGATTGCTAATCCAAGGCTGTTTCCAGGTAGAACGTGTATGAAAAAAATTAACGCGTTATATATAGGTCTGTAGAAGAGTCCGTTCCAAAGTTGGCTCAGCATTCCTTCTTTTTCTACTATAAATTCGTTGGTGTCGAATGTTTTTAGTTCTTCTCCGATTGTTGTTGTGAAACTAATTCGGAATCTTCCCATTTTTGAAAATAATGCGTGAGACCATTTGTCGTATGGAACTTTTAATTCTTCTCCTGGTTGAAGGGCGTATGATTCTGCTTTACTACAGTCTATTTCTGGAGTTGATTCTATTTGCACCCATTCACCGTTGTCATAGTTGAACACGTCAAAAGGTTCTCCAGGACAATCTTGTGGGATTACGATCTCTTGGGTTGTGTTGTTCTTTATTTCTACCGTGACGAGTTTGTTTCTGCTGTATGAAGTGTCTGTCGTCATGAAGCCTAAATCTCCTTGATCAATTATAGAGGCTTGTTCTTCAGGTGACTGGCAACTATTGAAAATGTAATTGAGTGATAGAAAAACTATTAGGAACAGAAGAATGTTTTTGATGAGGTTTTGTTTATTCATTATTCAGTTTATTTATAAGTAATATTATATCTGATTCAATTTCTTTGTATTCTACATGAAGTACTTTCTTTTTGGGAATCAATGCGACTTTCCAGGTTTCGTCTTGGTTCTTTACCTTGTTGATGTTGAGTCTGAGTGCTTCTGAAATCTGTCTTTTTAGTGCGTTTCTTTCTACCGCTTTTTTGCTTAGTTTTGTTGAGGTAACTATTGTGAAAGCGACTTGTGGTGGCTTTGTTTGAGGGTTTTGTTGGGGGAGTCGAAGTAATCTTACTATGAAAAGATCGGTCGAAAGTTTTTCACCCTTTTTCAAGACCCAGCTTGTATCTGATTTGTTAAGTCGAAAATTCTTGGAAATCATTTTCCGTTTATTTTGAATGGACTGTGACTGCAAGCGATTTTCTCCCTTTTCCTCTTCTTCGACCTAGAACGCTTTTTCCTCCTTTTGTTGCCATTCTATGCATGAAGCCGTGTTTTCTAAGGCGTTTTCTTTTTTTGAGCTTTCCGAGCATTTTATTTGAAAGTTAGTAGTACTTCTGTTCTGATTGCTTTTTTGCGTGCATACTCTAGAGGGAAAGACTGTGTTAGTCAATTCTATTTTAACAAAACATTTACATATTTGATTTGATTGTTATAATTTGGCTACTTATAGATTGAATTTAACAAATAGATATGTCTTTGAATAAAAAACCATCACGGCCGATTGGGTCTTGTTTGCCTCCTATGATTAGACCGAAAGAGCCTTATGATGATGGTAGTCGAGGAAAGCTTGAGGATCCGAAAGTTGTTGCTGTGGCTAAAGAGGCTGGTGACAGAATTAGGGAAATGGTTGAATTGGAAGAAGATTTACATGGCCAGGGATAGTCTGGTATATTCACACACAGATAAAACTACTCTTAAATAATAATTATGCCTTTAAAAGCAAACTACGACTTCTTGTTTGTCGGCAAAGATGACAATAGCTTTCTCGAGAACTATTCTTATGATCAGTATGATAAACATGGGGAGAAAAGTGGGGAAATCTTCATAACTTTGGAGATTCAGAATAATCCTGCTAATAGTGAGGAAATTGGAGAGGCTGTCTTTTCGACGTTTCAGGAAGAATTTTTCAATCGTGTTGAGGAGGAACCTTATGAAAGGTTCGAGAATTCTTTGAAATTGGTAAATGATGTGTTGGACAAGTTCAAGAGTGAGAAGGTTTCAGGTTATGTGGGGAATTTGAATATAGTGATTGCGGCTTTGGTAGGAGATACTCTTTATATTACACAGAGTGGAGATTCAGAGGCGTATCTTATTAGGAAGAAATTTGTTAGTTCTGTTACAGAAGGGCTTTATGAAGAGAATGGGGTGAAAGTTTTTAGTAATATTGCGAATGGTGCTCTCGAGGAGGGAGATAAGGTTTTGATTAGCTCGACTCGGTTGCTTCGATATATTAGCAAGACCGATCTTGGTCGTATTATGATGAATGATGATCCTGCTGTTTGTTTGGCTGAATTGAGAGATGCTGTTTCAACAGAAATGCTTGGAAAAGTTGGACTTACTGCTATCGCTACTCAAAATGTGGCTGATGCTGTGGTTGAAGGTGGTGATGAAATGGGTGAAGAAAGTTTGCAGGAAACGCTCCTTGATACGTCTTCATCTGCTGATAAAGTTGTTTCCACACCATTTGGAGCTGAGAAGAAATCTACATTTTCGAAGGTTCTGGTCAAAGCAGGTGGTGTTGCTAAAGGAGCTATTGGAGCTGCTTTCAAGAAGACAAGAGAGAGAAAAATGCTTAAGAAAGCTCGTTCTCCAAGAGACATGAGAACAAAAGTTTCAGGGGTAGGTTCTTGGTTTTCAAATTTTAAGAGAGGAATTTTTGGAAGTGGTTTTGGAGGAGGAAAAGCGCTTTTGACTATCGCTCTTGTTTTGATTGTATTGATTGGAGGAGTTTGGGTTATGTATAGCAAAAATGTCCAAAAAGCTGAGATTGATGCTCTTGATACAAAACTTATAGATGTTCAGAATAATATTTCTGAGGCTGAAACCAAGGGACAATATGATAAAGAAGCTGCAGGTCAAATCCTGGAAAAGGCTCAAACTGATGCAATGGAGGTCTTGAGTTCTGGTCATTTCAGGGAGAAGGCTAGTATTTTGTTGAAACAAATCGAAGAGACTCGCGATAGTCTTGATAATGTTAAGAGGATCGAAGAGCCAACTTTGCTCGCTGATCTGACTGAGAAGAGGAGCAATATTAGTGCTCTTGGATTTGTTGAAAATAATGATCGACTGTTTGTTTTTGAATATAATGCTCTTTATGAGCTTGTTTTGGATCAGGTTCAGGATCCTATAACTATCGATGAGGAGGAAACTGTGATTGCGGCGACTGATTTTGATGATAGAGATTCTATCGTTTTCTTGACTAAGAGTGGTAAATTTATTGAATATAAAGAAGGTACATTATCATTTATGGACTCTGAAGATGGTGCGTTCCACAAGGGTGTTGCGATCGAGGATTGGTCTAATAGAATTTATTTGTTGGATCCAGATAGCAATCAACTTTGGAGATATACTTATAAGGCTACTCAAGATCGATTTGGTGTTGCTGATCAATATACTTCTGAAGGTGACTTGGCTTTGGCTAAAGACTTTGGAATTGATGCTAATGTTTGGTTCCTTAACTCTGATGGAGTTGATAAGTATTATGGAGGTGTGAAGGAGGATTTGATAATTTCTAAGGCGCCTTTCAATGCTTTCGTAGATCCTGTGAAGATGCTCACTGATGAAAATATGGTTGAGCTTTATGTTCTTGATTCGGATGGAAGGATTCTTGTCTTCTACAAGGACGAGAATACTGGGAATCTTGTTTACTCAAATCAGTATGTTATCGATGGAGTTGGAGAGATTCGTGATTTCACTGTGGATTTGAATTCGGGGAGGATGAAGGTTTTGACTGCGACATCGGTGTATGAGTTTGATCTTTAGAGAGAAAGAAGGCTCTTGAAAAGTTAACTACTAAATCTTCGTGTATGAACATGTTCATACACTCAGTTTTCCTGCATCATGATGCAGGAAAAAGTAGCTGAAACTTTTCTCGTTCCTTTCTTTCCCTCTATAAGAGGATTCTTCATAAATGGATTGTCTTAAAGGGGAGGGTTTGGTATGATCGGCTCCTGTTTGAATTTAACAAAATTTATTATGTCTATTGGAGGAGGTCATCCAGATGTGTCGGGTATGGAGCTGGCGCGTACGATTGTGTTGCCAAGGCTTTTGGAGGATAGAATTGATTCGGAGCAGGTTGATGCGTTGAATGATGCTTTTTCTCTTGGTTTGAATGAAAGGATTTTGGCTGATATTGAGGGGAATGTTGATTTGATTCGTGAGAGATTTGCGGCATTTTTTAATGGGGAAGGTGATGAGTGGGCAGCTAGGTCTCGTTTTCATGTTTTGATTGATCTTATTGATGAAATGCAGGATTTACCTGATCATAAGAGAAGGGTTGTTAGAGTGGAGGCATCTGATCTGAGGAGGCAGTATAAAGCTCTTATGCGTAAAGAGATGGAGGATGCTCCTTGGGATGATGAAGAAGAGAGAGATGATTGTAGAAAGGTAGCTAGAAGGAAAGTTATGAAAGAGTTGGGTCTTTGGGATGGACTAGGAGAAGTAGTTGAGGGAAAAGAAGCTTTGTTAAAAGCTTTTGATGCTACTTGGCGGATTTAGTTTTCTAAATCGTGTGACTTTTCGGAATCTTCTCTGATTTGTAGTTTGTGTTTGGGCCTTGTTCTACTTTGACTTTGCTTTTTTCGAAGAGATCAAATTTTGGAAGGACGTCGGGGTAACCTTCTTGGTAGACGATGCGTTTGATGCCTGCTTCAGTGAGGAGGCTTTCACACACGCGGCATGGGTGTTTTGTGACGTAACAGGTTGATCCTGCGACTTTGATGCCTTTGCGGGCAGCTATGGCGAGACACCATTGTTCTGCACAGAGGCCGTAGCAGATTTCGCGGTGTGTGCCGGATTTTACTTTGCGTTTGTTGCGTATGCAGCCAATCTTGTTGCAAGGAGTTTTGTTGTGCCAGTCGTTTGTGTGCTTTACTAGTACTTTCCCGCTTTTTACTAGCATTGCTGCGATGTTTGCGCGGACGCATTTCGCTTTTGGCTCGATTTTGTCGAGTTGTTCTAGGAATCCGATGTCTTTCTTTGTTATTGCCATATGTATGGGTAATTTTTTCGTATTTTGCGAACGAGTTTCTTTGGCTTGAGAACGCCGAGTTCTGTGATTACACCTGTTGCTTTGTCTAAATCGATTTTCTCAAATGCTGGGTTGAAGATTGTGACTTTTTTTGGTGGTCGATCCCAGACTTCTGCAGGATCACGTTCTTCGATCTTGGTGTCTTTCTTCAGGGTAGATTCGGTGTCGAATTTCCAAGAGTTTGTGCAGACGTATGTAGGGATTTTGCTTTCTTGGGCTGCGTCAAAAAGGCTCTCTGTACCGATTTTGTTTATGACTTTTCTGCTCTTTGTGATTGAGTCACAACCGATCAGGAATAAGTCGCATTTTCTGAGCATATGGCGGCCGGCGGAATCAACCATGTGGGTGACTTTGATTCCTTTCTTAGCGAGTTCTGCTGCTGTGATTCGTCCTTGGAAGCGTGGGCGGGTTTCTGTGTTGAAGACTTCAAATTTGATACCTTGGCTGTGAGCTTCTTCTAGAATTCTTCGGACTGTGCTTGAGTGGCAATGGGTGAAAACTTTCATTCCATTTTTTATGAGGGTTGCTCCGTTTTTTGAGATCATAGGTCTGCTGTCTTTGAAATGGGCGAGGACTGTTTTTACGATGTTGGAGTCGGTATCGTAGTTTGCGAGGCAGTAGTCGAGTGCGTTTTGGAGGGCAGGTTCTGTTGCACGGGCTGCTTTGAGTTCGCGGACGGCTTTTTTCAGTTTGGCTTTGCTGCGGGTTTCTTTGAGCTTGGTTGCAAAGGCTTCAACTGCACGGACTGCTATGTTTTCTGCGCCTTGTATCTCGAGAGATTTAATTTTTTTGACAGTTTCGTTGAAAGTATATTTTGGCATGGTTTTGCGGGCTAAAGTGGTTATTTGATTGTGTAGGCTTTGTTGAGTGGGTATTGAGATGTGTAACCGATACGTTCTTCGATGTCTGCGTAGATGGTGAAGAGTGGTTCTCCTTTTGTGACCGTTGCTCCTATTTTTTTGTGGAGATATACGCCAGCTTCTGCGTCTTTTGGAGCGCCTGCTGTTCTTGCGATGTGTGCGATTAGTTTATTGTTGATTCCTGTGATGCGGCCTGCTTTGCCTGCTTTTATGATTTTTGAGAATTTGCCTGGTCGGAGCTTGGTTCGTTTTGCTCCTTGGGCTTTGATGATTTTCATCATTTGTTCATATGCTTTGCCTGAATCAAGTAAGCGGCGTGCCATTGCTTTTCCTCTGGTTTTTCTTGCTTTGCCACATAATTCGAGGAGTAGGCCTGCCATCATTATAGACTTTTCTCTGAGTTCTTGTGGTGCGTCTGGTTCGTTTTTTAGAGTTTTCAGGACGTCCATTGCTTCGAGAGAGGGGCCGATTCCGTTTCCGATTGGTTGGTCGCCGTTGCTGAAAATTACTTTGATTTTCATTCCGAGATATTTACCGAGAGTTTCGAATCGTTTTTTGAGGATTTTTCCTTCTTTCTTGGTTTTAACTTTGACTTGAGGTCCTACAGGAATGTCTATCAAAACGTGATTTGAAGAGACTGAGAATTTTTTTGCCATGATTGATGCGAGAAGCATTCCTTGAGGGTCTAGAGATAGGGGATGGCGGACTTTGATCATTTTGTCGTCTGCTGATGCGAGGTCGACTCCACCGCCCCAAGTTATGAATCCTCCGGCTTTTTGAGCGATCTTTTTGAGTTTTGGTGCGTCGTTGGTTATGTTTGCGAGAACTTCCATTGTGTCTGCTGTTCCTGATGGGCTTGTGATTGCTCTTGATGAAGTTTTTGGCATAACGATTCCTGCTGCTGTGATGATTGGGATGATGATCATTGTGGTTCGATTCCCTGGAACTCCACCGATACAATGTTTGTCAGCGACGATGCGGTTTCCGAATTTGATTTGTGAGCCGTTTTTTACGATTGCTCGGGTGAGGTCTGCGGTTTCTTTGTCTGAGAGTCCGTGAACATAGCATCCAGATACAAAGTATGAGACTTCGATGTCAGATAGATCGTCATTTACGACGTCTTTTATGATTTCGTTGATCTTTTTTGCGTCGAGGGGTTTGCCGTTTAATTTTTCTTTGATGTATGTGGTTGAGATTGGTTTTTTTGCGATTCCAATTTCTACGTCTTCACCGTAATTGTCGACTTTGAGTTTTTCCCAAGTTTCTTCGTATAGTCCAATTTCTGTTTCTTTGAGTTCGCTGTTATCTGTTATTTCTAGAATTGCACGAATGGAAGGGACTCTGCTTTTTTTGAGGATTACACGATCGCCTGCGTGGAGGTCGAGGAAGTGTGCGCGTTTTTCATTTAGAACGGCGATGTATTTTTTTCCAACGCGAATTGGAATTTTTGTTGCGTTTAGTTTCATAGGATAGGTTGAGGTTATTTTATTTGAAGTGATTCTTTTGCTATTTGATATTCTTCATCAGTTGGAATGACGAAGACTTTTACTTTACTTGATTTTGTTGATATGAGTTTGTCGTTTTTCTTGTTCTTGTTCTTATCTAGTTTAAGGCCAAGGTGTGAGAAATGTTCACAGATTTGTTCTCTGACGTAGAAAGCTTTTTCGCCCATTCCGGCTGTGAAGACGAGGGCGTCGAGGCCGTCTAATGCGGCTATGTATGAACCTATGTATTTAGCTGAGTGATATGCCAAATGGCCGATCGTTAGGAGTGCGTCTGGGTTTTTCTTTAATGATTCTGCGTATATTTCTCGCATGTCAGATGAGATTCCAGAAAGACCTTTGAGTCCACATTCGCGGTTGAGGAATTCGTCTGTTTTTGCTGGGGTCCATTTTTTGAGTTGCTGAAGGCGGAGTGGAATCGTTGGGTCTAGAGATCCTGAGCGAGTTCCCATTGGGATTCCGTCGAGTGGAGTGTAGCCCAGGCTTGTGTCTACGACTTTTCCGCTTTTGGAAGCTGTTATCGATGAGCCGTTTCCGAAGTGGCATGTGATTATCTTTGGGTTTGGTTTTTTGCCGAGAAGCTTGATTGTTTCATTTGTGACGTATTTGTGGCTGGTTCCGTGGAAGCCGTATTTTCTGATTCTGTGTTTTGTGTAGAACTCTTGAGGGATGGCGTAGAGATATGTTTTTTCGTTGAGTGTTTGGTGGAATGCTGTGTCAAAGACAGCGATTTGTTTTGCTCGTGGGAGTAGTTTTTTGCAGGCTTCAATTCCTTTTAAGTTGATTGGATTGTGGAGTGGTGCAAGTGGGCAAAGGGCTTTGATTTCTTTTAGGACTTTTGCGTCGATCTTTGTGGCTTTTTGGTATTTTTCTCCGCCGTGCACTACTCTGTGACCTACGATTGAAATGTCAGAAAGTTTACTGATTGATTTTGATTTTAACAAAGCATCAAAAGCATACTTGATTGCCGCTGTGTGGTTTGCGAAATTGCTTCTTAGTCCGAGGTTTAATTCTGAACTTTTGAATGTGACTCGGCAGTTGTCTTTTCCTATTCCGTCTATCAATCCTTCTGCGATTGAAGTTGGTTCTTTTCCTCCTACAAATAACTCAAATTTCAGAGAGGAAGATCCGCAGTTTATTACTAAGATTTTTTTCATCTGAGGGAGCTTAAGTTATGTTTTACGAGACGCAATATTCGCACGTGCCTTGTGCTTGGCAGCAGGTGAATGCTGTTACTGATACTATGTCTTTTGCACTGCATCCTCGGGATAAGTCATTGACTGGTTTTCGTAGTCCCTGGAGCAATGGGCCGATAGCTTTTGCACCGGCTAGGCGTTCTACTAGTTTGTATGAAATGTTGGCTGCTTCTAAGTTTGGGAATACGAGTATGTTTGCATTTCCTTGGATAGGGGATGAAGGGCATTTTTTTTCTGCGACTTTTGGTACGAGAGCTGCGTCAACTTGCATTTCTCCATCACAAATTACGTCTGGGTATTCGTGTTTGAACATTTTTACAGCTTGTCGGACGCGATCGACTCTTGGGTGGTTTGCGGATCCTTTTGTTGAGAATGATAGGAAGGCGACTCTTGGGTCTACTCCGAATGCTTTTGCTGTTTTTACTGTGTCTTCTGCGATGTCGACTAAATCGTGAGATTCAGGCGCTATAGTGATTGCCGCGTCTGCAAATAAAAGAAGTCGTTTTTCTAGAACCATGAAGAAAATTCCTGAGACTGTGTGGAATTGTTCTTCGGTTTTTATTATTTGGAGGGCAGGTCTTATTGTGTTTGCTGTTGAGAATGTTGTTCCGGAAACCATTCCGTCTGCGTCGTCTGTGTGTACCATCATTGTTCCAAAATAGTTGATACCTTCTTTGCTTTTGAGAATTTTTCTTGCTTTTGCTTTGGTGAGGCCTTTTCCTTTTCTGGCTTCTGCGAAAGCTTCTGTGTATTTCTCTGTTAATTTTGAAGTTTTTGGGTTGATGATTTTGACTTTTCCCCAGTCGATTTTGAGGTTTTGTTTTTTTGCGCGAGATTTCATCTTTCTTGGATCTCCGATTAGGATTGGGTTTGCAAATCCTTGGTTAATAATCGTTTCAGTTGCTTCTAAAATTCTAGGCTCTTCTCCCTCGGGGAAAACGATTTTTTTTGGGTTTGCTTTTGCTGAAGCACGAACTTTGCGAAGAAAATTATGCATAGGGTGAGGGTTACTTTGATGATTATACCACAGGCAATAATTTTCTCAATTTTCGAATTAAAAGAGTTAGGACTATTTTTGCGGCTTCGATGTTTGAGAGGGGAGTTGTGTGTATTTTGACTTTGTTTTCTTTGATGGTTTTGAGGAAGTTTTTTGTTGTCAAAGGTTTTGTGTTTTCGATGGTTGTATATGTGTGGTTGAAGTATTTCAAGATGTGGCAGTCAGATGTTCCTATCAATGGCAGTCCTTGTTTTTTTGCTAGAGCTTCTGTTTTGAGGTTTGGGTTTTTGAGGCTTGTGTAGTAAAAGCTGAATTCTAGCGCATCAAAAAGATCTATGTGTTTTTCTAGGCTCTTTTTGAGAGAGACTTTGCTTGGGTGAAATGGGTGTGGGGCCATGATTAGGCATTCGGGGTGGGTGTTTTTGTATTTTTTTAGGTCTTTGAATGTTCGGATGTGTTCTGCTTGTTTTGTTGGATTGAGAATGATGATGTGTTCTTTTTGTATTTCAATTTCTACTCCTTTAATTAATAGGATGCCGAGGTTTTGGGCGTATTTCTTTGCTTTGAGGGGGAAGACGATGCGTTTGTGGCAGGTGAAAGAAAGGACGCGAAAGTTTTTTTCGTGTGCGTGGTCTATTAAAGTTTTCCAATTGTAAGGAATCCTATCAACGGGATCCCCTTTGATATGAATGTGGAGTTGTGCTTTGATCATCTTAATCGAATACGGCGTCTATAGATTCTTTTGCTTGTTCTAGGTCTTCTGCTGTTTCATCGATTTTGTCTTTTGTTTCTGTGAACTTGTCTGATAGTTCGCCAATCTCTTCTTTTAGATTTTCATATGCTTTTACTGTGTCGTCTTTGATGTCTATTGCTCCGTCCTTAACTTTGTCTAAGCAACCTGTCATTAGCAGAGTTGAGAGGATTAACGGTAGGGTAAGATATTTTTTCATTCTAATTTAGTTATGAGGGTTTAGTTATGAAAAAGTTTTTTAAAATCTCCATCGAAACTTTCTAGGAAGTTTTTGACGTCCAAGATGTCGTTGTCTGTTATCCCGTTTTTTATCATTTGGTTGATTAATGGGACGTCTTTTGGGGCTTTTGATGATGCGATTATATCTGTTAGAGCTGTTTTTTTGCAGTATTGGCATTTGAGCTCAAGAAGGCACTCTTGCTGTGTTGAAGCTAGAACGGAAATATCTTTTATGTTGTATCTCTTGTCGCAATGCGGGCAAGTGTTGTTTTTTCTGACGTGCTTGATTATGAGTTCTAGTTCGAAGAAGTTCATGTGGTGTTCTTTTGTTTAGGTTGTTCTGGTTGTTTTGTTCTCAGCTTCATAATAAATTAAAGTTCTGTGGTTGTCGAGGCGAGGCTTTTGTTTTGCTAAAGGGTGAGTTTTTGCTCACCACGCCATGGTCTCGAGATTTTGTCTTTGTAAAATTGCTAGTTTGGCTGATTTTAACCTGTTTGGGAGGACTTTTTTGTGTTAAAATTGTGATGGTTTTTCGTAGAGTTCGATTATTTCTGTCCATTTTATATTTAATTCAAATTTATTGTGTGACTTGCTGAGGCAGGTTGCTGGTTCTTTTTATTTTTTAACCAATTTGAAAATGGAAAAAATTGATGCTAGGTCTGTTGAGTTGCATGTTCAGTTCTCGGAATGTGGCAAGAATGCTAAGGAGTGGGCGAGGCGATGTATGTTGCTTTTGCCGGATATTGATAGGTATAAAGTTTGGCGGAAGAAAGGTTTTGGAAGTCTTTATGAATATGCGGCGAAGATTGCTGGGTTGAGTCGGAATCAAGTTGATGAGAGTTTGCGGATTTTGAAGAAGATTGAGGGTATGCCTGCTCTTCAGAAGGTTGTTAGCAGTAAGGGGCTGTGGGCTGTTAAGCCTGTGGCTACTGTTGCTACGAAAGAGACTGAAAAAGAGTGGGCCGACAGGGTAGAGAGCATGTCTAGGCGTGAAGTTGAGGTTTTTGTCAAAGGTATGCGAACCGAGTCAGCCCGCGCCGGCGCGGAAATCCAACCTGGAAAAGTTTTTGTGACAATGTCTTTGAATCCTCAGGTTTTGGACCAGTTGAAGAAGCTCAAAGGAAGTGGTGAATGGGAAGATGCAATAAAGAAACTGCTGAATCTGAGAAAAGAAAAAATCGAGAATAAAAAACCTGATCCAGTTCAATCTGAATCGAGGCACATTCCTAAACCTATAGAAAGATTTGTTAAGCGTAGAGATAATTATAGATGTGTGGTTCCTGGTTGTGGTAGGAAATTTAGTGAACTCCATCATGCAGATGGTTTTTCTCGGGTGAAGTGTCATGACCCTGATAGGATTTTTTGTCTGTGTTCTGGGCATCATGATTTAGCGCATCGTGGTTTGATAGCAAATGAGGCAAAAAAGCCAGGATTGTGGCGAGTGCGTAAAGAGCCGGATCGAAGTGGTGAGCGGTGTGGTATAGATCAGTTGGTTCAAAAGTGGCGAAAGGTCACTACATTCTAGTGATTGTGTTGTTGATGCGATCGAGAGATTCCTCTTTTCCCAGTGCCCATAACATCTCGAATGTTCCTGGAGAGAATTGTTGTCCTGTGAGGGCGACTCTGATTGGCCAGAGGAGTTGGCCGTTTTTGATCTCGAGTTTTTGAACGAGATCGATGAGGAGTTTTGCTAGATTTTCTTCTGTCCAGTCTTCTTCTGAGATTTTTTCTAGGACTGGTATGCAAGCTTCTAGGGCAGACTTGGCCTGAGCCAGATCCACCTTCATTTTTTCGTGTGTTATCAGGTTTATCTCGAAGTCTGGGAAGGTGAAGAAGTAGTCCAAGTGTTCTGCGATTTCTTTTGCGGATTTTAGAACTTTTTCTTCATTTGCTATGAGTGCTTGGTTGAGAATGGTTTGATCGGCTTTTTTTTGGTCTTCTGAGAGGTAGTCTTCGCAGATTTTGTGTAGAGCGGTGCCTTTTTCTTCTAGGAATTTGTCGTGAAGTTCTTTTGAAGAGAACTTATATTTGAACGTGCCGCGTTTTACTTCTTCGATCTGTACTTTGTCGTCTAGGTCGTTGGCTACTTTTTGCATTTCTTCGTTGAAGAGTTTCTTTTGCCATAGCCAGTTGTACCAATCCAATTTTTCAATATCGAAGATTGCGCCTGATTTGTGGACGCGATCTATTGAAAAAGCTTTCTCTAACTCTTTTAAGGTATAAAGTTCGTTTTCATCGCCTGCGCCTGGATGCCAACCCAAGAATACTACGAAATTTAGAATAGCTTCTTTGAGATATCCTTCCTTTATATAGTCTTCCACGGCAACGTGTCCTTGGCGTTTTGAGAGTTTGCTGCGATCTTTGTTTAATAATAGGGGAATGTGTGCGAATTCTGGGACCTCCCAACCAAATGCTTTGTAAAGGAAGATGTGTTTTGGTGTAGATGGGAGCCATTCTTCACCCCTGATAACGTGTGTGATTTCCATCAAGTGGTCGTCGACTACGTTTGCGAGGTGATAAGTTGGGAATCCATCTGATTTTACTAGGACTTGGTCGTCGACGTTTTTTCCATCGAATTGTACGTTTCCTCTGATTAGATCTTTGAATTTCAGGTTCTCGTATGGGATTTTTTGTCTGATGACATGTGGTTCACCGGCTGCTACTCGTTTTCTAGCTTCTTCTAGAGGAATTTCTCCACATTTGCGGTCGTACATTGTGGCTTGTTTAGCTGACTCTTGTTTTTCTCGGAGTTCTGTTAGGCGGTCTTTGCTGCAGAAGCAGTGGTAGGCGTGGCCGCTCTCGAGAAGTTTTTCTGCGTGTTCTATGTATAGGTCGGTTCTTTCTGATTGGGTGTGTGGGCCTTCGTCGTGTTCGAGGCCAACCCATTTCAATGTGTTTATCAAGCTCTCGGTTGCGCCTTCGACGAATCTTTCCTGGTCTGTGTCTTCAATTCTTAGTACGAAACTTCCTCCTTCTTTGCGTGCGAAGAGATAGCAATATAGCGCAGTTCGGAGGCCTCCGACGTGTAAGTATCCTGTTGGAGAAGGTGCAAATCTGGTTTTGATCTTTTTTGTTGGCATGGTAATACGTGTGGTTATCGGGCTTCATAATACATTTTAATAGAATTCAAGTAAATATTCTGATATAAATTGGTTTGATGGTTTTTAGTTCACCTACATTTTTATTTTTCTTTTTGCCGCTTGTTGTTGGCGGATATTACTTGATGCCGAACAAGGTTAGGAATTTGTTTTTGCTACTTGCGAGTTATCTCTTTTATATCTGGGGATCTGTTGAATTTGTTTATATTTTGCTTGGTTCGACTGCTGTGGATTTTGTTTTGAGTAGGTTTATTAATAAGAAGCGGTTTTCTGGTCGGGTTGCTTTTGTAGTTGCTTTGATTCTCAATATTGGATTGCTTGCGTATTTTAAGTATGCGAACTTTTTTGTGGAAGAATTTGGGGCTCTTCTCGGTATAGCGGAAGGTAATTTTGTTGAGGTTATTTTGCCTCTTGGAATCTCGTTTTTTACTTTCCAGAAGATAAGTTATTTGGTGGATATATATAGAGGGGAGGTCGCGAGGCTCAAGAATTTCTTTGATTATGCTTTGTATATAGTGTTGTTTCCGCAGCTTATTGCAGGTCCGATTGTGCGATTTCATCAGATTAGAAATCAGCTTCGGGCTAGAACTCATACTTTTGATAAATTTTTCAAAGGTGTCTATAGGTTTTGTATTGGTTTGTCGATGAAGGTTTTGATCGCGGATACTGTTGGGGGGTTGCATAACGAGATTTCGGGGATTGTCGATCCGAGCGCAGGTATGCTTTGGCTTGGGATTTTTGCTTATGCGATTCAGATTTATTTTGATTTTGCAGGTTATTCTTCGATGGCTATTGGTCTTGGAGAGATGTTTGGTTTCGAGTTTCCACAGAATTTCAACAGGCCGTATTTGTCTAGGTCGATTACTGAATTTTGGAAGAGATGGCATATGACGCTTTCTGGTTTTTTCAAGGAGTATGTTTATATTCCTCTTGGAGGAAATCGAGGTGGTCGTGTGATGATGGTGCGAAATTTGCTTCTCGTGTTTTTGTTGACGGGAATTTGGCATGGGGCTGATTGGACATTCTTTTTGTGGGGAGTTTATTTTGGTGTTTTGATAGTTTTGGAGAAGTTGTTTTTGGGGAAGATTTTGGCTAAGTGGCCTTCGTGGTTGTCGCAGTTGTTCACGTTCTTCTTGGTTTATTTGAGTTGGGTTTTGTTTCAGGCGGAGAGTATTGCTGTTGCGGGAGAGACTTTGGTGAGGATGTTTAGTTTTGATGGTTTGGGAGATGTGGCTTTGTTGAGTTATACATTGAAGGTTAAGTTGGCGTTGATTTTGGCGGCTTTGATTTCGTTTTTGCCGTGGGATTCGGCTCGGTTGCGGAAAATTGAGAGAGGGACTTATTTCCGTGTGATTGTGATTGTTGTTTTGTTGATAAATTGTATGACATCGGTTGCTGGAGATTTGTTTCATCCGTTCTTGTATTTTAGATTTTAACCTGTTCTTTTCGTGGAAAAGATGGTGAAAAAAATAGTTTCTGTAGCGTTTGTGGTCCTGATTGGACTGCCTCTTATTGTGACTGTTTTTAATTGGTCTTCGTTTACTGATGGTGAATTGAAGGAAAAGCCGGGACTTGGTGAGGAAGGGAGTAGAATTCCTTTTCCGGAAGTTCATTTGACCCCTAAGTTTTTTGTTCATATGGATGCGTATGTTTCTGAAAATTTCCCTTTCAGAGATGTGCTTGTTCATATGAATGCTTTGAGGGATGTGAAGTTGTTGAAGTCGTCTTTTAATAATGATGTTTTGGTGGGGAAGGATGGTTATTTGTTTTTGAGTGAGACGGTCTCTGGGAGTGATTTGTCGGAAGATGAGTTGTATGGAATTTCAAGTTGGTTGAAGAAAGTTGAAGATCGAGTTGTAGCATGTGGAGCAAAACCACTTTTCATTTTTATTCCTGATAAAAGGAGTATTTATGAAGATAAATTACCTGGGCGACTTGAGGATGAAATTTATTTGAATTATGAGGTGGCTGAGGCTCGATTCGACGAAGAAGGGATTGAGTTTGTTGCGTTGAAGGAGTTTTTGAAGGAGGCTTATAACGTGTCTGAGGTTTATTCGAAATTGGATACTCACTGGAATCGTTATGGAGCTTATTTGGCTTTTGGTAGGATTTTGGAAGCTTTGAATCTGAAGAGTTTGCCGCAAGATGATTTTCAAGATTATGAGAGGTATGGAGATTTGTCGAGGATGCTTGGGGTGGGGGAGAAGGAAGTGACTTATGAGCCGCAAGTTGATTTGAGTGGGGTGAATTTCTCGGGAAAAGTTGTTCTTTATTATGATAGTTTTGGATTGGGGCTGTTGCCTTTCTTTGATCAGGTTTTTTCAAAGGTTGAGAGTCATCATATTATGGATGTATCTCCTTATGATTTGGAAAGGAATTGTTGGGGGAGAGCTGATTATGTGATTATTGAAATTGTTGAGAGGGCTATTACTCATTTGTTAAATTTTACTAATGACTAAAACTGCAGTGTCAGGAAGGCTCCGGGGGTTTGATGCTTTGCGTGGGATCGCGGCGCTGCTTGTGTTTATTTTTCATTTTTATGGTTTGAATGCGATGAGTGGTGTTGATTTGGGTGGGTTGGATCTGACGCCGTTTTTTGATGCTGGATTCGTTGGTTTGAATGTTTTCTTTGTTTTGAGTGGTTTTTTGATTTTTATGTCGATTTATAAACATGGTGTTAATAAGGAGTATTTTTTGAGAAGGATTTTTAGGATTGCTCCTATATATTATTTTTCTTTGTTGGTTGTTGTGGTTTTTATGATGCCGGAGATTTTGATGACTTTTGCAGGTTGGTGGGATGTTTTGAGTCACGTTTTGTTTGTGCAGAGTTTTAGTGCTGATACTTATTATGGAATAAATCCCGTGCTTTGGAGTTTGTCGGTGGAGATGATTTTTTATCTGTTTTTGCCGTTGTTTTTTCTTGTTTCTGGGAAGAAAGGATGGAAGATTCTGTTTGGGATAGCGATTATGATTTTGGTGACGTATTGGTATAGGGATTATATGATGCAGTTCTATTCAGGTTGGGATTGGAAGGAAAGAGTGATTTACACCGAGAATTTTGTTGGCAGATTGGATCATTTTGCCTTTGGAATGCTTGCTTCTTATCTGGTTTTGAAATTGAAAGGGAAGGAGTGGTTGTGGTTGAAGATTGGGTCTTTGGGGTTGATGGGGATTGGTGTACTTGGAATGTGGTGGGGGATGAATGTGTTCCATGAATTGGGAAGCGGGTTTAGGGACGTTTATTATTATCAGATCTTTTTGCACTCTATTATTGGTTTGTCTGCGGCTACTTTTATGTTTGGGTTGGCGAAGACGTTTTCTTGGTTCAAATGGGTGTTTGGAAATAAGATTTTGGAGTGGTTGGGAATAATAAGTTACAGTTTTTATATATGGCATTTTATTGTGTCTGAGAAAGTTGCCGCTTTGGATATTGGTATCTATGGAAAGTTCGGTCTTTCCTTGTTTTTGATTATCGTTTTGTCTTCCGCAACCTACTTGTTGGTAGAGAAACCTTTTTTGCGAAAAAAGCGCTACAGGTAGCTACTCTCTATTATAGATGTTGCCATAAATGGTTATTTTGGCTATATTTTACACACTATGGCAAGAAGACGTACATATAGGTCTAGCAATGCTAGGAGAAAAGTCGGCCCGAAAAGGGTCGCTACTTATAAATCTACAAATAAAAGAAGGAAGAAAGCTTCGATGAAGATCAAGGTAAAGAAGCAGATAGCTAGAGAAATTTGGGGAGTTGTTCTTCTGATGATTGCTGCGGTGACTGTTTTGAGTATTCAAGGAGCTTTTGGTTTGGTTGGGAATATTTGGGTTCAGTTGTTGCGACCTGTTATTGGATGGGGAATCTATGTGATTCCTGGTCTTTTTGCGGTTGGTGGATTTATGATTTTCTTGTCTAAAAAGATTACATTTGGGGCGAGTAGAACGTTTGGAATGATTTTGTTTTTGATTTCGGTTTTGAGTATTCTTCATATGTCTGTGCCGATTGATCAGATTTTGTCTTATGCGCAGGCTGGAAGTCATGGTGGATATATTGGGTTTGTGACGAACTTTGTGTTTAGGCAACTTCTTGGAGTTGGGAATTTTGGAAGTGGAGTTGTTTTTATTGGTTTGATTTTGGTTTCTTTGCTTTTGACTTTTGAGTCGTCTTTGAGAACTATTTTGAAGGCTGTGACTCCGAAGATTACTATCGAAATTGATAAGTCTGCAGATAGGGTTACGAAGGGACGTAAGCATCAGAATATTGAAGCTTCTGAGGATGGCGTTGGCTTGATGGGTAAGTTGATTGGGAAGAAGGGAAAGACTGTTGCTGAAGAGATGGATGCGCCGGAGTTTACTATAAAGAGAGCTGTTGGAGTTGCTGATGCTGATGCTGCGGATCCTGATGAAGAGGCTAAAAAGAAGATTTCTGAGAAATTGGCTAAAGAGAAAGAAAAAGATGTTGCTGGAACTGCTGAAGCTGCGGTGGAGGAAGTGCGTGATGAGCTTGAAGAAGAATTGTCGGATGGGTCGGCTGGCAAGGTTTTGGATAAAGATTTTGAATGGGAATTCCCTTCATTGGATTTGTTGAATGCTAAGGTTGCTGAGATACAAGCTGATGATGATTTTTTGAAGAAGAGTGCGGATAACATACATAGGAAATTGGGGCAGTTTGGAATAGATGTTACGATGCAGGAGGCGAATGTTGGACCGACTGTGATTCAATATACTTTGAAGCCGGCTGAGGGGGTGAAATTGTCGAAAATTACAGGTTTGAAGAGTGATATTTGTATGGCTCTTGCTGCGAAGGCGATTCGTATTGAGGCGCCGATTCCTGGGAAGAGTTTGGTTGGAATTGAGATGCCAAATGATCATCGTGCGAATGTGCATCTTCGTGAAATTCTTGAGAGCGATTCTTTTGATGTAATGGATTCGAAGTTGCGTCTGCCTCTTGGGCGAGATGTGTCGGGAAATCCTATTGTTGCTGATCTTGAGACGATGCCTCACTTGCTGATCGCTGGTGCGACTGGAAGTGGTAAGTCTGTTTGTATGAATGCGTTTTTGATGGCTTTGCTGTATCAAAATACTCCTGAGGAATTGAAGATGATTTTGATCGATCCAAAGCGGGTTGAGCTTGGTCCATACAATGGAATGCCTTACTTGCTTACTCCTGTGATCAAAGATCCTGAGAAGGCTGCTATTAGCCTTCGATGGGTGGTTGCCGAGATGAGCCGAAGGTATCAGGTTTTGTCTGAAGCTAAACATAGAAATATTCAGGAATATAATTCGGATGATGATATCAAGGAGAAGTTGCCGAAGATTGTGGTTGTTATCGATGAGTTGGCGGATCTGATGATGGCGTCTGGGAAAGAGGTGGAAGCGTCGATTTGTAGGATTGCGCAGATGGCTCGTGCGGTTGGTATTCATTTGATTATTGCGACTCAACGTCCGTCTGTGGACGTTATCACGGGTTTGATTAAGGCGAATATCCCTGCTCGTATTGCGTTTGCGGTTTCGTCGGGAATTGATTCACGAACTGTATTGGATGGAACTGGTGCGGAGGATTTGCTTGGGCGTGGAGATATGCTCTATCTGCCGAGTGGAATGGGTAAGCCTTTCCGTATTCAGGGTGTTTTTGTTTCGTCTAAAGAAATTGATAAAGTTACAAATAAAGTTAAACTTACGGTTGAGCCGGATTATGATGATACTATTACTTCTACAGAAATAGCTTCGAAGAAGTTGAACGGTATTCCGAATTCTAAATCAGGGCTTGATGAGGATGCGATGTATGAGGAGGCTTATAATCTTGTGCGTGAGACTGGGAAGGCGTCTGCATCGCTCTTGCAGAGGCGTTTGAAGCTTGGTTACGCGCGTGCTGCGAGGTTGATTGATATCCTGGAAGATAAGGGTGTTGTAGGGCCTGCAGATGGGGCTAAGCCTAGGAAGATTTTGGGGGAGTAGGGAGGTTCATCTTGGCAGGACTATGTTGGAGGGTTGTGTTGAGGATACTTTTGTGGTATAATCTTATCAGTTAAAATATAAATAAAAACAAAATGGAAAAACATCTAATGAAAAGAATCTTTTCACTGTTGGTTGCATCAGTGTTGGTTGTTGTTAATGGGGGTGGAATGTTTGAAAGGCAAGTGGCTTATGCTGCTGCTCCTACAGTCACGATCGACTCAGCAGAGCAAGATGATAATGAGGGGACAGTTATTATTGAGGCAACATTCAGCGATGTGGATGCGGATGATACATTAAAAGGAAAGGTTGAGTATAAGTTGGGTGCAGATTGTTCTAGCGGTACAAGTGATCCTACGTTGTATACAGAGACTGAGAATATAGGGTCAACACTTTTTCCGGTACCACACATGAAGCCAGTGATTGATAATACCCCTGAATACCAAATAGGTACTGCAGCTGCTTGGATTAAAACAAGTCCTGGTGGGGCGAATACACTTACTTTTAAGTGGAATAGTGCTCATTTGGATGATGTGCCAACCGCGGATGGAGAATATTGTATTAAGATTACTCCGCATGATGGGACGAGTGCTGGGACGGCTGCTACTGAGACTGGTATTGTTTTGGATAATGTAGATCCAGTTTCTGCTGGAGATTTGGTTTTGGCGTCTATTGATACAGGTTCTTTGACTTTCACACTTGGTACTGCTGGAACGGATACTACTATGAAGCGGTATAGAGTTTATTATAAAGAGGCGGGGTTTGGTGTGAGTGAAATGGATACTATGTCTGAGCAAATAGTGACTGCTGCTTATGTGGAGGGAAATACAACTACAATTGAGAGCTTGGATGCCAATACTCGATATGTTGCGAATATATGGACATATGATGAGATGGATAATTCATCTAGTGCAACTGAGATTGCTAGATATACAGCTGCGAATGTGCCTGGTGCATCTACGGTAAATGGAGCTACTACTACGACTTTAGACGTTACTCTTGATGCAAATAGTAATCCTGCTGATGATACAGATTTTGTGGTACAGGAGACTGGGACTAGTTTGTATGTGCAGGAAGATTTGACGTTGGGGGCGACTGCGTTAGAGGATATTGAGGCAGTTTGGGGAACTTCTACTGTTACGGGTTTGACCCCGAATACACAATATACATTTCAAGTTAAGGCGCTGAATGGAAATGGTACTGCTACAGCTTATGGAACTACAGCGGCTGCTTATACTTTGGCGAATGCGCCTACTGGTGTTTCTGCTGCTGTTTCTGGTGCAAATGTTGTTGTTACTTGGGGTGCGAATAGTAACTCTGCTGCTACTGAGTATTATGTTGAAAGAAGTGATGGGAGTCTGAATTCTGGATGGATTGCTACTACTTCATGGACGAATACTTCTGGTCAAGGAGGAGCTAATTATACATATACGGTGAAGGCTCGGAATGCTGATTCTATTGAGACTGCTACTGCGGCTTCTTCTACTGGTGTTGTGTATCCTGGAGGAGGAGTTGGTTTCAATTCTAGGCCTGCGAGCAGGTCTAGTCGGTCTACTCAGTCTACTCAAGAATCTTCGCAGGAATCTGTTGTAGAGGATGAAGTTGAAGAGGAGGTTGAAGAGGAGGTTGAGGTTGTTTTGGAAGAGGAAGTGGTTGAAGATGATTTTGTAGAGGGAGATGAGCCTGGAGGGTCTCAAGAGAAGCTTGCGGATAGTGTTGTGACATATGTTCAACAATTGGTGCCTGGTGGAGATTTTGATTATGATGAGGAACTTTATATCACTCGTGCTGCTGCCGTGAAAACAATTTTGTTGTTATTGGGTGTTGATTTGAGTTCGGATGAATATACCGTGGATGAATTGTTTGAAGATGTTTCTAGTGATGATTATTGGTACTCTTATTATGTTGGAATTGCGAGGATTGTTGGTTTTGTTCATGGAAATTTGGACAATACTTTTAGGCCTGGAGTTTATGTGAATAGGGTCGAGGCGATCAAAATGGTTGTTGCTGCAAATAAATGGGAGCTGGTTTCTTTTGATTCTAGTGACTTTCCTTTTACTGATGTAGGAGAAGGTGAGTGGTATTCTTCGTATTTGCAAACTGCTTACTTGATGGGGATGTTAGATTCTTATTTGGGAGTTGATGTGTTTGGAATCTCTGAAAAAGTCACTGTTGGTGAATTTGCTGAGATGGTGGAATTTATTGAGGATTTTGAATAGAAAGAGTCTTTTGTTGTGAAATTTAGCAAGGGTAAGGTGTACTCTGTTTCTTTTCGTTTTATGGGTTGGAACAGAGGTGTTTTTGTGGTATAATTTTATGATAAAAATAAAAAATAAAATCTGATTTTTAAATGGCAAAAAGTAATTTAAAAAGATTCTGTTCAGGTTTGCTTGCGTTGACGCTTGTTTTCGTGAATTTGGGGGCTGATCTGCGAATTGATAGTGCGTATGCGGTGATATCGGATGGAGCGAGTGCAGTGAATGTTTTGGGGCAAGGTGATGCGTCTGGTGATCCAATATATACTGACGGATCTCCTAATGGTACCAATCCTGTAGGTTTTGACTATCCTACAGACGTGGTTGTTGATCCAACGGATCACAGATTGTTTGTGGCGGATCGGGATAATGATAGAGTTTCGGTATTCAATCTGAATGTTTCTAATGAGCTTGTTGATTATGATGCTGATTATGTGTTGGGACAGGCGGATCTTTATGATGGTTCTACAGTTTCGAGTGCTGCTCAAAATAATTTAAAGATTCCAAGAGCATTGGCTTTTGATGATGACAATGATCGGCTTTTTGTAGGAACTCAACATACTGGTAGTAATAGAATTTTAGTTTTTGATGTTTCTACTATCGTAAATAATGAGAATGCTGTGTATGTTTTGGGTCAGGATGATTTTACGAGTGCTAGTAGTGGGACTACTGCAGCGCGATTTAATGGGGTTTTTGGGTTGGAGTATGATTCTGCTGGAGAGAGATTGTTTGTCGCTGATGCGTTCAGTAATCGTGTTTTAGTTTTTGATGTGGCTGTTATCACCAATGGAGAAAATGCTGTTAATGTTTTGGGTCAGTCTGATTTTGTTACTAATACTGCCAATGTTACTCAGTCTGGTCTTGATACTCCCGAGGGTTTGGTTTTTGACTCTAGCTCTGACTTGTTGTATGTCTCTGATTACGACAATAATCGTGTAATGGTTTTTGACGCTGATGATAGTGATATTTATGCTGTTTCAGATCTACAACACGCATATTCTGGAGGGAGTACATATGATGATTCTTATGGGGCCCATGGTATTGATTCTGGATTTAATATTCTTCACGATAGTCTTGGTGCTGAAGGAACTGATCTTGTTGAGGTTACTGCTGATCAGCAGGATATAACTTCTATAATTGATGGCGGTGGTTCTCAGCAGACTTGGAACGCTGCGTTTGTTAATTTTGATTCCGGGACAGCTTATACGACCTATTATTTTGATGATGCTAAGTTTGCGGATGCTGCTACTTTGGAAACTTATTTGATTACACTTTATCCTACGCTTTCGAGTGTAAATGTTGATTATTGGTATGATGATGTTTTGACTTGGAATGTTGGTCTAAACGACTATGTGTTTGCAGATCCAGGAAGTAATTTTAGCACTGTTAGTGGTGTTGATCCGGAGATCGCTTATAGACCTACTTTTACTGATGGAAAGAATGCTAGTAATGTGTTAGGTCAGGAGGACTTTGTTTCTAATGCTTCTGCAAGTGATGCTGATGGCCTTAATGAACCTCAAGGTTTGGCGGTGGATAACAATAGATTGTTTGTTGCTGATGAGAGGAATAGTAGAGTTTCAGTCTTTGATGTTACTGCGATAAGTGATGGAGAGGATGCTGTTAATTTTTTGGGTTGTTGTTCTGGTCCTGAGGAGGCTGATTTTGGTCTTCCGGTTGGGCTTCATTATGATTCTTCAAGTGATTATTTGTATGTTGGTACTTATTTTCATAGAATAATGGTGTTTAATGCAGCTACTGTTTCTGATTATGAAGCGGCAGTGAATGTCATTGGTCACACGGATGGTTTGGGGACCCCTGTTTATGATTATAGCAGGGCACCTTTTTTGCCAAATGGTGGTCCAAGTGATATTGGTTTTAACTATCCTTGGTCGGTTGAAATTGATGAGGTTGGGCATAGATTATTTGTCGATGATACTACCAGCAATTATAGAGTTTTAGTTTTTAACTTAAATGATGATAATGAGTTGGTTGAGTTTACTGCTGATTATGTTTTAGGTCAGGATGACTTCACCTCTTATGATTATGATTATTATGCTTACGATGAAACTACTATCACGGGTGCGGAGATGGCGTATGATTCTACAAATGAAAGACTATTTGTTGCTGATTGTAATAGAATTTTAATCTTCGATGCTAGGAGTGGGGGAAGTGGATCGATGGATATGTGTTCTAATGGGAAAAGTACGACTGGTATAGCTGATGGCATGAATGCCTCTTGTGTTTTGGGGCAGAGCGATTTTACTACAATAACGGCCGGGACAACTCAGTCAACATTAAATACTAATGGTTATGGTACTGGTATAGATTACGATGATGTAAATGATAGATTGTTTGTTGCAGATACAAAAAATAATAGGGTTTTGACTTTTGACGCTAGAATGCCTGGTAGTGCGCCTGCTAAAGATTTGTGTGCAAATGGTACTAGTACAACTGGTATAACTGATGGTATGAATGCCTCTTGTGTTTGGGGGCAGGCCGATTTTACTTCCAGCAGTACGGGTACTACGCAATCTACTCTTGATTTGGCAAATAATACGCTTGCAGATTTAACCTATGATTCTTCAAACGATAGACTCTTTGTTGTTGATAATGATAATCACAGAGTTCTTGTTTTTGATGTCAGAGAGAATGGTAGTGCGTCTACTGATGTATGTTCGAATGGGACGGATACCACGGGTATTGCAACGGGCATGAATGCTTCATGTGTTTTGGGGCAGGTCGATTTTACTTCCAAAACTACTAGTACAACACAATCTACTTTTGATTTAGATTATTTCGGTGGGGTTGATTATGACTCTTCTGCTAACAGGTTGTTTGTTACCGATAATGGTAATGATCGGGTGCTTATGTTTGATATGAGTGGTGGTATAACGGATGGAATGAATGCGTCAAATGTGATTGGGCAGTCTAATTTTACTTCGAGTTTTAATCCTTCTTATGGTGTTTATGGGAGTAGGTTTACGACACCTTATGGGATTGTGTTTAATTCTACGAATGGACGTTTGTTTCTTGCTGGGGGTGCTCAAAGTCGTATAATGGCTTTCGATGCAGCCTCGCCAAACACACTTCCTGAAGTTTCAACTGCTCCTACTTTTTCATCACAAGCTACTGATGATACAGGGTATGTTACTTTCACTTTTATAGTTGATGATGCGGATGATAATGATTTGAGTCTGCAGCTTGAATATACTGATGATGGGTCTACTTGGTATGATCCTTTGTTGGTATCTGCTTCAGATACGAGTGGAGATGGAGATCCTACTCTTAATAACGATGCGGTTACTTATCAGATTACTGGTGCGAAAACTTCCGATGGTGCGAATACTTTGACTGTTGTTTGGGATACACTTTCTGCATCAAATGGAAATGGAGCATTAGCGACTGCTGCTCTTGAGGAGGATATTAAAATTCGTGTCACTCCAAATGATGGTACTGGTGATGGTGTGACTGCTGCGTCTGCAGTTTTCACGGTGGACAACGTTAATCCAGTTGGATTGGCTGATTTTGCTGTAGGTTCACAGGGTTCAACAAGTGTGACGTTTGGTTGGACGGCAGTTACAAGTGAAGATAACTTTGCAAATTATGAAATTTGGTATGACACAGTTGCTACTATAGATAGAACAGAGACTGAGTGGGATGATAGTGATGACGCTAGTCTAACTACGATGGCAACGGCTGCAACGACTATTACTGGTTTAAACACTTTAACGAATAATTATTACTTCAATATATGGGCGGTTGATTTATTTGGAAATGTTTTGAGTCAAATTGAGGAATGGACAGCTGCGACTCCAGGTGCTTCTACTGTGAATGGAGCGACAACTTCTACTTTGAATGTCACACCAAATTATAATGGAAATCCGGTTGGAGCGTCCTTTGCAATAAAAGAAACTGGAAGTGGTAATTATGTTCAAGCTGGTCTTGGTCTTGGTGGGCCTGCGGTGTATCAAAGTGAGGCTACGTGGGGAGCGACTGTTACAGTTACTGGATTAAGTTCAAATACACTATATTCTTTTGCAGTTGGTGCTATGAATAATGCGTCTGTAGGAACTGGTGTTGGAACAGCGGTTTCTGAATACACTCTCGCAAACCCTCCGGTGTCTGCAACAGCTTCTATTTCTGGTGAGACAGCTTCTGTCAGTTGGAGTGCGAATGGTAATCCATCTGCTACACAATATTATGTTACTAGGAGTGATAGTTCGGTGATTTCAAATTGGAGTACAGCGACTAGTGTTACAGATTCAAGTCTGACATGTGGAGGTACTTATTCTTATACTATTAAGGCGCGTAACGGAGCTTCTGTCCCTGTTGAGACGTCTGCAATAACTTCAGGTTCTATTAATAGAATATGTGATTCGGTTATTGCTGGTGGAAATCGAGGAGGAGGTGGGGGTGGATCTGAAGGTGAGGGTGAAGGCGAAGGTGAAGGAGAAGGCGAGGGAGAAGGCGAAGGCGAAGGAGAAGGCGAGGGAGAAGGTGAGGGTGAAGGCGAAGGCGAAGGAGAAGGCGAGGGAGAAGGAGAGGGTGAAGGAGAAGGCGAAGGCGAAGGTGAAGGCGAAGGCGAAGGTGAAGGAGAGGGTG
>JABILX010000001.1 GCA_018654255.1 Candidatus Peregrinibacteria bacterium | reverse complement strand
GCATGCGTGTATGCATTTGTTGTATGCGCGGTTTGTGAATATGGTTTTGAATGATCTTGGATATGTTGATTTCAAAGAGCCATTCAAACGTTTGGTTCATCAGGGCATGGTAACAAAGGACGGGGCGAAGATGAGTAAATCAAAAGGGAACGTTGTAAGTCCGGATGGATTTGTTGATCAATATGGAAGCGATGTTTTCAGAATGTATTTGATGTTTATGGGACCTTTCACTCAAGGTGGTGATTGGAATGATAAGGGAATAAAAGGGATTGCGCGGTTTGTTGACAAGTTCTGGGCAATCGTTGAAAGAGCTGTTTCTGACGGGAAGGTTAGCGACAAAGATGGCTTGAGGCATATTCTGCATAAGACTATTAAAAAAGTTAGTAGAGATGTTGAGAAATTTCATTTTAATACCGCTATAAGCGCGTTGATGGAATTTGTGAATGCAGCTTCGGTAACTGGCACAGACTTGAAGACAGCACGTGTGGCAGTCCAATTGATCGCGCCTATGGCGCCGCATTTGGCTGAGGAGTGTTGGGCTAAGTTGGGAGAAAAGAAGAGCGTGTTCGATAGTAAGTGGCCAAAATTCAATCCTGAATATGTTGTTGAGTCTACAGTCACCTATGCAATCCAAGTAAACGGGAAAATGCGTGGGACTGTCGATGTGGCTGCGGATGCTGGACAGGCTGATGTGGTAACGGCAGCTAAAGAGCTTCCGACTGTTTCTAAGTACTTAGCCGAAGGCAAGATCGTCAAAGAAATCTTTGTGCCTGGGAAGATTGTTGGGTTTGTGGTGAAATAATTTTATAGCCCGGCAAAGACTTATTTTATCCAACTCACATCTTTTGTTGGTGGATATGTTTGGATTTCGTTTCTACTTCCAGCCGAGACTGTTGTTTGCAGTTTTACGACTGGGGGCGTTTCGCCTGGATAATCTTCCATTGCCGCTAATGAAGGTTGTATTGATAGAATTATCGTCACGTTTGGCTGATATTGTTTGTCGATTTCTGAAAATGATTTGTATGGATCTTCATCTGGCCAAATAATAAACTTCAGTTCAGTTATTGTGCTTCTAAATGGTGAGATTGGTGTGAATGGAGATGAAGCTGATACGAATTCAATATCATCACTGTTTGAGGCCGGGAGGTGTATGTTGTTTGAAAGTAAGTCTGTTGGTGTAATCGTAGCTGGCCTTATATAATCTGCAACACCTGGTGGATCACAGCCTGGTGGATCGCAGTAGTCGTAAAGATCGTCTGTACAAGAGAACACATCTATAACTCCATTTGCATCGATATCGACACCTCTCATTGGAAGCACTGATATCGCATAGTCCACGTCTGTCGTTTTTTGTCGTGATATTATTATTTTTTCTCTGCCGTCTTTTGAAATCAGATATAGTTCGTCGTGTTCTTTGACGGGACCGTCGATTGGATCGTCCTCGCATTCTTCGCCAGCCACTTTGTCATCACAAAAAGCTGATGCGTCTTTGGCATCTCCAGTATATGGATTTTGACCTGTGTTTGTGTCGACTGATGGTGGATAGGCAAATTTTGCTGCGGCATCGTTGCATGAGACTGTTGGGCCCATTACTGCTGTGAAACATTCTGCTCCAAGATTGTCTGGATTGACTCCGTCTGCTCCCGTAGCACCTAAGTCATCATACGTCATTCCCGGATCGAAGAATCTACTTCCATACACTCCCCTATTAATTCCGTAATGTGTCGCATCCAAGACTTCTATACTGTAATACTCTTCGTAGTCGATTGTTCCTTCTCTTATTTCATTTGAGATTTTTTCGATAACTATTCTCGCATCTTCGTAGATTGCATTTGCAAGTCCAGTCTGTCTTTCTGATCTTGAAATATTCAAGAAAACAGTAGCTCCCATCACAGCAACAAATGCAAAAATGCTAGATGCGATCAGCGCTTCTATTAGAGTGAATCCTTTTTTATTTTTAATTCGCATAGTTGGTTATAATTGAGCTTAATTCGTATCTTTTTGGGATTGAGCCTTTGTGCATCCATTGAACGAGTACGTTTATTTTCATTTCATCTAGGACCAACGGATCGGCTTCGAAAGTGATCATTCTGTAGAATTCTGGATATGGGTATGGAGCCATCATATCGACACCATCATCATGGCTGTATAGTCCGGACTCATCTACATAAAGCTTGAAAAGCCCGTCGCTGCCTGCTTCTGGAGTTTGTCCGTCTAGTATCTCTAATTTTCCAACTCCATTGGATTCCAGTATTATTTGGCCGTTATCTTCTCTGGTCATAATATAGTGTTCGTTTCCTAGTGCCTCATCTTTCACTTTGTCTGCCACAGCACAATTTCCGTTTGATGCCATTATCATCCAGCACTCGTCTTTTTCTGCGGGGTGGTTCAGCCAGTTTGTGTCACGGATATTCACGACCGCCTCTATTCCTTCTCTGGCTAAATTTTGTGCGATCAAATATTCTTTTGAGACTGCTGTTGTCGACATCACTTGAAGTGCGACCGTCACTGCTGACATTCCTGCGAGCACCAAGCAAGTCAGTGCTGCCATCACTTCTATCAAAGTTTCTCCTCTTTTTGTGCTTATTTTTGTGCGGGCGTTTTCCATTTTTGGTTTTATAAGGCGTCAAGTGAGTCCATTTCTTCAGGTGTTCCTGAAATGCGGAAAAATACTAAATATTTTTGTCTGTCTTCTTTTTCTATGTCGTAAATCCTCAGAGATACAAATCTGCCGTCGAACGTGCCGATCTGTTTAATGCTAAAATCTCCTGTCGTTGGTTCGTAAAAGATAGTCATATCGACGTTCTCAACATCTTTCTCGTTTTGTGTAGTGTAGTCGAATTTATCTCCTAGTTGATATGTGCCGAATACTGGATCTGCTGCTGGCTCAAATTCCCATTTGTTTCCACTTGGCATGTCCGCAAAAGTCGTGACTGTCTTGGTTGCAAGATCTACGTGTGCGCCGTATTGAAATGGTACGATCTGTCCGCCTTCTGGGGCTGGGTTCTCAACTGTTGCATTTCCGAGTGCGAGACTGCGAATCTCTTTGAATAAACTTACCGTCTTGTTAACACTAGCCTGGTATTCAAAATGATCTTGTATTCGAACAAGTCCGACCAACGCCGACGTAGAAAGAATAGCTACTATAGTCACCACTATCAAAATTTCTATTAGCGTAAAACCTTTTGGAATGGGGGAAAGATTTCTCTTCATGGATTGATTATATTATTTCGGTCCCTTTACAACAAGGACGAATTCGCCTTTTGGCTTTTTGTTGGTAAATTCCTCGGTGACTTCTTCTATAGTTCCTCGGACTGCTTCCTCGTATATCTTTGTAATTTCCCTACAAACCGCTATTTGTCTATTTCCCAGATATTCTTTCAAATTCCCCAATGTTTTCAGAATTCTGTGAGGTGATTCGAAAATCACCAATGTTCTTTTTTCTTCAGCTAATTCTTTTAATAATGTTTGGCGTCCTTTTTTTAGTGGCAGAAATCCTAGGTACAAAAATTTGTCCATAGGCAGTCCACTCATTACCAAAGCTGCCAGCAAGCTTGATGGGCCTGGAATTGGTGAGATGGTTATTTCCTCCTGTATTGCTCTTTTTACCAATGAATAAGCTGGGTCTGAGATTCCTGGTGTTCCCGCGTCAGATACTAGGGCCACGTTCTTTCCTTCGTTTAAAAGGTCGATTATTCTGTTTAATTTCTCGTCGCTTGAGTATGAATGAAAAGATATGGTTTTGGTTTTGATTTCATATTTATTCAGGATCTTTTGGGTTTGTCTCGTGTCCTCTGCGGCTATGTAGTCTACTTCTTTGAGCGTTCTTAGGGCGCGAAGAGTGATGTCTTCGAGGTTCCCGATTGGGGTTGAAACGATATATAACATTATTTGATTGGTTTAGGTTTTGATATTGCAGGTCCTTTTATGTAAACGGGATTTATAATTTTTTCTTTTTTCAGGTCTTTTGGTTTCAAATTCAGAATTGTTTTTCCGAGCGTTGCTCTTTTTGATTCGTGAGGAATGTCTTGGTCTGGGCGAAGTTCGCCATACAATGCTTTGCTTGGTTGGACTTCTTCTAGTTTGATGAGGGCAGGTTTGGCCTGTGGGGTTGCCGGTGACGTGGATTTTAGGTAGACCTCTTTTCTTCCTGCAAATAATATTAATGTCGCGTCTTTTTTCTCTGTGATTTCTTTCGGGAAACTTCTTTCTAAAAAAGTGAAAGTATCTACTCCTTCGACTGGGATTTTGAGAAGATTTGCGATCATGTTTGCGATTGTGATTCCAACTCTAAGTCCTGTGAATGAGCCTGGTCCTTTTACTACAATTACTTTCTTGAGGTCTTTGAAATTGATTTTGCTTTTTTTGAGGAGTTTCAGAATTTCTGGGAGCAGGGTTTCTGCTTCGTTGCATTCTGATCTCCAGCTTTTTTCGGCTAATATTTTTTTCGCTTCAAGATCCAGAATTGCGATTTCTGTATCGAGTGTTGCTGTGTTTATTGCGAGTGTTACCATAGAGCTTTTACTTCAGTATTTGTGTAATAATATTCCAGGATTTCTTTGTATGTCTTTCCGTTTTGGGCCATACCTTTTGATCCACAGCCTGACATTCCGACGCCATGTCCTGCTTGAGTTCCGCCTACACAGTATGGATCGTCGACTTGGACTAGGTAAGGTGCATCCCATCCCCAAACCTCCTGGGCGCTTTTTGTTGTTCCTGTTGATGAGCTGAAATATGGAGTCTTAATTAATTGATTCATATAAGTCACAACTTCGCCTTCAGTTTCTTCTACTGCCTTTGAAATGTTTGGTGATCGCATTTCATATCCATATCCCAAGTATTTCTGGCAGGATGCTGGGTCGTCGTTTAGGTGATATGGCATACCTGGGAATTTCTCCGCATAGTGCATGTAGAATTTCGCATAAGAGCGCGCCGCTACCATAATTGCTTTGATCTTTTCGTATGCTTCCCCGTTTGGTTCTTCTGCAAGTCCTCTCAAATAACTTTCTAATGGGAGTTCGTTTATTACTGCGTATTCGTTGTTCACTGTTCGAAGCTCGAGACTTCCACGGAATTTATTGTCGTTGTAATTCGGATTCCAGCTTGAAGTTCTGTTGAAATTTGTGATTTCCAAGTATGCGTCGTCTTGAGCCACAACTTGGTATGGGTTGTCACTTTTTGTAACTCCATCTCCTGAGTTGAATGCGTATTTTGTTCCTACTCTGGTTAGGTCTACTTCTTGGCCAGCGCTGAGGCTTGCGACTGAGTTTCCTGAACTATCTTTTACTTCAAATGATTTATTACTTGTGATGGTTGGAAATTCGTTGAAACTTATTCGGACTCTTATGTCTCCACCGTTGTCGTCTGCAATTTCGGTCTGACTTACTTTTATATTGTCTGCGTCATATGCGTAGACTTCGCTTTTGGTAATATTTTGTTGTTCACGCAGGCTTAGTTCTTTTTCCTGAACTGAGTAGTACATAAGGATTGATTCTTGTAGGAATCTTTTGCCTTTGATTTTTGGTACTACCAAGAATGGTTTTTCGGTTGATGGGGAGAAGGTTTTCGGGACTTTGAAGGTTATGTCTATTTCAACTATTTCTCCAGGCTTGATTTCTGATTTCGTAAAATGTTCGTCTATTATTTCGATCTTTGGATCTTTTATGTAGCTTATCGACATGTCGTTTTTGTTCCATGTTGTCGTCCCAATGTTTCTGATTTTTGCCCAGAATACATAAGAGCTTCCTGTTTTGAATTCGGTTACTGCGCTTTGTTCTACTAAGGCTCCTGCATTCCCATTTTTTTGTATCAATGTTGAGAAAGTCAGATTTTCTCCTTCGAGTCTGTGACCTCCTTTCAATATTACTTTGAATAGTCCCTGGGAATATCCGAAATCGTCTGGTGCTTCGTATACTACTTTGAATGTTCCGGTTTCTCCTTTTTTGACAGTATCTTCCTGGAGATAACCTGCTGGTTTGTTGTTTAGTCTTAGGTAAACTTTGTTTGTTCCTATTCTCGTCCAGGTGATATTACTGGTGTTTTTTAATTTTATAAATCCTTCATGTTTCTCGCCTTGTTGCATTATTTCTGGTGGGAATTCGGCTGAGACTAGGTCGTATGTGTAGACTGGAGCTTTTATTTTCACTGGGAGAACTTTGTACTCTGATAGTTTCTTTTCGCCGTCCGCAACGATAGTTAGATCTAGGAATATAAGTTCGCTTTCTTTGCCTGATCTTATTTTTAATTCGAATGTTCCTGTTTCTCCTGGCTTGACGCTAGACTCCTGCATTTCAGCGAGTCTCACTCCTTCTTTGTCTGGGAAATCAACTATTCCATAGTGTAGAGGGTTTTTGTTCACAACCAAGAAAGTGTCTTCGCCCCAGGTCTTCTTTCCAATGTTTTCGAATTCAATGGTTATAGTTTTTGTGTCAGCTGGATCCATCTCGAAATAATATGTTTCTGATTTATCAATGAAGTCGTAGTCGTTTACGAATTTTGGACGATCTGAGTCCATCAGGCTCTTCGCCATTTTGGATATGAGGGGAAGTCGATCATATATATTGTCACCTGGGCATTCTGTGCTCATCACGTCTCTGTGACCTATTACGTTCTGTCGAATCGCTCCTCTGAATGAGCCGTATCCCTCTGGATTTATATTGTGATATTTTGATTTGAGAGCGATTAGTTTCGCTAGAGATTCTAGTGCCGCTTGTGGCAAGTCTTCTCCTGGATCATCGTAGCTGCCCAGCACTGCTATTCCTATAGATCCGATGTTCCCTGGGCCTGCGTGTCCTCCAACTACGCCTTCTCCACCTTGTCTTCCTTCATATACTCGACCTTGTGGATCAATGATGTAATTGTATCCAATGTCTCCCCAGCCTCTTGTGACTGAGTGATAGTAGTAGATGTCTCTGATTGCTTGTTTTGGGTGATTGAGGTTACTTGTGGTTTCCGTGTGGTGG
Source organism: Candidatus Peregrinibacteria bacterium (assembly GCA_018654255.1). Taxonomy (GTDB): domain Bacteria; phylum Patescibacteriota; class Gracilibacteria; order UBA1369; family LOWO2-01-FULL-3; genus JABILX01. Next base: position 293,251 of record JABILX010000001.1, on the reverse strand, counting down.
ATTATGAATTTGCCGACTTTTGTTGGGTATTCTAGTGGCCATTTGTATGTTCGGCCTGTTGAATCTGAATACACTTCGTTTACGATTGTGAGTTCATCTTCATATGCTTCTTTGAATTCGTCGCTTAATTGGATTAAGACTGGGTCGCTCGTATTGTATTGCGTATATAGATACTCTGTTGTAGCTCCCCACTCCTGTCTTGTGATGATGTCTTTTTCTGATTCGAAATATGAAGCGTTAGCACTCGCCAAAGTGAGGATTGTTAGAGCCGTGACTGCAACAGATATGAATATTCGTTTTATGAGCATATTTTTTTCTTATTAGGTGCTGTCCAGTTTACTTGAGTGCTCTCGATTATACAATATATTGACATTAATCCGCCTTTTCATTATATTGCTGCCGCCTCGAAAGCTTTTTTAAAATCAACTTACGACTGTTTATCCGCTTATTGTTATGGAGGTTTCTTATAATTTAAAGTATCGCAAGTCGAACTTTTCTAATCGTGTTCTTATCGAAAAGGAAGGGGAGATAATAATATTTGATAAAGGTTTCCGCATCAAAGGAAAGGGTGCTGGAGACAAAGGTGAATTTATCAACTTTTCTGATATAAAAGAATTCTATTACAAAGGAGATCGTCTCTTTTTCATTACTTTTGCAAAGGCGAAATATACTCTGAGCGATGCGGGAACACAGTTCGAAGAATTTTTGAGAGCCGTTTATAAGGCTAGAAACGAGTTTCTCATCGATGCTTTGTTTATGAAACAAGGGAAATTGCGTGCTGAGTTTGACATGAGTTTTGAGAGATACAGTAAGTTCAGCAAACCTATCAATAAGGGTAAAGCTAAGATCCGTCTTTATGAAGGAAGTTTCGTTATTATCCCTGAGATGCAGGATGCTTTTGGGATGAATTTTAATTTCATTAATTACCATGAGTTTGATGAGATGGAGTATTCCCTCAAGATCACTATGGATGATGGGAGCTTCACTTTGATTTCTCAACTTGGAAATGATTATGAATTGTTTGAAGAGACTACAGATGCGTTGCTTGGAGGAATGTACGAAAAGATTGTGAACGATGATTTGAAACAGATATTTTATGATTTTGATGCGAGTACTTTGTTGAAATTTGCTTATAAGACAAGAAATGGAAAATCTATTTCTTTGAAAGAGGTCCAGAAGATTGATAAGGAACTAGCTAGTAGAATGATTGATGTTTTTTATGAGGATGAGGCTGTGCGTGATAAATTTTCGTTTTTGGATGAGCTGTGCGATGAGTATTCTAGATTTTTTGGAGTTTCGCGGGATCCTATTACCAAGGATGGATTTGTTTTTTGGATGATGCATGCTATCCCTGATCACAATGTCGTTTCTTTCAGCATTTTGCCGAAGTACTATCCAAATTTGAGAGAAGAGGAAAAACCCAAGTTACCAAAACCACCTTTTCACGACATTTATTTCTACAAGATTATTATGGAGAAAGGCACTCCTGCTGACAAAGTGACTGATAAGGTTCTTGAAATTGAGCAGTCTCTCGTTAATCTGCATTTTGCAAAAGATCCTTGCTACAAGGACAAGCGTGATCTTAGAAATTCCCCTTTCAAATATGCTATCCGTAAACTTCCTTACCTGAGGATTTTGAGAAAATCTTTTTGCGGACGTGCTGCTTCTGACGATGCTAAGGCTTGGATTAAGCAAGCAAAGGAAATCATGGAGAAGTCAAAGCTAAAATAGCAGGGTCATGTGGACTTTTTGCATGGTGCTTTGTATACTGCGTTCGCTTTTTAAATTAACCCCTTTAAAATGGCTCATGTATTTAATGATGATAACTTCGATGAAGAAGTTTTGCGTGCTGACAAACCTGTTTTGGTAGATTTTTTTGCTGAATGGTGTGGTCCTTGTAAGATGATGGCTCCTGTGATCGATGAATTGGCAAAAGAGATGGAAGGTAAAGTTGTAGTTGGAAAATTGAATGTAGATGAATCGCCAAATACAGCCGGGAAGTATGGTGTTCAAAGTATACCTACTACAATTTTATTCAAAAAAGGTGAGGAAGTTGACCGAATGGTTGGATTCCAGAGTAAAGAAGCGTTTAAGGCTAAGCTTGCGGAGTAGATAAAGTTTAGTTCTTGGAGAGGTGGCTCTCGGTTTTTTATCGTATTATTTTTGACCATGTTAAGACCCGACCTAAATTACAGAGGACTTTATATTGAATTCAACTCGTCAGAGTTGCCGGTTTTGATTAAGCTTATGAAAGCGAGGATTTTGGGGAAGAACGGGGTAGTTTCTTTAACAGAATTAGCTGGGAGTAATGGACATAGGGATGAGTACTTGGAAGTTGCTAAACATTTTGACACGTTGCCTGATGATTTGAGGAAAGAAATTGGCGATGCTGCCGAATTTATGGCTAGGTATCAGTTGGAGGAAGGTTAGGCCTTCTTCTTATTCTTTTCTGCTTCTTTTTGACTAATTTGATTTGGTCTCCCTCGATCGTAAACAAAAATAGATGCATCAGATCCTCTGAATTTCTTTTCTCTTTTCATTACGTCTTTTATTTTTATGTCTTCTTCTCCGAGCCCTAATACTTTGAAAAGAGAGTCTTTCTTTTCATTGGAGTTCGTAAATCCATATTGCCCGTATTCTGCTTCTGTAATAGCAGTTAATCCTCGCATTGGGTGTTCATCTTGTATTATTTCATACACATTTCTTATGAAATTGTTAGAAAAGCAACTATTGATCGCTAGCACGTCCTTTGCTGTTATTTGGCTTCCCATTTTCTTTGATCTTTCAATCAGTGCATCGGCCATATCTCTAACTGTGATGTAGGCATTTGGACTATCGTTGTTGCAGAAATAAAGTTTGTCTTCCCCTCCATGCCCGCTGAAAACAAATGTTATTGGTTCGTTTGTGTTTTTTATCCATGATAGTACGTTGTGCTTAACATCTATCAAATTCTGCTCTGATGGATCCTCTGATTCTGGTTCAACTACCTTGAGCTTTGCTTCTGGATTTTCCCCTCCTATACTTTTCGCAATGGCCTTTAGTATTTTTGGAGGCGTAAACCTCTTTTCATTCTTTTTTCCCCATCTTTCGGAGTTACCTAAAAACAGCACCGCTTTCTCTTTAAACACATAAACATCTTTGTGTTTTTCTTTGAGGTCTTCCAGCCTCGCCTGGTGATCATCAATTAAACCTGGCAGTATAAATCTTCCGTAGTTTTTTGTGAATCTTTGATAGAAATATGCTAAATCGTTTCTGTATTCAAAATAGATGTTTCTTCCTATTATCAGCGCTGTTTCTATGTCTTTGGGCCCTTTCATCCTAGGACTTTGCATTACCTGATAGACTATAATACTTATCGGTAAGGCAGGGTCGCTTAGGAAAGACTCGATGTTTTCTGTCTTTATTTTTCTTGTGTTTTTGAAGATGTGTTTACAAAATTCTATCGCTTCGCTGCTTTTGCTACATAGTTCGTCTATTCTTCTTAATGTTTGTACCGTCTTCCCAATCTTGCCTGAAAGGTCTTTGTCTAGTAATCCAAATTTATATTTTTTTTCAAATTCATGTAAGAACATTGCATCATCAATATTGTCTGCGTATTTCCAAAGTTTCCTCATTGTGCCTTGGTCTGTTATTCCTTTTTCTCTGAGTTTTGTCGCTATATCCATGGCTCGTTCTGGATCTCCGTTGAGAATCGAAGCCTTGTATTTATCCCTCCTGAGAACCCTTATCATACTTTCACTAGGATTTCCTCCTGATGAGACCCATAATATAGCGGCTTTTTTGAAATTAACCGTTCTAGCTTCAACTAGAAATTCAGCGAAGTCTTCTACTACACCGTACTCCGAATCATCGCTTGCCATTGGAGTTGTGTTTATGACGTAATATGCTTCTGAAAATGTTAAATTCTGATCGACACCATATTCTCTCAATGATTCTGCAAAATTCTTGTACTTTGCTTTGTTTGGGATTTTTTTTCTTACTTCACTTATCAATCTACCTCTATCTGTTAGTATTTTGAATGATTTTTTGTTTCTTTCCAAGAAATCCCCGCTTGCTCCTGCTTCATATAATTTATAACCGTATGCTTTACCATATAGACCTGCTTCTTTTAGAGCTTTCATGTATTTTTCTACTTTTTTTATGTCGCTCTCTACTAAGTACCATTGGATTTCGAAGACACCTCCGTTGCTGAGATTTCTATTTTTTAGCCCCGTCAATTCTGAAAGCTTCATGAAGTATTCCACCCTTTTCTCTATTGGGCCTTCAATCATCATTATGTCTTCGATCTCTCTCAAACCGTACCCAAATTCTTTTAATTTCAAATAATTTTTTGAATAATCGTTTGTATTTAATCTTTTCTCTACATCTTTTTTTGTTCTAAGAGTGTCGTCCCCCAATAGCCCACTTAAAACCTCTTCACTCAACTTTGATCTTTCTTTTTTTGCATCAATTTTGCTCTCTGAGAGAGAATCTATTTGGTTCGTTTGTTTCACGTGCCTGGATGGGAATTCACCCATAAAAACCATTGGTTATTCTTGTTTCTATTCTGAAATTATACCATATACAGGCAATATGATCAACTCTCCAGCTTCTTCGCTTCTTTAAAAGCTAACTCGTCGACCTTGTTGTTTTGCTCGTCTTTGTGGTGGGCTTTTACCCATTCCCATTTGATGTTGAGCCAGGCTGTGAGTTTTTCTATCTCAGCCCAGAGGTCTTGGTTTTTTTTCTTTTTCCAGCCTGAGTTGAGGGTTTGTACTATCAGATTGGAATCTATGAAGAAGTTTATTTGAATTGCTGGAAGTTTGTCTCGGCCGTATTTTTTGTGGAGATATTTGAGAGATTCTATGACGGCCATCATCTCCATTCTGTTATTTGTTGTGTCCGGATCATTCCCGCTAATTGCGGTGTCTTTGCCATCTTCTGTGATGATTGCTGCCCATCCTCCAGGACCTGGATTCCCCAAGCAGCTGCCGTCTGTGTAGATTTGAATTGGTTCCATTTGATTTTGCTAAATACGTACTCTGTTGTAACATAACTGAGATGAAAATCCAAATTATACAAATCGGCAAAAACAAGGACCGATACATCGAGGCGGAATGCAAAGAATTTGTTAAGCGTTTGCAGCAATTTTGTAATTTGGAGATCGTGACTTTGAAATCTGCCTCTTGTGGAGGAAAGATGCCACGTGAAAAGGTCGTGGCTGAGGATACGCGCAAGGTTCTTTCTGTTGTTTCGAAGGATTGCCATTTGGTTGTTCTAGATGAAAAGGGTTCTGAGATGGACTCGGTTAAATTTTCTGGTTTTTTGGGTGGATTCAAGGATCGTGGCGAGACACTTTGCTTTGTGATTGGCGGGGCTTTTGGTCTTTCGGATTCTTTGAAGTCGGGAGCTGGAACGCGGTTGTCTTTTTCCAAAATGACATTTACTCATCAAATGGTTAGACTTATTTTATTGGAGCAAATTTACAGAGGATTTTGTATTTTGAATGGGAAAGAGTATCATTATTAACAAGCAATTTTTTTAACCTTATTAGTATGAAAAAAATCACTATGTTTATCGCCATTCTATTTATGGCGAGTCTTTTTCTGACTGGGTGTACACCACCTTGGGAGGATGATTTCACTTGGCCTTGGGACGATGCTCAGGACGAGGATGAAGATGAAGATGAAGATGAGAATGAAGATGATGAGGATGAAGATGAAGACGAGGACGAAGATGAGGACGACGACGATGATGATGATGTTACGCCTCCTTCTGTTAATGGAATCGATGAGTTGATCTCATTCTATGACGAACCTCAATTGTTAAATTATTTGGATTATTTCACTGGAGAGAAACTTCAACTTTTATTGGATTATTTGTTTGTTGCTGATGTTAGTGAGATTCCTGATGAGAGTTGGTCTACAACTTATCTGTATGAGACTGGTGTTTTTAATTCTGGAGAATATGAGGATCAGAAATTTTATCTTTTGATTATGCCTTGTGAAGGTATGTGTATGGGGTTCCCTCACTATAGGATTACAATGAATGACCAGGGTGAATGGACTCTATTTGAAAGTTATTCAAGTGAATGGAGTGATTATTTGCTCGATAACTATGGTCAGCTGTTTGATCATACAAATAGCATTGTTATTCCTCAGTTAGAATATCCATCTGAAATCTATGATGCAGATACGGGCACTTCTTTTGATATAGTTCCTTCTAGGGACGATGAACTGCTTGCTGATATGGCTAAGTATAAAATTTTTGATGATCAAGAGGTGGGAGATGTTTATATAAATCGTGACAATGAATGTGCTTATGCGAGACTGCCTGATGGATTGGCGCAGCAGTACACTATGCAATTTGATTTTGCTACTGGTGAAACTCCTGTAGATGAGGCTGATATTGAATATCATGGCGGAAGTGCTGGAGAGTTATTTGATATTACTTGGAGTGATGGCGTGAAATCTGAAGACTATTATTCTTATAAAATGCCTTTTGGTTATGGAAATTGTCTTAATGTGAAGAACGACGACTATCCTCTCGGTATGATGGAAGAAATTGGTACTACTGGAGAAGGAGATAGCGTTTATGGATTCAATTGGGATCAGGCTCAAGCTTTGCAGGATCTTTACAATATGGTTCCTCAAGAATACCTTGGTGAAGATGAGAATGGAGATTCAATGTTTGAAGAAAAACCAACTTATGAAGAATTTTTGGACGGTCATCCTTTGTTCTATTGGTTTGATGCTTATGATCGAATGATTGAGTTTGGACGTGCTGATTATCAGCCTTTAGCTGAGATGGGAAAGCCTGTGATTTATTTGTATCCTGAGAGTCGAAGCGTTGTGCATGTTGAGGTTGAGCCGACTGACGGAATCACTGTGAGTGATCCTGAGTATGGACGTAATGGATGGACTGTATTGGCGGATCCTTCTGGATCTTTGTTTAATTTCTCTGATCGATCTGTTTACCCATATTTATTCTGGGAGGGATATAGTGATGAATATGTTATGAATGACGAAGGATTTGTTGTTTCGAGTGGAGAGGTTTACAGATTCTTCTATGACAAATTAGCTCAGCTTGGATTGGTTGAACATGAAATAGATGACTTTATGGAGTTCTGGTATCCGAAGTTTTCTTATGCTCCTTACTATTTTATAAGTTTCTTGCCTCAGGATGAATTCGAAGCGATTGCGCCTCTGACTGTGACTCCTAAGCCTGATACTGTTATTAGAGTTTATATGGATTATGTCCCTTTAAGAGCGCCTATTGAGGTAGTTGAGCCTGAGATTGTTACGCCTAGTCGTGATGGATTTACTGTCATTGAATGGGGAGGAGCTTTGCATAAATGAAAAATAAATTAACATATTTTATAGGAGCGATTGCATTCGTTGGAATGTTGGTTTTCTATAATCCGTCTGATCTTATGAAGGCTTCTATTGAGCGGGCTTTAGAGGATCTGGATGGTGATGAAGTTAGCTTGTTGGTTGAAGAAGATCTAGAGGACTTGTACAAGGCCGATCTTGGTGAAAAAATTCCAGAGGAAGTTGCTTACTTCACTTCGTATATGTCTCAGAAGAAATTTTTTGAATCTGCTTATTTGAAAGCTGCCGAACGAGGGTATACTGGTGGCGAATTTTCTGATGATGTGAGCGCGGGGATACTCCCCCATCATTTGATTTTTTCGGATGTGATTGCTGGATATTTCGATAGGTTGGCTGGCACTCAAGATGTTGATACTTTTGTCGTGATAGGGCCAAATCATTTTGATCGCGGGAAGGAGTCTATAGCTATCTCTGAATATGGATATACTACTCCTTATGGGAAGGTTGAAGTTAATTCTTCTTTAGCGTCACGTTTGATTGATGCTGGAGTTGGCGGTTGGGATATAGCTGCTTTTGATGAAGAACATTCTATAAGTTCACTTGTTCCATATATTAAACGGGATTTTCCTGATGCAAAGATTGTCGCGATTAGTTTGAAGCTGCGGCAGACTGACGAGCAGCTCGAGGAGTTAGCTGCGGTTTTGGAAGAGGAATTGGGTTCGGGTGATTTTGTTTTGGCTAGTATCGATTTTTCGCATTATATGTGGCAGCCAGTTGCGGACTTTCATGATGAGTTGGCTCGAACTGTGATTGAGACTTTTGATTTTGATCAAATTGATGAATTGGAAATTGATTCGCCTCCTACATTGAAAACTGTGATGGAATATGCGTCTTTGGTTGGGGCTCAGAAAGTCGAGATTGTCGATCATACAAATAGTGCTGAGAAAGTGAATGGTCGGGATTTTGTGGAGAAGACGACGAGTCATTTTTATATTGGTTTTCTCGATGGTTCGCCGTCTGAGGAACGAGCTGTGACGGTCGCTGCTTTTGGCGATATGATGTTGGGAAGATATGTTCGGACGTTGATGGATCAGGAAGAGAATCTTGAGAGGTCATTTGATTTGATTCGTGGAGATGAAGATAGATTCTTTTATGGGTCGGATGTGTTTTTTGCTAATTTGGAAGGACCTATCGAAGGGGATGGTTATCCGAGTGGGACTTCTGTGATTTTTGGATTCAATGAGGATGTGGCTCCACTGTTGGGCGGATTTGGTTTTGATGTTCTTTCGATTGCGAATAATCATATTTTGAATCAGGGTTGGGATGGTTATGAGTCAACAATTCCTGCACTTCATGAATCTGGGATCGGAGCTTGTGGTCATCCAACTTTTGCAAATCCAAATGCTGTTGTTTACAAGAAATTTGGGGATAAGACGGTTGGATTTGTTTGTTTTGACGATGTGGCCCATAGATTGGATCGTGATGATGCTGCGGAATTGATAAAATTGGTCGATTTGAAGTCGGATTACGCGGTTGTATCGATACATTGGGGTTATGAGTACAAACACACACCAAATGAGCAAAAACAGCGAGTTCTGGGGCAAATGTTTGTTGATGCGGGAGCGGACGCTGTGATTGGACATCATCCTCATGTTGTACAGACTTTTGAGATCTATAATGGAGCGCCTATCTTTTACTCTCTTGGGAATTTTATTTTTGATCAGTATTGGTCTTATGATACTGAAGAGCAGCTGGGAGTTGGGTTGGTTTTTGAAGACGATGGGGTTTCTCGATTCTATTTATTCCCTATGCATAGTGAAAGAAGTCAGCCTTACCTTATGGACAAAGATGAAAAAAACCGATTTTATGACAGATTTATCGGGTGGGGCGGGTATTCGGACGAAATGGCTGCCATGATCAGAGCTAGCATGGTTGAGATCCAACCTTAGATATGGTATAATAATAGGAATAAAATAAATAAAACAGATATAAAATGCTAAAAATTCAATTTTGTGGAGCTGCTAAGGAAGTTACAGGTTCGAAGCATCTTATTGAGTTTAAAGGTCAAAAGATCTTGCTCGATTGTGGAATGTTCCAAGGTAGACGTAAAGAAGCTGCGAAGAAAAATTCTGATTTTTGCTTTGATCCAAAGGAAGTCGATGCAGTGATTTTGTCACATGCTCATATTGATCATAGTGGTAATTTACCTATGCTTGTTAAGAATGGGTATGATGGGCCGATTTATTCGACTCACGCAACTCGTGATCTTTGTAACTATATGTTGATGGATTCAGCTTATATCCAGCAACGTGAAATCGAATGGATGCGTAAGAAAGGCAAAGAAATTGTGGAAGATCAATTTTATGATGAAGAAGATGCTACCAAAGCTTTGGGGCAATTTCATGGAGTTGGATACGAACATAGTTTTGTTGTGGCGGAAGGAGTCGTTGCGTGTTTCTATGACGCTGGACACATCCTCGGATCTGCGCTTGTTCATCTGATGTTCTACGATAAAGATACTGATGAGAGAATGTCTGTCGCTTTCACTGGAGACCTTGGACGAAAAGGACTTCCAATTTTGAGAGACCCTCAAGTGATCAAGGAAACTGATGTTTTGATTAGTGAATCAACATATGGTGATCGTTTGCATGATGCATTGCAAGAAATTGATGGAGAGTTTACTGAGGCAGTTAACAATGTAGCTCATCAAGGAGGAAAATTGATTATTCCTGCCTTTTCTTTGGAACGAACTCAGGAGGTTGTTTATCATCTTAATAGATTAACTAAAAATGGGAAGATCCCTGAAATTCCAATCTATGTGGATAGTCCCCTCTCTGGAAATGTAACCGAAGTTTTTAAAGGACATCCAGAATGTTTTGATAAGGAGGTTTACCGTGAATTCATTGATCAAGGAGATAATCCTTTTGGTTTTGGTAATTTGAAATACACTCGTTCAGTTGATGAATCGAAATCATTGAATGAGAAACCTGGCCCTATGATTATAATTTCTGCATCTGGAATGTGTGAGCATGGTCGAATCCTTCATCACCTGAAAAATAATATTGAAGATCATAGAAGTGCTGTGTTGATTGTTGGATATCAAGCTGCACATACTCTTGGAAGAAAACTGCAGGATGGGGAAAAGCTTGTAAAGATCTTTGGTGATCCGCACAAAGTGAAAGCTAAAATTCATACTATTGATGCCTTCTCTGCTCATGCTGATAGAAGCGACCTTATTGATTATATTACCAAGGTCAAAGGCGTTAAAAAGCTATTCCTCGTTCATGGTGAGGAGGAATCTCAGATTAAATTGCAAGAAGCTTTGAAGGAAAATGATTATGAATCGTATATTCCTGAGCCTGAGGAAATCGTCGAGCTCTAAGGCGCAAGGCGCTGGGTGCGAGACGCGAGGCGCGATTTAGTAGTCCATCATGTTCTCTACTAGTGGTTTTATCCACTTTGAGTTTTCGCCGTCCTCTAGGAATGTCCAGTCTTCTGGTGTTCCTTCTTTCTGCTCGTCTTGTTGGCCGTAGTACCAACCTTGGTTCATCTCATCTTTTGTGATTGTGTTTGTACTTGTGCAGGCAGTTAGGACTGACGAAATCGCTATGATTGTGATAAGAAGCTTTTTCATGTGTTTAATTTAGCATTTTTAGGAGAAATTTGCTATATTCTTCCCGCTTAATAACAAGTGTATGGGTTCTAATAGCGCTAGTCGCGCAAAAAAAGAGCGAGTTTTGTTAGCCATGTCTGGAGGAGTGGATTCTTCTCTGGCGGTGTTGTTACTTCTTGGCCAGGGCTACGAGGTCGTTGGAGTGACTTTCAAGTTGGTTGATGGTTCAAGGTGTTGTGATGTTGAAGCTGTCGGGCATGCTGCTGAAGTTTGTCGGCGATTTGGGATTGATCATCATGTTATTGATATTTCCAAGAAGTTTGATGATGTTGTGATTGGATATTTTATTGGCGAGCTTTCTTTGGGCCGAACTCCGAATCCGTGTGTGATTTGTAATAGGTTTTTGAAGTTTGAGCAGATGTTCAAATTTGCTCGGGATTTTGGTTGCTCGAAAGTTGCGACTGGGCATTATGCTCGTGTTCGTCATGGGAAGGATGGCAGTTGGTCTTTGTTGAAAGGTCGCGATCGTGCGAAAGATCAGTCTTATTATTTGAGTTTTTTGAAAAATAGTTGGCTTTCGAAGATTTTGTTTCCGATTGGTGGGTTTGAGAAATCTGAGATTTATAAAATGGCTCAGAAAGAGGGATTGGATTTCTTGGTTGGAAAAAAGCAAAGTCAGGATTTGTGTTTTGTTGATGATAAATTGCGTCGGACTTTTATTGATAAGAGGCTCCGTCCTCAGTCTGGGAAGATTCTTTCGGTTGATGGCGAAGCTTTGGGTCAACATGAGGGTTCTCATAATTATACGATTGGTCAGAGGAAGGGACTTGATATCTCGGATGGGCAAGGGCCGTATTTCGTGGTTGGGTTTGATGGCGATGATGTGATCGTTAGTCGTGATGAGAAAGATCCTTCTTTGTATAGCAATGTTGTAAATTTGAGAAACGTGAACTTGGCTTCTTTGGCCGATTTGGATTCGGGCGCGTCTATTTCTGTGATGGCAAAGATTCGATATCAGCAAAAATTGAGTCGTGCAAAGTTGACGATTTCGGGCAAGAGTGGGAAGCTTGAGTTTAGCAGTCCGGTGCGTGCTGTTACAAAAGGACAGATTGCAGTTTTTTATAAGGGGGAGGTTTGTTTGGGCGGAGGAATAATTAAATAAAATCATCATGTCTGTAGATTTGGTTTCTGAAATTGAGAGGTTAAAAAAGGAGCGGAATGCTGTGATTTTGGCTCACAATTATCAAGTCGGCGAAGTGCAGGATGTTGCTGATATGGTTGGGGATTCTCTGGGATTGAGTCGGGAGGCGGCAGAAACTGATGCTGATGTAATTGTTTTTTGTGGGGTTTATTTCATGGCTGAGACTGCGAAGATTTTGTCTCCGGAAAAGACTGTTTTGATCCCTGATCCTAATGCTCGATGTAACATGGCGGCGATGATTGATGTTGAAGGTTTGCGTGCTTTGAAGGCAAAGCATCCATCGGCTCAAGTTGTTTGCTATGTGAATACGACTGCAGATATCAAAGCTGAATGTGATGCTTGTTGTACTTCTGCGAATGCGGTTGATGTTGTTGAAGGTTTGGATGCGGATGAGATTATTTTTGTTCCGGATAAGTATTTGTGTGCGTTTGTTGAGAAGCAGTTGAAGGAGCGGGGCGTGAAGAAAAAAATGATTCCTTGGCAGGGGTTTTGTCCGACTCATTTGAGGATTATTCCAAATTATTTAAAAGCTTTAAAAGAGAAACATCCTGGTGCTCGTATAATCACTCACCCAGAATGTACGCCTGATACGAATCGATTGGCTGATGCGGTTTTGTCGACTTCTAAGATGAGCAAGTTTGCAGCTGAGTCCGATGCTAAGGAAATAATTGTTGGGACTGAAGTTGGTATGTTGCATCGTTTGCAGACTGATAATCCTGGTAAGAAATTTACTTCTGCGACTGAACTTGCGGTTTGTCCGAACATGAAATTAATCACTCTTCAAAAAGTTTATGAGTCGCTGCGGGATATGAAGTTTGAAGTTGAAGTTGAGGAGGAAATTGCAAAAAAGGCGACTAAGGCTATCGATCGGATGATGGAGTTTACAGGTTGACACAAGGTTGATCTTCTGTTATTGTGTCTTCTAATTTTTGTTAAGCATTTTTTAAAATGGCCCAAAAAGAAATACTTTCTCCTAGAGAGTTCGTGGATGAGAAAAATCAGCAAGCACCATTTGCTGCTTTGTCTAAAACTATTGGTGTGGATTCTACTATACGTAGCCAAGGAATCCGATCTACGGTTTCCACTGGTGTTTCAGATGTTTTGGAGGCAACAGAACTTTCAGATGATGACAAAATGACTTTGCATGAATTGCTGATGGTCGAGATAGCCCCTTTTCTGAAGACCCAAAAAGCCAATTCGCTATCTATGATTGATTTGGTAACCTTGGGGCTTGTTGATAATGAATCTGTAAAAGCTTTTTTCCGTTGTCGTGGGATAGATCTCACCGATGAACGTCATTTTGCTTATGTAAAGACTGTTCTTAGTGAAGCTGTTTCTTTTTATAACTCACATATTATTAAATCGAAAAAACATCGTGTGAATCCTGAAATCTCTAAGTTTCGGACACCTGAAGATGTTTATCGCTTATTTAAGACTGCTTCTGGCGTAGAGAAGTTCGTAAGCGTTCCTGCTGCCTGTGGAATCCTTAGAATTGCTGCGGCTATTGATCACATGGAGAGAGATCCTCAGGCTAATGTTCTCCCAATTGTAAAAGCACATCTTGAAAAGTTAGTTTCAACATATTTCAAGAAGGAGCAGAGCGGAAAAAGGAAAAATTTGGTTTTTAGAAGTGGAGTTATCGGTGATATCGACATACCTATCTATAGAATCGAACTAAGACAAAAAGACAGACCGCGAGTTATTGCTAAGCTTTTACGTAAGCCTGAACAAAGGACCGAACAAATGCTCGATAGAGTGGGATTAAGATTCACGACTAAGTCCGCTCTGAATACATTAAAACTCGTTTATCATATTTTTTGTAGATCACAATCTGCAATCTTTCCTGTTGATAAAGTTATGATAGGTCATAGTAAAAATCTATTGTTGGATGAAGATACTATTAGAGCTGTTTTGAATGATAATAGAAGAGCTAAAAGATTATTCTCATCTATTGCTGTTGATACTTTTGACGATGATAACTTTCTAATGGATGATGATGATGATTCTGACAATGATAACCCATTCTCTTCTTCAAAATATAGGGGTATTAACGTCCCTTTTATGCTCCCGCTTTTGGATGAGGATGGTTACTTTATTGAATTTCCGATAGAACTGCAGTTCACTGATATATATTCTAAAAAAGAGACTGACATTCATGCTCCTCATTGCACTTATGTCGAGGATCAGATGAAAGCTGTTAGAAGAAGAGTTGGTAAAAATAACCTAAGGACAGAGTACGAATCTTATTTGTCTAAAGCCAGAGGGCACTCTTCCTAATGATGCTCTGTTGTAGCGATTTTGAGGAAGACTAGTGTCAAGAATGCGAATACTAGTGCTTGGATGAATCCTACAAAGATTTCAAGGCCGTAGAATGGCATTGGCGCGATATATGGTACTAGGAAGGTTATTACTAGCAAAAGCACTTCTCCGGCGAATACATTACCGAAAAGACGGAAGGTGAATGAGATCATCTTTGAAACTTCTGACATTAACTCTAGGATCCCTACGAAACTTCCGATTGGGTCTTTGAATGGGTTGATGAAGAATTTTCCTCCATAGCCTTTCATTCCGAGCATTGCGAATCCGAAAAATTGGCAAGCAACTACCGAGATAGCTGCTAATGCGAGAGTCATGTTTACGTCTGCAAAAGTTGATCTCAGTATTGGAACTAGAACTTCGTGTCCGTGGTGAACTTCCCAGATACCTATACTAGCGAATCCTGGGAGCAGCCCCATCCAATTTGAAATTAAGACAAAGAAAAATATAGTCGTTACTAATGGGAAAAATCTTCTTGTTTTCTTTTCGTCTCCGACAACTTGTACGAAAAAGTCGAACATACCACCTATCGTTGCTTCTACTAGATTTTGGAATCCTCCTGGTACGAGAGCGTATTTTTTGCGTTTTAGAACAAGCCCCACAATTGTTAGCACAGCCATTGTCATCAATGCTGTAATAATAGTGTTTCTGACTTCAAAGCTTCCGAGGTGGAAGATTGTTTCTGATGCTAATGTTGGTGGTATAAATGTTGCCATAATTATTTCTTAGGTTTGGGTGGTGTTCCCTGTGCGATTATGTCTTTAGTTTTGATGTAAACAATTGTGAGTGAGGCCGTCATTGCTAGGAAGAATCCTACGAGTACAAATATTGGGAAACTGTCTAAGTATTTATCGAGGAGAACTCCTCCGATTCCGAAGACCAATATTGGTGTAATGATCGAGTATCCCAGACTCCATGCGAGTCCGTATGCTGACCATGTTTTGTCTTCGATCTTTTTCATTGGCCTGATTAGTTGCTGTCAATTCTTACCTTTGATCCTCTTCTTCGTTTTCTTATTATTTTAATTCGTGATAGTGACCGTTCTAGTTCTGCCATTGCTTCCGTGTATCCTTCTTCGCTGCTTCTCTTCTTTGCCATTAATTCTTTTGCTGCTTTTGCTGCTGCATCTGCGCGTTCTTCGTCTATATCATCTGCATGTTCTGCTGCGTCTGTTAGGATTGTGATCGTTTCCCCGTCTACTTCTGCTACACCTCTCATTACTGAGAAATACTCTTCTTTCTTGTCTGCCTTTATTCGGAGTTCACCTGGTTTCATCCCAGCTAAAATTGGGATGTGCATTGGCAAGACTGTGATCTCTCCCTCAACAGTTGGGATTGAGACTGACTCAACTTCCTTGTCGAGAAGGATGCTGTCCGGTGTTACGATTTTTAGGTGTATTGTTTTCATTATTCTTTAGATTGTTTTTTTCTTTCTACCTCGTCGATGGTTCCTTTCATGTAGAATTCGTTTTCGTCTACATCGTCCCATTTACCTTCTAGGATTTCTCCGAATCCTCGGATTGTCTCTTTCAATGATGTGTATTTACCTGGAGTACCTGTGAAGACCTCAGCTACAAAGAATGGTTGACTCAAGAATTTTTGTACTTTTCTTGCTCGACGTACTGTTAATTTGTCTTCTTCAGAAAGTTCTTCCATACCCAGGATCGCGATGATGTCTTGAAGATCTTTATATCTCTGAAGCATTTGTTGTACTCCACGAGCAACTTTGTAGTGTTCTTCTCCAACGATGTTTGGATCTAGGATTGTAGATGTAGAATCAAGAGGATCCACTGCTGGATAGATACCAAGCTCAGTTAATGCTCTTGAAAGTACTACTGTTGAGTCCAAGTGTCCGAATGTTGTAGCTGGCGCAGGATCAGTAAGATCATCCGCTGGCACGTATACTGCTTGGATTGATGTGATCGAACCTTTCTTTGTAGATGTAATTCTTTCTTGTAGTGCACCCATCTCTGTCGCTAGGTTTGGTTGGTAACCAACCGCTGAAGGGATACGTCCTAGAAGCGCTGATACCTCAGAACCTGCTTGTGAGAATCTGAAGATATTATCAACGAAGAGAAGTACGTCTTGTCCTTCTTCATCACGGAAGTATTCCGCCATTGTAACTCCTGTTAGTCCAACACGTAGACGCACTCCAGGAGGTTCGTTCATTTGTCCGAACACTAGTGCTGTTTTCTCAAGTACTCCTGAGTCTTTCATCTCGTAGTAAAGATCGTTTCCTTCACGTGACCGTTCACCTACTCCAGCGAATACTGAATATCCACCGTGCTCTTGTGCGATGTTTCTGATCAGCTCCATGATAATAACTGTCTTACCTACTCCGGCACCTCCGAATAGACCTACTTTTCCACCTTTGATAATTGGGCAAATCAAGTCGATTACTTTCACACCGGTTTCTAGAATTTCGATTTCTGTTGATTGTTCATCGAATTTTGGCGCTGGTCTGTGAATTGGATAAGTTTTCTTCGATTTTGTCTGTGGTTTGTCGTCAAGTGGTGTTCCAAGCGTGTCGACCATTCGTCCAAGAGTTTCAGGACCTACTGGTACTGAGATTGGAGCTCCTGTGCTTTTCACTTCTTCGTTTCTCTTTAATCCGTCTGTTGCTCCCATTGCTACTGTCCGCACTTCGTTTCCGCCTAAATGTTGTTGAACTTCGAGAACTAAAGTTTCGTCTCCAAGTTTTACTTCTAGGGCATCATAGATTTTTGGGAGATCTTCTCCTGTAAAATTACAATCTACGACCGCTCCTATAATTTGTGATACTTTTCCAGCCATATTAAATAAGGTTATTTTTTAATTTATTACTGCACTACCAGCTGAGATTTCAGCGATCTCCGCTGTAATCGATGCTTGTCGTGCTTGGTTGTATGTTAAGATTAGGTCTTCTAATAGATCGTCTGCTGCTCCTGTTGCGTTTTGCATCGCTACCATTCGCGAACTGTGTTCTGAAGCAGTTGTTTCTAGAACTGCTTGGTAGAGTTGCATTTCTGTTAATTGTGGAACTATGTTGTCGATAATGTATTTAGGTGATGGTTCAAGCTTGTAGTCGATTTCTTTTTCTGTTGGTTTTACTACTTCTGAGAATTTCGATCCTAGTTCTTCCAACATCTCCTCAAACACGTCGAGTGAGAATGGAAGAAGTGTTTTCGCCACAGGTTTCTGAACTAAAGTTGAAACGAAGTCTGAGAATACCACTACTACCTTGTCGTATTTCCCTTCTTCGAAGCCTTTTAGCGCTTCTTTACTTACTGGGAAAATATCTGTGAAGGTTGGATTGTTTGTATATGCTGGATATACAAATTCAACATCTTTTCCTGTTCGGTGAAGGAAGTCTGCTCCTTTTTTTCCAGAAGCTACGTAGTGGATTTTTGCTTTTGGATTCTCTTTTTCAAGTTTTTCGATTGTTTGTATGGCTTTCTTATATAGGTTTGTGTTCAAGCCTCCGCAAAGTCCTTTGTCAGGTGTGAAAAGAACTAGAAGTATGTTTTCTACTTCACGGGTTTGGAAAAATTTGTGAAGATTTTGGTGTTTCTTTGAAAGTTTTGAAAGAATATTCAAAGACATGTAACCATATGCTCGAAGCTTGACCGCGTTATCAACTGCTTTCTTCATTTTTGAAGTCGCCACTAGCTCCATCGCCTTTGTGATCTGACGAGTGGATGTGATCGATTTGATCTTTCTCTTTATGTCTTTTCCTGATGCCACGAGTGTGTGGGGTTAATGTTTTATGCTTCTTTTTGCTCCTTGTCTTGTTCCTTGTCGAATTTCATTTCTTTATTGAAAGCTACTAATGCTTTCTTGATTTTTTCTTCTAATTCTTCTGGGAGCTCTTTCTTTTCTTTGAGGTCTTTTAAAATATCTTTATGTTTTGCTTCCATATATGTTAGCAATTTGTCTTCATATTCTTTTACTTGATCAATAGATACATTTTCTAGATATTCATTGATACCTGCGTATAAGATTATAACTTGTTGCTCTACTGAAAGAGCTGAGTACTGAGTTTGTTTCAAGATTTCTGTAAGTCTGTCACCTTTGTTTAGTGTTCTTTTTGTAGCTTCATCCAAGTCTGATCCGAACTGTGCGAATACTGCCAATTCACGGTATTGAGCGAGTTCGAGTTTTAGCTTACCTGCTACGCGTTTCATCGCTTTTGTTTGAGCTGCAGATCCTACACGTGATACTGAGATACCGATGTCCAACGCAGGTCTTACACCTTTGTTGAAGAGATCAGATTCCAAGAATATTTGTCCGTCTGTAATTGAGATCACGTTTGTTGGGATATATGCAGATACGTCGCCTGCTTGAGTTTCGATAATTGGGAGAGCTGTTAGAGATCCTCCTCCATATTTTTCGTCTAATTTACAAGATCTTTCTAGAAGTCTTGAGTGAAGGTAGAAGACGTCACCTGGATACGCTTCACGTCCTGGAGGTCTTCGTAGGAGAAGTGATACTTCTCTGTATGCCCAAGCATGTTTTGAAAGATCATCATAAACAACAAGCACGTCTTTTCCTTGATCCAAGAAGTATTCACCCATTGCGCATCCTGCAAATGGAGCGATGTATGTAAGTGTTGCTGGATCAGATGAACTTGTTTTTACTATAACTGTGTAATCCATTGCTCCGTGCTTTTCGAGTTCAGCTACGATTTTTGCTACTTTTGATTCTTTTTGTCCGATCGCAACGTAGATACAAATCATGTCCTCTCCTTTCTGGTTGATGATTGTGTCGATTGCGACAGCTGTTTTACCAGTTTGTCTGTCTCCAATAATAAGCTCACGTTGTCCACGTCCGATCGGGATCATTGAGTCGATTGCTTTCAAACCTGTTTGAACTGGAGTGTTTACTGATTTTCTCTTAATTACACGAGGTGCAATTTTTTCTACTGGATAGAATTTGTCAGTTTTAATTTCTCCTTTTCCGTCTTGTGGAACTCCAAGTGGATCTACAACACGTCCGATGATTGCTTCGCCTGTTGGAACTGAAAGGATTTTTCCTGTTGTTTTTACTTCGTCTCCTTCTTTAATTTCTGTATCGGTACCCATAATCGCTATACCTACTGTGTCTTCTTCGAGGTTGAGGGCTACACCCATCTGCCCGCTTGAGAACTCTACCATTTCTTGTGATGCAACGTCAGAAAGTCCTGAGACACGTGCAATTTTGTCACCAACTTCTAGTACGCGACCAACTTTTTCTACCTTGGCGCTTGATTGAAATTTGTTTATTTGCTCCTTTAGGGAGTCCAATATTTGATCTTTTACTTCAGCCATAATTTTTAAGTTTAATTATTTATTTATTAGCAATTGAGTTTTTGAGCATTTCCAAATTCTTGAGCACAGTTCCGTCTATTATATAGTCTCCAAATTCAATCTTCATTCCTCCTAGAATTTCTTCGTCTACTTTTATCGATATAATCACCTCTTTATTTAGAGCTTCTGTCAGTAGTCTTACAATTTTCAGTTTGTCTTGGTCGGTTGGCTTGTATGGAAGAGTAACATTTACTTCAAGCTGCCCTTTTTGGCTTAACCAAGCTTTTTTGAAAACTTCAGGAAGTTCTTTTATCAATTTCCCTTGTTTTCTTTTGGTCAAAAGTTTGAGCAAATTTTGAATTTTTTGCTCAATTTCTTTTGCGTCTTTTTCGTCCTTTAGGACTTCAGCCAACGCCTGCGCGTATTTTGCGGTTGTGACTTTCATTTATGTGTGCGGCTAAAGCCGCGGTTTATAACTTTGTTGATTTAAGCTCGTCTTTGATCGCCTCTTCTAGTCGTGATTGATCATCTTTTTTGAATTCTTTTCTGATGATTTTTTCACTACTTTGAACGATTAGTGCGGCTACTTCTTCCTTTATTTCCTGAAACATTTGCTTCTTTTCTTCTTGAAGCTGACCTCTGTATCTTTCTGCTAAGCTTGAAATCTCCTTCTTAGCATTAATGAGGATCTTTTGTTTCTCTTCTTCTGCTTCCTTTTTAGCTTTTTCTACGGCTGCCATCGCTGCTTCAGATGCTTCTGCCATGATTTTGTCTTTTTCTTGTTCAATTTTCTCAAGTCTCTTATCTATTTCTTCTGTATTCTTGACGTTGTCCTCGATCATCTTTTTTCTTTTGTCGAGAACCTTCAGGATTGGCTTGTAGACTAGCTTTGTAAGGATTGCGAGTAAGATCAGGAAGTTGACAGCCTGAGCTATAAGCAACTTTAGGTCTATACCTAGTTTATCTATTAGGTCCATTAATATAATGGTTTAGTGGGTATTCGGCTCACCCTGCTTGAGGCAGGGTTCGCGCGAAAAGGTTGCCTTTGGCAACTTTTCGCTGTTAAACGAATTTGATAATAAGAGCAACTACCAAAGCGTAGATTGCGATCGCTTCGCAGAATGCGATAGCAAGGATCATAGATGTTTGAATTGCTGAAGCTGCTTCTGGATTTCTTCCAATAGCTTCCATTGCTTTTGAAGCAAGCATACCAATAGCGATAGCAGGCATAGCAGCTCCCAAAGCGATTGTTAGTGCAACGAATAGATTCTTATCCATGTTGTTTTGGATTAAAAGATATAAATTGTTTTGAATTTCGACCTCTCTTTTGCCCTTTAAAAGGTCGGCAAGTATATTAGCAATAAATAAATAAAAATCAATGCTTTTAGGGGATATTTGAAAACAAGGAAGAAGGGGTGTCAAGGTTAGTTAAGTTCGGACTTAACTAAAGGCCCCACTTAAGTTCGGTTTTTTTTAGGCTTAGAATTCAGGTCAAAAAGCTTCAAAGTCTTCCTGAATTCCTTTGGAAGAGTGTCTTCTATTGTTATTTCTTCACCTGTTATGAAGTGAGTAAACGTGAGTTTTGCTGAATGGAGGAAGAAGTGTCGGAATGATACGACTTGTGCCCAGTATTTGTAGTCTCTGCGTTCCATGTAATCGCGATCCATCAGGAGTGGGTGGTGGATTTTCGTAAAGTGGATGCGGATTTGGTGGTATCTACCTGACGATATTCTTGCTTCTACTAGAGATAATGCCCCTTTGCCAATGCGTTTTGAGTCCAATACTGAATATTTGGTTTTTGCTTTGAGGAGTTTTCTTTTGTCTTGGCGTGATTGTAAGGGGAAAGTTATTGACCCTGAACGACGTTTTGGAACTCCTTTTACTAATGCTATGTATGTTTTTTGAGTTTGAGTTGAATTGAAACCTATAAGGGCTTTCTCGAAGCATTCTCTCGTTTTTGCGAAGAGTACGATGCCCGAAGTTCCGCGATCGAGGCGGTTTAAGGGTCTTATACGAATGCTTTGTTTCTGGTAGTGAGTTTTGAGTTGATCTAGGAGGTTTTTTTGGCCAGGTTTACTACCAACTGTTAATAGGCCTCGCGGTTTACTGATTGCGAGTAGGTGATCGTCTTCGAATAGTGTCTTTGGTGGTTTTGGTGGCATGTGTGCTTTATACCACTTGTTTCATGAGAAGTGAATACTACTTGACCCCGTTTTTGTGGAAGCACTCTATGTAGTGATCATCCCCCCAACTACTTTCCTATCCCCATCTTTGTCTGTAACAGTCTCTTTAATTATGCCTCCTGCACATTCCTTGACTGCATCCACTATTAACCTTTGGTCGTGCCAAATTGGGTCTCCTTTTTTGTGTAAAAATTCGTAAAGAGGCAGAGTATCGCTCAAACATCTCATCGCTTCCATTGCTGTCCCATTACAGCCCTGGCATAAAAACTCCCCGCTCTCTTCGTGTACTAAATGCCTTGTACTCTTTGGATTAATGGCCCGTGACAATCTTGATTTAATTTTTTCTTTGATGACACCCAATGCTTGAATAATTTCACCGATTTTTTCTTGTGATTCTGGAGATTGGAATGGTCGAGTTGCGAGTTTTTCTGTTACAGCGTTTAAGATTGTCATTGGGAAGAAGGGTTAAGGTTTTTGTTTGATAAATTTTGTTTGGAGGTTATTTTCTCTTTTCGTAAGTTGTATGTCAAATTATTGGGGTAGTTTGGGGTTGAGAGCTGGAGGTAATGATTATGTAATGTTTTTTTAAGAAAAATTTAAGTTTAAATTGAGAAGTTTGTAAGTTTCGAATGCTAATTTTTATGCGTCAATAATGTGGGGTTGGCAGTGGTCTGCCCCGAGAGTTAATACCTCTCCGGGTCCAGGTTCGATTCCCGACGGTTCCACCACTTATTGACAACTAAAAACCCCGCGCAATGCGGGGTTTTTTACTCGGCAGTCTCTTTCCGAGAGTTGATACCTTTTAATTTTACAGCTCCACCACTGGTATTCAATCAACTAAGATTTATACCGTTTATATTATACCATCTCACCCACTACATCTCAATATTCTTGATCTCTTCGAAGTGTTGTACTGTCTGACGTCTGACGTGGCATTTTTTGTCTTCCAATATTGAATACATGATCTCGCCTTTGGCTATTTGGTCTGAGTGTTGGAGTGAGAAAAGAAGTCCGCAGACTGGAGAAATCAAATTGTATGATTTTGCTTTTGTTGGGACATAAATATCCCCTATAAAATCACCTCTGTGAACACGTTGTCCGAGTTTCTTCTTGAATCTGATTAGGCCTGAATCTTTTGCTAACACACCGTATCTGTCTCGAAGATAATACTGCTTTTGAGGGATTTTTGGATTGCCAGGCAACATGCGAACGTATTTTAAAACATTGATAATTCCTTCTAGGCCCTTGTCTAGAAATTTGTCTGCGACTTTGAGTGCGCCTCCAATTTCTATGGTGAGGACTGGTATTCCGTGTTGCTTCATCATTTCAACAGCTAGCATTCCGCGTTTACCGTCGCGTTCGATAATCAATTTTGATCCGAATGCTTTTGCCATTTCTTTCGTGCATTCGGCGCAAGTTCGTTTCTCATATCCGTGTACACGTGTGTGCGGGATGAGGATGTTTCGTTTGCCTGAGTCGTGGCAGTCGATTGCAATGTCGCATTTTGAAAAGAATTGTTTTTCGAGGGCGTTAGCTATTTTTATACTTGCAGTTTTCCCTTTTTTGTTGAAGCAACGGTTCAAATCTTTGTTGTCGTATGCAACATTTCTTTGATGGTTTTTAAATCCACTTTCGTTGAGAATTGGGAAGATTATTAATTCTCCTCTGAGATGATTTTCGATGTCCTTTTTTTTGCAGTATTCGAGAAATCGTTGAACTAATGCAATTCCATTCACTTCGTCTCCGTGCATACCTCCTGCGATAATGCATCTTTGATCACCTTTTTTGCCTTTTATTTTCAAATATGGAATTTCAATTGTCTCACCTGGGATGCGGACTTTGAGGTATTTCAAGTTTACGTGCGTTAAAAAGATTTTTGCTTTTTTCTATTGTAGCAAAAAGTTTTAAGAAGGCAATTTTTAGCTTCTCAAGAAGTTTGGAGCGTGTTTCATGAATTCATCTCTGCTGAATCTTTCTATCAAGGTTCTTCGTAAATCTATTTTTTTCTCTTCGATGTTTCTTCCACTAGGAAAGTAATTCATTTTACTGCCTATGAAGTTTAGTGACTTTGCCTGCCACTTTTGTCTCACTCTTCTCTGTGATGGCTGTTTTCCTCTGTATCGTGGTTCTTCTGTTTGTACTTCTTTCAATGCCGCTAGTGCTGGATGGATAGATTCGCGAGATTCTAGTTGTGGTTGTGCTACTCCTGTTTTTCTTGCTTCTCTTGCTTCCTGGCCTCTTAAAAGATCTTCTTTTATTCTGTTCATGTAGGCCTGTCTTGAAGCTTCTGGGCTAGCTGTTTTAACTACTGGTTGTTGTGGGGCTGGAGCTCTGTGTTGGCGTGGTTGTTCACGAGGTGGTCGTGGTGTTGGTTTCGGTTGTGGAGATTCGCGACGTGGTTGTGGTGTTGGTTTCGGTTGTGGAGATTCGCGACGTGGTTGTGGCATTGGTTTTGGTGGTGGCGTTGGTTTTGGCGGAATTTCAACTGTGGCTGTTACCTCTTCCCTGATCTCTGTTGCGACTGCTTCTGGCTCTTGTGGCAAGAATGCTTTCGCGAATTCCGAGTGAGTTGTTTTGGCCAATTCTTCGAGCCATACTATGTCTTTGTCGTCAACGTCCTTTCTCTCCAGTTTCACTCTTCTAAGCATCGCATCAACATGATTTACTAGTTCTTTGTCTGTTAATGGTCTTTTTAATACTCTTAGTTTTGTTTCTAAATTCTCTCTATTTTCTGCTTGAATTCTTGCTCTCTTTGCTTTTGTTAGTGGTTTTTTGACAGGGCCTCTTTCTGCCGTGAGTTCTTTATGGATCCTTGTTGCTTGGCCTTGGAGCCATTGCATGTCTGCTTCTGTGACTTCTGCTATATCACAATCTATGAGAGCTCCTTCTATTCCAAGTTCTCTTAATTTTGATACCTTGCTTATGTGTCGACATAGTGCTTGATTTATACGTTTTGTAATTGCAGGTAGTAGTTTTTTCTTTTGCGGTTCTGATAGTGGGTTTAGTGGTTTCTGCGCTTCTACTTCTTTCAGGATCGTTGTGACAATGTGTGAATCTAGATATCGCTCATCTTCTTCGCTGAAGTTTTTACAATCGTTGAAGCGGTCTCTTGCTTGTCTCTTTAGAGCTGCTACTGCTGTTTCGGGGAGCATTCTTCCGTTGTTTGCTTCGACTTCGTCTTGGATTTCTTTGTTTAAGTATCTTGTTACTAGTGATTTTTGCGGTTCTGTAAGGCTTGGAGGTGGCAAAGAAATAACCTCCGCTTTTCTTGGTGGTTGTTGTGTTCCTGTGTTGCCTGTAACTGCTCTGAGGACTTGTCCGGCTTTTTCTCGAGCAGATTGAATTATTCCTCCAGCCTTTTTATCTGGCTTTGCTTCTGGAGCTTGTGGAGCTGGGGTCGCTACTTCTGCTGTAGCACCTGCGCTAGCAGTAAGTTGAGGATGTTTTTTCCCTTTTCCAGTTCTCTTCTGCCTAGTTCTTGGGATTTGGCGCTCTGGTATTGTCCTGGCTTCCGCTCCGCCTAGATGTCTGTGTCCTCCGCAAACCATGTTTAATTTAGATTAATTTCTTACCTAAAGGATTTATCCTTTGGAAGCGATTTTATCTTCTTCTCGATTTACAGGCAATGCCCCGTCGTTAGTTTCTGTTGTATTTTCATCAGATTCTGGTCTGATAGGGAGTCCTAGAGCAGCCGCAGTTTGGGTTCTCATTTGACCGCCTGTTGCAGCGATTGGGAAAGGCATGGCGTCGTGGGCGTGGAGATTTGCTGTTGCTTCTCCTCCATCGACCATCACCTCCTTCCCAGCATTTTCGCCAGTCTCATCGAGGTGTTTGTGTAGTGATGTCATATTAAGTTGGTTATATGTTTTAGAAATTTTTTGCTAGTTTCCAGTCTTTGATAAGGTGTTCGTATTTGTCTGGATTTGCTTTTATCTCTTCTTGTCTTTCTCTTACTTTTTCTGCTAGCTCTTGGATTAGATCTCGTACCGCATATACTATATCATTTTCCCCGTCAGCACATTCAAAATATGCGTTCGTACATTTTTGTATCACTTCATAGTGGCGATTTTGGTCTGCGTTTTTTGTACTGTAGTCTTCATATGTGCGCGGATCCATTATCCATTTTGCGTCCAGTACGTCTGCCATGTCGTATTTTATCAGCAACCTTCTATAAGCTGGTATGAACCATCTACCAATGTCTGCAAAAACCATGTCGAATTCGGTATGTGCTACTACTGTATGAAGCAGTCTGTATGTGTCTATATCTTTAATTGATCTTCTTCCTTGTATGTCCGTTCTTCCTTCTACTTTTTCGCCGTCTGGTTTTGTCATATATGGGAAATTCGTGTCATAAATTCCCGCGTCGTATGCCATCATTCTTGTGCCAGTTTGACTGTGTGTTGTGACAAAAGCGTCTCTTGGATAGTGTTTTCCAACTTCTGTTGAAAGAAGTATTGCACTACCTGTTATCGCTGCATTATCGTTTGATATTCTTCCTGGCCCGCATATTTGCAGTTCTGGATATTCTGGGTCTATCAATCCTAGTTGTTGTAGACTGAATAAAAATACAGATAATTCTTTTGCTGTTACTGTTGGTGGGATTACTATTGATTCCCCTGCGTGGATCAGTCTGAATGGTGTTGAATTCAGTCCCAGTAATCTTTTTATTTTTTCGAATACTCTTTGATTCACTGGGTGTATCACGTGTATTTTTGCTCCAACTGGAAATAATCCTATTTCTTCCGTTCTTATATTTTCTATCCAACTATCGATTCTAGGCATATCTTGGCTTGCCCTTTTTACAACCTTTTCTCTTATTTGTTGAGCTGTCATCAAAGCTTCTTCTCCTAATCTTGCCGAGTCTGTCGCCACTAATGAATTGGCTCCAGGAAATACTATTACGTTATCTGGTAGTGCCTTTTGATCCATCAAATTTTGCAGTTGATCGTGATAGAACATTGCCGAGATGGTCGAGATCACGCTCATCGTTGTTCTGGTAGCTTCTTGTATTTGCCTTACCATTTTCTCATCTTCTTTTTTAACTTCAGCCCCAGCTCTTTTCTGATCGATATGTTCACCTACCATTGTTCTTATGTCTGATATTGCCGCTATAATTGCAAGCATTTCTTTCACCCTGGTTATTGGTCTTAAAAGGCTTTCAGCGAGTGATTTAGGCACGTATTCGAATCCTTTTATTTGTTTTTCTGGCAATCCTTTATCCCATGTTGTTTCTAGTACACCCTCCAAAGCTTCCAATTGTCTATGCATTCTTCCCATTTTTTCCCTTTCCAATTCTGTCAATTTGTGTGCTGCAATCAGGTCTTCTATTGCTAAATTGTCTATGTTCTCAATATCAATTCCTTCTTCACCTTCGTCATTTAATCTGTCTGTGATTTCTTTCAATACAGCTTCTGCCAATGATTGAAGTGTTTGTAACATTTTTAATTCACCAAAAAATTGAAAGATCATGTTCTGTCTTTCTTTTTGAGAAGACTCTTTAGCTAAATCGCTTTTTAGTTTTTCTATCGCTTCTGGTATTCCGTGTTTGCCGATTATTGATTCCAAATATTTTGCAAAACTCACCTCTCTTTCTCCGAGTAGACCAGACCAATCCGATACTTTTTGTTTCACGAATTCTTCATAATCTTTTGCATCAAATTCTCCTTCTTCTTGCTCTCCAAAAATCACACTGAATTCTACATTCTCCTCTGTGTCGATGGCCTGTTCTTTTTTCTCTTGCTCTGCCATTTCTTCGCTATACAGCCTAAGTTCTTCCAATAAAGTTTTGTTTGGCAATATTCTTTCATCCGGGTGTTGTTCTAACATTTTTTCCATAAGCCCTTTGAGGAAATCTCCTCTAGTTATTGCTTCTATATCAATCATGTCTAATACTTCTTTGAACTCAGCGTATGCACTCATGTATCTTACGAAATTATTTACTCTTCTTTCTTGCTCACCGTTTTTCAACTTGTAGGTTTTGTCATCATATCTTTCTCTGTAATGGTCTGTTTCTTCTGCAAATCTTTTAATCACATCCTTCTCGCTTTCATCGTCTGAAGAGTGTCTATCTTCGGGGTGTTCTCTCAAATATTCTTGTTCACGCTCAAAACTTCTCAGTGATAGTTGCAAATGCCTTTCTAAATATTCTTCAAAAGTTTCCTCGTTTCTAACTGTAAAGTCTTTAGACAACAAAAATTTTATTATTCCCATGAAATATTCTTCTTCTATTGATCCTTCCAACCATGCATTCACTAGATTCATCAAAGCACCAAACCTTATCACTTTTCTTGGGATTATTTCCCTTGTTTTTCTTTCCTTCTCCCCATTGAATGGGTTGCCGAATAACATTGCATTTACCCTGTCCGTTTCAGGCATATGCCTTATCTTTTCCACCAGTTTCATTAATCCTTCTGGTGGCGCAAAAGGATCAGGCATTTTTGCTGCAAAAAATGTGAAATATGCGTATACAGCGTCGCTTATGTTTCTGTGTCCAAGCTCTTTTCTTGTGTTTTCGTAAAATTCTAGGATTCTTTGCATTATATTTCTCTGCTCAGGGCTGTGTTTTTCTATTTGTTTTGTTTCCTCGACTGTTGGAGCTGGTAGCATAAGCCTAACATCCCCTGTCTTGAACAGTGGCGTTTCTAAATACCGTTGGTCTCTTAAGACCGGCTTACTGTTTGCCCTTTTTTCTAATGGAGCATTTACTCCTTCTTGAAGTAAGTTTAGTTGAGCTCTGTCTGCCGTAATGTCGAAGCAGTCTTTTGTCGCCTCAGGGTCTCCCGCGTACAAAACTTTCATCAACACACTAAAGCCCGGCAGATTTATTTTGCATTCATCTCCCTGTAGATATGATTCAATCTCGTCCGCGAAACCTTCGCTGAGTATATGATTCATGTATGTTTCTATAAAGCTCTCTCTTTCTCCTCTTTTTACTTCTGCTAAATTTTCTACTAGAGTTTGCATTATGTTTTTTACTCTTTTTGGGGTTTTGATTCCGTACTGTCTTGTTACTTTTGCCACTAATTTTATCGCCTGTTTTCTGTCTATAAATTCTTCCAGTTTTGCACCTGTATTTTCATAAAAATAGTTTTTGATTGTGTTTTCGAATGCAGGCCCTGATTCTTTACCTATATCTGTCATTAATTTGACGGCTTCTTCTGGATCCATTACTAATATTTTTGTGCCGTAGAAAATATTTTTGAAATTCAGATTTTCCCGGAAATACCAAGGCGTTTCTCCTTTTGATCCGTATATACCATCTATTATTTGAAGGGCGTTTAGTAATGCTTTCCCTGTGCTGTTACCCGTTTTCGTTTTGAGAAGTTGAAATAACTCAATTGCCCTGTCTATTACCAGCCCATTTTCCAACCAGGTTGGCATTTTTTTGAGGCTGTCTCTTATTGATGTTCTGCTAAGTGTTTCTATTAAAAGGTCTTTTTGTATTGATAATATAAATATTAACGTTTCTGGCGTTGGGTCCTTGCCATTGAATTTAAGTTTTTCAAAAATTTCTCTTGTTTTTTCTGTGTTTGGAAATTCTCTTGGCATATCTAGTTCTGGTTGATGCAGATTACAAATATCTTTTGCGAGATATTTGAATGGTCCTGTGATTGATTCCATATAAAATTCGTCTCCAAATCCTTTGGCCACAACAAACGCGATCGCTTTTTCTGCTCTTTTTAGTGCCCATTCGAATGGATTATCCTTGTCTACTTCCGGGTCGTCGAGTTGTCTTAAAATTAATTCTCTATAAAAAGCTGGACTGAAATATGATCCTTGCCACACCCCAAATCGCTTGTTCGTCGTGGCGTCAAAAAACATCGCTGATATTTCGTCCTCTGTAATTTCCACTCTTCTTCTTTTACCGCATTTTATCCTTATGGATTCTTCGCTTTTTTCTACTGATCCTTGGTGTTTTTCTATTTCTGGGATTTTCAAATCTTCAGCAACATCAAATGCTTTCGGAGCTTCACTATGTTCCATGATATATGGATCGCCATCAAAGCTCCATCCGCCTCGTCTATTGCTAATGCCTCTAGGCAATCTTAAACTAATTGATTCGTCACTTCCTCTTACTGTTCCTGAGTATAACGTTGGCTCTTCAAATTCATATTTACCTGCTGAATAGCCCCAATCTGATGATTGATATCCTCTCATACCAAGCATTCTTGCGCCTGTTCTTCTAGCTCGTTTTATCAAACTTTCTACTGGAAGATCCTCGTCTAATTCTTCGTCTTCGGGATCTGATTTTCCGAAAGGACTTTCATGGCCTGGCCAGATAAAGTCACTTTTGATTAAGTTGTTACTTCTTAGCCAGTTGCTTGTATAGCTGTCTGTGGGGTCGAACTTCTTCCTCAAAGCATCCGGATCTCTTGGATCTGGCGGATCTCCGAAATGGTCTTCCCATTCACGATCTTTTTCGCTGTTATGTTCTGGGCCTTTCATTATTCAGTTGTTTCTTGAATATTGGCGGATAGAATAACACGACGGGGAAGTTTGTCAACAGGGAAGGCTTATCTGGTGTTGGGTTGAGAGAGATTCTTGTATAATATTGCGGTCATGAGTGATGCATTTTTATATTCATTAGGGAGTGTTGCGGTCGTCAGCTTGGTTTCTTTGGTGGGACTTCTGACTATTTCAATGAGTACAAAAGTTTTGGGGAAGATGTTGGTATATATGATTAGTTTTGCTGCCGGAGGGTTACTTGGTGATGCCTTTTTGCACCTTTTGCCTGAGGCTGCTGCGAATAGTGGGTTTGGGACTGAGACTGCTTTGTATGTTTTGCTTGGAGTCTCAATATCTTTTGTTCTGGAGAAAGTTATTAGATGGAGGCATTGTCATCATGTGACTTGTGATGATCATCCTCATCCTCTTGCTTGGATGAATTTGTTCGGCGATGGGGTTCATAATTTTATTGATGGACTTATAATTGGAGCGGCTTATATGGTCAGTATTCCCGTTGGGTTCGCAACAACAGTTGCTGTTGTGATGCATGAAATTCCTCAGGAAATCGGTGATTTTGGAGTTCTCCTACATGGTGGAATGACAAAAAAGAAGGCTTTGTTATTGAATTTTGCTACAGCTTTGACCTCTTTATTGGGTGTATTTGTTGTTTTTTCTATGAGTTCTTTTTCTGATATTGGTATGGATTTCCTAGTTCCGTTTGCGGCTGGTGGATTCATTTATATAGCTGTCGCTGATTTGATTCCGGAGATGCATAAGGAAGTTGGAATTGGAAGATCTCTAGGTCAATTTGCCACTTTTGCACTTGGGATTCTATTGATGCTTTTGATGATTTATATGCCTGGACATGAGCATGCGCACGGCGAGGATCAGGGGCACTTGCACGGTGATGTATTCGATCAACATGACATTAATTGATATGGAAATTAATAATATAGTTTTGGCTTTTGGGCTGACATTGTTTGCCGGACTCTCTACTGGGATCGGAGGAGCTGTTGTGTTTTTTGCTAAGCATACAAATACGAAGTTATTATCGTTGTCGATGGGGTTTTCTGCCGGGGTGATGATTTATGTTTCTTTTGTTGAAATTTTGCCTGAATCAGTCTCTAGTTTTGCTGAAGCTGGTAGTGGAGGAAATGCTTCTTTGTATGCAGTTTTGAGTTTTTTCGTTGGTGTCATTTCTGTCTTGATTTTGGATAGACTTATCCCTTCTTTTGAAAATCCTCATGAGATTCATAGAATTGAAGAGATA
Source organism: Candidatus Peregrinibacteria bacterium (assembly GCA_018654255.1). Lineage (GTDB taxonomy): Bacteria > Patescibacteriota > Gracilibacteria > UBA1369 > LOWO2-01-FULL-3 > JABILX01. The sequence continues at coordinate 261,650 of JABILX010000001.1, read as the reverse complement.
AAAGGTTGCAAGCGTGGGTGTGGACAAGGGCTGGGCAAGGGGATGGGGACTGGGCTGGGCAGACGAAATAAATGCAGAAGGTTGTTTCGAGTTGGCGTCATGACTGCTTTTGTAATTGCTCTTCATAATTTCCCTGAAGGTCTTGCTACATTTTTCACTTCTTTGAAAGACATTAGATTGGGTATCCCTATTGCTATTGCTATTGCTATACATAATATCCCTGAGGGAATTTCGATAGCCGTCCCAATTTTTTGTGCTACTGGGAAGAGAAGCAAAGCTTTTTGGTTTTCTTTTTTAAGTGGTCTGGCTGAGCCTGTCGGGGCTCTTGTCGGATACTTGGTATTGAGTAGCGTATTGGATGGTTTTTTGTTCGGATCTTTGTTAGGTGGTGTCGCGGGAATAATGGTTTTTATTTCTTTGGATCAATTGCTACCTGCGGCTGAAGAGTACGGTGAACACCACCTTGCTGCTTATGGGACTGTTGCTGGCATGGCTGTTATGGCTGCGAGCTTGTTGATGCTAGGGTGATGTTTTGCACATGAGCATGTGCACGATGTGGGGTTGGCGGACTAGAGGATTATCCTCTCTGCGCTGGCTGGATCTGAGAGATCGCTAGCTAGGGTGATTTTATGTGACATTTGGGTTTGGGACTTCAAGAAATGTTAAGAGGACTTTTTCTTTTCCTATTAGGATTATTTCTTTTACGATTCTTGTGATGGGTCCTTCTATAAGGGGGTCAAGTCTCATCTCAATTTGAAGTCCTACTTGTCGTTCAATTTCCCTAATATCCTGCTCGAAAGCTTCTGCCTCCCCTCTTTCATATTGATATAAACTTTGTGACATTGGGCTATCTTCACTAGGAACAAAGTCTCCCCGTAAAAAACTCAATCGCGTTCGATTTCTTATGTCAGTAACCTCCTGATTTTCAGGAGTAAGATCTTCGGGTCTTGCGAAGTCTTGAAGAAAGCTGACTAGATTTTCTTTTGTGCGCATAAGTTTGTTTACACAAGGAAATTATTATACTTACTTTCTCTTTTTTGTAAAGGGTCAACCAGAAGATCCACTACGAGGGTTGTAACGAGGGTTCGTGACGAGGGGTTGTAACGAGGAGTTGCTTTCTCTCTCGTTTTATTGTATAATGATATATAAATAAATAACAGAATTATATGGTTGAAAAAAATGGAAAATCTAGGGATGCCCTATTGGAAGAGGCTACTTCTGCCTTTGGTGAGGCTGCTTCTCTTATTCAATTTGAGGATGATGTGGATAGTGTAAATTTGGTTGGTGGCGATAAGAATAAAGGTAAGGCTGCTTATGAGGAGAATAAGGCTAGGCGACATCTTCTTATTGAGGAAACTGTGAATCTTCTGACAAATTTGTTCAGTAATCACGCTACTTCTGATGAAACCAAGATCGCCTTGTTTAAACAAATGATGTATGGGTATTTGACTACTACTGGTTTGAAAGAGCTAGATGTAGCTTATAAGGCTGCTTTGAATGGTGATAAGAGAAAGGCTCAGAAGGCTCTTGATTCTTTGTATGACAAAGTCTTTTTTGCACTGAAGGATGAGCTTGGAGGAAAAACTTTCTTTGGTGAGACTGTTGCTCCTGGCACAGGAGAGGTAGGTGAAGTTAAACAAGCTGTTCGTAGTGGACTTGTTGGTTTAGATGTTGAATTGAAAAAATTAGGGATTGCTCAAACAGGAGCCCCTGCAGATTTTGCTGTAAAGACCCACAATACGGTTTATCCAATTAGACCAAGGGCTCGGAAGAATAGAAAATAGTTCTTCTTTTAGACTTTCCCCTTGTGTTCTATTTTGATGTGCTATATATTTTTATTGAGAATCATTCTCATTAAATAAAATGTTTAACCAAAAATATTATGAAAAAAAATGTAGAAAAAGCTCTAAATGAGCAAATCAATGCTGAGATGTATTCAGCTTACTTGTATCTTTCGATGGCTACTTATTTTGATGGCAAAGGTTTGAATGGCTTTGCACACTGGATGAAAAAACAAGCTGAGGAAGAGATGGTTCATGCTTTCAAAATTTATGATTACGTTTATGAGCGTGATGGTTCTGTTGTTTTGGACAAAATTGACCAACCACCTTCTGACTTTGCTTCGGCTTTGGATATTTTCGAGAAAGCATTGGAGCATGAGAAACATGTCACTTCTTTGATCAATGGTTTGTATGAGTTGGCGTTGGAGGAAAAGGATTATGCTCTGCAATCGTTTCTAAAATGGTTCATCGATGAGCAGGTTGAAGAGGAAGCTAGTGCTTCAGATGTCATTGAACGGCTGAAAATCGCTGGTGAAAAAGGTCCTGGACTTTATATGCTTGATAGAGAGCTTATGGAAAGAGGTGCTGAAGAAGAAACGACAGCTTAGAAGAGCCTGTTTAACTGAAATTCCAAAATTGCTCATTCCTCCTTGTGTTTCAGGAGTAATAAGGCTAGAGTCTTTTTCTGTAACGTATTAATAATAATAACAATAATAATATGGGAGATTTCAACAGAGGAGGAGGACGAGATAGTCGTGGAGGTGGACGAGGTGGCAATGACCGAGGACGCCCAACTATGCACAGAGCAACTTGTGCTGATTGCGGCAATAGTTGTGAGGTTCCTTTCAGACCAAGTGGAGACAAACCTGTTTATTGCAGTAGTTGTTTCAAAAGAGATGATGACTTCAGTGGCAATGACCGTGGACGAGATAGTCGTGGAGGTGGACGAGACAGTCGTGGAGGCGGACGAGACAGTCGTGGAGGTGGACGAGGTGGCAATGACCGAGGACGCCCAACTATGCACAGAGCAACTTGTGCTGATTGTGGTAATGGTTGTGAGGTTCCTTTCAGACCAAGTGGAGACAAACCTGTTTATTGCAGTAGTTGTTTTGAAAAAGGAAATGATTCAGGTCCAAGAAAACCTGCTAAATCTAACAAGGGCGGTGACGATATGAATGCTAAGTTAGATAAAATTATATTTCTTTTACAGCGCCTGAGTCCTGAGAAGGCAGATGCACCAAAGAAAAAAGAGGTTGTGAAAAAAGCCCCTGCTGAGAAGAAAACGGCTGAGCCAAAGAAGAAAGCGGTTGCTAAGAAGGCGGCTGTAAAGAAGGCTCCTGCGAAGAAAAAAGCACCGGCTAAGAAGAAAGCAGCGGCTAAGAAGTAGTTGCTCCGCTAGAGGATGTTTGAACCGTGTGATTTAGATCACACGGCCCCTTTTCAATAGGAGGAGGCTTATTCCTCCAAAAAGTATTATGAGGCCTGCAGAAAAACCGAAGGCGCTTTGGATTGAATAACAGTCGGTCACCCATCCTAGCAATGGGGCAAAGATTACGTACACAACTCTTGTTAGGAAACTTCTAATTGATAAAATTGTGGCTCTTTTGTCGCTTGTGGTGATTTTTTGGATGTAGTCTTGTGTGATTGGCAAGTGAAGGCCCCATACAAAAGCTGCTACTGCAAAAATCCAAATCAAATATGGACTACTGAAGATTGCTAGTGATGCCCATACTAACGCTGCTGTAATTGGAATTAATATGATTGTTAATTTGGGTGTAATTTTTTCTTCAATTTCTTTTGCATATTTCCCCCCTAATCCAGAAGTCAGGTTCATGAGAGAAATAATTATGCCAAAGAAAATAATTGGTACTTGTGTAGTCTCCATATATTTTTGATATAACCAGAAAGTTATTAGAAAGAATCCTGGAGGGATTGCTCCGTATAGAAGTAAACTTTGTAATTTTTTATTCTTGAATAAAGCTTCTTTGCATATGCTTGTGAAATGCTTCCATGTTTCAAATTTTTGTCTCTTTATGGTTGGTTCTACGAGACTAAACACAACTATTACTGCAATAAACCACGGGATCATTGTTAGATAGAATGGCAGTTTAATGAAAATCCCAGCAAAAAGTGCTCCAGGTATTTTTGATAGCACTGCAGACATTCTCCCTGCAAAATAATAGTTTCCTTGTTTTTTCTTATACTCTTTTTCTCTTTTAAGCTGTACCAAAGAGTCATACATTAATGCTTCATTTGCACCAGATTGGAAACTTGCTCCGATTCCTATTACAATTTCTCCTAGTAAAAACCCCGCGAAACTACCTGCGAAAATGAATATCAAGAGCCCAATAAATTCTAGGACTGCTCCAATCATCATGCTTGTTTTCCTTCCATACATATCTGCAAAATAGCCTGATGGGATTTCCAGTATCATCAATGTCATGGCGAACCCTGCCTCTAGCAATAATATTTCTTGCATAGAAAACCCAAGACCACTCCAGAAAGGCACTAAAATAGGAATGAAAAACATCATTTCGAAAAAGAAGTTGTGAAGATACAACTTTTTGATGTTTGCTTCTATTTTTGAGTGCAACGTGCGCATGTTGATATTATACCTTTGTTGGACGGTGTTGGGGCAAGGATATTCGCAAATGTGAGCTTCACAATGTCGCAACCTGATAAATCACAAAACATACCAACCACGCAAGGATTGTTGGGTATGCAAATGCTATGACTGACCACCTCGTGTTAAATTGCTGTTTTATTGTTGCTATGACAGGTATGCACGGGGAATATATGAGCATGAATATCAAAATGAGGACCGCAGTCAAAGAGGTGATATTGGGATCGTTTTGCAATGCCTGTATCAATCCATCGTCTGTGTTTGTTTCCAATGAATAGAAAATCCCAAGAGTTGAAATGAATATTTCTTTTGCGCCTAATGCTCCAAACAATGCCGTGTTTATCCTCCAGTCGAATCCGATTGGTTCAAAGATCGGCTCGACTGCCATGCCTATTTGTGCGGCGTAAGAGTCTTCTATTTGTGGAGGCACCCCTTCCACCTGCGGGAATGTGAATAAAAGCCACATGATTATTGAGAAAGGAAGAATTATTTTGCCGGCTTTGGTTAGAAATGATTTTGTTGTTCCCCAAATTGAGACAATGATGTTTTTGAGTTTGGGAATTTTGTATTTTGGTAGGACTGAGAGACTTGTAATCCTTTCTGTCTTCAAGAATTTATGGAAGATTAATCCTGTGAGGAATGAGAGAATTATTCCTGATGCATATAGTGCGAATAATATTGTTCCTCTCCATCGTTCTTCAAAAAAAGCCGCGATGAGAAGTGTGTAAATAGGTAGGGTTGCACTACAACTCAGGAATGGGATCATCATTGCTGTTATGATTCTTTGTCTTCTTGTTTCCAGGGTCTTTAGAGCCATTATCGCGGGGACGTTGCAGCCGAATCCCATAGATAGAGGAACTATCGCTTTCCCACTCAAGCCTATTTTCCGTAAACTTTTTTCAAAAAGGAAGGCAGTACGATCCAAGTATCCGCTTTGCCGAAGAATTGATATGAAAAAGAATAAAATTATTATTAATGGAAGGAATACGACCATCGCTCCGACGCCCCCTATTACACCATCTATCAAAAGTGAACTCCAGAAGCTCGCAGGCAGGATTGTTGTGAGCCAATTTTGCAGGTTTGAAATGCTTGCGTCGATGAGGTCCATGGGAATCTGCCCTATTGTGAAAACTGCTTGGAATATGAACCATATTATGAGAAAAAATATGGGGATCCCTGTTATTTTATTTAAAAGTATTTTGTCTATTTTGTATTCCATGTTGTGAACACTTTACTTTTTTTGCGAAAAAAAGGAAGTGGAAGTTTTGGAGCTCCTTTATTTGGACGATGTCAGCCCTGCTTTACCTCAAGATCAATCTCTGCCTCCATCCACTCTTGTTCCTTTTCAATTATTTTCTTTTCAATTTCTGCTAAACGTTTGGTTTTTTCCTCAGAATACTCTGTGGGATTTTCTTCAAACCACTCCAATAAAATCGTTTTTTCTTCTTCTAAACCAATGATCTCCTTTTCTAAATATTTTAATCGTTTTTTCACTTCCTTTACCTTCTTTATCAAGGCCTTCCTCTCCTCCTTTTCTAAATTCAAAGGTGGTTCCTCAATTATGCCCAGATCTTCCTCAATATTTTTTTGCAGATGATAGACATATTCTTCGTAATTATGATGGTAGCGCGTAACCCTCGCATTTTTCACTTCAACAATACCGTTGGCCACAATCTCCACAAATGTACGATTATGACTCACAAATATTATTGTCACATTGGAATCTCTCAACGCTTGCGCCAGTGCCTCGACAGTTTCAAAATCCAAATGATTGGTCGGCTCATCAAGTAAAATCACCTGATTTTTTTGTAATAATATTTTTGCTAAACAAAGCCTAGCCTTCTCGCCTCCACTCAATACGGGAAGCTTTTTTTTCAACGCTTCATCTTTGAACAGAAAATTTCCTGCCATTTTGAAAATGTCCTGCTCTGAAATGTCGGGTGGAGCTATCCTTTTCAGGTAGGCTTTTACCGTTTCATTGGAATTTAATGTTGCGGGTATATGCTGCGCATAATAAGCAATTTTAATATTGTGCCCCCATTTGTAATTTCCGGAAAGTTTGTCGATTTCTCCGGCAAGAGTTTTCAATAAAGTCGTTTTTCCCTGGCCGTTATCCCCTAGTACTGCGATTTTTTGGCCTCTTTCTATCTCCAGGTTGATTTCCTGGGCTATCGATTTATCACTATAGCCAATTTCCAAATTTTCTGTTTTCAAAGCAATCCCCTTTTTATCTTCCGCAGGTGGAATCACTATCGTTGTTGTACTCAGAGGATGATTCACTTCAATCGTCTTCAGCTTTTCAATTTGTTTCATTTTGGACTGAGCTTGAGATGCTTTACTGGCCTTTGCCCCAAACCTATCAACAAAGCTCTGCAAATGTTTCTTCTTTTGTTCTGTCTTTATATTAAGACCCTCTATCCTCGACAATTGTTCTTCTTTGTATACTAGATATTCTTCTATGGAACGTGGATACAAGGTTATCTTTCCATGCTCGATTTCTACAGTTTCATTGCATGTTCTCTTGATAAACTCGCGATCGTGGGAAATTAGCAAAACACTTCCCTTATAATTTCTCAAAAAATGTTCCAACAAAAGCTGAGTAGATAGATCCAAGTAATTAGTAGGCTCGTCCAAAAGCAGTAAATTTGGATCCTTTAGAAGTGTTGCAATCAACTTAACCCTCATTTGATATCCACCTGCTAGCGAAACTACTTTCGCATCTAACTGCTCTCCTTTTATTTGAAAGCTTCCTGCCATTTTCCCGCATTCCCAATCTTTCTTTCCACTAGATCTCATCAAATAATCAATTACACTTTCGTCTTCTTCGTATTCACTATGTTGGGTTAAATAGCCAATTCTCGTGCCTTCGTGCACATTAACTGTTCCTTCATCAAGTTCTTCATTTCCAACAATTATTTTAAATAAAGTCGACTTACCCGCCCCATTCCTGCCAATCACACCAATTTTTTGCCTTTCATTAATAACCAATCCAGCATCCTCTAAGATTGTTTGTGCCCCGTAGGACTTGGATAATCCATTAATTTGCAACAAGGTCGCCATAAAATTCATTCAATAAATTTGATGCAAAGAGGATACCCTTTCATCTCTGGCTTCTCAATGGGAATCTTTGTGGAGCTCCTGGCTGGATGCTAATCGAACCTGTATTGTTGGCTTGGGGAATGGAATAAGTCCTGATTCTGGGTGTTTTTCTGCTTGGATCTCTATTTCAATCTATAATAACTTGATTTTGTAGTTCCTTTTTTTTCAATTAAACCTTTGTTTTTCAATCCTTTGAGTAAATTATGAGCTTGCTGTCTTGAAATACTGAGATTCTTCGCTACATCAGAGGATGTAACTTCTTTATATTGTTGCAATATATCGATTACATCTTGTTCTCTATTGGTAGGTCTTTCACTTATTTTTAGTGTTTTTAATGCATTTTTAACTCTAGCTAATGCGCTTTGGAGTGAATATTTGCACCCTATACTGAAATATTCCAACCACTCTGTTTTGTTGCCTTTATCTGCGGAATGGAGAGCATCTGAATAAGCTGGTCTATCCACATCATAATAATCATCAAGTACGAAATATTTATTTATAAAGTACTCCTCTTTGATAAAGAGTAATGCGGTTAACAATCGACAAGTACGTCCATTCCCATCTTCAAATGGATGTATACGTACAAATTCATGATGGAATACTCCGGCTTTAATTAAAATCGGATCCTTGCTCTTGTTTATCCATTCTATCAATTTGTTTAATAACTGCTCAATCTCCTTTTTTTTATGGGTTGGAGGATTATGCTTTATTTCAAGTTCAACTTTTCCGCTATTGTTTTTATATTTCCCCACAACGATAGTTTTATTTCTTATATCTCCAGCTATTTTATCATTCACACCTGACATTAATTCTTTATGGATTTGTAAGACTTTTTGTAAAGTTAATTGACCCTCAGTATGTTTTTGGAGAGTTCTAAGAATTTTAAAATAATTAACTATTTCCTTTTCATCTCTGTTTGCTGGAACCCTTTCGTCTAAGAGCAAGTTAGTTACTTCCGGTAGAGAAAGTGGATTCCCTTCAATACTATTGGAAAAGTAAGAAGAATTGATTTCATTACTCCTTTCAAGATTAAGTTCAATTTCATGAGGAATCTTTAATGATTCAATCTGCCCATATAAGCGCTCACATTCTGTAATAGCCTTAAGAAGAGTAGCCGATAGTTTATATTTTGGATTAAACATGTTTTCATTATATCCCTACCTCAATTAATTGTAAAGGTTTTTGTCAATGTTTTCGTAAACCTACAAAAAACCTTCTTTTCTATAGGTTATACTCTTGGAGCTCCACCGCTAAAGGATGTTCGGACTGGGGGTGTCTCATAGTATTACTTTCGTTTTCTTTCCCTTTCTTTGATGTATTTCTCTATGGATTCTTTGGTGGTCACCCAATTTCGACCTTCTTTGTAAGCTTCCAATTTACCTTGTCTCGCAAGTAAGTTTAAATATTTTGCAGAATACCTACAAATCTGGCTCGCCTCTGCCAATGACATATATTTTTTTCTGTCTTCCTTCCTGTCAGGTGTTAATGTCTTTAAATAAATGGTTAAAGAACGGTCAATTGATTGTGCAATCAATAAAACTAATGGGGCATAATTTCCTTCATCTGCTTCTCTTAATGCTTTGTAATACTTCTTGCGATCATTTTTTAAAATAATTACCAATGGGTAACCGGCTTTTAATAGCAACAAATTCATGACAAGACGTCCTGTACGCCCATTCCCATCTAGAAATGGGTGGATGTGTACAAATTTGTGATGGAGTATGGAGGCGGTTTCGATTATGGGCATCTTTTTGCCCTCTCTGTTTAGCCATTCAATGAGCTGGTGCATTAGACTTGGGACCTCTCCAGCGCTCGGTGGCATGTGCTTGGTCCCCGTAATCATTACTGGCATTGTTCTGTATTTACCAGCCCATTCTTTTTCAATGTTTTGAGTTATAAGTTGATGAATATTTCTTATTAAAAACTCAGAGATTGTAGCTTTTTTCTCGTGCTCGACCAGCTCGTATAGATACTCCAGAGCATCCTGGTGATTGGTTGCCTCCAGATGATCTTTTAGAGGTTTCCCTTTGATTGTTAGCCCTTCCTTAACAACCCAGAATGTTTCTTTAAGAGTAAGGGAATTCCCCTCAATTGCGTTGGAGTTATACGTCATCTCCAGCTCAAATTGCTCGCGAAGTTTTGCTACAGCTGTTTTCGGTAGCGGACGAAGCTTGTTTAGTTTCTTGAGTTTTTTCTCTATTTGTTTCCGAAGATTTTCAGGTAAATACGTCATGGGGCTTAATATGGTTTAGCTCTGTTTTGAGTATATGCCATATTAAGATAATTGTAAAGTATAAAACCCTGGCAAAAGAGGATGTTCGAACTGGAAAATCAGAAGACTTTTGCTTCAGCTCTGTATTCGTCTGTTAAAAGTTTTTGATGCGCGACATAGTTTATCAATCCTAGTTCTTCATCCAACATTATCCGACTAAGTTTTCTTTGAAATGATTTTTTCATTCTACTTTTACCTGTTTTTGGGTTGAATCTTGCTAAAAATATTTGTACTGCAAATGATTCTAAATCGTTGAAAAATATTGCTTCTTCAATGTAAATGCTTGGGAATTCTTCTTTCAGAATTTGCAGGATTTCATTTGCGGTTAAGTTGTTCACGCCTTTTTCTCCTAGTCTTGAGAACAACGAATCTGCTGAAGCTCTTATTTGCACATTTAATTCTTCCCTGGTTTCTTTGTGTATATTAAATCTTCTTTCCCATTGGGCTTCGTCGTATTGGAGTGGGAGAAAATTGGGTTTTTCTGGATGTTTGTCTCTAAAAATACTGTCTACTTGGCATGATAGAAGCTGAAGTTTGTTTAGAGATTCTAATCGAACTTTTGGGATTATTTCAACTTCTTCTTCCTCTCTTATTTGGTCTAGCATTTTTGACATTTCCTCGTTCGCGCCTTTTTCTCCTGCTTCGATTATTTGCAATGTTCTATCGTTATCTTTTGGATACTTTTCTGGGTGTTTTGCTTCGTCTATTGCATGTCCTATTTCGTGGAAGGCACTTATCAGACCTTTTTCTGGGATGTGTTTCAAATCTAATTCTGATATTTGAATTGTCTTTCTGCCATCTTTCCCTTCTGGAATAAAGTGGGGCCCAATGGCTAGTTCTATTTTTATATTTTGTGGGATATAACCCATTAGATTTATTGTTTTGTGACCTTGTTCTGTTGTTACTGTGATTTGGAAAGATTTTATCGTATTTGAACTATCTACTATCATGTTCGTTATTATTCTTTCGTTTATTCTGAAAACTTTCTCTGTATCCCTTTCTTCTACTTCTTCTGTTCCTGAAAGAGAAAGTGATAGAGATTTTCTTGTGGCATTAACTGTTTGTACGATTCTTTTATCTCCGTAAAGAGGAGCTTCTGGAAGTTCGTTTTCTTGTCGGACTTCTTGCGGTCCGTCTTTTTCTGTGTCTTCTGGGTCTGTCATTTTGTTTTTGTTTATCTGTTAATTATACCGTATTTTGTGTGTAAAAGCTATGATCTTACAGTGACCGATTCACTTTATTAATTGTGAAATCCAGTTCGAACCTTTGTTCATAGGAATGGAAGGTTTAGTAAAAGTTAAATCAGAGTAATTTAACTAAAATTATGGTTAGAACCGAGTTCTTGGCTTGGTGTAGCGGGAAAAGGAGGTTTGAGTGTTCCTGGAGGTCTTCATTGGAGCGGGTGCACTTCGTCGTACTTGACTATCCGATTCGTTTCACTCATACGCATATTCAAGCAACGGGAATTCTCACCCGAGGCTTCGTTTCTGCCGACCCCTAGATAAAAAAATAACCCACCTTGCGGCGGGGTGATTTTTTCATGGAGCCGCAGCGTGGAGGACGTTCGAACTGTTTATGAAAATTATTCTTCTGAAGTTCCCAGTTTTCGTTCCCTTGCTTTCAGCCATTCAAAATAACTATCTGGAGTTTCATTGATCTTCTTCTTTTCTCCGTAGTAAGACTGATATTCCACTCTCAAGTAATTTTTGGGTAATTGGTCTTCTTCTGCATCCTCAACCCCTTCATTTTCGGGTTCGAATTTTAATTGCGACATTCTTTGGGATGAGATCCATTTTTCATATGGCAGGATTTTGGCATCAGGTCCAAAAACCAATCTTGTATTTTTGAGTGATTCTGGATCAGCGGCCCACTTATTATACTCTTCTTTCACTAGTTTATCCTCTAACGCAGCAACCTCTGGTGTAATTTCTCCAACTTCTTTAACTTTCCAGGATTTCTTTTCCGGCACATGTTTTGGCTTACCAACCGACTCCTGAAGTTCCTTTCTCTGAATACCAGTCCCTGTGATTATGTATGGATAGTCTTCAACGTTATCTGGTTTTTTCTTTGGATCTTTTGGAGGATCTTTTGGAGGATCATTCCTTAGGTTTTCCATTTTTGTTTTGGTTATTTTTTATTTGACCAACACTGTAATTATAACATACCCCCCCCCTGAAGTCAACCCTCCTGTTTGAATTCTAGTTCGAACCTCCTCGTGGGGTGGGGCGAATTGAACCTGTAAAAAGATTGGAGCGGGTGACGGGAATCGAACCCGTATCAACAGCTTGGAAGGCTGTGGTAATAGCCTTTATACGACACCCGCTAGTTTTCAATGAAACTTTGCATATGAGTGATTGAATAAATCAGTCACGATGCAAACGGGATTCTATACAAAAATTTGCATAAAGACAAGATTTTTTATAAGATTCTCTGGTGAAGAAAATTAAAAAGCAAATTTCGAAATTGACCACGGGGGCAAAAAATAAGGTACCAGAGAACTGGCAGCCCCATTTAACCAGGAAAAACATAATTATTGGTGTTATTGTTGCGTTTTTTCTCATCCAATATTTCCAGGTTGCTCGAATGACCGGTGGGTTAACTAGTTTGTCTTTGAGAGGTTCTAGTTTGGTTGATGAAGTTGGGAAGCTGACTGAGGTTTCTCAGATGATTGGTGAGGATTTGAATGAAGTGAGAGGTTATTTACTTCTTCCAACTCGCCAGTATTCGTCTTCATCTGATTCTAACGAGAGTCCTTCTGTTAGTGATGAGAATGAAAATGAATTGCAAATTTCCCTCTTCAAATATGTTGGGTATCTAGGAGACATTGAACGCAAAAAAGCAGCTTTTGATAAGAATTATGCTTTCTTGGGAGGCTTGGCTTCTAACTCTGAACTTTCTTATTTCTTGGAAGATAAGGGCCTTATTCTTGGCCAAATTTCTGATAAAGCAGAAAATTATTATTTGGAAATTATGGACAGCGAAGTTGGCAAGGTTTTGAGTTTTACTCTCAATAAGGAGACTGGAGATATGGTTCTTGAGGCTGCTTCTGACTCGACGTCTGTTGTATCAACTGATACTGATGAGTTTGCTGGCGATGTCTTGATTTATCTTCGTGATAATCTGAGTACTATTTTGACTAATATCAAAAAGATTGAAGCTTCAAATATTTATATCGTTGAGTCTTTTGTTAAGCAGGAGATGGTTGATCTGCTTGCTGCTGAACAATTAACTTTTGTTGCCGAGCCTACTCAAACTGATTCGGCTTTGACATTTGATATTCAGAATATAGCGACCGAGGTTGTGGCTCAGGTTATCTTGAGTTTGGAAGATTTTTCTATCACGCTGCATGATTCTAGGGATGATGAAAATATTGTTTTGCAAGTCACTGACCTTGCGACTTCTCTACCGCCTTTTATCGAAAAATTAGATGTTTTACCTGCTGTGCAGAAAAATATAATCGAAGCGCAATTGGTGCTAGCAGAGACTTTTGAAGACAATGGATTCAAATTGCTTTTGGAAGAGAATTCTTTGTATGTTAACAATTTGGCTCGTGAAGATGAATACAGATTTTATTATGATATTTTTTATGGAGATGCGAGTGGGGTTTTGCTTGGGTCGATTGTAATAGAAAAAAGCTCTGGGCTTGTTGAGGTTGTTGGGCCAGAGGGGGCCGATACGATGAATTTGCTTTTCTTCGAAGAAGGGCTCAAAAAAAAACTTTAAATTTACCTTCTAGCGTTCCTGCCTTCTCAGACACGCCTTCTCATCAGGAGGGAACCTTCAATGTGTTAATTGCAGGGAAACATGGGAGCCTAATTGATACTATGATTTTTGCTCATATTGATGAGAATGATCGCACAGTCGATATGATTTCTATTCCACGTGACCTGTATTATAACGGCCGGAAAATCAATCATTATGTGATGAATTTTGGGATGGAGGAATTCAAAAGAGTTTTGGGAGAAATTACTGGATATGAATTGGATAAATATATTCTGATCGATATGTACGCTTTCATAGATGTGGTTGATATTATTGGTGGAATTGATGTTCATCTGGACAGTGCTGTGATTGATCCAACTTACAAGACTTTGGACAATGGTGTTTGGGGCACGCTGAACTATGCCCCTGGGGATTATCATCTGATGGGTAAGGAGTCTTTGCGTCTTGCGCGTTCTCGTCACACTAGTTCTGATTTTGCTCGCGCAGAGAGGCAGCACATGATCCTGGGGGCTATTCAAAAAAAGGCTCGTGAGTTTGGGTTTGGAGATGCTGGAACTTTGTATGACATCATTCGGACTGTGTTGAATAAGACTGAAACTGATATTTCTATTTCTGAGGCGATGGCCTACTACTTCAAATATCAAAATTTTGATATCAATTCTGGATATGTTTTGTCGACTGGAAATATTTTGTCTGTACCAGAATATATAGCCAAGGAGGAATGCACGAAGATGATTGATGAGTGGACCGCTAGTGTTAGTGTCGAGGAAGTTTCTGTGGGTGATTCTGGTGTTGGAGTTCCTCTGGCCGATTCCCCACGACCTGATTGTGAAAATAAACTTCAAGCTTACACATTAGTTCCTGCTGATGGAAATTGGGATTTGATAAAATGGTATTTCAGAAAGGTTTTTGAAGAGGGCGGGTTTTAGGATTGGGTGGCTTGGGTTTCTCTAAGGCACCTACTTCTTTTTTCGCAAGGCTCCTTTCCTAATTAGAAGGTATGAGACTGTGAGCATTATTAGCGCAAAAATCGCGCTGAATAGGATTTCTAAATATGTATAGCCAGGCATTTCTTTGTATACCGCGAGGATTGTCCCTGATAATGAAAGTATTCCTGCTGCCGTCATTGCTGTCGCTGCGATTATTCTGATCCCAATGTGCAGACGGAAAAGTCTTGGATTTTTTTTGTGGTGTTTGTCGAGGTGGCGTGCTTTGGATATCAAATGAGTTAGGTGGAATGCCATTATGACTAGCAAAGGGAGTATGAGTATCCAGAGCGAAGTCTGTGAAAAGAGTAAGAAGTCATATAGTCCGTGGTAGAAAACTGCTATCAAAAATCCTTTCCACAATTTGTTGCGTGCGTCCCATGGTGTGTTTTGGAATTTTGCTTCTCCGATGTAATAGCCGAGAAGTCCTGAGAATAACGCGTGTGCAGGAACTGCTAGTAATCCTCTTGCGATCCCTACCTCTATATTTGTTGAAAGCACAAAAAGTAAATTCTCCAGCATCGCAAATCCAAGCCCTGCTATCACCGCGTATGTGATTCCATCCATGACTTCATTGAATTTTTTGTGTGGCCAAGCGACTTTTTTTACGATCCAGAGTTTGATCCCCTCTTCTACCAAGGCTGTCGTAATAAATGACATTATGAAAATATATACCCAGAAGTTGAAACTCTCTGGAATCCAAGAATCCACGTTTATTTCGATCCCTCCTGCTATTATTGTTGAGAAAACTCCCCAGAAAAAAACTTTGTTTTTGAGTCGGATTGGTTCTTTTTCGCCGTGATCTTGTTTTTCAAAAAACCAGAGTAGGAATAATGCTGGAAGAACTGAAATCGTTGCTAATATTGCAATTTGCATAGGATGTGAGTTTATTTGCGAATATTTTACCACAGTCCTTTAAAAAAGGTGTAATTTATGATATAATTATTCGATGACTGATGATCCAAAAAACAATAAGGTTTTCGGCCCAGAAACCCGCGAGGCTCGCGAGGGATTAGATCCTGAAATTGCTGCTACTTTGGATAATGCCCAATTTGGGGCCGAAGAAGCTATGGACGGCAGGGTTCCTGAGGATGAGATGCTCGGGAGTTTGGCTGATTTCATTGCAGATCTTGAAACAGAAAGAAATCTTACCTCTATTGAAAAGGTTCGGAAAATTCGTCGCCTACTTCTCTATGTAAGTAGATTCGTTGAGGTTGATCCTGAGAAAATTAAATTGGTTAAATTGCCTGGAAATGAGGTCGGTGAAGCTGGTGAAACTACAATTAAGATTGATCCTGTTTTGTTCGACAACAATGCTTTGACTGCCGATAACATGGTTATGGTTAGACATGCTTTATTGCATGAACTATTTCATATGGAAAAAGATATTGATAATGAGGGATTGGTTGAACTTGCTTCTAGTCGAGCGGCTTTGGACAAGATCCAGGATTATCATTCAGAAGTTAATAGAGTTGCTCATGTTGTTGGATTTATCGGAGCACATTTTCATAGTGGAGATAGGAATGCAGCTTTGACAGAGGTTTTGGACCTTTATACCGCAAGGAAATATGATGGTGAAGGAGGTCTTTATCCTAAATTTGTTGAGGCTTATCATGCTTCTGCTGAGGGGCAAGAAGCTTTGGCAAAAAACCCAGATGCTGCTGAGAAGGTTTGGCATTTAGCGTTTCCTGAATTGAAATTTGATGATGGAGGACAGTGGGTTGAAGATGAAGAGCTTTGTGAGGATGTTGAGGAAGAGGTTGATGAAGAAAGGGCTGCTAGGCCTGCTGGGTCCGTGGATGGTGGTGATGCGGTCGAAGAAGCTCCTACGGAAGGTTCGGAAGATGGAACTGAAGATTAATTTTTTCCTTTTAGTTTAGTGACGAAGTCTATCGCGTCTTTTTTGGTTTTGATTTTTCCATCCAATTGCTCTTCCCAGACTTGTTCTAATATTTGGCCGATTTTTTCACCGGCTTTGATGTCGAGGATTTTCATTATCTCTGTGCCAGAGATTAATTTTTTTGGAAGAAGTTTGAGCTCTGCGATTTGGTGTTTGTATAGGCGTTTCAATGTGTGGTATGCGGATAGGTCTGGTGGATCGATACCTAGTGCATCGGCTCTGTATATCTCTAGAAGTTCAGGGAATCCGTCGAGTAGGAACCAGTGTTTTTTGCGATTTTCTGGCATTTCCATCAATGGCACGACCATCATGTGATGTTCGATTAGCCAAGCTACTCTTTCGATGCCTTTTTTTGGAAATTTGAGGCGTTTTAGGATTTGTGTTGCTAGCTCTGCGCCGTGTTCTGCGTGGTGATCGAATCGTATTCGTTCTTCGTCATATTTGAATGTGTCTGGTTTCCCAACGTCGTGGAGGAAAGTCGCCCATCGTAGGTTGAGACTGATCTCTTCCGGAAGTGGATCTGGATCGAAATCTTCGTCTGTTAAGTTTTTGAGTGCGAGCAATGAATGCTCCCAGACGTCACCTTCGTGGTGGTAGATCGATGGCTGTGCGACTCCTTTCATTTTGCAAGCTTCTGGCAGAATGTGCTCTAATAGTCCGAGTTCGTAGAGTTCTTCGAATCCTTTTTCTGCGTTATCGCCCATGATCATTTTGTTCAGTTCGTCGCGGATCCGTTCTTTTGAGATTTTTGAGATTAAGTGTGCGTTTTTGTGAATCGCTTTGTAGGTGTCTGGGTGATATTGGAAATCGAAATTGTTTTTGAATCGAACTGCACGGAGAAGTCTTAGGTGGTCTTCTTTAATTCTTTCTTCTGGATCACCGATGAAACGTACTAGTTTTTCCTTCATGTCTTTTTGGCCGTCTAAGTAGTCGATGACTTTGTCTTCTTGGGGGTCGTAAAACATTGAATTGATCGTAAAGTCTCTGCGTTTTGCGTCTTCTTCTGCGTTTGTGTATTCGATCGCGTCTGGTCTGCGACCGTCTGAGTATCCGCTGTCTGAACGGAAGGTTGCTACCTCGAAATTGTGTCCGTTTTGGACGGCGAGGATCACTCCAAATTCTTTTCCGATAGGGATCGTGTGTTCGAGCAGGTCTTCGATCTCGTCTGGTTTTGCCGAGGTTACGATGTCGAAGTCTTTTGGCTCAACTCCGAGCAACATATCGCGAACACAGCCGCCTGCCCAGTAGGCTTCATGGCCGGCCTTCTTTAGTATTTCTATGATTTGGATTGAGGTAGGTTTCACGGAGACATTGTAAAGGGTTGTTGTGTGGAGTGCTACTTATATTAGCTCATTTCTACAATTTTCCCGACCGCATTTAGAAACGCTTTTTCGTAACTGTAATCCCCGCCTTTTATTTTAGTACCGTCTTCAAGAGTCAGAGTCACAAAGCGCCCCTTCCTCTTCCCCTTAACCTCTTCTGGTTTTGCGCTTTTTATTGGATTCTTAGTGTATCCTTTGTCCAGAAGCATACGCGCAAATTTTCGTCTGACGCTTTTGCTTTTCAAGAATTTGTCCTTGGGATTTAGGCTGGCGAATATTTCTTCGAATTTTTTTCTATCAAACGAATCGTCTTTGTTTTCAATATTAGACAGTGCTGTAAAAAATGCCTTGTGCGGACTGTAGGCCCCTCCTTTCACTGGTTCACTTCCGTCTATGGAGATGAGCGCGAAGATTTCTCCTTTCACTTCAGTAATTTCGACATCTACTTTTGTGTCTTTGTCGTATCCTTTTTGTCGTAATATTAACACTAACGCGGTTTTGCACGCTTCCTGATATTCTTTTGGGATTTCTTTTGGCAATGTTGTATTGGCTTTTACTGCTTTGTCGAAGGCTTCAAATTCTTTGGTTGTGAGGGCAAGAGATTTAGGCTCCGACTCAGCTGGTTCTGGCTCTGCAGCTACTGTTTGTGCGATCGCTTCTGGTTTATCTTGCTTTTCCTCAACTAAATTTCTTGGAGTTGTTATTGGGTTTTCTATGGATCCTTGTGATTCCTCGTCTACATTTGAGGTTCCAATGAATTTTATACCATTACTATCAAATTTCAGGCTGTATACTAACTTGTCGTCTTTATCATAAAACTCGTAAGGTGCGTTGGGACCTTCCGTCCAACCTCCTTTAAATCCGCCTTTTCCTTCAGTGTAGCCTGTCAGTTTGTACCATGGACCCTCTTTCGTTTCTCCAAATTCTAAAGAGCCAACATCTTTTTCTGTTGATCTAACCCTCCAAAAAGTACCATCTCCTGCTTCGACTATTGATACAAGTCCTTCATCAGTTTCAACTTTTTCCCCTAATCTCGGTCTTGATTTTGGTTTTTCTGCAACCTTTTCTTTCTTTTCAGGCTTTTCTTCTTTTTTTTGTAGCAGATTTTTTGCATATGCTGGGTCTTCTATGGATCCTCTTTTTTTCTTAATACTTGCAGATCCTATAAAGTCTATATCTCCATTGCTTCCGTGAACTTTGTACAGCATTTGGTCGTTTTTATTGTAAAATTCTAGTGCTGAGCTCTTTTCGCTTTCTTTATATCCACCTACGCCTTCTTGGTATTCCTTTAATGAGTACCAAGGACCTTCTTTTTTTTCTGAGAATTCAGGATTATATTTTTTATCACCGACCTTTCTAAACCTCCAGAATGTACCATCTGGTGCTTGGACTAGGTCTGTTACTCCTTCATCTGTTTCTACTTTTTCACCAAGGACTGGTCTTGCTTTTGGTTTTTCATCAACCTTTTCTACTGTTCCCTCATCTTCTTCGGATTCTGGTGCTTTTTCTTCTGTTTTTTCTACTGTTCCCTCATCTTTTTTGGGCTCTGATTCTTTTTCTACTATTTCACCAAAGTTATTGTTAAGTTCAGTAATGGATTTCATTGCTGTTGGGAAACTTCCACCTAGTGCTGCCTCAACATCTTTTAATTCCGTCATGTATTTCCCTGCTTTTATCGTCCCTGCACTAGCTAAGTTATAGTTTGAGTATCCTTCGTGTTCGTCTATGTCTGTGAGTTCTCTCAACCCACCGGTTAATGTATTTATTTCGTAAATTATTTTTTTCTCACTACCTGGTGTCTCTTCAATTTCTGCAAACACTTTTCCAGTTTCAACTTGGACTTTAATTTCCGCTTCTTTGATCTCGATTATGTCCACTATCCCATGCAAGGACTCTTTACTTTCGGGCTGGTCCTTTGTTTCAGCCTTGGCTTGGTCCTTTGTTTCTACTTTGGCTGTGGGTTTAGTGGTTTTTTTGGTTTTTGTGGTTTCTTTCTCTGCTACTTCCACTTTTGGAGCTTCTACTAATTTCAAGCTTTTTTGTCCTAAATATTTTTCTGCTTCATTGTATTTATTTGTCTTTTTTAATGCTTGGATTATCATGCCTTTCCCAACAATCCCACAATTCTCAATCAGATGTTTGTGGTTTTCCAGCACTGTCTCTGGATGTTTCTCGACAACTCTTGCTATAAAGCTTGCTGATACACTTGCACGTCCCACGAGTGTGTTGAGATTGTCAATTATCGCCTGCGGATTGTTTTCCGAAGCTTCTTCTAGTGCAAGCTTTATGTATTTTGGTGATAAGTCTCTAATCTTTTTCAATGCTGTTCCTGGGTCTTTTTTGACTGCTATTTTCATTGCTCTTATTCCTTCTTGATATGTGGGGATCTTTTTTCTTCGTGCATTTTCTATCACCACTTTTGGAAAATTGAATGCAATATTTTCAAGAATATCCCCTCCTGATTTTCCCTCAAAGGTTCTTCTGCTGTTTAGTGTTTTCAGTGCGCTTGCTTCGTCTGTATATGTACCTATAGCTTCACTTGTTTCAGATTGATTGACTTCCTCGACTGACAATTGTCTTTTAAATTTTATTACTGTTTTTTCGGATATTTTGTTTTTTATAGGCTTTATTTCGTATACCTTTTTGCCATCTATCGTTGTTTCGTGTGCCCTTTTCCCATCTATCTCTGTTATACAATTCAATTCTTCGTTATCAAAAAGGTTCTCTGCTGTCAGATTCTCTGTTAGGGATTTTTTGGTTTTTTTATCACTCACCCCTAATACTTCAAATAATCCCTCTATGGTTGCTGTCATCTCAACCTCGTCATACTTCTCTGGCAATTTCGGGAGATTCATTCTTCCCCTTATCATGTTTCTATTCTTCTTAATAAAATCACCCAGTTTTTTATCTGCTAGTGCGAGTGCGAAATCCAACTTTAATTTGTTTTTTAATGAAAGGCTTACTTTTTCTACGATTTTTTTGTTCTTGCTGAGGTGTTTTGCTTTTTTCATATCAATATCAACCTCGAGTGCTTCTTCTAACGCTGGAGCTTTTAATTCTGATTCGGCTTCTAGGTCGAAAATGACCAATTCTACGAAAGTTGCAGCTTCTTCCTTTTTCATTTTTAATCGTCCTTCTAGTTGTCTTGAGATATCTTCTACTTTCTTTTGGAACTCCTGTGTTTTTCTTTTGCCGTATTGTCCTTTTTCTCCTGAAGACTCAAATTCCTCCATGAATGAAGATACTTCTTTGATGTTCTTTTTGCCTTTTTTCACAGCTTCTTTCACTCTTTCATTCCAGTTTAATTCAGTACCACCTTTTTCCGCTTTTTCGTGTGGTTTTTCTGCTTTTTCTACAGTTTCTACTAATTTTTTTTCGTGTTTTTCTAAAGACATTTTTATAGGTTAGATAATGATGTATTTAAGTTTTTTTCCGCCCTTACGTCTTCTTTTTCCTCTATTTCGTACGTAACATTCTTTACAAATTTTTTTTCTTCTTTTTCTATTTGTTTTCGAGCTTGTTCGTAAATTTTTCTTACATCTAATGCTTCTATGATTCCTTGTTTTTGTTCTTCCGTTAATTTGTCAAAATTTACGAGAAGTTTCTCTTTTTGTTCTTTAGAGATTAGCGTCGAATTTTCTATAAGTTTTTTCAAGTCCATCCGTCTATTCTACCATATTTTAAGCCAATTTTCAATTGCCTGGAGGTGGTTTCTTTAGCGTTTCTGTGACTTGGATCGAGGTGGGTTCAGAAGGGTTGACAGCCTAGCTTTTTTAACGTACTATTCTCGTCTGTAATCTATAAACATTAACAGATGTCAGAAGGAATAGTCAGAGACGTTGCCGCTCAAGGAATCACGCCTCAGTTGTATAAAGATGATGAACCCCGAGTTTTGGCTCCTGGAGCGTGTATTACACACCAGGGGGTTGAATATACCGTGATCGAAGTCGCTGATGACATTCGTGCTGTAATGATGCGTCCTACAGATATTGAACCTGGTAAGGAGAAATTAACTGCAATTTTTGAAAATGGATATAAAATGCCACCTACTTCCTTGTTTGGAGATAGATTTATTGAGCCTCTTTCAAGAAAACTAAAAGAATACCGTGGTGCAGCTGTTTTTCGGGCGCCTTATGGCCGTGGTAGTGAGCATCCAAATGAGCGAATTGGACGAGTTACTGCAGAAGATATTAGGCAAGAATCTGCTAGATGTTTGAAAGCAATATTAGCTAATGAAAACCTAAATCAAGATCCTGAAAGAAGGATTGTCGGAGGACATAGTCTTGGTGGGCAGACTGCTCTTTCTTTTATTGGTGATCCTGAACATTATGAGTTTGAGCCCGACGCTTTTGATGGAGCTTTGGCGTTTTCGCCAATTCCTGTCCCTTATTCTGGCATGATAAGATCTCGCGGACTTATTCGACCTAATATCAATTTAGTTACAGGTCCCGTGAAAACTGGGACTATTCCTGTTGTGAAATCATTGGTTACTGGTAGAGGAGTCCAATTCTCTGAGAGTGCAGCTGAGGACTTCTTTTTTGAGGGCGTTGACCATTATGGCCAAGAAGAGGTTTTGGACAGATTGTTTGGAGATTCTGCCATTTATTTCTTACAAACTTTGATTTCTAATTCTTCTAGAGCTGTTGTGGCTGATTTGGATGAGAAGACTGTTAGAATCGTAACTGCTACTCATGATCCGATAGTCACAACTTATGCATCGGCTGTCACTGCGGCCTATTTAAAGAAACATGGTGCTGACGCTAAGGATCTGTGTATTCCTGGTGGACATTTCAGTTCTTTTTATAGTGAGGACTTGCCGCTTGAGAGACCAGCTATTAGAAAAGCTATTGTCATGGGAGTGAATCAAGAAGCCATAGATGTTGTCTTTTCTGGTCGTTAATTGTAGTCTTCTACCATGAAAATTCTAGGCATTGAAACATCTTGTGATGAGACTGCTTGTTCCGTCGTTGAGGACGGGGTGAAGGTTTTGTCGAATGTTATTGCTTCGCAGGTCGAGTTGCATGCTGCGACTGGCGGCGTTGTGCCCGAAGTTGCTGCTCGTGAGCATATTTTAAAGGTCGTTCCTGTGATTGAGAGGGCCCTAGCTGAGGCTGGAGGCGAGTGGGGTGATATTGATGCTATTGCCGTCACAAAAGGGCCTGGGCTGATAAGTTCGTTGATTATTGGGACTTGTAATGCGTCTGCTATTTCTTACGTGATGGATAAGCCTGTGATTCCGGTTCATCATATCGTTGGACATGTTTATGCGAATGCTCTGGATGCTGGTTCGGCTGATGGTTTGGAGTTTCCTTCCTTGGTCCTCACTGTTTCTGGGGGACATAATGAAATTATTTTGATGCGGGGCTATCATGACTTCGTGATTCTTGGTGAAACTCGTGACGATGCTGCTGGAGAAGCTTTTGATAAGGTTGCTCGAATTTTGGATCTTGGTTATCCGGGTGGACCTGTTATCTCAAAAGTTGCTATTGATGGAGATCGCGAGGCTTTCAAATTGCCTCGTTCGTATTTGGAGGCTGGGAGTTTGGATTTTAGTTTTTCTGGGTTGAAAACTGCCGTGCTGAATGAAGTTAAGCGTTACGTTCGCGAAAATAATCCTGACAAAGAATTTGGGAATTATTCTCAGATCGGAAAACTTTTGCCTGATAAATTCAAGGCCGACTTGGCCGCTTCTTTTCAAGAGGCTGTTTGTGATGTTTTGTCTGACAAATTGATTCAGGCTTATTTGAACCTGCAGGAGGAAGGAACTCATGCCAAGGAAATTCACTTGGCTGGAGGTGTTTCTGCAAATTCTAGATTGAGAGAGGTTATGACTGCAAAGATCGCAAAGCTAGGAGCTCATGTATCAGATGATGCGCCTGTGATTGCGCCGCTTTTGCGTTTTCCGAAATCACTCGAGTACTGCACTGACAATGCGGCGATGATTGCGGGTGCTGCATATTTTGTTTCGGACAGTGGAAAGAGGCTTGAGAAAGCCCCTTCCAATATTGCACCGACGACAAATTTTGACTTGTTCTGACGTATTGAATAAGATGGGGGCATGAAATTCGCAAAAAAATCTTTCGTTTATCTGTTTTTATTAGGAGCTGGGGTCATTCTCTTTGTTAATGTTATCTTGGAGACTGGAGTTGATAATATCATCTCGACTTTGCGGAATTTTTCTATTCTTTATTTTGGAGTTTATTATGTCGTTCAATTTATTAATTTTATTTTTCTTACCTGGAGATGGAAGGTTATTTTGAAGCATTTTGATCATTCCCCTCATTTTTTTAGTCTAATTTTGCATCGTATGTCTGGGTGGACTGTGAGTTTTTTGACGCCTTCTGCACAGATTGGAGGGGAACCTGTTCGGGTGATGCTTTTGGGCAAGGATGGTGTCAGGAAGAGAGATGCTGTTTTTTCTGTTGTAGTTGATAAGGTTTTGCAACTGAGTGGTTTGATTATTTTTGTTTTGCTTGGATTTTTGTTTTTGTTGTCTAGACATTTGGTGAGCGGAGATGTTTTTTGGACAATTTTCCTTTCATTAGTTTTCTTTATTGGGCTTCTGGGTTGGTTTTATTATGCGTCGATCAAAGATATTGGCTTCTTCTCTTCTATTCTCAAAGTTTTGAGGCTTCATAAGGTTAAACGTTTTAAGAAAGCTTATAATAAAATGTTGATTGTTGAAGAGGCTCTGAGAGATTTTTATAAGGGACATTGGTTAAAGTTTACTTGGTTGCTTTTCTTGTCAGTTTTGTTTGAGGCATACGAGATGCTTGAGTTCTGGTTGATTGCTCATTTCTTGGGATACAACATGAGTTTCTCGGAGACGTTCTTGCTCCGAAGTCTTCCTTGTTTAGCTTTCTTGGTTCCTATCCCTGCTGCGCTTGGTGTGTATGAAGGAAGTATTGCAGCGGTCGTTTCGTTGCTTGGGTTGCCTTTTAATGCCTTTGTTTTTGCGATGGTTATAAGAATCAGGGATCTTATCAATGTATTCCTTGGGTTATCTCATCTTTCTGGAACTGGGATTACTGCTTTGAGGAGGTATTTTGGTGATAAATTAGGGAAGAGTTGGCTTAGGAAAAAATATTGGAAGTTGTTTGGTTGATTTAACCAAATAAAATGGTATAGTGAGGGCTATAGTTACCCCTTAATCTTTTCTTATGTCTGACAATCAGGGTCCAAAGCGATTCCAAACCCCAAAAGGCGTCCACGATATTCTTCCAAAAGACCATGAGTATCATACATTCATAAAAAAAGTTGTTAGGCATCGATGCAGACAAGCGGGTTTCAAGCGTATCACTACTCCAATATTTGAATTTACTGATGTTTTCAAGAGAAGTATTGGGGATGAGACGGATATTGTTAGCAAGGAAATGTATACTTTTGAAGATAAGAAAGGACGTAGCTTGACCCTGAAGCCTGAAAGTACCGCTGGAGTTGTGAGAGCGTACATTCAAAATAATATGCAAGAGTGGCCACAACCAGTTGAACTTTATTATATTGAGCCACATTTTAGATACGATAGGCCTCAAAAGGGACGATACAGACAGTTTTGGCAGATTGGATTGGAACTAATTGGTGAATCTGACCCAGCGTTAGATGCTCAATGTATCCAGCTCGCTCATTTAATAAATAAAGATCTCGGAATAGCAGATAGATTTGAATTACAATTAAATACAATCGGTACCCCTGAAGCTCGCGCTGAGTATTCGCAAGTTCTTTCAGATTATTATGTTGGGAAAGATCGTTCTCTTTGTGAGGATTGTCTAAGAAGAAGAGACAAAAATCCTTTGAGACTTTTGGATTGTAAAGCTGAGGATTGCCAAATCCTTGCAGATCTTGCACCAAAAATGTCCGATTACTTGGACAAGGAATCTGTTGAATTTCACGAGGAGCTGAAGAGTTATTTGGATGAGATGGGTATTGAGTATAAAGAAAATGAGAGATTAGTTCGTGGATTGGATTATTATTCAAAGACTGTCTTCGAATTCTGGGACAAACATGAGGGAGCACAAAATGCAATTGGAGGAGGAGGAAGATATGATGGCTTGGTTGAATTGCTAGGTGGTAATCCAACTCCTGCCGTTGGATATGCTGCTGGAATTGAGAGAATGATTGCTAATATGAAGATCAGTAAAGTTCGTGTTCCAAGCAAAGACAATCTACATGTGTTTGTTGCACAGCTTGGTACAGAAGCTAAGAAAAAATGTTTGCCTCTTATTCAAGATTTACGTGAAGCTGGTATAAAAACCATGGGAGCTCTTGGTAAAGGCGCTATCAAAAATCAACTTAGACTTGCGGACAAGCATGGCGTTCCTTGGACTGTCCTCATTGGTATCACGGAAGTTCGTGATGGAACTGCTATAATTAGAAATATGGAAAAAGGTACTCAGGAGACTGTTCCAATGGAAAAGGTTGTTTCTACTTTGAAGAAAAAAATCGGAGCTAAAAACTTGGACACTTACAGTCCTGGTGAATTGCTCTACTCTTAAACCCCTCATGAAAATGCCCGTTAAAAAAATTATATTATTTGTTGTCTTTTTGTTATCGTGTTTCAGCTTTTCTGGAATGGCTTTCGCTGGATCTTTTCCTGATGTTTCTGAGGACCACGAGAATTATCAAGCTATCCAATTTTTGAAAGACAATGGGTATATTGGTGGTTATGCTGACCTGACATTCAAACCGGAAAATGATATCAATCGTGCTGAAGCAGTGAAGATTCTTGTTGGAGCTTTGGACATAGATCAGTCTGATACTTCTCTTGTGCTTTTTGGGGATGTTGTTGAGGCTGATTGGTTTTTTCCTTTTGTGATGGGAGCTTATGAAGCTGATGTCATTAAGGGCGATAGTAATGGGCTTTTTAGACCTATTGATACTATAAATTTGGCTGAGTCTTTGAAGATTATTTCTGAGGCCCTTAGCGTTGATCTTCCTGATCTGGCATCTTTGGGTGGTGATCAAGATATTTTTGGAGATGTTTCTGTAGACGATTGGTTTGCGCAGTATGCACTTTTTGCCAGAGAAAATAATATTCTATTTATGGATGGTTACGGGGAGGTTCACCCTGGCGATTCTATGACTCGTGCTGAATTTGCTGAAATAATGTATCGATACATTAGGGTTTCCGAAGATGGAGCTGCGTTCCCTATCCAGGAATATTGGAATTCTTATTCTTCTGGCGTTTTGCCTTTTGAAGTTTCGGTCCCTGGAAATTTTGAAAAGTTTTTCTATGGAGAGACTGATGATGAAGTTGTTTTTTGGAAGCCAGATGTTGCTTATTTCCAATCTTCTCCTGAGAGGATTTATCCTAACACTGCTAAGTTTGTGGTGAGCTTGGATGACAATGCTGAGGGGTTGAGTTTGGATGAATATTTCTCAAATGTAAGAATGGTTTTTGGCGGAGCACAATTCAATGAATTTGAGATTGGCGACTTTGATGTGTTGGAAGTTGGTTATCCTAATCAATTTATTAAGGATTGGTATGTTTATATTGATCAAGGTTCTTTTGAAGGAAAGGTTTTGATGGTTTACACTCAGAATGGAACGGGTGTTTTGTCTGCTCAAGATAGAAAGGTTTTGGATACTATGATGGCGACATTCAAATATGTTGAAGGACTTGGATTTATTGGTGGCGGGGATTCTGGTTCTGTTGAAGTTAAAGATGAAATTTTTGAGAATATTTTGGTTGAAGGTGCTGGGCAAGATATGCTCGATTTGTTGTCGGATGAGATTATTGTTGAGACTGATTCAATTGGAGTTGGAACGGGTCCTATTGATTATTACTATAGCTCGGAAGTTGATTTGACTCTGAAGTATGAGCGAGCTGGAGACGTCATTTTGGATTATCGTGATGGGCAAACAACTGCTTTTTAATTTCATGTTTTAAAAAAATAATATGGGAGTTTATTCTAAAAAATATGTATTGGGGATCCTTGGTATCTTGGTTGCTTTGGCTGCTGCTGTTTTCGCGGGGTCACAATGGTTTGTTTCTCAGGACGTTCCTGGAGATTCTGGTGAGCCACAAGGCGAGATTATCGGTGAACCTTACACAACTTTGCCAACTTCTCCTCCTAGTGCTGAACCTCCTACGTATCCGCCGCCTGGGAACTAAAAACTTACCTTGATGACTGATTTAAAAAAGGCTGCTTTGGCGGCTCACAAAAAAGCGCGTGGCAAATTGGAGACTGGGCTAAAGGTTTCTGTGAGTAATCAGCGTGGTATGAATATTTTTTATACACCTGGTGTTGCTGAGCCGTGTCGCGAAATTTCTCGCAATCCTGCGGCTGCATATGAGATGACTTCAAAGTGGAATACAATCGCTGTCGTGACTGATGGTTCTGCTGTTCTTGGACTTGGTAATATTGGGCCTACTGCCGGGTTGCCTGTTATGGAGGGAAAGGCTGCTTTGTTTAAATCTTTTGGTGGAGTTGATGCTGTCCCTATTTGTTTGGACACTCAGGACGTTGACGAGATTGTTCGAACTGTGAAGGCTATTGCTCCTGGCTTTGGAGGGATCAATCTTGAAGACATTAGCGCTCCTCGTTGTTTTGAAATTGAGGAGAGATTAATTAATGATTTGGATATTCCTGTTTTTCATGATGATCAACATGGGACTGCTGTTGTTGTTTTGGCAGGTCTTATAAATGCGTTGAAGGTTGTTGGAAAATCTGTTGATTCTGTACGTATTGTGATAAGCGGAGCTGGAGCTGCTGGCATTGCTATTGGTTTATTACTTTTGAAATATGGTTTTAAAAATCTAGTT
Organism: Candidatus Peregrinibacteria bacterium; assembly: GCA_018654255.1. Lineage (GTDB taxonomy): Bacteria > Patescibacteriota > Gracilibacteria > UBA1369 > LOWO2-01-FULL-3 > JABILX01. Next base: position 233,182 of record JABILX010000001.1, on the reverse strand, counting down.
TTGGTTGATAGTAAGGGGGAAATTTCTTCCTGCAGAAAAGATTTGAATAAATATAAAAAAGTTTTTGCTCAAGACGATGAGGGTTGTTCTTTTATTGCTGGGCTGAAGGAAGTTATTGTTGGTGCAGATGTTTTTATTGGTGTTTCTAAGCCTGGCGTTTTGAGTTCGGAAATGGTTTCTACTATGGCGAGTGATCCTGTGGTTTTTGCGATGTCTAATCCTGATCCTGAGATCTTGCCTAGTGATGCTATTGATGGTGGCGCTCGGGTTGTTGCTACTGGAAGATCTGATTTTCCTAATCAAATAAATAATGTCCTTGTTTTCCCTGGGATATTTCGTGGCGCTCTAGATTCAAGAGCACGTAAAATAACTGACAAGATGAAATTGTCGGCAGCCGAGGCTTTGGCTGGATTGATTCCAAAACCTACTCCTGCCAAGATTATTCCTGATGTTTTTGATAAGAGAGTTGCAAAAGTAATTGCAAAATCTGTCAGCGACAACTCTTAAGAATTTGATTAAGTCTTAGTTTGGCATTATAATTCCACTGCTTTTTAGGCAATTTGGGCAATTTAACCTAACAAACTATGTCTGGACATTCAAAATGGGCTTCGATTAAACATAAGAAAGGGGCAGCTGATGCTAAGCGTGGAAAGATTTTCACTAAGCATGCAAAATTAATTACTATAGCTGCAAAAAATGGGGGTGACCCAGATATGAATCCTTCGTTGCGTTCGGCTATTGATGGAGCTAAGTCCGCTAATGTGCCTAATATGAATATCGAGCGCGCAATCAAGAAAGGCTCTGGCCAAGATAAAAATGCTGTAACTTATGAAGAAATTTATTACGAGGGATTTGGTCCTGCTGGAACTGCTCTCTATGTCCAAGTTTTGACTGATAATAAAAATCGGACTTTGTCTGAGGTCAAATCTGCTCTGACAAAAAAAGGTGGAGGGATGGGTGCTGCTGGAAGCGTTGCGTGGATGTTTGAAAGGAAAGGTCTTATTGCTGTGCCTCTTGAGGAGGGAGTTGATGCAGATGAAGTTGAATTAGCTGCGATTGATGCTGGTGCTTCTGATACTGTTCGTGAAGGAGCTGCTTTGGAAGTCCATACAGGTGCTACCGATTTGGCTCGTGTTCGCGATGCTTTGAAAGACGCTGGTATCAAGATTGAAGAGGCTGATATTACTTATATTCCTAAGCAGACTGTTAAAATAGAATCTGAAGAAGATGCTCGCAAAGTCCTGGGAATGATTGAATTGTTGGAAGAAAATGATGACGTTGCCGAGGTCTACTGTAACTTTGAAATGGATGATGAATTGATGGAAAAGGCTTCTTAGAAGTCGGGGGCGGAGATCGCGGTGCGCAGTGTGCTGTACGCTCGGTGCTCGATACGGCTTTTTAGTCTTCGAATTTGTATGGAACTCCTGGCTTGAGTTCTTTCGATGTTTCTTTTTTTGAAGGTTTGTGTTTTGGTTCTGCAGGTTTGAAGTTGGGTTTGTCTTCGGGTTCGTCGTTTGAGACTTTTTGGATCGCTTCTTGGGCTTTCTCGGCTTGTTTTGCTTGTGCAAGAAGTTTTTCTACATCGATGATTGGAGTTTCTTTTCTTTCTTCATCTTCTTCTGGATTCTCTAAGACTCCGAGACGTTCTTTTTGGAAGTCTCTCATCTTGTCGATTATTTCAGCTTCGTGTTTGCGGAAATTGCCATCTGGAATTCTGAAACCAGCGGCTTGGCCATGTCCACCTCCTCCAAATATTTCAGCGATTGCTGATGCGTCGACTGAAGGGTTTGTTGTTCTTATACTTCCTGAAATTGTGTCGTCCTCTCTTTCTTTCAAAAGAACGATTATTTCTGCGCCTGGAGCGTTACTCATTAATTCGTCGATGATATCACCTGTTTCTTCTTCTTTACTTTGAGTGTCTTTGAAATCTTCTCTGGATACTGTCGACCAGACTATCTTGTATTTTTCGTCGGTCTGGATCTTTGAAAGTACGCGTCCCCAAAGTTTTAATTGGCTTAATTGTTTGGTTTTGTAGATGTGTTGGATGATCTCTTGTTGGCGAGCGCCGTATGCAATTAATTGTGCTGCGTGTGCGAATGCTTTTGGTGTTGTATTCGAATTTTGGAAACTTCCTGTGTCTGTGATTATTCCAGTCAAAAGGAGTGTGGCTACGTCTTCGTCGATCAGTTCTACTTCAAATTCTTCTTCCATCTTTTCGAATAGTGGGAGAAGGAGTTCTGTTGCTGATGCTGACATTATGTCGACATAGTTTACTTTTCCATAATGTTCGTTTGAGATGTGGTGGTCGATGTTTACGACTGGGATCTCGTGGAACATTTGTGGGTTTTCTTCGTATATGTGTCTGAGCTGTTGAAGCTCTGCTGTATCTACTGTGATAATCAGGTCGAATTCGTCGATACCTTCATTGAAAGAGATGTTTTCTTCTGTGTAACGACCTTCTTTTGGAGTGATTATGATATTCACCTTGTTTTCTTCGATGTTGCTCTTGATTTCGTCTACTTTGATTTTCCTTGTATCGATTGTGACGATGAAGTCTTTTGATGATACAAGTTTGTCCCCTACTACTTGTGTTTCTGGGAGGAATTCTAATATATCAGGGACTTCTTCCGCGCAAACTACAGTTACACTCTTGCCTAGGCGTTTGAGGACTAGATATGTTGAAAGGGCACTTCCTATTGCGTCTCCGTCAATTGGAGTCGAAGGAAGTACGAGGATCTTCTCGCTTCTTTTTACCAGGTCAATTATGTTTTTTTGAATGTCTGAAAATTTCATGTTTGACATATTTAATCTAAGTATTATACCTGTTTTTAAGTTAAGTGTCAACTCCTGTTAATCCTAGTTTTTGTTTAGTAGAAAGGGGGTCAGTTTATCAGCTTTGGCTTCGTTCTGTCTAGAGCGATTTTTTTGGCGTATATAAAGCAGACCCGGGACGTATAAGGTAGGGACGTCCCGGGACATATGGGTCTGCTTGTAGCGGTGTGTGAGGATTTGAGGTAGGTATCAAGGGGGAAGTTTGAAGGGGCTACCAGATCGAGTTCAACGGGCTGTTCCAGAAGGGGTCAGCTCGGATCTGCTCCATGTACACGGCCTTCTCCTCGGGGGAGAAATCGACCGTGTCGGGAACCCAGGGGCCACCGTGAGCCATGCCGCGCTTGGGCGGAGGGGGAAGGGAGATGTTCAGGGTGGGGATCCTCCATCCCTTCTCCACGAACGTCTCGGGGATGAAGAAGAAGAGGATCCTAATGGACCAGTAGAAAGGGGTCCTGTCGTTGAGGCGGATGGTAGGGAGCTTGGAGGCCGGCATGCAACATTCGCCGTCGATGCAGGCCGCTCCGTGTTTCCAGTCGCAGTCGTTGGGACCGCAGAATCCGCCGCAGCCGTCGGGACCGCATTCCTTGAACTTGCAGGAAGGGATGCAGGGGCTCTGGATGAGGGCTTCCTCGTCCTCGCACCATCCCTCGATGCACTCTTCGTTTTCAGCGCATTCCCCACAGGCATTTCCGCCACACCCGTCATCGCCACATTCCTTGCCTTCGCAGAAGGGAACACAGGTGACCGGCGGGCTAGTGAGGATCGGCGGCGTCAGCGCCAGCACCTCGTCCGCCTCCGCGATCACATCATCGACATAGGCATCGGTGTTTTTCTTGCCCTGCCAGATGCCGTTGATGATGGCGAATGCGAAGAGGGTGAGGAGTGCCGTGATCGCCCACTGATTCCAATTGACTGATTTAAGGATGTCCTTCACTGTCGTTCTCCTTGGGCATTGCCCTGTGTATTTCTAAAAACCTAGAACTACTATCAATACTCCTGTCCTTCACTATTTATGTTATCTCGCTACAAACAGAGTACCTGTCCGTCGCGAGTCTGTAAGGGAATAAAATCACTTCAAACTAACGAATCGAAACAGACAATACTCTGCTTGAAAACATACCAATATGTCAAAGACCTGAGTTACAATAAAGATCGTATTATAACCATGTTGACCCTGTTTTGTCAACCCCTGTCAAAGGTAGGAGACATGGGTGCTTTCCCTTCTCTGAAATCCACTAATTCGAGCTGGATTTTCTTCTTTCCGTTCCATTCGTTTATATCTACATGACAGGCTAAATCGAGAGACCTGTGTTTGCGTGCGCTTCCCATATGATCCCCTAATCTGAACCCAATAACAGGTATGGACTTGCCTTCGATTTCTGCTTCAAATTTCAGGTGATCTTTGTTTCGGCCAACTGTTTCGAGGAATGCTGGCTTGGCCCCTTTTATTATAAAAAGTGGTCTTTTATTAGATATTCCAAATGGCTTGAGTTTGTTGATTTCGTCCACAAGTTTCTCCGAGATATCATCTGACTGTATTTCGCAGTCGATTTCAATTGAGGATCTTAAATCTTGGTTTTTGAGGAGTTTTTTTGCGTATGATTCTATTTGTGCTTTGAATTTTTTAAAGTTTTTCTTCTTGATGGTGAGTCCGGCAGCTTCTTTGTGTCCTCCGAAAGTTACAAGTAGATCTTTATGTGCTGCGATTGCTTCAATAATATTAAATGCTTCGATACTGCGAGCAGAAGCCACGAGCGTGTCGTCCAAGTCTTGGAAGATGATGGCTGGTCTGCCGAATCGGTCCGCTAACCTCGATGCGGTGAGGCCGATGATCCCAACATGCCAGTCTGGATGCGAATCTATCAATATGTATGGCAATTGGCCCATTTTTTCGTAATTGTCGAATTTCTTAATTGCTTCGAAGAAGCTTGTAGTTGTCATTTCTTGTCTTTTTTTGTTGAGTTCTTCTAGTTCTTTTCCGTAGCTAAAAAGTTGTTGCTCATCTTCGCCAATTAGGAGCTTCAATGCGATATATGGATCGCCGATTCTTCCCGCTGCGTTGATTCTTGGCGCGAGTTGGAATCCTACTGTCGTCGTCGTGACTTCGCCTTCTTTTACTCCTACCAATGATTTTAAAACTTTCAATCCTGGTGATGAGGTTTTGAAGAGATTCTTCAGCCCCTCTTTTACAATCATGCGATTTTCATCTTTTAATTCTCCTAAGTCGGCTATTGTTCCAAGTGCTGCGAGCTCTACTAGTGGTGGTAAATGTTCATTTACTCCGTCTTCACCAAGATTGTGAAGGAGAAGTGCGTGTGCGAGCTTGAATGCGACTCCTGCCCCTGTTAATTCTTCGTATGGATAGCTGCAGTCTTTTTGTTTTGGGTGATTGATTGCGTATGCTTTTGGTGGAGTTTCTGGGACTTGGTGATGGTCGGTGACTATAATATCTATTCCTTTTTTGTTCGCGTAATCGATTTCTTTTTTGCATGAAATTCCTGTGTCCACCGTTATCACTAGTTTGACTTTGAGCTGGTTGAATTCGTCTATAAATTGTTTTGATAGTCCATACCCATCTTTTTCTCTGTTTGGAAGTCTTGCTGAATGTTTTGCGTTGAGTTTTTTTAATGCGTGATAAAGAATCGCTGTTGATGTCAGGCCATCGACGTCATAGTCTCCAAAAATGATTATGCGTTCTTCGTTCGCGATCGCTTTCATGATGCGATCGACGGATTTCTGCATATCCTTCATGAGAAAAGGATCGTGAAATGCCACTTCATCTGAGATTTCTTCAGATGTAAGAGATCTGTTTTCCAGAAGTTTATCGAAAATTGTTGCGTTAGCGCTTCTGGATTTGATAATCCATTTCTTTCCTAGGACTGACATTTTTGTACTTTTTAAGACGTTGGTGGGCGGTTGTTTTAGCCTTCCGCCTGGCTTTCTTCTTTTTGCGCTTTTTTGTTGCGATTCCACATTTCTAGTGCTTCCTCTGGTGTGTTTGCTTTATCTTTTCCAAAAACCCAAGTGTGTCTGCTGCGAATTTTTTCGTCGATGTCTTTGAGGACATCTTTCATTGTGAATTTTCCTTCTTCTTCTGCGATTTGGGATGTGAGTACGATATTGAATAGCACGTCACCGAGTTCTTCTCTCAGATTTTTCCAATCTTTTTTCTTGAATGCTTCCTGGATCTCTTCTGCTTCCTCTTCCATACTTTCCGCCATATCCTCTATCGTCCGTGAACGATCCCAAGGGCAACCTGTTGGGGAGCGGAGTTTTTTTGCGAGACGTTGTAGTGTTTTGAATGAAGTCATACAAGTTATTTTATATCAAAAATCCTGAGACCTCGGAAGTGTGATCTTTGTATTTCTTCTTTACGGATGTTGGCTAAAGTATTGTGGGAAGATCTTCAGCTTTAATCCAGTGAATCTGCGGATAGCGTCTGAACCAAGTTCCCTGCCTTTTTGCGTAGTTGCGAGTGTTTTGTTTGAGGGTTTCTTTGCATTCGTCGAGCGTTTGTTCTTTGCGAATGAAAGGAATGATTTCTTTGACGCCGAGGGAGGACATTGCGGGAAGGTTTTCGTCGTAGCCTTTGTCCAGGAGGGCCGTGACTTCGTCGATGAGGCCTCTGTATTCTTGTTTGTCGACACGTGAGTTGATGCGTTCGTAGATTTCTTCGCGTGGTCGTTCGATGCCGATCATGAAGACGTCCTTTTTTATTGCTGCTGGCCCGACTTTTGTGTCTTGTTTTGGTTTGCCGGTTTTCAGGTTGATTTCGAGTGCTCTTACCACATATCTCAGGTTGTTTGGGTGTATTTTGTCTGCTGATTCAGGATCGAGTTCGGCTAGGCGTTTGTGGAGGGCTTCTGGGCCTTTTTTTTCTGCTTCTTTGTACAGTTTTTCTCTGAGTTTTTTGTCTGGTGGAACGCGAGGGACGTCATAATTTTCTATAAGAGCTGATATATATAGACCTGTTCCGCCTACTAACATTGGGACGTGGTCGCGTTCGCGGATTTCTTTGATGATTTTTTCGGCGTCGTCCTTGTATTCGGCGAGGCTGTATTCTCGATCTGGGTCGACAATTCCTATCATGTGGTGTGGTACTTCTTCCTGATCTTCTTCTGGTAGGGCGTCTGATCCAATTTCAAGGCCGCGGTATATCTGGCGAGAGTCGGTTGAGATGATTTCACCGTCGATTTCTTTGGCGATTTTCAGAGAAATAGCCGTTTTCCCGCTGGCAGTCGGTCCGAGGATGACTACGAGTGGGGTTTTGGCTGATTTCAGAAAGGATTTTAGTTGTTTGGTGAGATTCATGGCTGGATTTTAGCATTTTTCGTTGACTTTTATAAGAGTATGAGTAGAATACCCGTGTTGTCACAGACAGCAGGCAGCTACAGGTCTAACCTGAAGTAGAAGTCCCGCCGAGACATAAATATAGATCACCCCATCTGGGGAATCCTTATATCTCATCTGTCTGTGCACACGATGAGATTTTTTTAACACTTAATAAACATGCCAGTTACAAGACAAAAAAAGGAAGAGATGCTGAAGGAACTTATTGACAAGTTCAAGAGAGCTGAATCTGTTGTTTTTGCACAAAATAAAGGTTTGACTGTAAATGAGGTTCAAGAATTGAGAGGAAACCTTCGAGAAAAGAACGCGGATATGAAGGTTGCGAAAAAAACTTTGATGAAGATCGCTGCAAAAGAGGCTGGATACGATCAAGAAATCCCTAGTGAATTTATGGACGGAGCTGTTGGAGCGGTTTTCAGTTATGACGATATCGTTTCTGGAGCAAAAGAAGTTTACGACTATGCTAAAAAGCATGACGCACTCGCACTTCTTGGAGGACTTTTGGAAGGACGTATTATGAGTCTTGAGGAAGCCAACACTCTAGCGACTATCCCGTCGAAAGAAGAACTTCTGACAAAGCTTGTTTATGTATTGAAATCACCTATATCAGGTTTCCATGGTGCGTTGAACAATACTCTTGGAGGATTTGTTCGTGCACTTGATGCAATAGCTAAAAAATAATCATATATATTTAACCAAAATTATTATGGCTGATGATGCAAAGAAAGAAGATGTAAAGGAAGAAGAGACTAAGGCTGAAGAAGCGGCTCCAGAGGAGAAAAAAGAGGAAGCTCCGGCAGAAGAACCTGCAAAGGAGGAACCAAAAGAAGAGCCTAAGGAAGAGGCTCCTGCTGCTCCTGCTGCTGAAAAGACACCAGAACCGGTGGCTGAACAGACAGTAGAACTTGGCAAAGATGCTCAAAAGATCATGGATCTTGTTGAGAAACTTCCAGTTCTTGAGCTTGCTAACCTAGTAAAAGCTCTAGAAGAAAAATTCGGTGTATCTGCTGCTGCTCCAATGATGATGGCAGGAGGTGCTGCTGGTGGAGACGCTGGTGGTGAAGCTGATGCTAGCGGAGGTAAAAAGGACGTAGTTCTTACTGGCGCTGGTGGTAACAAGATCGCAGTTATCAAAGTAGTTAAAGAAATCACTGGTCTTGGTCTAAAAGAGGCTAAAGATCTAGTTGATGGAGCACCTAAAGCTATCAAAGAAGGTGTTGATGCTGCTGAAGCTGAAGAATTGAAGAAAAAGATCGAAGAATCTGGAGCAAGTGTTGAGTTGCAATAGATTTTATTTCGTAGAGCCGGTTCCAGGTGTGTACACTTGGAATCGGCTTTTTTGTGCTTTTTGTGCGTGGATTGGTCTACTTTTCTACTTTTAATCCGGATTAAAATTAACAGGTTAGAGCTAACAGGTTAGAAAATTAATCCGGATTAATTTTCTATTCTTGTAGTTTTTTCCTATTCCACCCTTTACTAACAGGTTAAAATTTGATATAATATCTAGATAAATTCGAATAAATTTAAAACAAAAAGTGTTAACAGCAAAACAACTACAAAAACCAAAAGAAAAAAGCTCTTTCTTCGGTAAGCTGAAGGATAAATTGCCTTTTCATGTTGGCGAATCTGACGATGGAGCTGCTGCAGATTCTGCAACGGCTATGCCTGTTGCTGACAAACCTGTTGCCGCACCGAAGGAACTCACTCCCGATACCGCTGAAGAGCCAAAGAAAAATCTAGTAGGCTCTCTTCTTGGGAAGATCAAAGGCGATAAATCGGCTAAAGGCAAAGACAAGGCTTATTCGAGTCTTTTGGATAGTACTGTTGAGTCACAAACAAATCCTCAAGATGATCGTATCCTAGAGGAAGCGCCTGAATTTGATGAGTCTCTTCTCGAATCGATTGAGCCGCCAAAAAGTATTCTTCTATATGTTTTGAAGGCTCTTTTTGCTTTCTTGGTAGCGCTTGGGTTGATTGGGGTGATTTTCTTTACTAGTCAGATCACAAACAAACTGGATTTTGCGACTAATGCTTTCAATATCCCGTCTGTTTTGAATCAGCTTGGTGAGACAAATGATGAAGTCAAAGAGCTGCAGACTGAATTGAATGTTTATAAATTTTTGCAAGGGAAATTTTATTTGAATCAGATCACTTACTATGGAGATGAATATCTAAGAAATTACTATATCAAGTGGAACACAACCATGTCTCAAGCAGATAAAATTAATTCTGTTGAGAAAATGGCAGATTTAAGATTGAAAATCGAAGATGCTTTCGGGAAGGCTGCTGAGAAACTCAGCGGAAATCTTGGAATCGTTCTGTTGGATTTATCTATAGAGGATGAATCTGAATTTGAGTCGATTTTCGCTTCGTTGCTGACTTCTTCTTTGGAGGAAAAAATAGACGAATTGGTGGATAGCGAATCTTTGGATGACAAAAGAAATTACAAGCTCTACAAACAAACGATGCAACTTATAGATAATCCTGATTTGATTGCTTTGCTGGTATCGACTGACATTGCGGCTTTGACTGACCACGAGATGGTTGCTTTGATAAAACAGATTAATATGTTGGTTGAAAATGAGCTTAGTTTGATTCAGAGAATCAAGGATAAACGAATAAGTTGGTCGGATGTAATTAATCAAATCGAGCTTGAGACAACTTCTGTTGACGAATACTTTAGCGCAGGATATTTCGATGCGGTGGGAGGAATCCAATATACAAGTTATGACTTTGACGCTTCGACAAACGAGATAATGATCACTGGTGTCACGAAGAGATATGACACTACTAACTTTACTATGATTACAAATTTAATAGATGAATTGAACGGAAGCCCATACTTCGAGGGAGTGGAAATGAGTTCGTTCACAAAGAGCGGCGAGCCTGGGGAGGGATACACTTCTACTATTAGGCTAAACGTAGGCCTACAAGAAGAGAATCTTGAGGAGCTTGACGATCAAATTGATCCAGATGCTCTGCCCGACTTCCTAAATATTGAAACCGGTGTTTCAGTTAGCGGACCTTCGATTAGTGGAGTTGAGGCTGGTGAAGATAACCAATCTAATTAATAAACTATGCCAGAAAAAGAAAGTTATAAAGACGTTGTAAATAGACAGAAGAAGAGCATTACCTTCTATGCAATTTTGTGCGTGGTTTTTGGTGGGTTGATTGTTGCTTACTCATATTTCAAGTGGGTTGATTACAGTTTGTATAGAGAGGCTGTTGCTGCGAATGAGGCTAATGTTGAGATTTTGAAATCGAAAAAAATAAATGAAAGCAGCAACTATCAAAATCAAAAAGTTGTGTTTGATGAATTAACTGATGAGATCGACTCTAGTTTGAAAGAAGTCTTCCCTGCTCAGAATAATTATACCGAGCTTACTCGATCTTTTGATCAATTTGAAAATGCTACTGATAGTAAAAACAGTCCGTTTTTGATTTCGAATATTGAGTATCAAGATATTCAAATGACTGAAGATGAAGCATATAAATATTTGCCACTCAGGATGACTATTTCGAGTTCGGAGGAAAATTTCACGAAGTTTTTGCAGTATATTGAAAAATCTGGATCGCTCGTGGATGAGGTTCGTTTGATGGACATTGAGTCTATTCATATGAGTTTTAGTGAAGACGAATCAACGACTAGCAATACAATTAATTTTTCTGTGAAGATTAATGCTTATTACCAAAATATTTAATTAAATGGCAGACGAAGGAACTCAAAATCAGACGCAAGATGAAAAAGCTGCAAAGCCTGCGGCTGCTCCGGCAGCACAAGCTCCGGCAGTTGTTCCGGCGCCGGCTCCAGCTGTCGCAAAACCTGCTGCTCCAGCAGTTGCAAAACCTGCCGCTCCAGCGCCGACTGCCGCAAAAGTTGCGCCAAAGGCTGCACTTGCAAATCCAAAACTAAAACAACTACAAGAAACTATTATTTCTGCGAATATTCCGCAGCTTGTGATGATGTCGATAAGTCTTGCTTTGGACATGAGATCTAGTGATATCCACATGGAGCCTGAGGAGAATAAAGTTCGACTTCGTTTCAGGATCGATGGTGTTCTTCAGCACATCGTTGAGTATCCAACCAACTTGCATCCGGCCGTTGTTTCTAGGATCAAGATCATGTCGAATCTAAAGATCGATGAGCAACGAGTTCCGCAAGATGGTCGTACTGAAGTTACTACAAAAGAAGGAAGAGAGATGGATCTCCGTGTCTCGACTATGCCGACTGTGAACGGTGAAAAAATCGTTATGCGTATCCAAGATAAGTCGAGAGATATTCCTGATCTTCCTGAGCTTGGAATTGGTGGAAGAGCTTTGAAAAACATTGAAGAAGCATTGAAATCGCCAAATGGAATTATCTTAAATACAGGGCCTACTGGATCTGGTAAAACAACTACACTTTATTCGGCTTTGAGTAGGCTGAATGCAGATGGAGTGAATATCCTTACTATCGAAGATCCGGTCGAAATCCAAATAGATGGTCTTAATCAAAGTCAGGTTCATCCTAGCATCAAATATACTTTTGCTTCTGGGATGAGGTCAGCTTTGAGGCAGGATCCCGACATCATAATGGTCGGAGAAATCCGTGACAAAGAGACTGGTAATACTGCTATTGAAGCTGCTTTGACAGGTCACTTGGTACTCTCTACTTTGCATACAAATAGTGCGGTTGAGACGGTTACTCGTATTTTGAATATGGGAATCGCGCCGTACTTACTATCATCAACTTTGGAACTTGTGATCGCACAGAGGTTGGTTAGAAAAATTTGTGAGCACTGTAAAGTTGAGGACACCGTTGATGCTGACACTATCGATGGAATCAAACTTATTTTGAGTAAGGCTAATTTGGAAGGAGAGATCGATCCTGCGTTGGTCGAAGGAATGAAGTTTCAGAAAGGAGCTGGGTGTGCAGAGTGTAATAAGACTGGATATCATGGGCGAGTTGGTCTTTATGAAGTTTTGAGAGTTGATAATAAAATTAGAAAAGGTATTTTTACTCAAATGTCCACTTTGGATATCCAAGATATTGCTCTTAAGAACGGGATGTTGACTCTTGAGCAAGATGGTATTTTGAAAGCTCTTCAGGGCAAGACTAGTCTTGAGGAAGTTTATCGTGTTTCGAAAAAAGGTGAGTTTGAAGAAGCTAAGGCTTCGAAAAAAACTAAGGAAGCTCCTGTCGCAGATGGTGCGCCTGCACCTGAGTCTGCGCCTGCCGAGGTCGTACCTGCCGATGTCGAGACTGAGACAACTGAAAATCAAAACAAAGATCAAAATAATTTAGATACTAATGCCGAAACAAGCTAAAGGTTTCGAATTCGCTGGTAAAGAAATCTTCAAATTAGGAAAAAATAAACAAGCAAATGGACCGGCAAAGTCTAGGAAAACTGGCAAGCCCCCTATTGTTTTGAATATCGATGATGACAGTGTGGTTATTAGTGAAAAAGGAAAGAAATTTCTAGGAGGAGAGAATACGTATGAGTTTGATAATCAGGGGTTTTTCTTGGCAAGATGGTTCAAAAAATTGAATGGTTATATGCTTTCACATTCTGGTATTGATGATGATGAGAAAGCTAACTTTTTTCACCTTTTGTCTGTTATGATTAATGCAGGAGTGTCTGTTATTAAATCTTTGAAATCTTTGATGGGACAAGTTAGTGCGAAGTCACATCTTTTTATTATTATTAAAGATCTGCAGGAAAAAGTCGAGGAAGGTAAGAGTCTTTCTGAGGCGATGACTTTTCATGACAAAGAGTTTTCTGACATGGAAATTGGGATGATTGAGTCTGGTGAAGCTGCCGGACAATTGAATCAAACTTTGGATAATTTGGCGGTCGATATCGCGAGACGCCAGGATATTAAACACAAAATAAAAAGTGCGTTGATGTATCCGATTGCGATTATTGTGCTTTTGATTGTTGTGCTTATTGTGATGATGGTTTTCATCATTCCGAAGTTGTCGCAATTGTTTGAAAGGCAAGCGGCTGAACTACCGCTCGTTACTAGGATCGTCGTTGGGATAAGTGATTTTTTGATAGAGTATGGAGTTTATTTATTTATCGGGCTGATTATATTGGCTATGTTCATGGTGATTGGAAGTAAAAGGCCGCAGGGTAAATATATAATTGATAAAATTAAATTGGGGGCTCCGGTTTTTGGAAAATTGTTTCAGATGACTTACCTTGCTAGGTTTGCGAGATCGCTTTCTAATTTGATGAGTAGTGGTGTTCCTGTCGTGAAGACTATGGAGATCACTGCTAATTCAATTGGTAATGAAGTTTATAAAAGGAGAATAATGCTGGCTTCTGAGGATATCAAGCAAGGTATCCCTCTTGCGGAGAATTTGTCGGATAGCAAGTTGTTCCCTCCTATGTTGGTTAATATGGTTGAAGTTGGAGAAAAGACTGCACAGTTGGATGAGATTATGATAAAGGTCGCGGCTTATTATGAGGACAATGTTAGTGATACTGTCAATGGGCTCGCTAAAATCCTTGAGCCTATGATTTTGGTTTTTATCGGTGTTTCTGTGGGTGTGATCGTGGCAGCTGTGATGTTGCCTATCATGCAGTTGTCGGACATATCTATGTAATTTTCCTTGCGGTTTTTGTTCTGAAATGTATACTTTTAGTTAAGGTCCTCACCTTATTAATATATTCAAAATATTTTAACCTTATTTCTATGAGAAATCGGTTCAGTAAACTGGGGTTCACACTAATAGAACTCCTGATCGTAATAACGATCATTGGAATCTTGGCAGTTGTATTCTTGCCAAGTATTATGGGTGCGCCTGAGAAAGCGAGGGATGCTACAAGGCAGGCGGATATGAGTAATTCTGTACAAGCTATGGAGGCCGGAAGATTAGATAATAAAAGTTTATCAAAACTTGCTGCACAGCAGAATTTGTGTCTCTCATCACCATTGCCTGCTGCTTTGACGGCTTTCAAGGAATATTTTGGTGGCGGAACCATCCCTGGAGACCCAGACCCTCTCCAAACTGTTGGTGGCTGTGGCGCTGGTGAGTATGCTTTTGCTATTTATAAAACTGCTGATTCCACAAAACTCTATGGGATCTTTTCTAAAGTTGAGAAGGTGGCTAATGCAAATATGTTATGTGCCAATGTTGTGTTTGAAGATCCAAAAATAAACGAAGACGATGTTTCTGCTTGTGAAGCTCTTGACAACTGTTGTTATGGAGTTACTTCAAAATAATTTTTTGTTTAAACCGCCCCTATTTTTTTGGGGCGGTTTTTTTGTTTCATTTTTTCTCTTATTTGATACAATGTGTTGGAGAATTTAATTTGTTCTTATGAAAAAAGGTTTTACACTCATAGAGTTAATGGTTGTTATTATGATAATCGGCATTTTGGCTGTTACGCTTTTACCAAAAATGTTTGGGTCTTCTCTTGATGCTAGAAATACTGCAAGAAAAGCCGATGTTCAAACAATAGCTGAAACCTTTCAGGCTGCCACTAATGACGGTGTCAATATTTATACCGGCGGTGACAAGCTTGTCACCGGTTGTTTGAGTGATCAATCTGATGTTTATAAGCAATATTTTCCTACCGTTGGCTTCCCTACCGATCCTTCTGGTTTGCCTACGAAGGGTTGTGTTGATGCTGAAAAAGGCGGCTACTATATAAAAGTTTATCCAACTGCTTATACCTATGAGTACGGTGTTTTTGTTCAGATGGAAGGACCTGACGAGGCTAATGTTAGATGTGGCCAGACTCAGAGTAATGATCCTAAATTTCCTGATGAATTCCCTGATTCTCACTTTATACAAGACAACTGTGCTGGGACTGGAGACAATTGCTGCTACGGTGTCCGCTACAAGTAGACTCCTTTCACATCTGTCAACACAAATGCCTGTTTAACAGGTTTAATTTGTTGTTTTTGGGTGGGTAAGGGTGGTATATTTTGAAGTTGTATAGATATATTAATGTATAAGCTTTGAAGTTTTTCTCCCTCATTCAAGGAAAACAGCTTAAGAAACCTATTATTTGGGCTTTGTCCTTTTGCCTTTTGTTCACTCAGAATTTGGCTTTTTTGAATGTGGCGAGTGCTTGGGAGGGATTTGATATTGGTGGGGAGACAGCTTTTGCTGCGTCTGATGATGAGGAGGTGTTTGATATCATGGTGTTAGTGGTTGAGAAAGATCTTTTGGAAGAGAATATTGCGCTTGAAGGGTTGATTGCGGATTATCCTTCTGAGTTGATTGATACGGATACTATTTCTGAGAGAATAATGAGGTATGCGGAGGATGTGCAGGTTAATTCGCCTAGAACGATTGTGAAGACTTTGACTTATGACCCGGAGACAGACAGTTTGCTTGATGTCATCACTGCTTTGGAGAACTTGTACAAGAATGGTGTCGAGAATGTGTCTTCTAGGTTGGTTGGTGCTGTTTTTGTTGGGCAGATCCCGCTTCCTGTTGTGAATAAGAATGGGAATCGATTTGTTTCGATGTTTCCGCTGACTGATTTTGATGATAAATATTATATTTTCAATCCGTTGACTGAGTCCTTTGACAAGAATGATCTGGTAAAGGAACCAAAGATGGAGGTTTGGCACGGAATATTGAGAGCGCCGAGCTTTGATGGGGATAGCATCGTGAGTCTGGAGGAATTGAATGACTTGGCGAAGTTTTTTGATAAGAATCATCTCTACCATACTGGGGAGGATGAGTACGCTGAGTTTAATCGGAAGATCTTTTATGGAGATCTGATAGATGAGGATAAGAGGGTTAATGAGACCTCTTACAAGCTTTATCAGAATTATTTGACCAACATGGATGATTTGGCTTATTTGAGATTTAATAAGCATTGGGCGGAAGATGTCGCTGGGACTGCGGTTGATGACTTGGGAGGGATTTTGGATACGTTGGGGGGTCCATCTGATGAGATTCTTGATCAGGAGGCTGCGGGACTAGCTGCTGCTGGGGTGACTGGTGTTGCTGCTGATCCTGGGCAGAGATTGATGGATGCGATGCAAGGAGGAGGTAGTGGAGATTCTTACTTTGATCAGTTGCCGGATATTTATTCGAAACAAATTATTGAGAAATATCATGTTCCTTTCACTCAGGTTGTTTACAAAGCGATTGCGCAATCTAATGACTTTGCGCGTTATACTTTCCGTTATGCGGCTGAGACTGGAGGGATCGATTCTGTGCCTGCGTTGATTGCGATGAAGGATGAGTTTACCAAGCAGTACTTGCGGACGGCGAATGATGCCATTGAAGAAAAAGTAAATCATTTTGCGAGTGTGATTTCTGTGGACTTGCCGATAGTTGCGAACTCTGCGGTTTCTGGGACTGTTGGGGGTTTGTCGTTGGAGTTGGGTTATAAAAATAGGTCGACGAGATGTAATGGTTTCTTTGGTGCTGGGTGTGGGAAGAAGTATCCACCTTTCAAGGTTTTTGATTGGGGAACTGTGAATCCTTTTGATCTCCTTGGAGGAACAAAGCCTCTGGAGCTTAGTCCTATCTATTTCAACAACTACTACACCGCTTCTGATGACAAGATGTATATCAATGGCGTTTCAGAGGATGCGTTGAATAGTCCGAAACAATGCTTTCCGTATCTCGGAACGATGTATGAAGGTGGGGATGAGTATTCTGTTTTGACTCGTTCTATCAGGTCGGATAATTCTTCGACTGGAGCTACTACTTATCACTTGGCTGTGAATGGAGTTGGTTTGTCGCCTGCTGAAGCTCAGAACAGGATGAATATGGGGGAAGGTTTTGATTTTGGTATGTTGATCGAGGGGAATTCTGAGCATGGATATCCAGCGTTTTATAATGACAGTCCTCTTGATGAATCTGTAGATGATTCTATAGCGGATCTGGAGGAGGGAGACATCATTCTTTCGATTGAAGACATGACTTACTGGATCAGTACGGGTATAAAAAAATTCAGTGGACCTGCTATTATTCCTGATGCTTTGAAGGACGAAAACAAAGCGCCTGTTATAAATAGAAAATTAGTTAAGGATCATGACATTACTGTTACGGTTCCTATTGATGAAGTGCCGATGGTTTTGAAAGGAAGCAATCAACCTTGGCCTTGGCCTGACAAAAAATATTTCTCTTTTGAGACGGAGGTACCTTTGATCGAATGTAAGCCATGTTCTATTTACAAAGAAATTCTTGGTGAGGAACCACCTGAGGCTGGAGTTGCTTCTGCGATGAGTTTTCCCCAAGATCCTGGTGAAGATCCTTTTGTCTTGAGTCCTTTTGCTCCTGGCTTTTTCAAGATTGATGATAAGTATTATTATCTTTCTTCGGAGCATGGAGGTGGTGGGCAAACTTTGGTTCGAAATCAAAAAGAGTTAGACGATGCTGTGCAGAGTTTCAACTTGAATGTTCGAAACAAAAAAAGTGGTGGAAAGGATGAAGATAAAAATTATTGGGATAAATATAGTTATTTTAAGGTTAGATATTTTGATACTGATTCTGGCGATAGTGGGCAGATTCTCACGACTGATGAGATCAAGCTAGACCATTTGTCTCCGATCTATTCTTTGCAAAGCAGTTCGGCGGCTTATAGGAGCAATGACTTAAAAGGCTGTTTCTACAGCTCTGCGATGCTTCATGACGATCGATGCTTCTCAATGCTTGCAACCTATCCTGTGCTCGACGTAGCTGGAAGTTATGAGCCTTTTAGCCGTGGCGCTCGTGGGCTTGTTGTCGAATATGAGGGTGGATCTCAGTACTACGATAGTGAATATACTTCACTTGCAATTGCTGACCCTGATCAGATTACAGGTGAGATCGCTTATGAACATCAGTTCCCTGCTGGGCAGAAGCTGATGGTTGAGGATGAGGATAACCCTGGGGAATATGAAGATTTCGATACTCATAATGAAATGTTCCAACTTCCTTCAGGACGAGAATTCGAGGATGTGGATGATATCTATGTGGATGCGTGTTTCAATTTCTTGCCTGCTCAATTTCCTAATACTGGTGACTCTAATGGCAATAGTGGTAGCAGATGGCACAACTATGACTACTATACCGAGGTTATTCAGATGATGAATCTTTTCGCCAAAAAGGAAGGTAAGAAAAATGACAATATACCTTATGGTGGTAGCGGCAGGAATGTTACTGTCGTTGATTCAACGACGATGTTTGATCTTGGTGAGGCTGAAGGGGTAGATATCACCGTTGCTACGTTTGCCGAGAGGTTTGGTCTTTGGAATGGAAAGGATGATGACGGAAATGGTATCGTGGATTTTTCGGTCAATACTGAAAATCAGTTAGTCTTCGATATGGTGGAGGCGAAGGCTGAGTATGGGCTTGATCCAGATAATATTTATATGGTTAGTAGGTTTTTGCTTGGGCCTAGGTTTGACTCTTACACGAATCCTTTGATTTTTGGATCGGAGCTTGATCCTCCTGAAGCTGGCGAATATTGGTATCCCCTACCTTTGTCTTCGGCTACTTTTAAGCCTGCTACTGATTTGGTTTTGAAAGTTAAGCCTGATATTGCTTTCACTATTCCTAGTTTGATAATTCATAACGAACCGACTAATTTCACGATTGGAGAACAGCTCAACGCTGGGTTTGCTCAGAGTTTGCCGATCGATAATCCTAGGTATGTTGCTTTTGTTGATAAGTACGGGGATGTCCAAAAATTGGATTATCCTAATTTGTTTGATGCGGCTTCGGTCACACAATTTGGTGAGGACTTGGAGGATGTGGACGTCAATGGAGTTGCTCAGTGGAATGTTTATGTAGATCTGTTTGCGCAGACCCTTTTGAGTATTCCTGGGTCATCGAAGTTGGCAGAGGAAGCGGGGGGAAGTGTGAAGGAATATGTGAAGAATGAGATCTTCGATGTTTCTACCCATTCTGATGAGGAAGTTTCTATATTTGATAGTGAGGAGCATTCTTTGAAGATGCTTAGCGCGGACAAAGATGTAATCATGGATGCTCTTTATTGGAACAGCTTGTCAGTTGATGATAAGCATGAGTATGTTTTGAAATATTATCTCAATCAAGATTTGGAAGCATATGTGAACGATTCTTATGAGGGATATGAGGCTGCTTATTTGGTTTTTGATGGTGGAACTAGTGATGATGGCGACTTCATCGATATGGCTTTCAATAGAGCTGTTGAGGAAGATGAGTATGACGAAGATATTCCTGAGGGTGATACTTTTGAGGAAATGTTCCCTGATGTTGATGAGCATGGAAATGAAAAGGACAAGGATAATTGGAAATGGATTCCTTTTGTGCTCTGGATTACCGATGAGCTGTACCCAAAGCTTACTGAAATTTGGGATTTCATGGCCGATATACCAGGACATATTGGGATGGTTCCAATCTGTGGAGATAAATGTTTTGATGCAGTTCAGGATTGTAGTGTGCTGACCAAAATCGAGATTTCTACTGATAGAGTATCTGCTTATAGTGATGGTGTTTCTAGTATATTGTTGACCGTTGAAGGATTTGATCAGAATGAAAAGCCTTTCGAGAATGGAGAGTATCCTTCTTTACAAATAAATATTTCTCAGGACAATCTGAATCCTGTCCTTGAGATCGAGAAGACTGATTTCAAAAAAACATTGGATCCTGAGGGGAAGGCGTATTACAAATTACTCACTACGCCAAATCCTGGTGAAGTGAAGGTTTTTGTTGAGGCTTTGTTTTCTGATGAAGTTAAGAAAAATAATACTGATATCGAAGATTTATCTAGTGAGGAGATCACATTATCAACTTCTGCAAAAAGCATTGATTTACTTGGGTCGTCTTCTGTGATGGTTGCTGGTGATGAGGAAGAGATTGAGGTTATCGCTCAATTGAATGGAGGGGGTGTGCTTGATCCGTTTGCTAATAATGAAGTTACTTTTGATATTGTTGAAGGGAAGGATAGCGTTGAGTTTGTTGATGGTTATGTTGTCGATGCAGAGAATGGACTTGCTTCTGTGTACATCAAGCCTGCTACCAAGGCTGGTGAAGTGAAGATTGTAGCGAGGGTCAGTGATGGAGCTGTATATGCTGATGGAATAAAAGATTTTTCAGTAGTTCCTGCGGAGCCTGCAAAGATCAGAATAATAACCGATACTGATGTTCTAGTCGCGAACAATCAGTCAAAAGCTAATGTGTCTTTTGAGCTTTATGATAAATATGACAATCAAGCTTACAATGCTTTCACCAAGGTCGCTGTGTTTATATTTGGAAAGGCTGCCCTTGATTACGAGAAGGATTTAGATGGTTTGATTCCTGGGGTGCAGATGAATTTTGTGGAGGGAAGAGCGAGTATTGAGGTTTTGTCTGAAGACGAGATAGGAAATGCTAATTTGTATGCTGTCTTGCTTGATTATAAGTTAAGCAACGATCTTGCTGTCGCTGTGAAAAATAATGAACAGATTGATTTTTTTGGAACCATTGGAGCTTCCAAGAAATTTGAAGTGCTTGGCGAGGCAAAGATGCAACTTTTATTAAGTCAGTCTCAGATCGATGCTGATGGTGAGGGAGCTGCTCATGTGAGCGCGGCACTAACATCTGTAAGTGGAGATGTTCTCGGTGGTTACAATGGCCCTGTTTCTTTCAATATTATGGATGGCAGTATTGCTGAGTTTAGTGAGCTTCCACCTATTTACATGACAGACGGTGAGATGAGAGCGTATATTTCTTCTACTACCAAGGCTGGTGACGTTAACATTGAAGTTAGCGCTCCTGGCTTTGCTAGTAGTTCTGTTGATTTGACTACTCTCCCTGGAGATGCAGTGAAAATCGAGCTTGTGTCTGAGGATGATGTGATTTTGACTGACTCTATTGCTGGGACTATCTTGCAGGCAAAACTGTTGGATGAATATGACAATCTCGCGTATTTGGATCAAAAGGTTGTTGCTTTTGGCGCAAGTGCTGGAACCGCTTCTATGGTTGAGTTTATTGGTGAGACTTTTGTGCAGACTGTTGAAGGAAAGGCTGAGATTTCTGTTCGTTCAAGTGGGCTTTCTGGATTTGCGAATTTGGCTGCTGCCGCGACTGATGTGGAGCAAGCTAAACTTGGTCTACAGATCAAGAAACGAATTTCTGAAAAATTTGATTTTGATGAGATTAATCCAAAAGCACTTTATATTAATTTACTTGGTTCTGCGTTTAGTGATTTTGGGAAAGATGACTTGGCCGCTTCGTTGCTGTTCAAGGGACAGTCACAAGCGGTACTCTCAACTACCGCTGATGATGGCGATTATTTGAGATCTGTGTTTGTAGATGGTTATGGACAAGTTGATTTGGTTGATAGTGAGAATGTGATGGCGGATTTGGTTTTGGCTAATGATTCGTTCCCTTATCAAAAAGTTAATTTCTTTGATGGTGTGACTGGCGGACAGTTGGCTGAGATGTTTGTTGTGCCAAAGGATGGTTTGGATCTCGAGATAGTTGGACCGACTGGAGAAGAGGAGTTGAGTATCGCAGATGCACTTGGTGGAGGTAGCGGTGATGCTTTGGCTGAGCCTGAATCTGCTTCTTTTGCAGACTATGAAGAAGGGATTTTAGTACAGAGGATAACTGACATCCCTACCCTGCCTATTTTGAAGTTCAATGCTGATGAGAGTGAGATCTTGATTATTGACAATGATCTGACTGTTGGTTCTATTTCTAAGGAAGGACGTGTTTCTGTATCAAGCAGCCTTCTTACTTACAAGCTCCCTACCGAAGAAGATGTTGATCAAACTTATTTCACTTTACTTCTTTATTATAAGGGACAGCCTTTGGCTCAGGTCATGTTCAAGCAAAATTTTGATGCCAATGTTCAGGTTCTTTCGTCTGAAAATGAGTTCGAGAATTTCTGGCCTGGAATCTATCTGAAATTATTTGATGATGATAGTAATTATCAACTTGTTTCTGGTTTTTCTAGATATTCTACTTCTTTTAACAAGGGAGTTTATGTTGTTGATACAAATCAAGAGATGGACTCTTCAATGGCTCCTGGGCTGCCTTATGTGTCACTGGAGAGCGCTGGGGAGACTGCTGGGGTCGGGTTTGGAAGTGGCTCTGGGAATAAGAACATGCTGCTTTTTGCCGCAGGAAATACTGTTGGTGAATCGAATTTGGCTTATGCTGGCGAAACTGGAGTGTTATTAGGAGATCCAACTATTTCTATAGATAATGCTGAAGAAGATTTGGTCAGTGATCTTTCTTACTATACAAAGGATGTTGGTTCGCTTGTTTATTCTGGAGATAGAACAATAACTGAATTGATTTCTTTTGATTATAATGGCGATGATCGGGAGGATTTGTTGATTGTTTATGGTGATGGCAAGCTTCGATTGCTTCAAAATGAGAATAGTAATAAGAAATATTTAGATAAGGGAATTGTGCTGAATGTTGTTAATGGAATTTTGAGTTTGTCGAAGATTGATATCAATAATGATGGATTTGACGACTTGATAATTGGAACAGATAACAGCTGTA
Source organism: Candidatus Peregrinibacteria bacterium (assembly GCA_018654255.1). Lineage (GTDB taxonomy): Bacteria > Patescibacteriota > Gracilibacteria > UBA1369 > LOWO2-01-FULL-3 > JABILX01. The sequence continues at coordinate 210,579 of JABILX010000001.1, read as the reverse complement.
TCCAAGGTGAGCAGTGTCTTTATATTTATGAAAATAATGAAGGAAGTTTTGATAGAAAGAATTTAACTCTGAATACCGCTGCGAAGATTTATGAGATGTATGCGAGAGATTTGAATAATGATGACCTTCCAGACATTGCGCTGTCTGATAGTAGTGGGAATGTTTATGTTTTCTGGAATGAGGATGGAGAGATCAATCCTGCTGGTGATAAGCTCGGGAATTTTAGTATTCATGTGGATGGAATAGAGATGATCGATGATATATTGGTTTCTTATAATGGATTGCCTTCGGAGTCTAGGCCTTATTTTGTAGAGATGACTGTGAAGGAGGAGAAATACGATTTCTTTATTGTTGGTGATAAACTTTATGTGCGTCCTGGATATTCTGGACCACTTCCTTCTCCATCGCCTGAGGAGGCTTATATAGATGAGTATCAAATTTTTGAATTCGATGATTATTTGGGTAATCTGCCTGAAACTGTTTCTTCTACCATGCAGTTCTTACTTCCTAATCATATCCCTGCATTGGAAGGATCTACCAAGACGGCTATTGATTTGAATGGAGCTCCTATCGAACTATATGACAATATTGAACATAGCATTGTTCTCAAAAATAATACTGGCTCGACCATTACTGGTTTGAAGCTTTCTGATCTCACCCCTAGTAATCAGAGGATTTATGAAACTACTCTCAAGTGTTTGGATGTGGGTTGTAGTGATGATTTGTACTGGGAATATACAAATCCTCTTCATCGTAATAAAGTTATCTCTGGAATTTCTGTTCCTGCTAATGGTGTTCGGACTATTTCTTTTGAAACTACTATGGAGAAGACTCCAAAGGTTTCCCTTTTGCTTGGGGATTACGAGTTGGGTGCTGGGGATTCTCATGATTTATATTTCGATATTTTGGTGAGGCCTGATGTTAATCAAGCTGAACTTATTACTTATTTCAAATCTGGGGATGAGTTGGATAGTGATGGGCGTGTGGAATATGAGATGGTGGATGTGTTTGCTGGCGTAACTGAGAATCCTTTGGAGGAAGAATTCAAGGGTTGGTCTGGTGATGAAGCTGCGAGCAAGACTAGCGCTGCTAGTGAGGATGTAGATGCTGCTACGGAAGAATTTGATAGTGAGTTTGGGGCTGTTGAGGACGACGCTGTGAGCTGTCAGGAAGTTACTTGTGACGAAGACGAACCTACTAGTGTTTGTTTTGCTGATGTGGATTGTGCGGAGGCGTTGAAAGAGGCTGTGGATGATTACAATGCCAACCTAGAAGATGGTGAAGATGAGCTAACTGTTGATAATTATTGTACTTATGAATTTGACTCAGACCCTGAAAGTGATGAGGATGACCTGATTGAAGTCCATATAGACTCTCTTGAATGTGTTTGTACTGATTGGAAAGAGAATGAAGAGAAACCTTCTGGGTATCCAGATGTAAGTGATGATGATGAAGATAAAAAGTCCCTTTATGAGCATGGTTGTTATTATAAAATAGAGTCTGCGTTGGCAGAAAATCCTGATTTTAATTGTGGTGACCCTGCTTTCGCAGAGGATCCTGCGTGTGTATGTTTGTTTGAGAATAAGGGAAGCTTCTGTGAGTATGAAAATGCTGATGGAGATGCCTTGTTTGCTGGGGATCCTGAGTGTGTGTGTCAAAAGTCGTTTGAACTTCCTGAGGATATGGAAGTTGATATGACTTCCCTTGGACCTGTTGGTCAAAAGGCAAAAAATGTATTTGATAGTTTGTCTTTTGATGCCGATTTCGATGGATTACCTAATTCTTGGGATTCTGTTCAGAATGGACTTCAGGCTGTTGGGGATTTTGCTGGAGCTACCGTTAATATGGTGAATGATTTGGCTGATGCTGCTGTTGGTTATGTCACTGACGCAATCAAAGCTTTTAAATGTTCTGGTGCCGGATGCTTGCCGATTCCATATAATCACGCTTTCCTTGTCCCTATGGATATATCTGGATCTGGAGGTGTAGCCATGTTTGCTTGGGGAACTCCAAATCCTCCTTTTGTGTCTGGGCTTTATCCTTCAAATTCTGTTTCTTCTGGAAGGATTTATTTATCACCTACTTTGACAATGGGGGTTGGGATGGCTCTGTGTCTTGGGCCTGTGCAGGCGGCTGCTTGTTACGCCTTTGCATTACCAATGGGGATGATTCCAGGAATCGCAGAAATGTGCGCAATGATAGATAAACTTTTCCAGAAATTGATAAATAAAGCTGTTGAGTTGATCAATGAGGCTATGGATTACATCAATGAAGGCATTGAAGAAGCCACTCAAGGAGTTGTCTCAGCTTCTGGAAGTGGTGTTGGTCAGGACAGTTCTGAGAACGGAAGTAATGGTAACTATGGTGGCTCGACGTCTCCTTTGGTTTTTGATATGAAATCAAACATCAAGATCCCTGGATTCCCTTCTGTCTTCACCAATTGGATCGACAAACAGATTGATGAAATCTATAGCAAGATTTTGGGCGGACTCAATATTTATTTGATACTTCCTGACTTCGGATCACTTATAAAAGATAGTATCGCTTCTATGAAGAACTTTGGGAATATGAAGAGTGTTCATGACTTCCTTCGATACGTCAGCAAGATTCCTTTCATCCAGATCAAGGGTGAAGATATTCAATTCAAAATACCTATTATTCAGAAAGAACAGATCTTGAAATATGAGAGACAAGCCAAGACATTTAAAAAGAATATTGAGAATCAAATTAAAAATATCAAAGAGTTCTGGACTTGTGATGACACGGCAAAGCACAAGACTATTTGTGACAAATTTATTCTTGATGCGACTAAGTTTGCAAATAGCGTTCAACAGAATCTAAATGCCATCGAATCCTACAAGAAAATTCCTGCGATGCTCCAAAAATGGAGAACTATGGAACAGAAATATGCGACTCAACTCATTTGTTATATGGATGCAATTATGGAGTTGGTTGGTGGATATATGAAGAGACAGGCCAAGATTATCAATGATTGGATGAAAGCAATTCGCGATATGATTGATGCTATTAAGAGTTGGAAAGCTATTTTGAAATTGGTTCTTGAATATCAAGAAAGTTGTGACGATTGTAAGAGTGAGAGACATGGTATGCTTGGATTTTTGTTACAATTATTTGTAGTAATTCCTGAACCACCTATTATTCCGTTTCCGAAGATTCCTGATATAGTTTTTGATATTTCGAAGATAAAGATGGGAGCGACTGTTCTTTGGCCTGACATTACATTTGATGGTGAGCCTATCATTCTGCCCGACCTACCTACCCTAACTCTTCCTGAAATTATTCCCGAGGTGTTTGTTCAAATCCCTGAGATTGATGTTATTCCTGAATTCACTTTTGATTTCGATCTGCCTGATCTACCGCCTCTGATGCTTCCTACGTTGCCTGATTTGCCGAAACCATTTACCGTTCCGACTTTGCCGAAGTTGGTTGTTGATATTGTCGCTACTATAAAAGCTATTTTGAAACTTCTTTGTTTGATCAAACAAGCTTTGATACCAATAAACGAGGTTACTCCTTTGTCTGCTAATTTGAAGACTGAGATTGAAACGCTAACAAATCCTGGAGTGACTCCCGTCTTCCCTATTTCACTCGCGCTCGCTATTAATTGGCCAGAGATTGAGTACAAAGCTCCTGTTGAGTACAGATGGACTTTGCATCAGAAATATGGAGTAAATACTGCCGCGATATATTATGTCGTTGAGAAGGCCGCTATGTGGTGGAATGATCAAGTAGAGAAATACGTTGGCAAGGTTAATGAAGGAATGAGTATTGTTGAAGATATGGCAGCTTCGGTGACAGATGTTGAGGCTTTATACGATGAGTATGGTAAAGATTTTGTTGAGGAACAATACAATAAGGCGAAAGATGCTATAGATAAAAAGTTGAAAGAGAAAGGTATCAATTTGCCTGATTCTCCTGATTGGATAGATGTTGAGGTTGAAACTGATGCAGACTTTACGCATTTGATCGCTTATGAACAGGAATTCAATATGAATGATCCTAAATGGGCGCCGTACAATAAAACTTTGGATGAAATAGATTATCTTGATGCTGGAAATTATGGATATGAAGGAATGTCTGAAATGGCTAATTTGAGAAATTCCGTACTTGCTTATGCAAATAATGTTTCTAGTTTTGAAAATATAAATAGTTTTGATGCTTATGATACTTTGGTTGCTGAGAAGAAAAACTTGATTGCTTCCTCTAGTTTGACCGAGGTTTCCCCTGCCGAGATCAGAGAGTTTGAAAGAAACTATGATCCTGTAATTGAAATACCTCTGATTGCTGCTGCTGATACTGCTAGTGATCGAACTGAGATGACGAGGATGCTTATCGCGTTGGAACAATCTTTGGATACTATGGGAAATACTGATACTGGAGATGTTTCTTCAGCTGGCAATATTGTAACTGACGACACGTTGTCTATATTTACAGGTGATGAAAAAGAGGATGTTTTGAATTACAACCAAGAAATTAGCAATGATACTCAATTGATGTTTATTGATGCTGATTCTGATAGTGATATGGATTTGATTTACACGCTTGGTGGAGATTTGTATTTGAAGGAGAATTATGAGTTTGAGCCAGACAATCCATCTGACTATCCTGTACTTCACAATCCTGAGTCTTTGAGCTCATATAGTGAGGGTGAGATTTTGTCTGTTCAAGGATATTCTGTGAGTGGAGAAAATAATGGTGTTGCGTCTGTTGGTTTCATTCCTTCTCTAGATCCTTCGGTTGTTGGGTATGAGATCTTCGTCTATCCTTCTTTGCTAAGTGAGGCAGGAAGTTATCGATTCTATGCTGAAGTTGAAGCAAACGATGCGTTTGGAGCAGTAGGAGATGTTGATGGCTTCAGTAACATCTTGAATGCCCCTGAGCGCGATGTTTACACTTCATTGAGCTCATTCTCTATCTCTGAAGAAGAAACTGTCTATGCGCGAGATGACACCGTTTTTGTAATAAAGAATTCTAGCGGTTTCTCTGTCATTGAGATGGAGCTGGAAGAAGGAGAGTTTTATACCGCAACTCCATCTGTTGGTAATGCTACTATTCAGATATTTAGTGGCACTTTGGAAAAGATGAAACAAGGTGAAAATATAGATAAACCACTACAAGAAGGAAATGCCTTTATGATTGGGGACAGAATGATTCTTGGTGAAAGTGGAGGAGCTGATTTGGAATTCTCAAATGGTGCTTCTATGGTTTTGAGTGGTGGTGAAGAATTTGAAATTCTTGATATTCAGGATGAAGAGAATCCTTCTGTGGAATTGAGTATTGCGAATGGAAATTACTATTCTCGTATTTATGCTTTGTCAGATAATGGTGGTAGGAGTTTGGTTTCATCTGGAGTAGCGTTGGCTCCGAATGTTTGTTCGGATGACACTCCTCCGCTCCCTGCACTTTCTAGTACTGACATATATATTTCTGTAATGGAAACTTTGACTTTGGACGCTAGTGCTTCATTTGATCCGGGTGGAGAGATTGAAGCTTATTACCTGGATTTGGATACTGCTGTCGATGAAGATGGAGATGGAGATACTTTGAACGATATTGATTACTGGTCTGATGATGACAATCTTACTGATGGGCCTGACGCAGATGATGTGGTTGATAATGATATGACAAATCCTAGATTTAATGTTGGGCCTTTTGATGAAATTGGTGACCACCAGGTTGCTTTGAATATTATGGATACAGCTCATCATATATCTAGCCAGATTGTGAATATCCATGTGTATGTGCCGAAAATTAATCTGGATCCTGTTTTTGTTGAAGTTGGAGTTGTTTCTGGAGACACTGAGCCTCCAACAGGAAATATGCTTTACAAATTAATTCGTGAACGTGCTATCCCTCGTGTAATTGATGGCAAGTTGAAGTTGTTTGTAGATAAAGAAACCGTCGTCACTGATTCTGCAAATGATGCTGGACAGTATGTTACTAGTATGGATGGAACTTATGTTATTTCTGATTTTGTGATGGATGATGTTATTTTGGTTATCAATGCTGCAGGTGAAATCATAGCTGAAATCGACGAGAAGACGGGTAATTTCTATGTATATGAAGAGAAAGGTTACACTTATGAAATTGTTGAAGCTTCTCCTCCAAATGAATCTACTAACGCTCAGATAATTGGTCCTGACGGAAATACTATGGCAACTCTGTATTTTGTGTCTGATGGAAATATAGCTGTCGATATTTATGATGAGTTTGAATTTACGACTACGTCTGTAGAGAATTTAAGTGGAGTTGATATTAGTGATGATGATGCTGAAGATGAGTTTGAATTTATGTCTTTCCCTGCTACAGATCCAAACTATCCTGGAGGCGCATACTTGTATTATGTTACTGAGGGAATTGTGATGACTGCTATTGATAGTGCGGGAAATATTGATCTATTAGACGAAAGGATGAGTATCAAAAAGAAAGATAATCAATTTGATTTTGATCCTTTTGTGTATGAATTGTGGTTTGCTTCGGACTTAGGGGAGATGAAGATTGCTTCTATTTATGTTTCGCCGAAGGGACTTTTTGATAAGGTTCAAATCGTCGGTCCTGATGATGTCCCTCGCAAGTTCCCAAGTGGAATAAGCCCACAATATGTTATCGATAGTTATATGAACACTGAAGATGGAGAAGAGTTTGTTGAATCACCTTTTGGAGATGTGAAGGAAGGAAATATATTGGAACCACCTATCCCAATTTATACTGATATTGCAGGTAGGTTGAAAGACTATGCAATGAGCTTGTACTACATGGGAATTATTGGTGGAGATACTAAATTGAATCCAGATATGCTTGCTACTCGTTCTGAGTTTGTGATCATGCTGCTGAAGATGCTTTGTATTGTTCCTCGGCCTGAGGCATACAAAGGCCCTTCTCCATTCTCTGATATTCCTTATACAGAAGAGGATCTTCCTTATTATTATCCATTTGTGAAGGAGGGATCATTGCTTGAGCTCGTGTTTGGTTATGGAGGAGAGGCCGATCCATTTACTGGCAAGACCCCGTTCAAACCTGGAGAAACAATCAATCTTGCTGAGACTGTTGCTGTTATCTTGAGAGGGCTTGAGATGAAAGGTGTCCTTGATCTATCAACAGCTGTGCCTGAGGCAGATGAAGTTTGGTTTGATCCTTTGCTTGATGCTGCACAGAATCTTACTGCTTATACAGCGGATGGTGTTGCATTGAAGAGCGCCACTTTGATTACATCAGAAGAAGCACAAGATCCAGGAAAACTTCTAACTAAAGAAGATTTGATTGAATTAACTTTCCGAGTTTTGGATGCGTTCAATTGTCACGATATAGATGCTGACAATGATGGAATGTCTGATTATTGTGAAGAGAAATGGGGTATCGATGATCCGGATGCTGATGAGGATGATGATGGCTTGATAAACAGCCTGGAATGTCTGTATGGATCTGATCCATTTGATCCTGATACTGATGATGGCGGACAGACTGATGGAGATGAAGTTTTGATTCACGGAACAAATCCTATCTACGCAATTGATGATTATCCTGATACTGATGGGGATGGTTTGACTGACATCGCTGAGACTACAATTTATGGTACTGATCCAAATCTGTTTGATACTGATGGTGGTGGTGTTGGTGATGGAGATGAGGTTTTGGCTCAGTTGGATCCTTTGGAAAAGGAAGATGATGCTCCTGATGGTGGAGATGGTGGCTCTGATGGTTCTGGAGACGGAGATTCAGATGGTGATGATGGCACGGGGCAAATATATGAGACTGAGCCTGGAATCTATCTAGTTCCTCCTGCGTGCGTAACTTGTCCATGTCTAAGTACATTCAAATATAAATCAGATTTGAGAACTGGAGACGTTCTCTATACAATAATAGTTAATAACGACCCAATAAATCCTAAAATATATGCGAAAAGTAATGAAGAACAGGTTCAATAGCCTGATAATAGTTGTGGTTTTAATTTTCCAGAGTATGGCTGGTGCTTTTGCGGCTCCTATTACCGAGATATATGGTTATGAGAATTGCGTTCAGGGCATGACGGTTTTTATGACTGAGCAAAATGCTATTTTTCAAGGATTTTTGGACAAACATTTCAAGAGCGATAAGTTGAATTCTGCCTTGGTGGATCAGGCTGTTGATGGATACAAAGCCCTGCGGACTTCGGCATATGACGAGTTTTCGAAGTATAAATCTGGCAACCAAAGTACTACCGATCAAATCAGCCAATTGGATGCTTGTATCCGTATAACTGAGAAAATGGTTGTACAAGCAAAGGACATGTTGAAAAATCATGTGAGAACCACAACTTTATTTAAAACGTCATCTATTTTATTAGATAAATATAAGGCTATTAATTCCAAGCTTTCTGACTTGAATTTCTTGATTGCACAGATAGTTGCTGCGTTTGCGACGTTTAATAACCGTATAGTTTGTTATATCGATAATTGTTTTATGTCTGACTAATGAAGCTCAAATTTAAATGGACAATTAGATTACTTGTGACCGCGTTTGCGACATATTTCATGCTCTATTCTGGGTATGTGATGTTGGCGTCGGGAGATTCTTATAAATTTGAAAGTCCGAAGTTGGGTTTTGGGTTGGTTAAGTATACGTACCATATCGAAATGAGTATGTATTTCAATGAGAAGATTGAGAAGATGCTTGCCATGAAATTGGATGATCCTAATCAGTTGCCCCCTACTGGAGAGGAATGTCCTCCTAATAATATCAGTACATATTGTGTTGCGATGGGAGCGCTGGATAGATATATGGCTTATCTTGATACTTTGGATCGAGTGAAAGCTCTTTTTGGTCCTTTTGATCTGGAAACAGAGCCTACTCTTATGAAGTACCTGACTCTCGGTTTGACTGGTCTTGGGGAGACTTCCATTTCACAAGTCCTCGGGCTTTCTTCTTTGTTGAATGATGCTGTTGCAAGAGAAAAAGACAGTGCTTATGCGGTGATGGATGCAACTATTGCAGCTTATAATGAGCTCCGCGTCGCTTACCCTATGCATAAGAAATATGAGGAGACTATTGATTTGCTTTATAAATATAGAAATGCGGTTCGTTGGGTCCGTAGAGATGCTATGAGACTCCCAACAAAATACGTAGATGCAACAAGTAAAAAAGGTTGTGAATAATTTTATGAAAACTAAAAAAGACATATTGATAGGAATACTAGTAGGCGCTCTCGCGTTCGTTTCGCTGATTGTTTTGCAACCTTTGGTTTATCAATATCAACATAGAGCTATTGCTGAGTCTATTGAGGAGGATCCTTTCTTGAATTCTGCTTTGTATAATGAGATTAGTGAAGGTTCTTGGCATAAAGGGTATACTGCTGATTTCGGGAAGGAGCTAAAGGTCTTTAGTGGGAATTTGAAGACTATGCTTACTGGTGGAAATCCTGGTGAGGCTAATTATCAAAATCTATACGGCATGATGCTTTGGGTTGGGGTCAAGGATCCTGAGGAGGGAGCTCTTGTTGAAATTGCTAATAGTTATAACATCACTCCCCTAGAAGCTGCCGATCTCATGAATGGTTCCTTAGGGCCTGTTAAACGACTGCTTCCTGGATTGGGAAACAATATGACTCAAGGCGAGATTCTCGCTGCTGCGGCAGGGTTTCGCCGTGAATTTAACGATGTGTATGAGATATATCAATTGAAGCAGGAGCTTATGTCGTCTAGTCAATTGTCTGAGATCTTTTCAAATGGTGATCTTGATGATTCTGGGTTTGACCTTGTCTTTGATTTGTCTGAAATAGAGAAAGTATTGTTTGATATAAGTACTCCTGTGGAAAGCGTTGATCTTGGAAGTGATGATGATACTTCTGTTGATGATCTTGGGATGGAGGATACTACTTACCACGAGGAAGGGCCTCTCGCTCCTGAAATTTCGCACGCATATTATGTTTTGAATCTGGATGAGGAGGGTGGTGATGCAGAAGACGAAGAGCTCGAAGAATTTGATGCGAAAGATTTGGTTGAATACATAGAAGAAGATGTTTGTCCTACAGAAGAGGATGATCCTTTGGCTGATGCTTTGGATGATTACGATGAGGAGATTGAAGAATATTTTGAGGAGAATGAACCTGAACCTGATTCTGATGTTGAAGAGGTCGATGTTGAGAAACCAGAGGAAGAGAAGACTTTGGAAGAGAAATTGATCCCTGAAGAACCTGCAGATTGGAAGAAAAATGATGAATGTGATGGATTGATATTCTTTTCTTTTGATAATATAAAGAATCTTGCGGAGAATGGATCGATTGATTTTACTGATCTTAGTGACCCCTTGGCGACGGAAAGTTATACTGAGCCTGTTGGTACAGGTGGATCTGCTGAGACCCCTCCTACAACCGAATCTGGAATTTCTCTTACAACCGAATCTGGAATTCCTCTGGCGGATGCTGAGTTTTATATCTGCTTGGATTATTCTGAGAAATGGGAGGTTTATAAATCCTTTGTTCCTGATGATCCTTGTTTTTCTTGTGAGTTTGAGAAGATCTTGGCTTATATGAATAAGACTATTTCTTCTTCATTGTTGCCAAACAAATTGACCGGGAATTTGTTGGAAAGTTCGCTTTGCAAGAGAGGCCTTATTGATGCTTTAAGTAATATTAATATTAATTTTCATACTGTTTATGCGCCTGTAGAAACGCCTCCTGGCAACGATGCTATTTTTGGGAAAAGCGTTTTTGAAGAGTGGGAAAATTTTGTTAATAAAAATCACCCTCTTTTTCTTGAAAATGAAGATGGTGAGCCACTCGGACATTCGATGATAGAGGAATATAACAATTCTAGGGCGGCTGCCTGGGTGGAGCAGAATATTGATAGTAATAATATTTCAGATTACGTGAGTGAAATTTCGTTGATGCAACAACAGATGACAATGGATGCAGCTGATGAAGTTGAGCAGTATGCGTTACAATCTATCGCACAGGATTATGCTGCGTATTCTGAGAGTATTTTGTTGGAAGTAGGTCAGATGACCGAGTATTTCAAAGCGTTTGTTAGCCATTTTGAAAAGATTTCAGGAGAAATCTGTAAAACAATAAAAACTAAAGAAACATGCCAATAATGAAAAAAATATCATTGATTTTATTTACTGGAGTATTCCTAGTTGGAAGCGGTATATTTGTTTTTTCTGATAAGGGGTTTGCGGCTAGTGAAAATGCTCATACTGTAACTGAGTGTAAGCAGGGAGACTTGGAACTTGGTGCGTTCTTGCAGTCTATACTTGGGAATCAGAGTTATATGGAGCTCCTGAACCCAATATTAGATCTTTTCAGAAACACGTGTCAGGTCTTGGATATCATGGCTTTGGATTCTGAGCTCGATGCTGCTAGAAAAGCAATACAGCAAGCTTTCTTGATGTGTGATCGTGAGGAGATTCCTTCTATTGAAAAGGCTTATTACGAGGTGGATGCCGAACTTTATTATGTGAGGAATCTTGTTAAGTTGAAATTTGGATCTGCTATGGGAGAGCTTCTTGATACTGCATCTATGGGGACTGTTGATATTGGAGAAAAAAAGAATGTTGAGCTTGAAGATCCGGAGATTCTTCATGGCAAGATGGTGGAGAAATATGAGAAGGTTTTTGGGAAATATGGTCCTGATGAATTTAATATTGTAATGGAAAGAATTAAAACTAAATATGAGTCTCGTAAGTTTAAATATGTCGACTGTGATGAAAATGGTTGGCAGAGAGTTAAGGATAAATTTGTTGAGTTTATTGATAACTTGGGTGGTCTTCGTGAAGGAGCTGAAGCAATAGAGGATGCTGCTCTCAGTGGGGCTGAAGCAATACGAGAATCTGCTGAAGACCTCAAGAAGATTGGCTCATCTAACTCTGGAGGATTTATAAAAAATATGTTTGATGTGAAGTTGAATGGTTTGGATCCACAGAAGGGATTTGAAGAGATCTTGGAGGGGGTCAAAGGTAATGATTTCTGGAGTAGTGGTGGTGATACTATCGATCAAGGAACCCTTTTGAACGCTATGGGCTCTGCTAGAGTAGAATATGAAGCTAAGGTCCAGAAAGCAAAATTAGAGGCCAGATACGAAGCACTTTATAAACACAACACCGATGCTCATGTTAGAGCGTTTATAAAAGCCGTGGATGAGTTTAAGTTTTATGTGATCAAGGGAATTGCCACAATTGGACAGGTTGAAGATTGCGTTGAGCATATGCTTGATAAACAATGTCCGAAGTAAACCTTTTGGTTTGGAAAGTAAAAAACTCCCCAGAAGATTTTTTCTTAAGGGGGAGTTTTTAGGGCTTTTCTAGGGCTTATATGGGCTGAAGTTTTTTAATAGATATAATTTATCTTTTTGCAAAAGTCTGAAGAAAGTTCAACCTTAATCCTTCTTTTGGTCTCATGTTGGCTTTTAGTCCGTTCGCTTGTCTCGTGTAATCACAAATAACGGCTTTGCAGTATGGACAATCCATTTGATGACTTGATACAGATTTGCCGCATTTTAAACAACTGATGATCATAGGAATTTTAAGGTAAGGTTTTGGGTGAGGACCCAGGGTCTATTTTTATAACAGTTTGAAGTATTCGTCTTCGAGCTTGGTTGGTCTTGGTTCTTCTATCTTCTCTTTAACCGTCACTGGTTTTTCTACTTTTGGTTCTTCTGCCTTTGGCTCTTCTTTGGTCGTAGATACTCTATTTAAGAAATTTTCTACTTCGCTTTCTTTAATTCTGTACACTCTTCCGATTTTAACTCCTTTGATTCGACCGTCTTTCAAGTATTTCAGAACTGTGAACTGGTGAACCTGAAGCAGCTTTGCTACCTGCTCGGAGGTTAGGTATTGTTCCATCTCATTAAACTTAATTAAATTGGAACAAATCCTACCACATTTGAGCGAATTTGATCAATGTTTATTTAATTTGATTAAATCCTACAAAAGCGTGAGCAAATTTACCATAATTTACATAATTTTACAATACTTTTGTAAAGTTGATTTAACTTGGCTTAATTTGATTAAATTCTAATAAAGATGATTAAACTTTATTAAAGTTTGTTAAAGGTTCCCAGGTGTACGATTGTTGTCTACCTCGGTTGGTTTAGAGCATTCTCTTTAACCATTGACCTGTGTACGACTCCTTTACCTTTATTATTTCTTCTGGAGTTCCTTTTGCTATGACTTCACCTCCTTCATCACCTCCTTCAGGCCCCAAGTCTATCACGTAATCTACTGATTTAATCACGTCGAGGTTGTGTTCTATTGTCAGAACTGTGTTTCCCTTATCTACAAGTTTTTGAAGGACTTTTAGTAGACGTTTGACGTCGTCAAAGTGTAGACCGACGGTTGGTTCGTCCAATATGTAGAGAGTTTGACCTGTAGAACGTTTTGCGAGCTCGGTTGATAGTTTGATTCTTTGCGCTTCCCCACCTGATAAGGTTGGGGCTGATTGCCCTAGGCATATATATCCTAATCCGACTTCACTTAAAATCTTTAGCTTGGTCTTGATTGAAGGTATGGCTGCAAAAAATTCCAAAGCCTCGTCTACTGTCATTTCGAGTACTTCTGATATGTTCTTGCTTCTGTATTTAACTTCTAATGCTTCTAGGTTGTATCTTTTGCCCTTACAGGTTTCACAAGGCACGTATATATCTGGAAGGAAGTGCATTTCTATTTTTTTGATTCCGTCGCCCTTACAATCCTCACATCGTCCTCCTTTTACATTGAAGCTGAAGCGACCTGGTTTGTATCCTCTCAGACGTGACTCTGGGGTTTGAGAGAAGATGTCCCTTATGTCTGTGAAAACTCCGGTATAGGTAGCTGTGTTTGATCTTGGGGTTCTTCCTATGGGAGACTGATCTATGTTTATTATTTTATCGATGTGGTTGATGTTTTCGATTCTTTCGTGTTTTCCTGGGTGTGTTTTTGACCCGTGGAGTTCTTTATAGACTCTCTTTACCAAAATATCGTTGATCAATGTTGATTTACCAGAACCCGACACTCCACTAATTCCGATGAAAGTACCTAATGGAAGTTCAACTGATATCTTTTTTAAATTGTGTTCCTCTGCGTCTACTATTTTTATATATTTTCCATTTCCTTTTCTTCTTTTTTCTGGGACTTCTATTTTCTTTTTGCCAGCGAGGTATTGTCCTGTGACTGAATTCTTGTCTTTCATTATTTCTTCTGGCGATCCCCTGGCTACAACTTCTCCTCCCCTTTTTCCTGCGCCGGGCCCTATGTCTAGGATGTGATCCGCAACCATCATCGTATCCACGTCATGTTCGACCACAATTACTGTGTTTCCGATGTCTCTGAGCGATTTTAGCGTTTCAATGAGCTTGGCGTTGTCGTTCTGGTGCAAACCGATCGAAGGTTCATCTAAGACGTAAATAACGCCTGAGAGCTTCGATCCAATTTGGGTTGCAAGACGAGTTCGCTGTGCTTCTCCGCCGGACAGTGTATTTGCCTTTCGATCCAACGTTATGTATGAAAGTCCAACTTTTTCTAAGAATCCTAATCGGTTTGTGATTTCTTGTAGAATTTGGCGAGCTATTTGTTGCTCGGTTTCCGTCAGCTTCAAGTTTTGGAAAAAGTGTATCGCATCTTTTATCGATAATTCGGTCACATCTATTATAGAGGTGTCATTTATTGTGATTGAAAGGATTTCTGGCTTGAGTCTTTTGCCATGACAAACGGGGCATTCCAGAATACGCATGTATTCTTCTATCTTTCTTCTTATGTAGTCTGAGTCTGTTTCTAGATATCTTCTTTCTAGATTTGGAATAACTCCTTCGAATTCTGTTTCGTATTCGCCGGTGAATTTGCTTTTTGTGTCGTGTTCCCCCATTACTACTTTGTATTTTTCTCCGTTACCAGGTCCGTTTAGGATTAAATTGATTTGTTCTTCTGATAGTTTTTCGATTTTTTTGTCCATTGAGAATCCGTGCCTTTTTGCAACTGATTCTAGAATTCTGTTATACCAGGTCAAATGAGACGTAGTCGCTGACCAAGGCATTATCGCTCCTTCTGCTAGAGTTAATTTCTTGTTTGGAATAACAAGTTCTGGATCTATTTCTAACTTTGTACCGAGTCCGTGACATTCTGGACAAGCTCCGTGCGGATTGTTGAAAGAAAAACTTCTAGGAGATATTTCTAGAATTGAAATATTACATTTTGCACATGCAAATTGTTCTGAGTAGACCTTTTCTTTCTTGGTATCTGCGTCTTGAATGATCAAGATTCCATCCCCATACTTCAAGGCTGTCTCTACTGAATCCGCCAACCTTGTTCTGGCTGGATTTGGAAGTTGGATTTCTTCTCCTGATGATAGTTTTTTTGTTTGTTGTCCGAGGTCTTTTACAGATATACGATCTACGACTATTTCTATTGAATGTTTCTTGTTTTCATCCAGATCAAATTGTTCTGTTATTGGGTAGACTTCTCCGTCTATTTTTACCCTTACGAATCCTTCTTTTCTAACTTTTTCTATAGCCTGTTCGTGGCGTCCTTTTTTGCCTCTTATGACTGGAGAAAGGATCAAAATCTTTGTCCCTTCTTTCATTTTGGCTATTTCTTCTGTGATTTGAGTTGGTGATTGTCTCTTTATTGGGTCTCCGCATTCTGGACAATGTGGGGTTCCTATTTTTGCGAAAAGAAGTCTTAGGTAGTCATATATTTCGGTAACTGTTCCTACTGTTGAACGTGGGTTTCTTGAGGCTGTTTTCTGATCTATTGAGATTGCTGGAGAAAGTCCTTCTATTGCGTCTACATCTGGTTTTTCTGTCATCTGTAGGAACTGTCTGGCGTATGTAGATAAACTTTCTACGTAGCGGCGTTGGCCCTCTGCGTAGATGGTATCGAATGCCAAAGTTGACTTCCCTGAACCTGATAGACCGGTGATAACCGTCAGCTTGTCTCTAGGAATTTCGACCGTGATGTTTTTGAGGTTGTGCATTCTTGCACCCCTCACTATGATCTTGTCTTTTTGCATCTTTTGTATCTTGAAATAAGTAGCCGATATTCTAGCACCTAATCAGTTATTGCGCAAGTCTTTGAGGTTTAGATGTTTGATAAATCTTTTTCTTGTCATCTGTGCTGTGGAAAATTACCTGCCGAAAAATCGAAGGAGGGATTTGAAGTAGTTTTTGTGGGGGTTTACTTCGTGATTGCGTTCTCCTATAAAGAGATGGCCATATCTTTTGTGGTTCTCCTTTTTTGCGAATAGATAGGTCAACGAGATGTAGCCTCCTACTAGGAATGGAACTGTTAGGAAGGTGAGATTCATCTCGAGGAAGATGTTGAATATTGCGTGAAGACCTACTGCTATGAGAAGTCCTTCTGCGAATTTTTCTTGGTGGAATAAGCGTTCTTTTTTTATCGATAAAATCTTGTGGAACAGAATGGTCCAGTGTTTGCGATGAGCTCTGATTTCTTTCTGGAGGAATGGTTTCGCGAAGTGAGCGACGCCGTAGTAGTAGCCCATGATTCCTGAGAACATTATGTGGGCAAATGTGGAGAAGAGTGATCGGAACATGAATGGAATCATCAGTTTATCTAAGCCTTCCTCTACCCAGATATTATAGAAATACAGGATGTTTTCTGTGAAGGAGAAACCGAGGGCTGCTATGATGAAGAACATTATTGCGTCGTCAACCGTGAGAAGGTTGTCTGAATTCCCTACTTTGACCGCTACGTACTTCATAATCTCTTCTATCACACCTACTAACATGAAAGTGATTATTACGCTCAAAGGAAGGACTGTGAAGGTTGTGAAGCCTATGAAGTCGTATTTGTAGTTTTCTGCGAGGCGGAATGCGTTTAGTTGTGGAAAATATTGCCAAGAGAGCTTATATAGGAGTATTGGGAAGACTGAAATTGCCCCAGCTAGGAATGTCCAGGTTGAGAGCTTGCGGTTTTCTGGACGCTTGAGGTAAAAAAGTACGCCCCAAATTATGGCTGGGATGAGGGCGAGTGTGATCGATCCTACTAGTTGTATGGGGTTTTCCATAGGGGGGGTGAGGTTCTTGGTGATTATAACAGGTGGGGCGGTTTTAAGAAAGAGGCGCGGATCCTGGTTAGCGAACCCGCGCCTTTACCTACATGTTATGCGGCGTCAAAATTTCCATCTTAACAACAGGTCCCGCAACTTTTTGAGTTTCATTGTCTTAGACAACATCTTAGTCGCTTCGGCACGAGTTACTGGGTCCTCTGGTCCGAATGAACCGTCTGCGTATCCTGATACTATTCCTAGTGAGGCAGCTGTTTCGATGTATTGTAGTCCCCAATGATCTACAGATACGTCACTGAAACTGCTCGTCGTTGGATTTTCTATGTTTAATCCAGATGATTTCAATAGTATCTCGATTGTTTCCGCTCTTGTTAGTGGTTCTGCAGGAAGGATTGATCCATCCTCGTTCGCTTCTGTTATATCGTATTCGTCAGTTGTCCTGAAGTAGTCTATGTACCAATCATTTACACCTACATCTGTGTATGGAGTTGGTCCTGTGGTAGTTAGTAGGATGTTGAATCCTTCGATTGCGAGCTTGACCATTTCTGCTCTTAGAACCTCAGCTTCAGGTGCGAACTCTGTTGAAGTCTTACCTTTTATGACACCTGCTGCGTATAGCGATTCGATGTATTCTTTCGCCCAGTGCGTAGCGATGTCTGAGAAGCTTACTGCTGTTGGAGGGGTGACTACTACTGGTGTTTCGTCAAAGTCGTCTTCGTCTTCCACAATCGCTTCGATAAGCTTGATGATCGAGAACTTCGTTAGGTGATACGCTTCAACTTCTACAAACAGATCATCATCAATGTCAACGAAGTCACCTCCATCCTCTACCATGACCCATTCGTCATTTTCTTCGTCTAGATAGTGGATCTTGAGGTTGTCGTTTTCGTTGAATCCTTGTGGAACTTGGATCCTGATTGCTACAGGTTTGCTTAGTATGAGGGCAGTGTCAGACAATCCGATTTCGTATACGTTTCCGACTAGAGCTGTGTTTTCTGGAGCTGGTGTTGATACTTCAACAATCTCTGGTGCTGGGAGTCCTGCAGAGAAGTCTGCATCGCCATCAAGGATGGTTGTATTTTTCTCGAATGTGACGTTAACTAATTGATCTGCTGAGATAACCGTTGTTGCGGTTTTGATTACACCTACTGCTGAGATATCTACTATGTCTTTTGCAGTTTCTATTATGAATTCTGCTATATCTTCTTGTTCTTGCTGTCTTGAAGGTGATCTTCCGCTACCTCCAGATGGTAGAACTACTCCTGCTCCTGGAGACGTAGCCGGAGTCAATACTTCTCCTGTTGGCTCTGCAACTGGAGTTACTGAGATTGATGAGCTTCCTGCTGATTGGTTGGCTCCGTCATCTACGGCTAATATCTGGAAGATGTATTCAGTATCGTTCGTGAGGCCTGTGATTGTTGTAGAACAAGTTGCTCCACAACTAGCTTGGCTGAATGTTGAGTGCACTCCCTCTGTAACTTCAGCTTCCCAGATATTGTAGTAGTCCATGTCTCCTTCTGAGTTTGCGGTCCAGGTTAGAGCTGCTTCTGTGTCTCCAGCTACTATTGAGAATCCTGATGGTGCTGATGGGGCTGCATCTCCACCTATTGGAACTACTGGGGCGAAGGTGGTGAAATGATCTACCCATGATGTTGACTTGACGTAACTGAGGTCGTAGTTCGTCACTGATTGAGCCAGAGTTAAGTCAGAAATTGATGTATATGAGATAGTCTGGTCAGCACTGTCGTAGAATGCGTTGGTGGTAGTTACTGTTTCCCAATTATTTGTACTTGAGTCCCAAGATGCATTAATCATTTGATTTGCTTCTTCAACCGTTGTGATACTTTCGTCTGTTAGCTCCTCATATGTTGTCTTTAGAACTATTTTAACTTCGTCATCTGGGGTTGTAATTGAGCTACCTGTTGAGTCGGTTGCTTCTATCGCCTGTCCATTTCCTACAGGACCACTACTTTGACCATCAAAGACTGCGTTGTCTTCACGCGTGGTAATATTGTTGTTACCGTCTGGTAGTGCTGAAGATGGGAATTGGATTTCTGTACCTGTACCGCTGTCCGAGATAGTCCCACCATTTTCATCAATTACTGACGCTACTGGTTCTTTCAATGCTTCAGTTATCGTTGTTAATTGAAGAGTGGTTGCGGTGTTCCCTGTTATTGAGACTTCTTTTTCTGCTGATTCACCGTATCCCCAAGAGTGTCCTTGGAATGACCATGTTCCTTCATTAACAGGGAGTGTGAATGTACCGTCGTAATTAAGAGGAGTTGCTGATACTTGTCCTGTTTCATTTTGTCCCCATACATGTCCTTCTGTTACCGCAGTACCGCTTGGATCTGTCAACGTTCCTGTGATTGTGTAGTCGTATAGAGTGATTTCGAGCTCATAATCTGAGAGATCGGCGTTAACCGTTAGGGTTGCTGGTATAGACCCTCCTTCACCTGACTCTGTAAATACTTCGTATGTACCTGATGGTATAGAGGTTGAAAATTCACCGCTCTCACCTCCGCCTGCTGCGTCGTAGTAAGAAGGTGTTCCCATGAATTTACCTTCCTCTTCGTTCATGAAGTTTACCCACGCGTCAATTCCATTTCCATCTTGGTCTACGACCTGTCCTGAAACTGAGTAAAGCTGCGGGATTGTGACTGTGATGTCGTTGCTTGATCCGTTAATTGTAACAGTCCTGTTGGTTGCGTTGTATGCTGCTCCTGATATCATCACGCTATCTGGTGGGATACCTGGCATACCTATGTTGATGAATTTTGTTCCTTCCATCGCGTTCATCACGATTTGTGATTGTCCTGCTGGGACAGACCCGTATTGACCTGTTCCGTTTGTTTCATCCCATAAGTCGATATGGATAGGCTGGTTCATTGTCTCTACAGATCCACCTTTGTTTTTCACTGTTACAGTGAACTGTTGTAGGTCTGGTGCGGTGATGGCAACGTTTGTTGTTTGGTCTGCTGTTCCTACAGCTGTTGTGACACCAATATCTCCAGAGCCTGGTTTGTGAGCTCTAAGCTTGTATGTACCAGGTTTTACGTACATCTGAACTACACCATCTGAATTGGTCCAACCACTCTTACCAAAGAAGTCTGTATAACTAGCGTTGTCGGTTTTTTCTGCCCAGATTTCTATGCCACTATTGTCGTCAAATCCTGATACTGTGACGTTTATCGTAGCGTAGTTACCACTTGTTGAGAGGTTGAAGTCCTGGTTCTCAAGAGACTCAGTTATGTTATTAATTGTCACTGGATCAAATTCTCCGTATTCATATACGTGGACTTTTGCCTGCCAATCACCTTCGATCAGATTTACGGTGTAGTTACCATTTGCATCTGTATATCCCCATATTGGCTGGAATGGTTCATCTGTTCTCCACCATTCCACTGATGCCCATGGGATTGCCGTACCATCTATTGATACTGCACCTTGCACTGTTATTGTCGCAGAGGTCTTCATATAGATATCCAGAGATTCTATTTCTTCGCCTCCTTTGTATGTGGTTCCGTTTTTAATGACGACAGGTATCTCTTGCGATGGAGCCATTCCCCATTTCATAGCTTCGACTTTCCATTTCATGTTGTCGACAACAGCAAGTGTAAAGTCACCGTTTGCGTCGGTGGTCGTGAAGGTATGGTATCCATTGTTGTTGAATGCTGATACCTCCATGTTTGATGCTGTGTCACCATCAGCCATGTAGACTGTACCTGTGATATCTGTCGTTGCCGGTGTCATTGTTAGCGTTACGCTTGCAGTATCCGAAGTGTTCTCTATATAGAACCATTCTTCCTCTGGGGCTATCCAGTCTATCTTTGATAGATTTTGATTCTCATTTAGAGCTGGCCCCATACCTACCGAGTACTCACTTCCTACGTCAAAGTAAGTGCTTGTAGTGTATGAATTGTTAGTGAAGTCACTTCTCTTTATTTCTTCAAAGAATCCTCCTCCTGGACCCCATGCCCATAGGTGGATTGCGTCTCCTGCCCCGAGGTTATCGATGTCATCTAGCCCGTTTCCGCCTACGTTTACGGTTATATTAGTAAGCGCACCATTGCTTGAGTCTCTCTTGTGAAGTTCTAAGTTGAGAGTCGTATCTTCATTGACATACACCCATTCGTCATTTACTCCTTCTAGTACTCCGCCATTTAGTTTAATCACTGCTCTTTCTGTAGAGATTGTGTAGTCTCCTTCTCCTAGACCTGTAACTTCATAGTCACCGCTTGCGTCGGTGGTGACCTCCCATCTCTTACCATCCCATTTGTCAATTTCTAGCATGACTCCTGCGACTCCTGTGTTGGTATTTGCGATGGTTACTCGTCCGCTAAGACTATTGTCTCCTGATTTTTCTATGTCGAACATTTGTGAGTACTTATTTTCAAGGAGCAGCCCATTTGAATCGAATGTCTTGATTTGGATGTTGTATTCGCCAGGCATGGTTGTATTCAATACTTGGAACATGTCGGACGAGATGTAGTCAGATGGCTCTGTTGCTGCTGACAATCTGTAGGTAATTGTCCTTGTACCTTTTACCATTATTCCATCTGATCCATCCCCACCTGCGGTCCATCCTGCTTGCAGACTTTCTGATGCAAATGTAACTGTATTTCCGTTGTGGTATCCATTTAGATCTGCGTTTACACCACTTTGTTCTGGCATATCCTTGACGCTTGTTACATCGAATCCATCTGGGAAGATGTACTCTACTCTACCGCCCTGTGGGATCTTAACATCAACAGGCCAGTCTACGTAGTATGTTGAGATCTGTCCTGCCGTTCTGTTAAGTGGCGTCACTTGTACTGGTGAGAATAGATTTGTTTCACCATCATATTCACCGTCATTATTTACATTTGTGTATTCTTCCACAAAGTCCGCCCATTCATCAGCAGTTGATTCTATTGCAACTCCTGCTACATCTGTGAGACCGGTGACTGCGATTCTATACCCATTCCCTGGCGTCAAATCTAAACCTGAAATTTCTACGTAATTGTTTTCGCCATTGGTTGAATTGTAGTCGTAGTAGTTGAATTCAATATTAGGGGTTGTGAGGGTTACTTCCTCTGCGGGACTTCCACCATCTGAACATGTATAATCACTCTCTACCCAACTTGAACATGTGTATAAAGTATAGTTTGTCTTTGTTGCCGCCGCTATCTCATGCATATGCTCATTGAAGAAGATCCTTCCTCCAATTTCTGTAAACATAGCCCAATCAATTCTTGGTGCCTGCGCGTCTGTACTCCCAACTGTGAAAGTCCAATATACCGTCTCCGGCAGTGATTCTTGGGTTTCTAAACTCTTCAATCCTTGGCCTATCACTAATTGGTATGTTTCACCTTCTGTCAGAGGTGTGTCTGGCCTGATCGCTATCAGTCCTCCCGCCATATCTTCATGAAATATTGTTGCTGACACTGTCTGTTCCCCTGAGTCTATAATTTTGATGTTACTAGCGACTGCAGTGGCCATGTTGTATGGTTGGTTTACACTGAATTCGATCTTTTCTGTTGTTGGAACAGCAGTAGCTATGTAATCCTGCTCTGAGTAATTCGTTAAGTTTGTCCATGTCATTTCAAAATCTGATTGATACCCTCCTGTGTCTTGTCCATCTACGAAGAAGATTGAGTAGTAGTCCGTCCTATCATCTCCCCACCAAACGAAAGTTTTATTTGCGTTCGTGTATGGGTAGGTCATACCATCCAGTCCTGCTATCGGAGTATTTCCTGTTATCTGGTCTGACAGAATTATTTTGTAGGCTTTTTGGCTCTCCGCTGAAAATCCTGATACTGAGAACATATCTACTTTGCCGTCATCTTCATAATCGTCATAATTAATTATGAATGCTTCACTAGCTGGTCCAATTTCTTCTAGTGTATTTGGATGGACTTCAACAACTGTGACATTCCCTCCAAGTGTTGATATTTTGACTGGTTTGTCACAAGAGATTGGGATGTTCATTGAATCTATTGGACCAATTGTATCCATGTGAGGTGGCCATTCTGGTTCACAAAGAGGTCCGAATGTAGTTCCTCCTAGGTCATCATTTCCTTCATCAAATGTTGTGAAAGTGAAGCTAAATGAATCCCCGTTGTCATCTAGTGCAGGAACTGGGGAATTATTTGTATCTGCTACTGTTTTGTTTATATAAACTGTGTAGCTAGTATTTGGGTCTAGTGGGTCTTGCACCGGGAAATTCACGAAGTATCCCCATGGTTCAGCAAATAGCTCCCAATCACCTATTACTGCTAGTCCTGTCGTATCGTTCATTAATCTTATCTCGCCTACAGCTGTATTTGGGAACACCACTTGACCGAAATTTTCGCTCAAGTCTGCTGACAATTCGATACTTATTCCTGGCCATACTCCAACTGTATCATTGTTCTTTGGGTGGTAGTACTGGATTGCTTCTCCTCCACCTATGCTGTTACCTGAGATGTACTTACCGAATTGTTTGGTCGCGATGATTACATTCCCTGTTTCTCCTTGGAAAGCTGCTTCTGAGTAGATGTAACATCTTTCACCTAAAGCTATGTTATACCTTGATGGGTCGAAAGGCTCTATTGGATCGTCTTCGTTACCCATGAATTGATTTTCGTCACATTGAGTGACATTGAAAGAATTATCAAATTTATTTATGTACGTTACTGCTGGATTCTCTAGTGATTCAAATCCTTCATTATTCATTATTACCAAATATGTAGAGTCGTTTATGAAGACTTCTGGGGATTCGTCTGGCGCGATGGTAGCAACAGCTCCTGAATCATAATCTTCTGGCATCATTTGGGCTGCGCTTGCAACCGTCACTGTGATTCCCCCATTCCAAGCCGGCTCCTGGCTACTTAAAGTTTGGAAATTATTTGGGAGGTATACGCTTACTGGGTCTGACGGGATTGTTTCTGCATCTACATAGGTTGACCCCATTGGAGACATAACTGTGCCTGTGTATGTTTGTGTGTCTACAACTACGCAGAGGTCTGTCGAGCAAGGTGGGGTAGGTTGGTACATCATGTACATACCTTCCATCATCGTTCCTGATTCGCTACATTCAGCTGTCGCGTAAACAGTCATGAATTCCACGTATGGGAATGTTTTTGATGGATCGTTGAATGTGAATGAGGTATTTGAGGTTTCTCCTGAAGAAATTATGTTTCCCATCGGGAGTTGAGTGCCCTGATCCCAATCATCTGAAAGGGAATAGATATATTTTCCGCTATTACACACACTTGCTTGATCCTCAACAACCATTGTTATAGCTGTGTTGATTGATGTCCCATTGTAGTCTTGTGCAAAATCAGCCATTAGCATTTCTTCTGCCAAGATTGCTGCCGTTACTACATTTGATTCAGCGCCACTACCTGGACACACTATCTTTCCATAGAGAGTGTCTCCTGGAGTGTAATCTGGGGCCGGGATCATAAATTCTGCGAAAGTCTCTCCTCCCATTGGACTTAGATTGTTTGTGTTTGGACTATCAAAATTCACAGAATCACTGACCCAGTATACTGGTTCTTGTCCTATACATGCTCCTCCTTTTATTCCTAAGGTTGCTTCTGTGTCTACTTCTACTGAGTATGGGTCTGTCTTTCCACCTGGTCCCCAACCTGCAAAAATGAATTCTGGCGCTCCTACGCTATACATTGTTTGTAGGTATGTTGTTGCTACGAATATAGCCTTTGGGTCGTTGCCATGATTAAAATAGTAACAAGATTCGCCCGGGTTGACAGCATATGACGATGGTGCAGTCGGGTTATTGGCTGGGTCGTACTGTACGCCTGTACATTTTGGGACTGCAGTCGTTTCATTGGTATCCATATTTTTCTGCTCTGCAATCGATGCTGCAGGGAATCCTGCTGAGGCGAATTTAATCACTACTGGCATGTCCGTTGTTATTGTCTCAGACAAAGGAAGTGATTGAGGGGCTGCAAGCCCTATCCTTATAGCGTTTGCGAGGCTAAGTGTGTTTCCAATTGATGATAGTAATAAAAGATCTCCTCCCCATGCGGCACTTGCTGTAGCTGTTGTAACACCTTCAAAATAGACTTTTCCGACTGGGGTATCTTCCACCATAACCTGGTGAGCCAATGTATTCGATGTCGCTGTATCTTCGGTGGCTGGGGTCATACAGACTCCTGCGGCACACGCTGCTGCTAGGTCTGCTGTCAGACCATTTGATGTGACTTCGGATTCCTCACAGGATGCCATAAAGTAATAGAATCCTGCGTCGGTTAGGCCGAGTAATCCTCCTGGGTTTACTGTCCATGATGCTTCTTGCCCTGCAGGGATTGAGTAGGTTACGTCAGCGAAGTTCTTGTCGTTTCCTATGTTTAAGTAATAATTTCCTAACCCTGAACAGTTTGCAGCGTCTACGTTTACTTTTACTGGCCTGTTCACATATTGACCGGTTGGGTTTTCTTTAAATGAGATAATTATTTCTTCTGGACCTTCGTCGTCAGTGATCGCTCCACGGATTGGTTCTTCAGCCGGCATCCCAGTGTTCATAATTAGGTAGTCCCCGGTTGGGCTTGCTTGTGGGAATATCAATATTTCCTCAAGTCCTTCTACATCTAGATCATCGAATACTGGTATGAAAAGGCTTGTCATGTCTTGTCCTTCTGGGATTTCTACACGATAGTGATTACCATCAAATAAGATTCCTGTGTCGTCGTAATCAACTCCAGGAAGTGCGATTCCTGGACCTGGAGTATTATCAATGTCAAAATATACTGGGATTGCCCCTGGTCCTGGATTTATTTCCTCCATTGCAAACAGTATCTCTAATGATACTGGAGAAGAGGGGTCCTCCACTCCGTCTTGCATTGGTGTTATTGTCACCTCATTCCCAAGTCCTACTAAGTATATTTGTATCTCATTGGATAGAACCCCTGTCCCCGGACAAACGGCTCGCATATTATAGGTTGTGGTTCCTCGCACGAAATCTTCTGATGGAGTGAATGTCCAGTCAACAGATTGTGTTGGCTCAGAGATATAATTTGCTGGCCCACCAGCCTCTGTCAACTTGTACACGTAATCTCCATCCATACAGGCTCCGTCTACTATTGAGACCTCTAGAGGGACATCTACTAATTGGTCTGGAGTTCCAGGATCACCTGTCCAACCAAGAGTTATAGACTCTCCTTCACCTATTGCGAAGTCTGTGAAGTGGTTTGTTGCTATTATTCCTCTGTCATTTGCTCCGTCATATATGAAGCATGCTGAATCTGGATCTAGAGAATAATTGCCTGGCTTCGTAAGGTCTCCTCCCAAAAATGATGTTCCACATGGTGCTAAGATATCTACACTTGCGTCAGGTCTTATTGATACTGCTTTTGGAGTTGCTAGAGGCCCATCCAGGTTTATTATTACTAATGCTGGATCTGTCAGCATTGCCGAAGTTGATAATGGATTCCAGTTTTCTGTCGGTATTACGCTTACAACTACTCCTGACGACAATCCTGCCCCTAGTGGAACCATGTCGGCTCCTGTAACTAGAAGATCTCCACTCCACACTTCTTGAGTGACTATGCTTGATCCTGCTGGTACTGTTAATGATGCGCTAACCGTTCCATCATCGATCGTCACCACTTCATCATTTGCTAAGAAAGCCCGCGATCCATCTCCGTTAGGAGCGGTCGAGAAGCAAGCTTCTCCGCCTGGACAAGATGCTTTAAAGTCTATAGAAATTGGAGCTGAAGGGGTTCCTGTGTTGGCACATTCTGCTCTTGCGTAGTAGGTTCCTGCCTCAATCATTCCGAGTTCCTGCGCAAAATCATGCAATTCTGATATCTCCACTGTCGAACCTGTAGTGAAAACTGCACCATCAAAAGTGTTTTTGTCACCGATTGTTATTTGGAAAACTTTGTCCACACAGGTCTCTGATGTTATATCTATTCCCACTATGTCATCAAGGTACGGCTTGCTTGCAGCATAATCAGCCGCCCAATTTACTACTATTTCCTCACCTACGTCATTGTCTGTGAGGGTGAAGTTCGCTGAGTTGTTTTGTCCAACTACATAAACATCTGGGTCTTCTGGGTCTGAATCGAGTTTTAGAGTTATGAACTCATCGTCTTCGACATCTTCGTCGTCAATGGTTGGAATGTTAATAAGTTTGCTCTGTTCTCCTAGAATGAAGGTTACTGTGTAAGTATATGGTGCAAAGTCATTCCCTTCGATCGCCGTGCTGTTCATAAAATTGAAATACACGTCGAATTGGTCTCCTTCAACTGGTCTGTCCAAAGCTATTTCAAACATGTCGAATGCTCCGCCTGCTCCGCCGCCTTCTACACCTGTTCCTGCTCCGTATGGTGTTACATTCACTTCATAGGTTGGCGGTGGCGCGAAGTCATCATCTATAATTGTGAAGCTCGCAAAGTCGTTACTCCCTATATTATATGTCGCGCTTGGAGCTATTGTCATGGTAATCATTTCGTCTCCCTCTACATTTTCATCATTTATTATATTTAGTTGTACTAATTGGCTAGTTTGCCCAATTGGAACTATTGCTAATGCAACTGGCTCATAATCACCACCAGCACCGGGATCCGCATCCCCAGATAGATTCAAGAAAACTGTTAGATCTTCGTCTGTAACTTCTGAATCTACTACTACATCAAAAGCATTGAAGAATCCTCCGTTCTCTAATCCATTATTGTCGACTGGGAATATATTAACTACGTATCCTTCTGGGGCAGGGGCTGCTCCATCTGCAATGAACATAAATGGATAAGGATTGCTTACCGCGTATGACGGATCTGAGACCTGCATGTTGAAGGAAAGGAACTCATTTTCTTCTACGTCTTCGTCGCCGATCATTGTGACAGATATTTGTACCTCTTCTGGACTTCCTGGATTTGCCGGGATCGTAACTTGAGTACCTGGATCTAATGTGTAGTCAACACCTACGGTTGCACTACCCAACAGAGAGATATCTATAGTAATATCGCTATCTACTGAAGGCCCTGCTGCAAAAGTTATTGTTCCTACTCCACCATCCTCTGCAACTGGACCTGTTACTGTAACATTCAGGTATGGATCTGGTGGTGCGTAGGTCAAGCTTCCAAACCCAGACCAAGCTGCTGTATCTAAATCTAAAACTGCAATACCGTACTTTGCATCAGGAGTCAGCCCAAGTCCAGATACGTCTAATACCTCTAAACCATTCCATGGATTTCCTGCATATATCGGTGTTCCCGCTGCGAGACTAGCACTATCATAAAGGTATGTCATACAACCAGTTATTCCTTTACATAACTGAGGAGCTTCTACTGTGAACGATGTTAGGGTCTGAACCTCTCTACCTGGTCCATCTAGATTAATATCGTTTGGATTTATTGCTGACGTAGCTATAACTTGAAAATCTGCTCCTGTCAGAATAGGAACGTCTCCAAAGTATCCTGAATCAAGCGTCCATCCTGGAAGGTTTGCAGTAATGTCCTCTCCGTCGAATACTACTGACCAAACTATCATCATCCCTCCTGAGATATCTGTTGCTGTAGCTGTTGGGTCTGCTCCACCATTTTTTAATGTGAAAGCATCAGTATCCGACAAGTCTGTTGCTGTGGCAGGACTATCATATTGTATATTGACAGTATTAGTTGGTCCTCCTATATCTCCTGGATTGAAGATTAATGGCTCGTTGTAATTCTGTACCATTAGAAGAAGGTTTACCACAGGAGAATAGGTGTCCGCGTCTTTGTCATGGATAAATAGAATTTTTTCTCCTGAACCTATTCCGGATGTATCTGCTAATTGAATTGTAAATGGCAAATCTGCATCTGTAATTGAATAAGATGGCGTTAATCCTGTCATAGTTGGATCTGATATATATACATCACATCCAAGTACTCCGTCACACAAAGTCCCTTGGATATCTAGTGGTATATCTACTCCGACCCTTGGCGACCCTAATGGTAGAATGGTTAGACCACCTTCTGGCTCACCTTCTCCTTCACCTTCTCCTCCTACCCATCCATAGTCCCAGCTTATATTCGCATTTACACTGTCATCTTGATACCAAGTAACGTTGTTAAATGGATAATTTGTATCTACGACAATTGCGTCTTGCACGTCGTTCTGAACTCCATCTACATTTAACGAAAGATTTGGTTCTCCACCTGAACAAATTCCTAGACCGGTTCCGAAGTCTAATCTAACTCTTGATCCAAAGCTGTTGATTAATTGCGCTGCTTGAGGTTCGATATGTGAAGTCTCATTGTATGTTAGGCTGTAGTTTCCTGTGGCTTGCGCAGAGTCTATGTCTAGCCGCTCACCAAAATACAAATCCAAAACGTCTATCTCTCCACTTTCACAAGGATTCCCTATATAAGAGTGATTTATGAACAAAGGCTCCACTCCTAAGGCGTTTATTGATGCGTTTGTTTCTGGGAACAAATCTTGCTCTAACGTTGCAGAGTCTCCTGTGTTTGATATTGAAGCTCCCTTTACCTTTGTGTTATATATTTCTCCGTTGTATAGCAGTGAGTTGCTATATACTGTGTCTACACATGTGTAGTTTATAAAATCCACAGTACAATCTTCTGGGAAATTAACCGATTCTACAGACTGTCCCCATTCTCCATTTTGAAGAGCATAGTTGTTTGGGTCTTCTGGTCCAGACCCATCGGCTCCTGATTCATCATATACTGTTCCGTTTTGGAAGTAGTATCTTACACGTCGTGGACTTCTTGTGGTGTCTGGGTTGTCAATCATTTGGATTTCAGCTCCGCTTAGGTTGAATGATGGGCCTTGTGGTTCTGGTGCGTTGTAGTCTCCTTCTGGGTTTCCTGCGCCTGTCCCTGGGCCACTCATCTCTACACCACCACCTAGCTCTATTGATATATGCCATTGATCCCCTCCGTCCGAGAATATGTAAAATTCATTTGCTGAATGTTTGAAGTATGGTTCATCATTGTGAACTCCTTCTTCCGCGTATGTTCCGTATGCATCAGGGTTTGCTCCTTGAACATTTTCCGCAAGAGTTAAAGTACTGCTTAGTGGAGTTCCATCCCATGTCAATGTAGCTGTTGATGGCTCACCCTCTCCTTCGCCCCCACCCCATCCAAAATCCCAAGCAACTAAACCGCCGTCTTCTTCATAATAAGTTCCGTTGTTGAATACAAACTCCGTGTCGTTAGGTATCGCAGTCGCTCCTTGATCTGCCACAGGATTCGCTGGGTTTCCTGGATTGATTACTACTGAAATTTCTAGAGGTGGCTCGTCGCTACAGATATCTAGCGACGTATCGTATGTCAATATGACATACCCTGCTCCTTTTGGTTCTGCAGTACTTGGAAATATTCTATCTTGAGGATCCTCCTCTTGAGGCCTCCCTTCTTGAGGGACACCATCATATTTGACAATGAAATTTTCTTCTACAATTGTTTCTGCGTTTAGCTGTGAACCTAAGAATAATTCGAATGTATCACCTGTAGATCCTGCACAATCAGTCTCAGTTTGATAATTGTGAATAGCCGCCAAAAGGTCTATACCTCCTGGTGCTGAGAATGATATTTCAGGTTCAATTGAACCTTGCCCAAGAGTCTCTATATTCCCAGTAGATGCATCCTTTATGTTTTGTGCATTAATTACCGCCCCATATATACCACCTCCGAATATTAATGATTTTTCATACACAACTTCTGCACAATGAAACTGTCCTGCATTCTCCGGTAGTTCATCCTCACAGCCAAGCGCTGCACTTACAACGCCATATCCCCAGTCTTGTTCTCCATCCAATAACTTATAGTTTGTTGTTGAGTCCGCCCCTGACTCGGCATCAAAGTATGAGGTTTGTGGCTCGACGAAGTATCTAACTTTGTTTGGTGGATTGCCTGCCTCCTGATTGTTTACTGTTATCATTCCCTGTTCTATTCCGAACGTTTCTCCTTCACCTTCACCTTCTCCTTCTGCTCCTCCTGGATCCCACATATAATCTCCGGTTGGATCAGAGGGGTCAGGTCCTTGATCAAGATACATTAGTTCCACTCCTTCTCCTCCATATGGGGTATTTGATATCAAGTACTCTTCTTTTTCCACGATTAAGAACACATAGTATTCACCCGGACCATCCTGCTTGTATTGAGGTTGTCCGTTAACTGGATCACCCCATACCGCATATTCACTGTCATATATCCCCGGATCTACAAATTCCTGATCTACACCCACATTTGATAAAGTCATATTACTAGCTCCTGGCGTTCCTACCCAAGTCATCACGCCTCCTACTGGATCTCCACCGCCTCTCTCCAAAGCGTCTAAATCAAACTCACCTCCGTACCAGATGTATAAACCTGGTACTAATTCATATCCTTCATTCTTGTACAACTCTGTATCGCTTGGTGTTGGCGGGTCTTGCTGGTATCCCCATAGATCTAGAGCCGGTATTAGGTTCGATACTGTTGTAACCGGACTTCCTGCTGGATACGGTGTTAAGTCAAAAGTTGCGTCGCTGTTATTTTCGCCCATTACAATATTATTGATATCCCATTTGTCGTTTGGATCTAGTGAACTCTGTATACATGATGGCAAACTTAATATGGACATGTTGATTGGGACGAAGCTAACAGCATTCGCACATGTAGCTGGATCTTCATCGATATCAACCCCGAGGAGAATATCTCCGTTTGTACCTATGTTGTAGTCGCTCGGCGGGCTGTCTGGATTAATGCCTACCCCACCAGGAAATGATTTCGAGAATAATAGAGGTTGTACATTCCCTCCACCGCCTCCTCCATAAAGTCCTTGCAACACCCCTATAAAATCAAACATGTCGGGTTGGAAAGCTCCTAAAGGTAAACTTGTAGCGAATGGCATAGGACCACCTTGGTCGTCATACATTGTGATTGTTACAGCTGCCGGCGATCCTTGGTCTACAAGTAAACAAGCTGGGTCTGCTGGAAATTCCACTACATACAACAGTCCTCCTCCCGGCAATCCCGCCTGAGTTGTAGCATCAATAACGCTTGGTCCTCCACTTGCAAGACATGTCTCAGGGCTTTGATCGATTTTAAATGTTGCAGTAGGAGGCCCTAAGGCATCTACTGGCATGTCAAATGCTATAGTTAATGCATAATCTGATTGACCACCACCAGCTCCTTCTGTCGCTACCACCTGGGTAGGTGGCCCCGCAAATGCAACTGGCATTTCGAGGTCTGGCACCATCCCAAAAAGGATCGCCATACATGAGATTGATGCGAGTAGTTTTTTGATTGTTTTCATATGAAGTGAGGTTATTAACTTACAGGTTTGAGGTATATATATATATTAATGTGTTCTTTAATTTGGAATTATAGAGCTTGCACCAGGTTCATACAACCTGATGAGGGGCATTAACGTTTGACAGATTCCTAATCTAAATTTTGACTTCTTGAGTTTTCGCTTCTTCAAGCGGTTTTGGAGGTTTTTCCGTTGTAGTGATTATTGTTTGGCAAGATTCTATAGCTTTGAGCAAGTGAAATTGCCTATTTTCGTCTAATTCTGAGAAAACGTCGTCTAGGAGTAGGACTGGATAGAATTTGCGTTTGAGCTTTATGTAGCTTATTTCTGCAATCTTCAGGGCGATGAGGATTGTGCGAAATTCGCCACGCGATGCGAATTCTTCGATTGGTTTTCCTTCTAGGATGAATTTGATGTCGTCTCTGTGTGGACCTACCGACGTCGTTCCGTAGCGAATGTCTTTGTCGTGTTTTAGTCTGAGTTTTTGAAGGTAGAGGCCGGTGTCTTGGATTGGGGTTTTGTATTTTATTTCCAACGTCTCTTTTTTGCCTGAGATTTTTCTATATAGAGGTTGTAATTTTCCGTTCAAATATTCAATTAGTTCTTTTCGTTTTTCTATCAAAACAGTGCCTGACTCTACGATCTTTTCGTCCCAAGTTTCCAAGTCATTTCTTGAGTGATTTCCTTCCTGGATTTCGTCGAGAAGTGCGTTTCTTTGTTTGAGAGTTTTTGTGTATTTGGACAGTGCTTCAAAATAATATTTATCTGTTTGGCTCAGCAAAAGATTGAGGTACTTGCGTCGCAGACTTGGCTCAAGGTAGAGCATATTCAAGTCTTTTGGGTGAAACAAAACTGTGACGAATTCACCTAAATATTCTGCGTGATTTTTTTTGACATCGTTGATACGGAAGGTTTTTGTTTTGCGTGGATAGGTTGAAAATCCGACTTCAAATTTTGCAAGATCTTCTGGATGAGAATCGTCCGTTTGGACGTCTCCTTTTACGGTGAAATAATCCATTCCCCATTGAATCAAATCTTCTTGATGCGCTCCGCGAAAAGCCTTGCCGACTGAGAGCAAATAAACTGCCTCAAGTATGTTTGTTTTGCCTTTTCCGTTTTCGCCGGTGATCAAAATGTTTGTTTTTGATGCGTCGAATTCTAGCTCTTTTGAAGCGTAATTACGGAACGAATTGAGTTGAAGTTTGGTTATTTTCATAGTAGGCTTGTGGTCGCACAGTGCGGGGTATGCACATGCGACATCTAACAAAGTATACAATGGCAAAAAAAACAGACCAAAAAATCGATGTAGAAGCAATGAGGCATTCATGTTCTCATGTGCTTGCACAGGCTGTCTTGGAAATGTTTCCGGAGGCCAAACTCGCGATAGGACCTTCAATTGAAAATGGATTTTATTATGACTTCGATTTGCCACGAACGTTGATCCCTGAGGATCTACCATTGATTGAAAAAAAGATGAAACAAATTTTCAAGCAGAATCAAAAATTCGTTAAACGCTCAGAGCCAATTGACGAGTCTATTAAGATGCTGAAAAAAGCTGGTGAAATTTATAAAGCTGAGATGGCTTCTGACCTCAAAGTTGAAGGCGAAAAAGAAATTGATTTTTATGAAAATGTTAGGCCGGCGGATGAGAAAACTATGTTCGTCGATATGTGTCGAGGCCCCCACGTTGAGTCGACTGGAAAAGTGGGTGTTTTCAAACTGACTTCGATAGCTGGTGCTTATTGGAAAGGAGATGAAAAAAATAAAATGTTACAACGAATTTATGGAGTTTGTTTTCCAACTCGTGAAGAGCTGGATGAGCATTTGAGATTGTTTGAAGAAGCAAAAAAACGTGACCACAGAAGGATTGGAAAAGATCAGGATTTATTTAGCTTTCATGAAGAAGGACCTGGCTTCCCATTCTTCCACCCGAAGGGGATGAGACTCAAAAATCAGATGATGGAATATTGGTTCCAAGTGCACAAAAAATATGGCTATGATTTCGTTGAGACTCCGATAATTTTGAATGAAGATTTGTGGCATCGAAGTGGGCACTATGAAAATTATAAAGAGAATATGTACTTCACAAAAATTGATGAAGGAGACTTCGCTGTGAAACCAATGAACTGCCCGGGACATATACTTATATATAAGAATACTGTTCATTCGTATCGTGATTTACCTTATCGATGGGCAGAGCTTGGGTTGGTTCATAGGCATGAAATGGCTGGGGTTTTGCATGGCTTGTTCCGTGTTCGCAGCTTCACTCAGGATGATGCACATGTCTTCTGCCGCGAAGATCAAATGAAGGATGAATTGAAGCGTGTCATTGCGTTGTTTCAAGAAGTTTATGAGCATTATGGATTTACTTATAAAGTTGAACTTTCTACTCGTCCTGACAAATCTATCGGGTCGGATAAAGTTTGGGAGACTTCTGAGAAAGTTATGAAAGAAGTTTTGGAAGAAGTTGAATTGGAGTATGAATTGAATGAGGGTGATGGAGCTTTTTATGGACCGAAATTCGATTTCCATTTGGATGATTGTTTGGGACGAACTTGGCAATGTGGAACAATCCAACTCGACTTTTCGATGCCTCAAAGATTTGAGATATCTTATGTTGATAAGGATGGAAAAGACAAACAGCCTGTGATGATTCATCGCGCTTGTTATGGATCGCTAGAGAGATTCCTAGGCATAGTTGTCGAAAATTATGGAGGGGCTTTCCCTGTATGGTTGGCGCCTGTGCAAGCGAGAATTTTGTCTGTGAGCGAGAAGTTCAATAAGTATGCAAAGGAGGTTGGCGAGAAGCTAAACGAGGCTGGTTTGCGATTTGAAATTGATGACTCCAACGAATCGCTCGGCAAGAAAATCCGAAATGCAGAATTACAAAAAATTCCTTATATGTTAGTGGTCGGTGAGAAGGAAGTTAAAGACAAAACAATTGCTGTTCGTGACTTTGCAACCAAAAAACAGGATGATCAAAAGGTGGAGGCTTTCGTGAAAAAGCTTGCGAAGGAATCGGCGGCCTAGGCCGTGCCTTTGTTAGTTAGATTCGTTACCAAAATCCGTGAAGGTTTTGCTAAGATCGTCTTCTTCTGCGTATAGATTGCTCCTCATTGTTTTCTCTTCTTCAGACACATACTCTGACATTCCTGTCAGATTAAATCCACTAATAGTAGACATCATCTTGTCTCCTCCATCTGATTTCACAACTTTTTCTAATTGTTTTCCATAGTTGAGAATTGCGTTTTCTACCTCTTTTTGTTTGTCTTTTTCACCAGCTTCCGTGTGAACGTGCATTGTTTCCGTTAACTGCACCAATCTATCTCCACCTGGCTCGCCTCTGTATGATTCTGCTATTTCGAATAGTAGTTTTTCAAGCTGGGCTTTGTGGAAGCCTGTATAACGATCGTCTACTACAGATGGTCTATTCCAGAAACTTGGGCCCAAACGAGCTAATGCGTCTGATTCTTTTGCATAGCGTCTGTCCATAATTGAGTTGAATCTTGCAAATGCTCTTACGCAATTTAGGACTTTGGCTTTTTGACCAAGAGATGTAAGAGTTTTTATGTATTGATTATATCCTGGATAGGCATTTGCGTATCCCTCTGTTGTGAAATATTTTCTTTGTCCACCGGCATTTTGACAGATATTTGTTGCTAATTCTTCGTCCGCAAGCGGGATGATAAAATGGGCATCGTCGTGATCCATGTCTTGCGCGTTTCTAAGTCCTTTGTTGTTTCGGATAATGGCTCTTTCGTCTGTTAATACATTCGTCCATATAAAATCGATTACCGATTGATTTGGTTTGTTTTCCTTGCCTACTGGGGATTTAGCATCCCATCCAGCACACCATCTTCTCATATCAGCGATCGTCCATGGATTACTAGTCCCATCTGGTCTTGGCACGTCTCGACGAACCAGATAATCCATCCATGGCAACTTGTTTAGATAGTCACCATTGATTGAACCAATACGGTCTAATGACATCAAGGTTTTTCCTGTAGATGGACTTGGTATACAAACTCCTTCCAATATATAATATAGTTTTGCTTCCATATTTCCTTTTCCGGCGTCGATCATAAAGTGTATCAATCCTTCATATTCATGTGGGTCTACCCATTCGCCGTTTTTGTGTTTTGTAAGCAAAATCCTCAACTCACCATTCACACTATCTGTATTCTTTGCATCTCCTTCTAGTCGCTTACCTTTTTCCCAATATTTTTTGAATTCTGAATTGTATGTACCATCATTTTCCGACATCCAACCTTGGTACTGTCCTTCTCCCCAAAGATAATCGACAGCTCCTTCTAAATAATCGAAACCTGTTCGGCCTGTCTTTGTGTCGAGGAAATTCGGGTTATCATTTGGTGGAAGTGGAATAATCAAACTTTGAGGAATGTATTCATTTAACTTTTTCCACATTTCAATATCGTCCCATCTCAAATGTCCTTTTTTCGCTAAAATTTGAAAACATGCTTTGAGTTGGTCTTTGTTTCCTGCATTCCTAAGTGTCTCGTGGATTTCCCAGACACCCCAGTCCTCCATAGCTTCCATATTTTGATTTACTTCTTCGTTTTCTGCCTGTTGTCCGATACGATTCATTTCTGTTCCATAGCCCCAAGGCAATCCTTTACCAACTTTTGAAAATTTATCTTTTGAACGTCTGTTCCATCGTCTTTCATAGTGCTCATAACAAGCTTTCATCAAACCCCAGAAATCATCTGTAGCTAGAATCGTACTTCTCCTCCAGAGACCTCCCAAATATCCAATTTGTGATACGTACGCTTCTCCTACTGAGCCTGTCTCGCTTAAATTAAGGGCTTCTTGCCTATAGTGACGTTCACCTTGTCCTGTGTCTTTGACTTCTTTCTGCTGGTCCTCGTCTGTTTTTTTGAGTATTTCTTTTTCTTCGTCTGATAGGTTTGGGTTTTCTGGTTCTTCATCTCCTGGCATTTGTCCTCCTGGAATTGCAGGCTCACCTGTCATTGGATTTTGGAGAAGGTTTTTGCCTTGATATTGCATCAGGCGTTTGCCTGGGATGTTTTGCCTTACAATGTGGCGTTTTGCTGGGTCGAGGAATCGCTCTTGGAAGATTGGTGTTTTCTTGAATGCATCGAGCTGACCTGCTGTCAAAGCTCCAACACCGCCTGCAAAAAGCTTGTCTCCGTGAGTTTCTACTAAGTCTGCCATTGTTCCGTCCATTTTCAGCCATCTCATTTCTCCGTCTGTTTTTGGACCTTTGCTGTACCAGAATGGTTGGTCTTGTTCTGATAGATTTGATGGATCCACATCGTCTCCAGCAGGGATCATGTCTCTACGAGTTAGCATGCTGTAGAAAGCCCCGAGTGGCAGATGTTTAGCTGTTTGATTTATTTTTATTGAAGAACATTCTGGCACTTCTTTTATTGACCTATATGTTATCGGGGGGGCTTGATCGTTGATGTTAAAAGTCACTACTCCGTTATCTACTGATTTTATTTCCACCAAGTCGTATGTACGTGGTTCACCAGATGTTGATTCTGCCATGAATACCGCTCCTGCTTCTACTTTCATAGACATTCCTGTTTGATCTTCATACATTTTTTCAACTTGCTTTGGGTCAGTGATTTCTTCGATAACATCCTCAGTTGCTACCCATGCCAAGAAATCTCTTTGTGACATTACGTCAGTACGTTTTTTCCCATCTTCATCTTCTCTTTCTACTGTGATTTTCAATACCCCTTTGTATTGCTTGTCTTTCCTCCAAGATTGAGTTGCTTCGTAGTCTGCCTTTGCTTCTGGCTCGTCTTCTCCAATCTCTTGTTGGATGTATTGTATATTTGCGATTTTTGCTTTTCTTCTTACATATTTCACCTGACCTGCCTCGTTTTTCACAAATTCTGCGGTCTGGTCTGTTGCTGGATCTAGCTCATCTTGTTCTGCTCTTTGAGCCAAGCTTTTTCTTTGTGCGTCTTTGTATGTAACTGTGATTTGGCGTGGATAAACGCTGAGTCCGTCTTGGGTTTCAACTAGTTTAATCCCGGCTTTTTGTTGAATATTGTCGATGTGATTCGCTATGTCTATACAAACAGCCTGCCATTGATTAATCTTGATTCCTTGGTCGAGATATTCTTTTCTTGTTGCTTTGTTTTTGCGTTCGTATTCCACTGCTTGTAGTGAAGCTGCTTTTACTTTTTCGACCATTTCTGGTTCTAGTACTTCAGCTTCTAATTCGTATTTGTTTTGAACTGTTTGTACATTTTTTGTAACCGCTCCTTCCTCAAAATCCCTGTCATTGTCAGCCGCATCAAAGACTTCTTCGTCTACAGCTCTTTTGACTTCGATTTCTAATGCTGCTTTGAGCAGGCCATTTGGAATTTCTTTTTTAGCTGCTTTGAGAAGTTCTTCTTTTGCTTGAGCTCCTTCTTTTGCTTTCAAGAATCTTGTATGGAGGGTTTCGTCTTCCTTTAGTGTGACTGGGCCTTCTTCGTATTGGTGGCCGCGTCTTTGTGCGTTGAATGATTGAAGTGCTTTTTTGAGCCCCTCGTTTTTGTCAGTTTTTGCTATTACTTCTGCTGTTCTTTTTAATAGGTCGTAGTCTCCTACTAGTTGTTCTATTACTTTTTCTACGTATCCAGGATCACTTTCTAGCTTTTTTTGAAGTACGTCTTTTGAAGCTGCCAATTGGCCTGATTTTTCGACTAGAGATTCTAGTTCGTTCAGACGTTTGGTTGATTCTTCGAGGTAGCCTGTCAATGCTCTGACTTTTTCTGCGTATTTTTCTTGTTCTGGTGGAGGTGGAAGAAGTCCAAGATCAGTTGTTTTCACAACTTCTTTTGTTTCTTGTCTCACGCCTGTTTCTGGACCTTGATTCAGTAGTGCAAGCATTGCTTGCGTTTGGTCCGTTAAGTTTTTTGGGCTTAAGTTTTGTAGCTTGATTTCTTTTATTTTTTCTAGGAATGTTTTTTCGCCTTGCAGGTTTTTTTGTCTAATGAAGGCGAGTGCTCTTTCACGGATTTCATCATCTTTGTCGTCCATCAATTCTAGAATTAGAGGGACTTTCTCTCCGAAACTTGCTAAAGATCCTTCGGATATGTGTCTGATTACTTTTTTGTAATCGTCTTTGTCCCATCTGTTTCCTTCTTTGAATTGTTCGTATATTGCTATGAGGGCCTCTTTGCGGAGGGTCCCTGCTTTGTATTTTGAAAAGATTTTTCCTATTCTTGATTCTTGGCGTGATTTGTTATTTTCAAACCATTCCAGAATGTATCTCTGTCCTCCAAATGCCTCTACTCTTTGTTCTTCTTTTTTCCTTTCCCTAGCTTCATGAAAAGTCTCTAGAGATCTTCTTTCTTCTAGCTGCTGCATTTCGGCTATCTTTTTGTTGTTAGATTTGTCTGGCATTTAGATTTGAGTTGTTAGGCACTCGGTGCTGGTGGGGTTGTGTCTGATGCTGGTGGGTCCCAGTTTTTTTCGATCCAGGCTGTGGCTATCGCTATTCTACCTGCCTTGTCGTCTCCTTTATATGTTTCTTCGATTCGTGCTGTTAGTAATTCTTTTGCCTTTGCTCCGTCAACACCGAATGGTTCCTGCAAGTCCCTCTTCATTATGGCTATTTGGTTTTCAAAAGCTGCTTTACCTGCTGTCCCCTCGTGATTTTCCAATGTTGCTGCTGCTTCAACTACGTCTAGGGCTTTTTTCGCTGTTGCTTTTTTCTGTATTTCTGTGGCTCCTTCCTCAGCTTTGTTATTTGTGATTTCAGCTATGGCTTTGTATGTTGGGCTGGCTTCTAATGCTTTTTCTGCTTCTTTGGCCTCTTCGGCTGCTTTTGCTTGATCTTTGGCTTTTTCCTCAGGTGTTGTTTTCTTCTTGGTATCGTCGTATATCTTTTTAAGGCGTTTGTTGTGGTGATCGTCCATTGCTTTTTCCCAAGCTTCTTTATCATCATTTTTTATTGCCTTGTATAGATCTTGTTCCCAACCCTCTCCAGCTTGCAATGCATCCATTACTGTTGAGTCATTTTTCAATCCCCTCACTCTTTTCCAAGTTTCTTCTTCTTTTGCCTTCTCCTTTGTCATACCTCCCAATACTTTCTCTAGTTTCTTGTGCCCCATTCCAGCGACAATGGCTTCAGCTCCGTCAGGCGTGTTCATATTTAATACTCTCTTTGCTTTATCTCTGGCTTTACTGTCAAGCATGCCAGATGCATTACCAATTACTTGTGAGATTCCAGATATACTCAAGCGTTCAGGATCTTCGCTTCCCTGTACTTCAACAGGCACCCAAGGTGTGTACTTGATTGGTGCTGTTGCAACAAATTTTCCGAAACTTTGAAGTTTATCTTGTACTACTTTTGTCATGCCACCTGCGATTGTTTCGTTTGCTGCTGCAAATACACCGAGCCATACGACAGCTACTGTTGCTAGACTGATCATCAATCCTTGTAGTGTTTCTAATCCAGGTATTGGTATAGATGGGATTAATACACCTGATGCCATAGCAGACCCTGTGTTAGTTAGCATTGTGCTTTTTATTCCGTTCAGCATTATCCAACCTACAGTCATTGAGAGTGCGATTGGTATTGGAGCGATTGCGTGTGAAACGAATTTCCCTATCAATGGCTCTACGCTGCTTAATTTCTCTTTTGCGATTGGAACTGTGAGTATCAAAGCCATAACCGGGGATATTGCTATTCCAAGCCATAAGACTACCAGACGTGCTAGTAGAACTATGAATAAGACAACAAATGAAACTACATATACTAAGTATAGTAATAGTGAGAATATTGCGTTTATGGCTAGAGATTCGTACTTATTACTACCCATTGCGCCTGTCGCAGCTTTGTCATAGAAGACTATCTCTCCCATATTTATAGCCATTGCTAGGGCTGCGTTGTTCGAGGCGTATTTTGCAAAGAATTTTTGACCGGTGTCCGTCAGTTTGAATCCGGTGTCTAATACTCCTTCGCACATCGAGAATTCCTTCAATTCTAAAAGTCTTGCGTTCCATTCCCCTTTTTTGGTGTCATCAAACTTTGCGGCTACTGCTGTGATTTGTTTTGTGTCTGTTAGCATTGGTAGTTTGAATTCTTGGGCTAATTTTTGTAGAGCTGTCCCTTCCAGTGACTCTCCAAAGCTGTCGTAATCTTGTACTGAATAGACCTGCTTACAGAATGCTGATACCACTCCTTGTTGTTTAGTATCTAATTCCTCATGATCTTTTGATCCCAAGTTTGTTCCTTCCATCGATTCAATTTGGGTCGGTATTGCGAATATGGAAGTTGTGAAAACATTCACCACATCCAAAAAGACTTTGATTGCAATAAACGAGAAATTGACTGCAATAATCCCTGCAATCAGTTTTGGGAGCATTGTTTTGATCGAATAATTGCTTTGCTCGCCACTGATACCAAGCACACTATATAGTGCGAGACCTACTAGTCCCAGTACAAAAATTATGTTTACCAAATTTCTTACTGGGACCCATATGTTGTACAATCTGTCCTCCATTCCGGATCCAAAAAGGATGTCTGTTTTTAGCAAGTCACCTATAAGGAATAATATTGGCCAGAGTAATTTATTTAGAAGTTTTTCTAATGTTATGATTAGTGCAAGGAATTTCTCAATAGTTTGTTGTGCTGTCAACGATTCTCCTACGTCCCCTCCTGCTGCTGGACACATCTCTTTGTTATCGTTCAAATAGTATAGATTTGGATTCGATTCGCAGACTGTCAGGTTGTTTGCAGATG
The DNA here is from genome assembly GCA_018654255.1 of Candidatus Peregrinibacteria bacterium. Lineage (GTDB taxonomy): Bacteria > Patescibacteriota > Gracilibacteria > UBA1369 > LOWO2-01-FULL-3 > JABILX01. The sequence continues at coordinate 168,634 of JABILX010000001.1, read as the reverse complement.
TATTTTCAAGACATGGCTCGTCTGTCGGAGCTCCTACTACTCTAACCAAAGGGTCTGCACATTTCCCATCAGCACCTGCAGGAGAAAAAGCAAAAGCTGAATAAATTGGCCCTGCGATCGAAGTGATCGCTAGATAGGCGAGTAATATTAACGCTATTTTTTTGAATTGTTTTTTCATATTTAAACTATGTCAGTGATTACTAATATTCCTGGGATTGATACTCCCGCAAAACCTGCCGCTGCTGCCAAGATCTTTCCTCCATTTCCTTTTTTCTTCTGGGCTTGGTCTGATTGATGGCCCGTATCTGTCGATTTTTTTGGTCTTGGTTTTTGTTGCGGAGCCTCTGTTTGTTCTCGTGGACCTTCTTCTTTCATCTGTTTCTCGGTTTTTCTACCTTTATTGCTCCCTTCCATATTTGACACGTAGTTTGGCATGCGAAGATTCATTCCTTGTTCCGTTCCTTGTTTGAATATTGGTTGGTTTCCGCTAACTATTCTTTTTGGAGATATTACTCTTTGTTGTTGTTGTGTTTGATATTCTTGTTGTGGATCTGTCGTTTGTTGCTCTTCGTCTTGTTTGGGTTTGTCTTGTTTGATTTCGCCTTGTTTGGTTTTTCCTTTTGAAGTAGATGACATGCCTGTTGGCATGCCTGTTGAATTTTGGATTGGGTCCTCTCCTCTATCATCGTCCTCGTTTTCTTGGGTTCTGGCTGCAGGTTCCGTTGGAATACCTGCTGTTGCTATTGTTGTCGTTGGGAGAGTTGTATCACTCAACGTTACTTCAGCGCTTACGTCTGTTTTTGATTGGCCTGTGAATTCTAAGATGTCTTCACTTGAAGCTCCTATGAAAATCCCGAGACCTCCTTGTGAAGCTTCTACTTTGAACATTTTGCCGTTTGCATCTATAAATCCGATCTCTTCTGGCATATTTGGATCTATAAATACTCGTAGGGCTTTACCTGTAGGATCGTTCGGGTTTCTTACTTTTCCGACGATCATTGTGCCTTTCTTGTTTAATTTTAATGGTTCAATTACTTCCAAGTTACCGGCTTCTTTCATTAATTTCGTTGTCTTTTCCATCGTTGTTTTCGCTGAAGGTGGAGTTGTTTCTGCACCTGATTTTAGCGTCAAGAAGTCTACTAACTTATAAAATATAGTGATTTGTTCTTGGTCGTAGTCTCCGTCTTCATTAGGGAGATATATGTATACTTTCCCATCGCCGAAATCTTTGCTCATCTGTGAGAAAAGCGTATTAATTATCTCGTCATGTTGTGGGTATTGTTTCAAATATTTTTTGAAGAGGTCTGTATCTTTGAAAGCTTCTATATTCTCTTCTATCAATTCGAAAAATTCGTCAAAAGATTTTTCAGAGGTTGTTACTTCTCTGTATAAATCTTCTAGGAATGGGACTAATCTGTTGTATTTGTTTTGCATTTGTTTTTATTTTTTTAGCTGAGAGTTTGGTCAGCTTTTATAAGCATTGATTTGTAAGTTCTAGATGAAGTTATTGATAGATCTCTGAATATAGACATACATGCTCCTAATTCCACAGTAGCCATATCTCCTGATGTTTCGGCTATACGTTCCAATTGTTTCGATGGTTTCTTGCTTTCTTCTGTCTCTGTTTCATTCTTTTTGCAGAATTCTATGAATGCTTTCATGTCTGGCAATCTGTCTAGGGAACTTGCTTTGTTTTGTGTTTCGTTTTGGTGTTTCATTAAAAGTTCTGTTCCTCCCATAGCGTAGAATCTTCCCCATTCTTCGTTTGAAGTTAGGACTTCTCTTAGTTGAGTCATTGCTGTAATTTTCTTTTGTTTTTCTCTTTCTGCTTTTCCTGTTAGCAGGTCTCCAACTCTTTCGCCTTTGCCTGTTTTATGTAGGTATGTTAATAGACCTACTGATCCAAGGATGTATGGGTTTTTTAGTACTTTTGATGGATTTTCTAGTATTACTTTTCTGTTTGCTATTAAGTTTGCTACGATTGTCATTACCGCACATAAACTACCTACAAACCTTCCTGTTCCTTTGAATGTCAACGCTTGAAGGGCCCTGTTCCCCGATGCGTTTAAACGCATGCCTTTTGCTCTTTGAGCCATTTGCTGTTGTGAGTTGTATCTGAGCTCATACACTCTTTGGTAGTAATGGAAGTTTCCTAATTCTTTGTCGATTTTTTCTTCTAATTCTGGGTGTTCTTGTTTCGCGTAGTTGAAAAGTAATTTCATTTCAGATGGCTCAAAACATCCGTATCTGTTTCCCGTGTCTATTAACCAAATTGTTTTTTCTGGATTTTTCTTGATGAATTGACGTGCAAATTCTTTTCTCACTCCTTTGTGTGCTAGAGCTAGTACAAAAAATGCCGAAGGTGCTAATTGTGAATCTAGCAATGCTTCTTCTATTACTTCTGCATATGTTTTGCCCAGGTCTTTAACTTTTGAATTAGGAAGTTCTCTTAACTTTATGAATTCATCGAATATTGTTATCAGAGGTTTTGCTTTTTCTTGCTCCATCAGATCCTCAAAAAACACTGAATATACTTCGAGTTGAGCCAAAGATTTTCTTGTGACTAGGCGTTCTTTCTCGGTCATGTTATCTATGAGTGCTACTGCATTATCCACACCCAAAGTTGTTTCTTCCCTCAGTTCATCCCTAAGTCCTTGAAGAGCTTTTATTTTTTCTTGTGGGCTTGTATTTGATTGATTTATCTCTTTTTTCTTATGCGAATATTTCTCCCAGCTTTTGTTGATTGGCTTGAGAAGCCTTGCCGTCATTCGGCCGAGAGGGAATCTGTAGTTTTTCCCTCGTTCTCCTGTTCTTTTCTTTCTTACTTTTTTTGTCACATCTCTTATAGCTTTGCGCCAAATCTTTTCTGACTCCTTTGCTAGGTCCTTTTTTTGACCTGCTAAAGCAAGTTCATCTGTCGTCTCTGCAAGATGTTGAGCTTCTCTTTCTTCTGGTGTTTGATCGGGTGTGTTTGCCATTTTATAGTCTTAATAGTTTAGATAAATTGTCTACAAATCCTGGTTCTTTTCCTTCCAATTCTGGAAGTCTTCGAGATAGGAATTCATATACTTCTGTTGGATCTTGTTTGCCAAGTTGGATTTCAATTTCCTCGAGAAATTCGTTGTATACTTTTATGTTCAACACTTGATTGAATGGTGGATTGTATACGATCCAAAATGCTTTTATTCTGTTGTATTGATAAACCTTGTTTCCGACTTTTACCCCTAGGTCTGACAAAATTATTTTTACATTTTTTGGGTGTGGTTTGTCTGCCACTAGGTAGACTGCACCAAATACTATCAGTGCTAATCCAAATGACCATGAGTCCAGCAAGTAGGCTAAGATTCCTCCTCCTATGAAAATAATTACGAAAATTGCGTACCATAACCACCCTCGTTTGATTTTGACAAATTCTGGTGCGCTCCAGGTTAATTTCCCTACGTCATACGCTGTTTCTTGAGACGTTTTGCTTAGACGTTTCGATTCTTTTTTCAAAGCTTTTTGCAGAACTTTTTCTGCTTTTTTTGCTTTTCTAAAGCTTCTTTTGTTTTTGATTTTTTTAACCATATATTTTTTGTTTTTTATCTTAACATTATATCATTTTTTGGTACTTTTATCAAAACAAAAACCCTAAAAAATTAGGGTTCTTGCGTTTTTTTCATTTTTTCTGCTTTTTTTCTACTTAATGTATGGAATCAAAGCCATTTCTCTAGCTCTTTTTATGGCGTTTGATGCCATTTTTTGGTGCTTGATGCAGTTTCCACTGTAGTATTTTGGGACAATTTTGCCAAATTTAGTAAGAAATCGTGAGATTGAAGCTACATTTTTGTAGTCAACAAACTGAACTTTTTCTTGGCAGAATCGGCATCTTCTTCCTTTATATGTTGGCATTATTATTTAAATTAAAAGATATTTTCTTCAGGTTCAGAAGCCTCTGGTGCGGGTGCGTCTGTATCAACTGCTTCTGCTGGAGTGCTTTCTGTTAGATCTGCGTCTCCACCATCTCCTTGTGGTCTTTTGTCTAACATAACCATGTCTTGAATTATGACTTCTGTTTTGAATTTCTTTACACCTTCTTCTGTATCCCAGTTTCTAGTTTTCAAGTATCCTTCCACATAAACTAGTTTGCTTTTTTTAAGGTATTTTTCGCAAATTTCAGCAAGTTTTGCCCATGCAACACACTCGTGGAATTCTGCAGATTGTTTCCTGTCTCCTTCTTTTGTCACCCATTCTCTATTTGTAGCAATTCCAAAAGTGGTGACTTTTTGGCCGTTTGGTGTTTCTCTCATTTCTGGGTCTCTTGTTAGGTTCCCAATGAGGATAACCTTGTTGATTGATCTCATTTTTTATTGGTTATAGAGATATATCTGGATCGTCAATAATTGATCTTAGTTTAGCGTCAACGTCTTCTAGTTCTTTTCTGTCTGCGACTTTGACTTCTTCTTTTTTCTCTTCTGGTTCAGGATCTGGCTCAGGCTCTGGAGCTGGGGCTTCTGGTTCAGGAGTTTCTTCTTCGACTGGAGCAGCTTCTTCAGCTGGCTCCTCTTCCTTCACTGGTTCTTCTTCTTTGACTGGTTCTTCTTCCTTGACTGGTTCTTCTTCCTTGACTGGTTCTTCTTCTTCGACTGGAGCAGCTTCTTCGACTGGAGCAGCTTCTTCCTTCACTGGTTCTTCTTCCTTCACTGGTTCCTCTTCCTTCACTGGTTCCTCTTTTTTAGGCTCAGGTCTTGGAGTTTCTTTTGGTTTCTCTTCCTCTTTCTCTTCCTCAGGTTTGTCTTTTTCTGCTTTATATTGCTCGGCTTCCTGTTCAAGTTTGTCCAGAGTTGTGACTTCGTAATAGTTTGGTGTTTTCAAAATCATGTATCTGAGAAGGTCTTGTTCTAATGCTAATTCGCTTTTGAACTCTTTGATTTTTCCTGGATCTATCTTGAAATTCAATACTACATAAAATCCTCTTTCCTGTTTTTTGATTATGTATGCCATAGTACGAACTCCCCAAATATCCTCGTGAGTTATTTCCCCTCCGAGGTCTTTGATGAACTTTTTGATTTTTTCGAGCTGTTTAGTGGTGGCTTCTTCCCCAAGGTCAGGGTTGATTATTACCATTAATTCGTATAGCAGAAGATCTTCTTCAGTCATGTTTCTTTGGGTTAGGTTATTTTCCTAAGCTCTAATCATAGAAAATTAGAGCAGAATTTAGCGGGAGAAACCTAACAGATATTTATATAGTTGGCAATGTTTTCGCACACTATTCTGCCCCGCCTGTCAAGTATAATTTTTAATATTGGTTTATTGCTGGATTTATTTTTGACGTCCATTTATGCCCTGCTTACAGGTTATAAACCCTACTTGGCATTGACATTTTGATATTTTCAGACCATAATCCTCTTCGACTGTCAATTTTCGGATTTTGAGGTCTGTTTAATAAAGTAGGTATAATTTCAAAGTATGACTACGGAAACAAATGTGTACCATATAGAACAGGTAAACAAACTCGCTCAAAAAGAGCGCCATATGAAGGTTTTTACGCCTTGGTTTGTATTTAAGAAGTGGATTCTGAAGCTTCTGGGGTTTATGCGTACTCCTGTTAATTATATTCGATCTCTGGGACTTTTTGATTTCAATATCCTACCAATAGCACCCCACAAGAGACTTATGTCTCAAATTAGTATCTTTGCTGGGGTTCTTTTTATACTTAGCGGAATTTCGCCTATTTCGAGCTTTTCTACTGTTTCTATGAGTTATGCGAGTGACTATATAGATACTTATTCTCTACCTGGAGACGTGTTAATAGCTGATACTGACGGTTATTTGATGAAAATTAACCCTCAAACAGGTAATGCGAGTAGGATCGGAATGACTGATTTTGCGATTCATAGTGTTGAAGGAGGACAAACTTTGTCTCAGATTGCTGTAAGGTACGATTTGAGTGTGGAGACTATTATGTGGGAAAACAATATTGGGAACGCTAATATGGTTGTTTCTGGTCAAAAACTGGTAATTCCTCCTATTGATGGAGTTAGTTATACAACTATGGAAGGAGATAGTTTAGAGAAATTGGCTGGTAAGTATACTATAGATACAAGTGGTATTATTGCTCAAAATAACCTTACAACTGATACTTTAGCTATTGGACAGCATCTTTTCTTGCCTGGAGCTAAGCCTCTGGGACCTGGAAGGCCTGTTGTTGCAGGATCAGGTTCGACGACGAACGTAGGTTCTTCGACTGTTTCTTTGAGTAATTCAAATGAGATACCAATTGGTACAAAACCTTTTATATATCCTACTAGAGGTGACGTTACCCAAGGTTATCGTTCTGGTCACTACGCCCTTGATATCGCTGATACAGCGATGCCTCCTGTTTGGTCAGCTGGTGCTGGACAAGTTACAAAAGCTTCTTCAGGTGGATGGGGTGGTGGATATGGTAATCACGTTATTGTTTCACACGGAAATGGACTTGAGACTCTTTATGCTCATTTGGATCATTTGACTGTTTCTGAGGGACAATGGGTTGAACAAGGACAAGTTTTGGGTCAAATGGGTAATACTGGTCGTGTATATGGTGCGACTGGAATTCACTTACACTGGGAAGTAATTAAGAATGGTATTAAACAATATCCTGGAAACTATTACTAAAATAATTAGGTTGCCTAGGAGGGGCGTGCTTTTTTTATTGAAGTTTTATAGGGTGAATTTTTCACCTGATCATAGTCCTGGTGGGCGCCGTAAATATCCTTTTGGGTACTGTAGATATAAGCCTAGTTGTAGCGAATATGCTTCCTTGTCGATAGAGAAACATGGTGTTATTTGGGGTGGATTGAAGGCTCTGTGGCGTGTTTTAAGATGCAACCCTTTGAGCAAGGGTGGTTATGATCCTGTGGATTAGAGCTCTCGATGTGTTTGGGCAAGTCCGGGGTGCGCGAGTTGGCTTATTCCGTCAGGCTTTTTTGGTACAGATAACGTGTGAGGATCAAAGCTGCTTCGCCTCTTGAGATTGGATTATCTGGTCTGAATGTGCTGTCTGAGTAACCATTAATAATCTTGATTTTTGAAGCTGCTCCAATGAATTCGTTGAAGTATGAATCTTCTTGTATATCTGTGAATTCTGTCGATCCGTCTTCGTCTGATGCGTCTATATTTGCAGCCCTAACTATCATTTCTGTGGCTTCTGCTCTTGTGATAGGCACTTCTGGTCTGAATTCGTCATTTGTGTCTGGGTAGAATATATCTTCTTTCAGCCCGCATCTAACTACGTTGTAGTACCAACTTGCTGTATCCACGTCCTCTACTTGTATACTTGGTAGAGGTCCTTGGCTGTAGTCTGAGTTGCATTGTCTGACATCATCACATCTTGTTAAGTAGAGAAGGATTTTTGCAAATTCTGCTCTGGTGATTGTGTTGTTTGGTCTGTATTCGTGGCCAAATGCTGTGTCGTATCCACCAACTACTTTTATGTCGTCGACTGTTAATTGAGATAGATATTCTGCTGATGCTTTTATTTCTCCTTCTTCAAGGTCTACGAAAGTCGTTTTGTCTGTTCCTGAAATGCAGTATGGAGAAGTTGTTGGTAGTGGAGTTGATGCGACTGGCCCTGGAGTCGGAGTTGGGGCTGGCGTTTCGTCAGTTTCGTCAGCTTCGTCACAAGTTTTATGCGTACAAGACATTTGGCCGTTGTTTCCGCAGAAACATGTGTTGCAGTCGTCTACAAAAATTGCTGCACCTGGGCTGTATGTTTTGCTTTCGTATAAACAGTTTATTGGATCTGGGTTTGGGTTGATTGTTATTCCGCCTGCTTCTACTGGATCTGGGTCTGGATCGGTTGTTACCGGGTCTGGGTCGGTAACTGGATCTGGTTCTGAATCGCACGTTACGTTCGTACATGTTATTCCACCATCTGATTCACAAACACATATATTGCAATCGTCTGTTGCGTCAAATGTTTCACCTACTGCATAGTTTTCACTGTTGTATTCGCATGTGATTGGATCTGGTTCTGGTTCTGGCTCGCAAACCTCTTCTGTACATAAGATTTGTCCATCTCCTTCGCATGCACATGTGTTGCAATCATCTCCTGCGTCGAATGTTTCACCTACTTCGTATTCTGCTTCGTCGTTTGTGCATGTGATTGATTCTGGCTCGCATGAATCTGCTGTACATGATATTTGTCCGTCTTCACCGCACGCACATGTGTTGCAGTCGTCTCCTGCGTCGAATGTTTCTCCTACTTCGTATTCTGCTTCGTCGTTTGTGCATGTGACTGGGTCTGGTTCTGGTGGATTCATTATTGCGTCATATTCTTCTTTGACCTGCGCCCAATCCATAGCCTCACCAAGTATCATTTTCAAATCGTCAATCGATCCTAAAAGTTTATTGCTAGACAAATCACCAGCTCTAACACCTATTGTTGTTTTGCTCGAAATTGCCGTCCATCCTTCCTGCCAAGACTTTAATGAGTATGATAATTCTTCTATCCCATTGACGTAAAGCTTGATGCTATTCACGTTGTCTTGACCATCGTATGTTGCTACCAAATTATACCAATTATCTGGTTCGAGACTTGTACCTGAGTAAGTGTACTTGTGGTACGCGGGTTTGTCTGTTCCTCCTCCCAGACCTCCATCCATGAAGCTTGCTCCAAAAATTTGCTTGTTGTTGTTCCATAATATTGGTGCAATCCAATTACCATTTTCAAAACCCACACTTGTCTCGCTAGACATGATGTATTGTGTGGATTCGATTTCGTCTAATTTCACCCATGCTGAAATCGTAAATGGTTGGTCTGCGTTTATTGTGATTGGTTCTTCTAGTCTAAAATGTCCGTTTGTAAAATTAAAAGCTCCATCTATAGTTCCATCTACCCATCCTTGGTCACCAAATAACATTCCATCGTTTTGAGTTCCTCCTGAGTCATGAGCAGTTGCTCCCTCCCCTTCGTTGAAATTCCAGTGGTAAGTTGTTACTTCTTGTTGTTCTGGTTCGCATGAATCTGCGGTACATGATATTTGTCCATCCTCGCCGCATGTACATGTGTTGCAGTCGTCGTCTGCGTCGTATGTTTCACCTACTTCGTATTCTGTTTCGTTGTATTCGCAGGTTACTGGTTCTGGATTTAAAGGTTGTGGTTCTATACCTTCAGATATAGCAACTTCATAGTCGTAAAGTCCTTTTATTTCTGCGTCTGTGAGCGCACGATTGTATACACGTGATTCGTCGATAGCTCCATCAAATGGGTAAGAAGTACTGCTCCCTCCTATAGTTAGGGCCGCACTACCTCCAATAGTTTGGCATTTTGGGAATTCATATTCATTTTTTTCTTTCACATTTTCTCCGTTGACATAGAGGCCGTGCTCTCCGTTTGCGTGATTGAGGGTAGCTGCTACATGAGTCCATTCTCCTGGGATTATTAGGTTTGTTCCGGATTTTATGTCACAGAACTTATAGTTCGTTTTTTCAGAGTCATACCCCTCATCATCTTCCTCAAGCATGTATCCTGTCCTTAATCTGATTGCGTTGTTTGTATTATATGCAAGGTAGTATTTCGTTGAGCTTGTACTCATTATCATCGAGAATTTCCCTAACTGTTCTCCATCTATTTTTATCCATGTTGAGAGTGTTAAACTCCCATCTTCTACTGGATTATTCCCTACAGATGCCACATCATCAAGACCGTCAAATTGAAAAGCATTCCCTATAAAACCCTCTACCAATTCTGGAGGGGTGTCCCCATCTTCATTTGCTAGATCTGAGTCTTTGATACTGCCGAAAGGCAACCCTTCCACTTCATCCACTATAACATTCCCAGGTTTTAATTCATCAAATGATTGATGTGATACTAACCCTGCTTCGATGTCTAGTGTTGGCTTGTACATGCCTTCGTACGAACAGAATTTGCTCGTTTTTGGCAGCGAGTGAATTTCTTCGACGTCTTCTTGTGAAATTTCTTTTTTGTATACAGCAAGGTCTGATATTAGACCTTCGTAGTTGTAAGTAGGTACTTGTGGTGCTCCGATTCTGAATTCTCCTTCGTTGTCGATTGTGTCTATTGGTTCTAATCTTTCAGGGACACTTGTTTTCAATCCGTCCGCATATGAATTCATAGTCCCTCCACCTCCTTCCTCTCTATTTAAAGTCCCTGTGACTATGTGCCAGTTCCCATCATTCCCTCTTGCTTTTGCATCGTCTATATAGGTGTATTGTCCCCCATATCCACATGTATATCCTTGATATTCTTCTGGCTTTGGGTCTAATGGGCATGCGTATGATTCATTCCCCTCTACAAATGGGTAGCCTCCATCCTTAAACCAAAATAATGATGTGCCTGGACTCCCTTGACTCCCATCCTCTTTGTCCACAATACTGTATGGCCTCATCGAATAAAAATATCCCGTATAGGGATTTCCACTGTTTTCTGGGACTGCTTTTCCGAAGACAATTGAATTTTGGTCTACAGTTTTTAGCCTCGCAACCAAACTCAAATCTTCCATGCCTGCATTCAGAGATTCATCATTTCCGAAGTCGATGTATCCGTCATTGATTCTGAGAGCTACTGACCCGTCTGCGTTCTCCACCCATTCATATTCTCCATATATTGTTCCGTCGTTTTCGCCTACCACATCGTTTAGCGTATTTCCGAATCCTTCGTCCATTGGCCAATAAGAGACTAATCCTTCATCGTCACAATCAGCTAGAGGCTCCTGTTGGTCTTCATCTCCAATTGGATCAACTATAATTCCTTTGAAAAATCTATTTAGGTCTGTTGTATAAAAAACAACACCTAAAATCGCTAACACTACAAAAGCTACAATTGCTTTTTTCCAAGATTTTGAACCGGTTTTTTTGTCCGTTTTGTCAGTACCCGGGACACTATCTTCTTGAGCATCAGCATCTTCTGGAAGTTTATTTTCCTGCATATTTTTTGTTTAAATTTTTGTTTTGTTAATTATATTATACAATAAATCGAGTATTTTTACAATAGCCTTGACTTTTGAGTGGTGATCTGTAAAATGACTCCCTGGTCGGACTTTTATCAAAGAAGTGGGCCAATTTTTGCGGGGGGCTCAAGGGGGTTTGTATAACACTCTTTCACATGACAATAAAACGTGCTCTTATCAGCGTTTCAGACAAAACTGGAATAGAAGAGGTCGCAAAAAAACTTTCTGATCTAGGTGTGAAAATCATATCTACTGGAGGAACTTCGAAGGTTCTTAAGGATGCCGGGGTTCCTGTTGTTGATGTGAGTGAAGTCACTGGATTTCCTGAGATTATGGAGGGTAGGGTAAAGACTCTGCATCCCAATGTACACGGGGGTTTGTTGGCTGTTCGCGATTCCGATGAACATATGAAAGAAGCTTCGGACAATGAGATTGAAATGATCGATTTGGTGATTGTTAATCTTTATCCTTTTACTGAGACTGTTGCCAAAGAAGGTGTGACTGAAGATGAAGTAATTGAGAATATTGATATTGGTGGTCCTTCGATGCTCAGAAGTGCCGCAAAGAATTACAAATATGTGACTGTGGTTACTGATCCTGCGGATTATGAGAAGGTTTTGACTGAGATTTCTACAAATGGGGACACGTCTCTGGAGACTCGCAGAGTTTTGGCTCGCAAGGTCTTCAGTCTTACTTACAATTATGATGAGGCTATTAATAAATATTTCCGTGAAATAACTGGCGAACCTGAACTTCTCGACCTTCATTACGAAAAAGTTCGCAGCCTAAGATATGGTGAAAATCCTACGCAAAAAGCGGCTTTCTTCCGAAATCCTGAGAACGGTGATTCAAATATTACAAATGCAGAAGTCCTTCATGGAAAGGAATTGTCGTTTAATAATATCGTGGATGGAGATAGTGCTCTTGAGTTGGTGAAGGAATTCGGTGAGCCGACAGCGGTTTTCGTCAAACACAACAATCCGTGTGGAGTCGCTACTCGCTCATCTATAGAGGAGGCTTTTGTGGCTGCACATAAGGCAGATCCTTTGTCTGCTTTTGGATGCGTGGTTGCTTTGAATCGTGAGTTTACTGCGGATATGGTCGACTACATGAAGGAGAGCAAGATGTTTATGGAAATCATTATTGCGCCTTCTTATACTGACGAGGCTTTGAAGCGTTTGATGACTAGGAAAAACTTGAGGATTTTGAGAATTGGAGATTTCAAAATAGATTTGATGAAGACTGATATTAAGAAAGTGACAGGTGGGCTTTTGATCCAGACTAAAGATACTCACGAACTTACGCCTGAGGACTTGAAAGTCGTGACGAAAGTTAAACCAACTGATGAGCAAATTGCTGATATGCTTTTTGCAACTAAGGTTGTGAAAAGAGTTGTTTCAAATTCTGTCGTGATGGCCAAGGGTCTTACGACGGTAGGAGTTGGAGCTGGGCAGATGTCTCGTGTTGACAGTGTGTTTATTGCAGGTCACAAGGCAGGTGACCGCGCGCAAGGTGCTGTGATGTCTTCTGATGCTTTCTTCCCTTTCCCAGATGGGGTGGAGCAGGCTGCATCGTATGGTGTGAAAGCTATTATTCATCCTGGCGGATCTATTCGTGATGATGAAGTTATCGCACGAGCGGATGAGCTTGGGATTGCGATGGTGTTTAGTGGGAGGAGGTATTTTAAGCACTAAGTTCGGACTTAAGTAAAAGGGGTGGTTAAGTTCGGGAGATTTGGTAGAATTTGTGTCGTATGGAAATATTAGACGCTGCAATTTTGGGTGCCGTGCAAGGAGTAACTGAGTTTCTCCCTATTTCGTCGAGCGGGCACTTGGTTTTGGGCGAGTCAATACTTGGGCTTGAGGTTGAGTCGTTGCTGAGTTTTGATGTAGCCGTTCATGTTGGGACATTGGTGGCAATTTTGGCTTATTTTTGGAGAGATTTCATTTGTTTGCTTCGCAATAAGCGGCTCACTGTCTTGCTTGTCGTTGGAACGTTACCTGTCGTTGCGATTGGTTTTGGCTTGAAAGATTTTTTTGAGGGGCCTGCAATGCGGAATTCTATGAGTGTTGGTGTGTTTATGATTTGTGTGGGTATTTTGTTTTTGGTCGCTGAATGGTATGGCCAGCGTAAAAAGAAGAAAGTACCTGTCAGTGATCTAAAGTGGTGGAATGCTTTGGTAATTGGTTTGTTTCAATCTGTTGCTTTGATACCTGGAGTTTCTCGTTCGGGATCTACTATCTCGGGTGGATTGATCAATGGTGTGAAGAGGGAAGAGGCTGCTAGATTTTCGTTTTTGTTGGGCGGTGTTGCTATAGCTGGGGCGGCGGCTTTGATTATTTATGATCAGCTGGGGGATATCGATGTGTCTGCTATTGGTAGTCCTGATTTTCATCCTGTTTTGGCAGGGTTTTTGATGTCAGCTGTTGTCGGATATTTTTCTATTTATTGGTTGATGCGGTTTTTGAAAAACCATTCACTGAAATGGTTCGCGTGGTATTTGTTTGTGGTGGGTGGGGTGAGCCTAGGTTTAAGCTGCTTTTAAAGCCTCTACTAGTTGAGTGTGGTTATCCACGATGTTTGTAAGTGCTGCGTCTAAAATTGGACCGCCATTTATTAAGGCTAGTTGCGCTTCTCTATTTAATGGTACTAATCTTATTTTTCTCCACATATCACCTCCTCCATTATCGAATCTAATGTCAAAATTGGGTTGGACTGCCGCTCTTAGAACTTGTGTAATTTTGGTAATTATTTCGTACTCAGCTTTTCCTAGCTGCCCGCTATACATCTCATATTCTGCAAATTCTTCAACTTCTCCACCTTCTAAGCCTGCTTCTTGTAACAATTTATCGATTCTAAATTGCTCTGCGCCTTCTTTGCCGAGCTTGAGCTCTATTGTTTCTAGTAAAGATGGGGCAAATAGTCCGATCTTATTGATATCCCCTCCATATCTATCTTCTAAGAAAGCTTTTCTCCACCATTCTTTTTGGAGATCTAACATGTTTGTGTATGCCACGGCCACTCCTCCTGGGCTTAAGTGAAGCTGTTCTACTGCGGATTGGTCGCCGTATCTATATTCATTTCGACCGTGATCTCCCATTTTAAAGCTTGCTTCTGTACCTTCTTTTTGGGCTTGTTCTTCTAATGATTTAAGTATCATACCTTGGGAGGTTCCTTCAAACTCTTTTTCTTGCTTTGCTTTTTGGTATACTTGCCAATCAGGGTCTTCTTCAAGTCTTTGTTGGAATTCTTCCGCACTTTCTTCACCCATATTTTTGTGGTTATTATTTTGTTATTAACTGACGACTTCCGCCCTTATCAATTTTTGGTGTTTCTTAGACTGACTCTGGTTTATAGTTTTGGTTTAATACTCTTTGATTAGATCCTTCACCTGTTACAATTCTAATTGATATATTCTCTCCATTATTCTTAAGACTTCTGTAAGCTTCGTATGCTCTCCATATTTGATAGTCTCCAACTCCAACTCTAACTTTGTTTGTAACACCATCAGCATCAAGTGCCTCTTCGATGACCTTAATTTTGTTTAACTCATTATATGTTTCTAAATCTACTTGTACAGTCAGAACGGCACCCTTTAATCTTACATCTACCACGCTTTCACAACCTCCGAAGTGTCGTACCGATTGACTGTTTGTCATCATTCCTATTTTTGGTATTTTATCACGATACTGTTCTACTTCGCTAGCATATTTAGGGTCATTTATTCTTTTTTGAATCATTGCCCTTTTAAAATCTTTAATAATGCCTTTTGCATCTTGGTTTGTATTTACGCCATATTCTGCTAGTTTTTCTCTTATGGTCTTGATTTTCAATAGTGCTTTTAGATCTTTACAGTCTTCTAATTCGACCAATACTAATCCTGTATCAGTTCCTGGTCCAAAATCTCTATATATTTGTTTAAATATTTCTGTTGCTTGGAATGGCGAGACCCTATCTTTTACCATGTCGACATTATCAGCAACTCTTATCATGTAGTTTAGAGGATCGTTTTGTAGAGACGCTTCCTTAAACTCAATACCAAGCAGTTTGTCATTCTTTTTAGCTAGATCAACTCTTCTACCTTTAAACTTCGCACCTTCCTCTACTGGCACAAATTTAATATTATCTAAACTATGCCCCTCTTCAACGAGTAATTTTTGCATTTTTGCTATATTTGACTCTGAACAATGGATTTCAATAACGTCTGTAGGAAAATCTTTGTTCCTTTTTAATTCTCTTACAATCTCAATAATGTTTTCGGAATTAATGATAAATTCTCCGCGTTTTAATTTGATCTTTGTATCCCTGTGTATCTCTACCTTATCTGCTGAGTGATACAAGATTGCGTCCTGGAAGTCTTGCATTAAAATCTCAAATTTTGCTTTATCAGCTGGATTTTTCACTAATATTTCTTCCATCATTTTTATGAATTTTGGCTTTGCCGCTATTAATGCACCAGTGACTCCGTGAAGTGCTTTTCCTAAATCCCCAACATCTGGGTATCCAAAATCATGGAACACTGCAACCATCCTCATCATGAATTTTGATTCTACTTCTGTGATCCCGTATTTTGACATCATTGTTTGAACTATTTCTGGGTCGCTTTCCATTGCATTTTCTGTGTGACCCATAACACTCAATGAATGATCAAAACCGTGGCTCACATATTGTTCAGGGTTTTTTTCGTGTTGTGCCAGAGCTAGTTCTTCAATATATTCCCTTAATTCTGTCTGTGTTTCTGCCGGGACACCTTCCAAACCTTCAAATATTCTGTCTATTTTCTTTTGGGTATCTATGTTGTAGACAAATTCAATCGCTTTAATTTGTCCTACTGACATGTCTGGGGTTATTGCTGGGGCTCTTGCTACTAATTTACTTCTGTCAATTGTTGTTTCTGCGGTTGTATCTACGGTTGTGTCTGTTTCCGCTGCGACAAACGCTCTTCTGATTAATTGTTGTTTTCTTTGATTTGTTATTCCTGGCGTGTTAACAATTCCTCCTACTGCAGCGGCTGCTGCTACTTGGGCCTCTTCCATCACACTTGCTGGGACTTCAGCTGCTATACTTAATAAAGTATTTTCATTTCCACTATGAGCTCTGCTCATATTCCTAGTTTGTGACACAGGGCTAAGAATCATCCTTCTCCCTCTTTGTGCTAATTCTCCTAAGTCTCTTTTATATCTTCCTATTTCTGTTGTTGGATTCTTCGCAGGACGAAAGAGAATCCTTTGATTGTTTTTAGCAGCAATTATTTTTCCTTCTAGTTCTAGGCATACATATCCCTCTGCTTCCAATATTGCGCGGAATCTTGTTGTACTACCTTCAAATTCTGCTTCTAAATTATTTTTAAATTTTACTTTAAATTTTTCATTTAATGATTTTCCAAAATCCGTTGCTAAAAATTGACGTGCTTCAAATGGAACTGTTGATGGTAGAAATTTGTATGTTATTTTTTCTCTTCCTTGGTAAAATTCACATACCAATACAGATCCTTGGTTAACTAAAGTCCCTCCATTTTGTGAAATGGTGTCTAAAATGAATTGTTTGTTTTCTGGATTGTATTCGAATGTTACGTTGTTATTTTTTACAGATTTGATAGATACTTCTGCTTCTTGTGAGAGAACTCTTAAGGCTGGACTAGAAGACACGTCCACGTTGACGTTAACACCGTCCATTGCGTTAAAAGTTGATGCCATTATTCCAAGAAGTGGGTGGGTTTTCTCAGCCCAATTCTCTGCTAACTCTTCCCCCGTTTCTTGAAACATGTGCCCAGCCATATATCTTCCCATTGCACATCTATTTGTAGCACCTCCTCCTGCTCCAGCAATTTTACCCAAACCTTTATCAATTCCATTTTTTACCCAATTAACACCGTTTGCGACTCTTCCCCCAGTACCTGATCTCAATACCGCCCCTAGTTCACCACCTACAAATCTTCCTGCTCCCATAAACGCCATTGACATTAGTGTATTTCTTGCCGAGCTGTATGCTAGATTTTCTATACTGAAGTCTGGGGTAAACCCTGCAAAAGGTTTTGCTATTTCGGTACCTAATGTCATACCAACACCTGCACAAGCTGATACAAGTATAAATTTTGACACCCCTCCAAGCGCTACAGCACCTGCAAACTGCCCTCCTGGTATTGCAAATAGCGTTGCGCCGACAACTGCTCCTCCAATTATCAATCCTTCTGTCTTGGCGAAGTGTTTTATTCCGTTCCATGTCGTATCTGCCTCTAATTGGGATATTTTGTCTGTTATTCTTACAAGTTCAGATTGGTCATGGCCGTATAGTGATTGGAGCGATTTATAATTTGACTGCATTTGTGTCAGCGTTCCCATAATCGGATCTAGTTGGTTGAGTCCATTAGCTTTAAATAATTCAATCAACGATAAAATTTCAGCACCTCCATTTTGCACATCGATCCACATTTCTTCTTTTAGGAATTCATCCTTTGCATCTCCTAAAGTTTTATTCCAATCATCAAGCACTTCTTGGCTCAAGTTCCTGTCACCTGCTGAGTCTAATAACCCGTAGATTCTTCCAAGATTTTGGTGAAGTGGAAGAAGGTTATTATTAACTTTTTTTATTGCTTCGTGCCTTTTAAGATATCTTGGTGTGTATAAACTAATACCTATTCTTGCTGTTTTCGCTAGGTCTGGATTTCTTCTTTTATTTTCCTTGATAAATGCTAGCCATTCTCTTGGATCGAATTTGTTTTTCGCTGCTTTTTGTTCGAGTTCAAAATATTTTTTTTCAACTTTTATTCTCATCTCTTCTACAAGCAGTTCGTGATCTCTTCCTCTTAGTTCATCCTTTCTCTCCTCGGTCAAATTGCCTTTTTTTAACTGAGCAATGATTCTATTCGTTTCTTTTTTTATTTTTTCTTCTCTTTCTTCTAAATCTTTTATCTTTTCCCCTAAAAATTCTGATTTTCTTTTTGCAAATTCTTTTGCCTCCTTGCTAAATGCCTTATTTGCGTCAATCAATTCTTTTATGTACTGATCTTCTGCTTCAAGGTTATTTAATGCAAAGTCAACGTTATCTATTTGTTTTTGGATTGTGCCAGATTTTGCTTTTGCATCCTCTTGGATTGCTATTAGTTGTGCTAAATAAAATTCTTGTTCTCCTTTGTCGTTTGTTTCTTTTAGTAGCTTTGAAAAGGATTTTCCTGCATCCTTTACGTTTTCTTCAAGCTGTTTTTTGATTAATTTAAAGTATGTTAATTGTTTTTCTAAGATGTCTTTTTTTTCTTTTGCAGCTCTCATTTCTTCTTCCGCTTCAATTATTTTAATCGTCATTTTCAATTTTTCTTGATTTCTTTTTGCTTGTTTAAGTGCTTCGTCCAATTCTAGTTCTTTGATTGACGATCCTACATCTTTTGTATTCAGCATTTCTACTAAAACCGTTACTAATTCCTGCTGTTCTAAAGACATTGTTTCTTCGGATTCTAATTGCTTAATGTCTCTTAGTTTCTTTGTTAGAAGAATTGTTTCTTTTTGAACTTCTAAGATTTTTTCCTGCTTTACTTTTACTTCTTTTAGACCTTTTATAATGTCTTCTATTTTGGGCTCTTTGTTCTCGTCCAAATATTTAATAAAACAGATATCCAAAAATGCTTGATCTAGTTCTTTTGGAAGCATTTTTTGTATCTCTTGGAATTTTTTATAATCATTTTTATTAGCCTCAATTTCTTCTTTGATGGCTTTAAGTTCTTCTGTTGTTATGTCTTTTGAGCCTATAATGGCAATCTTTGCCATTGGAAGATATTTTTGATTTTCATTAACATATTTTCGCAGTTCTTCTCTGAGTTTTTCGCCGCTTTCCACTTCGTTGATCCAAGAATCCAATTTTTTATTAAAATCTTTCTCTCTTTTTTTGAGAGATCTTTTTGTTTTCAGCGTTGACAATTCGGTTTTGATCTCTTTCAGAAGTTGTTGTTTGTCTTCTTCGTGTATTTCTGATCTTTCAATCTTGTCTGCTAGTGTAATTGTGTCTGAGGTGTATTTTCCTGCTAACTTGTCATCTACACCTTTGACTTTGTGATCTATGCTTTCGTCAAGCATGTCGATTCTCTCGGCTTCTTGTCTTACATGCTCTCTGTTTAGTTTTTCTGGCATTGCTTATACTTGGTTTAATTCATCCAGTAATGTTTCTGCGTCTTTTCCCTCTTTTTCTCTGTCTATTGATTCTATCTTATTGTTCAAGCGTCTTTTCCCTCTTGATTCAAGTCTTCTTAGTATAGTTTTTGTTCCTTCTGCATCGTTTTGGATCGCTTCTTTTACATGTGTTCCTAATTCTTTTTTTTCAGATTCGAGAATTGTTAATAGCTCCCCTTTTTGCTTTTGCGTTTTTCCTGGAAGCCCAGAAAGTATTTCTTTTCTGTTTTTTGGCGAAATCAATAGCGATGTTTGAATCAAATTTTTTATTTTTTTGTTTATTTTCATCTAAATATTCTACCATAAAACGAGTTGTTTTTCAATCTGTTAGGGTGGTTTTTGGTTAGGATTGATTACAAGGTATTTTTAAAAGTGCTAGACAAATCTTTATTTGTGTTGTATGTTTGTCAAAAGACCTAAAATTTAAATTTATGGCCAACCCAAAAGATTACAAGATAGCAACATTAGCCAGCCACACCGCTCTGCAGATTCTGAAAGGAGCGAAGGAGGAGGGCTTTGAGACAATAGCGATTTGCCAGAAGGGCAAGAGAAAACCTTATGAGAGCTATGGTGTTGCGGACAAGATTATTGAGATTGAGAAATTTGAAGATTACTTCGAGATTGAACAACAATTGATCGATGAGAAGGCGATCGTTATTCCGCACGGATCTTTTGTTAGTTATTTGGGATTTGAAAATGTGAAAAAGATTAAAGCAATGCATTATGGAAATCGCAACATTATTGAATGGGAATCTGACCGTAGTATGGAGAGAAAATGGCTCTTGGATGCGGGCTTAAATATGCCGAAACTTTTTGATAAGCCTGAAGATATTGATAGGCCTGTGATTATTAAGTTTAATGGTGCTGGAGGTGGAAAGGGGTATTTTATTGCGAATAATCCTGAGGAATTTCACAAGAGAATGGAAGGGCATCCCGATGCTGAGAGAGGTTATGTAATTCAGGAATATATAGTTGGTGTTCCAATTTATACACATTATTTCCACTCTCCTGTGACTGGCGAATTGGAGATCATGAGTTTTGATAAAAGATATGAGTCAAATGCTGATTCTGTTGGTCGAATCGCTGCGAAAGATCAGGTCGATGTTGGAATTCAGACTACTTATACAATTACTGGAAATGTTCCTATTGTTGTCCGTGAATCGTTGTTGCCGAAGATATTTGAGATGGGAGAAGGTGCGGTTGAAGCTTCGAAGAAAATTGTTGATGGCGGACTTTGGGGACCGTTCTGCCTTGAAGCAATCGTTGATCCAAATTTGGATTTCTTTGTATTTGAGATTAGTGCGCGAATTGTAGCTGGCACAAATCCTTTTGTTCATGGATCGCCTTATACTTGGCTTCGCTATGATGAGCCGATGAGTACGGGACGAAGGCTGGCCCGGGATATCAAGGAGGCCATAGAGGAAGATAAGCTTCCGGAAGTACTAGGCTAATGCTAGAATGGGGGCGCTTTTTTCTGATAATAACCTTTTCAACATATGATCACCCAAAAAGACATAAAAGAAATTCTCAAATCTTATGATCCTTCCAAAATCACAATAGGTGTGCTTGGTGGACACTCGGCTCTGGACGTTTGTGAAGGGGCAAAGAAATATGGCTTCCGAACTGTTTGTATCGTCCAAAAAGGTCGCAGCGAAACTTATGCAAAATATTATCGTACTCGTGATGATGCAAATTCGTTCAGAGATGATGGGACTGTGGGATGTATTGACGAGATTATTGAAGTTGAAAAGTTCGCTGATGTTGTTCGACTTGAGGTTCAAGATAAGCTTCGCGAGATGAATACGATCTTTATTCACAATAGATATTTCTGGGTTTATTTTGATTTTGCTCAGATTGAAAATGACTTCAAAGTTCCGATCTATGGAACTCGTAATCTCGTTAAATTAGAAGAAAGAGATCAACCGAACAATCAATATGTCTTACTAGAAAAAGCTAATATTAGGATTCCAAAAATAGTCCGTACTGGCGAAGAAACTTTGTCAGAAGGTGAAACTCGAAAAAGACTTGAGGAGCATTTTGATGAAGGAGGGGGGCCACTTTTGATCAAAGTAAATGAAGCGATCCGTGGATACGAGAGGGCGTTCTTTGTGATAACAAAAGCTGGTGATTACTTCGAAAAGGGACGGGCGATGATAGAAGCTGGGACTGTGAATGAAGATGATTTGGCGAGATCTGTTATTGAAGAATTTATTATTGGAGCGCAGATTAATTTCAATTATTTTTATTCAAATTTGGATGATGAATTGGAACTAATGGGAACTGATACTAGAAGACAAACTAGCCTGGATGGATTCCTACGGTTGGATGCAAAAGTCCAGACTTCGTTACTGGATGCTGGATATAAACCATCAATGATTGAGACAGGACACATTGCTTGTACTACAAAGGAATCTATTCTGGAAAAGGCGTTTGTGGCTGGGGAAAAGTTTGTTGAATTGTTGAAAAAGGAGGCTGAGCCTGGAATTATTGGACCGTTTGCTTTGCAGGGAGCTATCGCTTCTTTTGAAGGGAAAGAGGAGTTTGTGGTATTCGATGTCAGTATGAGAATTCCTGGATCGCCTGGGACACGTTTTACGCCATCAACGACTTATAAATATGGACGACCGGTAAGTTATGGAGACAGAATTGCAATGGAGCTTGCAAAAGCTGTGAAAGAGGAGAAATTGCTTGATGTTGTGACTTAAATAATCTCGACGGCGAGATGAAAAAATACGATCTACATTCTCATACAAAGCACTCTAGATGCAGCGTAAATAAACCTGCTAGGGTTTTGAAGTTGGCGAAAAAGAGAGGCTTAGATGGTATAGCTATTACTGATCATAATGAGATAAAGGGGGCGAAAGAGGTAGCGCGATTGAACAAGGATAGGGATTTTGAAGTTATTATTGGAGAAGAGGTTATGACTGATCGGTGTGAGCTATTGGTCTATTATTTGAAGCGCCGAATCAAGCCCGGAAAGTATGAAGACGTTATTCGTAATGTGCGTAAGCAAGGAGCTGTTTGCAGTATTGCTCATCCTTTTAGTGGAGGCGGGCGAAAGAATATAAATCCTGATTTCTTTTTGAAATTACCAAAGAAATATTTACCAGATGCTATAGAGACTTTTAATGCGAGAATAATTATGGAAGAGTCCAATAGTTTAGCCAAAGGCTTGGCTCGAGATCTTGGTCTTGCTGAAACAGGTGGCTCTGATGGACATTTTCCTGCTGAGATTGGGGCAGGTTACACTGCTTTCAAAGGATCTTTGAAAGAGGCTATGCTTGCCAGGCGTACAGTGAGTGGAGGGAAATCTCGATTTCCGTTTTTTCATCGATCTTTGACTGGAGTTGTTATTCTTTTGAAGAAGGTTTTCAAAAGTGTTTTTGATCGTTGATTGAATATAGCCGGAATTCCGCGATATAGATTTATGACTACTGCGAACACCATTAGCCAGAATCCTACTTTTGGTACAAGAAGGATGGTTACGAATGCTGAGGCTTTTAGAATTGCGTAAAATCCTCTCATAAACCTGTTTATAGCTCCTCCGAGCGCCAAGGGATGTTTGTATTTTTCTGATGGATATATTGTATTTAATACCCTTATAAAGTCAGTCGTCATCCCTCTTACGAGGAATATTACTGGGAAAACATATGAAATTAATCCCCAGTATGCGTATGCGAAGAGTATTGTTATTTCCACGATGCGATCACCAAATATATCTATAAGTGCTCCTCTTTTTGAGCTTCTGTACTTTCTTGCCGCGTATCCGTCTGCCCCGTCTAGAGCAATCGCTACTACTATTAAAATTGCTAGGTAAACTGGGTGGTCCTTTAGGAAAAATAATCCCACTATTACAGCAATTGTTCTGCCAATCGTTATCCAATTTGCTATCGTGGACTCTTCTTTTACCTCGATCTTCACTTGATCTTTAACCTGTTTGACTTGTTTTTTTATTTTATCCATGTGTCTGGAATGCTATAATCTTCTGGAATAAAAGTCCAACTGATTTTATGAGCGAGCTTCCAAAAAATACAGCCAGGATGTGGAAAATATATAGCGCGATGCAAAAAGGCCGTGATGTTTTGTTGAGGCCTCTTGTTAAGGTATTGGCGTTTTTACGGGTTCCACCTAATGCTTTGAGTTATTTTGGTGTATTGATGATGGTTTTGTTTGCTGTGTTTTTGCAGAGCAATCTTTTGTTGGCCTTGGTTTTTGCTGCGATTGGATTTTTGGCTGATCTTGTGGATGGTGGTGTCGCCCGTGAATCTGGGAAGAATTCCGATCAGGGCAAATTCGTAGATATGGTTTGTGATAACTTGAGTTTTTCTATTTTTGTAATTGGGCTTGTTTATGCTGAGCTTTTGCCTGGTTTGACTGGTCTTTTCTTGGTTTATTTCATGGTTTTATCGAAGGTTTTCAGAAGCGTTAGAAATGCTCTTTATTTCAAGACAGATTGGCTTTTCAAAGCTGTTGCTGGGTTCGTACCAAACTTCATTGTTGCGATAATATATGTGCTTTTTGTTTTCTATGTTATCACCTCATACAACTTCTTGTGGGAGGGGGCTATGATTTGTACGGCAGTACTGGTCTTTGATTTTTTCAAATATTATTACGAAATTTCTAGCTACGAGAAAAAGAGATAGCGGCTTCGGCGCTTTTTCATTAGGTTTTGAATCTGTTAGATGATATAATTTCGCCATGAAAATTTTGGTATTAGCTGCGGGTAGAAGTAAACGAATGAAGCCCGTGGAAGACAAGAATTTCCTCAATTTCCTCGGACAACCACTTATTAAGTGGCAGCTTGATATGCTCTGGGAAAATGGGTTCAAAGATGTTGTCTTGGTAGGAGGCGCGCATAATCTTGATAGATTGCGTGAACTGGACAATGATATGCCGATGAAGATCGACGTTGTCCTGCAAGAGAATTTGGATGAAGGCATGAAAGGCGCTGTTCTGGCAGCTGAAGATTTGATCAAAGATGATGAAGTGATGATTTTTAGTAGTAATGATGTTGTTTCTTCTGAGGCTTTTAAGATTATGAAAGAGGCGGCTGAAGCTGACCTGGATGCTGATGGTTTTTTGCTGGCGAAGAAAGTCACTGAATATTTCCCTGGTGGATACTTGAGCTTGGATGATGATGATTTTATTAATGGTGTTATTGAGAAACCTGAACCTGGTAGTGAGCCTTCTGATTTGATTAATTTAGTGGTTCATTATTTTAGAGATACGAAGATTTTGATCAAGAATTTGAAAAAAGCTGAGAGTAAGAAGGATGATCTTTATGAGAAAGCTTTGGATACAATGATTTTGGAGGGGGCTAAGTTACGCGCGGTTGGATATGATGGGTATTGGCAGGCTATTAAATATCCTTGGCACGTTGGACCTGTTTTCGAATACTTCTTGGATTTGAGGCTAGGTGGAAAGGAAAGAGATATTTCTGGAGGCGCTGATGTGTCTGACAACGCTGTTGTAGATGGAAAGGTGATAATCGGCGATGGAGCTCGTGTGATGGATGGAGCGACGGTTAAAGGGCCTTGTTACATCGGTCGAAAGACTATTGTTGCAACCAATGCGTTGGTTCGTGGATCTAATCTTGGAGAGTCGTGTGTTATTGGTTTTTCTACCGAGGTTGCTCGGAGTTATTTAGGAGATAATGTTTGGACTCATTCGAATTATATTGGCGATAGTGTGATTGGAAATGATGTTTCTTTTGGTGCTGGAGCTGTTACTGGGAATTTGAGATTGGATGAAGGAATGATTGGTGAAACTGGCACAAATAAATGGGGGCTTGTGACTGGTGATCATGTTCGTGTTGGTGTGAATACTTCTTTCATGCCTGGAGTACGCGTAGGTGGTGAGAGTTTTGTTGGAGCTGGGATCGTAGTTGCGGAAGATATTCCTGAGAAGAGTTTTGTTCGTGGGAAATGGGATCTGAAAATAAGCGAGAATAAGGGTGAGTTCAGTGAAGAGATGCGTGAAATGATGCGTAAAAAATTGTAAAAATTTCATATGTTTGATGTTTCGGCTGTAATGCTCAATTACAACAGTAAGTACTTTCCAAAGATGTGCGTCGAGGCTTTTTATCGCGCTGATATGGAGGGTGTTCCTTTTGAGTTTATTGCGGTTGATAATGGATCGACTGAGAATGTGAGTCTGGGTTATTTGGAGAAGGCGTCGGAGAAGGGGTTGGTTGAACTTGTTCGTTCGAAGCGGAATTTGGGATTTGGAGGTGGGAATAATCTTGGTGCTGCTAAGGCTCGCGGAAAATATATTTTGATTTTGAATCCGGATATTTTTGTTGGTGAGGAGAGTGTGAAGAAGATGGTTGAGTACATGGAGAAGCATCCTGATGTTGGAATTCTTGGACCTAAGTTGGTTTATCCAGATGATAAAATTCAGGATTCTTGTAGGCGTCATATGAAGTTTCGTGATCTTGTTATTAAGAGGACTTTTTTGAAAAGATTACCTTTGTTTAGGAGACGAGTTGATAAATATACGATGGAAGATTTCGATCATTCTGTGACTCAAGAAGTTGATTTATTGGTTGGAGCTTGTTTCATTATTCCTCGAGAGGTT
Organism: Candidatus Peregrinibacteria bacterium; assembly: GCA_018654255.1. Lineage (GTDB taxonomy): Bacteria > Patescibacteriota > Gracilibacteria > UBA1369 > LOWO2-01-FULL-3 > JABILX01. The sequence goes on along the minus strand of JABILX010000001.1, from coordinate 142,968 downwards.
TATGAGGAGGTGGGCGGTTTTGATGAGAGATATTTTTTGTTTATGGAGGATTTTGATCTGTGTAGAGAGATTGCTAAAGCTGGGAAAAAGGTTGTTTATTATCCTGAAGTTAGCGTTACTCATAATCACAAAAGATTGTCGGGGGGATCAATCTTTGGGTTACTTCGGAAAAAAGTCTTTTGGATTCATTTGATGAGTGCATTTAAATATTTTTGGAAATGGAGGAAAGGTTGATTTGGAGGGTTGTTTATAATCGTGTTAGTTGAATTATCATCGCCACTAAAAGCATTACGGTTAAACCTGTTACTATTGTGTATCCAACTAAGCGTTGCAATCCATCCTTTTTTGTAAAATCCATATAATTTTCTGGATATAGGGCCATAGAAATCCCTATTCTGAATGATCTATATGTTATAGCAATAGCTATTAACACTTCTAATGCGTATTGCATGTAAATGTTTATATGTTGGCTTAACGATGGATCTTTTGACAAGAAGTATCCCAGGATTAAAAAGACCGCAAACATACTTATGCCAAAAACTATTGCGCAAATACCTGTGGACCTAATTATGATTTTTTTATTTTTCATTTTTCTCTGCTAATTGCCTTATCACCTCTGGATACCATTTCTTTTCGAGGGTTTGAACTTTGTCTTTCAAAGTATCCGGGGTGTCGTCTGGCGTTACAGGGCAGGTTTTTTGGAGGATTATTTTACCTGTATCGCAACCTTCATCCACGTAATGAATTGTCATTCCAGTTTCTGTCTCCCCTGCTTTGAGGACTTCTTCGTGAACACTTGTTCCGAAGAAGTTTGGACCACAAAATTTTGGGATGAGGGCTGGATGGACATTTATGATTTTGTTTGGGAAGCGTTTCACAAATTCCTCCGAGAGAATTCGCATATAGCCTACAAGTACTATCAGGTCGATTTCGTGTTTTTCTAGGATTTTTGCCATTTCGGCGTCGAACTCTTCGCGGGTTTTATTTTCTGGATCTATGAAGATTGATTCGTAGCCTTGTTCTTTTGCACGCTCTAGTGCGTATGCTGATTTCTTGTTTGAAAGAACACAAGCAAGTTCGATGCCCGGCATTTGGCCTGCTTTCATTTCGTCGATAATGGCTTGGAGATCGGTTCCGTTGGTCGAAGCCAAAACTGCAATTCGGAATGTTTTATTCATAGCTTAAAGATTACATAAGATTTTTGAAAATTTCCAGTTTCGAATTAGAAAATACTTCTCAGTCTGTCCATCCATATAAGTTGCACAAAACTAGGTGTTCGACTATAGTTTTATGATTTCAATTAAATTGAATCTTAATTAAATTGAAATCGTCGAGCCTAGTTTAGAAAGGTTCCTTAAAAAACAGAAACAAATAAAAACGTTATTACTTTGTGATGGTCCTCTCTGACTCTTTGGACCGGTCTACGACTCATCTATATGATGAGTGTCTGGCCTTCTCCTCGGACGTATAATTGCCGGGTAGCGGAAAGCACAAAACAGACAGTCCGTGGCGTGACCGAAAAAATCGCCGAAGCAAGGTAGTACTTTAAGAGGCATAGTCTCCTCTCAAAAATAAAAATAAACATAATCGCTGCGTCTATTATATTGGGCCGGTGTGGTTTTTCCCCCTCACGGGGGTTTTTTTTTACAAAAGTTTCTGATAGAGTTCCTGTTAGATGTATTTTTAACCATTTTAATTATGGAATTTATGGAAATTTTAGCAGTTCTTACTCCATTATGGATCGTCCTTTTCTTGCTTATAGTCTCTTCAATCAGAGAGGTAAAACAGTATGAGAGAGGTGTAAAATTCAATCTCGGAAAGTTTTCAAAAGTCTCTGAACCAGGTTGGAGGTTGGTCATTCCTGTTTTTCAGAAAATGACCAAAATCGATCTTCGTGTGAAGGCTGTTGATGTCCCTGATCAGGAAGCAATTACTGAAGACAACGTGTCTGTGACTATCAATGCCGTCATTTACTACAAGGTTTCTGATGCTGCCAAGGCTATTATTGAGGTTGAGAATTTTTATTATGCGATCTCTCAATTAGCTCAAACAACTATGCGTAACGCTGTTGGTGAGGTTGATCTGGATACACTTTTGCAAAAGAGAGAACAGATCGCTGAGACTATTCAGAAAATCGTGGATTCTGCGACTGATCCTTGGGGGATCAAGGTTGAGGCTGTTGAATTGAAAGATGTGGTATTACCTACTGACTTGAAGAGAACGATGGCAAAAGTAGCTGAAGCCGAGAGAGAAAGAAGGGCTGTTATCATTAAAGCTGAGGGTGAGGTCCAGGCTTCTGATAATTTGGCGAAAGCTGCAAAGACTTTGAGTGAATCTGCTGGAGCTTTGCATTTGAGGACTTTGCAATCTGTGAACGATCTTTCGTCTGACCAATCAAATACTACTATTTGGATGATGCCTCTCGAAATACTGAGGGCTGTTGAGAATATTGGTAATAAAATGGAGAAATAAATTCACTTTTAATGAAAGATATTTCTGAGAAAAAATTTGGAATTTTGGCTTATCCGGCCAAGCACTCTTTGTCTCCGGTGATGTTTCGAGCTGCTGGTTTGGATTATGAAGTTTTTGAGGTTGGGTCTGATAAGTTTGATGAGTTTGTTCGGGATCGTGATTTTGATGGATTGAGTGTTTCTGCACCTTATAAAGAGCGGATTTTGCCTTTTTTGGATGAAGTTTCTGATGATGTTAAGAAAATCGGCGCTTGCAATACGGTGGTGAAGAATGATGATGGTCGACTGCTAGGATTCAATACTGATTGGATTGGGGCTATGGAAGCTTTGAAAGAAGCTGGGGTTGGGCTTTCTGGGAAAAAGGTGATTGTTCTCGGTGATGGAGGGGCTTCTCAGGCAATTACTTATGGTTTGTCTCAAGAAGGTGCCGAGACCTTGGTGCTGAATCGGGATTCATTGGATTCTATCGAAGGGAGGGAATGTGATGTTTTGATTCAAGCGACGTCTGTTTGGATTACCGCGGGATTGGATGTGAAGATTGTTCCTGACTCGTTTGTGCAGGAGCTTGGAGCTAGTGGTGGGGCTGTGATGGATATTGTTTATAAACCTTTAATTACTCCTTTACTTGAAGTTGCGCGCGCGGCTGGGTGCAAGATTGTGACTGGAGAAAAGATGCTTCTCAATCAAGCTTTGAAGCAGTATAAAATTTGGACGGGAGAAGAGGCTCCTGCGGAAATTATGAAGAACGCTTTGGAGAATTCTTTAAAATAGATTTGTATTTCACTATCACCAGTATCACTCCGGCGACAATAAAGATGTCGGCTAGATTAAAGGCGGGCCAAAAATTGAATGAAATAAAATCTAGAACCTCTCCTTTGTTTATGCGATCAATAACATTTCCAAAAGCTCCTGCCAAAATTAGAGAGATCGCCCATTTGCTGAAAACATTTTCGAAATTCATTTCTTCTTTGGCTACTTTCAATACCAAAACAATCAGTAAAATTGAAAAAATCAGTATCAGTCTTGGGTGGACTCCTATTCCAAAAGCGATTCCTGGATTGAAGGTTTTTTCTAGTGTTAGGAAGTTTCCTATCAGTTTTACTGGTTCGTCTAATAGATTGATTGCTAGAATTTTTGTAATTTGGTCAGCAAGAAGAAGGCTGAAAGTTGCCAGCACCATCATCAAACGTTCCTTCTTAAGTTTTTTTGATTTTGTCATCTCAAGACCATTGTACAAGAAGTATGATTTGGTGTAAATTTCCTTTACCTAAGAAATCCTAATGATAAGATTAAAAAGCATATTAAAAGCTGATAATACTTTGGCTTTAGCAGTGTTTTTACTGCTGATTTTTGGGCTTGTTATGATTACAAGTATTGGGGTGCCGAAGTCTATTCAACTTTCTGCGCCAGGCGTGCTGTATCCAAACTGTGGAGACCCTAATGTCGACTGTTATTTGCTTTTTAAGAATCATTTGGTGAGGCTGGGAGCTTCGTTGGCTGCTTTTTTCGTGGCGTTCAAATTGCCTTTTGAGTTCTGGAAGAAGACATCTATTTTGTTTTTCTTTGGTATGTTTTTCTTGTTGGTTTTTGTTTTGATGTCTGGAGATGCCTACGGAACAATCGCGAAAAGTTGGTTGGTTTTTTCTGGGACTTCGTTGCAACCTACTGAATTTGCCAAGTTGGCATTGGTTTTGTATATGGCATATTTTCTGTCAAAAAAAGGGCGGAAAGTCTCCGATTTTTATGATGGATTTATACCTTTTGTGATAATGAGTGCGGTTATTATTGTGCCTGTTTTGATGCAGCCTGATTTGGGTTCTACGTTGGTTATAGGTGTGATTGCTGTGAGTATGTATTTTGTGGCTGGGGCCAATTGGAAGCACCTGCTTGTTGGAGCCCTTGGTGCTACGATGTTGGCGATTATCCTTATTGCAAGTATTCCTCATGTAAGAGATCGATTCGAGTCGTTTATGAGGGTGGATGCTGAATGTATGGAGGATTCTTGTTGGCAGAGTAAGCAGGCTAATATTGCTGTTGGAAGTGGCGGGCTTTTTGGTCGCGGATTGACGCAGGGGGTTCAGAAATCTTATTGGCTTCCTCAAGCTACTGATGACTTTATTTTTGCTGCGTCTGCTGAAGAACTTGGGTTTTTGAGGATTATTTTGATTGTTATTGCATATTTTGTTATTGCTCAGAGGGGGTTCTATGTTGCAAATCACGCCAAGTCTAGTTACGAGTCCCTGGTTGCTGTTGGGATCACTGTTTGGATCGTAATGCAGGCTTTTATCAATATCGCGGTGAACACCGCTCTCATACCCGTTACAGGGATTCCCCTGCCGTTTGTGAGCTATGGAGGGTCTTCTCTTCTTGCTTCAATGGTTGGTGTGGGAATTTTGTTAAGTATATCAGCTCAAACCGGATCAAATGCGCGTAATATTCACAGGAGGCGGGACTCTAGGTCACGTCACCCCAAACCTGGCCGTTATAGAAGAATTAACTAATCGGAGCAGGAAACATCATGTCATGTATGTAGGCGCAAAAAAAGGCGTCGAAAAGACCGCTGTGACTCGTTTCATGGATGGGTTGGAGTTCCATAATTTCCAATACAAAGGAATCGTTAGCGGAAAGCTTCGAAGGTATTTTTCTTTGCAGAATTTTTTCGATATTTTCAAGGTTGGGATTGGGTGTATTCAGGCTTTGCAGATTGTTAGGAAATTTGATCCACACGTTATTTTCAGCAAAGGAGGTTTTATTTCTGTGCCTGTTGTTTTTGGGGCCGCGGTTGTTAATTTTTTTAGGAAGAAAGATCGTCGGATCAACATCATAGTTCATGAATCTGATATTGTTCCTGGCTTGGCAAATAAAATTGGAAGTAAGTTTGCAGACAAGGTTCTGATTAGTTTCGAGGAGTCTAGGAAATATTTCAAAAAAGTTAGTCGGAAAGTTGAGTTGGTTGGGAATCCTATTCGCAAGGCGGTTCTGAAAGGTTCGTCTGAGCGTGGAATGAAACTTTGCGGGTTCAATCGGTTCAAGGATGTTTTGTTGGTGATGGGTGGAAGTCAGGGAGCTACGCAGATCAATGAATTGGTTTGGGAAAATTTGAACAAATTGTTGAAGAAATGGCAGGTCGTACATATTACTGGTAAGGGGAATTTGAAATTTGGTTTGAAGAAAGATGGATATAAACAGTTTGAAATTTTGTATAAAGAACTTCCAGATGTTTACGCAGCTTGTGATTTGGTTGTAACTCGGGGTGGAGCCAATAGTATTACTGAAATTGCTTCTTTGGAGAAAAAAGCTTTGATCATTCCTCTTGGTTTGGATGCAAGTCGTGGTGATCAGATCGTGAATGCTAGGGTTTGTGCTGAGGAGTATGGATGGCAAGTTCTATCTGGAGATGTTAGTAGCGAACAGTTTTTGAGAGGAGTTGAGATCGCTGGTGGAGAGGAGTTTAAGGGGGAAGAAGTTTTGCATAAAAAATCTGCTGGGAAGATTGTGGACACGTTGCTCTGTTGATTTTTTGACGATTTTATGTTATTATACGCCTGTATATACAGTAACTTTTTTTATGTTCAAAGAACCTACTGGTGAGAGAGCTCCTGAGAGTTTTTCTGAATTGGAAAATGAGGCCATCGACCTTTTGAGCAAACCTGACAACATTAAGACTATCGCCGAAATCGATAAGTTTGTAGAGGATCATTCTGATCAAATCAGGGAATATTTGCTTAGAAGATTGTTCGATAAAATGGAATCCTTCGGCAGTAAGAACGGTCCTGTTGATACTGCTTCCCAATTGGATCCTGATAGAGCGATTAGACGCATGATTGAACAGAGGGATCACAGAATATCAGATTTACTTGAGTGGGGGTAATTACTGAGCTTTGCTAAGTTTGACTTTTAGCCTACTATAAGCTATTATTTAGTACCCAAGGGCTTAAGAAGGGGATTTAAATTTAGTTCATTGAAATTATCGGTTCGGGGCCGCGTTTTCTGATCTTTAAAAAAGCAATATGCTTATAAAAATTCTTGTGTTAACAACAATGATCATTTCTTTTTCATTTGCAGTTGTTGTGCAAATGAGGCTTTTAAATTATGCCAAAAAACACCCTCTGCCCGAATCTAAATACACATACCTTCTAGGTTTTATTAAGCTCGGTTATATAAACGTTTTGTATCTTTTGAGTGTGGCCATTCATGCCACGCTTTTTCTTTGGTTAACATTTTATTATTTATAAATGATAGGACTCATCTTCCCAACTAGGCGAAAATTCAAACTCAATCCCGACAGGGATAATAATCGCGATATGCACTTCAAAGGTCAGCAGTTTGGAGAAGAAGTTATTTGTTTTTGTAGAAAGCATTGGCTGACAGCATTATCTCACTTTGGATTATGGGCTCTACTCGTTCTGACAGAGTCTATTTTTATATTTAATTTCGGTAAGTTTCATGGAATTGTTGAAGGGAATTTTGGAGTGGCAATTTTGTATTTTGGAATCGTTGTGTTACTGACAATATATTTACATAAAACTTTTTTGAGATTTTTTTCTTACTTTCTAAATACTGTCGTATTTACAGATACACGCGTAATTTTGCATAAAAAAACTTTGTTTCTTCAGGATTCTCATGAGGTTTTGGATATCACAAGAATACAAGACGTTAGGAAGTTGCAGGATGGTATTTTCAAAAATCTTCTTGGGTATGGGGATCTCATGATCACTCTTGCTTCTGACAATTCTTCTGTTTTGATTCCTTTTGTTCCGAATGTGAATTTTCACTTTAGATGTCTTTCTCGCATAAAGAGGGACGCTTTGGTAAAAGGAAGAATCCGCAGTTTGAAAAAAGATGAGGAAAGACTTCGTGGTTCTTTTTCGAAAGAAAAATCTGAAGAAATGATCAAGCTTGAAAGGAATCAGATTGAAGAGGCGTACAAAAAAATCATTGGAGAAACTGTTAAGTCAAAGACTGAGGTTGTCAGAGTGAGTGAGCCTGAGCCCTCTTACGGGTCTACTTCGTATCGCGATTTATTGATTCCGGAGGAGACTGTTGAAAAAAAGTTGTAGGTTTAGTTGTGGAGCTGTAGAATTTGTGACATGGAAAATGCTTATTTCATTATTGGTGGCTCTCTCGTGTTTGTGTTTTTATTGTGGATTGCTGTTGGGGCCAGGCATTTGAGGGTTTTGACTGGGAAAGTTGGAAGTAGCTGGGGAGAGATTTTGTTGTTGATTGGATCTAGATATGACTTGTTGCCAATTTTGGTTGAGGTCCTGACTCCGTATGCTGGAGGGAGTTCACAGTTTCGTGATTTCCGAAGAGATGGAATTTCTAACAGGGATAAAGCCCGACGAATAATGGTTGCTTCTGAGGAAAAATCTTCTACTGAGGCTGCTTTTTGCAAGGCTTTGGATGACTTGGTTTGGTTTGGTGAGGATAATGATGAAGTTTCTACGGAGGTATTGTTTTTGGAGATAAAAAAAGAGGTAGAGGATCTAGGGAATCAGATCGAGAAAAAATCTTCTGAATATAATGAGTTGGTTTTGAAGTTCAATCGTTCAGTTAAATTTTGGCTTCTTGTTCCGATTTCACTGGTTATGAGAACGAAGAAGGCCAAAAAAATTGAATTTGGAAAGTAAAATTGAGTTGACGGTGAGCGTTTACTCACCTATATTGATGGTGAGTATATTCTTACCCTTAATTTTATGGACAATTTAACTGACAAGCAGAAGGCCGTATTAAAGTTCATAGAGAAGTATCAGATGAAGAACGGGCGTTCCCCTACTTTGAGGGAGCTTCGTGAAGGGTTTAATGTTAGTAGTGATAATAGTATTTTGAAGCACTTGAAAGCGCTTGAGGCTAAAGGTTTTATTGAGAAAGATGAGACTGCGCGTGGTATTGCTCTTCTAGATTCTGTCCGAGACAAACTTACGAGCAATATAATTAAGATTCCTCTTCTTGGGATGATTCCGGCTGGCGGACCTGTTTTGAGCGAAGAATACGTTGATGATTGGGTTGGTTTTGAAAAAGGTTTTGTGGAAGATTTGGGAAATTCATTTATGCTTAGAGTGACTGGTGAAAGTATGATCGATGCTGGAATTTATGAAGGAGATCTGGTTATTGCTTCTTTCAAGGCTGAACCGAGAGTTGGAGATATTGTAGTGGCTTTGATAGATGGTGGAAATACTTTGAAGAGATTTGTTAAGGAAGGTGGACGAGCTTTTTTGAGGGCTGAAAATAGCACTTATTCTAATCCTGATATTGTTCCTATTGAGGAACTGACTATTCAGGGTGTAGTCAAAGGACTTGTACGTACATATTAATTTAAAAATTTACAATGATACTAATTACAATCGACAACAATAAGGACTTTATGCGACTTCGTGTTAATCGAAGTAAAGCCTCACATCATCTTCGCAGGGCACGCAAAAGATCTTGGCTATCAAAATTGTTTGCGGGGAAGAGGAAGTTTTAGTAGAGTTGGTGGCGCTTGAGGGGGGCGCAAGCAAGAAAAAGAGAAAAATAGAACTTCGTTCTCTTTTCTCTAGCCACCGTAGCTCAGCTGGTAGAGCAATGCTTTCGTAAAGCAGAGGTCCCGGGTTCGACTCCCGGCGGTGGCTCCAGATGTTTTGAAAACTTTGGGAAAGTTTTCAACGCTTTCAAGGGGGAAGGTGTTCGTGAAAATTTTTGTATTTTGTCCTCGGCTAAAGCCTCGTCCGGCGCTAACGCGCCTGCCCATCTGTTCTTATGGAATGCAAGTCGGTTTTTTTTAATTTTGTAAAGATTGACTGTATAATTCTGCCGCTATGGGCGAAAAACTTACTCCAATGATGCAGCAGTATCGTGCTATCAAGGAGAAATACAGTGACTGTATTGTTCTTTTTCGCTTGGGAGATTTTTATGAGATGTTTTTCGAGGATGCTGTTGAGGGATCGAAGATTCTGGGAATCACGTTGACGGCGAGAAACAAAGGCGACGGTGTCAAAGCACCGATGTGCGGTGTTCCATACCATGCAGCAGAGAAATATATTGGTAAGCTTACTCAAGCTGGGAAGAAGGTGGCGATTTGTGATCAAGTTACTGAACCCAACGGGACTGGTATCGTGGAGAGGGATGTGACTCGCGTTGTTACGCCTGGTACGACTCAGGACGATAGTATTTTGGATGAAAAGTCTAACAACTATGTTGCTTGTATTGTGCAGAGCTATGATGGTTTTGGTTTTTCTTATGCTGATGTGACGACTGGTGAAGCTTTTGTGACTGAGTTTTTGTCGGTTGATGAGGTGAAAGATGAGATTTCTAGGGTTTCTCCTGCTGAAATTATTTTGGCTGAAGGTTTAGTCGAAAGTTTCCGTTCTGTTTTGTCTAGAGAGGCTCGAGTTTATTTCCCTTTTGAAATTTTCACTGATCCTTCTAGGGTTTTGATTGATAGTTTTGGAATGAAGTGTCTTGGTGTTTTTGGGATTGAGGACAAAAAAAGTGCGATTTTGGCGGCGGCTACTCTTTATGAGTATTTGAAGGAAACGCAGAAGACGGATTTGAAACATCTGGAGAATATTCGCTTTTATACTGGGGATGATTTTATGCCTTTGGTCGCTACTACTTACAAAAATTTAGAGATTTTTTATTCTGGGAATAGTCGTGGGAGAGGGCGAGATCAATCTTCTCTTTTTTCCGTTATTGATCAGACGTTGACCTCTATGGGTGGGCGCAAATTAAAAAATTGGATGATTCATCCCCTGAATAATCTTGGGAAAATTCAGAAACGGATTTCTGCTGTTGAGGAGATATTGAAGGACGCCAATCTTCTGGGGAATGTTCGGGAGATTTTGGAAGGGGTTTTGGATATTGAGAGGTTGTTGAGTCGTTTGAGCTTGGGGACCGGAAGTGCTCGGGACTTGGTTGCATTGAAGGTTTCTCTGAATAAAGTGCCTTTGTTGAAACAGAAGCTTTCTGGTTTTGATTCTGATTTTTTCAAGGATGTTGTTGTGGATTTGGTGGATCTCGGGAAATTGACATCTGTTATTGAGGAGGCGATCCAAGATGAACCTCCGGCTATTGTTCGGGAGGGAGGGATGATTAAGGATAAATATAATTCTGAGCTTGATGAACTTCGATCAATCAATACTGAGGGGAAAGGATTCATTGCTGAGATGCAAAAGCGTGAAATTGAAAGAACTGGGATTTCGTCATTAAAAATTAAATATAATAAAGTTTTTGGGTATTACATCGAAATCAGTAAATCGAATCTGAAGAATGTTCCGGATGATTATGATAGAAAACAAACTCTTGTTAATGCTGAGCGATTTATAACGCCTGAACTCAAGGAGTATGAAGACAAAGTTTTGAGAAGTAGGGATCGAATTTGCGAATTGGAATATGAGCTTTTTTATTCTGTTAGGATGAAGGTTGTTGAGCTTATCACTGACATTCGAAGGGTTGCTGATGCTGTGGCGCGGATTGATGTTGTTTTTGGATTCGCTGAGTTGGCGTTGAAAAATAATTACTGCAAGCCTGAGGTTACAGATGGGTTTGAATTGGAAATTTCTGAGGGAAGACATCCCGTGCTTGAGAGAATTAATTTGGCGTATGATTTTGTTCCAAATGACTGTGTAATTGATCCTGCTAAAAATAGTTTGAATCTCATTACTGGACCTAATATGGGCGGGAAAAGTGTTTATTTGAAGCAGGTTGCTTTGATTGTTTATCTTTCTCATATTGGGTGTTTTGTACCGGCTAAGGCTTGTCGTGTTGGGCTGGTGGATCAGATTTTTACTCGCGTTGGTGCGTCTGATAACTTGGTTGCGGGTGAGAGTACTTTTATGGTTGAGATGGTTGAGGCTTCGACTATTTTGCACAATGCGACTCCTAGAAGTTTGGTTATTTTGGATGAGATTGGGAGAGGAACTTCGACTTATGATGGCTTGAGTATTGCTTGGGCTATTTGTGAATATTTGCATGACAAAATAAAAGCGAAAACTCTTTTTGCTACTCATTATCACGAGTTGATTTCTTTGGTTGGGAAGTTGGAGCGTGGCAAAAACTTCAGCGTTGCTGTTAGTGAAAAAGCTGCGAAGCATGAAGATGGAAAATCGGATTTGGTTTTCTTATATAGAGTTATTCCTGGTGGGACTAGTAAGAGTTATGGAATTGAGGTCGCGAAATTGGCTGGCTTACCGAGGGATGTTATTATGAAAGCGAGGGGTATATTGGAGAATCTTGAAAAAGAAATCGTTGAAAATTCTTCGAAGGTTCATGAAAGTCAGATTGATATTTTCGAGAGTCGTGAGGGTCGCGAGGAAGATCTGAGTGAAGAGGATCTTGTTGCGGAGCGAGGGCATCAGGCGATTGAGGAGCTCAAGAATGTTGATCCTGATAATTTGACGCCTTTGGAGGCTTTGAAAAAATTTCATGATTTAAAAGAAAAAGGACTAATATAATTTTATGAGTATCATCAAAGTATTGCCGGATCACCTGATTAACCAGATTGCAGCTGGTGAGGTTGTTGAGAGGCCTTCGAGTGTCGTGAAGGAGCTTTTGGAAAATAGTATTGATGCGGGAGCGACTTCGATCGTTATTGAAATCAATGATAGTGGCAAAAATATGATCAAGATCACCGATAACGGAAAAGGTATGTCAAAAGAAGATGCCGAGAAATCTATTCAACGACATGCTACTTCAAAAATTTCTTCTGAAGCTGATTTGTGGAAGATTTCTACTATGGGTTTTCGGGGAGAAGCTTTGGCTTCTATTGCTTCTGTTTCTCAAATGACTATTAAGACTAAACAATCTTCATCTAATGCGGGGACTGAGCTTTCTGTCGATGCTGGGAAACTTATTTCTATATCTGAATGCGGGATGTCTGACGGCACGTCTATAGAGGTTAATAATTTGTTTTTTAATACTCCTGCGAGACAAAAGTATTTGAAAAAAGATTCAACTGAACTTAGGCATATTATGTCTTTGATAAACACATATTCTTTTGCTCATCCTGAAGTTTCGTTCAAGTTTATAAGTAATGGCAAAGTTCAATTAGATTTACCTGGTGGTGTTGATTTAAAGAGAAGAATTTCTGATATTTTTGGACCTGCTACTTCTGATGCGATGTTGACTGTGTTTTATGGCGGAAGTGATTTCAAGATGACTGGGTTTGTTGGGAAACCAGCTATTTCTAGATCGGACAGTAAGCACCAATATATTTTTGTTAATAATCGACCGATTTCACATTACTTAATCGCTTTCAAAGTCAAAGATGCCTTTCATTCTCTTTTGATGGAAGGGAAAAAGCCTGTTTTTGTTTTGAATATTGAGATTGATCCTGGGCTTATAGACGTCAATGTTCATCCTAGAAAAATAGAGATAAGATTCGAGGATGAGACTAACCTTTTGAAGACTGTTTATAGATCTGTTTCTGCTGCGTTGGAAAAAAATAATTTGTCTCCAAAAGCTTACACTGAGGCTTCTAGATATATGTCTGATAAGTTTCCTGATAAAGATGAATTGGGTGCATTGGGTGGGTTCGCACCTGGTGGTATGCCTGGAGGTTCTCCAGAAGGAACGTTTGCTCAGGGAAATTTGGATTTTGGAGATGATGATGGAGGACAGATATTGCGCGCTGTCACGCAGGTTTCGAATTCGTATATAGTCGCTCAAAATAATGAAGGTTTGGTTTTGGTTGATCAGCATGCCGCTCATGAGAGAGTTCGATATTTTGAATTAACTGATCAATATGATTCTGGAGATAAAAATGTTCAACCTTTGTTGATGCCTCATGATTTGGAGCTCACGTTGGATGAAAAGGAAAACTTGAAAGATAATCAGAAAGTTTTTGAGAATCTTGGTTTTGAAATTAATGAAGGTCCTTCTGGCGAGTTAACTCTTTATGCTGTGCCTGCCGTTCTTTCTTCTGAAGATATTAATGACGTGATATCTGGAGTTTTGGAGGATCTGTCTAATGAGAAGACCCCTACAAATATTCAGGGCAAGAAAGAAATGATCATTCATTTTATGTCTTGTAGAAGTGCTATCAAATTTGGGCAGAAATTGGCTATCGATGAAATGAATTCTTTGTTGGAGCAGTTGGATAAGGTGGACAGACCATATACGTGTCCTCACGGTAGGCCTACTATGGTGAGACTGACTTTTGATGAATTGGAGAAAATGTTTGGAAGGAAGGGGTAGAGTTTAATTGTAATGCAGTTGCGGGGCTTCAACCCTGAACATGTTCAGGGTTTCAGTTTTCGAGCATCATGATGCTCGAAAATACAACTGGATATTCCAATTTCTCTCATCCATTTCCTTCAAGGTTGGGAAGTGGAAAATTTGAATATAGTTGTGCTATTCGCCCCAGACTGAAGAGAAATACCTGTCGTAGACGAGGTTTGTTGCGTAGATGATTTTGTTTTCTCCTTTTAGGAAGGCGTCTTCTGGATAATAAACGTATGGACTGAGATCATCGTCCTCCTGGTCTTGTGGTTGGATTGTTTTTGTTAAGACTGATCCTATTGAACCTGGTTGTTTGTGGGCAGAGAAGCTATACGTATCTACTGGAGAAAAATCTAATTTGAATGGGAGTTTGTATTTGAGGGTAACAGATGATGTGTTTTGTGGAGGGGTGGAAATTCTTACATCGAAATATGTTCTATCAACTTCGGAATCGTAGCCGATATTCACGTCTTCTTTTGATATGCCTGTGGACTCTAATAGGATCGCACCCTCAGGCACGTATATCCTCGTTTTAACGATGTTTGTGGCTCTACCCATTATATCCACCACATAACCTGGAACGTGTCTGTAATCGAAGCCAAAGCTATCCCAGACGTTGTTCCATGCTGCTTGATGCTCTTTGCCAAATGTATGGGTTCTAGCTACGGTCAATTCATCTATCAAAGTTCCGTCTTTTTCTATGTTTGTGACGTGCGTGATTGCTTCCTCGATGAAATGTTCCGTCTTGTTTCCTGCATCTGATGTGTGAATTACTGCTAAAAAGTCTTCTTTTTCTCCGAGTTGCTTGAATTTTCCGCTGATTCCTAGCGTATCAAAGAATGATTCTATTACAGAATCTTTTGAATAGGCTATAACTTGTTTTTGTTGGGCTGCTCTGTAGAGAATGCCCATTATTTTTGATACGTTTTCTGTTTTGAAGATTTGTTTTTTGAATTCTGGGACCATCATTTTCAGGATATGTTTTGGATCTTCTTTGCCCCATATTTTCGCTTCGATAACGTATGTCAAAATTGGAATGTAGTTTTCTGCGGTAATTTGATCTGGAAGATCTCCGACCTGGATTGGGCCTGATACTTCGAGGAAGTCTTTTAAGGAGCTTTGGTTGAGCCCTATAACTGTATCAACTTCTGGGCCTCCTTCCTGTTCCAACATCCAGGCTGCCATTTTGCCTGTGTAGAAAAAATCTGGAGAGTAATTCACGTTTCTGAATCTGCAGCACAAGAAAAAGTCGTAGATTTCGTCTGATGGTGGGTCTTCTGCGTGTGGATCGTTGCTCAAGTCATACACGTCTTCTACTTTCAATTCCGTTATCACTCCTTTGTCTATTGTTACAAGTCCGTAACTACCTATGAATCCTCCCGTTGGTCTAGTTTCTGCGTTGTTTTGCAAGATGACCAAGTATCTATGTGGGGTCACGTCGCCGAGAAGAGTTAGTACTGCTGGGAAATGTCTTTCTATAGATTCTAGAGTCTTGATTATTTGGTTTATTTTTTCTTTTGCGTATGAAAGTTTTCCTCTGACTTCGATTGGCACGAGGTCTTCATCGATTTTCTCCATTTCATCTCGAGCTAGGGTGGTTTGCACCAATGCAAGAGCTGCTTTTTCGGTTCCTCTTTTTAGTATTTCTGTTATCTCTTCCTGGTCTTCTATGATAGTTTTGAATTCCTCAGCTTCGTTTTTTGAAACGAAATAAATTGGGATTTTGTTCAATTCTTCCAAAGATTCTGTAAAGTATTCCCCTGCTTTTGCGAAATATTTGCCGCTTTCCAGAATTGCTTTTGCGCTTGAGCCCAAGCTGCTTTGCTCAGCGTAGAGAGTGTCATCTTCTGCAATGAACCAAAGCGTTGATTCCGCTTCTCTGAAGCTTGATAGTGCGTTCTCGAATGCGTCTTTTGCTTCTGTAAATTGGACTTTCGTTGTGTTCTTTGAGCCTTCTAGGAGTTTGGAATATCCTTCGAATGCTTGGTAGGTTATTTCTTCTTTTGCTTCGATCGTCTTGTTGTATATGTTGACGCTGTTTATTAGGAATAGGATTATAAATCCAGACACTCCTATTTTCAGTAGGTTCCCAAAAACAGATCTAGTTTTGCTTTCCTTTACCTTGAGTATTGTTCCTTGTTTTTTTTCTTCTTTGAATGAAATGTCCTCAATCTTTTTACCTGGGGTTTCTTTTGTTTTCAGGTTTGGTCTGTGAGATTCTCTTTTGTGTTTAGGATAAGTTTCTCCACTTAAATTGATTGGAGTTTTGTTTGAAGACGAGGTTATATTTTCGGTCTTTTTATTCGACATATATGTAGTAGTACGCTTTCACTCCGTTACCAAAGTACTCTTTTCCTGTGCTCAGTGATTTAACTAGTTTTGATTCCGGCCAGAAAGATAAAATATTGAAGTGAAAAACTTCGTCGGAGTTTGGGATCTTTGAAATCGCTAAATTTGCGTCTGATTTGTTTAAATATAAATCCAGACTTTTCTCCAAGAATTCTTTGTTTGTTGAAGCTAAAAGTATTGAATCTAAAATTGAATAATATACTCCCCACTCTTTGCTCTCTGTCTCCATTTGATAGATTGTGAGGTCGTCGTATTTTGTCTCAGATTTGATCAGCTCTTCTGGGGTTGCAACTATTTCTTGTGCGATTGTGCCGTCTGGCAGTTCGTGTTCTTCGATGTGTGGTTCGAAAACTGCTCCTGCTGAGATGAAGTTGTTTGCTATCTTTTGAATTCTCAATGCGTCTTCTGTTGGGTCTTCGAGCTCGAGTGAAATTAAGTATTTTCCTTCTGCGTTTTGCGCTAGAGCAAATTCGTTTTGTAGGATTGGATAAATGTCTTCTATTAATGAAACGTTGTTTCCAAAATATTTTTCTGTGTAGCTTTCGAATACTCCTTCAAATAATTGTGTTGTTTCCTCGTTTCCTTCGCTGAGAAGTGTTGCGATTCTTTTGACTTGTCTTTCGACATCTTCGCCTCCCCAAAACACGTTGATTTCTTCTGGAATGTATTTCATTAATTCTGCGTCATAATCCGCCTGGTATGTGACGTATCTATTCCCTTTCAGGAAATCTTCTTCTAGCGACATGAATGTTTCTATTTCGAAATACTTGTCTGCTGCGATTACTACTAATCCCTCTGATGAGAATATTTTCGAGAAAGGATCAATTGCTGAATTGAGCAAGCTTGATCCTGAGAACACTCCATATTTTTGAAGTAGGGCTTCTGGGTGCTGGTCAAAATTGATAAATACAAATGCAACTCTGTTTATTGCAGATTCGTCTAGTGCGTCTTGGAATTTTTCTTTTTCGGCAAGTTTTGTTTGAGTGGTGTTTGTTTGTGCGTCCAAAATTAAATGTATGACCTCTTCTGATCCTATTGAAAATATTAAATATTTATCTACGAAAGATGCGTATGCCATATTGTCTAGTGATCGATCTTCTCCTGGATATCTCAAATTGAATTCATATATTTTTTCGTTGTTATAAGTTTTTTCTGATATCTCTGTTAGATTGTTCTCGGCTACGTTTGCGAGTGATGTTTTTGTCTGTTCTCTCCCCATTGTTTCCAAGAAATAGACTGTTTTAGGTGATCCATCTTCTTCTATGGCAATTTCTGCAACTCCAATCTGTCGACCTAGCCAAGGCTGGATGTCTTTTTCTAGATCTAGACTCATTCTTTCTTCAATTTTTGCAAAAGATACCTCTGCTGAATATGAAGTTTGGGCCAACAATTCCTTCGCTTTTACTAGCTGCGTATGATCGACGTTTGTGTTTATCTCAAGCATCGCTGATGTTTTGTCAGCTGGGAGATATTCTGCTATTGAAGTTGGCCTGAATGCTGTTGTGAATAATTCGATGCTCACGTAAACAAGCATTGTAAATAAAATTGCTGATAACAATCCTCCGAATATCTTTTGTCTTGGGACTTGAATCTTTACTTTGACGGCTTTTTTCGCGGCTTTTGCGGTGGCCTTGGCCGTGGCTTTTTTCTTTTTAGATTTCGGTGTTTTTTTCTCTTCTTTTATCTTTTCTTCTAGTCTTCTTTTCTTCTTTGCAGATGATTTTCGGCCCATGAAAAATGAGGTTAAATTTCTTCCAGCCAAATATATCATTATTATTGAAAAAGCAGAAGTTTTTCCGTAGAATGGGCGCACTGGGCTAATTCCATAAATATGAAAAAAATAACTGCCAACGAACTTAGACGTTTATATATCGATTTTTTTGTCGGGAAGCATGATCATGCTGAGATTCCTAGTTCTTCTTTGATCCCTGAGAATGATCCGACTGTTTTGTTTACTACTGCTGGAATGCATCCTTTGGTGCCGTTTTTGCTTGGTGAAGCCCATCCTTCTGGTCGCAGATTAGTGAATGTGCAAAAATGTATTCGGACTGGGGACGTTGATGAGGTTGGGGACGATACGCATTTGACGTTTTTTGAGATGTTGGGGAATTGGTCTCTTGGCGATTATTTCAAGAAGGACGCTATAAAGATGAGTTTTGAATTTTTGACTTCTTCTCGTGAGGCGAGTGGACTTGGATTGGAGTTGGAGAGATTGGCTTTTACTTGTTTTGAAGGTGATAAAAATGCTCCGCGTGATGAGGAAGCTTTCAATGCTTGGTGTGAGCTTGGCGTTTCTGAAGATCGGATTGCTTATTTGCCGAAGAGTGAAAATTGGTGGGGACCTGCTGGGCAGACTGGGCCATGCGGACCTGATACGGAGATGTTTTATTGGAATTCTGACAAGCCTGTTCCGACGAAATTTGATCCTGAAGATGATACTTGGGTTGAGATTTGGAATAACGTTTTTATGGAATATAATAAAAATGAAGATGGCTCGTATAGTGAGCTTGAACAGAAAAACATTGATACGGGGCTTGGTTTTGAGAGAGTTTTTGCTTTGATGAATGGGGTTCGGACTGCTTATGAGACCGAGCTTTTTGAGGAGGCTGTGGAGGCTGTGAGGTCGCTGGGTGGTTATGATATTGGAGATGCTGAGCCATCAGATGAGCTCGTTGTTTCAGAGCGTGTTGTTTGTGATCATTTGAGAGCTGCTACTTTTATTTTGGGTGATCCTATGGGGGTTACTCCTTCTAATACTGATCAGGGATATGTTCTTCGGATGCTTATTAGGCGCGCTATTCGTCATGGGCGAAAGCTTGGAATTGAAGGAGAGTTTGTCAGAAAGATTGCTGGAATTTATGTTCGATATTATGGGGACGCATATCCTGAGTTGATTGATAATCAGGAGAAAATTTTCGAGGAATTGGTCCGAGAGGAAGAGCAGTTTGGGAAGACTTTGGAGAAGGGTTTACGCGAAGTTGAGAAGTGTTGTTCAGATGATTTGCTCGGTGGTGGGTTTGCTTTTTATATGTATGAAACTTATGGATTTCCACCTGAGATGACTTTGGAGGAAATTCGTAAAGACTCAGGTCTTGCTGGGAAATTGGATGAGAAGAAATTTTGGAAAGAATTTGAAGAAGCGCTTGAAGCTCATAAGGCTAAATCACGAACTGGGGCTGAACAGAAATTTTCTGGTGGACTTGCAGATGATAGTGAGTCTGTGACTCGATTGCATACTGCAACTCACTTGTTGCATAAAGCTTTGAAGCAAGTGTTGGGAGATCATGTTGCGCAGAAAGGATCGAATATTACTTCTGAAAGATTGCGTTTTGATTTCACTCATGATGAGAAAATGACTCCTGAGCAAAAAGAGGAGGTTGAAAAGATTGTCAACGAACAGATTGAAGCTGATTTACCTATAACTTGTGAGGAGATGACTGTTGAAGACGCGAAAAAAGCTGGGGCGATTGGTTTGTTTGAATCGAAATATGGAGATAAGGTGAAAGTTTATACGGTGGGTTCGAAGGATGCTTTCAGTAAGGAGATTTGTGGAGGGCCACATGTTTCTGGTACGGGCGAGTTGGGAAAATTCAAGATCAAGAAAGAGGAGAGTTCTAGTAGAGGGGTGAGGAGGATAAAGGCGGTGCTGAGCTAGTTCGTTATGCGATTTCCCCAAACAACATCCAGCTTTCTGCTCGGTCTATGCGGATTTTTTGAAGAGTTCCTTTTAAGTTTGTTTCTGAGGATTCGAATTGGACGGTTTTCAAGTGTTTGCATTTGCCGCGGTAGATTGAATTGGTCGGGTCAGCGGCTGGCTCGAATTCTTCTACGAGGACTTCAAGTGTTTTACCGACGTATTGTTCTAGTTTCTTTTGGGTGATTTCTCTCATGAGATCGTTGAGCTGGTGCCATCTTTTGGCTTTTTCTTCGTTGGTTATGTTGTCGTCGAGGTTTTTGTCTGCGAATGTGCCTTTTCGGGTTGAGTAGCGGGAAATATAGCAGAAGTCGAAATCGGCTTCTTTGTATAGGTCTACTGTGTTTGCGTATTCTTCCTTTGATTCGTCACAGAATCCTACGATCATGTCCGTTGTGATCGCTATGTCTGGGCGTGCTTTTCTTAGTCCGTGGACGATTTCCATGTAGCGTTCACGGGTGTATGGGCGGTTCATTCTTTGCAGGCAATTGTTGTCGCCGGATTGTACTGGGAGGTGAATGTGTGGCATCAATGTTTCGAGCTCTGCATATGATTTTATCAGGTGTGGTGAGACGTCTTTTGGATGTGGGGATGTGAAGCGGAGACGTTTGAGACCTTTTTTGTGAAGTTCGTCGATGCGTTGGAGGAGTTGGACAAATGGAGGCGGGTCTTGTTCTGAATCGATGCGGGTGTAGTCGAATAGTTTTCTTTGGCGGTCGATTTGTGAAAGCCCATATGAATCGACTGTTTGGCCGAGTAGGGTTATTTCTAGGCAACCTGCTTCTACGGCTTCTTTTGCTTCTTGGAGGATGTCGTCTGGATGTCTTGAAGTTTCTCTTCCTCTTGAACGTGGGACAATGCAGTATGTGCAAAATTTGTCGCAGCCTGTAGAGATTGGGATGAAGACTTGGGCTTTTGAAGCGTGGGATGGTTTTATGTGGAAGTAGTCTTCGAGCAGTTCATCTTGGATCTTCTCTAGAGATTTTGTTTTTGGTGCGGCTTGTTTTATTAATGATTTTAGTTTTGGGAGATCTTCGATTCTGAATGCTATGTCGAGTTGTTCGATTTTTTTGATGTATTTGTCTTGGGTTTCGCGTTCTGATTTTTTTGTACTGGATTTGCGGACCATGCAACCTGTTAGAGCTAGAATTAGCCCTGGTCTTTGTTTCTTGATTTTTTTTAGATTTTTCATTTTGCCGAGAACTTTGTCCTCTGCTTTTTTCTTTACTGAACAAGAGTTGAAAATGATTAGGTTTGCGTCTTCTTCGTTTGTGGATTTTGTGAAGCCGAGCTGGTTCAGATATGTTTCAATTCTCTCCGTGTCGGAGTAGTTCATTTGGCAGCCGTATGTGTTGATGTGGTATTGCATGTGGCGTGTATGATAAATGCCGTTTTTGCTTTGAGCAAGAGAATTGTGTTCAGTAGGGAAACGCTGAAAAAGCTTGGGAGAAATCTCGCTACTTCAATAGGGATTCCCTCGCCTTTTTATTAAATTTGCTTTCTTTGCGGGAAACGCAAATTTAACAAACGGCGTTCTTCGTTGCGGCAAAGTCTCGCGAAGCTCGCATTGCCTTCACTCCGAACCGGGAATCTCGCTACTCTATGGTATCCCCGGCAGGAATTGAACCTGCATCTAAGGTTTAGGAAACCTTCGTTCTATCCATTGAACTACGGGGACATGGATTTGGACGGCTCAGACCGCCCAAGATGGGTTTTTGGCCTCGCTTTGCTCGGCCGGCACTTGAGCGCTAACGCTTCCTGTGCCTGTTATACTTTTTTAAGAGCGTAATAAAGTGTCTTTTCTTCGAGTGGGGTACCTGAACCAGTGACTATTAATTTGTCTGTTTCTTCTTCAAGTTTTGATGATCCTGCTTCTTTTGAGTGAGCTCCTGGGTTTGAATTTCCCATCAATACAACCATTCGTGGATCTATTTGTCCGATAATTTCTTCTGTTTTCCCTTTTAGATTGCTGTCATCTCCTACTGTTATGAGGAGTACGTCGATATCTCCGATTTCGTCTATCATTTCTGTTGTTAATTTGTGTCCGAGTCCTCCTAGGTGGCAAACCTTTACACCTTCTAATTCAAAAAAGAAAATAATAGTGCCTTCGCCAGCTTTTTTCCCGTCTTCTTCCTCTTTACTTTTGCTTCTGGTCCAAGCTTTCAATCCTATAATAGGCACTTCTGCGACTTCATATTCTCCTGGCCAATCAAATATTCTTTTTGCGTCTTTTACTTCTGCTAGTTCTGCGTCTTCGCCGAGTGATGATAAAACTATTTCACCTTTTAGCGCTGTCTTTATCGATTTATCAGGGTTTGTTACTACTGTTGCCGTTTTTCCTTTCAGAGTGAAGCAAGTATTTCCGTGCCAAGTGATGTCCATTTTGTATTTTTGTTAAAATCTTAAAATTTGCTTAACGATGATACTGATTTTGGGTTGAATTCGCAAAGGAAAATCTGTTTCGTCTAGGGAAATTGTGATAAGATTTGTTTCGAAAATCTTTAATTTTTTATGATTATGTCAAAAATTGAAAAAATACTTGGTCGAGAGGTGTTAGATTCTCGTGGCAATCCGACTGTTGAGGTGGAAATGTTGCTTGCTGATGGGGGTTATGGGCGTGCTATTGTCCCGAGTGGAGCTTCGACCGGTGAGCATGAGGCCGTGGAGATGAGGGATGGTGACAAGTCGCGTTATGGTGGGAAGGGTGTGCAGAAAGCTGTAGAAAATGTAAATGGAGTTTTGGCTTCTAAGGTTGTTGGGATGGATGCTGCTGATCAGGAGTCTTTGGACCAGGCAATGATCGATCTCGATGGAACTCCAAACAAAGGAAAACTTGGAGCAAATGCTATTTTGGCTGTTTCTATGGCGGCAGCTCGGGCGATGGCTAATGAGAAGGGTGTTGAGCTGTTTGAATATCTATCTGGGGGTAGCGCGGTACAGATGCCTGTTCCAATGATGAATGTTATGAATGGTGGTCAACATGCTGATAGCGGACTGGATATTCAGGAATTTATGATTGTGCCCGTTGGCGCACCTTCGTTCAAAGAGGCCTTAAGAATGGGAGCTGAGATTTTTCATACTTTGAAGTGGATGCTTTCTGATCAAGGTTTGAGGGTTGCGGTTGGTGATGAAGGTGGGTTTGCGCCTAATTTGCCTGACAATGAGACTGCTTTCAAATTGATTATTGAAGCTATTGGTAAGGCTGGATATGAGGCTGGAAAAGACGTTGTTTTGGCGATAGATGCGGCGGCTAGTGAATTTTATAAGGATGGGAAATATGTTTTGGAAGGGGGCGCTCGTGAGCTTAATGGTCAGGAAATGGTTGAGTTTTATGCGGATTGGGTTGAGAAATATCCGATCGTTTCAATCGAGGATGGGCATGATGAAGATGATATGGATGGATGGAAAGCTATGACTAATGCTTTGGGGGATAAGATTCAGTTGGTTGGAGATGATTTTTTGGTTACTAATGTTGATAGACTTTCACTCGCTATTGATGAGAAAGCTTGTAATTCGATTTTGATAAAATTAAATCAGATTGGGACTGTAACGGAGACTCGCCGCGCTATCGAAATGGCTCACAAAGCAGGCTGGACCTCTGTTATTTCTCATAGAAGTGGAGAAACCGAGGACACTACTATTGCTGACCTTGCTGTTGCTATGGAAACTGGGCAGATAAAGACTGGATCTCTGTGTAGAACTGATCGAGTCGCGAAATATAATCAGCTACTTAGAATCGAGGAAAAGTTGGGGACGAAAGCTAAATATTCTAATCCTTTTTAGATGGCACCTATTAATGAGTTGAGATTGTCTCATGTGAAAAAATTGCTCAAAAGGCGCGATCCCCTTTCGCACAAGGGAGACAATGGGCGCGTTCTGATTATTGGGGGGTCTGCTGATTATCATGGTGCTGTGATTTTGGCTGCGAAAGCTTGTTTGCGTGCTGGTGCTGATTTGGTTTTTTTGTATGTTCCGCAGTGTAATTTTGAAGTGACTCGAGCTGCTTGTCCTGATTTTATCGTTAGTCCTTTTGAGGGAGATAACTTCTCTGCGAAAGCTGCATCTGAGATTATCGAGTTTGGAAAGACTTGTGATTCTATTTTGATTGGGCCTGGGATGGGGTCGATTGGGGATGTTGAAGATGGTGTTATTGAAGGGGTTTTGGAGATTTTGAAAAAGCTCAGGATTCCGACCGTGCTTGATTCAGCTGCGATTTTTGCTTTGAAGAAAATCAAGAAATTTCCGTTGGAACAAGATATCGTTATCACTCCTCATCACAATGAATTTTCGAATTTGGTTGATCGGGATATGAGAGTTTCTGAGAAGGATACTCAGTCTGTAATTTTGCTGCGATCGATTGCAATGGATTTGCATATCAATATTGTTTTGAAAGGCCATACTGATTTGGTTGCCTCTGATGAAGGGGATGTTGTGAAGTCGAAGACTGGTAATGCTGGGATGACTGTTGGAGGAACTGGAGATGTTCTGGCGGGGATTTGCGCGGGAATGCTTGCTCAGGAATACAGTGGATTTAATGCAGGTCAAATAGCAGCTTATATGTGTGGAGCGGCCGGAGATAAGGCGTACAAAAAATATGGCAATGGGCTGATTGCGAGTGATGTTGCAGAAAAAATCCCAGAGGTTTTATTCTAGAGCTGATTCTTCAGCTGGTTCTTCGTAGGCCGGAACTGAGTCGAGTAGACGTTGCGGAGCATCAATCAAGATGTTTTGCAGGGTGTCTTCAGGGAGATTCAAACCTCTGTATGTTTCGTCATAGAATTCTGGCCAGTATGTTTGGAGATGGAATTCCTCGGCAGTTAGCATTTTCAAGTACCCATCAAAAACGTGTTTGAGTTCGTGTACGTATTTTTTGGTTTTGATGTTGGTAACAACCTGATCTGTGCCGAAGAAAATTCTGTCTTGGTATTGATCCATGAATTTCTGGAATCTGTTTGGGTCTTTGCTAAATCTGTTGAATCCTGCGGCTGTGTATTCAATGTATCCGAAACTTGTGTCTGTATAGAGATTTGGATATCTATCCATGAGTGTTGATAGTACGTTTAGCTTGCTCGAGATCAAACAGAAGTGTGGACAAATTGTCTTCATGTCTGGAAATTTCTGGAGGACTCTTTCGAATTCATCTAGGTATTTGTTGCTGTTTACGTGGATGAGAAGGATCAGTCCGTGGTCTTGGATGTATTGATAGACTGGAATCATTTTTGGATCGTCGAGTGGTAATTCGTAGAAACTTCCGTGGCCGTTGTAGAGTTTCACCCCTATAGCTCCACGTTTGTAGCATTCTTCAATTTTTGCGACTTGGTCTGGATCGTTCCAATAAGTCGTGCATAATACTTCGAATTCGTCTGGATATTTTGCTTTGATTTTGAGAAGTTCTTCGTTGTTTTCGTCGTAGTTTTTGAATGTTGGGTGAAGGTAAATTGTTTTGTCTGAGCTTCCGAGGAGGACAGTTTTTTCTATTCCGAAGCTATCGTTGATTTCAAGTAGAGCTTCTACGTCTTCTTCGTTTTGCATGTGTTCGTGCATGTTGATGTAGCCTGGTTGATGGGCGAGTTTTGGGTAAATAACTCCGAATGCTACTAATAAAACACCTACTATTGCGGTGATGAGTAGTTTTTTCTTCATGTTGTTTGAGGTTATTTGTGTGGAAGCATGCGAGTGAAGCGATTGATGCGTTTTGCCTTTATGCGTTTACGGGCCATAAGGTGTTTTCGCTTCTTTGCGATGCGTGGGAATAATTTTATATAATCCTTCAGCGATTTTAGCACAAATGGTTCGAAGAACAGAGAATAAAAGAATGTTGAGATGTCTCTTGCGAATATGTGGGGGAAGTTTCTGATGTAATTTCCCCAGAGTAGATTTTTGAAGAGAAGAAGGTTTTGATTTCTGAATCCGTAGTATCTTTGGAATTTTGATAGAGTTTTTCGGTTTCTGAGTGTTTTTCCTAGAGTATCTCTTTGAACCACTCCTGTTCCCCTACCGTGGAAGGCTAGAGCTTTTGGATAATATAAGAATTTGTATCCTAGGATTTGTAGTCGCCAAGCTAGGTCGACGTCCTCTTTGTACATGAAGAAATCTTCGTCGAAATATTCGTCTTTGTAGCGAGCTTCTTCGAGTGCTTTTTTGCTGTAGAGAGGGCATGCGCCTGAGATTCCAAAGACTTCTTTTTCTTTGTCGAATTGGCCCTTGTCTTCGTAGCCTTGGCCGCCGTCTGTGACTCTGCCTGCTTTTGATATATATAGACCGACTGTGTCGATGATTTTTGTTGGTTTCTTATTTTCAAAATCGTATTTGTATACTTTTCCTGTGATTCCTGCTAGTGGAACTCCTTTTTTGTTAATTTCTTTTTCTGCTTTTGCGATAATTTTCTCAAAATAAGTTGGGCTATATATGATGTCTGGGTTTGTGATCACTATATAGTCTGCGTCTGATGCTTGGTGGATTCCTTGGTTGGCAGCTTTTGCGTATCCTAGATTTTCTTTGTTTGGGATTACGTGGATGCGTTTGCCATATTCTCTTTTGACAAAATTCAGACCTTTTTTATCTGGAGAGTTGTTATCTATAAAATATACGTCGATATTTTTGTATGTCTGTTTGAGAATGTTATCCAAACAAGTTTTGAGGTAATGAGGAGTGTTGTAATGAATTATGATGATCGCTACTTTTGGTTGAGTCTTAGACATTTAATTGTGGGTTGTTAGGTCGCGGTTTTGTGTCGAATCGGGTTTGTGGCGGTATTATACAAGAAAAAAAGTTTTGTTAAAGAGAATCTTACTATGCTATATTTTTATTCATGAGAAAAGGTAAATATTATTTCACTTCAGAATCAGTTACGGAGGGACATCCTGACAAAATTGCAGACCAGATTTCTGATGCGATTTTGGATGATCTTTTGAAACAAGACCCTTCGAGTAGGGTTGCTGTTGAGACTATGGTTTCGACTGGGATGGTTATTGTGGCTGGAGAGATTAGGACAAAGGGATATTCTCATCTGCCCAAGATTGTTAGAGGTGAACTTAAAAAAATTGGTTATACCGATGCGGAGTATGGATTTGATTATAAGGCTTGTAGCGTGATGAGCGCTATTGATGAGCAGAGTTCTGATATTGCTCTGGGGGTTGATACTGGTGGAGCTGGGGATCAGGGGATGATGATGGGGTTTGCTTGCAAGGAGACGCCTGAATTGATGCCGCTTCCTATTTCGCTTGCACACAAATTGACGAAGAAACTTGCTTCTGTTCGGAAGAGAGGGGTTTTGAAATACTTGAGACCGGATGGAAAAAGCCAGGTGACTGTGGAATATGATGGGTACAAGCCTGTGCGTGTTGATACTGTAGTTATTTCTTGTCAGCATGGGCCTTCGGTGAGTCGGGCTCGGATTGAGCGCGATGTTTTGAAACATGTAATTAAACCTGTTTTGGGAAAATATTTTGATACAAAGACTAAAGTGATGGTTAATCCAACAGGTAAATTCATTATTGGTGGGCCTCCTGGAGATTGTGGGCTTACTGGTCGTAAAATAATTGTTGATACTTATGGTGGTTATTCGAGGCATGGTGGAGGATGTTTTTCGGGGAAGGATCCGACAAAAGTTGATCGAAGTGGAGCTTATATGGCCCGTTATGTTGCGAAGAATATTGTGGCCGCTGGATTGGCTTCTCGAGTCGAACTACAGGTTTCGTATGCGATTGGCGTGAAGGATCCGGTTTCGCTTTTTATTGATACTTTTGGGACAGCGACTGTGCCTGGTTCTTCGGATATCGGCGATGCTGAGGCTCGGATCTTGGATGCAGTTAAGAAAGTTTTTGATTTCACCCCAGCTGGTATCATCCGTACGTTGAAGCTGAGACGGCCAATTTACTCTAAAACAGCTTGCTATGGGCATTTTGGAAGAAGTGGTGAGGAATTTACTTGGGAGAAAACTTCTAAGGCTCAAAAGCTTAAAAAACTAGTATGAAATTTTCTTTAAAATCTCATTTGGCGGACAGGTCGGGAACATCGATTGTGATTGCTTTAGTTTTGATTGCGGCGATTACTTTTTTTACGATTGGAATTTCTTCGACTGCTATTACTGCATTGAGGACTGCAAGTTACTCCAAGAAAGCTTTGCAATCTGAATATGCGGCGCAGAGTGCTTTGGAAATTGTGAAGAATGTTATGAACAACACTCCTCCAGGTGAACAAGGTGAGGATGTTGATGAGTTTGTTTTTGTGAAGAAGGTTTGCGAGGGTGGAACTGAGAGTTGCGAGGGGGACAAGATTGATTTGGAAAATTCAATTTATGCAGAGGTTTCTTTGGAGACTGTGAATGATTCTACGGATAGACTTTATGCTGCAGATGATTTGGGAGATCGGAGCGTGCCTGTTATGGGCTATGGGAATGCTGGCGAGGATTGTGATTTGGTTCCTTTGACCGATTTGAATACTCATCCTAATCATCCTTGTAATTGGAATAAGATTTATTATGGAGAAAGTGTGAATGTACCTCTGTTTACGAAGGAAGCTGGAGATACTCATACTGATGATATTGGCTATGAAGGTCTTAACTCTTTTAATATTAGGGTGAGGACTCCGTGTGTTTTTGATTCTTCGTATGAGAGTGTCATGGGGGGGGATGAGAATGATTGCAAGAGGCAGGCTTTGTTTATTGATCCCTCTGAGGAAGAGGAGGGAAGAATTGTTGTTAATTGGCAAATTCTTGCTGACTGTTCGGATGGAGCTGAAACAGGAGTTTGTTCTGTGACGAATCATGTGCCTAGTCATAGTGCTTTTCAGCAGGGATATTTTCCTGGTGGGGAGACAGGTTTGTATAAAACTGTTGGAAAAGATGATAAGGTTTTTGATGTTTATAGTTCGAGTGCTAGTGAGAATGGCTTGGGTTTTTTGGGTGATTTTTTGAAAAAGAGTGATACTTGGAGTGATTTTGATTGGATTGATAATACTACTTTGAAGCTTTCTTATATTGAAGAGGCCGTGGCTGGTGACGGGAATAATGTCCCGTATATGGAATATCAATTGATGTATGGAGATGGAATTAAGATCTCAGCGAATCCTGTTTTCAGTGTGGATGCCTATGCTGAAGGATTCAAATATTCTATTGAGGGCGTTCAGGATGTTGGGTCGAATTTGTTTGATTTTGCGGTGCAGAATTGAGTTCGGACTTGAGTAAAAGGGGTAGCCAAGTTCGGGAGGGCTCGGATTGGCGGTGCGGCGGTTTTTCTACGCGGCTTTGGCCTTTTTGGCTGGAGCTGGGATTGGGTCATCTTCTTTTCTTCTAAAGGCTACTGCGCCTGCCGTCATTCCAGTTACTACTAGGATTGGTCCGAGTGGACTTCCTGGATCATCTGAAGTTGAGCAACCGTTGCCTCCGCCTTTTGGAGGGTCTGTTTCTTCTTCAATGTATGCGTCGCCTTCGTCGTTGTCTTGAGGGTCGGGTTTGTTGTCGGTTTTTGGGGTGTCTGGGTTTGGTGCGTCAGCTGGGACGTCTGGGTTTGTGGTTTCTGGTTGGATTGTTTCTGGGGTCTTGTTGTCTGGGGTGAATTCGTCGAATTGGGTGTCAGGGGTTTGTGGTGCGTCGGTTGGTACGTCGAATTGAGTGTCAGCCAAGAGGTCGAGTGTGTCGAATGTTTCTTGGATAAGGTCTGCTGGTGTGTCTGTGTCTTCGATGTCGAATGATGTGTCGATTGGTATATCTGCTGGTGTGTCTGGTTGGACGTCTGGTGGTGGGAGATCTGGTTGGACGTCTTCGATTGGTATGTCTGCTGGTGTATCTGGTTGGACATCTGGTGGTGGGAGGTCTGGCTGGACGTCTTCGATTGGTGTGTCTGGTTGGACGTCTTCGATTGGTATGTCTTCGATTGGCGTGTCTGGTAGAACGTCGGCTGGGTCTATGTCTGGGTAAATTTCTGTGTCGACTCCGATTTCTTCTAGTGCGTCGTATACGTCATCGTATACATATGCGTCGTCTTCTATTGTGTCTGGGTTGATGGGTGGGAACATTGCGCTGAGATACTCTGGAGTTGTCGCTGCACAGTGCGAATAGTTACTTGAATTACTACCTGGATCCTCTGTAATTAAGTATGGGAATGTTGGATTAAATGGGTTTGGCCATGGAGCTATTGAGAATGATGGCGATGCCACAACGTGGAGGCGGCCTCCAATCCTTTCAAAACTTTGAAATGTTGAGCCATTTATATCATCCGTGTGGATTGTATGAAGTTGGCCTGCTGGAGAGATCACTCCTATCTGAGATGAATTTAATACGAACGTGTATCCATTTATTACTTTTATTCCTTGAACAGCAAAGTCAATTTCTACTTGGTGTGCCAAGTAATCCCCTGCGTTATCCATCCAATCAACTCCTGACGGAAGGTCTTTGTATACTAGTACTTTGTTTTCTACTGTGATTGCAAATATCCCATCTGAATAATGTAATCCTGATTCACCAGACAATGATTCATTCGAAGGAATTATTATGTCTTTTAATGTCTGGCCTGGATTTGCTGGATTTATTGCAGCTAATTTTCTTATTGTGCTGTTTTCAATATATTTAATTATTAAAATCCCCTCTTTGTGAGTTGATGGACCTACTTTGTCTAATTCCCCAATTTCAACATCTTCCACTGTTCCACCTATTTCTTGTAGTTGGTATACTTTTGAGCCATTTTGCACGTATCCGTCAGGCGTAACGTAACTCATACCTATTATGGACTGAAGCTGTCCAATTTTTTCCTTTTCGGTGTCTTGGTGATGAATATAGATTGATATGTGTGGTCCTTGTCCCATCTGATAATCAGCTTCTTTTTCAAAAACATATTGTTTCCATATTATTTTCTTTTCATCTGTTGGTACGTGTGCCATATCTAATGGCCCTTTAATTATTGGTTGGGCTTGGTCACTATCAATATCATCTATTTCTCCGCTTGGTGGATTTGGTCCTGATGCTACTATTGTACATAGTGCTGAATTTGTTTGTTCATAAATAGCTTGCCTTTGCTGCTCTAGTTCCTTTCCGTCTACGCATCCTTGCAATACAAACGCCAAGACTACTGCTCCTGCCCCTACACCTAATATTTTCACAATCCCAATCAATGCTTGGCCTGTTCTACTGCGTGTTGCAGCAACAACTTCCTCAGGTGAATCTGGGGATTTTATTTCTACTACTTCTATATCTGGTGCTAGTTCTGGGGCCATTTGTGAGAATAAAAAGGATCTTACTTTACACCTTTTTTCTCTAGAATGTCAAGTCCTTGTCCTCTCCGAATATGAAAGACTTTGGATTTACTGGCGAGTAGATTATGTAAAGTGGGTTTTTCTTATCGGTTTTTATTATGGTGCTTCCTTCTTCTAGTCCTTCTATGATCAGTTCTTCTCCGTCCTTTATATCAAATGCATAATCATCTTTATTTAGCGCTGCCAAATCCCCTTCTTCAGAGAATGTATTTAACGGATCGATTGTTGAATCTGGGCATTGAGTTTCAAAGTCTGCGGTGCTTGTTGGGATTCCGCATTGGAGATCTACCGGAGCCCCGTCTACCGTTGCTATGCCTAGAGAGAATGATCTGAAATAATTGAGGTCGTACAGGCGTGCTATTGGTTCGCTTGCTGCGTCATTAATTGCGAGCTGTCTAAATGGTGTATAGTAGTAGCTTTCTGCGAAATCTACGCATCCAATACAGTTTCTTGTTGAGAGTCCTCCGACGATGAGAAGCTGCTTGTCAAAATCGAAATAATTAAGACTTAGAGGGTCTGGTTCTCCATAATCGTTGTATTGAGCTGAGCCTGTAAAATCATTTGATGGGAACAAGGTTCCATCTCCATAAATGAAAGCAAATATTCTTTTTGTGTTTTTGCCAACATATATGTTTCCAACTTTTGTAATTTTTGCGGGAACATCCCCTGCACTTTTGTCTCTGAGTGCGACTAATGCCAGCTTTTTGCCTGTGCTGCTTTCTAGGTCTCCTTCTATGTGAATATTGCCGTTTTCGACAATTATTGTGACGTTATCTGTTCCGTTCCAGTCCTTTAAGACTAAATCGCCTGTTCTAAAATAATATATTTCTTCGTCGTTGTTTGTCATTTCAAATCTATGGCAACTTGGAAATTGAGTAGGGCTGCCGCATCTGGTTTTCAAGGCATCTATACTTGTAACTGTTTCTGTTTGTTCTCTGTTTGGAAGAGCTTCGTTTGTTGTGAGTTGTTTTACCCTTTTGTATATGTAGTCTCTGACTATGTTTATGTTTATGTCTCCTATTGAAGAAATGTTTACTCCTTCTTGTACTGATTCTACGTCTGAGCCTTGAGAGTAGTTTATTCCTTGGATTTCTACACCTGGGTTGAATACTCCTGAGCCCATGACACGAGGAAGGTGGTTTGAGAAGTAGGAGACGCGATTACTGAAGTTTAATCCCACATCCCCTCCAAGTGGCAAATATTCAATGGTAGTGTATAGGCCTGCGCTCTGTTCAAAGTAGTCGGGGAGATTTTCTTCATTTTCTTGTATTGTAGCTGCCAATCCTATCAGTTCTTCATCTTGGATATTTAGATAAGAATTGTTATAGCTAATTATGGTCTTTTCTGGATCAAGATACTCTGTTTCTTGTGTTAGCATCAGTACGTCTATGTGATTAATAAAATCAGATGAATAATGAGTTTCAAACTCGCTATCATTATTGTCTACTAGAAATAGATTCACTTTTGTTTCCGTCTCATTTATTGGAACATCTCCTGCATAGGTCTTCCCCTCCCCAACCCCCAATTCCACCTCCATAGGAGTGTTTCTGTAGAGGACGAGTTGGTCTGCGTATTTGTTATCGTCTACTGGGCCTGGGCCGGTTAGGTTTGAGACGAAGAGAGCGGGTTTGAAAGGGAGGTTTATTGGATTGCCATTGCTGTCTACGGCGTCATACTTTAGTACATTCCCATTAGCAGGGTCGTCTGGATAGACTTCGTACACTCCTGGGGATGTTTGTTGTTCAATTTGCCATGTGACTGACTTGAAAGCCAGTTTGTTTGGTTCGAGATTATCTGCCTCGAGAAGTCCCTCAACAGCATTGAATACGTTGTCTGGCAGGGTGCTAAAGTCTTCGTTGTATGCTTTTGCGTCTTCAGTTGTGAGAGAGTAGTTCATATCGCTTGATGGTGCGACTGATTTGATCAGGAAGACCATTTGTGGTTCTAGCTGTTCGTCATCTACGTCTACGTCTGTTGTTGCGGTGTATCCTACTGGAATCCAAGAAAATTCATCTGACGAGATATCTTGTTTGTCATCTTCTCCGATACCAACTTCGACTGGCAATGGTAATAAACCTGGCGAGAACATCACTACAGGTTTACTGAGGACTCCGCCACGAATTGGTGTATCAATTGGTGTATCATTCCAGAATGGTGTGCTTGTATTTTTGAGGGCATTTCCGGCTTTGGTGTATTCGAATTTATTGTTGTCTGTGTTTAAGACCGGTGCTTGCAAACTTTTCAATGTGTCTTCCCACTCCATGTAGAAACTGACGCGGTAGTCGCCACTCACTATTTGTGGTTTTTCAATTGGGTTTAGGTTTTTGTCTTTTATGTAGACGTAGACTTCGTGGTAGTCGACGCCGTCGGCTATGACTTCGTTTCCTGGGATAACTGATTTGATTTTGACGCAGACTCCTGGGGTGATATCACAATCTTCTGGGGGAGGGATGTCTGTGAATTCGGCTATTGGACCTTCAAAATCGATATATCCTAATGTTGGAGACCATGCGTAGCCATGGAACCCTCCTACTAAGTCGATGTTAACTCCGTAGTTTGGTGATACTGGTGGTGGAATGTGGTTTGCACTTGTAAAGCTCATCCAGCCCATTGCTGAATTCCAGGCCCAGCTGTTGTATGCAAATTGTCCATCTCCGATGTCATCTGTTCCTGACATTATGTTTCTGTTTGCATCAAATCTTACTGAATATGAATATTCTCCGCAGGCTGCTCCTTCGTTTGAACCTGGAGCGCCGATCTTTCCATCACAATAGAAACTTATCCAACCCAAATTGTCTGACCAGGCCCAACCTCGCATTTCGTAGTGTTTGAAAACACCTGCGTCGGTGACTGGAAGAAGGTGGGCTTGTTGGTTGGGTAATAATGGAATAAAGTCTGTAAAATGGATTGTTCCTGAGTTAACGACTCCGTTTATTTCTGTTGTTTCTGATGTGGCTGATCCTGTGATTTCGATTCGTGGGCCGTACTCTAGAGCGTATGCGTTAGGCGCGAGTAGCGCTAAGATGCCTGCAATCACTAAGTATGATGCGAGTTTTCGTATTTTTAAAGTAAGTTTCATGGGAGAGAGGTTTAAGAGGGGTGTGACCTTGACGGTATGAAATCAGGAGGAAAACCGCCTTGCTGTAGATTATAGCAGGGATGGGAGGTGGGGCAAAATGGAATTAATCTTCGTACGTTGGAGACAAAAATGACATACATGTGTTTTCTGGACCTACTGATGTAGCTATGGTTACATCGTTGGCTTCATCCATGAATGGGAGTATGATAGTTTCTAAACCTTCGATGCTTCCTATCCCAAGATCTTTTAAGCAGAAGCTTTTTGAATACATGAATGGATATGGGCTTACTACTCCATTCTCATCGATTCTTTCTGCGTATACTTCTATTTGCACATTTTCTTGCATTGGCTTAATCGCAATTGCACAAAGATGATCACTACATTTACATTCATACGAATGGACCCCTTCGCCTAGAATAGTTTCTCCTCCCGTCCATGTATCACATGTACTACAAATTTTTGCTTTCCAAGATTCAACGCTACCGTTACTTACAGTTATGTACCACCTATACGTTGGGTCTTCAGAGCCTGTCTCGCAACCCATTGTTAGAGAACACCCTCCCAATTCATTACAGGCAGAATTATCAACTCCTGTTTCTTCTTGGCAGTTTTTCTCGGCCCCTTCGCATACGCCTTCTGCACATTGATCATCTAGGGTGCAAGGGTTTTCGTCATCGCATGGGTTTTCGTTGTTTGTATCTTCACACTCTCCTGTTTCAGGGTGACAGAAATTGTTCGTACACTCGTTGCCGTCGTTACAATCTATCCAATCGGTTGGGACGCAAAGTCCTTCTTGGCACATTGATTCGAGAGCGCATAGGTCGTCTAGGTACGAGCATGGATTTGAATTGTATGTGTATTCGCAGTCTTGGAGGTCTTCTAAAAATTCATCTTCTGTACATGGATTATTGTCGTTGCAATCTGGGGGTGGGACGTCTGGTTCAACTATTTCTTCAACGATTTCTGGTTGGACGTCTGGGAGTATGTCTGGAGCTGTTGTTTCTAATGGTAAATCTTCCAAAGCATCTTTAAGGTCTTGTTGAATGTCTGGTATGTCTACAACTCCTGCATCTACTAAATCTTGGAGGTCTTGCCAAACTGCATCGATACCTTGTTGATCGATTACTTCTTGAGTGTCGTCTGGACTAATTACTTCCACAACATCTGGGGGATCACCACCTCCATCGCCTCCATAACCGCCATCACCGCCTGCGGAATGTACGTCAGATGCGTCTTCTCCTGCGGAGTCTGTATCTGCGTGGGTTACGAGCTCTCCCCACGGCCAATGGAATTCTTTGGGTTCTATGCAACTTTGCGTGAGGACCGTAGTGACAATTGCTGCTGCTATAGCTAGATTTGTTCCTCGTCTTATGGTTCCAACCGCACCTCTTTCGGCTAATCTGCATGCTTTTTTTAAAGCATTACCAAATTTCTGAGCTGAAGTTGTTACATCCTCGAACCCAAGTTCGCCTAATTGCCCTTTTGATAAAGGTTTTAGTTTATCCATGGTCGAATTTTATCAAACAAAAAACAGCCCCGTCAAATTCGACAGGGCTGTTTGGGTTGCGTGTTTCTAGATTAGTTCGTAGAACATGTTATACAGGATTGATGCTGCTTCTGCTCTTGAAATTGGATCTTCAGGTCCATATGTGGTCTCTGTTTTTCCTGATACGAAATCCATTTTGTATGCTTCTGTGATTGTTAGTGAGTACCATGCGTCCTCTGGCAGGTCTGTGAAATCTGATGTTATCGCTGTTGCCGCTAGTTCTGTCTCTGTCATGTAATAGTATACGTTCATTGCCATCTGAAGGAATTCTGCTCGGTTCATTTCTTCTCCTGGAACGTAGGTCGTTTCTGTTTTTCCTGAAGCCAATTCTAGTGTTTTTAGCTCTGAGATATATCCTGAGAACCAGAGGTCTTTCTCAATATCATCAAATGGTTTTGCTTCTGGCATTTCTGGCTCTCCTAGACCGAGTAATCTATATAGCATTGCTGCTGCTTCTGCTCTGTTTATTGTTCCGTCTGGGTTGAATGAGCCGTCCTCGTTTCCTTCTACTATTTCTTTTTCTGCCATTGATTCTACTTTGTCTTTTGCCCAATGGGTTTCCGTATCAGTGAACAAAGGTTCATCCTCTGTTTCTGAACATTCTCCAAACGTAGACATTTCAGTTCCTGCTTTCTCGGCCACACATTCATTCGTATAGGTTTCTCCGTCAGCAGCACATACAGGTTCGTATTCAACAGGACAATACTCTATATCGCACTCCCCGTCGTATGCCTTCATTATGTCGTTCTTTTCCAGAGAACATCCGTTTGGATAGGTAATTCCATCTACTCCACATACTGGTTCGTCTGTGACTTCACAGTATGGGGTTTCACATTCTCCTTCTGTTTCAACAGTTGCTCCACTTTTTTCTGCTACGCATGAGTTTGGATACGTGACTCCATTTGCACTACAGACTGGGAGATATTCTAAGGTGCAGAAACCTTCTTCGTTTATGAGAACTGGTTCAGGATCTTCGTCTGTGTCTTCGACAACTGGTTCCACCTCTGGTTCAGCTTCTGGCTCTTCTACAATTGTTGAACCAACAACAAATACGTGCTCTACCGTCGTGTCGCCTGTATTAGGCCCATCGCTGGCCCTGAACATATATTTGACCGTATCTCCTTCTACAACGTCTGTATCGATGTATTCTTCTTCTCCTGGAAGAACTTCCACGTATGGAGTCCCATCAACAGGCGCATCATTTTTGCCTCGTAGGATCTTTATTCTGTATAAATCTAGATCGGTGGGATCGGTCCAAGTCATTTTGACACCACCTTCTGTGTCTTGTATTTCAATATTACTAGGTGCGTCTGGATCACGACTGTCAGAGTAAGTACTAATTGTTATATTAAGATCGGCACTATCTTCATATATAGTTGGGTCATCATTGACTGTTAATTCTAGATGATCTGAGCTGATTGATGTTGAGTGAAACCCCTCTACATAACACTTTGTAATTGTTAGGACTTCACCAGGTTCAAAGTCTTCTTCAATTGGTACAACCAATGTTTTATCTCCGTCTTCAAAGGTGAGGACTGGCTCTGCTAGAACCTTCCCATTATCAACTGCTGTACCGAATACGGTAAATTCTAAAACTGTTCTCTCGGTGTCGAAAATCATTTCTAAAGTGTCGGGAATTGTAATTTTCAGGACTCCTTCTTTTATAAAACTTTCTTCTGCGTCTTCTGTGATGGTTATGTTTGAAAGCTGTTCCGGAGCCTGGTTTTTACTGAAGGTTTCATCTAGAGCGGACTGAATTGTTGGAAGAGCGCTTGCTATTCCAATGTTTAGTAGACAGAGAGAAACTACTGCTACTGAAGCAATCGTTTTTTTGAAATTCATAGGAGGTGGGGGTTTAAAAGATTAATTATTTGTTGTTATTTTTATAGTCAACAATTTCCTTGAATAGGTCGCTTGCAATATCATTCATCTCTTGAGAGCCCTGGGTGCTTGCTATCGAAGCGAAATTTTCCAGAGCGGCCTGGGCGTTCTCTGTTTCTCCTGCTTTGAGAAGGATTCTTATTGTGTCTTTTATTACTTCAGGGATTGCTGGTCTTAGTTCATACAACCTTTTTATGTACATAGCTGCTTCCTCGTAATCACCTACTTCTTCATAAATTCCTGCCACATTGTTCATAGCAACAATGTGTCCTGGATCTAACTCTAATGTTTGTTTGTAAATTTTCACTGCATCCTTGTATTCTCCTAATGCCTCATAATGAAAAGCTAGTTCAAAGTGAGCGCCACTGTCAGTGGGGACTTCATCAATAATTGTTAGTTTTTCTTCTACTGCTGCGAGATGTTGTGCTTTTTGTTCTTCTGGCATAGCCGAAATGTCTTTTGTCCATTTAGAACCTGTACATCCTGTAAGAGTTATGAGCCCTATGCAAACCATTGTGAGAATTGTTTTTTTCATTTTATTTTTGGTTAAATTATCTCTTGGTGATTATACCTGTATCTCTTTTTTTTTACAAAAAAAAACCCCACTCGGATGAGTGGGGTTTTTTATATTTTCGCTATACTCTTATTCTTACACTGTAATCTTCATAAGGTAATTACTAGTACTTCAATGTATCACCATTGAATGTTGAGTTACTTACTTTTCCAAGCCATGTAACCTGTGCATTAGTGTCATACCATTTGAAACTTCCGTCTGATACTGTTCCGTTAGTTGCTGTTCCAAGTAGGATACTTGGAGTCAACTTGTCGTCAACACCAGCTTGATCAGTTATAAGTTCAGAAGTGTTCAAAACTACAGAGAAGGTCTTTGAAGCTCCTTTCTCAATATCAATGTCTGTGTAGTCTGTAGTGTATGGGAAGAAATCAATAGTTCCTGCCGAAGCTGATGACATATTGATACCTCCTTCAGCTACAGTTGAACCATCCTCTTTCAATAAAGCTCGGATGTTATCTGCTGTAGTAGTCATACTTGCATCAGAAGCAAGTGTAACTCTGATCTTGTCATTAATATCTGTAGCCGCGTGGAATCTGATATCGTCGATGTAGATTACGTTGTTATTATCCGGATTAGCTTCGATGTTTACACCGATGTATCTAGTACCAGAATTTCCACATACTGAGGCACTACATGCCAGTGTTACATAAGTCCATGTGTTAGCAGTAAGAGCACCTATTTCAAGGACCTCATCACACGCTGCTGTCATGTCTGTAGCACCGTCCATACACCACTGTATGTCTCCAGATGCTTTAGCTGCAGTACTCTTTACCCAGAAGCTAACAGATGCGTAACCTTCAAGACCTGCTGATGCTGCTCCTGTGTCGTAGTATGCGTAATCAGTGTCAGCTGAAATTGCATCCTCAGTTGCAGTGACTGATGCAGTACCTTCTGCCAATACTGATGTACTAATACTAACTGCCATTCCAACGGTTGCCCAGTTATCTGTATCAGCATCATATCTTAGGGTACCAGATTCTTGTCTGATCTGAACTTTTTCTTGAGCGTTAGCTGCCACAACAAATTTGAATACTGTGTCAGCTGAACTCATAGAAACGTCTCCTGATGGAGAATCAGTTGCAAGAGTTACAGTTGGTTTAGTTTCGTAAACGTGCATTTGTTTAGCCGCAGTTAGGTAACCTGTACCTGGAAGTGCAAAGTAAACGTTCAAACCAGTAGCTAGAGTTGCGTCATCGTTTCCAAGAACTGTTACTGTTGGAACTGTTGTGCTCCATGCAGCAGTTGTAACGAATAGAGAATCAGCAGTGTCTACATAAGCACCTGTCGCACCCGCATCAATGAACAATAATGTACCAACGGGCAGTCCTGTTACTGTCCCTGTGTCGATACTCAATGCCATTGAAGCTCCTAAGGCTCCTGTCGTAGTTTCAGTATCTGTGTCGTAAGCTGAATCAATCCATGTGATTGTTCCAAAATCTAGATCTGATGTTGCAGCAACATCCTCATCAAGCTTGTCAGCGTTGTATGTTCCACCACTTGATTCTGCTAGAGCTTCGAAGTCGTTGAATGCAATATTCAGGTCTACGTATTCTGCTTGTGTAGCACCATTTGAGATAGTATTTAGGTCTGCGTAAACTGTTAGAACTGCATCATCATCTTTGTCGATGAACATGTCCATTCCTGAGAAGTCAGCAGTACCACTACT
The DNA here is from genome assembly GCA_018654255.1 of Candidatus Peregrinibacteria bacterium. Classification (GTDB taxonomy): domain Bacteria; phylum Patescibacteriota; class Gracilibacteria; order UBA1369; family LOWO2-01-FULL-3; genus JABILX01. The sequence continues at coordinate 103,262 of JABILX010000001.1, read as the reverse complement.
CAAGTAACCTGACTTAGTTTCTGTATCTCCATCACTATTTACATAAGAAATTGTAATAGAAGAAATGTTGTTATCGTAAGCACCAAGGTCTGCAGCGTCAATATCCTCTATTGTTCCTGCGACTGCTTGTCTAGCGTTAATCGATAGAGATTTAACGGTAAACGGCTCGTCAGTAGTAGTGAACTTGTATTTACTAATTTCTTGGTCTGAAGCTCCTGCGATTACGATATCTTCTTTTGCAGTAGATGCGTCAACAGCAATTGTCAATGAACCTCCAGCTGACATAAGAACATATGTTGTTGCATCAGTAGTACCATTTACAGCACCTGTAGATGTCCTAGTAGTACCATCGTCATCTTCAAAAGATATTCCTGCAGTTATCATACTGAATGCAACGTAGTCAGTTGCAACAGCATTAGAAGATAGATCTCCCATTACGTAGAAGATGTCTGTTTCACCTGCTTCCATTTCATAAGTAAGACTGTCATAAGTAACAGCTCCATCACTTTGAACGGCTTTTGCTGGTGCAACTTCTTCTCCGTCACCGTTTACAATCCATACACTACCTACAGAAGCGTTAACGTATTGTGTTTCTACTCCTGCAGCGAAAACTTGATCATCATCTGTGTCGTAGTATCCTACCAAAGCAATGTCGGTAAGTTTACAATCTGAAGCAGCCCCACATGATGCAGTGATACCTACGAACTCTACATCTTGTTGACCCTTAACCTGTGTTGTAGCCCCTGCTACTGGCACAGCAGCCAAAGCTGTTGTAAGAGATGGCAAAGCAGTAGTCATTGTTTTACCTGTGATACTTGCCGTAGGAACAAGAGATGAAGAATTTGTAACTGTCTTGTTATTCACATCTTTCATTTGTGGGTACGTACCTCCAAGCTGTATAGCTCCGTAGATTGTACCTGTAGCTAATCCAGCAAGATTAGCAACGTCAACTGTCAAAGCTAGGTTTAGCTCTTCACCAGCATCCATGTCGAATTCGTCTGTGAATAGGTAGAAACCATCATCATCTGTATTATCAGCTACTGTTCCTGCGTAAGCTGAAGTATTCAATACGTCTGAGTCGATTGGTCCCATCAATGTAGAACCTGTGTCTACGTTGATAATCTTGATGTCTGTATAATTAGCTGCATCACCAGTAGTAGTAGTAGCTCCATCATCTAAACCATCAGAGATTAACCCATCATCACCATATCCTGATCCATTTGTCATCAACATTATTGGCAAGTTCTTGACTGTGATGTCTGAAACAGATGTGATTGAGAAGTTCATCAAAACTACATCGTCTTCACCTATACCAACATCATCCGCAGAAGGACCTGAAGATGTTACAGTAACGTCTCCTCCTTCTAGAACAGAGTAAGAACATGTTCCAGCAGCTGAAGTACAAGCATTTGTCACACCATCGTATCCTGAAGTTGCAGTATTGGTTGTTACCGCCATTCCGTAACCGTATGTTCCGCCGATCGCAACTATGTCTGTAGTTTCGTCAACGTATACTAGTACAGTGTCAGCTGAACGACCAGTGTTGAAGTCGCCTTTCATTGTGAAGCTCTTTGTATCTCCTTTCACGATGTCGTAAGGAGTATCAAGTACAAATACAGCTAGGTCTTTTGCGTTCAAACCATCAACTGTTGCAATTGGATCATCTTCTCCAGAAACATAAAGTTCTAGGTTTTCAACTGCATCGTTTGAGACTGTACCTGTTATAAGAAGTCCAATTTGTTCAATTTCTGCTGCTTCTACGGAAGCTCCAATTTTGAACTTAGCAATTGTAACGTCGTCTTCTCCAACTTTTGGGCTTGTGATTGTACCGTTCTTTTCAATAAGAACTGTACCTGCAGAAATTGTAGAGAGAGTCCATACTCCTGCTCGAAGTGGGAAGTCTCCGTCGATTTCAGCGTCACCAGCGTCAACAGCATCAACATCTTCCAGTTCGAAAGCTGCTTCTGTTGAAGTTGCAACAGTACCTGTGTCTAGTTTCAAAGTAAGAGTCAAAGTGTCTCCGTCTTCAATTTCTATACCTAGGTTGTTGAAAGTTACTTGGTTTGTAGAGCTGTTTACACTCTTTCCTGATGTTAGCCTGTCTACTCCGTCGTAGATGTAAAGGCTGTGCGTTGTAGGTAGAGATGTTACACCATATGTGTGAACAATAAGTCTATCTAGTTCAGCATCACCATCACCTGCTGTGAAGTCCCACTTAGCTACAGGAACTGAAGTTGCTCCGTTAGGAAGTGTATCTGGATCTGGAGAGTCATCTGAAAGAGTAACCTCAAGGTCACCTTCGTAAACTGTATCTGGTTCGTCATCATCGTCGTCGTCGCCGTCATCAGCAGGATCTTCTGTAAGATCAGCTGTTTGAGCGTTGTTAACTAGCATAGCTCCGTCAGCCCTGTTGATTGTATCAGCAGGTCCGAACATTCCAGCCATAGCTCCTCCGTATCCACTAACAACTTCGTATTTAGCAGCAGTTTCAACAGACATAAAGTAGTATGCGTCAGTTGCTACGTCTGAGAAAGTTGCAGTAGCTGGAGTGTATTCAGGAAGTTCGAAAGCTGCAACAGCCATCTTTGAGAAATCTGCTCTATTTACAACGTCGCTAGGACCGAACATTCCTGCTAGGTCTCCACCATATCCGTTCATGAAACCGTGATCAACAGCGGTCTCAATTAGGTCAAATTGTGGATGAGTTGTTGGCACGTCTGTGAAAGTAGCTTCAGTGTGAGTTGTTACCTCCCAACCAGCACCCATTACTAGGTACTTAGCTGCTAAAGCTCTGGTCAGACCAGTTGCCGGATTATAAGTGTCACCTGGGTCAACAATTCCGTCTGCTACTAGCGACTCAACTGCGTCGTAGTAATAGTCGTCTGCTGCAACATCTCCAAAAGAAGCTGCTGAAGCCGTTGACACCACGAATGACGAGAGAATTGCAACGATCGAAAACGTCGCAATTGCCCTACGAATACTGTCCATAAATTCGCGGGTTAAGGATAATTTTTGAATATTTGATATATATTAAAGTTTTATTCTGTTTTTTGTTAAACGGAACGAGGAATAAAACTGATTGATAAAGGTAAGGAAACCTTTAATTGGATCGGCCTTGCGGCCATCCATCACTAGAGTCAGCTATCAATGACTGAATCTCGTGATCGCACATCCATGCTGTGCGAAGCATTGGTTACATCTATTTACTCTATTTCTTCCTTTCGCTCACCGCCGGCGAGCATCGCTCTTATCCCCTAGTTGTCAAAGATCTATATATATAAAGGTTTCGTATGTCTACTTTGTGTCTACTCCGTATTCTGCGATTTTAGTTCTGTTAGTCTACAAGCGGTATTTCGCGGATTATTACAGCATATGAGCTGTTAAAAACAGCTTTTTACTGATCCCCTTTGTGCGTATTTTTGGCTTACACAAGCCACTTTTTCGACTATCGCGTCTATATTGCTAGTACAATTCAGGTCAACGGGAAATTTACCAAATGTACCTGTTAGCGTCAATTATTTATCCTGTTCATAATTGCGCTATTTTGGTCGCGCATGTACCTAGGTTTACGCGACTTTATTGTGTTTTTCAGGTTAGAATTCCTAGCGAGACGTTCGCAAAATACAACTAGATGAGGGGTTCAATGTTTCGTATTTCTAGGTGACATATTTTCGTGTTGTGTCTTTGTTATGCTTTTTGTTTTGGTGGTTGACTTTTTTCGATTTGTTTTGTGATTTTGGGTTTGGATTTTTCTAATAGATGGTGGGTTTGACTTTGCTTCGTTGTTGTTGTTTGGGATTTTGAGTGTTTGGGTATTTACATATTCCTAATTTTTGTTTTATAATTGGTTCAGTGTGTTTTTTAGAGCCTTAATTGACCAAAATGAAAAGAGTGCTGCTTGTGGGGAATGCTCCGTTGCCGGATGACAATGTAAAAAAAAGACCTTCTGAAGGTTTGCGTACTTGGCAATTTGTAAAGGCGTTGACCGGAGGAATGACGAATGGTTCGGCTGCTGGTTCGACCAGCGGCTCGATGGCCGGCAGCTCGGCAGGTGAAGATGGATCTAGGAACGGGCGTGTTTTATCGAAGATGGTTCCTCGAAGTGGACTTGATTTGAGATTGGTTACGATCGCTGTGGATGATTGTTATGACGATGAAGATCTGGAACCTGAGGTTGGGACACAAGCATCGCTTGGGTTTGCGGATGGCGGCTCGGACGGGGCGGCTGGTTCTGGAGCTGGCGCTGACGCAAAAGTGACCCGAGAAAGTTTATTAAGAAAAGATTATAAATATGGTGCGAATTTTATTCATCATCAGATTTCTGAAAACGACTCCTCTTTATATGGGACTTTGCAATCGATCATCGATGAGCATAAACCCGATGTGATTATTGGAGTGAATTTGGATGTTTGTAATGTTTTGAGTCGTATGAGGTTTGATTGTGTGTTTTGGGCGGATATGGCGGGTTGGACTATGGCAAAGGCTCAAATCGACGCTTACAAGACGCGAAATGATCGAAGGCTTGGCAGCTACTTACGGCTTGAGGAAAATGTACTGGCTCGTGCGGATTTTATTTCGGTCGTGTCTGAAGCTCAAAAATATACTGTAGTTGGAGAATTGGCGATGATGAAAAAGATGGGTGCTTATGAATTTGATCGCGAGTTTGTTGTGACGATTGAAAATGGTTTGGAAGATTTCAAGTCGGATCGGATTGAAAAAATTGTACGCACGGTTCGTAACTCACCGTCTGCGGACAGAGCTTGGTCGGCTGGAGGTCTTGAGGAGGTTGAGGATTCTGGTTTGAGATATTTCCGAGGACCGTCGTCTTATAGTGGAGCTGATATTCCTTCGAATGCGTTTGTTATTTTGTGGCTTGGAAGTTATTCGGCTTGGGTGGATGAAGAGACTTTGTTTAAAGGCGTTGAGGCTGCGATGGCAGCTGTCGCTGGGGCTGACGAGGGTTCGGAGTCGGGAGCTGGAGGTGGAGGTGGAGGTGGTTCTAGTGCTCGGCGTGGCTCGGGACTGAATCGGACGCGTGAGATTTATTTTGTTTCGACTGGGGGTTTGTCTGAATTGTCTAAATCGGAGGCTTCTGTGAGCGAGGGAGCAAATAAGACTTATTTGAATTTCAAAGAGATGGTTGGGCTTTCGCGGTTCAAGGATCAATTTAAGTTTTTGGGATGGGTGCCGGCGAAACATATTCCTTATCTATATAGGGAGGCTGATATTGGGATCAATGTTGATCGAAGATGTCTCGACACTCTGACTGGATCTCGGAATCGGTTGCTTGAGATGATGAAGTTTGAGCTACCTATCGTTTCGACTTTTGGGACTGAATTGTCGTATGGGATGGGAAGTTTTGGGGCGTGCCTTGGCGTTGCTAGTGGCTCTATCGAAGGAGTGCGTGATGCTATTTTGGAATTGTATTCGAATCCTGCTCGACGAAAGGATTATGGTTCGAAGGGACGAAAGTATTTGGAAAGTTATTGTGCTTACGATCGTGTGATGAAACCTTTCAATAAGTGGCTTGGGAAATTTTCGATTGGAGCTGGGGTTGCTGATGATGGGCTTGGGCGAGGCGGTTCTGGGGCGGCCAGGGGTTCGGTGGCCAGGGGGTCTGCGGCGATCGGTGATCGGGCACACAAGTTTTTAGTTAAGTTCGGACTTAAGTAAAAGGGGTGGTTAAGTTCGGGAGATTTTGGCGTGGCGATTTTTTTCGCATATAAGAAAACAAGCTCCAGTGTAAAACATAGGAGCTTGTCTTCAAGGGTACGTCTCTGATCACCGAAGTGATCGAAGGAATACCGGAGGGTGTCCAGACATCAAACCGAAGTTTAACGAGAGGACGGTGTCCAAACATGAGACCGAAGTCTAATGAGAGAACGGTGATTCAGGTCTCAAACACCGAAGTGAATGAGAAGGGAATCGGTGCCAAGTGAGTGAAACTTAACCGAAGTTAAATATCATCATTTGACGCTATTATAATAGCATATTTTGAAAAAAATTGCAATACCCAAAATGGCTTTTTTTTGGAGTTTTGCGCTGTTTCGGTGTAAAAGTATTTATGCATCTTATTGCGAACTATTCTTAATAACAAATCCTATGAAATCATCTGTATTCTCTCGTTTGTTTGCTGGCTTTGGCATCGGTTTATTTGTCCTGGGCGCTTTTTCTAGTGCTGCTTTCGCTGCGCCATTTGCTGCCGCGACTGCTCTACCAAAAGGAGATGAAATCGTGATTTATGTCGGGGATGGATGTCCGCATTGTGCGAAAGTTGAGGAGCACGTTGAGGATGAGGGATATATGGATGTTTTCAATTTGGAATTCAAGGAGGTTTATCATGATTCTGATAATGCGACTGAATTTGGAGAGGTCGCTGAGTTTTTTGGGATACCTTTGTTTGATAGGGGTGTGCCATTTTTGGCTACGTCTAGTGAGCATTTCGTTGGAGACAAACCAATTATTGAATTCTTGGATGACAAGTATGATGCTTGGTTGATTGCGAATGCGGGTGTGGTTGGGGATGTAGATGGCGATTTGGATTCTGGTGGTTCTTCTGGTTCTGGTGGCCCTGAAGATGGTTTTGATCCTAATGTTTCGGATAGTGCTAGACAATTGACCATACCTCTATTGATAGGAGCTGCGTTGGTTGATGCGGTTAATCCTTGTGCGTTTGCGGTTTTGATTATTTTGTTGACAACTATTCTGGCCGGAGGTGTGAAGAAACGAGCTTTGTATTCAGGACTGCTTTTTTCTTTTGCGGTGTTCTTGTCATATTTGGCGATGGGACTTGGACTTTATAGCGCAATTACATCAGTTGGTATTTCGTTGATGTTTATGAAGGTGGTTGGTGTCTTGGCAATCTTGCTTGGTTTATTTAATTTGAAGGATGTTTTCTTTTATGGAAAAGGCTTTGTGATGGAGGTGCCTATGAAATGGCGGCCTAAGATGAAGGCTATCTTGCGTAGTGTAACGAGTCCTGCGGGTGCATTTGTGATTGGGTTTTTGATAAGTTTGTTTTTGTTGCCGTGTACGAGCGGGCCTTATATCGTGATCATCAGTCTTTTGGGACAACAAGATATGTTCTGGCATGCCCTGAGGTTGCTTGTCCTTTATAATGTGATTTTTGTGGCTCCAATGGTTTTCATAACTTTGGCGGTTTACAAAGGCTTTTCTGTTGAGAGAGCTGAGGAGATCAGACAAAAGAGATTGAAGGTATTGCACCTGATTGCTGGTGTGATCTTGATTGTGATGGGTGTTGTGATTTTGATGGGGTATGCGTAGGAGGGGGCTGAGCGGGGGGGGGTTGGAGCGTGTAGCGTTGGCCTTTTCCCGTTGTGTGGAATTTGCTTGAATTTTGGTATGGAATTTGATATTATATAAATTGCATAAATTATATAATCTCTACAAATCATGATTACTACATTAAAATTGTTTGGGACTGGGCAAGTAACTCTGCCAAAAGCGTGGAGAGATAAGTTTAAAACCGATCATTTTATTGCACAGGAAACTGCTCAGGGTTTGTTGATTAAGCCAATGGTTGAGGATGGGTATTTTTATGAGTCTGATGATGAATTTGGTATTAGTTTTCCTCTTGGGATGGATGCAAAAGTTGTAGCTGATAACTTGAAAAAGGCGAATGGAAAAATATAAAAAATTCTTACTTAAACTGAGTCCGGCGCTTAGAAAAAGGCTTATTTTGGCTATCGAGAAGATTGCTGATGGTCAGGTTTCTGGGTTGGATATCAAAAAACTACATAATGAAATACCTGTTTATCGTTGTCGTGTAGGGAAGGTTAGAATTTTGTTTGAAAAAGCTGAGGACGGCAATAGGATTCTCGCGATTAAGTTTCGCGGAGATGTGTATTGATTTGTGCTATAATTTTAGTGAACTCGCTTTGCTCGTTGAAAAATTGCTTTGCAATTTTTCTTTGGTAGCCCCAGGGGGAATTGAACCCCCGTTTTCGCCGTGAGAGGGCGATGTCCTAGGCCACTAGACGATGGGGCCGTGGTTGGTCGTTTCTAGGATTAGCGGGGTGGAGTATAAGTTAAGTTCGGACTCAAGTAAAGAGGTTAATGGTTAGGCTAATAGTTAGGCCCGGGGGTAAGTAATACCCCTACTAATACCCGGGTGCTTAGCCCCCGGGCGTAACTAATCGCATTACCTGCCCCCGGGGGTGGAAGTTGCAACATTTGGTTTGCACTCCGAGTCTATGAGTGCTAGAATTTCTCCTGTTATATCTCGTTTATAGCGAAAAGAATGGCAAAAGATTTGTATGAAATATTGGGCGTCCCAAAAGGCGCAACAGATAAAGAACTCAAGGCGGCATACCGCAAACTTGCGCTTCAGTATCATCCTGATAAAAATAAGGGTGATAAGGAAGCTGAAAAGAAGTTTGGGGAAATTAATTCGGCGTATGAGGTTTTGTCGGACGAAAAAAAACGGAAACAATATGATCAATTTGGGAGCGTTCCGGGAGCTGGGGGTGGATTTCCGGGAGGAGGGTTTCAAGGCGGGGCTCAGGGTGGATTTCCTTTTGAAGATATGGGAGGATTTGCAGATATATTTGAGTCGTTTTTTGGTGGGAGTCGTGGAGGTTCGCGGGGTGCGAAAAGAGGAGGGGCTATGACTGGAAACGACATTGAAGCGATGGTGCATTTGGGTTTTGAGGAAGCGGCGTTTGGTGTGACAAAAGAGCTTGAAATCACGAAGCCTGATAAATGTCAGAATTGTGATGGGAAAGGAGCTGAGCCGGGATCGGCTATCGTGAATTGTAAGGGATGTAGTGGAACTGGAGAGGTTCGTAGCGTTAAGAATACTATTCTTGGACAGATGGTGACGTCGAGAACTTGTAGTGAGTGTAATGGTGAGGGGAAGATGCCGGAAAAGAAATGTTCGAAGTGTCATGGGACAACTCGAGTTCGGGCTCGTGAGAGGGTAAAAGTTAAGATCCCTGCAGGTGTTGATACTGGGACTGTTATTCGGCTGGGAGGTCGCGGTGAGGCTGGGGTGAAAGGCGGAGATTATGGAGATATGTTTGTTCATATTCAGGTTAAAGATAGTGATAAATTTAAAAGATCTGGAATCGATATCTATACTGACCTTGAGATTGGAGTGCCAATGGCTGCGCTTGGTGGAGAGATTGAAATTGAAACTTTGCACGGGACTGAGAAACTGAAAATCCCTACTGGAACACAACCTGAAACTGTCTTTAAATTAAGCGGTAAAGGAATTCATCGTGAAGCCGGTGCAAGTCGAGAAGGTGCTGGGAAAGGAGATCATCATATAAGAGTCAAAGTGGCTGTACCTACAAAACTTTCAAAGAAGGAAAAAGAGCTTTATAAGGAACTTTTAGATTAGTAGTGTGCGGAGTGGTTTGGCGCGAGGTGGGGCGTTGGGTGGTTTTATTTGCAAAAATGGAGCAGGCGTATTAAGATTGACTTTGATATACCTTATTCCTTATTCCTGAGACCATGGATTTACAATTAAGTTGGGATCTGTTCATAGTAGTTTTCTTCGTGATCGTTGTTGCGTACAGCTTGATTATTGGAAGGGATAATACAATCAAGGTGATTTTGGGAACTTATGTTGCGATTGTTTGTGCGGATGCGATCGGAGGGCTTTTTGCTCATTATATGGGTGGGACGATGATGTTTTTGCAGTTTGCGAAGGAAGCAAGTCTGGAAAGTGTTGATGAGGCGGTAATTTTTTCTAAGGTGTTGATCTTTTTGTTGATGGTGATTTTGTTTGCTGTTCGAGGAGCTTTCGCTGTTTGTACTTCAAATACTAGGGGGATTGTTGGATTGGTTGCGCATTTGTTTTATGCTTTCTGTAGCGCAGGGCTGATCGTGAGTTCTGTTTTGGTACTTGTGTCTGGTGTTTCTTTGCTCGGAGGAGGAGGCGTTGTGAGTGAGGCGCTTTCGCAGTTGACCGCGGAATCGTATTTGGCTTTAAACCTGGTTTACTACTCTAATTTCTTCTTTGCTATTCCAGCTATTGCTTTCTTGTTGCATGGATTACAGGGTCCTGAAGTGGTTGCTGAGTAGTGGGTTTGTTCTAGTTGAGCTGGATGTGGGGTGGTTTTTGTGTCGTGGGGTGGTTTTGTTTGTGGGATGTGTTTTGTGTCGTGGGATGTGTTTTAATTTCCCGACATTTGCTTTTTGATAGGTTGAAGTTTTTGAATGTCGGGTAATTTTGAGTCATCTTCTTTATGTGTCAAAATCAGAAAAAGACCTTGCGGTTTTTAGGTTAGATCCTTAGAATACAGAGCGATTTTGTTTGAAAATTTGGGTCAGTAGCTCAGTTGGTAGAGCAACAGCCTTTTAAGCTGATGGTCCCGGGTTCGAGTCCCGGCTGACCCACCATTTGGTTCTTGTAGATTAAGACTATAAAGAGCTTTTTTTCGAGAGGTGTGGTTGCGTAAAAAAGCGGAATTAATTATGATTGGTGCATAATTATAATTAAATTCTTTATACAATGAAAGATCCAGAATATGTAGGATTGTCGCTTACGGTAGATTCCCCTGGAGATTTGGAAAAGCTCCCTGATAGGTTTAGGTTTGCGGAAGATTTGAGCCTTATGCATACTGCGAATACTCCAGGCGTTTTTATTACTCATGATATTCCTGTGGAGAAAGTTGAACTTGGTCCAGATTTTTTGTCGGTAAATGTTGGTGGCGCTATACTCTTTTTGCCTCATTCTGCCCTAAGATTTCCTTTTGAAGTTATTAGTGTTGATTAGGTAGGGTGGATTGCTAAGTTCTCTCCCAAACCAATGCTCCTTCGCTGTAGCCGTACCTGGAGCTTAATAGATGTGTTTTGCCGAATTTAACGATTTTCAAATTATCTTTTTTGTCTTTGAGTCTTGACGCTTTTATGAGTCCTGGGAAATCTCCTCCTCTGTTTGTACATTGTCCTAAGATTTGTTCATCTTTTGATGGCACCACTACTCCATCGAAGTCGTTTTCTTGGGCGAAGTTGCAGACCGTTTGGTGCATGAAATTGTAGCAAGCTTCGCTGCTCACTACGTCCAAGAAACTCTCGAATGGGTTTGGCCCAAACCATAAATATTTCTTACCATCTTCTGTTTCTATATTTATAAGCATTACTGTTCCAACGCATTTATTTGTCTCCTCATCCACGAGAACAAACTCAAAATATTTTTCATTTTTCCACATACTTTCATCTCCAGCTATACATAGATAAGCACCCATTCTTGCATTTGCTGCTTCAGCATTTTTTGTAAAGAATCCTCTAATGTTTCTTTTCTTTGCAGATTTTTTAATCTGCTTGTGTTTTTCCCCTCCCATACTTGTTTCTTTTGCTTCTTGTTCAATATCTTCTTCGTATTTTGCAATTTCTTCGAATATTTTGTTGATGTCTTGTGTAAATAATTCTTGTAGCTTTTCGTTTATTCCCGAGCGGTATAAGTTTCTAAGTTTATATAATTCAGGCAGGATTTCTCTTAATTTATCTGTTGTGAATTCTTCTTTGAGTGGCTCTGTTATTTTGCTAACCCTTTCTTTGAATTCGGTTTCTTCTTCTTTGGTTTCGAATTTTATGTTTGACGAGAAGATTGATAGCATTTGCTGATATAAAACGTTGAACCTCTTGTCTTCAGGTATATGTGGATTTGTGAGCGTGTTATCAACTCTCTTCCATTGTTTTTTAGATAGGTCAGCTGATTCTGCTTCCTGACCAATTTTGCTTGAGAATATTGCTATTATTCTGTCTTTATTCTCGCTTTCTTCAAATTTTTCTAGGATGCTGTGTCTAAGATGGTGTTTTACGTTTTCTCCATAGATTGTTGAAAGTTCTGAGAGGAGCATGTAATTTTGGCTCGCTTTGTCTTTTTGAGACTTCACTGTGTCTGCACTTCTTTGGATGTACGCTTCCAGGTCTTCGTGGAATGCATATTTATATTCGATAATTAGATCACAGATTTCTGGGTCTGCGTTTGTGTCGGCTCCCTTTTGACTTCTTCTGACGGCTTCTCCTAGGAATAAGCAGAGCATTTTCTCTTCGATCGTTAAGTCTTCTAAGCCTTTGAATTCTTCCCAAGCTTTTTCTTGGAATATTTTTTCGATCTTTTCTGAGAAAGCTTCTTGAAGCGCTTCGTTGTTCGGGCCTCGGCTCGACACAAATTCTCTGATTTTGCCCAATCTTTCTGTGTATTGTTGTATGAGATCATTGTTTGGCGTAGCCCCTTCTTTTACCACATATCCTTTTAGGCCGGTCAGTACTACTGGGTATCCCTCTCTGTTAAATGTGTATTGGTCGACGTGTTCCATTTGATCGCCACATGCCAGGTTTTTTTCGTATGTGGAGTAATTTCCATCTGGGAAGACGTATCTTACTAGATATTGATATTCTGGTAACGCTCTTTGCTCGCGTGGGATTTCTGAAGAGACCATCCCTTTTGCTTGTTGTGGAAGGGTTTCTAAGTATTCTTTTGCCTTCTGCTCTCCCTCTGTTTCTACCGTATTTGCGTATTTTTCTAGAGCTCCTGCGTCTAATATCTTGGTACATGTTAGATATCCAGGAATGTGCTCTGCGAATTTTCTGAAAAGCTCAACATTGCCTTTGTATGAGCTTTGCAATGTGACGAGTTGTTTGAATGTTTCTTCCTCTAAGTTTTTTAATACTTCAATCGAAGCTTTTAGCATCTCTGTATCGCCTTGCAGGGCTTCTTTTTCTAATATCAATAGTTCTATTTGTTTGAGTTTGTTGTCCTTTGCAAGATTGTATATTATTTCGAAATGCTCCTCATCGTCTTCATATATTGGCTGTGCATTTCTGATGCTTTCAATTTTTTTTAGTATTGATTCTATATCTCCTCCGATTCCTATTAACGCGACCAATCTTTCTGGTCCTTTTTCGCATTTTAATACTTTGCTTGATTGCACCAACGTCCTAATGAGTACAGCTCTGTCTCGTTCGGGTTCTCCCGATACTAACGGCCTTGTCGCTAGTTTTTTTAAGATAGCAAATATTTCCGGTTCGTTCTCGTATACTTTCCACGCACTAAATAATGTTTCCGCAATGGCTGTTCTTGTTTTCCCGATATCCGCACACTCTTTTAGTATCTCTAATCCCTTTTGGCTTTTTACTTCTCTGCTTTGTTCTTCTAAATCAGAAATGAGAATAGCTCTGTCTCTTTCACTTCCTGGGCCGTATCCTAGTGGGCTTATCGCTAGGTCTTTTAAAACATCATATATCTCAGGCCTATCTTTGCTGGCCTTCCATGCTTTAAATAGTCCAATTGCGATTCCAGATCTCGTTTTTCCTATCTCAGCACATTCTTTCAAGACTTGCTGCGCGACTTTGTCTTTTAGTCCCTCATATGCATCAGCTAGTTCTTTAATAACCTGCCATCTATCATTTTCTGTTTGTCCCACCAATGAACTTGTTGCTAAATCTTCAAATATACTGAAGACCTCTGGTTGGTCCTTGTATGCTTTCCTGGCTTTTACTAGATTATGAGCAATACCGGATCTTTTTTTTCCTATTTCGACAATTGCTTTTAGCTCTTCTGTTCTTAGTTCTTTTTGCAAGTTTTCTCCTATTTCTCCTAAAGTATCAATTATATCTCTTCTAGCTTCCTCACTCCTTTCCCCCAGTGAGCTTTTTGCCAGATCTTTAAATAAGCTGAATATTTCTGGATTATCTCTGTATGCTTCTAGCGCATTTAACAGACCTATTGCAACCATAGGTGATATTTTTTCTGATACTTCTGCTATAGTCCTTGCTATGTCGCTTTCTAATCCTAGTGATACCAAGCTTTGGATTATCTCTTTTTTTAGTCTTTGGTTTAGCATTACTCTGGCAAGTTCAATTTTGTCTCTACCAAAGGCTTCTTTTTCCTCATTAAGAGGCCTCTTATCGTAATTATCCCTGGCACCGTGTTCTCTTGAGTTTTTGTATATTTCGCTGAATAGTTTTATTAGCTCTATATTCCCTTCGCAAATTGGCATTGTTGCTCCGAATGCTTGCATGTCGGTGACTTGATCTATGTACGGTCTTGGATGTTCTTCGCACGTTGCGGCACTCATGAACACCTTGAATATCTCTATTTCTTCTTTGTATTTCGGATCGTCTTTTGTGGCTTCGCCTTTTGCTACACTCATAAAGGTTCTTAGCATTTCTAGGTCATCTCCATATATTGATTTTGCTCCTACGATAGCTGCGAAGAGGGATCCTTCATATCCGAATTCATCTAAAGCTTCTTTTATAATTTTTAACATTTCTGGGCTGCCTTCATATGATTCTCTTGCCTCTCCTAACCTTTGAATTGACTGCCAGTCTTCTGTTTCTTTTGCGATGTCGACAAATACTCTCAGCATTTCTGGATTGCTCCCATACGCCTCTTTCTGTGATAGAACTGCACTTGTTATATTTTCATCCTCTACACTTAGCATTCCCGCTAAAGTTTCTAACATTTCTATGTTGCCTCCCCAATCTTTTGCGGTTTCTATAAGACGGTCAATCCTTCTATCTGAGTAGCTTTCTGCTTTTTTGGCAAATTCGAAAATAATCTCTAATGACCTTGCATCTCTGATGTAATCTTTGCAATTTAATAGTTTTTCACTAATCCAATGATTTATGCTCCTGTCCGTTCCCTCTGTTGCATTTGCCAGTTTTCTTAGTTCTTCTTTATCTTCTATGAATAATTCTGCAAATTCATTAAAGAGTTTAGATCCGTTTTTTTCTGCTGCTTCGACAAAGATCTCAAGCTTTTCGATATCTTCGCCTATCAAATCTGCTTTTTCGCCTATTCTTTGAGCATCGTTTTGATCTTCTAGGCTCAGCAATAAATCTTTTGTTTTTCTTAATTTTTCTGTGTCGTCTCCGTATATTCTTTCTAGTTTTGCCAGTGCTTTGATTTTATAATCAGCTCCTGCAAGTTCCACAAAAATTCTGAATTTTTCTAAGTTGCTGCCGTAGGCTTCTTTTACTGCGATTAAATTTTTGTAGGCATAGTGGTTTTCATCTTCTATTTTCAGAAGTTCTTTTAATATTTCCGGACTCATTTGGCTTCCTGCTATGTCTTCCATTAAGGCTTCTGTGTTTCCTACGTGAGGACTTTGAGCCATTGCGTATGCCCCCGTAATCCACCATAATTCCTGGTTATCACCAAACCCACCCCTTCTTTCAAGTATTGCTCTCATTATTTGTGCTTCTGATTCGTCTTCTGATCGTTCTCTAGAGGGGTCTCGTCCATTGGTTCTCCATCGGGCCATTGTCTCTCTTTCTTTTTCGTACGCATCTTCTCCACCTAAAAGTATTATTAATGCCCCACTCCTTCGTTCTTTTAATAGTTTGATAAATGATTTTAGCGCCTTCGGGTTTTCTCCATACACATCTTTTTCTTTTTCTAGAAGCTTGAGGACTTTTATTGCGTTTGGGCTATCCACAGCATCTTTCAGGGCTCTCAACATTTCTGGTTTTTTGCTGTATAGGGACCTAAGATTGATTACTTGTTTGGTTATTTTTTCTTTGTCTCTTTGTTCTGCTGTGTCCCATATTTCTCCAAGGATTGTTAGCATTTCGTTGTCTTCCTCTTGTATATCTTTGTTTGCCGCTATTAATTGGACTAGCCCTCCTTTCCCGTTTAGTTCAAAATCTGCTAGCATTTTCATTCTTTCATTGTCTCCTTCATATAAGTCCTTTCTTTTTGCAAGATACTCTATTTCGTGTGCCCAATAGCTTTTTTCTGCTATTTCTGCGAAGATGCGAAATTTTTCAATATCTCCTGCGCATACTTCTAATACTTCGTCTGTGCAGAGTTTTTCGGCTTTGTGTTTGGCAGCGAGCACCATGTCTCTGACTTGTTCTAATTTTGCTATGTCGTCTCCATAGAGAGGTTTTGCTTTTGCCAAAGATTTTACTGCCATTTGTTGTAGTTCCGTATATTCGTCTTCTCTTAGCAGCATTGCGGCGAATATTTTTAACATTTCGTGATTGCTGCCGTATGCGTCTTTTGCGTTGATCAAAATTCTCAAGACTTCTTCTCCTTTTTTTTGAGCTACTTCAACAAGGATTCTGAATTTTTCTATATCATCTCCGTATACTTCTTTTGCTTCTTGTGATTTTAGTATAGGGCTTGGATCTCCTAGTATAGAGTCCCATTCACTTTTTCTTCCGTGTTTTTTTTCTATTGCTCTTATGGTTCTTTTTCTTTCTCTTGCGTTTGCTCCACTTTTTATTCTAGCTCTAACGTACCCTCTGATTTTCCCGACTTTTTTATCTGGTTTTGCGAGATTTGCGGCCTGGGATTCTAGTTTGGGTTCTGATTGGGGCTGGGCATGTTCTAATGAGGGATTTCGCCCTTCTTCTTGATCTGGATCCTGTGTTTTTTCATCATTTTGCATCTTATTATTATAGCATTTTTAGTGGGGTTTTTCGAGGGAGTTTGGAGGGTTTAGATTGATTAGGTTCTATTGATTTTTGCGGGGTGGGGTGATAATTTTTCTTCCAGTCTTTTTGGTGTGTTTGTTAGCGCTGACGAGTAAGCTCTTTAAAATTTTCAAGTAGGATATTGCCTGTTTCTGATTCTGTTAAATCACTTAATTTTTAGTAGGTTTCGCGGACGGCCAGAGCCTCCTCTTCGAAGGAACCTTCCTGATGGAGAGTCCTTTCCTGGCGCCAACTGAGACGCCGTGGGATCCCTTCATCCCCTAAACGCAAATGAGCAACAACCCTGGGTTTCGTACAAATCATCCAAAGATTTGTCGCCCGGGGTTTTGCAGTTGTTTATAAAAGTTCTGTACATTGTCTTTCTTCCAATAGCAGTTTTTTTCTAATGCTTTCTCTTCTTTCTTCAACAGCTTTCTTCTCTGCTTCTTGTTGATCTCTTATCGAAGCTTCTGCAGGTCTCGTTCTTGGTTCCTGAGGTGATGTCCTTCCCATTGTATCTAATTCAATCCATCCAATCTTTGGAAAAAACACTTCTGCTAAAGCGTGATCTATTTTACCGTTATTTTTTGTACTCACCGTAACTACTCTCGCTGGTATACCTGATAATCTACACAGTATTGCAAATAGTGTGTTTTGAACGTCACAATCTCCATCTCCTGGTTGATCTAATTCTTTTGAATTAAGCAAAAATTCAACTAATTCATTTTCTGGACTCAGTCCTTTTTGAAATCTTTTGAATGCTTTTGCTGCGCTAGCAGTTCTTGAGTATCGCATACTTTGTATGTACTCCCTGATTGCCATTACTCTCTTGTATTGGGGCAGCCCCTTTGCGTAATTTATGAAATCAAATAGTTCTGAAAAATGTGGGTATTCACTATTTTGGAATTTTATTGATTTTAGATCAATCTCAGTCGTTTTTGTGTAGAACTCATAAGCTTTTTCATTAAGACTATTGTAATCTTCTTGTGTTAGATTTTGTGCTATACCTTTCCATCTTTGGGGTGTTTTTACTTCATATGTAATCGCCCTAATATCATCATGGTTTCCAACTTTCACTCTATATTCACCGTTGTTTACTCTTTCTTTATCATCATCATCTATTTTAATTTTAGTCTTATCTTCTTTTTCTAATTGGATCGAGTCTGGATCGATTTCTCCACTTGTTCTTGTTCTTATTGTTGCGGTTTTTTGTCCTGTGCTAAGTTTCTGCCAGTGTACTGCTGTTAAAACGTCTGTGTATTTTTGGGCTTCAAACTCTGGTGCGTCAGCTTTTTCTTTCCATCCTTTTCCTGTGTACACGTTTCCTATTATTTCTCTCATGTAGTGGTTACCTTTGATTTCAGGGAAAGTGATGAACTTGAGACTATTGTCTTTACTTTCACTCTCATCGCTCACTTCTTCATCACTAAACATTGATAAGTCCCTATCCACTGTTACATTAACCTGCCATTCTCCATGTCTTACCCTTTTATATCCCTCTGTTTTCTTTGATGGTTTCTCGTTTGAACTATTTTTTGTTTTATCTATTTGACTTTCTATAAATCTTTTACCAGGACCCCATGCAGCAACAACTGCCACCAATAGAGCTGCTCCGACAACAATTCTTCTTATCGTTCTTCTTGTTTTTAATTGATCCTCTAGACTTCTAATTTTTCTTGATAATTTGTCCGTTTCTTCTTGGTTAAACAGACCTTTCATTGGTGGGAGTGGCATGTCTTTTTCCTTCAATTTTTTTTCTAATAGAAGGGTGGCTTTTTCAATTTGTTGGTTTCCAAATCTCGACATTTGAGTGATAAATTTCTGATCAGCAAAAATTCTTTCTGAATGTTCTTGCATCACATCTGCTTGAAAGTCCTGAAAATCCTCTGTTTCTATTTGGTTTTTGTAGTAATCAAGCTTCATTTTAATAAGAGCAACTATAAGGTGGTAAAACTTCTTTTGTTCTAACAATGGAGTAAGCACCAATGCGAGGTTCTCTTCACCTTCAGACAAGAATGGGTTCTGATATGTATTCCCTGTGTTTACCTGTTGTCCATACCGGTTTAGCACGCTTGTTGCTACTCGTATTTTAATTGGTGCCATTTTTACTCCTTTTGGGAGGCATGAGGTGAAAATATTATCGACATACTCTTCTATTCTTATTAATAATTTTTGCATAGGGGTTACTACAGGCTCAAGTATGCTTTCTGGTTGAACTGCGTATGATAATCTTTTTACTCCTGCGTGGGATAAACTATATGCCAGTGTTTGTGGTATTTTTGCTACTTTGATTTTGGATTTCCTGGCTGTTCTCTTGTATTTGTCGTATTCGGTGTGATCCATATCTATGTCATCCACAACTGTTTCTGTACCAAAAACTTCTTCAAATGCTTGTACCCACAATTCACCATTTTCTGGCTCAAAATGATATTCAGGGAAATCGTATAAATTTGGGTTTGCTTGTGCGTGCTTAATTACAGCTATCATTGTTTCTTTAGACTGTGTTACACACATCATATTGCTGACATCGTCGAAAATAGAATCTCTGGTCACTTTCTTTTGAAAGTTGTAACTGAGCATGGCAGGAGAAGATTTTGATATCTTTCTATTTATCACACCATACTCGTATATGTTGCTCTCACTGTAGTCAGCAGAAACAATTTCGCCGAAAGGATTGACTTCTATGGGGCTGTAATTTGGGTTTAATTTTAGAGATTCTTTGTGTAATTCCTTTAACTCTGAAACCTGTCTTCTAGATTCTATTTCAAAATTAATACAAAATGGTTCCTCTGGACACATCCACCAATTTTTTTCTTCAAAAACTACGCTTCCCTGTGCGAATAGTTCCTTTGCAGTGTACTCGGTTGTCCCATTATTTATATAAGCCTCTATACCTGCCCCTAAACATGAATAGAATAATTCATATAATTTTTGGTAGTTTAATTCGCTGCTTTCAATTGCGTGGGGAAGTTCAATTCTGAAACTAGTTACTTGAGAATTCTTTTTATCTTTGCTCTCTAGGAATCGTTGGTAAGGTATTTTTTCTTGCCCTCCATCACTGTTTGTTACACACACCATCAGACTTGCCTCTTCTCCCTCTGCTATGATTTTTGCTAATTCGATAGCTCTTGCTACACAACTAACAAGCGTATCTTCTCTGTAATCATCAATCCCACTTCTACTTAATTTTGTCCCAGATGTATTGTCCTCAGCAATTTTATCTCCTGTTTCCAAACCTAGTGTTTGTTCTATTGAATGTCTTAAGAATCTGGATTTCCCAATTTTTACTCCTTTGAATCCTTTTCTTTTTAAAACTTTTTCATTTTTTTCTGATGTTCTGTCATCGATGTATATTTTGTTAAATTCTTCTATCCCATAATATTGCCTCACTGCTTCTCTGAAAATATCTTCGTCATGTATGTGGATTCCATCCATTCTGTGTTCTTGGAATCTATATTCTTCTTCTTCTGCTGATTTGAAAAGTTTTATAAATAATTCTATTGATATGTTGTTCCTCCATATTTCCTGAATATTTGCCATTATCCTACTTGTGTCCGCTGTGTGTCTGTTTTGATCCTCAATTTCGCATTGATGCAAATCATATGAGAAAAGAAATGGGCTCTCTGGCCTGACTGAATATTCGTAGTGTCTACCTAATACTGTTACTGTTCCTTTCCCTTCTTCTTTTGGTCTTAATATTGAGCCGGCGTCATTTTCATGGAGAACTCTGTTTTTTAATGTTGGGTCTAGTGGTAGGTAGTATCTATTCATCCTCCTTGCTTCATCCAATATTTCGTCTGGTACGTTTCTGTATTCGACCAGAGATCCTTTAACAAAATCTTTGAAATACCACACTCTATACCCCACTTTTATGGTTTCGTGCTTTGCTGTCCTATCTCTAAATAAAAATGGGACTGCTTTCCAGTTTCTTGAAAATCTTGTGATTTTCATTTGTTTTTTATTGGGTCCGATTTTTTCGAGGCCTGATTGATCACTAACTTTCATTCCTGTTCCGAATTTTCCACCAGGTTTTCTTTGGCCCTTTTTTTTGTCCCTACCTTTCCCTCCTCCCAAGGTAATCATGTCTGTTGGCAAATATCCAGATCCGTTATCGATAATTCTAAGTGCCTCTATTTGGCTATTTGAATAATTCCCGATTTCCTCAACTACTGATCTCCATTTGCCATCTGCGAAAAATTCAAAACCAAACCAAGTCCCCTCTGAATCTGCTGGTTCTGAGTTTTGGAGCATCTCTAATAAGATGTTCTTTGTTGTAAACTTTGCTCTAGTTTTAAATTGATCGGAAAGTCCGCATTCACGTATAAATGGTTCTTCTTGTCTTTGTATTGTTTGTTGCTTTGCTCTGTCTTCGAATCGTTGATCAATATCTATTGGTTTCTTTTCTATCAAGTATCCAGCTACCGTGTCTGCCTCATCAGACAAATCTGGTCTTAGATATTCATATTCATAACCTATGTCAATAAACTCCTTGTCTGGGCTTAAATTTTCTTCAATATCAAGAAGGTCGTAATTTACTTCGTCTGAGACTGCTGCTATCTCTGCTAAACTAGGGAGCACCTCTGGAACAGACCCTGGTTCGCTTAACCAGTAGTCGAAATCCTGAGTTTCATTTGATCGGTCTGGTCCATCCCCCCAATCATCATGGTCATCCATAATATATATTTGGCTAGGTTATACAGATGAGCTTTATACCCTTTTCTTCTTACTTTGTCAACCCCTCGTGAGAAGATTTAAGCTTTATTTAAGAAATTTGTAAGTATGGCCTTTTATGCTATTCACACAGCCTTGGCCAAGGCAAAAAAATATTCTTAACAAAATAAAGATGAATGAACAAAAAAACAGGTTTGGATTCTGTGTCTGGAGTGCTTTTGCGGCTCTGTGTGTGCAGATTTTTGCAGGTGGGTTTTCGGGTTTGCTCTACGGCGGCTCGCCCACAGCATTCGCCGAGAATCAAGTTGGGGACGTCGTTATCAACGAGGTTGCTTGGGCAGGTTCGACTGATAATTCTAATGATGAGTGGATTGAGCTTTATAACACGACTTCGGCTGCGATTGATCTGAGTGGTTGGTATATTGAAGATGATTATGTTGTTGCGGTTTCGATCGAAAGCGGAGTCATCCCTGCGCACGGTTATTTCTTGATAGAGGACAGTGAAGATGCGGTTTCTGGGGTCGATGCTGACTTGGTTGCGGGGTTGAGTTTTGCAAATAGTGGAGATAGTTTGGTTTTACATGATTCGGGGAATTCGGTGGTTGACTCTGTGAATTCTGGGGGTGGAAGTTGGTATGCAGGAGATGGGACGAGCAAGGCATCTATGGAGAGAGTGGATCCTACTGTGATTTTGGATTCGGCGGCGAATTTTGCGTCTTGTGAAAGCGGCAATGGGTCAGTTGGCTCTGGAGGCAGTTCTTTGCTTGGAACGCCTGGTAGTCAAAACAGTGCTTATCAGGGCTCGTCTGATTCTGTGTCCGTTGAATTTGATTTGTCGGATGAGAGTCCTTTGAGTGGAGAGACTATTACTGCGACTGTGATCGTCAACAACGCTGTCGACCTTTATTCGTATGGGTTCGATGTTGTTTATGATCCTTTGGTTCTTGATTTTGTTTCTGCTTCGGAGGAGAGTTTTTTGAGTGGCGGTTCGCAAGCTTCTACAGCCTTCAATTATGGATTGGAAAATGGAGAGGCTGGCAAATTGATTATTGGGAATGCTCGTTTGGTTTCGCCTGCGAGTGGTGTTAGCGGAAGTGGGAATTTGTTTACTTTGAGTTTTTCTGTGATCGGAGAGGAAGGGACTGCGAGTGATTTGGTTTTTGGTGGAGGAAGTTTTACTTCTGATTCTAGTGGAGATTTGCTCGTGACTTATAATTCTGCTGGTGTTTCTGTGGGTTCGAATCAAGTGGATGGTGTCACGGATTTTGCTGTTTCCGAGGGGTCGGAAGTTTATAGCTTGGGATTGAGTTGGACTGAACCTGTTGGTGGGGCGGATAGTTACTTGGTTTATAGACAAGAAGTTGATGAGTCGTGGACTGTGATCGGTACCTCTACTGCGCTTGAGTTTGTGGATAGTGATGATTTGAGTTTTGGTGGAGCTTTGATTCCTGGTGTGACTTATCAATACCAAGTGCGTGCTGTGAAAAATGGAATTCAGAGTTCGGCGGCTTCTGTAAGTGGAGTCGAAAGTCGTGGTTTGGTTGGAGACAACAATAGGTCGGGGCGAGTAGATGGTCGTGATCTAGATAATTTGGCTCGGCATTATGGTGTGAGCTTTGGAGCTGAGGGTTTTGATTCGTTGATTGATACGACTTTTGATGGGGTTGTGGATGGAAGTGATCTGATTGATATTGGGGCGAATTTCGGATTAACAATTTAGGGGGATTTTTTGGGCTGGGGGTTGCGTTTGTCACGGCATAACTTCGCAACTCCTGGCCTGGAACTTATTAACTAATTACTTATGGAAACCAATTCTTTTGAATGGTGGGAAGATGGGGCGGGCGCAAATGATGTTGCGCCCGCTGGTGTGCCCGCTGAAACTTCCGAATATTTTGGGCGGATTTATTTGGAAGGAGAGTTTTTGAATCATGATATTCTGGAGATTTCTGTTCTGTGTGATGAGCTGGAGACTCCCGTTCTCGGGATGGCGTTTCATTTAACTTATGATCCTGAGATTTTGAGTTTTTTGAGATATGATCCGGGTTCGTTTTTGGAGAGAGGAGGAGATCCTTTTTATCTGGTGATGGCTATGTCTGATGGAGCTGGGTTTGAGTCTGGCGAACTGGTTTTTGGGGAGACTTTGAGGAGAGGAGATCAGTACCCTGTTGGTGGAGGTGAGGTTGTTAAATTTTATTTCCAAGAGCTTTCTGGCGATGTGCGTGATGGGGTTGGGAGTTTTGAATTTGGATTTGAGAATGGCGTTGTTTCTACTTTGGACACAGTAAGACAGGATATTGATGGGGTTAAGTTTGAAGATTTGGAGCTTGGGTCTGGAGAGATGTTAGTTGAAGAGTCGGAAAGTGGTTTTGATCCTGCGTATTTGGGAGCGAACGTGGGGAAAAGTTTTGAGGTTGGAGGATGGGTTGTCTGGGTTGTGATTGTATGTGGAATGCTTTTTTCAGCTGCATTTTGGTATTTTTTCAAGCGGAAAAAGGTTGTAGAGATTGCGGATTTTGGTGAGGAAGGGTAGAATTCTGGCAATTTCATGGATATAGAAATACGAAAAAAACGAGCTAGGGTTTTTAAAGAGTTACTTCGGAAGAGTTACCATTTTTTTGCCGGAATTGCTTTTGTGGTTGGGTATTCGATGGTTTCGCTTTATGTCTCGAAGGACTTCACCCTGTATTTGTTGGTAGGAATTTTGTTGGCTATATTTTTATTTGAACATCTTAGGATTGAACATAGGCCTAGATTACTCCGGATTGTGGATGTTCTTTTCAGGAAAAAAGAATACAACAGACCTTCTTCTATGATTAGTTTTGTAATGGCTGGGATTCTTGTTTTTGCTGTTTTTGAGCATTGGATTGCTTTTACAGCCTTGATGATGCTAACTATTGGAGATAGTTTTTCTGCTTGTTTTGGCCAGTTATTTGGAGAGAAAAAACTCAGAGGAAAAAAGACATATGTTGGAACTTTTTCGGGGTTGATTGCAAACTTGTTAACTGGAGCTGTATTGATGTGGGAATACCCTATTGTTTTCATTCCAATGGCTTTGGTTGCGACTTTCGTTGAGCTAATGACTAATAAGTTAGATGATAATTTGACTGTGCCAATTGCTACGGCCTTTACGGGCTATTTAATAGTCACATTTTTGGATATTTCTTTAACACTTTCTTAATATGGCATTGTACGAAAATACCTTGAAACAGATGGAAAAAGCTGCGGATTTGATGAGTTTGGATTCTGAGCTCCGAGATATTTTGATGGAGCCTCAAAGGGTTGTTTCTGTTTCTATTCCAGTTCGTTTGGATAGCGGTAGACTAAAAGTTTTCAAAGGATATCGTTCTCAACATAATAATTTCGCAGGTCCTTACAAAGGCGGGATTCGATATCATCAACAGGTTGATTTGAGTGAAGTTAAGGCTTTGAGTGCTTGGATGACGATGAAGTGTTCTGTTGTTGGGATTCCAATGGGAGGAGGAAAAGGTGGAATAATTGTGAATCCGAAGGAATTGTCTGAAGGAGAATTGGAGAGATTGAGTCGTGGATATGCTCACGCTATTGCACCTGTTCTTGGTGACCAAGTTGACGTTCCTGCTCCAGATGTAAATACGAATGGTCAAATTATGTCTTGGATAAAAGATGAATATTCGAAATTTGTCGGCAAAGAAACTCCTGGTGTGATTACTGGGAAGCCTCTTGAGGACGGAGGAAGTGAGGGGCGCGATACTGCTACTGCTCAGGGTGGAATTTTTGTTCTTGAGGAGTTGGCAGCTGATAAAGGAATCGTTCCTTCTGAGACGACAGTTATTATTCAAGGTTATGGGAATGCTGGTGGATATATGGCAAAGATGCTTCATGAAAAGGGTTATATCATCAAAGGTGTTTCTGATTCGCGTGGATGTTTGGTGGCTTCTGAAGGCGGATTTGATCCTAAGCGCGTTACTGAGATCAAGAAGGAAAAAGGATCTGTAACTGATGCTCGTGGAGAGGCTGGGTTTGAGAATGCTGGAATTTGTCACGACAGTGAGTTTTTGACTTCTGAATGTGACATTTTGGTGCTTGCTGCACTTGAAAATCAGATTACCGCTGAGAATGCAGATAAATTTAAGGCAAAATATATTCTTGAGCTTGCGAATGGGCCTGTTACTCCTGAGGCTGATGTAATTTTGGCTGAGAAAGGAATCACAGTTATTCCTGATATTTTAGCTAATGCAGGTGGAGTTACTGTAAGTTATTTTGAATGGTATCAGAATGTTAATGATGAGAAATGGACTTATGCCGAGGTTCAGGAAAAGTTGGTGAAGATTATGAATGATGCATATGCTGATGTCGCTGGAAATGCCACTCAGTATAGTTGTGATTTAAGAACTGCAGCTTTCATTACTGCGATGAAGAGGCTGGATGGCTTGTATAAAGAGAAGAAATAGTCTTGGATAAACAGGGGGGGTTGACATGATGGCTTTTTCTGTGTATAAACATTCCTATGGTTAATTTATCATATGACAATTTGGCTGAGAATTTTAGTGGAGATGAGAATGTCGTCCCTGACGATAATTCTGCTACAATTTTAAATGATAACCCTAGAGGTAGATTTTTGCGCTTGGCTTTCAATGCGGCGTTAGTTGGAGCTGCAGCTGCGGCTGGTGTTTCTTGTAAGAGGGATATGCCTTCGGTTACTGATGACCTTGACCCCATTACTACTTCTCCTCAAAAGAGAACTGCGTCTGTAAAACAATCTAAAGATGCTCCTAATAAAATTGTTGATATTTGCGATGACCCTTCTATCCCCGCTCCCCAATATTCTTTGGATTGGGGAAATACTGTTGATTTCGATTTGCCTGAATCAGTGCCTTTAACGCCTGAACTAAAAAGAATCTTGGGTTCATACTCGGACCTTTTAGCTTCTTCCATTGAGAAATCAAAACCTGCTTTTTCTGCTGTTAGAAAAGGTGGTATTGCCGAATACGATAAATTTGTTATTGATGGTCTAATGGGAATAATTTCCGATTTAAAGAGCCTAAGTCCTGATATTGATAAAAACATTTCTGACATTATGAAGGTTTTTGATGCTGATTCTTATCGGGTAGGTAGCCATTTAAATAAATATTTAAATCAGGGAGGTTATTTTCTTCACTATGGACCTTCTATTGATGATCCAAACGATTTTTATTTTAACTATTTCCCCATTAAAAAAACCCTCCATGTAAATATTATGGTTGAGGGGACAGTTCATTCAATTCCTGCCGTCATTCTTGGTGCTGGAATGCTAGATAATCATTGTCCTGCTACCGCTGTTTGGGACCCTCTGGCAAAAAAGATAGTTGTTTTCGAAGAAGAGGCAAATAGAATATCTCAAGATATTCCGAGTTTTTTAAAACCGTATCCTGAAAAAATGATTTCTTCTGAAGATATCGTACCTAGTTTTATTGAAACTTGCCTTTATCATGAATCCACTCATGGTATTCTTAGCGAAATGTTCCCTGGGTCTGATACTGATGCTTCTGATTATAGATTTGATGTTGATGTTAGCATTCTCGGGGAGAATGCAGATGTTAGTTTCGAAGGAAAATTATTGATGGCGCATGAGCTCTGTGCTCTTGGAGGTGAACTTTCAGCTTGCGACGAGCGATTATCTATAGTGCGATTGGTTACTTTGATTACGCAGAGTCAACCTCCAATCTATCAATTGGCTAAAGAGGTGGCCTCTGCTTCTCTTTTTGAGATTTGTCCTGATTGTCTACTTGCAAAACACTTTTTTGAGGGCAAGGTTTTTGATGGAGAAAAAGCATCGGAGTTGCTTTTAAAAGATCCTAGAATTACTCCTGAATGTATTAAGAAAGTCGGGACTATGATGTTCGGAATTGGTCTTAATTTGATGAGAAAACACAAAGACGGAAAACTTCCAAGAGTATAGGATTATTGACCTTGCGAATTCTACAACATTTTTCTATACTGCAACCATGAAGCACGTATATTTATTCGAAGAAGGTTCGCGTGATATGAAAGATTTGCTGGGAGGCAAGGGTGCTAATTTGGCAGAGATGACCAAAATTGGAATTCCTGTCCCTCCTGGTTTCACTATCACGACCGAGGTTTGCAAGATTTTTTGTGATGAGGGGAATTACCCTTCTGCCTTTGCGGATCAACTTGGTTTGAAGATACGTGAACTTGAAGAAAAAATGGGCAAAAAGCTTGGTGACGCGTCTGATCCGTTGCTTGTGAGTGTTCGGAGTGGAGCTGCGGTTTCGATGCCTGGAATGATGGATACTGTGCTGAATCTTGGATTGAATGATGAGACTGTGAAGGGACTGGCCGAGAAATCGGGTAGCCATAGATTTGCTCTAGACTGCTACAGGAGATTTATTCAGATGTTTGGAGATGTAGTTATGGAAGTTTCTCATGATAAGTTTGAAGAAGCTTTGACTGCAAAGAAAAAGGAAGCTGGCGTGGAATCTGACACTGATTTGAATGCTAATGATCTCAAGGAATTGGTTGAAGAATTCAAGGAGATTATTCTCGATAACAAAGGAGTTTCTTTTCCGACTAATCCTCTTGAGCAATTGAAGTATTCGATTGAAGCTGTTTTCAAGTCTTGGGGGAATCCTAGGGCTGTGACTTATAGAAAACTTAATGGGATAGTTGGTCTGCCTGGGACTGCTGTGAATGTTCAGGCTATGGTTTTTGGAAACATGGGACTGGAAAGTGGAACTGGAGTAGCTTTTACTCGGGATCCATCTACTGGTGAGAAAGAGTTTTTTGGTGAGTTTTTGATGAATGCTCAGGGAGAAGATGTTGTGGCTGGAACCAGAACTCCAAACCCAATTTCAGAATTAAAAACCGAGCGACCACATATTTATAATGAGCTTTTTGAATTCCAGGAAAAATTAGAAAAACATTACAAAGACATGCAGGATCTTGAGTTTACTATCGAGGATGGGAAATTGTGGTTATTGCAGACGCGGAATGGAAAACGAACTACTCAATCTGCCGTGAAGATCGCATGTGATATGTATGATGAAGGTTTGATCACAAAAGAAGAAGCCTTGATGATGGTTGACGCCAATCAATTGGGGCAATTACTTCATCCACAGATCAGTCCTAATGCTAATGCTGATTCTGTTGCGAGAGGTCTTCCTGCTTCGCCTGGAGCTGCGAGTGGCCGGGTTGTTTTCACAGCTGATGATGCCCATGAATGGGCTAGTCGCGATGAAAAAGTTATCTTGGTGCGAAAAGAAACGAGTCCTGAAGACATTCATGGAATGTATGCCGCTTCTGGGATTTTGACTTCTCAGGGTGGAATGACGTCTCATGCTGCAGTTGTTTGTAGAGGTATGGGGAAATGCTGTGTCGCTGGAGCGAGTGACATAATGGTCAACGCTAAAGGAAAGAAAATTGTGATTGGCGATACTGTTATTAATGAGGGAGATGTTATTACTTTGAATGGCACAAAAGGTGAAGTTTATTTGGGAGAAGTAGCTACTGTTGAGCCAAAAGTAAGTGGTGATTTTGGGAGGTTGATGGAGTGGGCTGACCAGGTCAGGAAAATGGAAGTTAGAACAAATGCTGATGCTCCTGAGGACTGCAAAGTCGCTTTGAAGTTTGGTGCTGAAGGAATTGGTCTTTGTAGGACTGAACATATGTTTTTTGATGAAGAAAGAATTCATATAGTTAGAAAAATGATTTTGTCTAAGGATGATGAGGTTCGAGCCAAAGCTTTGGCTGAATTGATGCCATTCCAAAGAGATGATTTTGTTGGGATTTTCAAGGTTATGGAAGCAAGGCCTGTGGTCGTCCGTTTGTTGGACCCACCTTTGCATGAGTTTTTGCCTGAAGATGCTGGGATTATTTCGCGATTGGCCGAAGAACTCGGATATAAAGTAGGTGAGATCAAGGCGATCATTAGCAATCTGCATGAGGTTAATCCAATGCTTGGACATCGAGGTTGTAGACTTGGAATAACTTATCCTGACATTTACGAAATGCAGGTTGAGGCTATATGTGAAGCTGCTATTTCTGTAAGCAGGGACTGCGAGTTTGATGTGAATGTGGAGATTGAGATTCCTCTTGTAAGCGAAGCCAATGAGCTTAAGATTTTGAGAAAAGTTGTTGAAGAGAAAATTTCTGAATTTGGAAATCGAATTAATTTCAATTATAAAATTGGAACGATGATCGAACTGCCTCGAGCTTGTTTGACTGCTGATCAGATCGCTAGACACGCTGATTTCTTCTCTTTTGGGACAAATGATTTGACTCAAACAACTTATGGAATTTCTCGTGATGATTTGGGTAAATTTATTCCATCTTATATCGACAAAGGTGTTTTCCAAGCTGATCCAATGGAAGGAATTGACCTCGATGGAGTTGGTAAATTGATGAAGATTTGTGTTGAGTTGGCGAGAAAGGATGATCCTAGTTTTGAGATTGGGATTTGTGGAGAACAAGGTGGAGAAAGCAACTCTGTGAAGTTTTGCAAAAAGATTGGTCTTAATTATGTGAGTTGTAGTCCATATCGGATTCCTGTGGCTAGATTGGCTGCCGCACAGGCTGAAATTGTGAACGCTTAAACGGGTTTACGCCCCCTCCCTCTTGACTTTTCCGGGTTTTTGTTGTAGAATTTCACTCTTAACTTAATACGTTTGGGATGGTTAACTTTAGCCCAAAATTCAGTCCAATAACTACCCCTGCAGGTGATCCTGCTACGGAAATCTCTGATGTACCTCGTTCGTGCTGGGAATATAAAAGTCCAGATGGACAGACTGTAAAAGATATTTTCATCGAGATCCAGAATAGGATTCGTGGGATTTATATTGCCTGGACCCCGGATGATGGTGAAAGTCCTTCTATGACTATTGATGTTATTGAAAGAGAAGAGCTTAGTAAAAAAGATCGGGCTTATTTGAATGCATTTTTGACTCGTTTCAAGATCAAACTCATGTCTTTTGTCAAAGAGTCTGGACCTAATCATTCTTTGGCTATGATCCCTTTGATCCCTACTCTTGATGAAGCCTCTGACATGATTGATATGCGCAGAAGGTTTGAGGCTATTTCTAATTTGAGAAGAATTCTTGGAGATTTTTTGCGTTCAAATGGTTTTGACTTCAGGCTTGTTAGGGTTAGAGACTCTGGGTCTAAACCCAAGGCAACTTATGTAGATTTTTTAAGAAAGGACCGTGAGAATGCATCTGATAAATTGGAGGATTTTGCTGCTGAACATGGCGACTCTTTTGATGAGCTCTATCGTTTAAATTTGTTGAAGCCAGACCACCCAGATAATAAAGAAGGTGTTTTTTTATTGATTGTTGAGCCTAAGCAACCTCACCGCCCCAGTTAAGTTTCGATCTTAAGACTTTGTAGTATTTGGTTCCTTCGCGGATCAGGTACATATTCCTTTTTGATTTCCTGACCTTAATTTCATCTTCGTATTGAAGAGGAACTACGTCTTGGCCATCCAACGTTAATCCTATTTCCTCAGCTTCACCTCCACGTCTTTGGGTTTCTATCAAGATATTTATTTGGCGATTTTCTGGAAGGACTATTGCGCGCATTGAGAGGGAAACTGGATTGACCGGATTCAGAATGAATCCTTGAACGTGTGGATGAACTATTGGCCCACCTGCAGATAGAGAATGTGCTGTTGATCCGGTTGGAGTCGCGATGATGAGTCCATCTGCTTTGAAACGATTCACTAGCCTCTGATTGATTTCTATTCTCATTTGGATTAGACGTGCAAATGCTCCTTGATTGATCGCGGCATCGTTTAGCGCTAGGTATGTTGAGTGCTTCTTGCCTTTTCTGTATAGAGTGACTCTAAGTATCGATCTTCTGTCTAGGCTGCAGTGCCCAGCGAATGTTTTATCAAGTAGTTCAAAAAGTTTTCCTGCTGTGTTCTCTGTCAGAAATCCTAGTGTTCCTAGATTTATCGCTAGAATTGGGACTATTTTTGTCGGGTGTCTTCTGGCGGTTTTGAGTAGAGTTCCGTCTCCGCCCATGGTTATCACCATATCTGACTTGATCAAAAGATCTTTTTTGTGAAGACCATCTTTCTTTTTTTTCAATACTCTTGCTGAATTTGTATCCCAAATAATTTCAACACCTTTTTTTTCAAGGTATTTTTCTAGCTTCTTTAGGAGCTTTAGGTGAGGTCCAATGTTCCTTTTTGTTATCACTCCTACTTTCCTTACTCTTTTGCAGTCGAATTGTTTGTCCATTGTAATAAGTTTAAAAAATTTTGAGCTGAAGAATCCCATGAAAAATTCTTTGATTGTATTCTACCTTTGTTTACTAAATCTGTCCTCAGATTTTGATCATTAATTATATTTTCCATGGCAGATGCAAATTCTGACGGGTTACTTGGGTCTGCAAACAGAGCTGCGTCTTTCAGAACTTCTGGCATTGATGATGAGTGAGAAGATATGACTGGGCATCCTGCTTGCATAGCTTCTAGGGGAGGCATCCCGAACCCTTCATAGTATGATGGGAAAACGAATGCTTCCGCTAAGTTGTAGAGTTTGTTCAAGGTTTTGTTTGTCACGTATCCTAAGAAATGTACGTATTTTTGGAGATAGTTTTTGTTTATTAAGTCTTCGAGCGATTCTTGATAATGTCCCCATCCTGGCTTTCCTACTATGAGAAGGTGATGTTTTGGGTGTTTTTGGTTGATCATCGCTAGGGCTTGGATGAGAGTGTCTATGTTTTTCCTTTCCTCTACCGTTCCTACAGCCAAGAAGTATTTTCTTGGCAAGTTTGTTTTTTTGATGAATCGATTCAGCTTTTCTATGTTTTCGTCCGTCCTTTTTATTGGAAAGAAATTTTCTGACGCTGCACAAGGAATTGTTTGAATTTTTTCTTCGTTTATTGAGAATTTTTGAACCAAGTCTTTTTTTGTGTTTTCTGAGACGGTCGTGATTTTGTTGGCTTTTTTAAGCGCTTTTTTCATGAAGAATTTTTCCAAGACTACTGCTTTGAACTCGTGTGAAGTTGGGTATAAAAATGCGATGAGATCGTGAACCGTTAGGATAACTCTTGTTTGTGATTTTTTTGGTAAGAGGGCTGGGATAATAAAACTTGTTGGCGCGAAGAATGTGTCGATTTCTTGATATTTAAGATCTTTTATAACCGCTCTGTGCCAGGATAATCCTTTTGCGTCAATGACAACTAATTGTGCGTTTTCGAATTCTTCAAACCCTGCTATTCCACTGTCTGCGTATAGAAAATATCTGTTTTTCTTGTCCTGCTTTAGGAGTGAACGTACGATATTGAAAGTGAACCGGCCTTTGCCTGCCTTCTCTCCCCCTGCCGTCCTGATGTCTATTCCAATTTTCATTTTTTTGCTTAGTATTGTCATTTTATGGAATTTCTATGGAATTTGCGAGATATTTTGCTATTCTTAGGTCGATGAAAGATAGTATAATTAACAGATTTGGGAGGTTGCCGTTAAGTTTGAAGCTTATTGGCGTAGGATCCGCTTTGACTTTTGTTGGCGTGTTTCTGCCTTGGTATGCTGACCTCGATAAGTTTAACACAGGTGATCAGTTTTTAGGTATAAGTGGTCCTCTTTATCTGCTTGGATTTTTGATAATGGCTTTGGCCGTTACTTCATTGGCTCTTTTTGGAGCTAGAATGCTTGAGAAGAAAATACCTTCTTTGCCTCTTGAAGAAGCTCATTACCAAATATTTGTTGGTGCGATGAGTTTGTTTTTGTTGGTTATTACGAGCAGTATTTATTTCCATTCAAAATTTGGAGTCAATATTACTATGAAGGAGATGAGATTTGGGATGATAATGTCTTTTGTCGGATCGTTCTTTGTTCTTTTTGGTGGGCTTAAGATGAATAAGGCTAGGGGTGTTTCTTTTGAGACAGCTGGGAAACTTGATAAACTGATTGATGTTGAGGATCCTTTGGGGCAAGATAGAGTTCAAAAGGACATTAAGATTGCTCCTGCTGAACCTGAATCTGTCAGAGAGAACGTTGCTGTTAGTATTGAGAATGAGGTTGAGGCTGAGGTTGAGACATCTGAAAAACAAAATTTATTTTAATCTTTTGATATGACTGAAAGTCCGATAATTTTTTATTGTAAAGACTGTGAGAAGATAGTCGATGCAGATAAGCTTGGTAGAAAATATGTTTATAAATGTGGCATTTGCGGAACAAAGAATGTCGCTTTTGGTACTGAGAAAAGCATAAAAAGCTTCTTTAGGGTAAAGGAAGAGATCAAGGTTCCCGAAAAGAAGGAAGTTCCGAAGAAAGAGGAGGTTAAGGCAGCTCCTGAAAAAAAGGAAGTTCCGAAAAAAGAAGAGGTGAAGGCAGCTCCCGAGAAGAAGGAGGAGGTTCCTGCTGAAAAGAAAGAGGAGCCGAAAAAGGAGGAGTCAACAAAAGAGGAAAAATAAAAACCCCTCCGGGTGGGAGGGGCTTTTTTTGGGTTTTTTGGGTTTTTAGTTCCAGAAGTTTGAAGACCTATAGACTTCGAACTTATCTGTTTTCATATTCAACAGACCACCTGTCTTTGGAGATGAATTTTCGCCTTCAAACATTCCTGTAAGGACTCCACCTTCTATTTCAAAACCATTACCGTTACCAATTGTAAAACTGATACTATCACTATTTACTCCCAATAGATTAGTACCTGCCTTTAGACTGAATTCCAATGTGCCTATACCATCCTCTCTTACCATGAGTAATTCGCATGATTGATTCGTGTTCTTCAGGTAGGTTCTTAAGTGCTCGAAATTTACATTCACACCATTTACAATCACACCATCTAAGTAAAATCTTTCTGGGGTTACTGGACATTCCATTGGGATTTCACCTCCTTCAAGTTGGGTCGCCCCTGTTACTGGTTGAGTAATACTTAATACTCCTTCTTGAGCTCTGTATACTGAGTAGTTTGAAGAAATTAAATGGTCTACTATCATGTTGTATGCTTCAAAGTCCATCTTCGAATAGGTAAGATCAAATGTGTCGTTGGTTTTTTTTACCCAGCCTGAAAAATTACCTTTAGGTGTGTAAAGTCCTTCTTTGCCTATTCCGCTTGGATTATTTGTTGTTATTGCTTGGGTGTTTATTAAGAATTTTGCTGCGTTTTCGCTTTCGAAATTTCCAAGAGGTTGTGCATATTGAGTTTTAAATGTTAAGAAACAGTTTTGTCCTGTGTTTTTATAATCATTAATAAAATCAATTAGCTCTTCGTATGTGTGCAAACTTGTTTCTGTACTATATATCAAGTCTTTACTGTCACCACACTCTAAGGAAATTGGATCTGGATCTGGTTCACATACGTTGGTACCACATGTTACTGCACCGTCATCGCCACAAGTACATGTATTGCATTCATCTACTGCATCGAATGTTGCACCAACTTCGTGTGATTCACCGTTATATGTGCATGTGATTGGTTCTGGATCTGGCTCTGGGTCTGGGTCTGGATTTCTTAGTGGGGCATTGTATTCATCATTGTCCCAAATATCATCACACCCAGGATCTGTTCCGTAATCGACTAGACCGTCTCCATCATTATCTACCTTATCGGCACATTGATAGGATTGTAATTTTTGCTGATAAGCGTTGAATCTACCTTCGTCGTATGCTTTTGGAGCACTGAATTTCATTCTTCCCATCAGGTCTGTCCCTGACAAGAAAAATACCGATCCTGCTGCAATTAATACGATTGTAATTGCTGCAATGACTTTTGTTTTGTTTGTCATAGAGTTTTGTTATTTTTTATTTTTACTTTACGAACACGCTTATTATACCATTTTTGAGCGCTTTCGTCTACCCGCCGTACCGCTGTGCCCAAATAAATTTAGAAAAATTTAAGTTTTATTTAAGGTCGGTGAGGTAATGTTTTTGTATGAATAATTTTATTAAAGTTACTGATTCTTCTTACCCTTCTTTGTTGAAGCAAATCTACAAACCTCCCGAGAAGATGTATTTCAATGGAGATGTTGGGATTTTGGGTGGGAATCTGATTGCTTTTGTTGGGACTAGAGATTTTACTCCCTATGGGAAGTACTGTGTTGAGAGAATTATTTCTGAATTGTCTTTGTGTGATTTTGTTATTGTTTCTGGGTTGGCTCGTGGGATTGATACCTTTGCGCACAAAGCCGCTTTGAAAAATGGACTCAAGACTGTTGCGGTTCTTGGTACAGGTATAAATAATGTTTATCCTCGGGAAAATGAGGGGCTGGCTGAAGAGATTGTCTCGAGTGGAGGATGTATATTGAGTGAATATGAGGGCGATGGGCCGGGACGCAAGTTCACGTTTCCCATGAGGAATCGAATAATTGCTGGTTTGTGTGTCGCTACTGTTGTTGTTGAGGCTCCTGAGAGTTCTGGGGCACTTATTACTGCCAAACGCGCTAACGAAGAAAATCGTGATGTTTTTGCTATACCTGGAGACATTGATCGTGCAGAGTCTGCTGGATGTAATAAATTGATCCAGGGGTCTGCTGCCTGTCCCGTCATGAGTGGTATGGACATTATTCGTGCGCTCAAGATGCAGCCTGAGCTTATTAAGACTGAGAATGATGCTTTTGATGCTGATTCTGGTTTGGGTGACTTGAATCTGGGTGAGCAAAATTTAAAAGTCTTAAATACAATTTCTAAAACCAGGCCAATATTCATCGATGATCTTGTTGAACGAAGTGGAGTTTCTTTGGTTGAAGCGAATAAAACTCTTTCTATGCTTGAGATTAATGGGCTTGTTCAGAGTAGCGATAATGGTTTTTATTTGAGGTGTTTCTAAATGGATGATAGAATTTCTTGCGGTAACCTCAATCATTGAAAAATGCGAATTCATAAAATTAGAACTCCTCATATTTGTAAAGAAGGCCGGATCTTCTCATGGACCAGTCTTATTTATAGTTTTGGTTTGGGATTAATGCTTCCTATTTTCCCTGGGTTTATTGAATCAATTGTAAAGCACGAGGCTTATGTCGGTTATTTTTATTCGGTGATGTCTATTTCGATGGTCTTGGCTGGACTTACTTCGGCTTATTTCTTTCGGAAATATCCACGGATGAAAATATTAGTTGTCTCATTGGTTGTTAACGCGCTTTTGATGATGTCTTTTGTGTTTGTTAATAATTTTTATCAGCTTTTTGTTATCGACTTCTTGAGAGTTTTTGCATCTCTTTATGTAATGATGAGTATGGCTTTGATGGTTCATGCTTTTGCAAAAGCTAAGGATCTTGGGAAGACGGAGGGATTTTATTTTTTGTTTAATAATATTGGGTATTTTGCTGGACCTCTTGTTGGTGGGATTATTGCGAAATATGGCGGAGTTGAACCGGTTTTTGTTCTTTCTGGTTTATCTTTGCTCGTCGCTCTTTCTTATATTATCCATCAGCATCTTGTTGAGGAACATCCATCGCTTGCTTTACCGCATAAAACAAAAAAGGTTGGCGTTGGCTTAGAGAATGTTAAGCTTTTCCTTCAAAGTAAAAATAGAATTGGGGCTTATTTGGTTTCTGTTGCCTTAATTTCTTGGATGTCTTTCAAACAGATTGTAATCCCTCTTTTTGTACTTGCCATGGGGTTTGGAGCTGATACCGCTGGGCTGATCATTTCTTTGACTATCGTTCCTTGTCTTCTTTTCGAGATGCCAATTGGTAAATATGCTGACGAAAAAGGCTTTAGAATACCTATCGCCCTTGGGTTTCTGATTATTACATTTTCCTTATTAGCCATCAGCATTTCACCGTATTTCATACTCGATGCTGCACTTTTTATTATTGCTAATATTGGAGCTGCTTTAATTGAGCCTCTTCACGATGTTTACTTCTTTAAGAATGTTAAAAAGGATGAGGAGGATGTGCTCTTTGGAATATTTGCGACCGCAGATCCTATTGGTCGTTTTGTTGGCCCCGCTATTATTTCGACATCTTTAATATTCTTTCCTTTCCAAGGATTGTTTATCGTTTTTGCGTGCATCTATGCCTTTGCTGGAATCCTTTCTCTTCTTATAAAAGAGTAGAATTTTATTCTTCTGATACCCTAATTACTCTGTGTACTTCTTCGACAGTCGTGTGATGTTCCGCCACTTTTTTGAATCCATTTTCTTTCATTGTGGTGAAGCCTTTTTTTCTTGCTGCCTCTACAAGTTTTGCCATTGGAGCTTTGTTTAGAATTAGCGCTTCTAATTCTTCATCGATAGTTACCATTTCTACTATCACCATTCGTCCAATGTATCCTGTCTTGCTACATTTATCGCAGCCTTGAGCGTGATAAACTTTTTCGGGGATTTTTATGTCTTTTGAGGTTTCTTCAAATTCTTTCTTCTCTTGTTCGGTTATTGGTTCTAATTTTCCGCAGTCTTTGCAGATTCTTCTCACGAGCCTTTGAGCGATTATTGTGTCCAAGGCTGGCGCGATTACAAATGGTTCCATGCCCATATTTATTAGACGAGGGATACTTTCTATTGCACCATTTGTATGCAGAGTTGAAAGTACCGCGTGTCCTGTTAATGCTGCTTGGGCTGAAGTTTCAGCTGTTTCTATGTCACGAATTTCTCCGACCATTACTATATCTGGATCCTGTCTCAATATAGATCTTAGTCCAGATGCAAAGTTGTAATCTCCTTTTTCATTTATTTGACTTTGAACTATTCCATCGAGATGATATTCAATCGGATTCTCTAGGGTGATTATCTTTTTTTCTGGTGAATTGAAACCTTGAAGTAATGAATATAGAGTCGTCGTCTTACCTGATCCAGTCGGTCCTGTTATCAAGATCATACCGTGTGATATCTTTGTTAGTTCACCCATGTTTTCTAGATTTTTGTCTTCGAAACCAAGATCTTCGAATGAAGTAAATTCCTTCCCGCTATCTAGGAATCTACATACTATCGACTCTACTGTTTCTGTTGGGATGACCGATACACGAACATCGATTTTCCTGTCGTTGTAAGCAAAATTATATCTACCATCTTGCGGAACGTCTGATATGTTCAGTTTCATCTTTGTCGTGTATTTGATCTGGTTCAGAATGTTTTTGTAGTCTTTGTTTTTTATTTCAAAGACCTTGTAGAGGACTCCGTCGATCCTGAATCTGACTACTGTGTTTTTGTCTGTTGGTTCGTAGTGGACGTCGGATGCTTTTGTTTTCATCGCCCCAATATTGATCAAGTTCAACGCCTCTTCGGCTGTAACAGTTCTTATTTTTTCTCCTAAACTTGCAAGCTCTGCAATTTCTTTTTCATATGTTTTAATTGATTTTTCTTCTACTGATTCTACTATTTCTGTTTTTCTGTAAATCTGGAGATTCTGGTAGGTCTGGATCACCTCTGTTATTCCACTAGAAGAAGCTAGATTTATATTTAGCTTGTAGTCTTTTGATTTTAGAGTTTCTAAAACTTTCTTTGTTTCTGGATTTTCAGGGTCTTCTAGTGCCACTCTTAATTTGTCACCCACCCTGTAAAAAGCGACTGCTCTCGCTTTTTGTGATTCATCCGGAGGGATTATTTTCAGATAATCTGGATTGATTGGAGTTTTTCCAATATTCACGTATGAAAGACCAAGCTCTTTTGCTTTCTTTAAAGTATTTTTTTCCTCGAAATCTCTATTGATTCCTTGGAGAACTTGGGCGGATTCCTTTTTGTAGTTTTTATCATCAGACATCCGTTTATTATACCATAAAAAAGGCAAGTCGGGAATTCTCCACGGCTTGCCTGATTCTACGTTCGTTGTGTGCCTTTTTCTTGGTTTCTATAAGTTTTTCATCGCTGCTACTATCTGTTTTGCAGCATCTTCATCTATTCCTTCTACTTGTGATAGATCGTTTTCAGAAAGACCTTTCAACTGTTCCACTAGGGTTAGGTTTGCATCTTGAAGTTTTTGGGCTACTTCTTCTGGTAAGTTTAGAAGCTCAACTGTTTCGGTTTGTTTTTCTTCCTCTGTTTTTTCTTCTTTTGGCACGATCTTACCATCTAGGTCATTCACATCTAGGATATCTATTTCCCATCCTGTTAGGATAGAAGCCAGTCTTACGTTCTGACCGTTTTTGCCGATCGCGAGAGGACGTTGGTCTCCATCAACATAAACTTTTACGTGTTTGTTCTTGTCGTCTAACACAAGTTTCGCTGTTTTTGCAGGAGCGAGTGCTGCCTTGATGTATTTTTCGATATCTTCTGACCATTCGATTATATCTAATCTTTCTCCATTAAGTTCGTCCATAACGTTTTGGACACGAACACCTTTTTGTCCTACACAAGATCCAATCGGGTCGATTTTTTCATCACTAGAGATTACTGCAATTTTACATCTCACTCCTGGGTCTCTTGCGATTGATTTGATTGCAACTACTCCTGATTTAACTTCTGGTATTTCGAGTTCAAGAAGTTTTTTGACCAAGCTTGGATGTGTTCTTGAAATAAGTAGTTGAGGTCCTTTTGTGGTTTTGACTACCTTATCCAAGTAGAGTTTGATTCTCTGTCCTGAGTAATATTTTTCGCTTCGGATCTGTTCTTGCATTGGAAGTGCTGCTGTAATTTTGTTGTCCAGGTTAACGTAAACGTCTTTTCCGTCTACTCTGTGGACTACAGCGTTGATCATCTCGTTTTCACGGTCTTTGAAGATGTCATACATCATATCTCTTTCTGCTTCTTGGATTCTTTGTATGATCACTTGTTTTGCTGATTGAGCCGCGATTCTTCCGTATTCCGCAGGAGTTACGTCAATTCTGATTGTGTCTTCTATTTCTGCTTTCTTGTCGTATTTCCTTGCTTCTTCTAGTGAAATTTCTATGTTTTCTTCTTCAACTTTTTTCACAACAGTGAAAACTTGGTATACGGTCGCAAGTCCTGATTTTTCATCGATATCTACCTCGACTTCCTGATCTTTATTTCCGAAGTCTTTTCTGTATGCAGTTTTGAGCGCTGCTTTTATCGTTTCCATGACGCTGTCTTTTTGAATATTTTTCTCGTCACAGATCTGATTTATCGCTGCTAAAAAGTGTGTTTGCATGATATTTTGGTTAAATTTGGTTATAAAAAAACAGAATCTTAAATAAGATCCTGTCTAATTTATTCTACTTCAGCCTTATTGTACCAGCTATCTATGGCTTTGTAAATAGCATCGAAGTTGAAGCCGCGCGAGGCTAGGAATCTTAAAGCTTTTTCTTTTTGTTTACGTGGTGGCGAAGACTGCCAGGCTTTTGCCTTTTTGTTAAGCGCTTTTTTGGCGTTTTCCAATTCGTCTATCTCGGCTCCCTCTACTACTCTTTCTGC
This sequence comes from Candidatus Peregrinibacteria bacterium, assembly GCA_018654255.1. Classification (GTDB taxonomy): domain Bacteria; phylum Patescibacteriota; class Gracilibacteria; order UBA1369; family LOWO2-01-FULL-3; genus JABILX01. Next base: position 62,973 of record JABILX010000001.1, on the reverse strand, counting down.
GAGATCCGGGTGTATTCCTTTATTTTTGAGTTCTCTTTTCAGCATGTATTTGCCTTTGGGTCTGAACTCTATCCTATTTCCTATGAAGATTTTTGCGTATTCCGTATCGTTTAAATACCTTAGTTCTTTTAGCCTAGTTAAGACTTTTTTTATTTCTTTGTTTTGTTCTGACTTTGTTGCTTCTGGTAATTTGTTTTTCTCGATTTGTTTTTTGTAGAACTCAAAAAGCTTCTCTTTTAGTCTTAGCACCGTATAGTTTCTTTTTGAAAGTAGATCTAGTGCTTTTTTGAGAAGCTTTTCGTATGGCATAATGAGGAAGTTTATTCAGTAATTTCTCCCGTTTCTGTGTCTACTGATTGAGCAGCTTTAATTGGCTCCCCCTCCAAACGTGATTCGTATTCTTTGGTTATTGCTTTGTGTAGTTCGTTTGCAATTTTCTTATTTGCTTTGAGAAAGTCTTTTGCATTTTCACGGCCTTGTCCTAATTTGATGTCCTTGTATGAATAGAATGCGCCTGCTTTTCTCGTGATGTTGTATTTGCTTGAAAGGTCTACTATTTCACCTTCTATTGAAATACCTTTACCATACATAATATCGAATTCCGCAGTTTTGAATGGTGGAGCGATCTTGTTTTTGACCACTTTTACTCTAGCTTTGTTTCCTATAAGAGTTTTACCATCTTCATCTGATCCTTCGATCTTCCCTATGTTTCGGATATCCATTCTTACTGAAGAATAGAATTTCAAAGCTTGACCTCCAGTTGTAGTCTCTGGATTGCCAAACATAATTCCGATCTTCATCCTCATCTGGTTGAGGAAAATAACGGTAGTTCTTGATCTGCTAACTGCTGCTGTGAGTTTTCTAAGAGCTTGACTCATTAGTCTTGCTTGAAGTCCCATATGAGAATCTCCCATGTCTCCTTCTATTTCTGCACGAGGAGTCAGTGCTGCTACTGAATCTATTACTATTACGTCTAACGCGTTACTTCTGACTAGAGTCTCTACTATATCTAGTGCTTGTTCTCCACTATCTGGTTGTGAAAGTAATAGGTTGTCTACATCCACTCCGATCTTTCTGGCATAAACTGGATCTAATGCGTGCTCTGCATCAACGAATGCACAAACTCCTCCGGCTTTCTGAGCTTCCGCTACTATGTGGATGCTCAAAGTGGTTTTACCAGAACTTTCTGGACCGAAGATTTCCACTATTCTTCCTCTTGGAACTCCCCCACCTAGAGCTAGGTCTAGTGAAAGTGATCCTGTCGGGATGATCTCGATGTTTGTATTGGTTGCTTCACCCATTTTCATTATGGATCCTTTGCCGAAGTTTTTTTCAATTTGTTCTAAAGCTAAATCAATTGCTTTATTTTTTTCATTTTTTGCATCACTGTTTTTTGTCATTTTTCTTTAGTTATGAGGTTTTTGATAGGGCCCGGGCCATTAGGCATCTTGGAGTATAGGTGAGTAAATACTCACCGTCAAGACTTTTTTTTAATTTGGTCTTTTAAATTCTGTGACAAGTTTAATACAGGCACCTTAAAAAAACCTTAAATAAAACTTAAATGTTTTGAATAAGTCTTGATCTTTTTTGCCTATTGTTGCGTTTTCGAGGGGCTACTGTATTTGCCCTATTTGACTCGCCTTGTAGCCTTCTTGTTCGCAGATTTGGAGGGTCTTCTCGGCTTCTTCTGGGCTAACGATGAGAATCATTCCAACTCCCATATTCCAAGTTTTGTAAGCTTCGTCTTTTGATACGTTGCCGAGTTCCATCAATTTCTTCATTGGTTCGTGCGGCTCTGGGAGACTACTAAGGTCGGCTTTTAGATCAGTTTTTTTGAGTATGCGGTCGAGGTTGCCTTGGATTCCACCACCTGTGACGTGGACAACTCCTTTCAAAGTTACTTGAGTTGGTTCCTTGTATCTGCCGTGAAGAGCCATTATTACTTGGTGATAGATGATTGATGGCGTAAGAACTGCTTCGCCCCAAGTTGTGTTTTCGTCGTAAGATTCGTTGTGCCATTGTTCTCCAAATGCTTCTTTCAATATGTGTCGCACTAGAGAAAATCCGTTTGATCTGAATCCGGCTGAATGAAGGCCAATAAGCACATCGCCTTGCGCGAGGTTTTCGCCGGTGATTCTTTTGTCTTTTTGGAGGACTCCCACTGCTGTTGCGTTCCAAAGATTTCCATTAACCGCATTGCCAAGTTCTGCTATTTCTCCTCCTGGAACTACTATTTTGTTTTCAATACATGCTTTTGCTAGACCTTCTGTGAGTGGGCCGATGATTGATGCGTCTACTTTGTTTGTGTCGATTGTGTTTGAGATTGATATGCATTCTGCGCCTACACAAGCCGCGTCGTCTGCAACCATTGCTACTAGATCGTATCCTAATGTATCGAATTTCTTGATGCGTTCTGCTACTTCGATTTTTGTTCCTACTCCGTCGTCGTTTTGGACGAGGAGATATTCTCCCATGTCGAGCGCTCCTGTGAATCCGCCTTCTTCAACAAGTGGTTCTCCTATCATTCCTTTTCTAGATGCGAAAGTTTTCTTTGCGTTCTCGTATGCTAGGCGTGAAGCTTCGTCTCCTTTCTCTATATCAACGCCTGAGTCTGCATATGTTGCCATCTTAATTTGGTTAATTTTAATCGTATTTTGAGCTGGTTTTGTCGCTCTTTATTTTGCCGCGTTCTATTTTGATTACTCTTTTATTTAGCTCGTCTACTATTCGATTGTCGTGTGTTGCTAGGATTACTGTTGTACCTTCTTCGTTTAATTTTTTCAAGAGATCAATTATTTGGTCTGTGTTTTCTTTGTCGAGATTTCCTGTTGGTTCGTCTGCGATTATAAGTGCTGGTGAATGTACTAATGCTCTAGCAATTGCAGTGCGTTGCTTTTCACCTCCAGATAATTGTCGTGGATATTGATTTCTGAGGAGTTCAAGTCCCGTTCTTTTCATGGCTTCTACTGTGTAGTGTTTGACTGCTTTTTGATCGTATCCGCAGACTTCGAGTGCGAATGCTATGTTTTCGAAAACTGTTTTCTTTGGGAGGAGTTTGTAGTCTTGGAAAACTGTTCCTATGCGACGTCTGTATTCTTGTAGCTCTGACATATTTGCGCTGGTCACGTTGAAGTTGTCGACTAGGACTGAACCGCGGTCTAGCTTTTCTGCTCCTATCAATGCGTTCATTAAAGTGGTCTTTCCTGCTCCTGACGGACCTACGATGCTAACGAACTCTCCTCTGTTGATGTGGAAGTTCACTTCGTCTAGGACAGCTTTTTTTCCGTAGCGTTTCGTTATGTTAGAGAAAAGTATCATTTGGGGTTTGGGTTTGATGGCTTTTAGTATATATGCATTTTTCTATTTGTGAAACTTGGCGTGGATTTCTCGGAGTGCCTTGTTTGTGACGTGAGTGTAGATTTGGGTTGTTGTGATTGAGGCGTGGCCGAGAAGTTCTTGGACGGATCTTATGTCTGCCCCGTTTATTAGAAGTTGGGTCGCGAAACTGTGTCTCAAAGTGTGGGGTGTTACTTTTTTCACTATTCCTGCTTTTCGTGCACATGAAGAGACTGTTTTTTGGATCGATACTGTTGAGAGGCGGTTTACTTTCAATATATCTGTGGCGGATTTTGGTGACCTTGGAATCGAAATGAATAGTGGCGCTTGGTGATCTGCCCTCATTTTCAAATAATCTTCAATTATTTCTGCTGCTTTTTCTGAGAGAAATACAATTCTTGGTTTTTTGCCTTTTCCTCGGACCATGAATTCTTTTCTTTTTAAGTTGATCTGGTCGCGGTCGAGAGATTGGAGCTCTGAAACTCGGAGGCCTGTTGAGTATAGGGTTTCAAGTATTGCGAGGTCTCGTGCGCCTTTTAGAGTTTTTGTGTTTGGGATTTTAAAAAGGGCTTCTAATTCTTCTTTGCTTAGGACTTCTACGGTTCTTTCATCTATTTTTGGGAGTTCGATTTTTTCTGGGGCTAGGGTTGGGATGTCGTTTTTGGTCAGGTATTTCAGGAAAGCTCTGAGGGCGATGACGTGGTAGTTTTGGGTTTTGGTTGAGATCGCAGAGGGGTGGCGGTTGAGGTAGAGGCGATACTTGTTTATTAGTTTGAGGTCGATTTTGTTTGGGGTGAGGTCGGGAGTGCGGTTTACGTGAAGAAATTCCTTGAATCTGCTCAAGTAGTGAGCGTAGTTTTCAATTGTTTTTTCGGATTGGTTTTTCGTAACCTCGCAGTATTCGAGAAAGTCTTTTATGTGTTGAGATGTTTTCATAGGTTTTTTGTGATGGGGTGGTGAACCTCGGCTAAAGGCCTCGGTTGGCGCCTTCACTTCGCTACGGCACCTGTGGTTTGCACAACAAAAAATGTGACCTAATGATAAGCCTTACGGAGATATTATTCAATAATTTGATTTGATTTAATCCGGATTAGATTTTACAGGTTAGACCTAACAGGTTGGAAGATTAATCCGGATTAAATCCGGGGAACTATGGCAGTATTAAAAAACCAGTCAAACAACCCGGCCTCGTGGAGTTTTCGAGTTAAGCTTTCTTCAATTCCTCTAGAGCGTTTGGTGTTTGTGATTGAACATAAGCTGATTTGAGACTGTGGTCTAACTTTTTAAGGTAGTTGACCATTATGTCTCTAACTCCTTCATCGTAGTCTTCAGAAGTTGCGATTTGGGTTTGGTGTTCTTCTATTTTATCAATAGTAGCGCGTACTTCTTCGTCCGATACTTGATCTCCTCTGTAGATACTATTAGACATATTTTTGACTCCTTCATAGAGAGCGTGGAAACCTAATGCTCTAAATCCTTTTTCCAAAATCATTCTAGCTATAGGGGCTAGACCTTCTGAACCTTCAATGGTTTCTTTAGGAGAAGATGTTGTGCCTGCTCCTGGATTAAAGTCGTTCATATTTGTTTTATTTTGTTATTTATTTCATTTAAGTATATCATAAATCCCCTAACCATTCAACCTTATGATCTACACAAAAGAAGACTTGGAGAAGTTAGAAAAGAAGCATTTGGCTCCTTATGCGGTTTTGAGTGAGAATTCAAAGGGACGGGTTCATGAGGAGAAGGGATCAACTCGCCTTTGTTTCCAGAAGGACAGGGATAGGATCATTCATTGTAAGTCTTTTCGTCGATTGGATGAGAAAACACAAGTTTTCCCTGCTTTCGTTGGAGATCATTATCGCACTCGTTTGACTCATACTTTGGAGGTTGCTCAGATAAGTCGAGATATTTGTCGTCGGCTTGGTTTGAATGAAGATTTGGCTGAGGCGATAGCTCTGGCTCATGATTTGGGGCATCCGCCTTTTGGACACGCTGGGGAAGAGGCTTTGGATGAGATTTTGCGTGAAGCTGGGGAGAAGGGCTTTGAGCACAATATGCAAAGTAAGAGAGTTGTTGAGAAGTTGGAGAAGTTGTATCCGAATTTTGATGGTTTAAATTTAAGTATTGAAGTTTTGGAGGGGTTGGCTAAACATCAGACGTCTTGGGATCAGGATGGGGTTGATTTGGGAGGACATATGCATTTTGAAGGGCAGGTTGTGAATTTGGCGGATGAAATTGCTTATACTAACCATGATATGGATGATGGGCTCCGTAGTGGGATTCTTGATGTTGAGGATTTGAAAGGGACCTCATTGTGGAAGAAGTCTTGTCGGTTGATTTTGGAAGAATATGGTGAGATTCCTCTTGATGATGTTTGGAAGTCTAGGGTTATAAGTAAGATTATTTTCTTGATGATTGATGATATTGTTAAGACTTTTGATGAGACTTGTGTTTGCTTTAGCGAGGAGATGGTTGATGAGATTCGTGAACTTCGCGAGATTTTGTTTGAGAAATTTTATTTGAGTACTCAAGTGAAAGATCAGCTTGATAAAGGTCGAGATATGATCAAGAGTTTGTTTAAATTTTATTTACGTTGTCCTGACAAGATTCCTTCTAAATACCTTGGTGCTGGAGTTGCTGGCGGTTCGGTTGGGATTATTGCTGAAGGGTTGAAAGATTATATCGCTGGAATGACTGATCGTTTTTTACAGAAACAAGTAGAAAAATATGCTAAGATGGGCGAGCTTTAAAATGTCTTATATATGAAATGTTCGAAATGCAAGAAAGGAGAGACTTCTGTTGTGGATTCTAGGGATGCTGAGGAGGGCAAAGCTATTCGTCGTCGACGTGAATGTGATAAGTGCGGATATAGGTTTACTACTTTTGAAAGATCTGAGAAATCTAATTTTGTTGTTGTTAAGAGGGATGGTTCTCGAGAGAGATATGATCGAGGAAAAGTCGAGAATGGGATTTGGAAGGCTTGCGAGAAAAGGCAAGTAACTCAGGAACAAGTGGAGAAAGCTGTAGATAAACTGGAAGAGAAGTGGTCTTCGATGGGGAAAGAAGTTCCTTCGACTGCAATTGGGGAGGGAATAATGAAGAGTTTGAAGAAATTGGATGAAGTCGCTTATATAAGGTTTGCGTCTGTTTATAGACAATTTAAGGACCTCGAGACTTTCCGGGAGGAAGTGTCTAAATTGTTGAAGTAGATTTTGGTCGTTTTACTCTGTTGGACGGGTTGATCTTGAGGCCTTTTTGTGTTATAATTTTATATAAATTAAATAACAAAAATAAATATGAAAAAAACTGTTTCAATGCTAGTTGTGTTCGGACTCGCTTTGTCTGCCGTTCTTTATTTACCAGACAATTCCAATACACTACCTGGCACTCCTACGGTAATGTATAACTCCGTTCTTCATTCCCAAAACACTATTCGTGTTGCTCAAGCGCCTAGCGTGAAACCTTCTGTGAAGGTTGCTGCTGTTGCTGAAGTTGAAGTTGATGAAGCTGATTTGGTTGAAGCTGACAATGCTGTAGAAGAAGATGTTTGTGGATTTCCTGATCGTGGAGGTGAAGAAGCTTCTTACAAAGCTCAATTGATTACAGTAAGGAAGAAATTCCGTTATGCGACTGATGAGATGTTCCGTGTAAAAGTTTATTTAAAGAATGATGGTAATATGCCTTGGTTCTCACCTGACAGTGACTGTCTTGGTGTGAGAGTAAATATAGGTACGACTCATGATTATGGAAGAGAGAGTCACTTCTTGGATCCATCGATCGCAAAAGAAGATAATGGAGCTATATCTAAAAGTAGCATAAGAATGGATAAGGGTCAGATGAGAGTTGATCCAGGCGAGATCGTTTCTTATACATTCTGGGCAGAGTCTGATGATGAGCCTAGTGTATATAGAGAGTACTTCTCTCCTTATATAGAAGATGGTGGTTGGATGGAAGAAGCTGAATTCAAAGTTGACCTATATACTGGTGTAACTAGAGATAGTGCTGCTGAGCTTCGAAAGAAACTTTTGTACGTGAATCAAAGTATGAATGTTGATGACATGAAAATTAACGGGGAAAGAAGCGTGGAAGTTGATCTTTCTGAGCAAAGACTATGGCTGAAAATTGATGATCATATCGTGAGAGAGTTTATAGTTAGTACTGGTGCTGCTGCAACTCCTACCCCGACTGGAACTTTCAAGCTCTTCTTGAAAAATGAAGTCAGAGTTGGACACGCATGGCCTCATTACGTGATGCCAAGGTTCCAAATGTTCACTTCTCAAGGAGCTGGTCTACATGCTTTGCCTAGCCTTAGTACTGATGGTGGGACATTCTGGAGTGAAGCTCTAGATCATATTGGACAACCTATGAGTCATGGATGTGTAAGGATGCTTCCTGAGGATGCAGACTTCGCATTTGCGTTTACTGAGGTTGGAGATCCGATCTATATACATTATTAAAAGAGAATCTTCAAAAGTGATCAATAACTCTGAAAGGTTGAACATGTTCAACCTTTCAGTTTTTGAGCATCGTGATACTCAAAAATATTGCTAACACTTTTTCATTTTCCCTTTATAATAATTGAGTTGGTGGAATCCTGACCTTTTTTTTGCATTAATTTTTCTATATAGTGTTGCTCCATGAACAACAGTACAATCCTAAAATCCCTGAACGAAAAACAGATTGAAGCGGTCACTTGTGTGGACGGCCCGCTTCTTGTGATTGCTGGGGCTGGATCTGGGAAAACTCGAGCTTTGACTAATAGGATTGCGTATTTGATTCAAGAGAAGGGTGTCTCGCCTTGGAATGTTTTGGCGGTTACTTTTACAAATAAGGCTGCGAATGAGATGAAGGAGAGGGTGGCGAAGTTGTTGGGCAAGAGCGCTCGTGGTGGGCCGTTGTTCAAGGGGAATTTTTCGGATATGGTTTCTGATGAATTACCTACGATTGGAACTTTCCATTCGGTTTGTGTGAGGATTTTGCGGAAGCATCTGCCTCTGCTGGATTATGAAGGAACGTTTGCTATTTATGACATGGCTGATCAACAAATTTTGATGAAACAGTTGATGGAACAGGCTGGGATTAGTCCCAAGTCTATGAATCCAAAAGCTATTCTCGGCGCGATTTCAAATGCGAAGAATCAGTTGATAGGACCGGATGGGTTTCAGCGATTTGCCAACACGGCTTTTATGGAAAAAGTTGCAATGCTTTATCCACATTATCAAAAAGCTTTGAAGCAAAATAATGCTTTGGATTTTGATGATTTGATAATGAAGACTGTTGAATTGTTCCGAGGGTTTCCTGAGGTGCTTGAGGAGTATCAGGAAAAGTTTCGGTATATTTCTGTGGATGAGTACCAGGACACGAATCATGCGCAGTATATTTTGATCAAATTGCTTGCGGCGAAATATCGGAATTTGTGTGTGATTGGGGATGAGGATCAGAGTATTTATAGTTGGAGGGGTGCTACGATCAAGAACATCGTGGATTTTGAAAAAGATTATCCTGAGGCGAAAATTGTTTTGTTGGAACAGAATTATAGATCAACACAGATTATTTTGGATGCGGCACATAGTGTGATTGCAAAGAATAAGGGACGAAAGGAAAAGAAGCTTTGGACTGAGGCTGATGGAGGAAAGAATGTTAGTCATTGGCTTGCGAAAAATGAGAGACATGAGGGCGAGTTGATCGCTACAGAGATTGGAGAGATTCTAAAACAATATGAAAGCCCTGATTATAATGATTTCGTAGTTTTGTATCGGACCAACGCGCAATCGCGTGTGCTTGAAGAAGTGTTTTTGAGACACGGGCTGCCTTATAGAATCGTTGGAGGAATTAAGTTTTATGATCGGAAGGAGATCAAGGACATGCTTGCTTATTTGAGGGTTCTTCATAATCCTGCTGATGGAGTGAGTTTGCTCCGAATTATTAATGTTCCTTCTCGCAAAATTGGATCGAAAACAATTGAGGTAGTGCAGAATTATGCGAGGAGCGAAGGATTGACTTTGCTTGCAGCTATGGCTCGTGCTTCTTCTATATCTGGATTGAGTGAAGCTAAAGTTAAGGTTATTTCGAAATTTGTTAAGCTGATTGATAAGTTAAGTGACGTCAATTCAGAGTTTGCTGCTGCTGGTGTTATTAAGCATGTTTTGGAAGATGCTAGATACAAGGAGTTTTTGGATGATGGGACGTCGGAGGGAGAAGCTCGACTGGAGAATGTGCGAGAATTGATTTCCGTGGCTTCGAAATATGATTCTTTGGAGGCTGGTTTGTCTCTGAGTGTTTTCTTGGAGGAAGTTTCGTTGATTGCTGATATTGATACATCTGCGGACGGGGATAATGCTGTGACTTTCATGACTATTCATAGCGCGAAGGGACTTGAGTTCCCTAATGTTTTTGTGGCTGGTTTGGAGGAAGGAATTTTTCCTCATAATCGGAGTTTGCTGGAGCGCGAGCAGTTGGAAGAAGAGAGACGCCTGATGTATGTTGCGATGACTCGAGCGATGGAAAGACTTTATTTGCTTCATGCGATGGAGAGGATGCTTTATGGAGAATACCGTAGAAATGCTCCTTCTCAATTTTTGAATGATATTCCCGAAGAGCTGGTTGATGATAATTTTGGTGGGCATAATAGTGGCGTTGGCAAAGTGTTTAATCGTGTGCGTGGAGACTTTTCTATGGAAGGGATTGGGGATGTTCCTGTTCCTGTTGAGCATGGTTTTGCTGATGCAGGTGATTCTTTTGAAGATCAATCTCCGGGAGAGATTTCTTATAAAGTAGGTGAAAAAGTATCTCACAATGTTTTTGGAGTTGGGTTTGTTGTTGAAGTTCAAGGTGGGGTTATTACGGTTGCTTTTGATGATCCTAAAGTTGGCGTGAAGAAGTTGGCAGCTAGTGTGGCGCCTTTGAAGAAGGTGTGACCGCATTTCTCGCCACTAAAAAGAAAGGCCCCTCCGTGCACGAAGAGGCCTGGTTGTTTGAGCTTTTTGCTGCTCTTTAATGGAGCGCGTTCAAGCTACGGTTTTGTCTTTGGTTTGGCTTGATCTCTCACCAGAGTCGGACGAATTTCAGCCCGTCTGCTGAGATGTACTTGCCTTGGGTTTGGCCTTCGAGTTTGAGGTAGTAATACTTGTAGGCCTTTAGTGTCGTGCCGATCAGTAGGTGCCAGTTGTCCGCGTTGCACATCTGTTGATCCATCTTGATCACTGTGTAGACGCTTGGATCTTGTGAGCTGTAGAGGGAGTATCGCGCTTTTGGATCCCTCTTGTAAGTCCCTTTGAACTTCGCGAAAATCAGAAAGTATCCCGTGTGGTTAAGGCGGAACTTCCACTTGTACCAGGGCTTTTTGATGTAGCTTTTGACTTTCACGAAGTACCTGTGGGCACCCACAACTTGGTTCGTGGTCGTGACTGGACTCACGTCCCATTTTTGCTTGGATTGATAGCTTTTGGAGTGATAGCCTTTGTAGTAAGTGACTTCATGACTCAGGCTCTTGTTGTGCTTGTGGTCCAGAACGAATGAGTTCGGTGTGAGTTCGGATCTGACGTAGGTCCCCTTCTTGAGAGGCCCTTCGACGAAGTAGAACTGGATCGACTGGGCTCCGCCGTCTGAAGTGGCCTGCATGTGAAGATGCAGGTGTGGTGCGGAAGAAAATCCGCTATTCCCCACTTCTCCGATCTTTTCTCCGATCTCGACCGATTCGCCCTCTTCCAGATACCACGGGATTGATCCTTCCCTGAGGTGTGCGAACCTCAAGTACCTGTTGGTTGCATAGTCCTTGATCAGGATTGTGTTGCCCCAGCCGTTGTTGTTTTCTGGGTAGCTCCCATCGTTGAGTTCGTAGTCTGGAGCTCCTGTTCTCAAATCCACGATCTCGCCGTAGATTGGTGAGAGCACATCTTCTCCGAAGCTTTCTTCTCCGAAGCCTCTCGTGAAGTCGTAGGCGTACTTCAGCGTGCCTGAGTGTGAGTAGGAGCCGTTGTTGCCCTGAACGCATTTCCATGGGGGTCCAGGCTCGAATGGCAGGTAGATCATGTCCGTCGCGCCGACCAGCCCGACGACTCCTATGAGAACCGCAAAAAACGCCACCAATGAAACGATCTTTTTCTTGAGCTGCATTTGCCCCTCCTAGTAGATTTTCACAGATTGGATTATCGACTCTAAAATTTCGTCATAGGCGCCTCCCGTGTAATCAAGCTCTGTTATTGTTACGTATGATTCTCCTACTTTTTTATAGTAGGTGTATTTTTCGTTTGAGATTTTTTGGAGTGAGGCTGCGGGTTCCCATGTTGGGAGAGTTATTCTATTCCAGTCTCCTTTTGATTCTTTTGATTTTGTTGATTTTGTTGATTTTGGGTAGGTTTCTGGATTGAATGTGTTCGATGCTTCTATCTCTATACTCGCGTACAAACCTTCTTCATTTTTTTTGTATATGATGAGTGGGGATGTTTGGAGTTTTGTAGAGAGAAAGAATTCTCCATCTAATGCTAAGGAAATCAAATGTGTTTCTTTTGTGATCGGTCTTACTGTTGGTTGAGTTGGTTTCGTGGTCAACAAAACTACCGCTGTGAAGACGACAAAAAATAACCAAATTGTTTTTTCTACTCTATTTTTTTTCAATGGACCTGTATTAGCTTTACCAAAGACAACAAAATCTTATCATCGCCACCTTAAATAAAACTTAAATAAAACTAAATTTTTTCTTAAATTTAAAATATGGTAGAATCACTCCATGAAATCTCTTCGAAACTTTATAATTGGATTGTTGCTGATAGCGGGTGGCGGTGTTATTGGTTGGCAAGCTACTTTGCAAGGGTGGATACCCGATGGTACTTCTACTGTTATTGTTGAGAGTCCTAGTGAAAAGAATGTTGATTTGGGTTTGATGTGGGCTGTTTGGAAAATTTTGGATACTGACTATTTGAAGGAAGAGGCTTTGGACACTGACGCTATGATTTATGGCGCTGTTCGTGGATTGGTTGATTCATTGGACGATCCTTATACTGTTTTCATGGATCCTGATGAGACTGAGCAGTTTTCTCAGAGTCTTGAGGGACAGTTAGAAGGGATTGGGGCTGAATTAACTATCGAAGACGGAGTTTTACAAATTGTTACTCCTTTGAAAAATAGTCCTGCCGAAAAAGCGGGACTAATACCTGGAGATATTATTTATAAAATTGGGGATGAGTACGCTATGGATATGTCTTTCTTTGAAGCGATTATGAATATACGAGGTGAGTCTGGGACTCCAGTCACTCTTTCTATTATAAGAGAAAGTTTGGAGGAACCTTTTGATGTTACTATTATCAGGGCGGAAATAGATATCGATAGTGTTACGAAAGAGGTTCTTGACGATGGTATTGTTTATTTGAGTGTTAATCAATTTTCGGATACTACTTCTGACGAATTTGGGAATGCTCTTTCTGATTTGATCCTGGAAGAGCCGGCTGGTTTGATCGTTGATTTGAGATATAACGGTGGTGGTTATTTGGATATTGCTGTGGAGATGCTTTCTTATTTGCTTGAAACAGGTCTCCCTGCTGTTTCTATCCACGAAAGGGCTGTAAATAATAATGAAGTTCTCATGACTAATGGTGGTCCTAAGCTTTTGGATGTTCCTCTTGTTGTTTTGGTCAATGAGGGCAGTGCATCTGCTTCAGAAATAGTCGCTGGTGCTATTCAAGATCATGAGAGAGGAATTGTTATGGGCGTACAGAGTTTTGGTAAAGGAACGGTTCAAGAGGTTGAATTTTTGGAGGATGGTTCGAGTATTAGACTTACTATCGCAGAATGGCATACTCCTGATGGACGCGCTATTCAGAGTGTTGGACTGACTCCTGATATCATCGTCGAAGTTTATGAGGATGATGCTGAGAATGAATATGATCGACAGCTCGAAGAAGCGAAGAGGTATTTGGAGGAGTTGTAGGACCGGCTTCAATAGGGAAATGCTGAAAAAGCTTAGAAAATCTTATTCCTGGCCGTCATGATTTTCTTATCGCTTTTTCTCCTGCGCTACAGCAAAGGTGCTACTTTGCTTTCGCTCCGGATCGCATTTCTCGCTATTTTATAAGAAGTAAGTCGTGATCAAGAAAAATACTCCACTTGCTATTAGGATTGAGTTTAGAACCAATGCTAAAAGTGTGAGTGCTTTTTCTTTTGTCTTTCCTTTAAGAAGCGCTATTGAGAATCCAAGTGAAACTAGATATAGGATAAATGGTAGGAATATTCGAAGAGCTGTATCTATCTCTGTTGTTAGGTATGCAGATAGAGATGGGAGATACATGATTGTCAAAACAACATTTAAAATGAAGTTTGCTCCTCCTAGCGGGAAAACTAACGCCAGAATGAGAAGAACCATTTCTGCCGTACCTTTCTTTTTTGCCATGGGAATAAGGGTTAATTAATTTATACGTGTTTAATTTTAAGGAATTTATCCTCTCATTACAAGGTATACGATATATCCTACATAAAAACTCAAGAAAATTGCTGATTGCCAGCGTTCGATTTCGTGCTTTCTACCTATGAAGACCGCTAACATGAGTAATAAAGTTGCTACTGCGCAGATTGCGATGTCTATGTTGAGAGCTGGAGAGAATGCTATAGGAGTTACTGTGCTCGAAATTCCTAGAACAAAGAAGATATTGAATATATTTGAACCAACAACGTTTCCGATTGCGATGTCTGCTTGTTTTTTGTATGCGGCAACTCCTGCCGTCACTAATTCTGGTAGAGAAGTTCCTATCGCTACTATTGTGAGACCGATGAGTGATTCTGATAGTCCAAATATTGTCGCAACGTGAATGGCTCCTTTGACCACCCAATCACTACCAAATCCAAGCCCCAAACATCCTAGAAAAATGAAAAGAAGTGCTTTTGAGGTTTTCATTAATGGCGCTTTGTCTGCGTCTTCTTCTCCTTGAACTCGTGAAATTCCATAGGTGTAGTACATAAATATGGCGAAGAACCCGAGCATGACTATTCCGTCACTTCTGCTGATAACAGATGTTGGACCTCCTTCTATCATTATGTCGTTTGCCATTACGAACATTACTCCAACTGCAAGAAGTGCGAATGGGACTTCTTTCCATACTGTTCCGTGACCTATTCTAAGTGGGCATATGAGTCCTGCTACTCCGAGGATAAGAAGAATGTTTGATATGTTTGAACCTATTACGTTACCTATCGCCAAATCTGCGCTTCCGTTGATGCCGGCTACTATATTGACTAGAAGTTCCGGAGCCGATGTTCCAAATGCAACTATTGTCAGTCCTATTACAAGACTTGGAATTCGAAGTTTTCTTGCTATCGCTGAAGCTCCGTCTACAAGCATGTCAGCTCCTTTGATTAAGACTACAAATCCTAGTGCGAAAAGTAAGTATGGAAGAATGGCTTGGAACATAGGTTGAGGTTAAATGTCGCTTGCAGGGATTGTAACACTTTATAAGGGGGGGTTGTAAAGAGTAGGTTGATTCAATATAATCCGCCCGTAATCTATTTGTCATGAATTTGGGGAATTTAAATAAAGTTTTGGCCGGGCAACCTTCGTATCGAATGAAGCAAGTTTACGATGCTGTGTTTCGAGAATTTGTTTCTGATTGGGAAGAAGCTAAGAGTTTGCCAAAGGATTTGCGGGCTGAGTTGTCGCGCGAGTGTCCTTTGGATATTGAAGCTGAGGTTTTTGAATCTGGTGATGGTGCCACAGTGAAGGCTGGATTGAAAATGGAGGATGGGGCTGTGATTGAAGCCGTGCTGATGAAACACAAGGATCGAAATACTGTTTGTGTTTCTTGTCAGGTTGGATGTGCGATGAATTGTGCGTTTTGTGCGACTGGGCGGCTTGGTTTTAGTAGAAATTTGAGTGCTTTCGAGATGGTAGAACAGGTTTTGGTTTTTGAGAGGATTTTGCTCGGAGAGGGGCCGGGGGGTGGTTCTGCCGTTACGAATGTGGTTTTTATGGGGATGGGTGAACCTTTTAATAATTATGATTCGGTAATGGAGGCTGTGCGATTGATAAATGAAGAGATTGGAATTGGAGCTCGTTCGATTTCAATTTCGACTTGTGGAGTTGTGGCTGGGATCAAGAGGTTTGCTGATGAAGGTTTGCAGGTGAAGTTGGCTGTGAGTTTGCATGCGCCGAATGACTCTATTCGTGGGAAGATCATGCCTGTGAATGATGCTCATTCTGTGGATGAGCTTTTGGATGCTTTGGCTTCGTATATTGAAAAGACTAATAAGAAGGTTATGATTGAATATCTTTTGTTGAAGGATGTGAATGATTCGGATGAGATGGCTCGGGAGTTGGCGGCTGTTTTGAAGGCGAAACTGGGAAGTGCTTCAGGCCGCGGCGGCGGACTTTTTATGATTAATTTAATTCCTTTCAATCCTACTCAGGGATTTCAGGCATCTTCAGGAGAAAGGATTAGTCGGTTTCGGGAGATTCTGGAAGAGGAGGGACTAACCGTGACACAGAGATATAGGTTTGGAAGAGAGATTAAGGGAGCGTGCGGACAACTTGCCGGGGAGGGCAAGTGATTAAATTCTCAGATCCCTGTAATAATTCTCTCTCGTTGAGATGCAGATGATCAAGATGTTGTTTTCTATGCGGTAAGTTATTCTGTAGCTAACTTTTTTAAAGTTAAATCTGTGTTTGAAAATGTTTTTGTACAAGGACCCTTTCATTTTTTTGCCAAGATTCGGATTATTTTTAATCCTTAAAACTTCTTCCTTAATTTTTTCTTTTAGGGGTTTATCGGCCCTCCGTATAAATTTATACGGCTGCCTTAGAACTCTGATCTCCATTGAAAGGACTATTTAAAAGTTTCTTCGAAACTATATGATTCACCGGTATCATCGTAATGCTTTAGCTCTTTTAACACAAATTCTTCTTGTTTTTTTTGTAAGAATTTTTTGGAATCAAAATAAAATCTCAAAGCTATATTTACTGTCTTGCTTTTATTCTCTGCATCGGCAAGTTTTTGCCAATTATGTTCTGTAAACGAGACTGTTGAGCGTGATGCGGTCATGACTTAAGTGGTTACGATTATATTATATCGTAACCAGCGGGTTGAGTCAAGGTTTGTTGTGGCCAATAGGGAAATACTAAAAAAGCTTGGAAAATTTCACTCCTGGCCGTCGCAATTTTCCTGCTCTTTTTTTCCTTCGCTACAGCGAATATGCGATTCGCTTTCGCTACGGACCCAAATTTCTCGCTATTTAATGGCGGAGAGGGGGGGATTTGAACCCCCGCGCCGGTTAGACCGACCTACAGGATTAGCAATCCCGCCCCTTCAGCCACTTGGGTACCTCTCCGCGGGTCTTCGCTTACGTACGTAGCGAAGTTTGCTAAAAAGCTAAACTAATATATCAGAAGAGGTACAAAAGTCTAGTATTAGTATGTTAAGATTTGTGTATGAAAATAAAAAAGATGGGGGAAAAATTGTTTGTGAAGTTAGAGATTGGAGATGAAATTGGTGAAAGTTTGAAAAAAGCGTGTATCGAGCATCAAGTTCGGGCTGGGAGCGTGAGTGGGATTGGGGCTTGTGATGTGGTCGAACTTGGATATTTCGAACCTGAGGGGAAGGATTATAGGGTTGAAAAGGTTGAGGGGAATTTTGAATTATTGAATTTGAAGGGGAATATCTCGATGTTGAAGGGCAAATCTGGTGAAGTTGAGCCTTTTGCGCATTTGCACATTATGCTTGGAAAGGAGGATTATTCTATTATTGGTGGGCATATGGTTTCTGCGCGGATCTCTATCACTGGAGAAATCGTCGTGGATATTGCTGACGGAGAAATTGTTCGTGAGAGGGATGAGGAAAAAGGGGTTAATTTGTGGAGGCTATAGGCTGTAGAACAGAATAATCTCTACTATGGCTGAAAGTGCTAGGAAGATCGTGGTAAATAGAATTGCGTATCCTATTTTCCTTCTGTCTCTGATTATTACTTTGGTGTTTTCTGCTTTTAGTTTCGCTTCAAAAGCTTGAGGAATAGATTTTGTCTTCATGTATATGTTTGCAAAGAGAAATCCTATAAATGTGAGCAGATTCCAAAGCCCCATAAGGAGTAACTTGTGCTTTTTTGGGAAGTCTTGTCCATGAAATGCAATTAGACCTGCCAGGATTGAAGAAAGACATGAGAGTATTATGAACAATATTATGCCGAAGATCCATACGCCCCAGTCGTTTGCAATTACTCTAGCTAATTCTATTATTAGTGGTGATCCTTTCTCAATTATCAGATCTTCTGTGAATAGTTTTGAGGGACTTTGGATTGTGATTTTTGTGAATGCGTAGTTTTTTACGCGTTCCTCTTTCATCCCTAGCAAATTTTGTAAATCTTTATCGTATTCATAAAAAGATGATTTTACCAAATATTCTGTGTCTGTGTATGGTTTTATTGATTCGAAAGTGTCGGGTTCCGCAAATCCTTTAACAAATATCCAGACTGGGATTTCTGTACTTCCATAAAGGCTTGTTGGTTTTAGAGGAAAAAATATTTTTTCTGTTGGGAATGATACGTAGACGCTTAATCCTTCCTCTTTTCTCACATTTCCCCGCATACTGTCCCCTATTAATGCTGCCTCTGCTTCTGATGAATTTGGTTCAGTGGTTAGGAGCTCCAGTTCCTTGAGTATCTCTATTTGGTCTACGTTAGAGTTTGTGGTTGGGGCTGGAACTGGATTTGGTTTTGGTGATGGTGGCTTTGGTGATGGAGATGGTGGAACCTCTTCTATGATTTCTTCTTTTTCTTTCCAAGAAACTACGAATGAGAAATCTTTTCCAATATATTCGTCTATTATTTTATTTGATTCTTCTGGGATTGTCAGCCCTTTGCTTTCAAAATAATCTTCTAATGCATTTGAGTTTTGTGCTGTTATTAGTTCTGTTATTAGACCTTCTTTTTCGATGTGTTCGTATACTGTTAATTCTTGTGATCCTCCATAAATTTGCATTCCTTCCGTTACTCCATAACTTACTCCCATTGCACGAGATCTATAATAACGAATATCAAAAACTTCTGTAACTAGCGCAAAAAGAGGAATGTAATACAGTTGTGAGAATCTGATCCCTTCAAACATGTAAACTAATTTTTCTTTGGCTTCTTCGCGGAGGTTAGAACCATTTGTGTTGGGGAATTCGTCTATTATGTCTATCACCGTTTCGTTTGGCTGTGCTGGGACTGGGAATATCCAAACCGTCTCATTTTCAGATAGAGATTCTACGTTTATACTCAGTAGCATTTTTTGGATTCCATCTTCGTGATTTATGTATGCTATTTGTCTTGTTTCTGGAAGAAGACTCCATTCATCCTTTTTGTCGTTGTGTTCCCAGATCATTCCATCTGCGAATGCTGGAATGATTGTTTGAATTAATAAAAGAAGGCTTAGGAAAATTGTTGTAAGCTTTTTCATGTGAAAGGGTTATTTATGGTAATAATGTATCTTAAGTGTTAAACTTTGATCAAGCAATTAACCTATTATTATGGGAACTGGTAAAAAATATGCATTACATGAGATAGATGAAACCAGAGCTGCTGGTCGCGCTCATCAGTTTGAGGAGATTCTTGAACGCGTGAAAGAAGCTGGGGGTATTATTTCTAAAGACGATGAAACTCCTTTGTATACAGATCTTGGGCTTGATGAGTTTGAGATTGGGACTCTTCGAACTGTTGAATTTAATTTGAAGAGTTTTGATTTCCAATTAATTCGTAAGGTTGAAACTGGGCGAATAACTGGCGAAGGAAGGAATAAGAATGTTGAACCGATGACTCCTCCTCGTGTAGGGATTACTATGAAAAAGAAAAAAGATTATGAGGATAATTGGCAGATTGTGGACTTTGAGGAGATGTTGTAGGGGTTGGAGAGAATTTGGTTCCCCAGGGACTTTACAAAAACACGTATTGTTGTTTCGTGGTGAGTCTGGTATAATTGGTTTGTAATAAACATTTTTTTAATCCTATTGTTATGGGTAATGAATCTGGTGCTGCTATGCAGAATATTGATGATTACGAGAAGGAGAAAATAAATTTTACGATCGCTGATCTTGAGAATACAGCCGCTACCCTGCGAAGATATGTGGCTCTCGCTGATGAATTGGAAGCTAAGGGCATTCGTCTTCCGTTAAAGGATCGTGAGACGTTTGAGAAACTTCGTTATGAAGGGGGCTTTGCCGGACCTGGTGGCGCTTTGCAGGGACTTATGCAGAGAGCTGAAGCGGCTTCTTTGTTTGCTGAACAGGTTGCTGGGGAGAATGGCGTGGATCATCAGACTTTGATTGAGGATACTGAAAGGAAAGTGACCAGAGGGAAGGTTGACTCGGTATTGAGGAACGATTCCCTTGATCCTATTAGAAAGGATGAGCTACGTAAATCGGTGAGGGAGGGATTATAGTTTTCTCCCGAGGCGCTCTGCCTTTTTGAGCCATTTCTTTTTCTTTTTGTCGTCTGAGTAACGGATTGATCCGAAGTATGTATTCTTTTGTTTTATTCCGCAAAATCCTATGGTTGCTTTCATTGCTTTTACCGATGGGTTTCGGAAGTAGAGGATGTGTAGTGGTGGTGGAGAGTCCATTGTGATGAGGAGTCTTGCGGTTTTGCCTTTGAGAAGTTTTTTCCATTTGCCGCCGCCTATAAATTTGAATGCGAAATCTGGAAGTAAGACTCGGTCAAAAAATCCTTTTAGAAGTGCTGGGAAGAGTGACCACCAAACTGGATATGAGAATACTATGTGATCTGCCCAGGAGATGAGTTTTTGGGCTTCTTGTAGGTCTGGTTCTAAGGGTTGTTCTTTTTTGTATGCGTTTTCTAAGAGAGGGTTGAATTTGAGATCTCCCAAGTAGATAGTCTTTGTTTCGTGACCTTTGGCTTTTGCACCTTTAAGATAGCTTTCGCCGAGGGCAGCACAGAAACTGTCCTTGAGTGGGTGGCCGAGAATGAGGAGGGTTTTCATGGGGTGATTATATATCACCCTAGGATTAATTCAATTCTTTTGGTTTGAATTTGTGGCTGAGGTAGAGGAGAGCTGAGATTATGCTAAGGGTGAGTGGGATTATGAAAAGGAGTTCTGTTATTATTTTTAGGGGCATGGTGTTTATTTTAGAAATACTCCTCTTACTCTGGTGGACCTTCGCCAAATCCAGTACTTACTGCGCATTCGACACCTTGGTCTTGATAATCGAGATCTTCGGTATAGCATTCCGCCAGATCAGAATAATTTGCAGCAGTGTCTATTATAGGGGCACCATGTTTTGCTTGGCAGGCAGAGATAACATGCGATAGATTATTGTGTACACCTCTCATACAGATCAAATATGCATCTTGCACAGGATCTTTTGTATTTGGATGATCTCCTGGGTAATCACCTACAACAAAAGGATATTCATACTCACAGTCTCTTTCCTCATAATAGCTTGCTGTTCCATAGTGATCAGAAAAGAATCTTGGAGCTCTGCTTGAATCATACATAGAAGAGCCCCACAATTTCATACATGAGACTTCCACCTCTTTCATCTTGTCCGCTATATCCTTTTTTTCTTCGCACTCTACGGCATCTATTTGATTTTTAAACATATCCATTATGCTTTCGCAATTCACCTCTAAGTTAGTTGTCATTCCAAGGTCGTCACTCCCCCATCTAGGTACTAAACTTGGATCATGAAGCGCACTCGATAATGATTTGTGACATTCTATTGAAAAATCGAGTTTTTCCTTAAGCAGTGTAAATTTCTGCATAGGATCGGTCGCGGCATTAATTCCTACTTCTTTTGCTGCGATTGCATTTTCACAATAGCAAAGATAATTCGTGGTTTCGTGATAGAAATTATTTCCAAGAGTTGAAGTATCAGAAGGATCGTCTAGGAAATCTGTACCTGCTTTTTTGTGACAATTCATAGCCATCAAGCTTGCTGCTTCACACATATTGGCTTTTTCACCTGGATTATTAGAAGATTGAGCGTTTTGTTCAAGGGATGCTATCTCTTCCTGACATTTCTGTATCAATTCCCCAGCAGACGCTGCTTCTGGAGCATCTGAGTTGAAGGCTGGGCTTGATGCGCATCCGTTCAGGACGAATACAGCGGTTATTAAAACCGATAGTGTGATTGTTTTTTCATGATGATTTATTTTAAGAAACTAGGCTTTTGCCTTTTTTTCCTTCAAGGTTTTTGTTGGCGTCTCTTCCTTTCCCCATGGTTTTGTTTTTTTTATGATTAGGTGAATGACAAAAGTATCATACTGCATGTTGGGATTTTTTACATCTAGAAGCGAAGAGACTTATTGTCCTGCGTCGAAACTGTTGATGACTTCTTGCCATTCGTTGTTCAAGTCAGCGTTATCGCTGTCAGCGAAGTAACCTATCACAACGTAGTTATCACCAACTTCGTATCCAGCGTATTCCATTGCGCTATACACAGATGATGCGGTGTATTCAGCTTCGTCGGTCCAAACGCTAATAGTTGCACGATATGATTGAGCGCCTGGTTCTACTTCTATGAAATGAACGACTGAGTTTGGCCAACCGTAATCGTCAACAACTGTTTTGTATTTTGATGGGTACTGTAATGAGAAACCGTATTCAACACTGGTGTATATTTTCATATCAGCGACTGGTTGATCGTTTGGTTCGTCTGCCGGTTCTTGAGGTGAACAACCAGCCAATAGGATGGTTACACTAGCGAGTGCGAAGATTAATGTTTTTTTCATGGGGAGTCTTGTTAATGAATTAGGAGTAGACCGTTATTCTACCATCACAAATGAACAAGTGCGAGTGAAATGTGGTTTTGGGGGGTTAAGTGGCTGGTTGAAAGGGCTTTACTTCTGATTCTAATATCTCAGCTAATTTGTCTTTTTCTTTCTCTAAATCGTAATGAGATTGAAGGTTGAGCCAGAATTCAGCTGAGTTGCCAAAGTATCTTGAAAATCTGAGCGCTGTATCTGCGCTTATGGCTCTTTTCCCGTGGACTATTTCATTGATTCTTCTTGGGGAAACGCTTATGTCTTTTGCTAGACGGTATTGGGTGATTTTTAGAGGTTTGAGGAATTCCTCGTCTAGTATTTCGCCCGGGGGTGGTAGTGGGAGTTTTATATCCATGTTTAGCCTGATCATTGATGAGTCCGTTTACATAGTAACGCGTCGCGTTAATGGTTGCAAGGAAAAATAACGCACTTTTACTTTATAGTACGGCCCTTACGTTTTTCTTAAAAAAAACTTAAATGTTGGGTGAGTAGGGAAAACCTCGCCTCATTAGTAAATTTTCATCCTGTCGTGATCAGAATCGAGAAATTTCCTATTCGACGTTCTTCCGCTACGGCAAAGTCTCGCGGAGCTCGCGTTGCTTATGAATCGATTTTACTTGCTTGGAGAAGGTCTTCTCCCATTGTTTTTCGAAGAGCGTTGAGCCATGCTATCCCTATTCCTGTCTTTTCTCTCATATGGCGGATCAAGTCTGTTGGAGAAAACTCTTGTCCTGCAAAAACCATGTTTTTTTCGTCCATAGCATCGGTCCCTTCAAAATCTGCTCCAAATCTGGTTATAATTTCGTCGTCTGTTACTTCTGGCATACTAAATGTGGTTAATGAATTAGGGGCGAGTTTAGCATTGAATTGTCGTTGTGTGCAAGGTTTGGTGGACTGCTTCTAGTTAAGAAAACGCTGAAAAAGATTGATGTTATCAAAACCCCCTCCTGGCCTCCCCCTCGAAAGGGAAGAGAAAGGACACCTGCGCTTTCAGCTTGCTAAACCCGCTCGCTTCCATGACGGGGAGCGCTCGCGGCTTTTTCAACCTGAAACCTTGTTGTCTGCTGGCGGAGAGATAGGGATTCGAACCCTAGGAGGGTTGCCCCTCAACAGTTTTCAAGACTGCCGCTTTCGACCGCTCAGCCATCTCTCCGTGTTTGCCTAATGCCTGTGTATTGTATATGATTTTTTCCTTTTGAAAAGGGAAGTTTGGGTTTATTTTTTGCGCCTTTGGCGCGGCACTGGAGCGCTTTGCTTCCTGTGCCTTACATTTCTTCAAGCACTTCTACTTGTAGTAGTGCAAGACCGTTTTTGAGTGTTTGTGCGGTTGCGTTCACTATATCTATTCTGTGATCGAATTTATCCTCTTTGTCAGCCTTTATTACTGGTACAGAGTTGTAGAAAGAGTTGAATGTCTGGGCCAGGTCGTAGAGGTAGTTTGCGATTAGGTTTGGCTTGTTTTCTTCTGTTGCGTTGGCTATGTGTTCTGAGAATTTTATTAATGCTCTTAGTAGTGATGAGACTTTTTCCTCTGTATTTTCTGGATCTGGGAGTACGTCTCTGGTTAGGTCTCCTCCGTTATCGAGATGTTCTATCGCCTGAAAAAGAGAGAATTGTTCTTTTTTTGGAGTTGCGGCTTGGGCACGTTTCCTCTTTTTTGGTTTCTCTTCCTCCTCTTTTCCTGCGATTAGGTTTGCTTCTTTTAATGCTTTTCCTTTTCTGATTATTGATTTGGCTCGTGCGTATGTGTATTGCAAGTATGGTGAGCTGTTGCCTTCCAAGCTGAGCATTTTGTCCCAGTCGAACGTTATGTCGTTGATTCGGTTTTGGCTTAAGACGTTGTATTTTACTGCTGAGATTCCGATTTTTCTGGCTGCTTCTTCTTTATTTTTGAGGTTGGGATTTTTTTCTTCTATGATCGCTTGGGCGCGTTTAACAGCTTCGTCGAGCACTTCGTTTAGGAGGATTACATTTCCTTTTCTGGTGCTCATTCCACCTTCTGGGAGTTGCATTCGTCCGAAGTTTATATGTTCTCCGATTGTTGCGTCCCAGCCGAGACGTTTTTCTGTTTCAAAAAGTTGTTTGAAGTATAAGCTTTGTGCGACATCAACAACGTATAGGATCTTTGTTGGGTCCCATTTTTTGAGACGGTATTTGTATGTTGCGAGATCTCTGGTTGAGTAAAGAGTTGCGCCGTCTGATTTTTGGATAACTAGTGGAGACATGTTTTCGTCTTTGAAGTCGACTATCAATGCTCCTTTCTCCCCTTCTGTTATGATGCCTTTCTTTTTTCCTTCGTCGATGATTTCTTGCATCTTGTCTTCGTAGAAACTTTCGCCCATTGTGAAGTCGAATGTGATGCCGCCTAGTTTATCGTATGTGGTTTGGACGTCTTTCATACTGACGTCGACTACCCATTTCCACAGCTTTTTATTTTCTTCGTCGCCGTCTTCTAATTTTTTGAATTCGTCGCGGCCTTTTTGGTCTAGTTCTTCATCGCGTTCTGCTTCGTCGTGGAATTTTACGTATAGTTTGAGTAGTTCTGGGATTGGATCTTTTTCGATTTCTTCTTTGTCTCCCCAAGTTCTGTATGCATAGATTAGTTTTCCGAATTGTGTTCCCCAATCGCCGATGTGGTTGATTGAGATTGTTGTGAAACCACGGTTTTTGTACATTTCATAAAGGCTTTGTCCGATTATTGTTGAGAGGAGGTGATGGACGCCCAATGGTTTTGCGATGTTTGGTTGTGAGTATTCGACGATAACTGTTTTTTTGCGACCGATGTCGGCTTCGCCGTAGTCGTCACCTTTTTTCAATATTTGATTGATGTTTTGTTCTAATGCATCTTCCGATAAGAAGAAGTTTATGAAACCTGGGCCGGCTACTTCCATTTTTTCTATATAGTCTGGGGCTTCTATTGCTTCGAGTAAAGAGTCTGCAACTTCTCTTGGATTGGCTCCGATGCGGTTTCCTACTTGGAGGGCCACGTTTGTCGCGTAGTCTCCGTGCTTTTCGTCGGAAGGATAGTCTATCTTTATTTGGGCTGCTTCTTCTGGGAATTTTCTTCCTACTATTTCTTTCAAAAGATCTCTTAATTTTTCTTTGTAGCAGCCTGGGTCTACAAAAGAGAGTGCCTCTGGTTCTGTTTTCTTTTCTTCTTTTTTGGGAGGATCTTTTTGGGTTTGTTTAAGGGTTTTGTTTTCTTGTTTTTGTGGCGAGGGCTGGGTTTTCTTCTTTTGCAATTCTTTTTGTGCTAAGAAATGGATTTTTTCCTTTTCGGAAATCCTTGAGTCGTCTGCTTTTTTTAGACCTTCCAATTCTAAGTCCAATTCGTTGTTGTCTTCGTTCAGTATATAAACCGCCACGTCTCCTCCGAGGTATCTTTCTATTAAGTCTTGGAATTCATAGAGCATTTTCTCAAAGTCCTCGATTGAAAGATTGTTTAAATCTTCCAAAACTATCATCCCATTCGTGGTTGTTGTGTTTAGTTTTGTTCTTTCAGCTTCTCTGTAATTCCATCTTCTTACAATCACTCCTCCTTTGTCCTTGTATATAATTTCTCCTGGTTTTACTTGTTTTATCTCAACAGTATTGATTGGGCGGAAACATTCCCCTCCTTTTGCGTAAGTTAGCTCTACATCTTGATAAAATTTATCAATATCTTCTCCGCCTACAGGAATCACGTATTTCAAAGAGATATAATTGTAAAGATCTACTAATGAATTGATGTGAGGAACTTCTTTGCCTCCAGATACTCTTTTCAAGAGAGCTTCTATAGATGATTTGTATTTCGAAGGTTTTGCTCCAAATCTAGAGTACGCCTCTCTCCACCTGAGGATTCTTGGGTCCTCGTCTAATGATTTTTGTTCAAATTCTCTTCTTCTTTCCACGCTTACTCCCCTAAGGAGGCTTTCTATTGCTGAAATCCTTTTACCGTTATCAACGTTTTTTGCGGTAATAACACCTATTTTGAGGTTCTGGAATTCTTGGAAAATTTTTGGATCAATTGAGAATTTCATTCGATGCGAGTGCTGTTGACATATTTAGGCTTAATTATACACGTTTGGAGCGTAATTTCTAGAAAATTTTAAGTTCAGGGTCATTGATTCCAACCTGTTTTTCTGTTATAATATGTCTATGATATACCAAATTCTTTTTCTTGTTGTCTTGATCATTCTATCCGGGATTTTTTCTGGAAGTGAGACTGCTTTTACGTCTGTGCCTCCTTCAAAGGTACAGGAGCTTTATTCGAAGAGGAAAGCTGGTGCCAGAACTCTTAAAAAACTGAAAGAAAATCCGCACAGACTGCTTATTACGATCCTTATAGGTAATAACGTTGTTAATATTGGAGCTTCTGCTTATGCGGCGGTTCTTTTGACTGAGGCTTTTGGTTCAACAGGTCTGGGGATAGCTACTGGAGCGATGACTTTTTTGATCTTGGTTTTTGGTGAAATTACTCCGAAATCTTATGCTCATAGTCACGCAGCTGGTCTATCTCTCCTTTTGGCTAAGCCTTTCTTGATACTTGAATATATTCTTTGGCCGTTGATTATTTTCTTTGAACTTATTATAAAGGGAGTAAATCTCCTTCTTGGTAAGAAATCAGATCAGATTGTTACTGAGGATGAGCTCGTTGCTATGGTTAAATTGGGGGCTGATGAAGGTGCAATTAATAAGGAGGAACGTGAGTTGATCGAGAATGTGCTTGAATTTAACGATATTTCGGTTAGTGAAGTGATGGTTCCTCGAACTGATGTCCAGGCGTTGAGTGAGGATTTGACGCTCGCTGATGCTTCTGAAATGGTTGAGGACTTTGGTCATTCTAGAATCCCTGTTTACAGGGGTGATTTGGACCATATTGTGGGAATTTTGAATATTAAGGATTTATTTAGATACATTCAAAAATATAAGAAAAATAAAAAATTAAAGACTTTGGAGTATGGAACATTAATAAAAGTGCCTTTCTCCAAAAAAATAAATGTACTTTTCCATGAATTTCAGAAAAGACATATTCATATGGCTGTTGTTATTGACGAATATGGTGGAACTTCTGGGATAGTCGCTATGGAGGATATTTTGGAGGAAATTGTGGGAGAAATCGCAGATGAATTCGATGAGGAGGAAAAGGCTATCGACGTTATTGATAATGATACTTTGGTAGCTTGTGGAGATATTACCGTGAAGGAAGTTAGCGATGCTCTCGGTATAAAAGTCGCTAAAAAGAAAAGTGACAGTTTAAATGCACTGATTTTGAGAGAAATTGGTCGATTTCCAAATGAAGGAGAGACCATCACTCTTTCTAAGATTAATGTCAAAATTTTGGAAGTAAAAGATAATGTAATAGAGAGAGTTCGTGTCAAAAAACGCAGGACACGGGCCAAAAAAAGGTAATGTTTTGGGTTGGGGACTTGTTTTAAGAGCGGAAAAATGATATAATACCTTGATCAAATAGATCAAAATAAATAAAAACAAAAACTAACACAAAAACACTATGAAAAGACTATTTTCTCTATTCGCAGGATTGGCTCTGATGCTGAATCTTGCGTCAGTAGCTGCTGCTGAACTAGTAGTAGATTCTGAAGCTCCTTCAGACGTCGAGAACGTCTCTGCTGTTGCAGGTGACGGGCTTATAATCCTTGCTTGGGATGTAGCCACTGACGATGTAGGCGTTGTAGGTTACAACGTTTACGTTGGGATTGAAGCCGTTGATGGTGAAGGCGAAACTTATACATTTGACCCATTTGATGTGGGAGATGTGGTTTCTGCTGAAATCTCTGATCTGGAAAATGACACAACTTATTATTTTGCTGTAACCGCTTTGGATTCTGCTGGTAATGAGAGTGAAAATTTCAGTTTTGAAGTAAGTGCTACTCCCGAAGCCGGTCTAGGTGGAGAGGAGGATGAGATTGCTCCAACTGTTGTTGAAGCTGAAGCTTACAGCATGATTGAAGTTGACATTGAATTCTCAGAAATGGTTGAGCTTCCTGAACTGAATCCTGAACAAGCTTTCTCTATCGAAGCTGAAGAAACTTTGGAATTACTTGAAGTTTTAGATGCTGAAGTTTTGGAAGATGAAGATGCTCCAGAAGGCAAAGAGGGAATGATTGTTAGACTTACAACTGAAGAACAAATTAAAGATGTTAATTACATCCTTACAGCTACTATCGATGTGACAGACCCTGCTGGTAATCCAATCGTTAGCGGGACTTCTGACACTGCTTCTTTCCTAGGAAGCGATGTTGCTCCTGAGGCTGGTGATGAAGATGGTCCTGTTGTAGAAAGTGTTGAGTTCGTAGATTACACACACCTTATGGTTAATTTCGATGAGGCTGTGGTTCTAGGACTTAACCCTGCTGAAAACTTTGAAGTTCAAAAGGATGGATCAAGTGTCCTAGTCGAGGTTCTTGAAGTTGTTCTTGGAGAAAATACTAAGAATGGTTTCGACGATGCTTCTGCTATTTTAACAGTTGAATCTTTGACTGCTGGTGATACTTACACAGCAACTGTTACTGGAATTTCTGATGAAGATGTAAATATGATCGGTGATGATAACTCTGGATCAGTAGTAATTCCTGGGGAAGGTGCTGAAGGTGAAGGAGAAGGCGAAGGTGAGGGTGAAGTTGAGGGTGAGTTGGTTGATCCAGCTCAATTACTTGCTAGTTCATTAAAAGAAGTTGTAAACGAAGGCGATGTTTGGAACGTTCTATTATCTTGGACTCTACCTGGAGAAAGTATCTCTGTAGCACAAAAATTATATATGAGTGTTAACGGAGCTAATTACAGTGACCTTGCTTCTCTATCCGCTGCTGACGCTGAATATACAGCTGAAGCTTTGGCTGCCGGAGATTACTGGTTCAAACTTACACAGCTTGATGCTGAAGGTAATGAAAGTGAAGGTTTGGTTGCATCTGTAAATATCACTGAAACTGGGCCTGGAGTTGCTGGAATGATTTTATTCTCTCTTGGTCTTGGACGGTACTTGAACAGACGAAAGAAACAATAAACAATTTAATTAAGCCCGGCCTTAATGGTCGGGCTTTTTTTAATGGTTGGTTCGGGGTTCAGGGTTGTACGAATAAAACCAACACTACCTCAACCCACGATTTAAATCGTGTTTGAGTAATCCAAGTTCGTCTAAAGTAGAGAGAAACTGTTCTTCTTGTGAATCATCAAGCCCTTCATAAAAAGAAATCCAGTCAATGTCCGAATAACCAGATAGAACCTCCATAAGATCTTTCATGTCTGTTAAGTCTCCACCCTGATAATCACCGATTATCTCTGATGGAATGTTGCCAAGTTCGTCATAAATTAGTTCGTCATAAATTATTTCGGCAATGCCATTCGCATTAGTTGAGCTCGCATTGCGATCTCCAACAAAGATCTCTATAGGTTTTTTTCTCCATGACTCTCTTCTGAGACTGGGCTTGGGCCGGGGTCGACGTTTCCTTGGAGGTTAAATTCCATTCTTCCCATCAGGTCGCTACCTGACAAAAAGAATACTGTACCTCCTGCAATTAGTACGACTATTATTGCGGATAGGATTTTTATCTTTTTGGACATAGGTTTTTGATTAGGTATTTGTTTTATTATAGCGATTTAAATAAATTAAGAAAAATTTAAGATTTTTGTAAGGTTGGGGAGTTAGTGTGTTTGTATGAAAAAATATGTTTGTTTTACCTTGGTGTGTTTGGCTGGATGCTTAGTAATGGGCCTTTATGAGCTACCACCTGAGAGATTGAGAGTGTCTTTTTTGGATGTTGGGCAAGGAGATGCGATCTTGATACAAACGCCTGAGGGACACAATGTTCTGATCGATGGAGGGCCTGGCTCAAAGGTTTTGGAGGAATTGTCCGACACATTGCCTTTTCTGCATAGGAAAATTGATTTTATGATTTTGACACATCCTCATAGTGATCATATTGAAGGGCTTGTTGAGGCTCTGAAGAGATACGAAGTTGGAGCTGTTTTGCTGACTTTGGTTAATTATAACAATTATTATTACGAGGAGTTTTTGAAGGATTTGGCGGAAGGTGATTTTGAGATTTTTATTGCGAAAGCTAGTGAGGATTTTCGGATTGGTAGCGTGTATTTCGATGTCTTGTATCCCTTTGAGCCAATCGCTTCTCGTGATATTGATAACCTTAATAATTCTTCCATCGTTTTGAGGATTTCTCATCTTGGGACGGATGGTGTTTGGCAGTCTTTTTTGTTGTCTGGAGATTGTGAGAAAGAGTGCGAAGAAGAGATTCTTGCTGAGGGTTTTTACTTGAAGTCTGATGTTTATAAAGCCGGACATCATGGCTCGAAGACTGCTTCGTCTTATGATTTTGTCCAAGCAATTTATCCTGACATTGCCGTTGTCCAGTGTGGAGAGAAGAATAAGTTTGGGCATCCGCATGCCGAGACTTTGCGCACGTTCAAGAGGCTTGATGTTGAGCAGGTGTTTCGAAACGATTTGGATGGGAGGATTTCTTTTTAATCCATTTTTTTAGTCTATCCTTTGGATTTGAGCTCCTATGCTCTGGAGTTTTTCTTCTAGTTTTTCGTAGCCTCTGTCCAAGTAATTGATATTTGATATTTCTGTTTCACCTTGCGCTGTCAAAGCGGCTAAAACCATCGCTGCTCCAGCACGGATGTCGTAGCTTGAGATTGGCAATCCTTTCAATTTTGAAGGTCCTATAACTATAGCTTGGTGAGGATTTAAGAGTTCTATTTTTGCGCCCATTCTTTCTAGTTCGGCAAGATAATTTAATCTGCCTTCAAACATCGTTTCAAATATTTTCGTGACGCCGTGTGCTTGTGTGAGAAGAACTGCGAATGGTGCTTGTAGGTCTGTAGGGAAGCTTGGAAAAACTGCTGTTTTTAGGATTGGTACTGATTCTAATTTTTTGTGACCTTTGATGTGAACTTCATTTGTTTTCAATTCTAAATCGACACCAACTTCTCTCAATTTCTGCCAGAAGCTGTCTAGGTGATCTGTTTCTATTCCTTTTATAACTACGTTTCCGTTTGTGAGGGCTGCTGCAATGGCGAAGGTTCCAGCTTCCAGATAGTCGCCTGTAATGCGGTAGTTTGTTCCTTTTAGCTTCTTGACTCCTTCTATTTCCAAAGTTGAAGATCCGATCCCTTCAATTTTCGCACCCATTTTGTTCAAGAAATGACAGAGGTCTTGGACGTGTGGTTCTGTGGCTGCGAGTTTTATGTACGATGTTCCATTTGCTTTTACTGCTGCCATTATTGCGTTTTCGGTTGCTGTTACTGAACGTTCTCTCATTATTATTGTCGCCCCAACCAATTCTTTTGCGTGTATCTTGAGGTCCTGAGAACCGTTGGTTACTTCGCATCCTAAATCTTGGAATGCTCCTGTGTGTGCTGCTACGGATCTTTTGCCCAAAACGCATCCTCCAGGGAATGTCATTTCTGCTTTTTTGAAGTTCGCGATTAGTGGTCCGAAAAGCAAAATAGACGCTCTCATTTTGCAGACATGATCGTCGTTTGGACGAGCGTTTTTTAGCTTTGATGGATCTATTTCTAAAGAGTTGTTTTTGAAAATTGTTTTCACTCCCATGCCTTCCATTATTTCTGTCATAGACCTGATGTCTGCGATCTCTGGAACGTTCGTGAGAGTTGTCTTTTCGTCAGTTAGTAGAGCAGCACACATTATGGGTAGAGTTGCGTTCTTTGATCCCGAAACGTGTACTTCTCCTTCGAGTTTGTGACCTCCTTGTACGATGAATTTAGGCATTGTGATATAATTGCTACAGGTAGTATATTTTTACCTTCTATATATGGGAAAGTCAAGGTTGACGGGGTATGTGGACATGGGGATTTTTTTCTGTGTTGCGGGTATTCTCGTGTTGGTTCCTTTGACTTTTTGGATGGGGGCCTATCTGCCTTTCGAATTGCCTAAAATTTTCATCTTCAGATTATTGCTTTATTTGTCTGCTCTTCTTGTTGTTTTGAAGTTTCTTTGGGGAAGTGGGATTGAAGTGCCTGGTGTTTTTCGGCGTAAGGAGGTTTGGTTGAGTCTTGTTATTCTATGCTTAATAGTGGGAATTTCTTCATTTAGTTCTGATTCTTTTTTGATGAGTGTGCTTGGCTCTTATCATAGACATCAAGGACTTTTTAGTTTTGCGCATTATTTACTGTTTTTTGGCGTTTTGAGCTTTGGTTTGAATCGAGAAAGGATGAAGAGGGCTTTGTTGTTTGGGGTGGCCAGTTTCGTGGTTGTTTTGATTTATGGTTTGTTTCAAAAGGCCGGAATGTATTTTGTAAATATTAATGTTGATGAGTTTTTGGGGAGAACTTTTTCTACCCTTGGTCATCCTAATTTTTTCGGTTCTTATATCGTCTTGATGTTTTTTCCTGTGTTGGGACTTTGTTTGAATAATAGGAAGCGTTTGGCTTTGGCCCTGGGGGCAATTGTTTTAATTTTGGCTTTGATTAATTTGTATTTCTCAGGGGGGAGGGCCGCTGTTGTTGGTTTGATAGCTGGACTGGTTATTTTCGTTTATTCATTAAGTGATCTCAAAAAAAGGTTTCCTTTCAAAAAATATGTTGTTGCAGCGATGGCTGTTTTCATTTTGTGGATCAGTCTTTTTGGTAGGTTTTCTTTGAATGAAGAAAATTTAAGATCGGTAAAAACAAGGATGATTATGTGGCCACAGGTCATAGAGATGGTTGAGGACAAACCTTTCTTTGGTTATGGGCCTGACACTTTTCCTGTGGCTTTTGCTCCTTATATGAACCGTGATCTTTTGGATGTTGAAAAGTTCAATTTTATACCTGATAGGGCTCATAATATATTTCTGCAGACTTTCTCTGATTTTGGGTTTTTGGGAGGAGGATTGATTGTTTTGATGTTTATGTATTGGTGGAGTCGTGCTTACTTCAAACTTGGAGATAATATTTTGGGCAAATCTTTGTTGGCCTCTTTGTTTGCACTTGGAGTTAGTCATTTTTTTGGATTTTCGACTACTACTCATATTGTTTTGATTACGTTTTTTTGGGCATTTATTTTCAAAGATCTGGCTGGTGGCGGCTCGGTCGTTAAACCGCGAATGGGAGGGGTTTTGAAGGGATTGGTGTTTTCTTTGGTTGTTGCTTTTATTGGCGTCTTTTGTTTGCCAAATATATTGGTCTCGTCTGTGTATAGCGATAATGAGGGGTTTGCTCGTTTGATGTCGGCTAGGAATTATGCGCATGAGTCTTATTCCGATTTTTCATACTTTGATTTGGCTGAAGCTGAGTTTGAGGAAGCTTCGAAGTTGATGCCTCTTTACCCACCTGTATATTTTCATATGGGGCGCTTTTATTTCAATCACGATATGTATCCCCAGGCTATTTCCGCTTTGGAATATTATGTTTCCTTGGCTCCTTTGGACTTTGAAACGGAAAAATACGACAAAATAAACAGTGATTATAAGACTGCTTTAGAGTGGCTTGCTGAGGCCTACAAAAAGACTCAATAATAGGAGTGGAAAGCATTGAAAGAGGAGGTGTTTTTTGGTATAATGCTTAGATACCAAAACAAAAATGAAAAACAAAAATAAACACAATTCTTCTCTTTTAAATGGCCTTTTGTACGGACTTGCTTCTTTGGTTGCTGTCGTGCTTATAGCTAGTGTAGCTAATGGAGTTAGCAATGGTAATATGTTTAAAGGGTCTGTGCTTTCTTTGTTTAATAAGATTGGGCTGACTGATTTTGACAATGCTAGGCCGGATGTTGGGATTGAATATGTGAGTTTGAGAAAAACTACCAATCCTTCCGATGATTTTGATTACTATAAATACCAGACGACTTTGGTTGTCAGGAATTATGGTGAAGTTTTGACCAATGGATCTCTAGTTATTTCTGCTGGTGAGAATCAGAAAACTGCTTTTGTTAGAAATGGTTTGGATGGTTTGACTTTAGCTAAGGGTGAGACTTTTATATTCGAGGATTATGAGGTTTTGGTCGATGGTAAATTGAATTATGCGACAATTGATTTTGAAATAGATCTGAAAGATCAAAAAGATAAAAGTGATGATAACAACAGTTATTCTCTAGATGTTTTTGAAACTCCGGTTAGGATAGAGTCTTTGGACGTCTCTTCTTTTGAAGATGATGTTTTGGAATTTTCTTATGACGTTTCTGATGGTTACGAAGATCTCATCAATGAGATGGGTATTGAGATTTGTGTGGTTGAAGGAGATATTTTTGAAGAAGATGCAAAAAAATATGCAGAATTACTTGCTTCTGAAAATGTTTTTAGTTACTACAAGCTAAAGGCTGACAAGGATCTTTGGCTTGATGAAGACTTTTCTTGTAATGAGCTTGATGAGGCTAAACTGGAAATGGATACAGATGGTGATTTTGGCTTTTACTTGAAGGCTTATGGAGATGATGAGAATGAATTTGCGGCTTCTAATTTCCTTTATATTCCGGTTCAGAATTCATTGAATAGAGCTGAGTTCACAAAACTTTTCACAGAATATACTGGACTTGGAACTTATAAGGATGGGAAAGTTTATTATGAAGATGTGTCTGAAGAAGATTGGTATTTCCCGTATGTACAAACGATGTTTAATTATGGGCTTCTGGAGGACAATATTGAATATCAGTTTTCACCTGCAGAAATAGTTACCAGGCAAGAAATTATTGAGCCTGTTTTGAATTATTTTGACGTGGATTTGAACCTGGAGGAAGGAGCTCCTCATTTCTATGACGTATCTGCGGACAACCCTTATTTCTACTTTGCTGAATTCCTTCACTCAAGTGGCAAAGCTAAAACTCTTGGTATTTATTTACATCCTGAGAAACCTTTGTCTTCTTATTTTTTGAAATACTTAATCGATGAGTTTGATGCGACGCAAAATTAAATTTTCTGTCAAAGGAGTAGATGGACTTAAAAAAAGTCCTATGGCTAAATTTTTTCGAAGAGCTTTTTATGGAGCTGGATTTTTGGCTGCTTTTGCTCTAATGGCGACTTATTCTCCTGATGATGCAGGGAAGTACATGGCTTCTACTGTGATGCCTTCGCGTCCTCCTGTCTTGGATTTGGAAAAGTATGATTATTCGGATGGCCTGTACATGGATATTGATAATGGAGAGGATTTGTATATTCGCGCTGGAGATGAAGGAAAACATGTAGGGAATATGCGGTTTGTTTCGGAGATGGGGAATTTTAGATTAAAGAATCTGAGACTGAAGATTTCTGGAGTGGCTTATGGAGCTACAAGATCGATCAAGATGATTGGAAATGATGGAAGTGTTTATAAAGGCGATATCTGGAATGGTTATGTGAAATTCAAAAATCTTTACTTAAAAATCACTCCTGAATCTGAAGCGGTGTTCTCTTTGTACGCTGACTTTTCTAGTAATTTAAAGTTTGGACAAAGACTTTGTTTCGAACTTGAGACTCCAGATGATTTGGATGTGACTAAGGCTGGAGAACGAGTTTATATTCAGTACGACTATCCTATGAAAGGTGGATTTACTTCTGTAGTTGGATGGCACGAAATGTTTTAGATCTTTTTTCTATATTGGATCGATTCTAGCACGTGATCTTCTTTGATGGTTGGGCTTCCTTCTAGGTCCGCTATTGTTTGGGCTACTCTGATGATTTTCAGGTATCCCCTGTTTGAAATATTTAATTTGTCCGCTGCTTTGTTCAATATTTCTTTTGCTTTTTTATCTACACTTGTTAGTGAGGAAATTTGTTTGGCTGAAAGTTTTGAATTGCTCATTGATGATCTTTGATTTTGGATGTTATGGGCTTTTTGAATTCTTTTTTTGATGTCCTTATCCTCATTTGTTTTTGGTGAGAAGATGTTTTTTATTATTACGGTTGGGGTTTCTATGAATATATCGAATCGATCCAGCAGGGGGCCTGAGAGTTTTGATTGATATGATTTTATTCGGGAGTGGGTGCATTTGCATTTTTTGTTTGCTTGGAGGTTGCCGCATGGGCAGTTGTTCATCGCTGCTAATAGAATAAAGTCGCACGGATATTGATGTGTGCTTTTTGCTCTGCTGATTGTGATTTTTTTATCTTCCAAAGGTTGGCGAAGTGTTTCTAATACATTCCTTGGAAATTCGGTTATTTCGTCGAGGAATAGGACTCCTTTGTGTGCCATAGTTATTTCTCCTGGTTTCAAATTTTGGCCGCCACCAATGATTGCGATTTTTGATGCTGTGTGGTGAACCTCCCGGAAGGGTCGGTGTCTGTGGATAGAGGAGAGACCTTCTGTAACTGAATAAATTTCTGTGATTTCCAGAGCCTCGTCGAGCGTCAACGGTGGCAATAATGAAGCGAATGCTCGCGCTAATATTGTCTTTCCGGTGCCTTGGGGGCCTTTTAACAGAGTATTATGGTTTCCTGCCGCTGCTATTGTCAGTGCTCTTTTGGCGTTTTCTAGGCCGTAGATAGAGGAGAATGATGTCTCTTGTTCCGCTTCGTTTTCGAGGCTTATTTTTTTCAAATTTCCCCGGATTGAGTTTATGTTTGATTTGCCTTGTGCGAAGTCTGTTAGGGTCTTGAGGGAAGTGATTGGATATATTTTTATTCCTTCAACGAGACTCGCTTCGCTTTTGTTTGCAAGTGGAAGGAATACGCTTTTGAATCCTTTTTTCTTGGCATAGGCTGTCACTGGAAGGATGCCTTTTATTGGCTTCAAGTCTCCGTTGAGAGAGAGCTCTCCTATTAAGATCGATTTATTGAATTGTGCTTGTGGAATTTGTTTTGAGGCGATGAGTAGGGAAACTGCTATTGGGAAATCCAGAGACGTTCCTTGTTTTTTTATTTCGGCTGGGGCGAGGTTTATTATCTTTTTTTGGATTGGATAAGTTAGGTCTGAGTTTTTTATTGCTGATCTAACTCTTTCTTTTGATTCTTGGACAGATGCGTCTCCCAGTCCGACTATTTTGAAGGATGACAATCCTCTTGAGACATCTGCTTCAACTTCTACTACTCCCGGCGTTAGGCCGGATATTGAGATTGAATAAATTTTGGCAGGCATAAAAAATGATTATTAATTAACAATCACAAGTTTCTCATGCCAACCTTAAATAAAACTTAAATTTTTCTAAATTCTTCTTAGTATGTAATTTCGTAAGCAGTTTCTCCCATGCGGAAATAGATTTTTTTCGCTGTGGAACTAGAGAAAAACTCTTCTATAGCGGATTTTTCTTGAAAAATATTTTCATCTATTAGAACTTTTTCTTCCAATGTTTCTGGAGAGATTATTTTGATGGTTAGATTCGCGCCGTCTTGATTTAAGACTGCTAGATCTGTGTAGTAGGTCCATGAAACATGTTGCGGAAGTGAGGTTATTTGAGTAGTTATGAGCCTGTCGTTTTCTGCGATGTAATAAGAGTCTTTATCTTCTGTTGAGGTGTAGATCAAAAAATATTGACCGTTATATGATGGGATTACTGCTACTACCTCCCCTTCAATAGTCCCCAAGGCTTCTCTCTTTTTTGTTAACAAGTCTATGAAATAAACCTGTTCTTCGATAACGAGAACTGCGTCACTTGTTCCTACAATAATTGGGTTGTTTAATTTTTCTGCGAAATAAGAAAGTGCGAATTGTGTCTTGTCTCCTTTTTCTATCAACTTCCAGTTGTGATGATCTTGATCGTAAACCATTTCGTATGCTTGTGTCTGAGGAAAAGACATTGTCTCTGGGATTTCTGTGATTTCTTTGAAGTATGGATTTATTTTGAACAGGACGGTTGTTGAAACCGTGTCCCAAAGCGTAACCTCAAGGTCTTGTGATTTGGCTGTATATCCTGGTTTCGAGAAAAGCAGACCTTTCTCGCCTCTTTTTAATTTGAGTGTGCATGGATTTTGTGTGCATTCGTGCGTTTTCTCATCGAAAACAAAAACGCTGTATGGAGCGTCTCCCTTGATCTCAATGTATCCAAAATTCAGATAATTTTGCCAAATAAAATAAAACACCGCTCCAAACATCACTAATCCTAATACGATTAATCTTCTTTTCGTTTTATTTTTTTCTTCTATTTCTTCCATTTTGGGTTGAGGGTTAGTGGAGTTCTATTATTTCTATTTCTGGAGAAGTATGTCTTTGTAATAATATGCTAATTAAAGCAATTCTCCAACTTCTATTTTCGTTGTTTTGGTTCAGGAAATGTAGAGAGGTTTTTATTAGGCATTGTGATTTTTTGTATGTAATTGATTCTAATGGGTGATTTAGTGATGAGTGGTACCTGGTTTTTACTTCGAAAAAGTAGATGATATTTTGGTTCTCTGCAATTATGTCTATTTCTCCATACTTGGAGTAATAATTTTTTTGAATAATCTTGTAGCCTTCTCTTTCGAGGTATGTAGCTGCAATATTTTCGCCTTTGTTGCCTGTTTTTTTTGAAGATGTGCTCATTGTATTTTTGTGAATAATACCTTGAGAAAGCGTGTTATGCCTTAAATTAAGGTTTTTTTAAAGGAAATTTAAGAAATATTTAAGGAAAATGTTGGAAAAATTTAAGAAAGTATGCGATATTCAATCCCCTTTTATTTGACACATTATGGCTGATAAATTATCGGTACCACCTCACAGTTTAGATGCTGAGAGAGCTGTTTTGGGCTCTATTTTCGTCGACAAAGAAGCCTTGATCAAAATCTCTGATTTTCTTGCGAGCGATGACTTCTATCACGATGCTCATAGAATTGTTTATGAGGCTGTTATGACTCTGTATGACAAGAGAATTCCTATCGATCTTGTAACTCTTACAAACTCTTTGGAAGACAATAATCATCTTCAACTTATAGGTGGCGTCTCTTACCTGGCGGGATTGGCAAACGAGGTCCCTACTTCGACGCATATCTTTCAGTATGCTTCGATCGTTAAGCAGAAATCTGTATTGAGGAAGCTTATAAAGGCTGGGGATAGTATTAAAGGCTTTGGTTATCAAGAGGATACTGAAATTGATAAACTGATCGACAATGCTGAAAAAGCTTTGTTTTCTGTTTCTCAACAACATATCAATGATCGATTTGTTCATATAAAGGACGTGTTGAGCAAGACTTATGAAAAGATTTCTGACCTACATGATCCTGAGACTAAAGATAAATACCGTGGAATACCGACTGGTTTCCGGGATATGGATAATATTTTGTCTGGGCTTCAACCTGCGGACTTGGTAGTTCTCGCCGCAAGACCTTCTATGGGAAAGACTGCCCTTGCCTTGAATGTTGCTCAAAATGCAGCTAAGAGAGGGTTTTCTGTGGGGCTTATCTCTCTGGAAATGTCGAAGGAACAGCTGGTTGAGAGAATGTTCTGTAGTTTGATGGCTGTTGATAGTTGGAAACTTAGGACTGGTAAACTTTCTGACGATGATTTCGGGAAGATTGGTAACGTGATGGATGAATTAAATAAAATGAAAATTTACATCGATGATTCTGTTGGTGGATCTATCTCTGAACTTAAGGCTAAGGCTCGTAGATTAAAAATGGAGCAAGGTCTGGATGTTTTGATTATTGATTATCTTCAATTGATGAGTTCTTCTGGTTCCGGATCTACGTACCAACAAAATCGTGTTCAGGAGATTTCTGAAATTTCGAGGTCTTTGAAGGAATTAGCTCGTGACTTGTCGATTCCAATAATAGCTTTGTCTCAGTTGTCGCGTGCTGTTGAGATGAGACCTTCTAAAATTCCCCAATTGTCTGACCTTCGTGAGTCAGGAGCGATCGAGCAGGATGCTGATGTTGTTTTGATGATGTATAGAGAAGATTATTATGAAGAGGACAGTGATAGACCTGGACTTACTGATATTTATGTCCGTAAACACAGAAATGGTCCGATTGGTCGTGTTGAATTAAGCTTCAAGAAAGAACAGATGAGATTTGTGAGCGTAGAGAGGGATAGGAAGGAGGGTGAATATACTGTGGGAGTTTAGTTGAGCATCTCTGGCCGGATGGTGCGGACTATTTCGTCGTGTAATTCTTCCTGCATTTCATCTGCATTTTCTTCTAGTTCTTCTTTAACTCTTGTCATCATTGGGCCTTCTTCATCTTCGACAACTTTTTCAACTGCGCCCATAATCCATTCGCCTACAGATTCTTTCCCGCAGTTTTTTGGAAAGGTTGGTTCTAGCATTTCCTCGTATAATTCGTCTAGATGATTCCCATCGTACATAGGCCCCTCTAGATCTGTGATCCTATGCCCTGCTGGGACATTACCGCATTGTTCTAGGACCAATATACCTATTATTGTTATTCCGTGGATTGGATTTTTTTCAGTAGGGTCTCCCTGTTCGAATTGATAGGTTATTTCCACTGGAACCTTGAATCCTTCTGGTGTTTCTATAATTGTTTCTACTTCTCCGTATTTCTTTTTATCTAGAGCTACTTCTTGCATTCTTCTCATCGCCTGAAGCTCGGCTTCTTCACCTTTATCTTCATCCATCGCTCTGTGCAGCTCATTACGTGCTTCCGTCATGGCATCTATTTGTTTCGAGCTGCCCCTTTCGTCTGGAGGTCTGTCTGTAAGTTCAAAACGTGTCTCGAACATCGATGAATATTGAGATTCTTGTGCTTGTGGAGCATCTGTTCTTTCTAATGAGTCCATTTTTTTATGTTTTAGTAGTTTAATTATACCATTTTTCCGAGGTTTCGTCAAAAAAAGCACCCGCGCTGCTTTCCCTGTTGATTATTCCCTGATCTCTCCTTATAATACAGCCATAAAATTTGTAAAAATTTACTTATGTTCTGGGGTGATGACATTATTGATGATTTCCTGAAAGAATATGATGATGAGGCCAAGAAACGCCAGTTGATCTTGAGGGATGAGAAGACTATGTCAGGCAAACCACATGTTGGGTCTCTTCGGTCTTATATTATGCACGCTGTGTTGGCTGATGTTTTGACTGATCGCGGGATCGACAATATTTTCCATTATGAATTAAATGACACCGATGCTTTTGATTCTGTTCCGTCGTATGTTCCTGATGAATGGACTGAGCATTTGGGGAAACGTTTGAAAGACGTGCCTGCACCAGATGGTAAGTCTGCAAATTATGCGGAACAATTTGGAAAGGAATATTCGGATATTTTGAAAGATTCGAAATTTAATGCGAAATATTATTATGTTAGCTCGAAATATGAGTCTGGTGAATTTGATGAATACATCAAGCTTGCTTTGGATCATAAAGATGAGATCCGTGAGATTTATAGGACTGTGAGTGGATCGGAAAAGAATGACCGTTGGTATCCATGCCAGGTTGTTTGTGATAAATGCGGAAAGATTGCGACTACGCAAATTACTGGTTGGGATGGGAATGAAGTTGAGTATTCGTGCTCGGCTGAGATGGGAGATGCAAAAGGTTGTGGACATGAGGGCAAGAAGTCGCCTTTTGGTGGCAATGCAACGATGCCTTGGAAAGTTGAGTGGGCTGCAAAGTTTTGTGTGATGAAAGTTGACTTGGAGGGGGCTGGAAAAGATCACTATGCTGCGGGAGGTTCGAGGCATGTCTCGAATCGAATTTGTACAGAAATTTTCAAACATAAACATCCTTTTGATGTTCGACATGAATTTATTTTATTAGGAGGTGCGAAGATGTCTTCGTCTTCTGGGGTTGGATGCACTGCTGTTGATTTGTATGAGCTTCTTCCTCGGTATTTGTTCCGATTTATGATGATTCAGAAGGATGTGATGAAGACTATTAATTTCGATCCTGAAGGAGATACTGTTCCCGTTTTGTTTGATCAGTATGATGAGGTTTGTCGTGGATATTTTGAAGGGAGCGAGGACGTGAAGGATCATAAGAATCGTATTTTTGAATTGACCCATTTTCATGAAAAGAAGGATTTGAAGAAACTTAATAGGTTTTTGCCTCGGTTTAATCATATTTCGTTCTTTGTACAGATGCCGCATTTGGATGTTTCAGCTAGGGTCGGGGAAATGAAGGGAAGTGCTTTGACTAAGGCTGACAAGGAGGAGATGGACTTGAGGGTTGAGCATGCGAAGAAATGGCTCGGCGACTTCAGCCCTGAACGTTATGTATTTACAGTTCATGAAGAAGTGCCTGAGGCTGCGGCTTCGCTGAATGCGGAGCAAAAGAAGTTTTTGGGAGAGTTAGCTGCTGTGCTTGAGGAGAAGGATTGGAAAGGTGAAGAATTGCATGGCAAGATCCATGAATTGAAAGAGGCTTCTGGGCTTCCTCCGAAAGAGGTTTTTGGATCTCTTTATGTTTCTTTGCTTGGCAAAGATTCGGGGCCGCAGGCTGGTTGGTTTTTGGAGGCTTTGGATAAAAAATTCTTGGTAAAAAGATTTAAAGAAATTTCTAATGGATAAAATTGTTGTTTTAGACTTTGGTGGGCAATATGCGCATTTGATTGCAAATCGTATACGTCGGCTGGGAGTCTATAGTGATATCCGTGATGGTGAGATTGATGCAGATGAATTGCGATCTTATAAAGGCGTGATTTTGTCTGGCGGGCCGCAGAGTGTTCATGCAAAGGATAGTTTGCAATGTGACCCTGGGATTTTTGGTTTGGGGGTGCCTGTGCTTGGAATTTGTTATGGACATCAGGTGATGGCGCATGTTTTGGATGGGATTGTTGAGCCTGGGAAAGTCCGTGAATATGGACGAGCTAATGTGCAGATTTTGGACGCTGGAAAGGGGATTTTGGATGGGCTTGAAGATCAAGAAGTTGCTTGGATGAGCCATTTTGATCAGGTTGCGAAGATACCTGAAGGATTTGAGGTTATTGCATCTACTGATGATTGTAAGTTTGCTGGAATGGCGAATGAGAAGCATTTATTTTATGGATTGCAGTTTCATCCAGAGGTAACTCACACGCCCCATGGGATGAAGGTTTTGGAGAATTTTGTTGAGATTTGTCAGGCGAAGCGTGAGTGGAGTATTGAGAAATTTATTGCTGCTGAGATTGAGGCTGTGCGCGAGAAAGTTGGGGATCGGAAAGTATTTATGCTTGTATCTGGTGGAGTCGATTCGACTGTTGCCTTTACGCTTTTGGAGAAGGCGCTGGGGAATGAACGAGTTTATGGTTTGTTTGTTGATATTGGGTTTATGAGGAAGGGGGAGAGGGATCAAGTCGAGGGAGCGTTACGTGAGTTGGGGGTTACTAATTTGAAAGTTGAAGATGCTAGTAATGAATTTTTTGAAGCTTTGCGTGAAGTATACGATCCGGAGGAGAAACGCGCGATTATTGGTGCGAAATTTATAGAGATTCAGAAACGTGTTCTTGGTGAACTGGGACTGAATGCTGAAGAGTGGATTCTTGGGCAAGGA
This sequence comes from Candidatus Peregrinibacteria bacterium, assembly GCA_018654255.1. Classification (GTDB taxonomy): domain Bacteria; phylum Patescibacteriota; class Gracilibacteria; order UBA1369; family LOWO2-01-FULL-3; genus JABILX01. The sequence continues at coordinate 19,655 of JABILX010000001.1, read as the reverse complement.
ACTATTTATCCAGATACTATTGAAACTGGCGGCACCAAGCACGCAGATACTATAAAAACGCATCACAATAGGGTTCCTGAGGTTCAGGAGCTGATTGACAGGGGATTAGTCATTGAACCAATCGCGCAGCTGTACAAGGATGAGGTGCGCAAGGTTGGCGAATCACTTGGGCTTCCTAACGATATGGTTTGGAGACATCCGTTTCCTGGGCCGGGTTTGGCGGTGAGGTGTTTGTGTAGCTCGGAGTCTGGTACTGGTGAGGTAGTTGATTTGGATTTGGCTTCGGATTCTGATGGATATGCGGTTTCGGTTTTGCCTCTGAAGAGTGTTGGAGTTCAAGGTGATGTTCGTTCGTATAAACATCCTGTTGTTTTGAGTGGAGGGGAAAAGGATTGGGATCGACTGGCTTTGGTTGGAACTAAAATTGTTAATAAATTTGCAGAATTGAATAGGGCTTTGTATTTGGTAGGTGGATCGCTTGAAGGTGGGGTTGAGTTGGTCAAATCCTATCTAACCCCAGAGCGTATTGCGGTTTTACAGGAGGCTGATAAGGTTGTGATGGATTTTATTTTGGAGAAGAAATTGGATCGAGAAATTTGGCAGTTCCCTACTGTGTTGGTTCCGTTGACGGTTGGTGGTTCGGGTTCTGGGGAGTCTGTGGTTTTGAGGCCGGTTGAAAGTGAAGAGGCTATGACTGCTTCGTTTTATAAGATGGAGTGGGAGTTATTAGATGAGTTGGTTGGAAGGTTGGCTGCGGTTGAGGGGGTTGGGGCGATTTTCTATGATATTACGAATAAACCTCCGGGGACTATTGAGTGGGAATAGGGCGTATTGGAAAGAATCTCTAGAAAGTACAATTGTGGAGCTTCGCCTCTGAACATGTTCAGAGACTCAGTTTTTCATTCTCATGAGAATGAAAAAACAACTGAATACTTTCTATTTCTTATTTCAAATACTTTAGATGGAGTTGGGTTCAAAGGTCGGGGTTGCCCTTGGGCTCTTTTCGTGATATAATACCACTATTAGGTGATAAAAATTAACAAAAATAAAAATGCCAAAAAATGAAAAACCAAATGCTTCTATCATGGATAGGGCCAATGAGCTCTCTTTGTTAGAGAAGGAAAATGAGTCTATAGATGGAAGAGAGGCTGAGTTGAAAGATGAATTGAGAGAGGTTGATAACAAGCGTGCCCAACTGCATAAAAAAGAAAGAGCCCTGTTAAGGGAACTGGAAAACCGCGTTTCTGAGACCACAGATCCCGATGTTTTAATGAAAGTTATTAAGAGCGTAGATTTCCCTTATGAGGCAAAGGAATATGCATTGAGAAATCCTAATTTTTCAGAGAAACATCTTAAAACTTTGGTGAAAAATAGGGTTTATGGATTTGACAGACTTCTCCCTTGGGTTGCAGCTCATCCTAACACTCCTTCAAAATCGTTAGATGAAATGGGCGAATTGCTTAGGCGAAATACTTATGGGTGGCATTTGCCTTATTATCTTGCTAACAATACTAATTCTTCAGCGGAGCTTCTTTATAAGGTCTCTATAAATGTGGCTGAATCCGTATTGAATAGAGGAGGCTTTAACGGAGACTCGGGAGAAACTATCGCAGCGTTACTCAATAACTCTTCTACTCCATTAAAAGCTTTACGAAAAATCGAAAGCCTTGAGCCGGGTGGTTATAATGGTATGGACTGGTATATGAAAAAAATAAAGGCTCATCGAAATTATTCACCTAAAAGATAATGAGTCCTGACCCTGTAATTGTTGATAAAATCTCTAAAGCAAAAGGTGCGGTTGCTGAGCTTGAGGATAAGGTTCGCTCAATGAAGAGCGTGTTGAAGTTTTTGGATTCGGTTGACGAGAAGAAGGAAAAGGATGGTAAGTTGGCCGAGTTGGATGGTTTGTTGGGGGATCTTTAGGTGGTGTTTGAAGATACTTTATTCTTCTGGAAATAGTTCGTGGCATTTTTCGATTAATTGTTGTTGGATTTGTTCTGGATTGCAGGGAACTCCTCTACTTTCAAAGCATACTTGTATAGGTTTTCTTGTTGAGGCTATTTGTTCCTGAGTCGCTGTTGGTTTGTTTGGTTTCTCTGGCACATTCAGTCCTCCTGATCCGCATTGTGATAATCCTAGAAGAATCAATCCCAAGGCCTTTGCCCCACTTGAGAATGTACCGCCTATTTTACTAGGTTCGCGTTCTATAAGGTCTGGTTTAAACATATTCTAAAGTGTTACTTTTTCAACTTTAGATATTTTCATAGAGAGGTAGGACTCTGCGAATCGTTTGAATGTTGCAGGATCGTCGGTTGTGAGGAACTGACGCTTTGGTTTTGCAGATTTTGAAATGAGAGATTCTATTTCAGGATGGCGTTCGAGGTATGTTTTGAGTTTTTTTGCGACTGTGCTTCCGGGATCGAGAACTTTGACCTGTTTTCCCATGTAACGTTCAAATTGTTTTTGCATCATGGGGTAGTGAGTGCAACCGAGAATAAGACTGTCTATGTTACATGTCTTTAGTGGGCGTAAATATTTTTTGAGAATTGAGGCTGCTTCAGGTTTGGTATGCCACCCTTCCTCGATGAAAGGAACTAGGAGTGGACAGGCTTGTCCATAGGTACTGATTTCTGGATTGATTTTTTGGATTTCGGTTTCGTAAGAGTTACTGGCGATAGTCGCCTTTGTTCCGACGACCCCTACCCTACCCTTTTTTGATTTTTCAGCGGCTTCTTCTGCAACTGGAATCAATACTCCTAAGATTTTTCGGTCTTTTTCGTCGGCTCCTTTGAGATATTTTTGTTGAACGTGCCTCAAGGCTACACTTGATGCGGTATTGCATGCGAAAAGTATTACTTTGACTCCCCTGTCGAAAAGGAATTCGACGGCTTCTTCTGAGAATTTCTTGATAGATTCTTCTGATCTGCCTCCGTATGGACTTCTGGCGCTATCCCCCAGGTATAAATAATCATACTCTGGAAGTTCTTTGAGTAATGGTTTTAGCACTGTTAGGCCACCTATACCTGAATCAAATAATGCAATCATCGTTTTTCTGGTTAATCTGCTAGGAGAAGTAGCCATAATGGTTGAAGGGCGAGGAGAACTAGAAGAATTGCGAGGAGAATTTTTTTGTTAAATTCTTCGAATTTCAATTTTTGACCGAGTGCGCTGATACTTTTCTGTGCTTGCTCGAATTTTTCTATCATTTTTGCTTTTTCTATACGTTTTTCAGACTGTTCTCGGTGATATTCCAAGAGTGGAACTGAGTTTTTTAGCTGTGCTTCTAGTTGTCCAACTCTATAATTGGCTATTTCTAGGCGCTCTGCCTTTTCGTTTAATTCTTCTTTCGCTTTTCCGTATAGATCTTTCAACAAATGGCTTTGACTAGAGGTTTTGTCGATTTTTCTCGTCTGCGAAGTGGACAGGTTTTGCTGCTGAGAGTCGGTCGTGTCGTCTATTATGTCTATTGACGTGCTAGGGGTTGACGTGTCTATTTCTGTGTCGATATACGGCTCGTTTTTGACATGAGCCATCCCATTTACCTCTTCTTTACTTAACCAAACCCGACCACCTACGTTTTGAGCGGTCAGAACCTTCTTCTTTATGTATCTGTCGACGGTTCTTACTGAAACCTTGAGCATTTTACTTGCTGCTTTTCTGTCGACGTTGTATTTGAGTGTAAAATTGTCCATTTGTGTCGGTTGACAGTGTATTGACAGGAGTTGTCATGTGGCAATAGGTATTCTACTAAAAACTTCTTGTTAAGTCTAGTTTTCTTTTGGTTTAGAAGTAGTATAATGGTCTTACCTTAATCCTATGAAAGAAACCCTCTTCAAAATTACGTTTAGAATTGTTTTCACAGTACTACTGGGAATTCTTACCGTTTCCTCTTCTATTATGGCTGCTAGTGCGTATAAGACCTTCTATTCTTTATATGTTCAAAATGATAACAATAAAATTGAGTTTGTAGGTGAAAACCCAGGAGAACAGTTTGGTGGAAGCATTGCTGGAGGTGACATTAATAATGATGGAATTGACGATCTGATAGTTGGGTCTCCTTATTATTCTTCTGAGGACATGGTTTGGAATGGCAAGGTGTCTGTCTTTTTGGGAAAGGCGCGTGTCGATGTTAGGCATTTTGACCTGAAAGATGTCAATCCTGACCTGGTTGTCTATGGTGGACAAGCCGGTGACCAGCTTGGCATTAGTGTCGCTAGTGGGGACTTTAATGACGATGGGCTGGATGATGTTTTGATGGGAGCTTATAATTCCCGAGTAGGGGAGATTCGTCCTGGAAGGGCTTTCTTGATGTTTGGACGTAAGTATTATGAAGATTCTTTGATTACTTTATCTACTGAATATGCTGATGCTGAATTTATTGGACAAGATGATCTTGAGGGGTTTGGAATGAGTGTACATGTGGCTGATTTTGACAATGACGACATTGATGACATTCTGATTGGTGCGCCTTTTGCAATGTCGATAGGTGGTAAGAAAACCGGGAGTGTATATGGTTACGAAGGGTGGTCATTTGATGTAGACAGTGTCGATGGGCCACTTGTTTTTGAAAGCAGCGGGGATGCGGATACTGTTTTTGTTGGGGAGCAGGAAGGGGAGAGGTTTGGAGCTGAAATAAATGTCGGGGATGTTGTTGGGGGGCTTTATAATGATGTGGTGATTTCTGCTTATTTTGCGGATGGACCTTCTGGGCCTCAGTCTGGAAAAGTCTACATATATAAAGGTCTTTCAAAATATCAAAAATATTCTAGAGAACCTTATGACGTTTTGGTTGGTCAAAATCCTCATGACTGGTTTGGATTTTCTGTTGATGTAGGAGATTCGGATTCTCATCACAAGGAGGATCTTCTTATTTCGACGTTTCCTTATCCAAAAAATCAACAGGGGAGTACCGCGTACTTCTTGTCTGGTAGGTCGAATTTTAGTGATGAGGACTATTATGTAAACGAGGGATCTTCTGATTATTATTTTAGTGGAAATAGTGGTGATGAGTTGATGGGAGCTTCTGTTGAAATGGCTGATTTGGATGGGGATTTGCACGAGGATTTGGTTGTGGGATCGCCTGGGATTGGGAGTACTTTCAGTAAAAGTCCTGGGGAGGTTTATGTTTTTTATAATAAATATTTGAGTGATCAGGTTGGAATGAATGTTGATGAAGAAGAAATGACTTCATATATAGTTGGAGAAAATTCTGATGATTGGTTTGGTGCGAAGATGGCTTCTTTGGATTTTAATGGAGATGGGTACGATGATTTGGTTGTTTCAAGTAGGTATTTTGATCGGTTTGATCAGAGAGGGCTTGTGAGTGAGTCTGATAATGGGAAGGTTTATTTACTTTTTGGAAGATCGGCTCCTTTTGGTGATTATCAAATAATCAAAGAGCCTGAAGATGAATATGTGACTAGAGGTGAGTTTGTTGAACGGGTGATTGATGGTTTTGATATTAAAAATCAAAGAAAGCTTTATATAGATACTTGTTATCAGCATAAAGAGTTTTGTTTCTTTGCGTTTTCTGGGCAATCAAGTTTTGATGGGTTGAGCCTTTATCCGGAGTTGGTTTTGTATCCAGATGTTCCTATTGGCAGTGAATATTATGAATCTGTGAATGTGGCTACGATGTTGGGACTTGTAAGCGGTTTTGTACATGAAAGTGAGACTCCGTTTAAGCCTGGGGCCAGTATCACGCGTATGGAGGCTTTAAAGGTCATTTTGGGTGCAAATAAGTTAGTTGAGCCTGTTTTCCGGTTTGAACTCATTGAAATTCTTGGAGATTTGGAAAATGTGCAAAATCAGTTTAGTTATTATGAAGACATTGATCCTTCTATATCTCACATGTGGTGGTATCCGCGTTTTGCGAATTTTGCCTATGAACATGCTTTGGTTTCTGGCAGACTTTATTTCCGGCCGGATGATTTCATTACAAAGGCTGAGCTGGATGATATGATTGAGCGGACTTACCAATATCTAAACTATGGCACACAAGTATCCTATTTACGTGATTCTGGAAAATATTCGGAGCCTCTATAATATTGGCGCTATGTTTCGGACTTCGGATGGAGTTGGGATTGAGAAGGTTTTTTTGTGTGGAATCACTGGGCAACCCCCCAAAGCTGAGATAAGCAAGACTGCTCTTGGAGCTGAGGAGAGTGTAGATTGGGAATATGAGGAGGAGGCTTGCGATGTTATTGATCGTTTGAAGGGGGAGGGGATTTCAATCATTGGGGTTGAGTTGGCTGATGATGCTGAAAATTTTTGGGATTTTGAGGCGAAGTTTCCAGTTTGTTTGGTTTTTGGGCATGAAGTCGAGGGAGTATCTGCAGAGGTTTTGGCTAAATGTGATAAGAAAGTTTTTGTGCCGATGAATGGTTTGAAAGAGTCGTTGAATGTGGAGGCTTGTTTTAGTACAGTTACATATGAATTTTTAAGAAAATTTTTGAATGCGAAAAATTAATATAAAGAATTTTTGGGTTGTATCTGGGGCGGTCTTTTTGTTTTTTGGATTGATGATCGTTTGGATATTTTTTGTTGGTTTAACTACTGATGAAACCGGAGGATTCTATAATAAAAGTCATAATGCTGTTTGGATTGCGCATGAATGGGCTGAGGAAGCGAAGTCTGATAGGGAAATACAGGATCTGGTCATCAAGTTAGAAAGTCATGATATTGATACTATTTATTTGCATGTTGGGCCGCTGAAGTCTGATGGGCGGATTGATGAAGAGACTTATGGTGCAACTTTGAATTTTGTTGAGAAGGTGAAGCGGTTTAAGAATGAAATGTATGTTTATGCTTGGATAGGACAGTTGAGAGGTAAAATAAACCTGGAAAACCCTGATATAAGGAAAAATATATCAAATATGGGAATGATTTTTACCAAGATGATTGGGATGGATGGGATTCATTTGGATATAGAACCTGTTTGGGATGGCGATGTTGATTTCATTTCGCTTTTGGCGGAATTGCGTGAAGTCTTGGATACTGGAAGTGGACTTGGTTCTGAGGAGAAGTTTTTGTCTGTTGCTCTGGCTGAATTCATTCCTAGCTCGTTTATTTGGTGGGTTGAGAATGCGGTTAATTTCAAAAATTATAACACTGAGGTTAATTATCTGAATGTTGCTCAATATGCGGATCAGATTGTTGATATGGTTTATGACACTGGAATCGATGAAGGATGGCTTTATCAATGGTTCGTGAAGGAACAGGTTATCTGGGTGACTGACTTGCTTGATGAAAAGGATCCTACTGATACTGAATTTCTGATTGGTGTGCCTGCTTATGAAGATGTTAAAGAGGGGTTTAATCCTGAAGTTGAGAATATTGGGGCCGCTCTTGTAGGGCTTATCAATGGTTTGAATGATATTCGTTCTAATGAAGATAAGTTTACTGGGGTCGCTATATATGCTGAGTGGGAAGTTGATGAAAATGAGTGGGGGATCTATGATGGTCTATGGCTGAAATAATTATGAGAAAACTTAAAATATTTAATGAGGTTAATGGGTTTCGAGTTCCGCGAAAGAAACTTGCGGTGGTTTTTGAGAGGTTTTTGAAAAGAGAGAAGGTTGGTGGGGGTGTTGGCGGGAATTTTAATGTGAATTTGATTTTTGTTCGCGATGGGAAAATGACTGAGTTGAATCGAGAGTATCGTGGTCGAAAAGGGACGACGGATGTTTTAAGTTTTAATTATGAAGATGGATTGGGAGAGATTTATATTTCTCTTGATGAGGTTCGGCGAAATTCGTCAGATATAATTAATGAGGTTTTGGCTTTGTTTGCACATGGTTTGCTTCATTTGGCTGGACACACTCATGAAACTGACCGTAAGATGAAAACGATGATAGAAAAGGCTAATGAGATTTGTGGATAGTCTATACATTAACCCAAGATATATGAAAAAGTTTATTAGTGCTTTGCTTGTTTCTGTTTTAGTTTTTACTGCTATTTTTAGTTTTTCTGGTGTAGCTATGGCGAAAAAGAGTAAAGTTCGTGAGTATAAAATGATTGAGTTTATTGATGGGAAACTGAAGTTTAAATTTGAGAGAAAGTTTGAGCGAAAAATTAAAAAGTTGAGAAAAAGAAGGATGAAAAGGCGAGCTACTCCACCTCTGGGAATCATACCACCTGCGGTTGTGGATGACGATATGCCGCCGATGCTTCAATTGCCTGGGCTTTTTGAGCCTGAGGTTTCTGATTCGAACTATCCTTGGCACTACGGGATAACTGCAACTACTTTTTGGCTAGGAGAAGAGCCTAGTTCTGATAATGGCTATATATCAAACGTTCCAACTGCTTGGGAGAGTCCTGTTGCTGATAGTGAAAATTCGTTTTATGTCGCGCTTCCTTACAATGATATGGAGTATGTGGATGGGGAGACTCGTAATAAAGCTGAGGTTGTCAATATCCCTTGGTATGATGAAGGTTTGAAGGAAGGGTATGAGTTTTATTCTTACATAAAAAATAGATGGGTGATGGTGACTAAAGACGGGGTAACTGCTTATGGACAGGTTGAAGATAGTGGGCCACATGGAGAGGATTTGTTTGATTATGTTATAAATGGAGGTCCTTTTTATAATCCTGATAGCAGTAACAATGCTGGAATAGATCTATCTCCTGCGTTTGCAGATTTTATCGGAAGTGATGGAAAGGATTCGGTTGATTGGAAGTTTGTTGATGAGTCAGAGGTTCCTGATGGTCCGTGGAAAGAACACATTGAAACTCAACAGTGTGTTTGGGGAAATTATGGAGATGTTAAATAATTACTCAGCAACTGGAAGGCCTGCTTGCATCCACGCTGTGATGCCTCCTGCCATGCTGTTTGAGTTGTAGTATCCTAGTTGTTGGAGCAGTTCATATGCTGTGGTGCTTCTGTTCCCTGAACGACAGTAAAGAACAATGTTGTCTGTCATTTTGACGTTGTTGTCCATCAAACTTTTTCTATTTATATCTCCCAAAGGGATTAGAATTGATCCTCCGATATTTGCTTCATCGTATTCTGATTGTTCTCTCACATCTATTAATACTGTTTCTGGGTCTCCTTGTATCAGACGTGCTGTGTCGTTTGGAGTGATTTCGAATGCCTCTAGATTTGCGTATTCATTTTCATTTGATGTGTTGTAGTCGAGGACACTTGCTTTGATAACTTCTGATGTGTAGGTTGAATCACTTTCTTGGGTTGAGTTCGTACAAGCTGAAAGAGATAGAATTGTTAGAGTCGCCAAGAGGAATGCTGTGAATTTTTTCATGGTGAATAAGATTATTTATATTGCGAGTAGATTATAGCAGGAAAGATTTTACAATTCTACTTATCTAGTTCTATTTAGCCATTCCAAGTCTTTGCCAGTTTTTTCACTCCAATTTGCGTAGTGAGCCTCTGTTTCAGCGTTGAGAACTTCTTGGGCTTCATCTCTTTCAATTGGTTCTGGCGGAAGTTCTCCCGAGTGGATTTTGTCTTTGAGTATTTTCATAAACCAATTGTCGTATTTTGCTTTTGATGCTGTTAGGGCTGCTTTGGCCTTTAATTCTTCTCCTAGTTCAGCTTCTCTTGTTTCCCTTTCGTAGAATAATTCTTCTGGATCTGGTTGTGGAGCTGGGGTGAATAAGTCTTCTAGAGAACCTGCATAATCCGAAGATGTTGTTTGTGAGAATAATGGAACTTCTTGCGCCTTTTGAGCTCCTCTTCTTGCGTCTCTTCTGTCTAGTTTTGTGGCTTTCTGGTTTTTTGCGATTAGCAGTTTGATGACTCTTGCTACCCTTGCTCGGTACATTCCTATGCCTTTTGATTTGTCAGCGATTTTAGTTGAGATTTCTGTTCCTTTTTGTTTGTGTGCTAATGAAAATCCTTTTCTTGTTTCTTTCAATATTCCTCTAGCTTTTCTTCTTGGTTGGCTTTGAACGTTTGCTAGGACTCTTTCTTTGAATGAACCTGAGACTTGTCCTGGAGTTTGTTCTTGGATCCATCTACCTTGTACAAGTCTTAAATATCTGCCGTCTTGTGGGTATGTTCTTAGGTCTGCTGCGTCTGGATCAATTTCCCATTCTTCTCCGTCTGCCGTTGTTGGTAGGTCCAGTATTGCATCGTAGTTAATTCTTCTTGGTGGAGCTTTGTTTTCGCCTTTTTCTTCTTCTGTGGTTTCTATTATTCTTATTGGTGGTTGCGTATATATTGGGACTGGTGTTGGTATTGTTGTTGGAGGTGGCACCATTGCCTTCTGCTCGAAATGAGCCTCTTGTTTGAATGGACTTAAGGTTTTTCTTCTTGCTCTCGTTCTTTTTTCATCTGATCTTCTATCTTTGCTGATTTGAGCCTGTGTAGTCATCCCATCATAAAAACCTCGTGGTTCAACACACTGTTCTTTTACGTAGTGAACTTGTTCTGGCTGTGGTGGTGGTGGACATTGATCGATTCCTGACATTCTTTATGATAGGTTAATTTTTGTAGTTTTTCTTGGGACTCTTTCGTATCGGATTGTTCCTCTTGCTGTTTCTGGTTCGGTTTGTTCTTCTTCGTTAGCTACCGACGAAGCTTCTTCGTAGAATTCTGGGTATCTTGCTTTTAAGTCGGCTTCTCTTGCTACTGCTCGTTTTGTTTTCAACAGGTCTTCATAACGAGGGTTTGATTCTGGGTGTCTACTATTTAGAGTCTCTCTTTCTTTGGCCTCAATTTGTATCGCATGTTCTTGGCTTATTGCTTCTGGATATCTGGCTGTAAGTCTTTTTAGGTCGGCTTTTTCTGATCTTCTTTCCTGTGCTGTTTTGCCTTGGCTCATTCTTCTTGATAGAGTTTCTTCTGTGTGTTCTCTTTCCTGCTCTTGAACTGTTTGTCTAATAAGTTGTAGTTTTGCTTCCATTAGCAATTCTTGTTTGTCTAAAGGGCTTATTTGTCTTTTTCGTGCACTTTCTGCTCTTCTTTCTGCCCTGAAGGCTCTTTGTAGTTCTGTGCGAATCATTACTTCTATCCTTTTCAAGGATCTTTCTACTACCATTTCTATGCTTTCACCCATATTCACTTCAACAGCATGTTGAATGTGATCTTCTCTTACTCCGTCTTTTTTATACCAACGTCTGATTTGTTTTTGGATAATTCTCGTTATTTCCTCTGCTTTTACTGGACTTTTTAATTGACCATTTAGGGTTCCTATTTCACCATGTACATTTTCTAAAATCTTGTCTGATCCTGGAAATTTTTCTTTTCTTATACTTGTTGGTTGTGGTTTTTTTTGTGCTTTTTTAACTCCGTTCTCTCCTCTGTTACCAGGATGTAAGGCAGATCTTGCTTTTTCTTTTATTGCTCTGCAGCTTGCATCAGCACAAGGTGGTTTACCTTGGCCTTCTGGTAGTGTGAAACCAACCTGTCCTATCCTATCATGAACTGTGACTACTTTTGATACAGCAGGTGCTGGAGGGGTTGTGATCAGGTCGTTTGGATCTTTTCCTTTTTTTCCTTGTTTGCCAGCTCTTTCATCTCCAAACGGGAAATGCTGAGGAGCTCGTTCTTGTGCAGGTACACTATGTTGAATAGGGGGAAGTGAGTGGTCAATATTTGGTGTAGCGAATCCAGACATATGAAAAGTTAATTATTAGTAACTTGGGGTGGATTTTATACTTTGGGGGAGAGATTTGTCAAATTTAAATAAATTATCTATATTGTTTATATGTTTAATTCTCAGTCTGACAGAAAAATTCCTATTTTGATGGGAACTCAACATCCTGATAATGCTGGTGTTCCTTTTTGGAGTGATGATGCATTTATAAATACAAAACAAGAAGCTGAGGAGATTTACAGGAGCTTTTTTGAAGTTGGGTGTGATGAGTATATGTGGGATTGGGAAGGGAAGTTTGCTGATGAGGCAATGATTGAGAAATTGTTGTCTGAGTATTTTGATGAGTTTAAAAAAACTCAGATCGGGCGAGATCAGTTTGTTACTTTGAGAATTCCTAATGTCTGGGAGGAGAAGACTTTTAAGTTGGCTAGGGCCTATATGAGTGTTTTGTCTGCTGGTGAGTTCGTGAAGTCTCTTGGGTTGCATGTGCCTCCTGTTTTTGAGTTGATTTTACCAATGACTAAAACTGCTGATCAACTGCTGCATATTCAGGATACTTTTCGACGAACGGCCCGTGTTCATGAAGAAATTTTTGATGAGGATCGGTTTGGGGATGGGTATGTTCATATAATTCCTCTGTTTGAAAGTGTTGATGATTTGACTGGAGCAGCTGGTGTTTTGCGTGAGTTTTTGGAGGTGCATAAAGAGCGATGGGGATTTTTGCCGCCTTATCTTCGTGTGTTTATTGCACGCTCGGATCCGGCGTTGAATGCTGGGTTTGTGCCGGCTATGCTTGCTACTCGGATGGCTCTACGTGAATTTTATCGTATTGGAGAGGAATTTGGGATCCCTGTTTATCCAATCGTTGGGACCGGTTCTTTGCCTTTCCGTGGAGGTATTAATCCTGAAAATATTAAACATAGCTTGAAGCAATACGAGGGAGTGAAAACTATAACTATTCAATCTGCTTTTCGATATGATTATCCTTTGGAGCAGGTTCGTGATGCATTGTCTTTTATTCGTGAGACGTGTGAAAATGTTTCGCCGGTTCGATTTTCGGATGAGGAATTTTCTGGTTTGCGGGAGGTGAATTCTGTTTTTAAGGATTTTTATTCTGGCACTATTAATAAGTTTGCTCCGTTGATCAATGATATGGCGAAGTTTGTTCCGAGTAGGAGGGAGAGAGTTCAGCATGTCGGGCTTTTTGGATATAGTCGTGGAGTCGGAGATGTGACTTTACCTAGGGCTATTAAGTTTACTGCAGCATGTTATTCACTTGGTGTTCCGCCGGAGTTTATTGGGACTGGCAGGGGACTCAAGGCTGCTCGTGATGCTGGACAGTTGGATTTGATTAAGAATCATTTCTTCACATTGGTCTGGGAATTAATTCATGCTGGGAAGTTTTTGAATATGGAAAATCTTGAGATGTTTGCTAGGGAAGGAGAGTCATGGGCACAGGATGTGCTTGAGGATGTTCGCTTGTGCGAAGAGGTTTTGGGCGTTGAGTTTAAGCCACAAAAAGATCATCATTATCTTCATAGAAATGTGACTTCTAATATCGTTTTGAAAAAGAAAATTGGTGAGGATTTCCAGGATGATTTACTGGAGGCTGCAAAATTGAGGAAGAGTTTGGGATAGGTGGATTTTACAGGTTCAAATTCAAGATCTGATATGTAAGATAAGTAGCGAATCCTACCCACAAAAGGTATGGAATGAGTAGGCCCGTCGCTAAGCGGAAATTTTTCCACATTAGAACCATGAGAGCTATGATTGTTGCTTCTATGAAAATCATTTCGATCAAAGCGGCTTGTACGTCTCCTATCCCGAAGAACAGATAGCTCCATAACACATTTAGGATTGCGTTGGCTGTAAATAAAATGAGGAGGATTTTGTAGTGTTTGTTCTTTTTTGCTTTGTTGAAAATTATTAGTGCTGAGATTGTTGTGCATACAAAAATCAGGTTCCAAGCTATTGGGAATGCTATTTTTGGTGGAGTTAGATCTGGTTTTATCAAGGTTGTTTCATACCATTCCATTCCTGCCCCCGTGAGCATGCTTCCGCCTACGGCAATAGCTATTGCGATCAATGGGATGAGAATATAGTTGGGTTTGATTTTCATTTTTATGAGGGTTGGTGAAAAATAATTGTGTTTATTATATCACAAAAATGTGGGAGTTTCAGTAGGGAAGAGTCCAGTGGGGATTTCCTCGCCTTTTTGTTAAATTTGCTTTCTTTTGCCTCCGTCAAATAAGTGCAGATTTATCAAACGGCGTTCTTCGTTTCGCGGATTAAAAAAAATCCGCTTCACTCCGAACCGGAAATCTTGCCACTAACTGGTCGGGGTGAGAGGACTTGAACCTCCGACCTCACGCTCCCAAAGCGCGCACTCTAGCCAACTGAGCTACACCCCGATATTTAACCTCGCACTTTAAGTGCGATGCAGAGGTATTCTACACTTCTATTTTAGTTTGCCAAGATTTTTTGTATATTTAGTTGTATGGAGATGTTGTATTCAAAGATTGTTGGGATGCCTGTTTTTTCGGCTGACAGTGTTAGGCCGCATTTTTCTGTGCAGGATATCGTGTTTGATCCTGATAATGGGAAGGTTATTGGTATTCTTGTTGATCGAAGGGGGCAGAATTTGATCGCTCCAATGGATATTATCTCTATCAAGCATGGTGTTTTGATAAGTAGTGCGAATGATGTTGTTGGTGTAGATGATGTTTTGCGCGTGAAGGAAGTTTTTGATGATGGACGGAATATAATTGGAAAGAAGGTAAAGACTGAGAGTGGGGATTCTCTGGGCAAAGTTGTCGATGCTTCGATCGATGGGTTGGGTTTGAGTTTGGTTAAGATTCATACCGCAAAGGTGGTTCTTGGGATGGTGCACCATGACTCAAGAATCTTCCCTATGAAGAGTATTGTTGAAGTTAATGAGTCATTTGTTGTTGTGCAAGATGACGACGGGAAAGTCGCTGAAAAGGAGAAAAAGGCTGAAACGGCTGCTGCTACAGGGTAGGAGAGTGGAGCGCCTATTGTTTCGATTCTTCTTTGGCTATTGTGTTGGCAAAATACCAGGCTGTTTGTCTTAGTGCATCATCTCTTCCTGCTTCTTCGCCTTCAAACATTGATTTCCTGTAATTACGCCCCGTAAGACTATCTGCAACTAGTTCTTTTACTGCTTCCGTGGTTGTTCCTTGGTAGCGTGGGAGTTCATGCTTGTTGCCTAACTCCTCTATTCTTTCTGCCTTTTTTGCTGCCTCATCCATCACGTCTGCATAAGCACCTTTGTGAATTTTTCTTAGATCTTCGTTTCTCCAATCTATGTAGTCATTTAATCGCTCTATTAGCCCGGATTCCCAATTTTTATATCCTTTTAATTTTTCTATAATTCTTTTAAGTTTTCTTCTCGTACCTCCTTGTGTGACACCTGTTTTTTCATCTAATTCTGACTGGTAGTGACTGATTGCATTTTCAACTTCTGATGCCGCTGTGTCGTGTTCTTCTCTATTTGGGGCTCCTATATTATGCCTCATGTAACTTTTTTTGATAGCGTATTCTGGGTCCCCTATTTTATGACCTTTTTTTTGGTAATTTTTTGACTTAAGACCCTCAATTAAGCTATTTAATTCTTCGTCTTGATGAATTGCTTCTTGTAGTTCCTGAAAATGTCCTTTCACTTCTTCTCTTCTTCTCATGTCTTCTTCGTGGAAAGCTATTAGTGCTTCTTTTAGCTTTGATAGATCTGGTCTTTGTATTTCTTCAACTAATTTCTTGTAGCTTGTTTTCTCTTTTTTTTCTGAAAGTCTTGCTCCACTTTCTTCGAGTTCTTTTTGAATTCTTTCTTGTACTTCAGGTACTTCAGATAGCTCTTTTTGCTTTTTGTCGTTGGCTTCGTATTGACGCTCTAACTCTTCTATTGTTTCTAAAATCCTTCTATAATTTTCATTAAAATCTTCAGGCACTTCTCCTGCCGCTTTTACATCATCGTAGAATTTTTTTGCTTCTTCTGCTTCTCTCAACAATCCGGCCACTGTGAAGGCTCCTTTGATTGAGCCTGCTCTATCGCTGAGCTTGCCTTGGAGCTGACGTTCCTTTTGTTTTTTTGCTTCTTTAACCTTTGCTTCTAGATCTACTCTAACATTTTCTAATTCTTGAGAACTGAGTATTCTTGTGTCGCCTTGGTCTGGTGTAGGACTTGTATCTGACATTTTTATTGGGTTATCTTGTGATAAAAAGTATGACATTATACTTCTTGTAAAGGATTGTGTCAATAGTCTTGTTTAAAACTTTATAACTCAATCCTATTCTTAATTATACCACTATTCCCTGCTTTAGTCTACCCTTGAAGGCAACAAAAAACCCCGCCTTCTTTTGATCGAAGACGGGGCAAGTACGATTGAAATTGTGTTCTATTGAACCGCTGTTCCTCCGCCGTTTGTTGCTACTTGAAGAACTGTATTAACGATCGCAAATGATAGAAGGATGATAACGATACCAACCAACGCGTAAAGAATTATTTTCTTTGCATTGTCGATTGATTCTTGTTTTCCAGCTGCTGTTACGTATGTAACACCACCAAAAATGATCATCATTACAGCTACGATTCCTAAAAATGTTAGGGCGTAGTTTACGATCCTCAAAATAAGAGCTCTGATTGACCCTTCTCCACCTGTAGCACCTGCAATTTCTGACGGAATATCACCAGAGGTGATTAATGCCGCAGAAGCAGTTGGCACAAAAGAAAGAAGTGCAATGGCTCCTGTCATCAAACCTAGAACGATTAGAACTTGTTTGATTGTTTTCATAGGAATATGGTTATTTTTTTATATTATTAAATTGCCGCCTCTCCTCCTGCTGCTGCACCTATTACAGTGTTAACAATTGCGTAAGAGAGAAGGATAATTACTATACCTATAAGAGAGTAAAGAATTATTTTCTTTGCTGTATCTATTGATTCTTGTTTTCCAGCTGATGTTACGTACCTGATTCCAGCATAAATAATCATCATTACAGCTACTATTCCTAGGAATGTTAGTGCGTAATTAACGATTTTTACTACCAATGGTTTTATATTCCCATCAGGTGGTAGATCTTTGAATGGATTCGCTTCGTCGCCCAATGCAGCAAAAGCTGTCATAGGAACCACAGATAAAAGCGTGATCGCTCCTACCATTAACGCAGTTACAACTAATAGTTGTTTTAGGAACTTTTTTGTTTCCATAGGTATGGGTTATTTATCATTCATTGTTTAATTATACCAGAAATCAGGTTTGAATACAATATTTACATAGACTTCTTTGGCTTATGTGGGATGATTTGGACCTCTTCTTTTAGGTCGATTTTGAATTTGCGACGAACTTCCTTCTTGGCTAGGTCTGCTAGGCGAATGACGTCTTTTTGGGTGGCTGGATTCTTCAGAGTACCTGCGTTTTGGATAAAATTCGCGTGTTTTTCCGAGATTTTTGCTTGGCCAATTTGGCGGCCTTTAAGACCACACTGATCTATTAGATAACCTGCTTTCAGTTTTGGTTTGGTTGGATCGGGGTCTGGATTTTTGAAGAATGAACCTGCAGAAAGTCCGTATGGTTGGGTTTGGGTGCGTTTTGCACTTAGTTTTTTCGCGAGAGCTTTGTGTTTGGCTGCTTTTGAAAGATTGAGAGTTGCCTTGAGGACTATTTCTTTGGTTTCTTTTAGGTTTGAATGTCTGTATTTGAATTTGAGAGTTTCTGGTGTTGCTTTGTATATCAGGCTGAGGCGTGGGTTGAAGATGATCGCTTCCTTGAGTATGTCCTTGATTTCGAGGCCATTTGCGCCTGCGTTGCCGTAGATCGCTCCACCGAGCGTTCCTGGTATACCTATGAAGGGCTGAAGGTTGTAGAAACCTCTTTTTGATGCTTCTTTTAGAATATTTTGAAGGATTGCGCCTGCGTCTGCTTCCAGGTTTGTTTTTGTAAATTTTAGCGTTTTTGCTGTGATTTTGATGACCGTACCTTTAAAACCTTTGTCGTGAAAAAGAACGTTTGATCCACCACCTATTATGATGTATGGAATCTTGGATTTTTGGAGGTACTTGGTTAGATTCACGAGATTTTCTTGGTTTTGCTCAGAAAGATCGTCTATTTCTATGAATGCTTCTGCGGGACCTCCTATGCGAAAAGTACAGTGCTTTGAGAGTGGTTCTGAGAAGCGCGCTTGGGGGAAATATTCTTTGATTATTTTGCTTTTTTCTTGATTCATTTTCTCTGTGATTTTACTAAAAATACAAAAAAATTGACAGGGAAAAGGGTTTCCGATAGGATTTCCGTGCTTTAAGTTCGGACTTAACTAATAGCCTTACTTAAGTTCGGGAATTTACAGGAGAAAGGTATTACTTAGTTTTGTTCCTAGCCACCCTAGCTCAGCTGGTAGAGCAACCGCCTTGTAAGCGGTAGGTCATCGGTTCGAATCCGATGGGTGGCTCCATTTACGCAATGGTTAGCCAAAAAAAGCACTTCCATCATCAACTCCATGACCATCTGTCGATAGTTAACTAACCATCGGCTGTATGAAAATGAATATTAAAGAACTGCACGAGCAGTTCTGTGAAGAAGCTCGGGTTATCCGTAACCTGAGTCCTGCCACTATAAGGTGGTACAAGTTCAGTATAGGCAACTTTCTGAAGCATAGCGGGGTTGAATACCTCGAAGAGGTCAGTACTGAGGCTCTTAGACGTTATCTTTATTATGGGAGAATTGAGCGTCATTGGACCGCTGATACCTTCATCAATTACTACAAGGGATTGAAGTCTTTCTTCAAGTGGTGCGTAAGTAGAGAGTATATGGAATCAAACCCCATTACTCCTATTGAGAAACCGCGATTGGAGAGAAAGCTTCCCAAGAGAATCTCCAAGCAGGAGGCTCTAAAGGTTCTTGAATATTCCTTTAATATGAAGACCACTTATCGGTTTGAAAGGTATAGGAATCGTGCTGTATTTGCTCTGATGATTTATGCTGGGCTGAGGGCTAAGGAGGTACTATGCCTGAAGTTTAGTGAGGTTGATTTGGCAAATGATATTATCTCTATAAACGGGGGGAAAGGCGGAAAGGACAGGGTTGTTCCTATATGCAGAGCTTTGAGAAATATTCTTAAAGAATACTTAACTGACAGGAAAAGACTCGGGAGAGAGTGTCCTAATTTCTTTACTTCTATAAGAGGAGATATACCTTTTACTTATAGTGGCTTGAAGGTAGTTGTGCGGAGAGTAAGAGTTGTTACTGGTGTTTATTTTTCTTCTCATAGATTACGACATACTTTTGCTACTTTGATGTTGGAGGGTGGGTGTGATATTTATGCGTTGTCGAAAATGCTTGGACATAGTGATATCAAAACGACTACAATCTACTTGTCTGCGTCTGTAAGTCATTTGCAGGAGCAGGTGTTGAAACATCCTTTAAACTGATGAATATGAAAAAAATTTTTTTATTGTTGTTGTTGGTTTTTGTCTCTATGTTCCTTTTAGCAGGTGGGATATATGCCTCGACCAATACTTACAATTTGACTAATCTAACTCAGACCAGTTGTCCTTATGGAGGAGAGTATACTTCTATGAGTCCAACACCTGGCGGAGATTCTATTAGTATTCTAGGTAGTGGATTTGAGGACAGAAATGTTTCTGATGACGCACCAGAGATGGTGTATATATCAACTAATAGCGGAAATTACCAAGTCTATAGAGCTCTAATGGATAATAATGGGCCAGTTTATTATGGTTTAATGTCGTGGACTGATACTTTAATCAATTTTGAAGTAGTTGAGGGGACGGTCGTTAACAGTATAATTCTAAGGAAGTATAGTGGTCCTAGTGATAATACTGGAGTATGTATGACTGGTGATATTTCAATAGTAGCTCCAACCTGTACATCATGGACGTATTCTGATTGGTCTATCTGTGCGGATGATCAACAAACGAGGACCGTTGTGACGTCTTCTCCTGAGGGGTGTGCTGGTGGGGATCCTGTGCTGACTCAAGTCTGTGAGGAGACTCCAGATGTCTGCACATCATGGACGTATTCTGATTGGTCTATCTGTGCGGATGATCAACAAACGAGGACCGTTGTG
>JABILX010000004.1 GCA_018654255.1 Candidatus Peregrinibacteria bacterium | reverse complement strand
GTCCTATCCTGGGGCTGGAGAAGGTCCCAAGGGTTTGGCTGTTCGCCAATTAAAAGGGTACGCGAGCTGGGTTCAGAACGTCGTGAGACAGTTCGGTCTATATCTTCCGTGGTCGTTAGAGATTTGAAGGAAGCTGCTCCTAGTACGAGAGGACCGGAGTGGACGAACCTCTGGTGCACCAGTTGTCGTGTCAACGGCATTGCTGGGTAGCTACGTTCGGAAGGGATAACCGCTGAAAGCATCTAAGTGGGAAGCCCCTCCTAAGATTAGATTTCTCCATGAATCCCCCTGAAGACTACAGGGTTGATAGGCTGCAGATATAAGCACGGCGACGTGTTCAGTCGAGCAGTACTAATGGATCAATGAACTTATTTTTAGTTTCAGTCGAATGTTGACTGTTATAGAGAACCTTTACTTTGACCGGTGATTGGTGGTAAAAAACCATCACCGGATAAGATCGTTTAAATAAAAGGTAGTGTCTTGGCAGCTATAGAGAAAGGGGTACACCTGTTCCCATCTCGAACACAGAAGTTAAGCCTTCCCTCGTCTATGATACTGCGGGGTTGACCCGTGGGAAAGTAGATCGTTGCCAAGATAGTGCCTTTTATTTTACTTCAGATTCTTCTTCTTCTTTAGACTCTTCATCAGTTTGGATCGTGAAATCGCTTACGTTTTTCACCTTTTCTGTTCTGGAAATTTGAGGGTTGTATGTGTTGTACAAAAGCTCGATAATTTGTTCTGTTGTGAGTTGGTCTGTTTTTATTCCACAATTCGCTAGACCTGACTCTACTATGTTTAATCTTTGAGCAAGTTGCTTTTTTAGATTTGCAAATTCTTTGTGACGCTTTTTGATTTCTGCGTATGAGTCTTTTGGTCTCAAGTTTTGGAAGAATTTTTGGAATAGGGGAACGTTTCGTGCTCGGACTGGGTTGTATGGGATGACTACATAAAATTCCTTTTGCATTATGTCTGTGTATTCGACTAGTTTTTTGACGAAGTCTGCGTATTCTATTGTTTGGTCTTTCAAAAGTTTGTTTTCTTGTTTTTCTCCCATTTTCTTGATTTTCTCGATGTAGTTATCTATATCTAGTTTTTTTGATCTGACCATTATTTGGACAGGGAATTCTAGTGAATTTATAAATCCTTGATATGACATTGTGATTGCATTTCTTTCTTCTTCTGATTTAAGATTAAAATTTATGGAGGTTGCTTTCAAAACAGCTCTTACTCCACCGTTTTTTAGTACGAGTATATTGTCTCTGATTTCACCGAATTTCAGGTGTATTTGAGTTGCAGCCATAGTAGAAGCTGAGCTTTTTCGTGAAGCTTTGCTTGTATTTGTAGTACTTGCTTTTGAGTCTTTTTTCTTTGTTCCAAATAGGCCGTCTAGTAGTCCCATTTTATTTATGATTAATTAATTTTTTTAAAGCTTCTTTTTTCTTTCTTTTTTCATCCTCGATTTCTGCTAAATCGGGATCGTTTTTCTTTTTCTTATCAAGTCCTCCATATGAGTCGAGAACTTTGCTTAATTCTTTGATCGATTTTCCTTCTTTCTTTTCCTTTTTTTTATCTTGAGCGTTTTTTAGTTTTTTGTCTTTTTTTGGCTTTTTTTGTAGAGATGAAATGAATGGTTCCGCCTGTCCTTTTTTCCAAAATCTTTTTTTTGGGAGGACGTGGTATTCAATGAATGCGAGGATCCAATGTTCGAATGTAAGTCCGTGGATTTTTAGGAATGCTAGGGCAACTGTTATTCCTCCTACTATTACTAATGGTGGTAACCATATTTCGATGAAATATTTTTGTGCCAATGATACGTATATTCCATAACATATTCCGCCACCAACTCCTAGAATTATTAGTTGTTTCCATGTTAGTGGTCCGACTATTCTGTCGGCTCTTTGTACGTCTTGTGGGACTTTAAATCTCATTTTTTGTTTCGGTTTTTGGGTTCTAAGACATCAACATATTATATCAGAAAAGGGCTCTCGAGGCAATGGGTTTGGGAGGCGAAATGGGTGTTTTTTTGTGGACCTCAATTGGGATGTAATGTGGCTGGCTCTTTCTCCTTGCCTGTTTTTTGCCTTATCTGTAAAATTTCCTCGTATGGATTTAAATAAAATCAGAAATTTCTGCATTATAGCTCACATCGATCATGGGAAGTCGACGCTTGCTGATCGAATGATTGAGCTGACTGGAACGCTGGATAAGCGTGACATGAAACATGGTCAGATTCTTGATACGATGGATCTTGAACAAGAAAGGGGGATTACTATCAAATTGCAACCTGTTAGGATGCAATATCAGGAACATACTTTGAATTTGATTGATACTCCAGGTCACGTGGATTTTTCGTATGAAGTTAGTCGAAGTTTGGCTGCTGTTGAAGGAGCTGTTTTGATTGTGGATGCAACTCAGGGAATAGAGGCACAAACATTGTCGAATATTTATATGGCGATGGATCATGATTTGGAAATCATTCCTGTTTTGAACAAAATTGATCTACCGAATGCTGAGGTGGAAAGACGGTCTCAAGAGATTGAGGATACTTTTGGTATTCCTAAGGCGGAGATAATTTGTGTTTCTGCGAAGGAAGGAACGAATGTTGATAAGCTTTTGGAGACGATTATAGAGAAAGTTCCGCCTCCTAAATTAAGGGAGGAGAAGGACGTGAAAGCTCTTATTTTCGATTCTGTTTATGATACTTATAAGGGTGTTGTGGCTTATGTTCGGGTTGTGTCTGGTGAAATTAAGAAGGGGGATGAAATTTATATGTTAAATAATGGGACCAAGATTGAAGCTCTTGAAGTGGGCTATTTCAAGCCAACATATGTTCCTTGTCCAAAATTAGAAACAGGTCAGATTGGATATGTTGTGACTGGTTTGAAAGAGGTTGCTGATGCGAGAGTGGGGGATACTATCTGGCAAAAAGGTTCTTCTATGATTATGATGGAGTCGGCCAAACCACTTCCTGGTTATAGCATTGTGAAACCTTTTGTTTTTGCATCTGTTTTTTGTAGTGAGGGTGATGATTACAATCTTTTGCGTGATGCTTTGGAGAAATTGAGACTAAATGATGCTAGTCTTTCTTATGATCCGGAGCATAGTTCTGCTCTTGGGTCTGGTTTTAGATGTGGTTTTTTGGGTTTGCTTCATTTGGAGATTGTTCAGGAGCGTCTTGAGAGAGAGTATGATTTGGACCTTGTTGTTACTGCTCCGTCGGTTTCTTATATTATCATTCAAAAGGGTGGGGAAGAGTTGATGATTTCTTCGCCTGCTGCTTATCCGGATCCCGCATCTGTTGAGGCGACGAAGGAGCCTTTTGTTTCATTGGAGGTTTTGGTGCCAAAAGATTATGTGGGTTCTGTGATGGAGATGTGCCAAAAGAAACGAGGTATAAACAAAGATATTCAATATCTTGATCAGAATAGGGTTATTTTGAAGTTTGAAATGCCACTTGCTTCTATTGTTGTCGATTTTTACGACGCATTGAAGTCGGTGACTAGTGGGTATGGTTCGATGAATTATGAATTTATTGAATATCGTCAATCTAACCTGGTGAAATTGGATATGTGGATTGCTGGAAAGGTTGTCGATGCTTTTTCATCTATTGTTCACAAGAGTGAGGCTGCGTATGTTGGGCGTGATATGACTAAAAGGCTTAAAAAATTGATTCCTCGTGCGAATTTTGAGATAGCTGTCCAGGCTGCCATCGGAGGGAAGGTTATTGCTAGGGAAACTATTCCTGCTTATAGAAAGGACGTTACTGCAAAACTGTATGGAGGTGATGTAACTCGTAAAAATAAACTTCTTAAGAAGCAGAAAGCTGGTAAAAAGAGGATGAAAATGGTTGGGAATGTGAATATTCCTCAAGAGGCCTTCTTGGCTGTTTTAAAGAAAGACAACTAGTTCCTGAGTCCTTTCTTGAAGGCTCTTGCTGCTCCCTTTCTTATGGCTCTTCTTCTTTTTGTTATTACTGCTGGGTTTGGTCTTGTTGATGAGTTTTCTCTATCTGTTGGCACAGGAAACTCGTGTTCTTCAAAATCGAACAAGTTGTCCGTATCAGTATCTGGTTGTTTGGGGGTTGTTTTTGTCATTGGTTCGGGATTCTATATTTTGAACTGCTTAATGTCAATTTATTTTTTTGAACGCTTGACATTCATGATGGTTGTGTTATTATGCCAAGCCCTGTTTCGATTGTTCTTTGAAAATTTTGTATGTTTGAAGTTAAGGTGGGTGGTGCTCAATGAAGAGTTGCCACATTCTCAGGAGGCCATTATGAAATATTTGATGGCCGCAGTATGCTTAGTTTGTATCGTCGCAAGTTTGGGATGTGCGACGACAACAACGATCGAGGCTCAGAATCCCACTGAGCGTATCCAGAAGTTTCAGGAAGGTTGGAGTGCGGATGGTAAGTCCTATGCTCAATGCTTTCCCGGATTTCGTAGTAGTCAGTTGAATTTTGCTACCGACCTTGCTCGCCAGGATATGGTTAGAATTCTTGCTCAGGAGAAATGCAGCAAGGATTCTACTAAATTTCAGGCGAATCCACTAGTTGGCGCTACTAAGTATTACTTCTTTGAAGAAGGTCTCTGCGTTCTGATGGAGGCATCGGAACCAATTGAAGTTCACTGTTATTGACCTAGGGCAGTTTCGGCTGATCTTTAGGTCTGATTGATGGATAGTAGGTTGCGTTCTTGTTTTCTTGAGCACCACTATCCACCTTAGTTTCAAACAATTTATAAGAGAGCGGCCTGTTGTGGTCGCCCTCTTTTTGTGGTATAATACTTGGATAAAATTGCGCAAATTGCACCTAAAAATATGTTAAATAAAATTTTGAAAACAATTGGACTGTTGGTTGGGATCGTCGTGTTCCTGCTTCTGGGTATGTATTTGTTTTTTGAAAAGCAATTTGATGAGGTGGTGGATGTTTTTACTCCTGTTGATGAGAGATCTGAAATTGAAGAGATTACGTTGCTTGAACCATACCCTAGTCTTGGATATGATCCTCTTCAATTCAATCCGTTTTCGAGACAGAGATTGAATCAGGTTTATGAATCTTTGATTAGGCCTGATATGGATTTGAATATGGAATCGGCGTTGGCTCTTTCTTGGGGTTTGATTAATGACACTACTTGGGAATTCAATATTAGAAAGAACGTAAAATTTCACGATGGTTCTGAAATGGATGAGCTTGATGTTATAGACAGTATAGATAAGGCCAGATTTGATGAAAAATCCGAGCTTTCAGAGTTTTTATCTACTATTAAGGAAATTAGGAGGGTTGAGCCATATAAAATCGAAATAGAGACGATTAAGCCTGATCCTTTGCTTTTGCAGAGGTTATCTACTGTCTATGTTTACAAAATGAATGATGAAACGGCTGGATATGTAGGGACTGGACCTTTTGTTTGGGGGAAAGATTCTAGTGATAAAAATATTTCGCTAAGTAGGTTTGATGATTATTGGGGAGGGGGTTCGTCTTTTAAAATTGCGAATATCAGAGTGGAAACTGATAAATATAAGAGATTTGATGTTTTGAACAATGGTGGAGCCGATGTTTTGAGTTATGTTCCGTATGATTTGGCTGATCAGATTGATTTGGCTGAATTTGATTTGGTTTCTGTGCCGAGTCTGGAAGTTCAGTTTTTGATTTTTAATTTTGAAAGTGAAGTTTTCGATGATGTTGAGGCTAGACGAGCTTTGAAATCTGTTTTGGATACTGATGAATTTACAGGTTATATTGGCGAATATGCGCATCCGGTCAAACAATTTGTTTCAAGTGGTGTTTTTGGATACAACCCTGATATAGAAGATCCTGTTTATGATTCTTCTTTGGTTGGTGAAGTTGAGGAATTGAATGGATATGAAGTAAATGTGATTTTGCCTGAGGGACTTGATGTTTTGGGTGAGTTTTTGACAGATAGTTTTGATGAGGTTGGTCTTGGTGTTTATATCCAGTATGTGAAGAGCGAATATCTGGTTGAAACTTTGACTAAGGCGGATTTTGATATTGCGTTTCTTGGATTCAAAAGTGAGCTTGGAGATTCGAGTGATTTCTTGAAATCTTTGGCGCATACATCTGGTGAGGAATATGGTCAGTTCAATTTTGCGAATTATTCTAACGAGCAGGTTGATTCTTTGATTGGAGAGGCGGAATTGGAAATGAATGTTGGAAATAGATTGGACCTGTTGCAAGAAGCTATGTCTGTTCTGGTTGAAGATGATGTTTACGGAATTCCTTTGTTTGAATATGATACTCTTTTTGCATCAGCGAAATGGGTTGATTTTGAACCTAGAATTGATGGATTTATTTATATAAACGAACTATGAAGCTCTACTCAATAAAAACTAAGATGATTCTGGCGATAACAGCCTTGATGGTATCTGTTTTCTTGATGATTTCATTCTTGTTTATAAGTGAGAAAAAGGTTGAGTTGGCGGATGATGTTTTTGTTGGAGTTAAGGCATTTGCTGAGTTGACTGCACCTGATGTGGCTGAGCTGACTGATTTGTATTTGTTGGAGGAGGGTTTTGTGTATTTTAATAGGGAGATTCATCGGATGTTTGAGCAGAATTTGGATGTTAGATATGTATCTGTAGTTGATTATGAAGGGAATGTTTTGTACGACTCTGATTTTGATGCTGATAAGAAATACGATGGTACTGGACGAAAAACTATTTTTGCAAAAATCAATCAGATTAAATCTGAGAATCCATCCATAGTGATGTCTGACGGAACGAAAGGTGGTGTGAATATATATTATTTGAAGAATGGTGACTATGTGGATTATGAAGAAAATTTGATCAACAGTCCTGAAAGTGGATTCAAGTTTGACCATTTTGTCCAACCTGCTAGTGACAAGTACTCTGTTGTTTATGGGGTGACGTATGAAAATATGGAGGTTCGTGTCTCTAGGATGATTTCGCGGAT
Organism: Candidatus Peregrinibacteria bacterium; assembly: GCA_018654255.1. Taxonomy (GTDB): domain Bacteria; phylum Patescibacteriota; class Gracilibacteria; order UBA1369; family LOWO2-01-FULL-3; genus JABILX01. Next base: position 259,151 of record JABILX010000004.1, on the reverse strand, counting down.
TTTAGCGACTGCTGGATTTGGTTTGATTCTTGGGATTTTGCTTGCTCTTTATATGGCGACTCGAGTTACTAGACCGGTTCGAAAATTGGCTGAAGGTGCGGCTGCTATTTCAAAAGGAAGTTTCCAATATCAGGTGATTATTGATTCCAAAGATGAACTTGGTTCTCTTGGGGCTTCCTTTAATCAGATGGCACAGGATTTGGAGAAATCTTTGGAGGCGCGTGTGTATAAAGAAAGACTTGGGCGTGAAGTTGAGCTTGCGAGACAGGTTCAAAAAGAAATTATTCCTGCTAAGTTGCCTAAGCTGGGAGGGTTGGATGTTGCGGCTGGATTGGTTTCGGCAACTGAGGTTGGAGGAGATATGTATGATTTTATTCCGACCAAAGATGGTTTTTTGATTTATTTGGGAGATGTAACTGGGCATGGTATTCCGGCTTGTATAGTTGGAGCGATTGCCAATTCACTTTTCTATAGCTATTCGGGTTCTGGTGACTTGAAAAAGATTGTTTGTAGCGTGAACGATGTTCTGAAAGAGAAAACGATGGCTACGATGTTTATGACTCTTTGTATGTTGAAATGGGATTCTGTGGCCAACAAATTGACTTATGTTAACGCGGGTCACGAACCGGTTTTACATTATCGAGCTTCTTCTGGCGATGTAGTTGAAGGCAAGAAAGATGGCATGGCTATAGGTATGGTAAAAGGTGCCCAATGTCCTGTGAATGAAGTTGATCCTGGAATGCAAGTTGGAGATGTTCTTGTTACTTATAGTGATGGTCTTCTTGAAGCTTGGAAAAACGAGAAAGAACATTATGGTATGGAAAGATTGAAGGCTTCTGTTTTGGCTGCTTCTAAATTGAAAGGTGGAAAAGCTTCAGCTGATGAGATACAAAGCTCTATTTTGGCAGATGTTGCCAAATTTACAGGTGGTTTTGAGCAAAAAGATGATCAAACTATTCTGGTTTTGAAGAGAGGTTAGATTTTATTAAATAAATAATTTAAACAAAAACATATGAATGAACAATTTTCAAATCGTCGTGAGGTCTCTGAGGGGAGAGAAGAGGTTGGTAAGAGGGGGGAGGTGAAAGAAGATTCAGAAGCTTTGAATGAGAAGGTTGTTTCTGAAATGGAGAGAGCAGGGTTTGATAGTGTTAAGGTTGATACAAGGAGGGTTGAAATTTATAAGAACGAGTCTATTCGTTCAATGGATGAGAGGGAGTATTTGCCTGATGGACACCCTGAGAAAGAGACAAAGTTTGTAGGTCGCACATTTTATACTTTTGAATATCGTGGGCTTAAGTGTGACTACATTCCTTTTACTGAGGGGAATGTTTTGAGGGGCGCGGTCAATGTTGAGGGAGCCGATACTTCGTCTATGATTAGGGCGTCTGATTTATCTAGTTTGATTATGAAAGTAAAAAAATCTGTTAATGAAAGAGACCCTAACTATCCTTTGGAGTTGATGGAGAAGGAGGGCTTTCAAGACGTTAAGTTTGATGGGAAAGATGAGAGTGACGGACTCATTACTTACAGTTTTTCACTTAAGGCTGGTGTTAAGGGTGATTTCAAGGTTGTACCTGGAGGGGGAGGAATTAGAATGGCTTGTAACATCTATTTTGGTGGGAATGGAAGTTATGATTTTGGTTTTCTTGAGAATGCCTCAACTTTGGACGAGGTTGTGAGTAAAATTAAGAATCATATTAAAATAGCCTTTCTTGATAAAGGGATTGAAGAGGACGTGTTCTAGACCTTTATCCCTGGCACTGGAAATCCTGCACACATTTCTTCGACTTCTTTTTTGATGCGTGTGAGTGTGTCTTCGTCTTCGATATTATCGATTACTTCCTTGATCCATCCTGCAATTTTTTCCATTTCTGGTTCTTTCATTCCGCGGGTTGTGACGGCTGGTGTGCCGAGGCGGATGCCAGATGGGTCGAATGGTGATCTTTGGTCAAACGGAACCGTGTTTTTGTTTAGAGTGATTCCAACTTTGTCGAGAGCGACTTGTGCTTGTTTTCCTGGGACGTTCTTGTTTGTGAGATCTACTAGAATCAAATGAGTGTCTGTTCCGCCTGAAACGAGCTCAAATCCGTGTTCTGTGAGTTTTTCAGCTAGGTGTCTTGCGTTTGTTATTACTTGTGCGGCGTATTCTTGGAATTCAGGCTTTAGGGCTTCTCCGAATGCAACAGCTTTTGCTGCGATGATGTGTTCGTGTGGTCCGCCTTGAAGTCCTGGGAATACCGCCCGATTGATTGCTTTTGCGTATTTTTCTTTGCACAGAATTATTGCTCCACGAGGTCCTCTCAAGGTCTTGTGCGTTGTAGTCATTATGATGTCAAAATATGGGACAGGGGATTCGAGGGCTTTACCTGCGATCAAACCTGCTGTGTGAGAGATGTCGGCAAATGAAATGGCTCCGACTTTGTCTGCGATTTCTTTAAATCTTTTCCAGTCGATGTCGCGTGGGTATGCCGTGAATCCTGCAACGATCATTTTTGGTTTGTGTTCTACTGCGAGTTTTTCGATTTCATCGTAGTCGAGTGCGCCAGTTTCTTTATCTACTTCATATTGGACGAAGTTATAGGCCTTGCCTGAAAAAGCGATAGGAAGGCCGTGTGTGATGTGTCCTCCGTGATCGAGCTTCAACCCCATCACAGTATCTCCGAACTCTAGAAGGGCGAAGTAAATAGCTGTGTTAGCCGGAGAGCCTGAGTATGGCTGGACGTTTGCGTGTTCAGCTCCAAAAAGTTCTTTTGCACGTTCGATTGCTAGATTCTCAACGCGATCTGTATTTTCTTGTCCGCCGTAGTAGCGTTTGCCTGGATAGCCTTCAGAATATTTGTTTGTAAAAATTGATCCATTTGCTTCTAGTACTGCTTGTGACACATAGTTTTCAGATGGGATAAGTTCGATTCCTTCTGCTTGTCTTTTCATTTCAGCTTCAAGAATTTCCGCCACTTTTGGGTCGGATGTTTTGAGGTCGCTCATGTTGAAATAAGTTAAGTGTTTTTTTGTTGTTTTGTACGAATCGTGCGTTTCTCGGTAATGATCAGGTCGACCTTTTGGTCGTGTTTTTCGACATCGATATTCTCAATGATTTGGAAGTCGTAGGCAAGTGCAATTTTGAAAGCTTTGGTAGACAAGTTTTTAAATAGTCTGTCGAAATAACCTTTTCCGTATCCGATTCGGTTTCCTTGCTGGTCGAAGGCTAAACCTGGAGTTATTACTAGGTCTATGTTTTTGCGGGCTATGATTGGATGCGCGGAGTTGGGTTCTTTTATGTTGAAGCGGCCGGTTTGTAGGGCGTGTGGATCTGTGATTTGGTGAAGGTGAAGTCGGTTTGTTTTTTTGCAAATTCTTGGGAGGCAGAAGGTTTTCTTTGTAGTGGGGGAGAAGAGTGGGGTTGGATCTGCTTCGTTTTGGATTGGGTGATAAAGGAGAATTATTTTTGCTTGTTTGTATTCGGGGGTATTTGTGAGACGGGAGAGGAGATGTTTACTAAGAGTTGCGATCTCTTTTTCTGTTAGTTTGAGGCGCTTTTTTTTGAGTTCGGTTCGGATGGATTGTTTTGTTTGTGTGGTTTTTGGCATCAATTTCATTTAAGCATGTGGATGAAAAATGTAAATAGGTTGTGCTTTTCTAGGCTTTTTATTAGAATCCTTGTGCTCGTGCCCAGGTGGCGGAATTGGTAGACGCGCTACCTTGAGGGGGTAGTCCTGGCAACGGGGTGGAAGTTCAAGTCTTCTCCTGGGCACCAGAGTTATATATTACTAACTTGAACAACGTGAAAGATAAAATTGCTATTTTCGGTCATGTTTTCATTCTGGCTTTTATTGGTATTCTTGCTGGATCAGTCCTAGGTTTTGTTTTCGGAGGATTCATAGGTTATGTGACTGAATTGCTTACTGCTATTGGTGATGGTCCTAATGTGGCGATTGGTGTTTTCCTTGGAATGGGAGTTGGTTCAGTTGTAGGTGGAATTTTTGGAGGTGTTATTGGGTACAAGAAATAAAGGTTGTAAATCGAGTGAGTGTATGATAAAAATTCTCTGTCCTTGAAATCTTTTCGGGCGATTAGCTCAGTTGGTTAGAGCGTCTGGTTTACACCCAGAAGGCCAATGGTTCGAATCCATTATCGCCCACCATTTTAACCCCGTTTATATGGTGAGAGAAAATACTATGTTACTAGTGATGGTGCTGTTGTTTTCGGGCTGTAATTTCTCTTTCGGAGAAGATGAGGAGGTTTTGGCTGAGGTTGAGATTGTTGAGGAAGAAGAGATTAACAATGATCTTTCTGTTTACGATGTTGATGACGCTTATATTGAGTCTTACGATGATGATTGGAATGTGTATCGTGATGTTGAGAATCATTATTCTTTGAAAATCCCGAAAGTTGACAGTGTTTATGATTGTAACGTTGCTGATGATGTTGATTTTCCTGTCACTGTTCTTAGGGACGGGAATGTTGCGTTTGTGACCTCTGAAACTAGATTTTTTTATGGGACTTATTTGTTCGAGGATTGCTCGGAGCTTGAAGTGACGAAAATTCCTAATGATAAAAAGGTTCCTTGGAAAATTGTTGCGAGTGTTGTGAAAAATATGGAAGATTTAGAGTTATTTGTTAAGGAAATGTATGGTGAGGATTGTACTATTGGCCATGTTGATGAAGATGGAGATGTTTATGTTGATACTTTCAATTTTGACAGTGGTTGTTTCCTTAACAACAAAGACATCAAGGTAATGAAGTATAACGAAGCTGCTGAAAGAGCTTATAGCTTTATTGTTCAGGAGGATAACCCTAAGTGGTATGGTACGTTCCTTCTAAAGACTGACGCTGGTATGGAGAATCTTGATCTATTGATGCTTGATAGCTTCACTTTTTGGGAATAGGACTGTCTGAAAATCACGCTCTCTTAAAACCTCCTCATTCCTGGTTCGCAATTTAGTTCCATTGCATTGTCTTGTTGGATGCGTTTCCATCTCAGGGCTTCTGGACGATCTTTCATTATGACTGCAAGGGCTAGTTGTTCGGTCGCAAGTCTCATCATCTTGCACTGTGCTGATGCCGTGAGGTCTGCGCCGTTTGGTATTGGGCAAGTTTCGCATTCTGTGTCTTCGAATCCTTTTTGTATTTCTGCTAGTGTTTTCATTTATCTGCGTCTTCTTGAATGGTTATTTCGGCCTCCTCTTGCTTGTCCTCCTCCTCTTGAGTTGAATCGGTTTCTTGGTCGTCTTCCGTTTCCTCCTCCGCCAAATGTTTGTAAATCTGTCATTCGGAATGGATGGTCTGTGACGATAGGTATTGATGAGTTTATGAGTCTATTTATGTCTCTTACTAAACCTTGTTCTTCTCGGGCACAAAAAGATAGTGCAATTCCGCTTGCTCCGGCTCTTCCTGTTCGTCCAATTCTATGAACGTATGTTTCTGCTTCATTTGGGATTTCATAATTGATCACGTGTGATAGCTCGTCGATGTCAATTCCTCTCGAGGCTATGTCTGTGGCTACAAGAACTGTAGTTTTTTTAGCTTTGAAGTTTGCTAGAGCTTTTTGTCTGTAATTTTGTGATTTGTTTCCGTGAATGGCTTCAGCTCTGATTCCGGACATTTTTATTTGTCTAGTAATCTTGTCGGCTCCACGCTTTGTACGTGTGAAAATTAATGCTGAAGAAATAGATTTTTTCTCTAATACGTGAATCAAAAGATTTTTCTTATTTCCTTTTTCTACATAATATAATTCTTGTGTAATGTTTTCTGCGGAGGGGTTTACTGGGGAAATCGATATTCTTACAGGGTCTGTCAATATTGTTTCACTTAACTTTTTGATTGCGGCTGGCATTGTTGCTGAGAAAAATAGTGTCTGACGTTTTGCTGGCACTTTTGCGATGATTTTCTTGATATCGTTGATGAATCCCATGTCGAGCATTCGGTCAGCTTCATCTAGTGTAAGAATTTTTAATCGACGTAGGTCTACATATCCTTGATTCATAAGATCCATTAGTCTTCCTGGAGTAGCTATTACTATGTCTACACCTGCTTTCAGTTTCTTCACTTGATGGAATTGACTGACTCCACCGTAAATAACGGCGTGTCTCAAACCTGTTGATTTTCCATATGCTGAGAATTTTTCACTGATCTGTATCGCTAGTTCTCGAGTTGGGGCTAGTATCAATGCTGAGATTGATCTTTTTCCTTGTCCAGGATTCTGAGCTTGTTTGATGTTTTGCAGAATAGGGATAGCAAAAGCAGCTGTTTTTCCAGTACCTGTTTGTGCGCATCCAAATATGTCTCTGCCTTGCATTATTGCAGGAATCGATTGTGCTTGAATTGGCGTCGGTTCGACGTAATTTTCTCTCTTGAGCGCTTCAAGGATTGGCTGGATTATGTTCAGATTTTCGAAAGTCATTGTAAGTTTAAATTAATGTAATTGTTCCAAGCAAGCGATTCGGTCTCCTGTAATGGAAGGAAAGGAATGATCTTGACTAGGGCGTCATTCTATAATAAATCTAACCGTATGTCAAGGGTGGGTGGGTGGATGTGGTGATTAATTAACACTTATTTTTCCACTTAAGCTCTGGATATCTTCTTTCGAGCTCTTCTGCAGATTTTTTGTGTATTTTGTGCCAAACTATCCCTTCCTTTGCTCCAACGATTGAAGCCAAGGCGCATCTGCATAGGGTTGGTTCGACTTTCAATTTCAATCTAATAAACATCTCATACGGATCGTTTTCCATGAATTCATCGACGTCATTGATGCCGATTTTGTGCAATTTCTCCGCTATTTTCTTTCCTATATTTGGGAGGGATTCTAGCTCTTGAGACATTTTATTTGTTTATCATGTCCTCTCTCTTTGGGCCAACTCCGATAAACGCTACTTCTGTACCTGTTAGTTCTTCTATTCTGCGTACGTAGTTTTTTGCGTTTTCAGGAAGATCTTCGAAGTTTTTCACTTTAGATATATCTTCTTTCCATCCTGGCATTTCTTCATATCCTACTTCTACGTTTTCCGCGATATTGAGCGAAGAGGGGAATGATTTGAGAAGTTCTCCTTGGTACGTGTAAGAAGTTGCTATTTGTAGAGACGGAAGTCCTGTGAGTACGTCTAGTTTTGTTAGGTTGAGGTGACTATATCCGTTGATCATGCATGAATATTTTGCAACAACTGCATCGAACCATCCGCATCTTCGTGGACGCCCTGTTGTTGAACCGTATTCGCCACCTTGTTCTCTGATTTGGACACCGAGTTCATTATTGAGCTCAGATGGGAATGGACCTTCTCCGACACGAGTGGTGTAGGCTTTGATTATTCCTATTAGGCTTTTTAGTTTCAAGGCTGGTAGTCCGGTTCCTGCTATGGCTCCTCCTATAGTTGCGTTTGAAGATGTGACAAAAGGGTATGTTCCGTGGTCGATGTCGAGAAGCATTCCGTTTGCTCCTTCTATCAAGACTGTTTGTCCGTTTTCTATTGCTTCATTCAAGTAATGACTTGTGTCTGCAAGCATTGGCTTTATTCTTTTTGCGTATTCTTTGAATTTTTGAAGTTCGTCCTTTATGTCGTGTTTAAGTGAGCTATACATGGTTTTGTAGAAATTGAAGTTCTCCATTACTTTTTTTTCAAAAGCTTCTTCGTCTACTAGATGATGCATGCGAATACCACTTCTTTTCATCTTGTCCATGTACGCAGGTCCGATTCCACGTTTTGTGGTGCCGACTTTTCTGTCTCCTCTAGATTCTTCTTCAATTCCGTCGATTTCTTTGTGGTAGTCGAGGACGATGTGTGCGCGATCAGATATAAAAAGACGTCCTGAGGTTGAAATTCCATTTTCTTCCAGTACGTCCAATTCTTCAAGCAGTGTAGGTATGTGAACTACTACTCCGTTCCCTATGACGCAGGTTTTGTTTTCGTGCATCATTCCGGATGGAATTAGGTGAAAAATGTATTTTTTTGTTTCTGCAGGATTTTCTTTGCTTGGTATGTAAATCGTGTGTCCTGCGTTAGCGCCTCCTGTTGCTCTTGCTACGATGTCGTATTCTTCGGCCAGAATATCGACTAGTTTGCCTTTACCTTCGTCACCCCATTGGCTTCCTAAAATACAGGTTAGATTTCCGAACTTATCAGTTGTTTTTGACATAGAAATTTGGGTTTAAATTTGAAAATGAGCGGGTTTTTAAGCTCTTGCAGCCCGATTTTAAATTGGTTAATATGGAATTGCAAGAAACTAAACTTTTCATTTACCTTAAAACCTATGTTAACAGACGAACAAATCGCCCAACAAGTACAATTAACTTTGAAGGGCACGAATTTTTCTAATTTGGGGGAGAGATATGAAGGCAAAGTGAGAGATAACTACACTCAGCCTAGATCTGAGGGAGGAAAGCAACGTATTATTGTTGTGACGGACCGTCTTTCTGCTTTTGATAAAATTATTACTACTGTCCCATTCAAGGGGCAGGTTTTAAATCAGATGGCAAAATTCTGGTTTGAGCAAACTGAGGATATTATTGGAAATCATGTGATTGAATTTCCAGATCCGAATGTTGTGGTTGGAAGAGAGTGTAATGCTCTTCCTGTCGAGATGGTGATGCGTGGATATTTGACTGGAGTAACTTCGACTAGTGTTTGGAAGCATTATGAAAAAGGAGTGAGAAACTTTTGTGGCAATCAACTTCCTGATGGAATGAAAAAAGATCAGAAGTTTGCAGAGCCGATTTTGACTCCGTCTACGAAAGCTGCACACGGAGGGCACGATGAGTCTGTTTCAAAGGAAGCAATTCTTGAGAGGGGAGTTATTACTGAGGAGCAATTTGAGACTATGGCAAAAGCTGCTATGAAGTTGTACACAAGAGGTGTTGAAATTGCTGCTAAACAGGGAGTGATTCTTGTTGATACAAAATATGAGTTTGGAGTTACTGATGATGGAGAAATAGTTTTGATCGATGAGATTCATACGCCAGATTCATCTCGTTTCTGGTTTGCGAATGAGTATGAGTCGCGATTTGAAGCTGGTGATGAGCAGAAAAAGATCGACAAAGAATATATGAGAAAATGGCTGGCTGACCAAGGGTTTACTGGCGATGGAGATGTTCCCGAGATTCCTGATGAGATCAAAGCGGAAACAGCGCGTCGTTATATCGAGGCTTATGAGCTTATCACTGGAGTTGGGTTTGAAGCTGAAGTTGGTGATGTGGCACAGAGGCTTGAGACAAATTTGCAAAAATACATGATTTAACCTTACCAAATATGAAAGTTGTTTTTATTTTAGGATCAGAAGTTGATCAACCTCATGCTGACAAAATCATAGCTGAGCTTGGGGCTTGGGGGCTTGAACATAAGCTTCATGTGGCGTCTGCTCACAAAGTTCCTGAGAAAGTTTTTGAATTAGTTAAAGGATACAATGAGGGGGAAGATGATCTTGTTTATATTACGATTGCTGGACGAAGTAATGGTTTGTCTGGGGTTACGGCTGCAAATGCTGTGCATCCTGTGATTGCTTGTCCTCCTTTCAAAAGCAAAGAAGATATGATGTTGAATATTAATTCGACTCTTCAAATGCCATCAGATACTCCAGTTCTTACAGTTATTGATCCAAAAAATGCTGCGGCGGCTGCTGCAAGAATGCTTGGTTTGAAAGACGCTGATCTCAAAAAGAAAGTTACTGATAGAATTGCAGAAATAAAACAATCATTTAATTAATATTTTTATTATGGACGACACACATTCGTTATTGGCAACTTCGCCGCTAGATGGTAGATATGCTGACAAGGTGGGAGTTTTGTCTCAATATTTTTCTGAGGCAGCTCTTATGAGATATAGAATTCTGATTGAGATAGAGTGGTTTATCTTTTTGTTTAATGATCTTAAGCTGACTGGTACAAAAAGATTGAAGGCTATTGAATTGAGGGATTTGCGGTCGATTTATGAGGAGTTCGATGTTATTGCTGCTCGTCGAGTGAAGGAAATTGAAAAAACTACGAATCACGATGTTAAAGCGGTTGAGTATTACATCAAGGAAAATTTAAAAGGAAAGAGTTTGGAAAAGTTTGGTGAGTTTGTGCACTTTGCTTGTACTTCTGAAGATATCAATAATCTTGCATATTCTTGTATGCTTCGAGACTTTATGGAGAGGGAATATTATCCTTTGATGTATGGTTTGGTCCAGGAATTATATCTGATGGCTGTGAAGTATAAAAAGATTCCAATGATGGCTCGGACTCATGGACAGACTGCTACACCAACTACTGTTGGAAAGGAGTTTTTGAACGTCGTGGCTCGTCTTGAAAGACAACTTAAGAATCTTGAAGGAGGAAATTTTATAATGGGAAAAATCAATGGTGCTGTTGGAAATTACAACGCGCACTTGGTGGCTTATCCAAAAGTAGATTGGCAAGGTGTTAGTAAGAAGTTTATTACATCTCTTGGACTTGTTCCGAACTTGTATACAACTCAAATTGAACCACATGATTGTATGGCTGATGTTTTTGATGGTATCAAACGTATAAATGTTATTTTGATCGACATGAGTCGTGATGTTTGGAATTATATTAGTCTTGGATATTTCAAACAAAAGGTGAAGAAAGGCGAGGTTGGGTCATCGACCATGCCTCATAAAGTAAATCCTATTGATTTCGAAAATGCTGAGGGAAATTTCGGTCTTGCGAATGCTCTTCTGATTCACATGGGCGAGAAGTTGCCGATATCTCGAATGCAGCGTGACCTTTCTGATTCTACGGTTGAGCGTAATATTGGATCTGCTGTTTCTTATTCATATCTTGCCTATAAGAGTTTTATGAAAGGTGTTTCAAAGTTGGAGGTGAACAAGCAGGCTTTGAAAGATGATCTGAAGGACAGGTGGGAGCTTCTTGCTGAACCTGTTCAGGTCGTGATGAGGAAACATGGGATAGAGGGAGCGTATGAAAAGCTGAAAGAATTGACTAGAGGCAAGACCGTCACAAAAGCTGCTGTAGCGAAATTGATCAAAAGCTTGGAAATACCTGCTGCTGACAAGAACCGACTGTTGAAGCTGACGCCAGAAACTTACGTTGGTCTTGCTGAGAAGTTGGTTGATGAATATGAATTAGATATCTTGAATATGGGTGGATGTGGAAATCCTGGAAGTTGTTGCGGAGGAGGAGGAGATTGTGGAAGTTGTGGTGGATGTGGTGCTTAGATTTACAACTTCAAAAGTTCAATCTTTAGTCCTTCGTCAAATGGAGACGGGTTTCTTTGTGTTTGATAAGAGAATCCAAAAGAGATTTGTTTGTTTGGTTGCGGCGTGAATCTTTGTATTATTTGATCGGCAATGTTTTGGTTCATTCGAGACCTGTCCATTTCTAGCATCCCAAGTAAATTTCTGAGCCATCTTTCGTCTACTTGGTATATGTTTCCTCTGTTTGCAAGTATTTTTTTTAATAGGGTCATAGCTTTTGAGTCTCCTCTTACTCTATGTTCTATTTCTTCTTGCCATTCTCTCATTGTCAGGTTTACTGGCTTTGTTATTGTGAGTTGATCTGGACCGCCGCTTACGAGGCAAAATCTTGATGGTAGTGCGCTTTTTTGTGCTATCTTTGCTCCTTCTGCGATTATTGAGAGTTCTCTTCTCTCTGGACTTAGTGGAAGTGTTTTTACTTCTGGCTTTTGTTGTTTTTCTTCATGTTGTCTATTTGCGGCTTGTGCAGCAGCGCTTGCCTTTTCTGCCGTACGTCTTCGATCTGCGTCTATATAGGTACCCAGGTTATATCTACGTTCTTCTTGAGGGGGCTCGGTCAAAGTCTTGTGGTCGCTGTGATCTAGGTAATACCTTCTTTCTGGTTCTATTCCTATTGCAACATCTATGTGTCCTGATCGCCACCCCAAGTCTCCTGATTTTGCGAACAAACTACCTTTTGGCAATTCAAGCAATGTTTCTAAGTATAATCTTCTGAGAGCTGGCCCTTCGTCGGTTTCTACTTCTACCACTACAGGCATGTCTAATATTTGCAAGTGTGGTTGTGAAATGAGTCTTTCTAATTCTGTACCAGAAATGCATGTGCTAGGTTTTGCTCCTGGGAATTTAGGTAGTGCTAGTAACATCTCCTGGTCGATATTTTCGTTATTGGTCTCCATTGTTTAGTTTTATTTGGCAGTAAATTTATTCTTTTCTTGAGTGTAAGTCAATTTTAAGTTATGATTTGGTTAGATGCGTAAGTAGGGGAGTGATCACTCTCTGAATGCAGAAGGAAGAAAGCTTTCAACCCAGGTTGGGGGAGGCGAGTAGAACCTTTCGGTGATGAAACATCGTTATCAAATGTAATTAAGTGCTCTGCCTTCTTAAGGTGGAGAATCGAGGTGGTACCGCCCAGAATATGGGTCCTTGGAAACCAAGGATTTTTTAAATTAAAAAAAATATGTTTAAACAAGTAGACCCAAGGCAGTCGTTCCCTGATGTGGAGCACAGAATAATGAAGTACTGGGAAGATAACGATATTTTCGAGAAATCGGTGAAGGCTAGAAAGGATCGGAAAAAATATGTGTTTTTTGATGGACCTCCGTTTGCAAATGGATTGCCTCATTATGGGCATATCTTGGCGAATGCGTTGAAGGACGCAGTTACGCGTTACTGGACGATGAAGGGATATTATGTGCCTCGTACTAATGGTTGGGATTGCCATGGGCTTCCTGTTGAGTATGAGATTGAGAAAAATTTAAAATTGTCTGGCAGAAAAGATATTGTTGATTATGGAGTGGATAAATTTAATGACTCTTGTAGAAATAGTGTTTTCCGATATACGGGAGAATGGACCGAAATGTTCAAGAGGATTGGAAGATGGGTCGATCTTGATGACACATATGCGACGCTTGATAATAGTTATATGGAGTCAATATGGTGGATATTTAAACAGATCTGGGACAAGGACATGATTTATAGTGGATACAAGAGTATGCATATATGTCCGAGATGCGAGACTCCTTTGTCAAATTTCGAAGTTACTCAGGGTTACAAGGATGTTACAGATCTTTCTGTTACTTGTAAGTTCAAGTTGAAAGAGGATGCCTTAGAGGCCATTTCTGCTAAAAAGAATGAGGATGTATATGTCCTCGCTTGGACGACTACTCCTTGGACTCTTCCGGGAAATGTGGCCTTGGCTTTTGGGCAAAAAGTTAAATATGTGAAGTTTGCTATCAAAAATTTCTCTGAATATCCTGATGGGACATATATTGCGGCTGAAAATTTTTATAAAGAAAAATTTGAACATTACGACAAAGTTGGGGAGGGAAAAATGCCGAAGTATGCGATTTTGGAAAAAATCGATCCGAAAAAATTGGTTGGAACTCACTACGAACCGCTATTTGATTTTTATGAGGGAAAAACTGAGGACAAAGCTGTTTATGAGATCCAGCTTGCCGATTTTGTAACGGATGAAGATGGTACTGGAATTGTTCATATTGCTCCGATGTTTGGTGAGGATGATTACCAATTTGGTTTGAAACATGATCTCGCCATGATCCAACACGTGGAAATGAATGGTTGTTTCACGGAAGACGTTAAGCTTTGGGCTGGAGAATTTGTGAAAGGAAAAGATATAGATGTTGCTGTTTGGTTGTTTGATAATGGATTGCTTTTTGAAAAACAGAATTTTAGACATTCTTATCCTCATTGTTGGAGGTGTGATACTCCGTTACTCAATTATTCTACTAGGTCTCTTTTTATAGAGGTTACCAAGGTCAAAAACAAACTTTTGAAGAACAATGAGAAGATTAATTGGGTTCCAGATCACATCAAGGATGGTCGTTTTGGTAATTGGCTTGATGGTGCTCGTGATTGGGCTATTTCTAGAAATAGATTCTGGGGAGCTCCGATTCCTCTATGGGAATGTAGCTGTGGAGAGACTTATTGTATTGGTTCTGTGAAGGAGCTGGAGAAAATGTCGGGTGGTAAACTGCCGAAAAGCAAAGGTAAATTGGATCTTCATAAACCTTATATTGATAAAGTTAAGATTAAATGTAAGAAATGCGGTAAGAATGCGACGAGGATCCCTGATGTTTTGGATTGTTGGTTTGAAAGTGGATCTATGCCTTATGCACAGCTTCATTATCCATTTGAAAACAAGAAGTATTTTGAAGAGAATTTCCCGGCTAATTTTATTGCGGAAGGCTTGGACCAGACTCGTGGATGGTTTTATACGCTTCACGTTTTGTCTACGATTTTGTTTGATAAGCCGGCTTTCAAGAATGTTGTAGTGAATGGAATTTTGTTAGCCAAAGATGGTGAAAAATTATCAAAGAGAAAGAAAAATTATCCTGATCCAACGTATTTGTTTGATTCGAAAGGTGTTGATAGTCTTCGGTACTTCTTGTACAGCTCAACATCTCCACTTGGGGAGGATGTGAGGTTTTCGGAAGATCATGTTGATGAGGTGGTGAAGAAATTTACGTTAACACTTTGGAATGTTTATAGTTTCTTTGTTACCTATGCGAATATTGATAAATTTAAGCCTTATGATGAAGCCAAAGCTGCTCGCTTCAAGCCATCAAATAAGCTTGATCAGTGGATTTTGTCAGAGTTGAACGTTTTGATAGGAGAGGTTACAAAAAATATGGATGCATATAATCTTACTTGGGCGACTAGACCAATGCAGGATTTCTTGGAAAACTTATCTAACTGGTATGTCAGGAGGTCGAGGAGGAGGTTTTGGAAGAGTGAAAATGATGGGGATAAAGATCAGGCTTATCAGACCCTTTACATTGTTTTGACTACTTTCTGTAAAATTCTCGCACCATTTATGCCTTTTGTATCTGATGAAATTTTCATCAATCTTACCGGTAAGAAATCTGTGCATATGGAGGATTGGCCAAAACCAAAAGATTCTCGGATAGATGAAAAGTTGAATAAGGAAATGGCTGCGGTAAGGAAGATTGTTAATCTTGGTCATAGTGTCCGAGGTAAAGCTAGGATAAAAGTTCGTCAGCCACTTCAAAAAGTTCAAATAGCTCTTCCTAGAGGAATTCAAAAGAAATGGATAAAAGATCAAACAGCTGTCATCCTCGAGGAATTAAACGTAAAAGAATTGGAAATTGTCGATGAAGTAGGGGATATCATCGAACAAACTGTTATGCCCAATGCGAGAGTTCTTGGCCCTAAATATGGTAAGGAGGTTCAACAGATTATCCAGCAAGCTAAAAGTGGAAAATTCACTCTTCAGGCGGGTGGAAAAGTTAAGGTTGGAAAATACGTTCTTGAGGCTAATGAAGTAGAGGTTGGATTCAGAGGAAAGGAGGGTTATGACGTTGAAAGTGAAGATGGCGTTGTGGTCATCCTGGATACTAATGTGACCAAAGGTCTCGTTCGCGAGGGATATGCTAGAGAGATTGTGAGATATATTCAAGAAATGAGAAAAGAAGCTGACTTCAATGTGTCTGATAGAATATATTTGCTTGTCAGGGCGGAGGGTGAAATAGAAGTTGCCGTGACTGGATTTGCAGATTATATTGAAAAGGAAACGTTGGCTATAGAGATCAGTCAGGCGGGTGAACTTGACTACGATATTGCGAAAGATGTTGAAGTAGAGGGACAACCTGTTAAGATACTTATAAGAAAAGTTTAACCAAAATATATATGATGACAATATATCGTATAATCATAGGAATACTGGTGAATGCAGGAGCTCTGTATGCTGTTACTGAATTTGTTGATGGAGTTACCTACACTGGAGGAATTACGTTCTTTATTATTGGAGGAATTTTGGTTGGATTAATTAATGCTATTGCGAAACCTGTAATAAAGGTTCTGTCTCTTCCTTTTATTTTTATTACCGGTGGGTTGTTTTTGATTGTTATTAATGCTGGGGTTTTGTGGTTTTTGAGCTATTTCCTCGGTGTCATTGAATTTAGGGATGTGAGTTTGCTATTCCCAAATTTAGGTAGTTATGCTATAGGAGCTGTTGTATTTGGTTTAGTAAACTTTATTGAAAATTTATTCTTAAAAAAACGAAAATAATATGCGTACTGTACTTTTTGTAACACAAATCATTTTCTCTCTATTATTACTTCTTTCTGTATTGTCTCAACAGAGAGGTGGTGGACTTTCTGCTACTTTTGGAGGAGGAGGAAGTTTCCATGCTAGCAAGAGAGGAGCTGAAAAAGTATTACATATTGCGACGATTGTTTTTGCAACTTTGTTTGTTTTAAACTCAGTCGCTTTCCTATTTTTCCAATAAATATGAAATTATTTCGCAAATTGGGGAAGGTTTTTAGATCCTATAGTGATTTTGATAAAGCTGTAAGTTTTGGAGCTTTAGGGATCATTGTTTTGATGTTTGTAAAAATGATAGTTTTTCCTTATGGTCTTTTTAATTTTGGAAAAGTTGATATCTATACTGAAGGGCTTGTGAGCGTAAATGGGTTCCAGAATTTGAATCCTCTTTTTGTTGATTACAACATCACTGATCGTGAGGTTTCCAGGTTGGTTTTTTCTGGTTTGATGAAATACGATCCGAAAACAAATGCTATTATTAGCGATATGGCTGATCTGACTATAGATGAGTCGAAGACTGAGTATACGTTTGTCTTGCATGATGGAGTTAGATGGCATGATGGTGAGCTTTTGACTACCGAGGATGTGTATTTTACTTTTGCTGAGGTTGTGCAAGATCCTACTTTTGCGAATGAAATTTTGAAGGCGAATTTTGATGGTGTTGAAATAGAAGTGATTGATGAAAAAACAATAAAGTTCAAGATGGATAAGCCTAATGTTTTCTTTGTTACTAGTTTGGCGATCGGAATTTTGCCAAAGCATATATTGCAGGACGTACCCGTTATGGATCTTCTTCAACATGAATTTAACAAGCAACCTATAGGAAGTGGTCCTTATAAAGTTTCTGAGCCTATCCAGGTTTTCAAAGATGGAAGAATGCAGGTCACTTTGGAGATGAACAAAGAATACTATGGCTCTAATCCAAAATTAGATCATTTCAGGTTTATTTCTTATCCTTCTGAGGAACAATTGCTTGGGGAGATGAATTCTGTGAATGGTATTGTCAAAATTTCAGGAGAATATGCTTTGCAGGTTAAGGAGGCTGGAGGTTTTGTTTTGATATCTTATGAACTTCCTCAATATATGGGTGTTTTTATAAACATGGATTCTCCAAAAGTTCAGGAAGACAAAGTTCGAATTGCTCTACAAAAATCTGTATTCAAGGACGATTTGATCGCTCAGTTATCGGATAAGATTCCTGTCGACACTCCTCTTCTTGAATTGGATGATTCGGATGAATGGATATATCAACCAAGTATGGAGGTTGCTAATGGCGCTATATTTGATGTTGGATATACTTATAATAGTATAGATTCTAAGTATAGAACTGATGAGAATGGATCTATTTTGCTTCTGAATTTGATCGCTAGGGAGTTTCCTGAAGGAACGCAGCAGGCTGAGGAAACAGATGTGGTTGTGAGTTATTTGGAGAAGCAGTGGGAGGATATTGGTGTAGAGATCGAGGTCGAATTATTGCCTGTGGGAAAGTTGAATGAAAGAATTATGGATAGAAGTTATGACTTGTTGTTTATAGGACAGACGCTTGGTCACAATTTTGATACTTATAGTTATTGGCACTCTACACAGGTTGGAGCTAATGGTTTGAATCTCTCTAATTACAAGAGTTTTCAGGTTGATAGTTTGATCGAAAATGTAAGGATGACTTTTGACGCTGCTAAGCGTGAAGAAGAGCTAAAAAAGATTGGTAAACAGATAGCAGAAGATATTCCTGCAATATTCCTGTACAAACCTATTTATTATTACGCTTCTGATGGAAAGGTTGAAGGCATCAATATGGACGGAGTTGCATTTCCATCCGACAGATTCTCGTATATTTCAGATTGGTCTTTCGTTATTTATGACGAAGAAAATAGTGAATTAGAATGATATTTCACCTTTACTTCTTGGTGGATTTTCGCTATTTATTAAGGGCTAAATTTTTTAAAGACAAAAAAAATGAAAGTAATATTAAATGAAAATGTTCAAAAACTTGGTTACAGAGGAGACATTGTTGAGGTAAAAGATGGTTATTTCAGAAATTTTCTATTTCCAAAGAAATTAGCAGTTGTTGCTACAAAAGATAAGATAGCTTTGGCTGCAAAAAGAAGAGAAAAGATGGTTATGGAGAAAGAACGTCTTCTTGAAAATGTCAAAGAAGTTATGGATAAGATTGGTGGTTTGAAATTAGAGCTTGCTGCAAAGGTTACTGCCGAAGGTAAGGACACTTTGTACGCTGCATTGGGTGAAGATCCAATCATTGCTGCTATAAGAGCTGCGAGCAACGTTCAGGTAGAAAAGAAACATGTTAAAATTTCAGAGCCAATCAAAACTATCGGTGAACATAAGGTGATTATTGATTTTGGTGAAAAAAACAAGGTTGAAGTTGCCGTTAACGTAGTTGCTGAATAATATGAAGGTTTTAGGAGTAGATTATGGGAGCAAGAGGGTGGGGATTGCTTCTGGTGATTTGAGTAATAAAATTGCTTTTCCGAAGGAGGTTTTGACCAATAAAGATGCTGATCAGTTGCTTTCTGATTTGTTGAATTTATGCGAGGACGAAGGTTATGGAGTTGTGATTTTTGGAGCGCCTTTTCATATGAATGATGAGGAAAGTTCTATTTATAAGGAAGTTGCTAGTTTTGTGAAGAAATTTGAAAAAGCTTCTGTCGAAAGGGGATTGGGGTTGGAAGTTGAGTTGCTTGATGAGCGACTTTCTAGCTTTGAAGCTGACCAGTTGATGGATGACTTTAAGGGTAAAAAAGTGCGGATGAAAGAAGGGGATAGGGATATGTTGGCTGCGAAGGTTATATTGGAAAGATGGTTTGAAGAACAGGAGTAAGACTGGCGTTTATGAGTTTTGATATGGGGTCGGGATTGGGTTGACTTTTTAGCACTTTTTAGTATAATCATTCCTTGATGAAAATCATGAATTGAATTAGACTATTCTGGTATGAAAGATTTGCTTGTAATAATAGGAATTATATTGGTTTCAGCGGCGTTATTGACGGCTGTTTTGTCGGCTTTTTTTAGGTTTAAAAGTCGTCTTAGAAGGGTGTCTGAAAAAAAGACAGTTTTGCACATTAGTGTGCCTAAAGAAGTGGAAGCAGGTCCGATCGTTGCGGAGCAGATTTTTTCTGCAATTCACGGGGTTTATAGGGAGATCCCTTTTATCAAAAGGTTGTTTGGAGATAAACAGGATTCTGTTAGTTTTGAGATCTCTACTGTTGATAAATCTATAAATTTTTACGTAGCTTTTCCTGAAAAATTGAGGAATTTAGTTGAAGGGCAAATATATGCGCAATATCCAGATGCGGAGATTTTGGAAGTTGAGGATTATACGAAAACTATGGACAAAGAGGTCTATCAAAATGCTATTGGAGCTGAGCTTGAGTTCACAGATGCTGACGTGTTTCCTATCAAGAGGTATACGCAGTTTGAGGACAAATTGACGCGTGTGGCAGTGGATCCATTGTCGGGGATTACTTCGACTTTAACAAAGTTCAATCATCCATCTGAACAGGCGTGGATTCAAATAGTTGCGACTCCTTTGGCTGATAAATGGAAGATTGTTTTGATTAAGTGTGTGAAGCTTATCAATAAGGGATTTTTCATGAGTATGGATTGGTCTCAGAATGCTTATGCAAAAGTGTATGTTACCAGGAAGTTGTGGCCTAAATTTGTGTTTTTTCCACTTTATGTTTACTTCTGGATTAGAGGAGTTTTCGTGCGCGCTGGTGTGAAAAATGTTCTCAAGACTGAGGGAATGATGCTGGATCACGATGATGATGTTGGGGAGCAAATGGCTATGAGATCGCATGAAAGAGAATCTGAATCAGACGCGTGTATGGATAAGGTTGTACGTCTTTTATATGATGTGAATATTCGATTGGTTTATGTTCCTAATGATGCGAATAAACAAAAGATTGACTCAAAAATTAGAGAGATGGCTGGTAGTTTCAAACAGTTTAATCAACCCCATTTAAATGGTTTTAAGATTAAAAAAATTGAAACAGGTTTGCATGTAGTTTCTAAGTTTAGGAGAAGGGAAGTTGAGGGTGGATTTATCATGAGTAACGAGGAATTGGCAACGGTTTATCATCTGCCGAGTTTGACGGTGAAAACGCCGAATATTACCTGGGTGAGAAGTAGAAAGTTGGAACCGCCTATTGATTTGCCTTTGCGATCTAACACTTCTGATGAAGAAGGATATACTCTTATTGGTAAAACAAATTTTCGAGGAAATATGGCTGAGTTTGGAATAAAGGATAAGGATAGGGGGAGACATATTTATGTGATTGGTAAAACTGGTATGGGTAAATCGACTCTTCTTGAAAATATGATTTATTCTGATGTGATAGAAGGGAAAGGGGTTGGATTGATTGATCCACATGGTGATCTTGCAGATACTGTTCTTGGGTTTATTCCGCCAAACAGAACGAATGATGTTGTTTTGATAGAGCCTTCGGACAGAGACTTCCCGGTTGCTTTTAATATGCTTGAAAATATTGATCCGGCTTTCAATACAATCGTTTGTAGTGGACTGGTTGGGATTTTCAAGAAAATTTATGCAGATAGTTGGGGTCCAAGGTTGGAGCATATTTTGAGGAATACAATTCTTTCTTTGCTTGAATATCCCGGCACAACCATGTTGGGGATCACTCGTATCCTTCAGGACGAGGCTTTTAGAAAGAAAGTGGTTCCCAAAATAACAGATCCTATCGTAAAAAGTTTTTGGGTCAATGAGTTTGATAAGATGCAGGATAGAATGAAGATCGAGGCTATTTCACCAATTCTGAATAAAGTTGGACAGTTTTTGGCTAGCCCTATTATTAGAAATATAGTTGGTCAGCCGAAAAGTGCAGTCGATTTGAGGTTTGCGATGGATAAGGGAAAGATTGTTATAATCAACCTTTCAAAAGGGAAAATAGGTGAGGATAACTCTTCTCTTCTTGGTTCGATGTTTATTACGAAGTTTCAGCTTGATGCGATGAGTAGAGCAAATACACCTGAGAAAGATAGAAAAGAGTTCTATCTTTATGTGGATGAGTTCCAGAATTTTGCTACTGATGCTTTTGCTACGATTTTGTCCGAGGCTCGTAAGTATAAGCTGAGTTTGACGATGGCTAACCAATATATTGCTCAGATGCCTGACGAAGTGAAAGATGCGGTGTTTGGTAATGTGGGGACTTTGATGTCTATGCAAGTTGGGTTTGATGATGCTGAATATATTTCTCAACAGTTTGGGGAGGAGGTATTGCCACCTGACTTAGTTGGTATGAGCAAATTTACAGCCTATACACGTCTTCTTATCGACAATATGCCTTCAAAGACATTCTCTCTTGATACTTTGCCGCCAATCGCTGATGAGCCAAATTTGGAGCGTGCGGAAAAGGTGAGGAAAGTGAGTAGAGAAAGATACGCAGCTAATAGAAAAGAAGTTGAAGATAAGATTATGCGATGGAGTGGAGTGGGGGAGGATTAATAAAGGATGATAAAAATTTTCTATGGATTTTTTAACTGCTAATCGTTTCGAATACAATTTCCAAGACGTTACCTCTATCGAAGAAGGAGAGGAAGTTTTCGAGCTTTTAGATCAACTTTTGAATCCCAATCGTCTTCTGAGTGCGAGATTGAAGGCTGTTGAGGAATTGATGGAATTTGATCTGGAACCTTATTTTTTGAATATGATTATTAGTGCTATTAATGATCTTATTGATCAAGGGGGGCTGGAGCTTCGTGATTCACCTGAGGGTGTTCCTGGGATGCGTGCTGGATCAGAATCAGAAAGGTTGAGGCGTGTTTATCGCAATGTTCGTATCAGGATGATTTGCAAGGATTTTATCGCAGAGGGAGCATTTCCTCGATCTCCAGATGGAACTACTCCTGGTATTTATATTCCTGAAGCTTTGACTCTGGAAACTTTGAGACAAATTAATGAAACTGTTTGGGGGGCTGACGTAAAATATGAATAAAATCAAAAAATTTAGAAATGATTTAAATGAGAAATGGTCTGTTTTGTTTAAAGACAGAAGTTTTAGAATCTCATTTTTGTTTAGTGTTGTTCTCTTCTTTTTTGGACAATATGTTTTGATATCTGCGGCTCAATATAATGATCAGATGTTTCAGGTTGTAACTGTTGGGGATATCATTTTGGATAATATTCCTACTTATAATTTGTCGTTCTTGTTTACCTGGGGAGTTTGGTTCTTTTTGATTCCGGTTGCGTTTTATGCTCTTGCTGTGAGACCTGAATTGGCGCCTTGGGCTTTGAAGACTTATGGTTTGTTTGCTTTGGTTCGGGCTGCTTTTATAGTTATGACTCACCTGGGGCCTCCTGAGGGAATGTTATATCTTCAGAGTCCTGAATTGTTAACAGGAGATGGGCTTTTTGATAGATATGCTTTTTATAATGATCTTTTCTTCTCAGGGCATGTTGGAAACACCTTCTTGGCTGCTCTTATCTTTAGGGCTTATAAGTTTAGATGGTTCTGTTTGATTGGATCTGGAGTTATGGCTGTGACCGTCTTACTTATGCATGTTCATTATTCGATCGATGTTTTTGCATCTTTCTTTATCACTTATGGTATCTATGCTTTGTCTGACAAAATTTTTCATAAGTGGAACACCAGATTCAAAAGAATTTTGAAAAGAAATGGTGAGGTTAAGATTGGTGCTTAATCTAATAACGGCTTAATACCTGGAAGCATTTTTCCTTCTAGGAATTCTAGGGATGCACCTCCGCCGGTAGAGATGTGAGTGAATGAATCTGCTGGTATGTTGAATGATTTTATTGCATTTATAGTGTCTCCGCCTCCTATTATTGAGGTAACATCACTTTTTGCGATACATTCTGCTATCGTACGAGATCCTTCTTGGAACGGTTTCTTTTCAAATACTCCTACTGGACCATTCCAGATTACTGTTTTTGAGTCTACTATCATGTTGCAGAATTTTTCTGCGCTCCATTTTCCGAGATCAAAAGCTTTCATATCTCCAACAAAATCTTCTACTCCTACGTTTGCAGTTTCCGTGTCATCTGTGCAGTCATCTGCAGCTACGAGGTCATGAGGGAGAATGATTTTGGTTTTATATTCTTGGCAGTCCATCATTATTTCTTGTGCGAGTTCAACCATATCGTGTTGAGCCAGAGATTCTCCTAAGTTGTGACCTGATGCTGTTAGGAATGTATTTCCAATTCCGCCTGCTACTAGGATGTGATCTGCTTTGCCTATGAAGTTTTTTATTACACCTATCTTTGAGTCCATTTTTGCTCCACCAAATATGATTGTCAATGGATGTCCCGGGTTGTCTAAAACTTTGCTTAATTCTTCTATTTCTTTTTCCATCAATAGCCCTGCGTATGCTGGGATGTATTCTGCTAATCCAGCTGTTGATGCGTGTTTGCGGTGAGCGGTCCCAAATGCATCGTTTACAAAAACATCTCCTAACGTAGAGAGTTCTTTTGTGTATTGCATGTCGCAGTTTTCTTCTTCCTCTCGGAATCTTATATTTTCTAGCATCAAAATGTCTCCGGCTTTCATCTCTTCAACTTCTTTGTGAACCGTGTCACTTGTTATTGCGTCAATCTTTTTGACTGGTTTTTCCAGAAGACTTTCTAGTGCTCTTGCTACTGGGTCGAGACGTAATTCATCGACGACTTTTCCTTTTGGTCGACCAAGGTGGCTTATTATTATTAGTTTGACCTCTTTTTCCAACAGGTAATTGATTGTTGGCAAAGCTTCTCGAATACGAGTGTCGTCAGCAACTTCTCTGTATCCATTTTCGTCTGGTTCTGTAAGTGGTGTGTTGAAATCTACTCGGAGTAAGATGCGCTTACCTTGGATGTCTTCTAGGTCTTTAATTGTTTTTAGATTCATAATTTATGAGGTTATTATAAATTTGCCTGAATCAATGCTGCTAGTGCATATGACTTTCCTTTATTGAGTCCTTTGCTTGAGGCTCTGTTTTCTGCTTGTTTTTTTGTGTTGCAAGTCAGTATGCCGAAGATGATTGGTGTCTCTAGTTTGAGTTGTACATCCATGAGTCCTCGGAAAGTTTGGTCACAGACTTGGTCGTAGTGGTCGGTTTCTCCTTTTATTACAACTCCTAGTGCTATTACTGCATCTGGACTTGATCTTTTAATTTCATTCTGTGCTGCGTACGGAAGTTCGAATGCTCCTGGTATGCGCAAAAGTTTTATATTTTTCTTTTTCACTCCATTTTGAAGGAGTGTTTCTTCTGTGTTTTGATAAAGCTCAAGCCCTATTGTTTCATTGAAATAGGGGAGGATAACGAGGATGTTTAGGTCTTCTCCTCCTGGAATACTTGGTTTTGTTTTGCTTTTAATTTCCACGTGCTTCTAGTAATGATTTTAAATATTTTGCAATAGCGTCAAACTCTAAGTTAACTTTATCTCCAACCTTTATTTCTGACAAGTTTGTTATTTCTAATGTGTGGTCAACTAGACTGACTTCAAAAAAGTCAGAACTAAGGTTACTTATCGTCAAACTAACTCCATTTAATGTTACAGATCCTTTGTTCGAAAGTAGTTGTCGGAATGATTTTGGATAAGTGATGCGAAGAATGGTTTGGTTGCTTGATTTGTTCACATTTATTGCCTCTCCTGTTGTGTCGACGTGACCTTGAACCAGATGTCCATCCAATCCTTGTCCAAAAGTAAGTGACGGTTCCAAATTGACGGTATTTCCTTCTTTGATATCTTTTAGTTTTGTTGCTTGAAGGGTCGTGTTCATCAGGTTGAATTGTGCTGAATCTGAGTCTTTTTTTACTATTGTTAAACAGACTCCATCTACTGCGATTGATGATCCAATGCGTTTGTTTTTGAAAATATCTTTGGCTTCGATAGTCAATGTCGTTGTTTTGCCGTCATCTTCTAATTTTTTAATTTTTCCGATTGTTTGGATGATTCCAGTGAACATTTATTTTGATTATTGGGCTGGTGCAGAATTGTAACTTAAATTTTAGATAATTGTAAGAAAAATTTAAATTAAAATTAAGTAATCTTTAAGGTTGGTGATGTATGAATATATGCGTAAATATTTTTAACCAAAAAAAGATGAGAAGTCTGAACAAAACGATGCTAATTGGGCATCTGGCCGCTGATCCGGAGTTGAAAAAAACATCCTCTGGTATTGCGGTTGCTTATTTCCCGGTGGCGACAAATCGTGACTGGATAACTAGCGATGGTGAGAAAAAAGAATCTGTCGACTACCACAAAGTTATTGCGTGGAGGAAGTTGGCGGATATTTGTGCTCAACATTTAGTGAAAGGGAGTCCGGTTTATATCGAAGGTCGTCTACAAAATAATTCGTATGAAGACAAGGATGGAAAAAAACATTACGGGACAGAAATTGTTCTGGATGAGCTTAATGTTCTCGTTTATAAGAGGAAAAAAGATGGAATTGAAGTTAATATAAAAAACGTTTCTGAAGATAAAAATGAGAAAGAAAAATAGATTCTTCTAGACTACAGGAGGTGGTTTTCCTATAATGGTTAAGACTTTCTTAACCTCAAGCCCTATGTTCAATAGCAAAAAAACCTTCTTTACTATTACTCTCGTGTCGATTCTTTTATTTTCAACATCGTGTTCTCTCCTTAGAAAAAAGGAATTGCCACCTCCTGTCGACAACACTGAAAAGAGTCTCGTTATCTACAATATGTATGATGCCGAAGATGTTTTTGAGCCCATGATCCAAGAATACTTCAAAGAAAACCCTTACGTTAGGATTGAATATTATCGATTTGATGATTTCGAAGAATATGAAAAAAGAATCTTGAATGAGCTTGCTGAAGGGGAGGGGCCAGATATATTTGCGATGCCTAATTCGTGGTTTATAAAAAATAGGAAAAAATTATCTGCTATGCCAGCTTCCGAGGGAAATCCTACGGCTTTTCGGACTATTTTTGTAGAGGCTGCTGCTAATGATCTGATAACTCCTGATAATGATGGAGTTGAACAGGTTTATGGTTTACCTTTGTACGTTGATACTCTTGGAATTTATTACAACAAAGATCATTTTGAAGACTCTATTCCTACCAGAGGAAAACCTTCGTCTACTTGGGATGGTATAAAAAACGATGTTTACTTGCTTACCAAAGAGAGTAACTCATCTAACTCGTTTGAGGTGTCTGGTATAGCTCTAGGTGTGACTGAGAACGTTTCTAATGCGTTGGATGTGTTGTTTGCTATGATGATCCAATATGGAGATGTTTTTTACGACGAGACTATGTCTAAGGCTACTTTCTCTTCATATACTTCTGGTGGTAGCAGGCCTTCTACGGATGCTGTTACTTTGTTTACTAGTTTCGCGGATAGTTCTCAAAAATATTATTCTTGGAATGAGGATCAAGCTGCAAATTATGACAAAGGAGATATTTCTGCATTTGTGGCTGGAGAAGTTTCGATGATTTTTGGTTATGCGAGTACGTATGCAGAAATTCTTTCTGAAAGGGGCAATCTCAGGACTGACAAAGTTGATGTTATCGATATTGATGCAATAGCTTCGGCTCCAATGCCACAGATTGAGGATCCAACTGTTTCTACTGAGAAGAGGGATACTTATGCTGAGTATTTTGCGTTTGGTGTTTCTAGAAATACTGAGTATCCGGATACTGCTTGGAAATTTTTGACATTTTTGTCTACTCCAAATAACGCTACCACATATTTCGATGCTACTCACAGACCAACTAGTCTTAGGAGTCTGATACCTGACCAGTCGAATGATCCTTTATATGGGACGTTTGCTAAACAAGTTGGTTACGCAGAAACCTTTCCTGTTGTTGATTATTTATTATTTAGAGAGATGATGGATGCAGCGATTAGTTCTATAAATTCAGGCACCCCTATCGGTAGTGCTTTGAATGCTGTTGAAGACAGGGTTTCCGATTCACTTCCAAAGGGCGGAGTCATAGTTCCTATTGATCCAGACTATGTTGCTCCCGTAGAGAGTGTGGAGGAATAAATATTAGTCGAGAAGGTTTTTGTATCCGTTTAGGAATTCTTTTGTTGTCATTTCCGATTTTCCTTCTACTTGAAGTTTTTTTGGGATTATCAGTGAGTCTTTAGAATAAAATCCAAAGTTATCTTTGTCTAAGTTTTTTATTGTTCCTGGCTTTTCTAATGCTTCTTCTTTTGTGATTTCAATTTCTGATATTTTCACTCTTTTGTCTTTTAGAATTGTGTAGGTTGATGGCCATGGGTTTAATGCTCTTACTTGGTTTAATATTTCTTTTCCTGTTTTCTTCCAGTCTATTTCTCCGTCTTGTTTTGTGATTTTAGAACAGAAAGTTGCCTTGTTGTGTTCTTGTGGAATTGGTGTTAGGAATTCATCTTCTATGTCTTGTAAGGCCATTGGTAGTATTTCGGCCGCTATTATTGCTAGCTTTGCTGACAATTTCTCTGTGTTTTCGTCTTCTGAAATTTCGACTCTTTTTATCAAAATAATAGGTCCGTGATCCAACTCTTCATCTAGTTTCATTATTGAGACTCCTGTTTCTGTGTCTCCATTCAAAATAGCTTCCTGAATAGGGGATGCTCCTCTGTATTTTGGGAGTAGTGATGGATGAACGTTTATGCAGCCAAAAGTTGGCAAATCCAATAATTCTTCAGGTATGATTTCACCATAAGCCACTACCACTATTGCGTCAGGAGATTCTTCTTCGAGCTCTTCTATGAAATCAGCGTCAATCTTGTTTGGTTGATGAATTTTTACTCCCAACTCTTGAGCCATTATTTTGACTGGAGGAGGAGTGATTTTATTCCTATTCCCAGGTTTGTCTGGCTGGGTCACAACCGAGGTGATTTTGATGCTATCGTCATTGTATAGTGACTCTAGTATTGGGACTGCAAATGATGGTGTTCCAAAGTATGAAATTCTCATGAAAGAAATATACAACAAGCTTTGAGTTAATAACACTTGATTTATTCTTAGAATAACGTATAATATCGCCTATGCAAAATTTAGAGTATGAACAATTATTTAAAGAAGTAAAAAAGGCGCAAGATATCCTTGTTGTTGGCCATAGGAAGCCAGATGGGGATGCACTTGGGTCAATGTGTGCTGTGAAAATTTGGTTGGACAAGATGGGGAAGAAGACTGATCTTGGATGTGTTGATAAGCCAACTAGAAAGTATTCTTTCTTGCCTCACGTCGAGGATGTTAAGAAAAATATTGATCCAAATAACTATGATTTGGTTATGCTTGTGGATTGTGGAGCTCACTATATGACTGATTTCCATGAAAAATATCCTGAAATACTATCTTTCAATAATCCAAACAAAAAACCTTTTATTGTAAATATAGATCATCATGCTTCGAACGATATGTTTGGACATCTAAATATAGTTGAGACAGAGAGTGCGTCTGCAACAATGATAATTTTTAAGATTTTCTCATATATTGATACCAATATTACTCCCGATATTGCTACTTGTTTGTTGACTGGTATATACAATGATACTGGAAGTTTCATGCATTCTAATACTTCTTTGGAGGTGTATCAAGTTGCGGCTGAATTACTTCGTAGGGGTGCGAAAGTTGCTCCAATTATTAAGGCACTTTTCAAAACTAATACTCTTTCTTCATTGAAGTTGCTTGGGAAGGCTTTTTCAAAAGCTGAAATTACGAAAGACAACTTCATTTGTTCGGTCATTACTGAGGAAGAGGCAAAGGGAGATGATGGTCGTGTGGATCAACTTTCTGGTGCGGTTGATTATCTAAATATGGTGCCTGGTGTTGATTTTGCGTTGCTTGTTCAGGAGGACCGGAAAAACGTGAAAGGATCTTTTAGAACTAGAAAGGATAATGTTGATTTATCGGAGATTGCCAAAAAATATGGCGGTGGTGGCCATCCTAAGGCGGCTGGTTTTACAATGGACAAAGCTTCTTTCAATTTGTAAGACCTTGTGTTAAATTTGTGCTTGAGTTTTTTTAACCCTCCTCCTAATGGTGAGATCAATTTTTGCAGGTTTGATTGCAATTATTTTTAGTATAGTTTTCTTCGCTTCTTTCGTGTTGTTTTTGTTGTTAAATACTCTGCTGAATGTAGACTTTTATGAGGGGTCTTTGTCTGAAAGTTTGTATGAAGCGTCTGTTGACGTGGTTACAACTTCTGTTGTTGATTCTCAAGGAGACATTGAAGTCAAATTCTCTGAGGCCGATTTCGAGAAAGTTTTGAGAGAGAATATAACTGCTGAAGATTTTGAGAGCATTTTGGTTCCTTTTGTTGAAAATTTGGTTGAGCCTGAATTTGATGAAAATGGTGTTGCCGTGATAGAGGTGGATTTTTCTGGGGTCGTTGATAAACTGCCGAACTTTGTTGGAACTCTTTCTTCATATTTGTTTGACACTATTCCCCCTTGTGAGGGTGGGGTTGTTCCTAGTGAAGAAAATTTCTGTATTCCAGATGGTGTTCCAGAGGAGGACTTTAAAAACCAGGTTACTCAAGTATTAAATACTCAGATTTTGGACGATATTCCTTCAAAGTTGACCGTTCTTGAGTTGCACGAAGGGGATTTACATCTCTTTGCTGGATATGAATTGAATAAAGACTTTTTGTGGACCGTTTGGTGGGGAATTTTCATGGTTCAAATTTTGTTACTTATTGTTATTTCTCTGATTATTTTGAAACCTTTGCATAGAGTTATTAGATGGATTGGAAAACCTTTGATATCTAGTGCTATTTTCACTGGGTTTATTTTTATGGCGTTGTATCAGGCTCCGAAATTTATTAGTAGCATGGCGACGAGTGAAAAAGCTGGAGATGGTTTTAATACTGAGCAGGTGCAGTCTGTTATGTATTTCTTGAGTGATTTCTTTGGTTTATTGGCGACTAAGGCGTTGATGTATAGCGCTGTAATATTCATAATAGGTCTTTCGATCTATGTATTTGGTCTTTTATTAAAACATCACGAACATGAGTGATTTGGATAAGATTTATAAGGAAATAGGGGCGTGTAATAAGTGTCAGCTTTGTACTGGTCGTACTAACGTGGTTCCTGGTTATGGGCACGAGAAGGCTAGCATACTTTTTATTGGGGAAGGTCCCGGTAAGGACGAGGACTTGCAAGGGAAGCCTTTTGTTGGGGCGGCTGGCAAATTTTTGACTACTTTGATAGAAAGTATTGGTTTGACTCGAGAGGATGTTTATATAACTAATGTTGTTAAGTGCAGACCTCCCGAGAATAGAGATCCTTTCCCCGAAGAGATAAGTACGTGTTGGTCTTATTTGACGAGACAAATAAAAGCTATAAAGCCTTTGGTTATTGTTACTCTGGGAAGACACTCTATGGGTAGGTTTCTTCCTGACTTGAAGATTTCAGAGGCTCACGGTTGTCCAAAAGTGTACAAAGGGATATGGTCTGAAAAACAAGTTTATATTCCTCTCTATCATCCTGCGGCGGCTTTGTACGATCCAAGAAAAAGGGATGTTCTTTTGGAGGATTTCAAAGTGATTCCTAAGGTTTTAAAAAAACTATCACAACAAAAAAATGGTGCATAAAAATTATTTATTGATTTTGCTTTTGGCTGGTGTTCTTGCTTGGATAGCTTTTATTACGGTTATATTCAAATTCAATCCTTATGAATCTACTTCTGTGGCTTTGGCTTTTTTCTATCTAAGCTTACTTATTGCCTTGAGCTGTACGTTTACTTTGTTTGGATATTTTTTTCGTATTTGGCTTTATAGAAATGAGATTTTTTATTTGCATATAAATATCTCATTGAGGCAGGGAGTTATTTTGAGTTTAATATCCGTTAGTTGTTTAATTCTTCTTATGTTAAATGTTCTAACCTGGTGGTCGGGAGGTCTTTTGATAGCTGCTGCGGTTTTGATGGAATTTTACTTTGCCTCAAGGGAGGAGTTCTGAGTACTCCATATCGTCTACGACTCTCCAGCTTCCTATTGGCCAGAAAACTACCCATGCTTTTCCTTCTAGGTTCTCTTTTGGAACAAAGGCTTCTGCCATGCCGTTGCTGCATCCTTCTGATATTGGATTTCTGAAACAGCTTCTTGAATCCGTGCTTGAGTTCCTATTGTCTCCCATTACAAAGTATTCATTCTCTGGCACCTGGAAGATTGTAGACCCTTTTGAAAAGGTGACTGTATTTCTTTTGTTCGAAGCATTGAGATATGTTTCGTCTATTTTCGTTCCTGTTGGATTGTCCTGGTTTGTGACATAAACTTCTCCGTTTAATATTTCTACTGTTTCTCCGGGAAGTCCAATAATTCTTTTTACAAAAAACTTTTCATCAGAAATTTTTGGCTTGAAGATTATGATATCTCCTCTTTCTGGATCGTTGATGTAGTATCCGGCTTTGTTGATGATTATTTTTTCTCCGTAATCTCCAACACATTCTCCGTCTATCAAATTAAGGTTGTCGCACATCGAGGGACCGTATATTTCAAAAGGTGTTACTAGGAACCTTTCGACTAACAAAACTATACCAAAAACGATGGCCACATTTATCACAAGGTCTAGTAGCCAAAGCCCAATTTTCTTCATATCTTCTTTTTTCATCCCCTGCATACTAATAGCTTCATTGCAAAAGTAAAGATAAAATATTATAATTTAAACATGAGTTTAAGACATCTTTCTTATAGGAGACATTTAGACGAAGGAGAAGAAATTTTTCACGTGATTAATAGACATTGGTTTATTTTGAAAAAGAAAACGTGGAAGCCGGTTTTATTTGGGATCCTTCCTCCGGTATTGGTGTTTTACTTCCTTCCTATGTTCTTTATTGTTTGTTTGGTGTGGTTGATTGCTGGACTTACTAATTTTATTATTAAGTTTATGGAGTATCACTATGATTGTTTATTGATAACTAATATTGGGGTTATAGATATAGAGAGGAGAGGGGTTTTCGACAATACTTCCAAGAGGATTGAATATCACATGATTGATGGTATTTCCTACACAATACAGGGGTTTCTGCCTACGGTTTTGAATTATGGTGACATAATTATTGATAAGATGGGGATGGGGGTTCAGATCAATCTTGCTGATGCTGCTAATCCAAGAAAGGTTGATAGAATAATAATGAAGTATCAGGAGAAATTTATTAAAGACAAGTCTTTTACTGATCATGAAACTCTCAAGGGTATGCTTGCGGAAATGATAGCTAATCATGCGAAAGAAAATGGAATAATTCATTCTGATAACAGTTAATTATATGGTTCTTGTATTTGTTGTTGGCTTTTTTCTTCTGGTAGTTCTTGTTATGGGTTTTGTTTCTTGGTTGCAGTGGAAGAATAGGGCCAAGCTTAGTAATAGCGACCAAAAGTATATTTCAAAGCATTGGGCCAAGGTCTCGGAGATGTTGAATACTAATCAGTCTATTGCAATCATAAATGCTGACAAGCTTCTTCATCACACTCTTGGCAAAAGGGCTGGTAAGAAATTTGATGGGTTGTCTTTTGGTGAAATGTTGAAAAGGAGTGATGCTTATTTTTCTGATATAAATGCTGTTTGGAGGGCTCACAAACTTAGAAATAGAATTGCCCATCAGGTTGATGTTAGGTTGAGTAATGCGGAAGTAAAGAGTGCAATTTCATCTTTCAAAAGAGCTTTGAATGATTTAGGTGCTAATGTTTAATTATGAATTTTATATTGGGTATTTGTGGGCATCCAGGATCTGGCAAAAGTGAGGTTTTGAAGATTCTTCAAGGTAAGGGTTGGTATGTCATAGATGCTGATGAAGTTGTTCATAGATTGTATGAGAAAGGTCGGCCTGGGCAGAGAAAGGTTGTTGATTTTTTTGGTGATGAATTTATTTCCAAAGACGGTTCTGTTAACAGGTCTAAATTGAGAAAAGTTGTTTTTTCTGACTTTAAGAAATTAAAAATACTAAATGTGCTAATACACCCTTTGGTTTTCAATGAAATTTCCAAAGAATTATATAAGCTTGATGAGGAGAAGGTCGCTATAGAGGCTGTTTATTTTGAAGATAAATATTTGAATAAATTGGTTGATAAGATTCTTGTTGTGGAGAGGCCTGACGTAAATACAAAAGAATTTATTGATATCTTGCCCAAAAAGGTTGATGGGAAGGTGTTAAATAATTCTACTTTGAAGGACTTGGAAAAACAGGTTATAATCCAGGTTGAAAAATTAACTTCTTAAATAAGATGACAGATATTGAGGTTGTAATTGGATTGGAGATTCATGCGCAGATTTCAACCAAAACAAAGATGTTTTGCAGGTGTGACAACGATTCTTTTGATAAATCTCCGAATATCAATACTTGCCCTGTTTGTACTGGATTTCCAGGGATGTTACCCGTGTTGAATGATGAGGCTTTGCAAAAAGGAATTTTTGCTGCTTTGGCTTTGAATTGTCAAATAAAGGAGTTCTCTAAATTCGATAGAAAAAATTACTTCTATCCAGATTCACCAAAAGGTTTTCAAATATCTCAGTTTGATGAACCTATTTCTGAGAAAGGATGGATTGATATCAAAACGTCTGGCGGAAATAAAAAAATAAATATTACTAGGTTGCATCTGGAGGACGATGCGGGAAAATTAACTCATGTAAAAGGTGGGACGTTGGTTGATTTCAATAGAGCCGGAACTCCTTTGATGGAAATCGTTAGTGAGCCGGACATGAGATCTTCTGAGGAGGCTTCTTTGTATGCCAAGGAGGTTCAGAAAATATTGAGATACATTGGTTCAAGTGAGGCTGACATGGAGAAGGGGATGATGAGGTTTGACGCGTCTGTTTCTATTCGTGAGAAGGGGAGTAAGGGGTTAAATGCTCGAAGTGAGATCAAGAATTTGAATTCGTTTAGGTCTCTTGAAAATGCTATAGATTTTGAGATTGATAGACAAAAAGCTTTGTGGGAACAAGGGGAGGTTCAGACTCAAGATCTGACTGTTGGTTGGAATGATGACAAGCAAGAAATATATATTATGAGAACCAAGGAGGGGAGTGATGATTACAGATATTTCCCTGAACCAGACATTCCTCCAGTGATTACTTCAAAGAAGCAAATTGAAGAAATGAAAAAGAAGTTGCCGGAATTGCCGGCCCAAAAAGCACAAAGGTTTAAGGAACAGTATGGATTAAACGATGAGGATGTAAGGATTTTGGTCGCAGATGTTTCCTTGGCAAATTATTTCGAGGAAGTTATCAAGGGTTGTGGGGATGTTAAGTTGGCAATTTCTTTTGTACTAACCGTCCTTATGAAGCATTTGAGGGAGGAACTTATATCTGTTGGTGAACAAAAAGTTACTTCTGAAATGATGGGTATTTTGCTCAAAATGATCAAGGATGGGAAAGTCTCGAACAACGCTGCGAAAGGTGATGTTTTCGAAGAGATGTACAAG
Organism: Candidatus Peregrinibacteria bacterium; assembly: GCA_018654255.1. Classification (GTDB taxonomy): domain Bacteria; phylum Patescibacteriota; class Gracilibacteria; order UBA1369; family LOWO2-01-FULL-3; genus JABILX01. The sequence continues at coordinate 224,798 of JABILX010000004.1, read as the reverse complement.
ACTGGAGATGATCCAGCGAAGATTGTTAAGAAAAAGGGACTTGAACAGATCAGTGATTCGTCTGAAATCGAAGAAGTTTGCAAAAAAGTCGTGAAGGCGAACCCATCTATTGTAGAAGATATAAAAAATGGCAAGGACAAGGCTGTAGGAGCCTTGATAGGTCAAGTCATGAAAGAGATGAAGGGAAAGGCCAACCCATCGATAGTGGACGAAATGGTGCGAAAAATGCTATAATAATAGAGTAAATTAAACCAAAATTCCTATGTTTGAAACCTCTGCAGATATCATGCGCATGTCTTTCGGGATTGGATTCCTTGTATTAGTCATTTTTTTATCGATGGCTTTGCTTTACGTGATCTTTATCTTGAGAGATGTATCGAAAATCTTGGATGATGTTAAGGATGTAACTGATAAAGTCAAAGTTTCAGTGGTTAGTCCTCTGAAAGCAATGAATGTTGTGATTGAAAAGATTACTCCGATAGTAAATCAACTATTGGACGCCAAGAAAAAGTCTGGCAAAAAGAAAAAGTAGTTTTATTTTCTTTTAAAGACTCTAATAGGGAATACCACTGTTGCGTTGAGTATTCTTTTTGCTCTTGATGGTTGTTTAGACAATCTGTACAGCCATTCAAGTCCTGTTTTTTGCATTACGATTGGTGCCCTCTTTTTTTCTCCTGAAATGAAATCAAAAGAGCCCCCAACGCCCATAGCTACTTTTAGTGTGTGAATGTGTTTTATGTTTCTTTCTATCCATTTTTCTTGGTTTGGAGCTCCGTATGCTACAAATAATACTTCGGCTTCACTTGCGTTGATTAGCTCACGTATTTTCTTTTCGTGTTTCTGCTTTGGGGTTCCTGCATAGACTCCAGTTATTAGAAGTTCTGGATATTTTTCCATTAGTTTTTCAGCTGTGCGTCTAGCTATTCCTTTCCCCGCTCCGAGTAAAAAAACTTTACTTCCTTTTATCTCTGCCAGTTTGCATATTTTTTCCATCAGGTCCACTCCAGTCACTCTTTCTGGCAACTCGGTTCTTATGTAGCTTTTGCTGATTGGAATCATCGATAAGCTGACGAACCATTTTGAGCATTTTTTTAGCTTGGAGTCTTTTGTGTTCGCGATTTTTCTGAATTTTGATGCCCATAATACCCCTATCCCATCTGGAATGCTCAGGTCTGCCTTGTTCAAGATTCGTCTGTATTTATCGTCTTTCTGGGCTTCAAGTAGTATTTCTGGATTTGGCGTGACTACAACGTGTCTTTTTTTCAAATGTATCCCCGGAGAAAGCCAGTCTGATATTTTTTCCAAAGCATCTTTAGATGTGATTTTGTCGAAATTTACTCCTAGTATTTTTACTTTTTCTCGCATATTAGAACAATGTTATTTCCTTTAGTTTTTTTTATGATTTTAAATTTTTTATCTAGCATTTTTTTAAGTTCACTTTCTTTGAATGCGTAGTAGTATCTGTCTCTTTCTTTTTGCCATGGGATGAAAAGTCCTCTTTTTTCGAATTTGCCCATTGTATACAACCATTTTACAAAAGCTTTAACAACATATTTTTTGTATTTTTTTTGCTCTAGTAGGTTCCATACTGACAGGAGTAAGTATCCTTTGGGTTTTGTTATTCTGGCTAGTTCTTCGATGGCTTGATTCTTGAGTTTTTTCGATGGAATGTGGTGTAGAGCTGCTATACAAACTGTCACGTCTTGAGAGTCTTCTTTTAATGGGATTTTGAGTATGTCGCCTTCGATGAAATTTGCTTTGTTTAGACGTTTCGCCTCTTTGAGAAGTTCTTTGTTGTTGTCTATTCCTACGTACTTGCTGTCTCGTTTTTCTCTCAAGAATTTGTAGAATCTTCCGTTGCCACACCCAATGTCAGCTACAGTGCCTTTGTTTTCGATAAATTCGAGAAATGAATCGAATTCATTCCATTTGTTGTTTCTGCTTTTTGAAAAATCGTTTGCTATGTCGCTATATGTTTTTTTTACGTTTTCAAGGATTGCTTTTGCTGTATTCTCTCTCATGATAGAATTCCCCAAGCTTTAATAATAAAAAATGCAGATAGATCATATAGCGAAAAAATTTGTTAAACAAGCTATTAGAGATGAAATTTCTGACAGAAGATTTTTGCAGAAATTAAAGAACGTCTACTCGAGTGAATACAAAATCTCGTCTCTAACAAGTATTGAGCTTGTAAGAGCTTACAACGAGCTTGTTGATGGAGGTGTTCTCGAACCTGATTTGAGGTTTGAGAAATTGATAAGAAAGAGGGGAGTGCGGAGTACTTCGGGGATTGCTTCTATCACTGTTATAACGAAGGATTATGCTTGTCCTGGTCAGTGCATCTATTGTCCAAAGGAACCCGATATGCCCAAAAGCTATTTGAGCAATGAGCCCGCCGTAATGCGTGCTATTTTGAATGATTTTGATCCGTACAGACAGGTGGTTTCTAGATTGAAAGGTCTTCAAAAAACAGGACATCGTACCGACAAGATTGAGATGATTATCTCTGGTGGAACCTTTAATTTTTACCCAAAAGCTTATCAGAGGAATTTTGTAAAAGGAGTCTACAATGGGTTGAATTATGATTATGGTGATGGAAAGAAAGAAAGGTCTCTCGATGAGGCTCAGAGAAAAAATGAGAAGGCCAATAACAGGTGCGTTGGACTTTCTATAGAGACTAGGCCTGATTATATTGACGAGGAGTCTTTGAAATTTTTCCGTAAACTTGGGGTTACCAAGGTTGAACTGGGAGTCCAGTGTTTGGACGACAATATATATAAGCTTAACAAGAGAGGGCATGGTGTTAAGGAAGTGCAGGAATCTCTGAAGCTTCTCAAGGATGCTGGTTTCAAGATAAACGTTCACTTCATGCCGAATATGTATGGAAGCAACAAGAAGAAGGACCTTGAGATGTTTTCTGAGCTTTTTGATAACGAATTATACAAGCCTGATTGGTTGAAAATATATCCTTGTGTGGTGGTTCCTTATTCTCCTTTGGAGAAAATCTATCGAGATGGTGGGCACAAACCATATGCTGACAAAGAGTTGATTGATTTACTTGTTAAATTTAAAGAGAAAGTTCCTGAGTATTGTAGGATAACTCGGTTATATCGAGATATTCCGGCCGAGAGTATTATTGGGGGAAGTAAGGTTTCTAACCTCAGGCAATATGTCCAAGAAGAAATGAAGAAAAAAGGTAAAAAATGTAAATGTATAAGATGTAGGGAGATTAAAAGCGATGTTGTTAAAAAAGCTGAGTTAGTTGTAAGAGAATACAAGTCTTCTTCTGGGAAAGAGTTTTTTGTGAGTTTTGAGGATGTTGAAAACGACAAATTGATAGGTTATGTTCGACTAAGAGTACCGTCCCAACATTTCTCGGGTGAAAAGCATTGGATGGCCGATCTTCGTGATGCTGCGGTTATCCGTGAATTACATGTTTTCGGTGAGCACATTTCTATATCTGGAAAAGACAAAAAAGCGAGCCAACACAAGGGTTATGGTAGACAATTAATCGAGAAAGTCGCTTTGTTGACAAAACAAGAAGGTTTGTCTAAGCTCGTTGTGATCAGTGGGGTGGGGGTCCGTGAATATTATAAAAAATTGGGCTTCAATGATGGGGAATTGTATCAGTATAAAAATGTGTAGTAATGGGTAATTTGGAGTTTCAAGATTATGATGAAAAGAGGGAGTTGGAGGTTTTTCGTGCAGCTGTTAGATGTTTGCATATTGGTACGCTGGCACTGTGCTTGGTTGTTGGTCATATCGAGATTGTGAAGTGGTTAAAAAAGCCACAAAGAGAGGCTATTGCTGCTTGTCTCAAGACGTGTTCTGACAATAGGGGAAAGTCTTGTGAATTTGATGGTTTAGGAGATGTTTTCTCTTCAGATGAGGACGCTAGAAAAAAAGTTGGAGTGGCTTGGTGTGCGCGTGGGATTTTGGAGGAGAAAATCGCGGATGATCTATCTGATGATGGGAGGGATTTCAGGTTAACCAGTGGGCTATTAGATATGACTCATACTGATGTTGAGGCTGTGATGAATGATATGGACTTACAGGTTGATTGGTAGGAGTTTTTGTTGTATAATGTAATGATGAATGAAAGAATACCTCTAAATAGTAGTCCCACAAATCCTACCAAAAATAGGAGTCTTGATGTGAAAAACCAAATTTTTGGTACTGAAGTTTCTAGAATAGAGGAGTATAGAATCAAGGAGTATAAAATTAAGGGAGAGGCTAAAGAAGACAGGGGGAATATGTCGAAAGATGTTATTGGTTCTTTAGCGGTAGCAAATAGTGTAGACCTTGTAAAATTTAATGTTGAAAATCTTTACGCAATCAACGTTCTTGATTCGGACAGAGAAGGTGCTTTGATAGGTTCTGAAAAGATTCTTGATAGAGATACTGCTTATCGCAACTTGATATATCGTATTTCTAAGACTCAAAAGTTGGATTTGAAAGTAGTTAAAGAGCTTTTGGACAACAAGGAGTTGCAGGATCGGTTTATTGCTTTGGTAGATTTTACTGGTGTTGAAGATGAGGGGGATTTGGAAAAAAAATATGCTGAAATGGTAAAAGCCTTCAACTTAGAATTATTTAAATATTTTGACCCCAAAAATGCCAATGGTATTGCTGAAATATTTCTCAATATCAGGAGGGGAAGGAGATTGGCCAAGATTACTATGATGTTGATGAATTCTGATGAATTTGGAGAAGAATTCTTCCGAGAAAGGAAAGAGCTTGATGCTAAATTCCTCGAAGGAAGTATTTCCGAAGAAGAGTATTTGGATGCAATGGACGAGATGTATGCAAGATATATCGAATTGTCTGGTGATGAAGAATTGATGGCGTTATGGGAGTCTGTTAATGTTGATGAAAAGATAGAGGAAACGTTTATTAATACTATTATTCAAACTGCTGCTGTACTTATTGCTACTACAGTAATATCTCCAAAAGAACAATCTTCAGCAAAGTCTGAGGTTGAATCTCAATTTAATGGGAATTATTCTGTTGAGTTTGGTAGGGATGGTCTAGCCAGGGTCCAGATTGCAGATTTTTCTGTGGATCTGATTGTTAGAAAAGATTTAAAGACAGGTGAATTTATATATTTCGTGAATGATGAGTATATCAATGGAGGTGAAAATTTTGGACCTTTCAGTGCAATTAATCTGCCTAGTGTTATTGATGCACGGAGGATAGATGCTTATGTCACAAAAAAGGTTGGGAAGATGTCTGACTCTGAGAATTTTTCTTCGATGAGAAAAGCTTCTGACAGGAAGATTGAATCTATTGGTTTGAAACTGTTAGGGGAGGGGCAGGGGAGAGGGTTTGATTTTGGTTCAGATGACTTCGTAGTCTTGGACAATTTGGCCGCTTCTTTACTTCAAAAAAATGATAAATATACTAATGTTGGCGCTAAGATTGATGAGTTGAGTAGATATTTAAATACACAGGCGAGATTTGATACTATAAGAACAGCCCTGTTAAATAACAAAGATATATGGCAGATGATGTAGAACAAAATGAGGATGGTCTTGAAAGTCAAGAAGTCCAAGCGCAAGAGGGCTTGTCGGTTGTTAATGTTCAGAATATTTATCGTGAGAAAGCTGCTACAAAAGAAGTGTCTCAAGCATCAAGGATCAAAAAGCTTCCTGTTGGGGAAATCTTGAATGGGGTAGGGATTCGTTCATTTGTTTCATTAGAGACTCTTGGTATAGATGCTAGTGATACCGACGAGGAGATTTTGGATCAAATAAATGAAGACTTTAGTGATGATGATTTTTATGCTGATTTTGTAGATGGTTTCGTTAAAGGCAAGGGTTTGACCCCGACTGTTAGAGATAAAATGATGGAGGATTCTTCTTTGAAGGAGAAATTCCTTTTGCATTTAAGAGCTAAAAAGTCTGACTATAAAAATGAATCTGATGTCCGAAAGGCCTTGGAAGGAATGAATAAGGTTCTATCTAAGTACACAGAGGCTTCACATGTTGAAGTTGGTACCATGCTTGTAAATCAAAAAAATAAACGGACTTCCAGGGTTATTAATAAGAGGTTGGGGAACCGAATGACTAAAAATCAAATAGCTTCTTACAGACAATGGAAGAAAGGATCTATTTCAGACAAAGAATATAGGGAGCGTTCTAGGAAGTTTTATTCGGAAGCTATAAAAAACTCTGACGATGAGGAATTGAAAGAGATGTGGAAGGAACAAGAGGAAGTCGATCTCTTTGCTGCCTATGTAGAAAAGGAGAAGGCTAAAGAGGGGATTGTCGCTGGGTTTGTCCCGATAGAGGAGAAAGATGTTGAAAAGGTTACTACCGCTGTAAAAACATCTCCTGAGGGCTATAACTTTGACATAAAGTTCAATAATATTGGTGTCGCTAATGTAGAAACAGATCACTGTTCATTGGTTGTTAAGGCTAAAAAAGATATAAGAACTAATAAATTTGTATATTTTGTAGAGGATAGTTTCTCTAACACTGGTCGTCATGGTCCTATAAAAGATGCCAGCGAATTACAGGTCATCATTGATGGTAGGCAGGTAGATGCTTTCATGACTAATCTAATTAAAGAGAGCTCTAAACAAACCGAATTTGGTGAATTGCCTGATGATTTGGTCTCAGGTTTAGCGGTGAAATTAATTGGAAGCCCAGACTCTGCTAGAAATTACAAATTAAGAGAAGAGGATAGGGGACTTTTGTCAAAATTAGTCGCCTTACTAGTAGAATTGGATTTGGAAAATTTGAACTCTATGAGTGATAAACTTAAAAAACTAAATACTGTAATGGAGGAGGACGAGGGAATTGAGAATATTAGAAGACTGTTTGTTAAGAACGATTGGGAAGGAGTAAAAGAAGTTCTATCGTAGATTAGACGTGGTGGTTTGCACAATGTATCTTGTGCGAACTAATTGATGTGAAAGCTTGACGTCGGTTCTTTTTGGTGTGTTTTGTCTTTTTGTTTAAGTGTGTTTATTGTTGTGCGTCATGGTATTTCATCGTTCACGATGTTCCTCATTCGGCCTGGGTCTTGTTTTTGGCTTGCGCTAGCCCTTTATTCAAAACTTTCGATCTAACGCATTTTAATAAAAAAGTTGATATTTAGGTCGTCTAAGTATCGACTTTGTAACACTATTTTTCTGAAAATTTCGATTTTGTCAATTTCTCAATCTTTCACGTAAACTTCCGGTATCTCCTCAAATTTTTGTAAAAGTTTTTTAGAATTTTCTAAGTTTGGATCGTTTTTCAATAACTCCTCCGCGTTTGACCGTGCTCTCGCAATAAGCTCGGAATCTGTCAAGCTTGCCATCCGAAGGTCAGGTAGTCCACTTTGTCGAACTCCGTAGACTTCGCCTGGACCTCTTATTTCTAGATCGATTTCTGCCAACTTGAAACCACTGTGATGTTTTTCCATTGATTTTAGTCTTTTCAAACTTTCTTGAGATGAATTTTGTGTGAATAGGAAGCAATAAGACTGGTGCTCTCCCCTACCTACCCTACCTCTAAACTGGTGGAGTTGGGCTAGACCAAAGCGTTCTGAGCCCTCTATTATCATTATTGTTGCATTTGGAACATCTATTCCTACCTCTATAACAGAAGTGGATACTAATATATTTGTATTGTTTTCTTTGAATTGATTCATTATTTCGTCTTTTTCTTCTTGCTTAAGTCTGCCGTGGAGCAATCCTACCTCTAAGCTTGGGAAAATATGTTGGGATAGGCGGTCGTATTCGTTTATTACTGATTTGACCTCGAGGAAGTCGGATTCGTCTATTAGAGGGCATATTACGAATGATTGTCGGCCTTTCAAGACTTGGTCTTCGATCCATCTGTATGCGTCTTGTCTTTTATTCTCTGGAACTATTCTGGTAATTATTTTTTGTCTACCAGGTGGCATCTCATCGATGATTGATAGGTCCTGATCTCCATATACTGTTATTGCTAGAGTTCTTGGGATTGGAGTTGCAGATAAGCTTAATAAATGGGGGCTTTTTCCTATTTCTTTTAGTTTCGATCTTTGTTTTACTCCAAACCTGTGTTGTTCGTCGATTATGGCGAGTCCAAGATTTTTGAAGCCAACTTTATCCTGTATCAAGGAGTGTGTTCCTATCGCAATGTCGCAGGTTCCTGTTTTGAGTTGTTTTATTATTTCTTCTTTTTGTGAGGTAGATGTGCTTCCAGAAATGAATTGGATGTTTAGAGAGTTCTCTTTTAATAGTTTTAAAAATGATTTGTAATGTTGTTTTGCTAGAATTTCTGTGGGAGCCATTATCACTGCTTGGTATCCATTCAGGACGGCATTTAGGGCTGCTATTACTGCTACTATTGTTTTTCCTGAACCTACGTCTCCTTGGAGTAGCCTATGCATTGGATAGTCTTTTTCCAAGTCTTCTAGTATTTCTGTGACAACTCTTTTTTGGGCGTTTGTTAAATCGAAAGATAGAGAGTCTGTTAATTTATTTAGTTCATCTTTTTTTATTTCCATTGCTTTTTTTTCTTTGCTTGCTGCTTTTTGCCATTTCTTCTTTCTTGATAAGACTTTTAATTGCAACATGAATAGTTCATCGAAGCTCAATCTTTCTCTAGCCTTCTTTAGTTGTTCGTCGCTTTCTGGAAAGTGAATGTTTTTTATTGCTGTTTGAAGGTCTGTTAGTTTTTCTTTTTTCAAGATATCTTTTGGCATGTATTCTTCATACAACTTTGCCCATTCGTCCATTAGTGGTTTTATTTTCTCTCTCAGCCATTTCGAACTAAGCCCTTCGGTTTCTGGATAAACTGGGACTATTCTTCCGGTGTGGACTTGGTCTTGGTATTTGTTGAGAATCTCGTATGAGGGTGATTGAAGAACTAATTGGCCTGACGTCATCTTGAGTTTGCCACTTAGGACTATTTCCTTGTTTCTTGGGAGGTAGTGTTGGAGGTGTGGTTGATTAAACCATATGACCTCTATTGACCCTGTTTCATCTTGGAAGATTGCTTTTGTAAGCTTTTTACCTGTCCTGGTTCTGATTGTGTGCAGGCTTTTTATAGTTCCTAATACGGTATTGGTCTCGTCCAACCTCATGTCTAGGATTTTTGTGTACTCGGACGTGTCTGCGTATGCTCTCGGAAAATACTTCAATAAATCATCTACTGTTTGGACGCCAATAGACTCAAGCAATGATAAGTGCTTACTTGTTGTTCTTAGGACTCTGCCTAGTTTTGTTGATAACATTTTATGCTTTAACCTTCAAAAACTTTCTTTTACCTACTTGAACTAACTTTTCAGAAGAAAGAGAAATTTCTTCATCTATTGATTCTACCTTTTCTTGATCTATTTTTACTCCGCCTTGTTCGACCATTCTTCTCCCCTCGCTTTTTGAACCTACCAACTTGGTTTCTGCCAATAGGTCTACGATGTTCCATGTTTTTTTAGACATTTTTTTCGTATCGATCTCATCTGGCAAATCTTTTTTCTGAAACATATTTATGAATTCTTGTTCTGCATTATCTGCATCCTTTTTGCTGTGATAGAAGGTTACGATTTCCTTTGCTAGTCTGACTTTTAGATCGCGTGGGTTTTTTCCTGAGCTCAGCTCTTTCTTTATTTTCTTCAATTCTTCCATTGTGACATCTGTTGCTAGTTCAAAATAGTCGAGAATAAGATCGTCTGTGATAGACATTGTTTTGCCAAACATGTCTTTTGGAGATTCGTTTATTCCAATGTAATTTCCCAAACTCTTCCCCATCTTGTCTTTGCCGTCAGTTCCTATTAGTAGTGGAACTGTAAGTACGTTTTGTGGCTCTTGTTCGTATGCTTTTTGTATTGGGCGTCCGGCCAGTAGATTGAATGTCTGGTCGGTTCCTCCTAATTCTAGATCTGCCTTCATGGCTACTGAATCGTATCCTTGCATTAGTGGATACAAGAATTCGTGCATGTAGATTGGATTGTTTTTCTTTATTCTGTCTTGGTACATATCTCTTTCGAGCATTTGGTGTACGGTGAAGACCTGCGCCAAATTAACTACGTCTGCAAATTTCAATTTACCAAGCCAGTCTGCATTCCACATGACTTCTATTTTCTTGATATCCAAAACTTTGCTAACCTGGTCTAGGTATGTTTTCGCATTCTTTTCTAGTTCTTTCTGTGTTTTTGGTGGTCTTGAGTTTAACTTGTCAGTGGGGTCTCCTATTTGTCCCGTGAAGTTGCCGAATAAAAGCATTATGTGATGTCCTGCTTCTTGAAATTCTCGGAGTTTTTTAATAACTACCATGTGTCCCAAATGAAGGTCGGCTCCAGAAGGGTCTATCCCTAATTTGACCCTTAGCTTCTTTCCGGATTTTAGTTTTTTTTCGAGTTCCTCCCTGACAATTACGTCAGCAACTCCCCTGTTGAGCAAGGTATTTAGATCTATTTTCATTATTCGTGCTTTTAAGAACGGGTTAAATATAGAGAAAAAAGCTATTTTTTTCCACAAGTATCTTTGTAAAGTGACATAAAAAACTTGACAAAAAACGTAAAATGCTTATATTGTTAGTTTCCTGTCCCAGTAATTTGCTAGAAAGTCAGAAATATGTTGAAAGAAACGTTGTACCAGATAGGATTTACTCACAATGAGGCGAAAATTTTTATCGCCTTGGTAGAATTGGGCCCACAGCCGGCGAATATTATCTCCAGAAAAACGGGCCTAAAAAGAACAACGGTCTACCCCATCATAAAGAACCTAGAAAAGAAGAGCTTGATAAGCTCTTTTCTTAAAGATGGTGTGACTTTTGTCTCTGTTAATAACCTGAAGAACTTATTGGAGTACGTAGAACGTAAGAGAAGGCTTCTTGACCATCACAGGGACTTTGTTTTGGATATTCTGCCTAGGATGGAGTTGTTGAGAGGAAAGTCGTTTATGCAGCCCAGGGTTCATTTTTTTGAGGGAAAGGCTGGGGTTGAGAATGTTATGAATGATAGTTTGGATTCCAGTGGTCCTATTTATTGCATAACTTCTGTTGAGAAGTGGTTGAATTCGGATTTACAGGAGTTTGTGCAGAATTATACGAACATTCGACTCTTTGATAAGAAAATCCCATTGCAAGGAATAGCACAAGACACCGAGGAGGCTCGGCGTTTTTTAAATCTGGACAATCCTTTTACGTCTTTTAGGTTTGTTGAGGATGTAGATGATTTGTTTGATAATATTACCAATATTTATGATAATAAGGTTGCAATAGTCTGTCCGGAAAGGGATTATGAATTTGGAGTTCTCATCGAAAGTGAAGAATTTGCAAAAACTCAGAAAAGTATATTTAAATTAGCCTGGAAAGGCGCTCTTGTACAGAATGGAGAAAGTAAAAATAAAGATCGAAAAAGAAAAAGAAAGGCTTGATAAGGCCCTTTCTTCTTTAATGACCGACCGGACTAGAGCTTTTATTCAAAAGCTTATAAAGGATGGGCGTGTTTCTGTGGATGGAAATGTGGTTACGAAGTCTGGCTTTATGGCTAGGGCTGGTCAGAATATAGAGGTTACTTTTCCAGAATTGAAAAAAATAGAAGCTAAGGCGGAAAAGATCGATTTGGATATTCTGCATGAAGACGATGATATTATTATTATAAACAAACCACCTTTTATGGTGGTACATCCTTCTTCAACCGGTGGGCATACGTCTGGAACTTTGGTAAACGCTATTCTTCATCATTGTGGTGATACTTTGAGTGGTATTTCTGGAGAATTAAGGCCTGGAATAGTCCATAGGTTGGACAAAAATACCTCTGGGGTATTGGTTGTTGCCAAAACTGATCTGGCTCACCAGAGCTTGATGCAACAGTTTAAGGACAGGAAGATTAGGAAAAAATATATTACTTTGGTGAAAGGAGCTGTTTCTCCTGAGAAAGCTGTGATTAACTCCCCTGTCGGGAGAAGCTTTCGAGATAGGAAGAAGATGGCTATAACTTCTGATGGCGCTGGCAGAGATGCTGTTACTGAATATAGCTTGAATGAATTTTATCAAGATAGTCTTTCAGATTATTCTTTGCTCGATATTGATCTCAAAACTGGACGAACTCATCAAATCAGAGTTCATATGAATGCCATTAAACATCCGGTTATTGGAGATATTACTTATGGTAACAAGAAGTTAAACGCACATTTTCTAGAGAAATATGGTCTAAAAAGACAATTTCTACATGCGGCTGAATTGGAAATTACTCATCCAAAAACTGGGAAGAAAGTTAAGTTTGAGGCAAAGATGCCAAAAGATCTTCTGTCTGTTTTAGACGCGCTTGTCTTGTAGGAATTTCCCTCCGTATTCCCAGAACGGGCTTCCCCAAGGACCGTCGAATCTTTTTGTCTCTTCATCGAACGGGAAGTCTACTCTGTAGATGTTGTGTGAAGTTGCGTCTAATATTACTGCTGATTCTTCATGGTATCGGTCCCAAGCTGTCACGCCCCTTTTTTGTGTTGTGCTTGCTCTTGTCCTTTCTCTTATTCTTTCTGTGACTGTTCCTACGCGTGCTCTGTCAGGATCTCCTCCTTCCCATATTTCAACCTCTGTTCCTACGGCTATTTCAACAGGTTCTGGTAGTGGGGTAGGTTTTGATACCGGTGCTGTAAGTGATTCTTCGATGAATTTTCCTGAGTATGTGCCTACGCATGCATCAGGAGAGAATGATACTTCTACCATTCCTTCTTCTTTAACTCCAGTTACTTCTCCGAACCAGCCAGGAAATGGCATTACTTTTTCTCCTATGAGGTAAGAGTATTCTGACGGATTTTCTTCTAATTGTAGTTCTGTCTCTGGAGTTGGTGCCATTTTTGTAAAGTTAATAACAGGTCGCTGAGTCTACAATGCCTGCTATCTTGAAGTCAATAAAAAATTAATTTTCTAGTTCTTCTGTTATTGCCAAGACCCTTTTTCTCACTACTGGGTCTGGGCGTATCCCTGTAAAACCTCTTCCGTAGTCTATCTCCCATCCCGGTCCTCCGTCGAAGTCTCTTGTTCCAACTACTGTTCCTATCCATCTATTGATCTCAACCTGACATCCTGTTAGGTCTTGGGGAACTTGTTCTTCGGGCAAAAAGGTGCTTTCTAATGATGCCATAATATAGAAAGTTAAGCTTTAATTTCTGTGATTTCCACAACTGTAATCTCTTGTCTGTGACCTTGTTTGAGCTGGTATCTCTTTTTGGGCTTTTTCTTGATAACTATAATTTTTTCAGCTCTAGTTTGGTCCAAAATCTTGCCTGTCACCTTAGCGCCTTCTATGAATGGAGCGCCTACTTTTGTAGACTTTCCGTCTGAAGTTAGTAGAACTTGTTCGAAGGTTACTGTTTTACCCGTTTCTTCAGGTAATTTTTCGATTTCGAGTGTAGTTCCTTTCTCTACCTTGTATTGTTTCCCTCCTGTTTCTATTACTGCAAACATTTGTATTGGATTAAATTCGCTTACACACTTTATGGAAAAGGCCTCTGAAGGTCAAGGTTATTTTCAGATTAAAGTCTCGACTACTTCTTTCATGGCTTTTTCGATCAGAGGTTTCTCCTCCTTCGTGAAGTCTGAAAGTACGTATGAAGAGGTGTCTTGTTGCTCTGGGGCTAGTTCTCCGCGAGATTCGATGCCGAGGCGGATTCTGGTGAATTCCTCGGTTCCGAGATGTTGGATTGCTGATTTCATTCCGTTGTGTGTTCCTGCAGATCCTTTCTCTCTCGTGCGGATTGTTCCCAGTGGCAAGTCTAAATCGTCATATATAACTGTTAGGTCTTCAGGACTTTCTTTGTAAAAAGACAGAATTTTGCTAATCGCTTCTCCTGAGAGATTCATAAAGGTCGTTGGTTTTGCTAGGAAGACTTTTTCTCCGTTTAGAGTTGTTTCCGCTGTGATAGCTTTTAGTTTTGAGTTTTCTTTCCATTTGTCGCATCCTAGTTTTTCGAATAATAGATCTAGGGTCATGAAACCAACGTTGTGTCGGTTATTCATGTACTGATCCCCTATATTTCCTAGGCCTACTATTATTTTCATTTGGAATCTTGGTAAGGTATCTGTTTGTCTGCGATTTCGATTATATCATCAAATTCAATTTTTTCTCTCTTCAAAGCTTTGATTACTCCCATTTTATTCAAGAAGTGATGGATTCTTTTTATCCCTTCCGGATTTTCTGTGTTTGTCATAGTTACTAACTGTTCCAGCCTTTCGCCTTTGATGACGAAAACTCTTCTTGTCTTCCTTTTTTTGATTCTGATTATTTTGAATTTAACTAATTTTTCGTGTGGTCTTAGTACTTGTATTTCTTTTGTTTGTCCTGCTTTTTCTTGAGATAATTTTGCCGACTTCTTGTTTTCTTTTTTTATCACCTTTAAGGCTTCGAAAAGCATTTCTTTGAGGCCTTCTCCTGATACAGCTGATATCTTGAAAACTTTTGTGCTTTTCGGAATGGCTTTTTCTTTCAATTTTGTTTCAATCTTTTCTATCTCTTTGGCTGAGACTGCGTCTACTTTGTTTATCGCGACTATTAGAGGTTTTTTTGCCAATTCTTTATCGAAAGTTTCGAGTTCGTACTGAATATTCTTGAAGTTCTCAATTGGATTTGGGCGAAGAGGGTCTATTATGTGAATCAATACTTTGTTTCTTGAAATGTGGCGCAAGAATTTGTGACCAAGTCCTTTTCCTTCTGATGCACCTTCTATTATTCCAGGGATATCTGCTATTACAAAAGAGTCCTCCGGCGATCCACCAAAACGTCTCATATCTACTACTCCTAGGTTTGGAATGAGTGTCGTGAACTCGTATGCGGCTATCTTTGGTCTTGCATTGGATACGTGTGATATCAGAGTTGATTTCCCCACAGACGGAAGTCCTACTAGTCCTAGGTCTCCTACTAGTTTTAATTCAAGTAATACGCTGAGTTCTTCTCCTGGTTCTCCGTCTTCTGCAAATCTTGGGACTTGATTGGTTGAAGATGCGAAATGTTGATTACCAAGTCCGCCTTTGCCGCCTTTCGCGATGATGTGTTCTTGATTTGGATGACTTAAGTCTGTCAATATCTTGGTTTTGTCTATATTCCAAATAACTGTACCAATTGGCACTTCCAAGACTAGGTCTTCCCCCATTTTTCCTGACATGTTTTTTTTCCTTCCATTTTCTCCGTCATCAGCTTTGTAGCGTTTTTTTGAATTAATATTTGATAGAGTGTTTATGTTCTCGTTTGTTTTGAGAACTACGTTTCCACCTTTTCCGCCATCACCACCGTCGGGGCCGCCTTTGGAAATATATTTTGCTCTAAGAAAGCTGACGGATCCATCTCCGCCTTTCCCAGCTATTAATTGAATTTTGGTTTCATCACAGAACATATTCTTATCATAAATAAAATTTCCTCTTTTAGGAAGGGTCAATTTTTGCTAGATTCATTTTGTATTAAGCCCAGGTGGCGGAACTGGTAGACGCGCGGGATTCAAAATCCCGTTCTCGCAAGGGAGTGAGGGTTCAATTCCCTCCCTGGGCACCAGAAAATAACAAGCTCGTTATGGGTAAACACCTGATTGTACATTACGGGGAGCTTGGACTGAAAGGAGGAAATAAGGGGTATTTTGAAGATGTTTTGAAAAGAAATCTAATGAGAGTTTTGAGGGATATTGGTGTGAAGACTCAGATTAATTATATTTTGGGCAGGTTTATAGTGAGGATACCTGCGGAGTTTGATGAAAAGGTTATTTGTGAAGCGGTTGGGCTGGTTGCTGGAATTGAATATTTTTTGATTGCCCAGATGGTTGAATTAGATTTTGATAAGATTTCGAAAGCTTTGGTCGACTCTATTGCGCGCATAAAGGATGGGAAATACGAAACTTTCAATGTTCGGATCAAAAAATCTCAGGAGACCCTTCCTTTTGAAAGACTTAAATCGGAAAAAGAATTTGGCGCGGCGTTGCTTGTGAATGAGATTGACCTGAAGGTTAAGATGAAGGAGCCAGATCTTCCTATTATTGTAGAGTGTTTTGCTGACAAGGCGTACATAGCTTTTGGTAAGAAACCTGGTCTCGGTGGCTTGCCAGTTGGGACTGGTGGAAAATTACTTTGTTTGTTGTCTTCTGGGTTTGACTCCCCTGTGGCTGCTTTCAAGATGATGAGAAGAGGTGCTAGAGTGGATTTTATTCATTTTTCTGGCCAACCTTATTCTAAAAAAGACGAATTGAATCAGGTTCAAAAAATTGCAAAAATTCTGACTAAATACCAGGGAGAATCTAAATTGATAGTTATTCCTTTTGGAAAGATTCAGAAGGAGTTGTCTATGAATACCGGTGTTCCAAAGAAATTGTTAGTTGTTCTGTATAGAAGGCTGATGTTAAAGATTGCTGAGAAAGCAGCGTATAGATTTCGAGCAAAAGCTTTGATAACTGGAGAGAGTTTTGGGCAGGTCGCTTCTCAAACTCTCAAGAATATGGTCGCTATAGATAGGAGCATTGATTTTCCTGTTTTCAGACCGTTGATAGGTTTCGATAAGAGAGAGATAATCGACGAGTCTAGAAAGATTGGTACTCACGATATATCGGCTTTACCGTGTACTGATACGTGCTCTCTTTTTATGCCTAAGAGTCCTGAGGTCGCAGCTTCGCTCGAAGAAGTTCTGGAAGCCGAGAAACATATCGACATAGGTGGGATTATACAGGAATCTATTGATCGACAGATGGATGTGCAAAAACTCTCGTAATTTCTTCTCTAATTGGAGAGATGTTTAGTGACAATTGGCTTATCATGCCTCCCTCTGTCCTGCACAGGTCTAAACTCAACAGTAGTTTGTCGAATTGCAGCCCCTGTCTTTCACACATTTTAATCAATCTGTCTCTGGGGCCACCTGTGTATTCTTCGTGTCCTGGATTTCCTTGCATTTCGAGTACTACAAGGAGATCTTTTTCAAGAGCGACTCTTTCCTCGGCTGTTAGGTCTTTTGCTAAATTTTTGAACATAGTCGTTCTCATAGTGTTTTTTTCTACCGGTCTTAGTCCTAAGAATTCTTGGAAGCTAGCTTTGTCCATATTGAAAAGAGTTAATTGTTTAGGTTGGTTATATTACCTTAGGCGTGAAAACAATCAAGCTTTGAGCTTTTTTTGTCTGAGCTTCTTGTTGTACGTGATTGCGAATCTGTGTGCTTCATCTCTGCTTCTTTGGATGAGTTTCAATATTTCATTTGTTTTATCTAGCTTTATTGAAGTTGTTCTGCCTGGTGTGAAGATTTCTTCTTCTTTTTTTGCTATTGATATGGTTGGGAGTTTTAAGTTGAGTTTCTTCAAAGCTTTTATTGCGCTTGAGAGCTGACCTTTCCCTCCGTCTATGATTATTAGATCTGGGATTTTTGAGAACGATTTGTCTTTTTTGAATTTTGATTTGTCGGCTGCATACCAGGTAGCGTTACTCTTTTTCTCCAGTTCTTTTGGTATTGTTTTTATTTCTTCAAAGCCGATTTTTTCGTAATAAGTTGCTAGTTCTTTTTTGCACGCGATGTATATTCTCTTGGCTTTGATCTTGGAAATTGCTTCTGTAATTAGTACGTACCCAAGTTTTTTTCCTCTATAAGCTTTATCTACAAAAAGATTGCTGATTTCTGCAATCTTTTCATTTATTTCCAGCGCGTTTATGGTGCCGACTATGTTTTTCTTCTTGTCTTGTAGATAATATTGATTTTGCTTTTTATCTTTTTTGAATTTGAAATCTTTCAAGTTCATTTCTAATTTAAGTTTCTTGAATCTTCTTGTTATGACTTCTTCTAGGGATTTGTAGTCGTCGGGCTTATGTGAAACCGTACGAATCTTGAATTTTCTGTACATGTCTTTCGCTGGCACGCCTTTTTCGAATACAATCATGGATCCAACCGTATCCTCTCCTGATAAATGAGATATGTCGTAACATTCTATTCTTTGCGGTTTTTCTTTTAATTTAAGTAATTTCTTTAATTCTTTCAGTGTTTTTTGTTTGTCCGCTCCCTCTTCTTGCCAAGAAGTTTTGTTTCTGTCTGCAAAAATCTTTGCGTTTTTTAGGCTTAGATTTAAAAGTTTATTTTTCTCTCCTCTTTTCGGATTCAGGATTGTTACTTTACTTCCCTTCTGATCAGATATGAATTTTCCTAATGTGCTTGCGTCTTCTAGCTCAACTGGAATTAATACTTCCTTTGGGATGTTTGTTGTTTTTTCGTAGTATTGCAGTAGGAATGATGAAAAGATCTCCTGTTCATCTTCCTGAGGAGCTTTTGATATGAAATTTTCTTGGTTTATTAATTTGCCGTCTCTGATCTGGAATAGATTGAAGAATGCTTTGCCGTTTGTGGTTGTAGCATTGAAGATGTCTGTATCTTTTCTGTTTGGGTCAGATATTTTTTGTCGTTCAGTGATTTCTTCTATATTTTTTATCCTATCTCTTAGTTTTGCTGCTTTTTCGAAATCTCTGCTCTGTGCCAGGGTGGCCATTTGTTTTCGTAGGTTCTTTACCAAGTCTTCGTGTCGTCCTTCTAGGAAACTTTTAACGTTATCAATAATTTCTCTGTATTGTTTTTTGTTGCAATTTGAAATGCACGGAGCGCAGCATCTTTTTATATAGTAGTCCAAACAAGGGTATTTGATGGTTTTTTTTGTCACGTGCACTTCTTTGTCGCTGATTGCTTCAATGTCTAGGTTGCAGTGCCTGAATGGAAGAACTTTCTTCAGAGTCTTGAATGTCTTGTCTACTTTGTGTTTGGCTGTTTTTGGTCCGAAGTATGTGGCTTTTTTGTCGTCGATTTTTCTGACGACTTGAATTCTAGGGAAGTCTTCATACTCTGTGATTTTTATGTAGACGTAATTCTTGTCGTCTTTCAGTAAGACGTTGTATTTTGGTCTGAGCTCTTTTATCAGGTTTAATTCCAATATTAATGCTTCTAACTCCGTATCGACCACTGTGTAGTCTATGTTTTCTATGTTTTCTACTAGTTTTTGTGTCTTTGTGGTTTTGTCTTTCGATTTTTGGAAATATTGGTTTACTCTTTTCTTGAGGCCTTTTGCTTTGCCAACATAAATGACGTCTCCTCCTTTGTTTAGCATCTTGTAGACGCCTGGTTTGCCGGGGAGGGACTTTAAAAGTTTCGAAAACTTTTGCTTTGGATTATTACTCATTGTTTGTAGTATATTTAATTTGATGAAGAAAATCGAAGACAAATTGTGGGACAAGGTTAAAAAATGGGTCTGGCTTTTTCAAATCATACCTTTTGTTAAGACTGTTGCGGTTTGTAACAATCTTTCTTTTGGGATAGTTGATGAGAAAAGTGATATCGATATTTTCATCATCACTCGGAGGGATCGAATTTTTATTGCTTGGGCTTTTTCCAATTTGTTGTTGAAAATTTTCAAAATAAGAACGGATAAAGATCATGTAGCTGGAAGATTTTGTCTGAGTTTTTTTGTCGAGGAGAAATCTATGAATTTGAGTAAAATATCTATGAAAGATGATGTTTATTTGGCTTATTGGATTTCTAGATTGGTCCCTATTGTTGATAGAGGAGGGACGTATAAGTTTTTAAATAAGAATAAGTGGGCGCTGAGTTTGATTGGAAAGGAAAAATTTGAGGTTTCTATGAAGATGGTGAAGGGGGCAAATGTATTGTTTCTGGTTAGAAAGTTTTTTGAATTGTTGTATTTTGGATTTATTGGGAACTTTTTCAATAGAGTTATTGGGCGGAGGTTCAAAGGCAAGACTGTTATGCTCAAATTGCATAAGGCTGACAGGAGGGAATTGTTCCGCAATCTGTATAGGAAAAAGGTTTCTCGAGGTGAGGAATTTGATGAGGAGGTTTTCTTGGCTAACTTGAAGAGTTTTCGCGAAAAGTTATAGAGATTGGTGTTCCTTCGAATCCGAATTCTTTCCTGAGTTCATTTTCAACATATCTTTTATACGAGAAATGTAGCGATGATGCTTTTTTCGTAAATACTATAAACCGAGGTGGGTTGATTCCTGCTTGGTTACCGTATAGTACTTTTGCTCTGAATCTGCCAGTTGAGGCAGGGAGATGTTTCATTGTTGTTTTTTCGAGGAATGCGTTGAACTTTGGTGTTGGAATTTCCTTGAGTCTTGATTCTTTTATTTTGACTGCTTCGTCGAGCAGGTTGTAGATGTTTTTCTTGTTCTTGGCTGAGATGAAAACTACCGGAGCCCACGGGAGGAAATCACATTTATACCTTAGCTTTCTAAGGATTTTTTCGCGCGCGTCCCCGTCTATTAGGTCAAACTTATTTATTGCCAATATTATTCCGTTTCGTTCTTTGAGTGCGAACTCTATTATATGAAGATCTTGGCTTGTAATGGGTTCCGTGGCGTCCAGCAGGATGACTGATATGTCTGATCTATGGATTGCATCTTTGCACCTGAGGATGCTGAATTTCTCTATTCCTCTCTCTATCTTCCCCCTTTTTCTTATTCCGGCTGTATCTATGATAGTGAAATGACTGTCTTTGTAAGTTATTTCAATGTCTGTTGCATCTCTTGTTGTCCCCGGGATGTCCGAAACGATAACTCTTTCTTCACCAAGCAGGCTGTTTACCAAAGATGATTTTCCTGCGTTTGGTCTGCCTAATATTGATATCTTGAGAGACTCTTCTTTGTCTTCGATCTTTTTTTTGGACTTCTTTTTGGATTTTATTCCTAGTTCTTTGAGTTTGTCTCTTATTGCTCCTTCAAGCGTATCAAGTCCTATTTTGTGGATAGCTGATACCTGGACGGGTTCGCTGAATCCTAATTCGTATACGTTGTATATATTTTCTTCTATATTTGGGTGGTCACATTTGTTTGCGACCAATATCACGTGTTCTTTTTTTCTTCTAAGAATACTTGCTACAGCGAAATCGTCTGAAGTTAAGTCCTGGATTGAATCCGTGACAAACAAAACAACGTCAGCTTTTTCTATAGCTATTTTGGCTTGTTTCTCTACGTCTGCTTCGATGTCTTTTTTTGATCCAGATTGAAGCCCGCCGGTGTCCACTAGTTCCAAGTCATAGCCTTCTATCGAAAATGGCTGCTGGATGCGGTCCCTTGTGGTGCCGGCTTCTTTTGCTATTACGGCAAGACGTTTACCTATGAGGCGGTTGAATAGTGTTGATTTCCCTACATTTGGTCTGCCAACTATCGCGATTGTTGCGTTTTCTTTGCGTTTAGTGGGCGAAGGTTCTGAATCCATTTTTTGGGTTGTTCTTTACGGACGTTATTAATAATCTAAAAAGTGTTTTTTTGCAAGTTTATGTGTGGTAGAATTTTGTCATGAAAAAGTTTTCCTTATTCTTATTAGTTCTGTTTGTTTGGGGAAGTTTTAGTGGTGTTGGGTTTGCGGCGGGTCCTGCTCTTGATCAGACTATGGTGTCTGATTATGAAAGTCCAAACCCTGAGCCTCCCGAGGAGGTCTCTCCGGAGAACGGTCAATGTCCAATGGGGTACAAGTCTGTTGGTTCACCACCTATATGTTCTTCTTGGGATGGTTTTTGTGCGGGGAATAATTCGCCAGGGGCTTCCTCTTATGATGCTAATTATTCGGTTTATGATGCTTCCATCAATGCAAGCGCCTGTATTACAGTACAAGAGAGATGTGATGCAACGACTGGTATGAAATGGCATGAAAATCAATGTATGACACTTTCCGAATATTGCCCAACTCAGAAACAAGAATACGATCAAGAAGATGCGAAGTGTGTCCCCTGTGCAAGCGGAGAAACCTTTGATCAAACTACCAAGACTTGTTTCGACCCAAACGTTACTCCTTCGACTATCATTCCTAATACCAAGATCCAGGAGACTGATTGTGAGAAACTTTTCAAGTACGATGCTTATGAGATAGGTTACCTGAAAAGCGTTGTGCGTGGTGGGGTGAAGGTTGATGCTCCTGAGGAGTTGAAAAATCTGACTGAAGCTAACATGATATCCCCTCTCGATGTGCTTGGTTGTGCTATAAAAACAGGACGTATTAGACTTTGGATGATTCCTTTTTATATAAAATATCTTATTCAACTTGCCCTGAGTTTGGCTGGATTGGTTGCTGTTGGAGCTGTTGTTCTTGGTGGGTACTTCTATCTTTTTGGAGCTTTTGCTGATGATAAGGATAAAGGTAAAAGGTCTATTATATATGGAATAGTCGGGTTCATAATTGCGATGCTATCCTGGACTATAGTGAATATAGTTATGATGATTCTAACTAGGTAGTTTCTTTGAATTGCGCCCACTTTTTTTGAAGGTATTTTGAAAGATTTTTTTCAAATTCTTCTTCATCAAATAATTTCGCATGTTCTCTTATTTTCTTTGAGTCGAATTTCTTTTTTTCTTCGATGAATTTTTCTATTGCTGCTTTTAGGTGAAGAGTGTCTTGTTTTGCAAAAAGAATGCCTGTTTCTTTGTCAACGACTGTTTCCGTGGCTCCGCCTTTGTTGAATGCGATTACCGGTCTTCCAGAGGCCATTGCCTCTAATGGGATGATCCCGAAGTCTTCTAGTTGAGGGAATATCAATGCCTCGCATTCACTGTATAGTTTTCCTAGTTCATTTTCTGGAACAAATCCTAAGAATTGAATGTTGTCGTTTGCTTTTTTCTTCAAGTCGTCTTCCATGATCCCGCTTCCTACGATTTTCAATGGAAGTCCTAGGTTGTTGAAAGTTTCTATTATCAAGTCAAATTTTTTGTATGGTATTAGGCGTCCGACTGCTAGGAAATATCCCTTTGTTTTACTTGATATGTTGTATTTGTTTATATCAATCATTGGGTTTATCACTGTAGATGGTCGTCTATAGTGTTTATCTATTCTTGCTTGGGTTGTCTTGGAATTTGCTATGAAATAATCAACTCTATCGGCAGATATTTTGTCCCACATTCTTATCTTGTGGATCTTCTTCTTCGCCCATCTTTTAATAAGTGGGTTCATTTTGTACTCTCTTATATATTCGTGCCAATTGTCCCAAGCGTATCTCATCGGACTGTGGCAATAGCAGACGTGAAGAGTCTCTGGTTTCGTTATTATTCCTTTTGCGCATGAATGAGAACTTGATATCACAAGGTCGTATCCGCTTAGATCGAATAGTTCGTAGGCGTATGGCATAAGATTTAAATACAATTGATGTTTTTCTTTTGCCATTGGCATTTTTTGTAGAAAAGAAGTCTTTATATCGGCTTTCTCAAATCCTCTCATCTTCTGAGGATTGTAGATAGAAGTGAAAATTGGAGCTTTGGGAAACATCTTGTGCAGCTTGAGATTAACTTTCTCTGCACCTCCCATGTTTGTCATCCAATCGAAGACTAAAGCAATTTTGACATTCCTTAACATACGATCAATATATCAGGAATTTCCTTTTTGCTCTAGATATTTTGAAATTATATTCCTGTCGTCTACTGAAAGGTCATCTTTGCTTCTCAGTACTGACTTTAAGATTTTTTTGTATGCGTTCTTGTCGTCTACGTGATCCATTGCTTTTGCTTTGAAAAGTTTTACTACGTTGTTGTCTGGATCTCTTTCTAGAAGTCTTTCACAAATGTGAATGACGTCGACGTATCTTCTGTCTTTGAACCACAAGCCTAGTAATTCTAGGACTACGTCTTCATCTTTTTTAGGAAGCATTGATTTTTCTTTTTCAGAAACGTCTGTGAGTAATACTAAGTGGCCTGCTTTTCTTTTCAAAAGATATCTCAAGAATAAATATCCAAGAACTACAGAAATTATTACCGGAATCATCATGTTGTATTGTAGTAGGTAGTTGAATGCTGCGTGCATTCCTACTGATATTAATAGACCTTTTAGGATTGTTTTTTCTCTGTGCGCCTTTGGTACAGGGATGTTTACTAGTTTTGCGACCATCCTTGTTGACAAATCGGCTTTGCCTACTAATCTTTGTTGTTTGGTTATGTCTACTGCAAATTTTGAAACGCCAAAATAGAATCCGAATATCCCAGAAAATATCATGTGTGCGCACATGGTGAATACTGACCTGAATATAAAGACTCCGACAAGCTCACCTACTGCAAGTGCTCCCCAAAGTGAATATAAATAATAAATATTTTCAGCAAATGCAAACCCTAGACCTGACAATATACTGAGTCTTAAAGCATTGTTTAAGGTTTTAATCGCAACTGTTTTTTTATCTATAATTCTTACTGCGAAATGTTTGATTATCTCTTCCATTGCTCCAAATAGCGTAAAAAGAGCTGCGTACATTAGGCTCACCTGTGCGATTCTTGTCTCTATTAGAAGAGATAGGTTGAATGTTGGGTTTATGTTCCACAAATATTGGACTCCGAGAAGAGTTGGTGCGGTTAACATCCCTAGCAAGAACAGAATTATCAAATGAAGTTTTCTGATATCTGTTTCTTTGAAGAAAAGGTATCCCCAAATTGCTGCTGGAATTGCAGCTACTGTTGTTGCTAACGCTATAACTAATGCTGGACTATTTAGCATTTAGGTCGTACGTGTCAGTTCCCTCTACCGCTGTGGTTGCTGGAGCTGCAGGTTCAGCTGGTGTTTCAGCTGGTGCCGGAGCTTCGGGTGTAGCCGGTGTTTCTACCGGTGCAACTGGCGTTGGTGCCTCTGGAGCAGCTGGTTGCTCTGGTGTGGGAGCTGGTATCTCAGCTTGAGGTGTCTCTGGGGCTTCCGTTGGTGCTTCGGCTGGAGCTTCAGGTGCAGCTTCTGGTTCAGCAGCTGGTGCTTCTTGTGTAGCCGGTGTTTCTACCGGTGCAACTGGTGTTGGTGCCTCTGGTGCTGCAACTGGTGCTTCTGGAGTGGCAGGTGTAGCTACTGCTGGCTCTCCTGCGCTTTGCAAAACAGCCTGTTTAGCTTCATCAACAGATTCATAAGATTTGATCAACTGGGTCAAACCAACTACCTGAAGAATATCGGCTATATTTGGTTTAGCTCTTGATATCGCTACTTCTCCTCCTTTTTCTTTAATTTTTCCGTACCAATCAGTCAAATATCCGATTGATTTACTGTTCATGTAGTCTAGGCCAGCCAAGTCAAAGACTAAGCTGAGCTTTCCTTCATTTTCTTCGAAAAGTTTGTAAACTTCTTTAGACTTTTCATCTACATTACTTTCATCAAGTTGACCTGTGATAGTGACCAGCATTGCCTTGGCTCCCGCTTGAGCTGATATTTCTTCTACAGTTATTGTTGCTTCTGCCATGATTTAAAATGGTTAAATTTATTTATACATCTAAGACTAAATGGGTTGCTGTTGATTCTGGTAACCCTGATTTAAATCTTGGATCTTTTAGGAATTTTCTAGCGATTACTATTAATCCTCCTCCTTCTCTGTCTTTGAATTCAAGTTCGTCTGTCCATTCGTGGACTATTCTTGCCAATCCCCTACCTCTTATACCCGTAAATTTGTGATCTTTTTTTAATTTTTCTTCCATTATTTTTTTCATTTCCGCTGCCGTTTTCTCGGCCTTACCTGTACCTGTGTCCTCTACTATAATCTCTATATATTTATCTTTTTCGTGCAAAAACGATACTCTTACTTCGGCTCCATCAGAAGATCCGAATTCTATCGCGTTGTTACAAAGTTCGTCTACGACAGATTGCATCCTGTAAGCCCATTTTTCAGCAAAATTCGTAGTGTTTCTTATCAAGGAAAGTGTAAAATCCCTGATTCCAGAAACAAAATACGCGTTGTTAGGCAACGTTATTGTTATCTTCATTGGACCTTCCTTTTTGTTTGTGTTTTTATTCATTTCCATTAGTATATTATATCAGTTTTCGACCTGTTGGTCAAAGTTTAGATTGGGATTCCTTCGATATCTTTATTATTTCTTTGAATATCCTCTTTGTCCTTGGGTTTTTAATTTTTGAAAAGACTTCCTTCTCCCTAGAGAGTTGTTCTACGTCGAGATCTTTGCTTTTTTTAATCTTTCCTATCTCTACTACAAGTTTTTCCCTCTTTGCTAGTAACTTTTCTAGTTTTTTGTCTACCCTATCTATCTTTTTCCTCCATTTTCGGAGATCTTTTGTCATTTTTACTTGATATTTATGTTCTTTTCTAATAGATTACCTACGCAAAGATTTTATTACAAGAAAAACAACAAAAAATATGGCTGACAAAATATACCAAGATATGATTGCAAATGCTGTGCAGTATGGGCACAGAACCCATAAATGGGATCCTCGAATGAGGAAATATCTACACGGTGAAAAAGACGGTATTCACGTTTTTAACCTGGAGAAGACTGCGAAAATGCTAGTGAAGGCTTTGGACTTTGTGAGTAAATCTGTTTCCGAGGGAAAGGTAGTGCTTTTTGTGAGTACAAAGCCTCAGGCAATTAAACTTGTGGAAACTACTGCGAAAGAATGTGGAATGCCATTTGTTACAAATAGATGGATACCAGGTTTGATTACGAACTTTGCAACTATTAAAAAAAGAATCAAGTATTTAAGAGATTTGAAGAATCAGGACGCTAGCGGTGAACTTGACGAAAAATATACTAAGAAAGAAGCTACGAAAATTAGAAAAACTATTGATAAGCTAGAGTTATCCCTAGGTGGTGTTCAAGATTTGACCAAGAAGCCAGACGCTATTTTTGTTGTTGATGTTGTCAAAGACAAAATAGTAGTACAGGAGGCTAGTCGTGAGAAAATACCTGTGGTAGCTATAGTCGACTCTAATTCAAATCCTGAAGGCGTCACCTACCCTATTCCTGGAAATGATGATGCGGTTAGGTCTATAACATTCTTTGTCGAGAAAATTGCTGAAGTAGTTAAAACATCCAAGCAGTCGAAAAAATAATATTTAACATTTAATTCTATGGCGGTTTCATTAGATCAAATTAAGGAACTCCGAGAAATGACTGGGGTTTCAATGATGGCGTGTAAAAAAGCACTTGAGGAAGTTGATGGGGATTTGGACAAGGCAATAGATTCGTTGAGGAAAAAGGGAGAAGCAAAGGCAGTTGATAGAGCGGCTCGAGAAACTAATCAAGGTGTTGTTTCTATAAAGAAAGATGGTGGAAAAGCTTCTATGGTAAAACTACTTTCTGAAACAGATTTTGTATCAAGAGGAGATGATTTTGTTGCATTGGCAGATGCTTTGACTGAAAAATTATTTAATGGAGAAATGAGCGAAGATGATAAGGATGTCCCGGAGGTCAAAGATGCAATCTTAAAGATGGGAGAAAATATTAAAATCGGAGATGCTAAATTGGTTGAAGGTGAAACTCTTGGTGAATACGTTCACTCTAATAAAAAAATTGGGGTTGTTGTTTCTTTGAAAGGAGGTAGCGAGGATCTTGCGAAAGATATCGCTATGCATGCAGCAGCTACCAGTCCACAATGTCTATCACCAGATGAGATTGCTGACGAGCTTGTCGAAAAGGAAAAAGCAATATGGAAAGACCAACTAATATCTGAAGGGAAACCCGAGGAAATTATTGGGAAAATAATGATGGGTAAAGAGAAGAAATTCAGAGAAGAGAATGCTCTTTTGAAACAAGCGTTCGTTAAAGACCCTGAAAAAACTATTGAAGGTCTTTTGACTGATGCTGGTGCGGAGATAGAGTCGTTTTATAGAATGGCTATATAAAAAATGCCAAAGTTTAACAATATCGAAAAAGCTATATCTGACCTGAAGGATGGGAAGATGATTATCGTTATTGACGATGAAGATCGCGAGAACGAGGGGGATTTGATGATGGCGGCCGACAAGGTTAGCAAAGAATCTATCAATTTTATGGCGAAAGAAGGACGTGGATTAATATGCACTCCTTTGACTGAGGATATAGCGAGAAGACTCCAGTTCAATCCTATGGTTGAAAACAATAAAGAGGCCCATAAGTGCAACTTCACCGTTACGGTCGATTACAACAAAGATACTACTACTGGTATTTCAGCTTCTGATAGGACTAAGACAATTTTGGCTATTGTGTCTGAAAAATCAGATCCTGATGATTTCTCTAAGCCTGGACATGTTTTTCCTTTGATAGCTAGGGATGGTGGTGTTTTGGTAAGGGCTGGGCATACAGAGGCTGCTGTTGATTTGATGAAGCTCTCTGATCTTTCTCCTGTGGGGGTTATTTGCGAAATATCAAGAGATGATGGTGAGATGGCGAGAGGAGATGAGCTCAAAAATTTTGCCAAAAAACATGATCTTGAAATTATTACTATTAAAGATCTTATCGAGTACAGAAGGACTAGAGAAAAGTTGGTAGAAAAAAGTGCTGAAACCTCTTTGCCAACTAGTTATGGTGATTTCAGGATGGTTGTGTATAAAAGTTCTGTTGATGAAAAAGAGCATATTGCTTTGGTAAATGGGGACGTTGATGGGAAGAAAGATGTTTTAGTAAGAGTGCATAGCGAGTGTATTACTGGCGATTTGTTTGAATCTCTTAGGTGTGATTGTGGTACTCAACTTGAAGTTGCTCTTGAAAAGATATCAAAAGCAAAAAGAGGGGTCCTTCTTTATATGAGACAGGAAGGAAGAGGGATAGGTCTTGTAAACAAACTCAAGTGTTACAATTTGCAGGACGAAGGTCTTGATACGGTTGATGCTAATGAAGAACTGGGATTTGATGGGGATTTGAGGGATTATGGTATTGGAGCGCAAATCTTGTACGATCTTGGTGTAACTTCTTTTGACTTGATGACTAATAACCCGGCAAAGGTCGTTGGTCTCGAGGGACATGGACTTAAAATTACAAAAAGAATACCTATCGAAATAAAACCGACTGATCGGAATCGTGATTATTTGAAGACGAAGAAACAAAAAATGGGTCATATTTTAAAAAATGTTTAGATGGATCAGGAATTTATGAAAAAAGCATTAACTCTTGCTAAGAAGGGTTCGGGACTTACCTCCCCTAATCCTCTTGTTGGAGCTGTTATAGTGAAAAGGGGGAAAATAATTGGTCGTGGTTATCACAAAAAAGCTGGCCAGGACCATGCTGAGATAGTTGCCATCAAAGATGCTTTGAAGAATAAGAACTCTTTGAAAGGGACTACTTTGTACTGTACTCTTGAGCCTTGTTGTCATTCTGGTAAGACTGGTCCTTGTGCCAATGAAATTGTCAGGTTTGGGATGAAAAAAGTTTTCTTTAGTCACGTTGATCCATTTGGGAAAGTTAACGGTAAGGGTGAAAAATTTCTAAGGAAAAATGGAGTCGAGGTTTTCAAAGGTTTGCTAGAGCCGGAAGCAAGGGCTCTTAATCAACCTTTTTTGAAGGTTAATAAAACCGGTTTACCGTTCGTGACTTTGAAGGCTGGAATTAGTCTTGATGGGAAAATTGCTACTAGGGCTGGGAAATCTGAATGGATAACAAATAGTCTTTCTAGGAGTCACGGAAAGGAGTTACGAGATAAATATGATGCTATCGTGGTTGGTGCTAATACTATCGTGATAGACAACCCTGTTCTTGCGTGTAAAAAAGGACGATTACTTAGGGTTATAATGGATGGCAAGCTTAAGATCGATAAGAAGTCCAAAGTTTTTCGTGATGATGATGTCGTGGTGATAACGACTAGTTTGGCTACAAAGAAAAAAATAAATAAATTTGAGAAAGCTGGTATTAAAGTGGTCAAGATTGGTAGTAAAAAAATCGATATAAAAAGGATGCTTAGATTCCTTAATAAAAATTATGGAGTCCAGTCAGTCTTTGTTGAGGGTGGAGGCGAAACGAACGGATCTTTTGTTGACGCTTCTATGGTTGATGATGTTTATTTCTATATTTCTCCTGAGATTATTGGAGGTAGGGATGCTGTGAGCGTAGTTGGTGGGCTTGGGGCTTTGAATTTAAAAAAATCTTTGAAGTTAAAAAATGTTGATGTGGAAAAGTTGAAAGATGATATACTGGTCCACGGAATTGTTAATAACTACTAAATCTATTTGTGACTTTTGGGAATTGGATTAAATACTTTTTCTTAGTGATTTTTGTTCCTCATTCTTTGACAAGAATGGAGTGGCAAATGTTGATTTATCTTAATAGGGATAGGAAGGATTTTGCTTTGTGGAAGTTGTTTATGCAAGATGACCTGAGGGTTGTTGCGAGGAGACATAGTAAGGATATGGCTAAAAAGGATTATTTCGAACATGTTAATATAAAAGGCCAGAGTCCTGCAGACAGACTCAAGACTGCCAGGGTTACCGATTCTATTTCAGGTGAAAATTTGGCTAAGATTGGAGGATATCCAGAGCCTGTTTTGGAGGCTGAGGAAGGTTTGATGAGAAGTCCTGGGCACAGGGCTAATATTTTGAATAAGAATTATAATTGTGTTGGGATAGGCATTATTAAGTCAAAACAGGGGGTTTATTACTTTACGCAGAATTTTGCTAAAAGAATTGTTAAGTTCACCAAAAAAGTTAGGAAAAATATTAGTACGAAGAAGGGGCTGAGGTTAAAGGGTTATGCTGTAGAGCCCATGTCTGAGATTTATTATCAAGTAACTGTTCCTGGTAGTAGGAAAATTATAAAGGAGGGTGGTCACAAGGTTGGGTCTTCGAGGAAATTTGACTTTACTATCAAGTTTGATGCGGTTGGAAAACATGAAGTGAAGATATTTACACTCCCCTCTTCTTCTAACAAAAGAAGGCTTCGTATGTCTAACAGCTTTGAAGTTAGTGTGAGGACTTGGTGGTTTTGGTTTTGATTATTACTATGTCTCCTCCGGCTGCGTTCATAGCGTCTTGGAACACTTGGTTTTCGTATGAGAAATCGGCTCCTTTTCGGGTTCCGTTGTCGTTTGTTACGATCATGTCTTCCGTGTATCCAATGGCTACTAACATATGGTATCCGGGATGTGGGTAGTATGGATTTTTCAATATGTTTCCCATAATTGGTACTATTACTGGGAATCCTTCCGCTATGTAGCTTCTTACGTCTTCTAGCGTAGCGTCGTACACAATTTCGATATCCGAATCTTCTACGTCGTAGTACCCCTCTATGAACTCTTTTACCTTGTCTGCGTAGATGTCATGGTGTCCTCCGAACTCTGCCATTTGCCAATCGATCATTTTTAGGACTTCTTCGTGGGCTTCCTGTCTCGTCATTGTTTGACCTGTCATGTACAGGTAGGATTGTAATACTGCGACTTCTTCGCAGCTTTCTTCATGATATTGCCAGTTTGCTTCTGTTTGAAGAGGAGCTTGGCATATAAATTCTACTTCTAGGTATGCAGAGGTCGGCAGGAGCAGGAGCTTTTCTTCTTGAATTGTGATTGGTTTTTGTGGCTCTAGGACTGGTTTAGCTATTGGTGTGTTTAGGAATTCCTTGATCTCAGAGATCGTGTCTTCGTTTTGATTTTCCACCCTTTGTATTTCCAAATAATTCGTAGCTTTTGGAAGAACCACTAGCATCCCTAGTCCGATTAGAAGAAGTGTGCCTAAAAGAAATATCTTGTATTTAGACATTTGTTTTTTTAAATAGTCTTTGTAGTATGTAATTCACGCTTTCTAATTCTGGTGATTTTAGAAAGTATGCTGAAAGCAAGTATGTTGCTCCTCCGATCGCTATCCTTAGACAATGGACTATCTTTTCGTTTAGGTCGATGAGTTCGTATAGATCAACGGTCATGTATAGGATGACTCCCATCAATAAGGCTGAAAATATTATTTTACTTAAACTGCCTGTAAACTTTTTGAAATTAAAACCTTTTAAGTGCTTGCGGATAATTATTACAAAAAGAATGTTGTATATTCCGAATCCGATCGCGAATCCGATCGAAAACCATTCTATTCCGTACACTGGTGCTATGAATATTGTTATTAGTGCCACTATTGTTAGAGAGAAGATGTTTATGATCATTGGAGTCATCGTGTTCTTCATTGCATAGAATGATCTTGCGAACAGGTGGGTCAGACTTTCAAATGGGATTGATATAGCGAAAAACAATAGAATTATAGAAGTCATGTCGAGAGAGTTACTTCCGAATTCCCCTCCTCCCAAGATTAGGTCTGTGATTGGTTTTGCTAAAATCATTACCCCTATCGTTGCCGGAATTGTGAAAAATAGGATTCTGTGAAGTGTGTTTTGGAAATTTCGAGTGAACTCTTTTTTGTCGTTTTTGCTTGCGGCGGAATTCAGACTTGGGAAGACTGCTGTTGCGAAGGCTATTCCAAACAGACTTACTGCGAAGCTCTGGATGTTTCTTGCGAAGTTGAATGCAGCGAGGCCACCTTCCATCATTCTCATTCCAACTACTGCGAATATATATAGATTCACTTGCCATGCAATCAGGCTTAATGATTTCGGGATCATTAGTCTTATGATCTTTTTGAATCCTGGATGTGAAACATTTAGTTCTGGCTTGTATCTATAATCCGTCATAAAGACGTCGATCAATCTTATGATCAGATGCAGGGTGGCTCCAATGAGCACACCGACTGCTGCGCTGTGTATTCCTAGGGTGTCGTTGAGAAGTACTATTCCGAGGATAATTCCTAAATTGTACAAAACTGGCGAGATTGCAAAAGAGAAGAAGCGTCTATACGTCATAAGTATATTCCCGAGAGTGTTGCTGATTGCGAATATGAATGCTGATGGGAGCATCAGTTTGGTCATGAATATTATGCTTTGTTGTCCATCGACAGCTACGCTAGGGAAAACAAACGGAATGATACTATCCATGAAAATAAAGGCGACCGTACTTAGTACTATGATCAAGAGAGAGGCTCCTGATAGCATCGTGTTTGCCAAGGACTCTGCTTCTTTTTTGTCTTTGTGCAGGTAATCAGAGAACATTGGCATGAAAGCCGCTGTCAAAGCTCCTGCTATAAACAGGTTGAACAGAATGTCTGGTATCAAGAAGGACGCGTTGTATGTATCTGTGGCGGTTGTTGTTCCAAAATGAACAGCAATTGTCCTATCCCTCACAAGTCCCACCGCATAACTTAAAAATGAAGTAAATGCTACAAGGGCGCTTGCTCTACCTAACCCGATTGGTTTAAAAATGTTCTTCATTTGCATCGGAAGCGATTTTACACAATTTAACCTAAAAACTCCTCCTTATACGGTTGCTTCTACCTGTGATTTATTGTATAATGTAGTATAAATAAACAGCAAAAATAAATGTCAAAATTTGTAGGTCTTGTTGGAAAATTGTTAAATGTGAATAAGGGCGAATGGTCGAGAATTTCTTTGTCTTGGTTTATTAATCTTTTTTATAGGGTAGGGTTTGTTGTTGGTTGGACTATTATAGTGGGTATGTTTGTTGGTAGGTATGGGATTCTTATGTTGCCTGTTTTGTTCATAATTAATGGACTTTTCTCTATTATCGGGAGTTTTGTATATTCAACTTTTATAGATAGAATTTCCAAAGAAAGGACTATCTTATACACTATACTGGCTTCAGTGGTGGTCTTGTTTGCCGCTATTCTGGCAGAACCGCGCTCTGAAGCCTTCTTCTTTGGCTTCTTGTTGGTTGCTGAGGCTGTTTTCTTGGTACAACTCAAGATCGTTGTAAATGGTTTTGTCGAGGATCTTTTTACTCCACTTGAGAGCGAAAGGACCTTCCCTGTCATAGAATCTTCTGAAACCATAGGTGGTATTATCGCAGGTTTGTTGGTTGCTACTTTTGCGAAAGTTGTTGTTTTAAGTTCCTTCATTTATGTGTGGGGTTGTGCTCTTCTTCTTATGGTTCCCGCTTTGTTTTATTACAATCGCGTGGTCAAGGGAGTTTATAGATTCAATATTTGTGATGATAGTGAAGAAAAACATGGGTTAATAACTAAACTCAGAGAAGCTGTTTCACAGGTCAAACATGTTGGCTTTGTGAGAGGCTTGTTCTTTGTAGTTCTTATACAATGGATATTCGCTAACCTGATCGAGTTTCAGTACACCAGGGCTGTTTCTGCTAATGTTTCCAGTGCGTTACTTACCTCTGGAAGTGGTTTCGAACATGCGTTGGTTCATGATTTGGGAGCTTTATTTATCCTCTTTAGTGCGGTAGCGCTTGTATTCCAACTGTTTGCTGGAAGTAGGCTTATTACCTCTTTGGGGATTGTTGGAAGTATGATGTTATACCCCGTAGTGATGCTCCTCAGCGTGTTTGGTTTGACTATAAAATTTGGGTTACCTACCGCCGTTCTGGCGCAGGCAAACAAGAACATAACTGGCATTATTCATCTAAATGCTTATCACAATACATATTATTCTATTAAGGAGCATTTCAGGGAACATACGCGTGAATTCTTGGAGGGAATAGTGAGACCGGTTGGTGCTGTGATCGGTACATTGGTCTTGATTGGGCTTCAGAGGATATTTGTTGGAGAAGACTTGATTCTTGCCGTTAATCTATCGATGATCGCTGCGCTGATCATGCTTTTCATTGTTACTTATGGTCTTCAGAACAAATACACAAAATTAGCGTGCTATAACCTTACTAGGTCTGAGGACAAAATAGATAAAATTGAGGCTATAGATATCCTTTCTCAAAAAGGTCATAAATCTGCACTACCTGTGTTGAGAAAAGTTTTGTATGATCCGAAAGAGTCTGATTATGTAAAAATTAAAATCTTAAAAGCATTTGGAGAACTTCAAGAATACGAAGCTATAACTGATATTCTAAAAGCCTTTGATTCTAAAAAGGTAGAGGTAAGGTTGGCTGCAATAGAGTCGTTGTTGAAATTCAGATCTGTTAAGAGCTTCTTTTTCAAGAATGTTTTCTACGAATATCAAATGATCGAAGCTCTTAAAAAATTATATCAATCTGAGCGAAACGGAGAGATTAGATCTCTGATTATATACCTTCTTTCAAAGCTGAGTCCGGTTGGTACGTTTGGTTTTTTGATCAAGAATTTGAAGAGAGCTAATAAGGATCTTAAGGGAGATATTCTTTTGGCACTTGGTCAGTACAAGGATGACCATGTTATTGAGTACATAGAGCCTTATCTTCATTCTGCTAACCCGACAGAAAAAGCAGCGGCCATTATATCTTTGTGGAAATACCCAAGGTATTTCGACGATCTTGAGCTTGAATTAGACAAGATGATATCTAGCAAAAAGGCATCTCATCAACTTGCCGCGATACATGTGATTGGAGAATTAAAGATTAAGTTTAAAATTAAAAAGATTAAAAAATTCCTCGATTCAAGTAATCACAAACTTAAGGTTGAAGCTTCTCTTGCTCTTGCTAAAGTTGGGAATCTAAAGTCCGTAGAGGCTATTGTAGATTTGATTTTTGATTACGATCCTTCTGCGTATGATTACATCCAAAGAAGTCTGAAGAAAATGCCTGCGAAAGTCCAAAAAGCTATAGAGAAAGAGGTTAAACAAGTGGTTTCCAAGAGGATCAATAAATTGCTTGTAAAAACCAAGGTTAAGTCGTTAAATCATTTGGATACAAAATCTTTAAAATATTTAAAAATGCTGTATAGTCTAGTAGAAGAAAATGAAGAAGTTGAGTTAATAAACGAACTTCTTTATGCGAATAAAACTACTTAAAGACTACACAGTATGGTTCAAACGCTAAAGATCGCTCCTCAAGGCCCGAATGAGGAGAAAGGTTATCAGGTTATTAAGTTTTCTGGGGATTTTGATAAGGCTGGGCATATGGACATTAGGGAACAGCTAGATGCTTTGGTCAAAGAATTCAAATTAACGGACCTTGTGTTTGATTTTACTGGCCTGAAATTTATAAATAGTGAAAGCATAGGTTACCTGATGGAGATACATAATATCCTTTCGAAGAAGAAGAAGAACCTTGCTTTGGTCAAGCCAGATGCACATGTGAAAGAAGTTTTGAAAACTATTGGAATTAGTGAAGTAATACCTATGCATTCTACTTTGGATGCTTATTTAAAAAAATAAAGTATGCTAAATAGGAGCATGTTTATTAAGTTTTTGTTAAGTTTTTTGATCTTCGCAGTGATACTTGCGGGTGCTTTTTGGCTGATGGATTATCTTGGGACTGGAGAAATGTCTTTGGAGATTGTTTTGATGTTTTTTTGCATCATGGCTTTGTATGTATTTGTTAGCTTTTTTTGGTTTGTCGTTAAGCCAATTAGAAGTGTTCTTTCTCAAATGCAACTTGTCATGAATGGGAAGAAGTTTAAAAAAGTATACACGAGGAGGGTTGATGAGGTTGGTGTGTTAGCTAATTTTTTCAATCAAATGACTCAGAGTTTCACTGAGGTTGCTGATGATATCCAAGATAGAAATAGGATCCTTGATGAGCTTGCTGTTGCGGCTGAGTTACAAAAGGAAATCTTTCCAGACGAGGTCCCTCAACTTGATCAGCTTAAGATTGTTGCGAAAAATAGACCTGCGACTGAGCTTGGAGGTGATAGTTACGATTTTATTGAAACTAAAGATAAATTATATATGTATGTTGGTGATGTTACTGGTCATGGTGTTACTGCGGGTCTCATAATGGCTATGGTTAATGCGATGATAGATTCTTTTGCAACTACTTATACCAATGCTAGAGATGTCATGATTCAAACTAATAATCATATCAAGAAGTATGTGAAGCCTTCGATGTATATGACTCTCGTTATGTTGTGTTGGGATAAGGCGGCTAAGAAAATGACGTATGTTGGGGGTGGACACGAGCATATTTTGGTATACAGAAAAGCCAAAGGAGAAATAGATGATATTGTGTCTGGTGGAACTGCTCTTGGTATGACTGAAGATGCTACCGCTACTGCTGTTGAAAAAGAGATTTTGTTGGCTCCTGGTGACCTTGTTGTTTTGTACACAGATGGGATTACTGAAGCGAAGAATGAAAGCGAAGAGCTTTATGGCTTGGAGCGTTTGAAAAGTACTATTTTAGATTATGGGCAAACTTATACTGCGGCTGGTGTTAGTCATCATATTGCAACGGATCTTTCTTCTTTTGTTGGTGATGAGTCTCAAATAGACGATATGACCTTAATCGTTGTTGAAAAGACATGAAATTAAGCGACTTTGATTACGACCTTCCAAAAAGCTTCATAGCTCAAGACCCTGTTACTCCCAGGGATTCTAGTAAAATGATGGTTTTCGATACTTCTACGGGCAAAGTTGAGCATAAGGTATTTAGAGATGTTTTGAATTACCTTGGCTCAAACGATGTGTTGGTTGCAAATAGGTCTAAGGTAATAAAGGCAAGAATCAATTTTTCTAACAATGGGAAGTTCTTTGAAATATTTTTATTGAAAAAGATTGGAGAAAAAACTTATGAATGTATTGTTAAGCCTGGCAAGAAATTCCAGGTCGGATCTGATTTTATGATGATAGATGGTTCAAATGCTTTTGTTGTCGATGTTAAGGACGACGGGGTTAGGGTTATAAGATTCGATACGAAAGATGATCCTGAAGAGCTTGGTCGTGCCCCTTTCCCACCTTACATAGATCATTCTTCTTCTTCTATGGATGACTACCAAACGGTTTACGCCAAAGAAAAGGGAAGCGTTGCCTCCCCTACTGCTGGTCTGCATTTCACGGATGATCTTGTGACCAAATTGCGTGACAAAGGGGTTATGTTTGAAAAGGTTTTGTTGCATATTGGTTTGGGAACCTTTCAACCCGTAAAGACTGAAAATATCTTGGATCACAAAATGCATACGGAGTTTTGTGAGTTAGAAGGTTCTTCTGCTATAAATTTGAATGAAGCTTTGTCTGATAAGAAAAGAATTGTTGCCGTTGGCACGACGTCTGTTAGGGTTCTCGAGTCTTCTTTCAAAGACGGGAAGCTTATTCCTTTTTCTGGGGAGACTGATATTTTTATTTATCCTGGGTACGAGTGGAAAGCTGTAGATGCCTTGATGACGAATTTTCATCTTCCGAAAAGTACGTTGATCATGTTGGTCGCTTCTTTTCTAGAGCACAAGGGTGTTAAAAATGGCACCAAGCGTGTATTAGAGCTTTATGAGGAGGCAAAAGAGAAGATGTATCGTTTCTACAGCTTTGGAGATTCTATGTTTATTTATTAAAGCCAGTGTGGAAGGTGTTTAGGAGAGGTTAGACCTTCTATCTTATTTATTTCTTCTATGTCGTTTAGATTTAGTTTTCCGACGTATAGGTCTTTTATCTTTCCTCCATTTTCTACGAAATTTTGAACTTCCCTGTATCCTTTGTAATAAATAATATCTTTTGTAAAAGCACCTTTTTTACTTGTATCAGAAAGTCCTCTTTTTACTTTTAATGATATTCTCAAGGCTTGATCAATAGGAATTCCTAGAGATAGTATTTTTTCGAATGTTTCTACGAAAGAGGCATTCATTGCAACATCTGTGGCCAGTATTAATGCTAAGGATTTGTATCTGTTTTTTATGCCTTCTTTGTTCTGAGTCGTTACGTTGTAAGTAGCCAATCCTTCTTGTGTTATTAGATAATTTGCGAGGCCCCTGTTGAATATCTCGTAGGGTTGGTTCTTGCCGTTTTCTGCGGTCAATATGTGAGTTTCAATCTCATGGACAATAAGATCTTTTATACTTTTTTCTGAGAAAGTGGACCCTCTTCGGACAAACAATCTGTTGTTTTTTCCAGCTATACAGTTTGTAACCATTTCGTCCTTTATCTTTACCTTCCAGTTGTTGAGTCTGTATTTTTTGAATACTTTTTCGAATTCATTTTTTGCTTCTTCACAACTAACATCTTCCTTGTCTTTGGAGTCGAATTTTCCAGCTTCTAGAAGTAAATTCTCCGCTTCTTGTATCGTTTTGTCGTCTGGTCTTCCAAATAGAGCCACTGACTTCTCTGTAAATTCTTCGTGGTCAACACGCTCTATCAACTCTATTTTTTTAACTAGCTCTTCTTTTTTTTCTTTAAAGATCGTACCCAACGGTGACTCATCTGTTTCTATATTGGACAGTCTTTGTTTTAAGTCGATTGGGTCGAATTTTATTTCTGGGTATGTAAACTGAGGATTGTAAGAAAAGTTTTCTAAAAACTTCCCTTTTTCTGTTTCTAGGTTCGTTGGGCGAAGATGGAAAAGTAGCTTTAATTTGTTGTCTACGTTTACTAACTCCTGGTCAATATTGAAATTGTTGGTAATCGATTTTTTTACAATTGGTTTCTGTATATTCTTTTCTGACATGATCTGTCTTTTGTCCGATGCTTCCTCTTTGTAAGATGGGTCTATCAAGAAATCTTGAAGATCCCTAGACCCTACCATGAATTTCAATTGGTTTTCTTCTGGGAATTTTTCTATGTCTGCTACTGTCTGTATTCTCTTGTCCTTTAGGTTGAATTTGATTTTTAACGTCGATTGTTCGTCATTGTATTTTTGACTATCTAGCAATCCTAATTCTTCAGCGAGAGCCTGGTCTAACACACTTCTTTCCTGTGATGGACTTATGAGTGTTTTTACTTTTTGAGTACCTTTCTTCAGAATCATTTCGACTTCTTCCACCTTTCCTATCACTTGTTTGCCCGATATCTGTTTTATTTCTTTTTCTAACACCTTTCCGAACATGTCTTTTGCTATTCGGACTCCTTTTTCTGGTGACGTTACTTTTATTCCCTGAATACGTTCGAGTCTTTTTTTTAACGGGGCTAGATTTGCGATTTGTACCCCTAGTCCTGCTCTTGCGTTTATTTCGAGTAGAACTGGGCCCGTACTTTTATCTATCGCTATGTCTACGGCTAAATAACCCAGATTTGTAACTATCTGAACGTTGGACGCTATGTGAAGTATTTCATCCCAAAATGGTATCTTCAATCCTTCTATTGGCCCTACGTCTGGGATCTCGTCTACCACCTTGTCGCCTCTTGCAATATAAGTTGTTTTACCTGTTGCAATGTCTATTCCTACCCCGACTGCGCCTTGATGCAAATTTCCTTTACCACCCGATTCTTTTGTTGGAAGCCTCAGCATGGCCATAACTGGAACCAGGTTGTAGACTATTACTCTGATGTCTGGAAGTCCTTCGTATGTGTAAGCACTCAGGACATCGTCAGGAATTATCAGTTGCTCGAAAAAGGCTGAATCCGAAATGTTTGATATAGAAAATCTACCATCAAGGATGTCGATTATGTGATCAAATAAGAATTCTTTGTCGACTTTTTTGCCGCTTGAAGTTATCCAGTATTTTTCTCGTTTGTTTGCTATTGGTATTATTCCCTCTCCACCAAATCCAAAATTTGGTTTCAACACATATGCGTTTGGAAGTATGTCGAAGTTAAATTTCTCTGCTTCTTCTCTTGTATGGATTGCAGCGATCAGCTTTGGGACTGGCACGCCCCTTGCTTCCAAGAATCTTTTTGTTTTTATCTTGTTGTCAGCAAGTTTAATAGCCTTCTTTTCGTTATAAGGCTTGATGTATAAAAGGTTTCTGGCGTTTATTCCTAGTATCCCCTTTGATTTAAATAACTCCATAAGGTAAAAATTATTCTTCTATGTGTCTTAGAATTTCTCTAAATCTGATAAATTCTAGAACCCTTAAGCCGCTCCATCTACCGAGTAATATATTTACAACAAGTAAGGCAAATATTAATTCTGGGTAATTAAGCATTAATGCCCTAAAGAAGCCCCATTGAATTGTCACAAATCCTAAGTCCATTTCTCCGCCAGCAACAATAAATGCAATTAATGAAACTACTATTGTCTCGGACATCAATACGGTTGCTGATATCAATCCTTTCTCTGTTTTGATACTTACAAATTTCTCTACCAAGGTACTCAATATCACCATTGGGAATATTGCTAATGAGAAGAATGTTGCATTGAATATCCCGAGAGACATACTTATTATTAAAACCAAGAATAGGGTTATCGCTACTACTGTTAATACTATCGCCATTTTTGGAATAAAAAGTAGTCGGACTTTTTTCAGCAAGCGTCTTGCTAAGGCTCCCACGACTAGCACCATCAAGAGTGTCAACAGTCCGAAATAGGGACCTATAATCAGGAACGATAAAGTTATAATGGTAGGCGTATATATTCCCATGGTTGTTAGTCCCACAACTTGTTTCATCAAGGCTACTACGGTCGCTATTATCGGGAGCAGAAGTAAAAGAGCTATTGTATTGTCTGGGATCCCTTTCTCTACTAATTGTGCTACAGAATACGACATGAAATTCCATGGTCTTAGCTTGAAGCTACCTTCCGTTATCACTTCGTAGTCATAACCCTTCGTATCCAAACTCTCCGTAAAATCGCTTGAAGTAAAATTATCTATAAGTTGATATATTCCTGCTTCTTGAACTAAGATTATGTTTTTTGGAGACACTATCTCGTACTGCCTTTTTACTCTGTTTGTATAATCAGATGGATCATCTGTTATGACTACAACTGATTTTTGAGAGAAATTAACGGGATTAGTTTCTTTTATTTCTTGGATATACCTAGAAAAAGCGTTCATGCCTGCGTTTTCTTTTGTCCATATAACTATCTGTAACGACTTTTGAATATATGAAGTCGATTCTATAAGTGTTTTAGTCAGGACTTCTTCTGATATGAATTCTGATGCGCTTCCGAAACTTTCTATTATCTTCACAAAAACTCCCTGTTTTTCCGCATAACTTCTTATTGCTTCTATTTGAGCCTTGTCTTCGTCTGAATCTGTTAGAAGAAGTATTAACTTCTTGAATACAAACACTTCTTTTTGGACTGTCGTACTTTCGTTTTCATTATGTATATCTAGAGTAACCGTGTATCTCCCCGGATCTTTGTATGCATGTAAGACCTCGACTCCCTCGTTTTTATTGCCGTCGCCAAAATCCCACTCGTAACTGTAATTTGAGCCAGGATCTGAGAGGAAGCTTTGAGAGGCATCCAATATAGTACTCCTTTTAACTGCAACCGTGTCTTCTGCAGTTATAATCCCCTCCAACAACGTTGGGCTGTTGTCCTCTACTGCAAAAGCAATATTCATTGAAAATAACAGTCCGATGGATAATAATCCAACTATGAGCTTTGATTTAATCATATGATCAATTTATCAAAAATCAGACTTATTATCAAACCTAAAATATCTACATTGACAGGTTCGACAGCGGTGTCTTGGCTAATTGATTATTAGGTTGTTTTACGGTAAAATTCTAAGATGATAGATACTATATTTAAAAAATTATTGATTGGTGTGGCTATTGGTGCCTCTTTGGCTTCAACAGCTTTTGCTTATGATTTTGAATCTTATGGGGATCAACTGGCTGTTTCTGGTTCAGATACTGTCTCTGGCTTCCCCACTACGTTGGAATCATCTGTGGTTTCCGCGTCTTCCTCTTTGGTATTCAAGGTGGTCAAACCTGATGGTTTGTACGTAGAACTTCCTGCAACTGCTGGCTTGGACGGGGTTGCGAGGATTGAATTGAATGATTTTCATACTAGGATAGCTGGTGATTACCAGGTTTCTGCAAAATACCAAGGATCTTCTCAGTATGGCGCTTCTAATGTTTTCCAGGTTATTCCTGGTGATATGTCTGAAGTCTATTCTGCGGTAACACCTTCTGAGCAAGTGGTTCGTATCGGCAATGAGTATGGAGAAATAGAAGTTCGATTACAGGATATGTATGGAAATTCAATTCCTGGGCATGTCGTCGAATTAATATCTAGCAGAAGTTCTGACGTAACCTCTGTAGACAATAATCTCACCGATCAGAATGGGATGTCTTTGTTTACAGTGAATTCTGATGAGAGTGGTGTTTCTTCTTATTCTGTGTACGACTTGACTGCAAATAAGATATTAACTCAGAGGGCAAAAGTGGTTTATTTCGACTCAAATGAGCAGTTGTTCTCTAATACGCAGGCTTTTATAGGTAATGCAGTCGGAGCCGCTTCTGGCCCTGTTGCTTATTTGAAATTTGAAGATGCCCCTACATCTGTAAATACTGGACAGGCTTTATCTTTCACTTTGTCTGCTAGAGACGAATCAGACCAAGTTGTGACGGACTATGCAGGTACTGTGCAATTCTCTATAGCTTCAGGGTCACAGACTGGAGTTACTTTACCTAACAATTACACTTATCAATCTGAGAACCTGGGTTCTCATCCTTTTGCTTTGGCTCTTTCTTTTGCTACCGCCGGAACTTATGTTGTAGAAGCTAGAGATGTTTCTGACCCAACTCTGTTTGGGACTGCTTCTATTACCGTTAATTCTGCTCAAGCAGGAATAAGCAATGCTGCAAGTATTACAAATCCGACCCCTGGAACCTATAGCAATAATGTGCAAGTAATTTCCGGAACAGCTACGGCAGGTGCCAGCCTAGTTATTTACGACAATAATATAAAGGTCGGGGATGCTTCTGCATCACCTACCGGTACGTTTTCTTATACAACTGGTTTGATGACCGACGGAAGTCATGAGTTTTATGTGGCAATAATTAATCAAAGTGGAACGATACTCGCTTCATCTCCTAAAGTTAAAATAACTGTAGATACGACTGCTCCAGACCTACAATCTCTTGAAATTCTGCCTTCCGATAC
Organism: Candidatus Peregrinibacteria bacterium; assembly: GCA_018654255.1. Classification (GTDB taxonomy): domain Bacteria; phylum Patescibacteriota; class Gracilibacteria; order UBA1369; family LOWO2-01-FULL-3; genus JABILX01. The sequence goes on along the minus strand of JABILX010000004.1, from coordinate 181,535 downwards.
AGTTTCTTCCGGTGGCACTACTGAGGTTCGTTTGTACGCTGAGCCTGGTTTGACTCAAGTTCTTTTGGATTTAAATAATGCGATTTTTGAAATGGAAGAGTCTGAGGATGGATATTATTCTGCTTCTTTTAGTGCTCCAATCCTGGGAGGGACTTATCCTTTGAAATTTACATTGGTCGATGCTTTGGGAAATGAATCTAATATAGAAGAGGCTAGTCATCTCTTGAACGTATCTAACAGTTCTTTGCTTAGTGGAACTACTGTTGGTGACGTTACTGGCTTGGTTGCTATTCCTGGGAATCACAAACTCACTCTTAGTTGGACTCCTCCATCAAGCGGGTCTCCGGTTCAGTTTTATAGGATTTCTTATGGATTGTCTCCGAATCAACTGATGTATGTTATTGATACTTGGGATGCAACTACAACTTGGTTTATTCCTGATCTACATAACGATACCGAATATTTCTTTGCCGTTGCTGCTGTTGATAATCAGGGCAATATAAGTGCTCACCTGAGCAATATTGTTTCTGCTACGCCAAACTCATCTTATCCTGATGGTGTTGGGCAAGGATCTACTACTGATGTTTGGCAAGGTACGGCCGGTGGGGAAAACTTCGATGATATGGGTGAGGATGTTAGTGACAGTGGTCCTGAAGTGGTCTGGTTGTTTTTGTCTGCAATCTTTGGCGGGCTTTTCTATACATATTTCTCGACTAGAAGAAAGGAGATGTGGTAATATCTTTTTCGATGAATATCATTCAATTGAAAATATTTTTGGCTAATTTTGTAAATGTCTTGGGGAATTTGCTGACTTATGCGATTTTTATTCGAGTAATCTTATCTTGGTTTGTGGTTGCTGGTGGAGGTCCTCCTGGCAAACTTACACAGATTATAAACAGCGCAACTGACCCTATCATGAATCTCATCAAGAAATTGCCTCATAAAATTGGAATGATAGACCTCTCTCCATTGATTGCATTGGTGGGAATTAGTTTACTTACTTCTTTTTTAGTTCAATTAATTGCAGGAATATGACCTTGAAAATCAAAAACACACTGACTGGGAAGAAAGAGGAGTTCAAGCCCTTGAGGAAAGGCTCTGTTTCTATGTATGTTTGCGGGCCTACCGTTTATGACGTTGCCCACTTGGGACATGGAAGGAGTGCGGTTTGTTTCGATGTGATTAGGAGATATTTGATGTATCGCGATTACGACGTAAAATTTGTTTCTAATTATACGGATATTGACGATAAGATGATAAATAGGGCTCGTGAAGAAGGCGTGATGGTTCCTGAATTAGCTGAGAGGGTCATTGCTGAGTATGATAGGGATTATGCTTCTTTGGGAGTGCTTGTTGCTGACGAGGCACCTATGGCTACTTCTTACATTGATGAGATGGTCGAATTTGTAGGTCGGATGGAAAAAGCTGGAGTAACTTATGTGATAGAAGGAGATGGTGTTTATTTCGATGTTTCAAAATCGGCTACTTACGGAAAATTGTCTGGCCAGAAATTAGAGGATCTAAGGATTGGAGCTCGTGTTGCTGAGAATGAAGCCAAAAAAAATCCTTATGATTTTGTTGTTTGGAAATTTGCAAAAGAGGGAGAACCACACTGGCCTTCTCCTTGGGGAGATGGTCGTCCTGGTTGGCATTTGGAATGTAGTGCGATGTCTTGGAAGTTACTTGGTGAGAAATTTGATATACATGGTGGAGGTGGGGATCTTACATTCCCCCATCACGAATGCGAGATTGCGCAGAGCGAGTCGGTTTTTGGAGAAGGGTCTTTTGCTCAATACTGGATGCACAACGGATTTATAACTGTGGACAAGGAGAAGATGAGTAAGAGTTTGGGGAATTTTGCTACCCTGAAGGATATTTTGTCGAAGTACGATGGTCGCGTGGTTCGACTGATGTTTTTACAAACACATTACGCGAATCCTATTGAGTTTTCGGATGATCTGCTCGAGCAGGCTAAAGCTGGGTTGGCTAGAATTCATGATTTTGTTAGGAATTTGAAGGTTTCTGATGGTGGATCTATGGACTTTGATCTTGAGCCTTTTGTAGAAAAATTTGAGGAAGCGATGGATAATGATTTTGATACTTCGGGAGGTTTGGCGGCTTTGTTTGATTTGATTAAATACGTTGGTTTCGATACTGATTATAAGAAGGAGCCTATTTTGAAGGCTTTGGAGGCTATGGATCAGGTTTTTGGTGTGATTTTTGTTGAAGAAGATAGTTTGGATTCGGAAATTGAAAGCTTGATCAAGGATCGTGAAGACGCCCGCAAAGAAAAAGATTTTGAAAAAGCTGATCAGATCAGAAATGATTTACTTAAAAAAGGGATTGAATTAGAAGATACTTCTAACGGGACTATTTGGAAGAGGCTTTAGATTGTCTTGTGCCGGCCCAAAGACAGTGAAGGGTTTTAATGACTTTCTTTCCTACTTCCCTAAGTACGAGATCGTTTTTTTTGTCCATGTCTATATCTGTTTCAGCACATAGTTCTGTTTCTCCTCTCGTGCGTTCTTGCAGAACTTTTATTCCGTGTATTTCGCATACACCATCTTTTCTAGTCGGACCTATTAATACATATATTGTACCTGATCTTATGTTTGCTGAAACCAATCCTGGAGCATCTTTTGGCCCGATTACAATATGTCTTTCTAGGTGATCTTCATCTTCACCAGGTTGCCTGAATAGACACTTGTTTAGTGGTCCTTCTATATCAACGTCTATGTCTATCATTCTTTCCATAGTCATTATTATTCTGTTGATTGTATAGGTTGAGTTCCAAATAGACTTCTTATTTCTCCTATCGTTGTTTCTGTATCACCATCATTGTCAACTACATGATATGAATGAATTCTGCTTCCCTGGATATCTCTCTCCCATGATGCAATCAACTGGCCATCAAATCCCATGTCTTTCCTTATTGCGGCTTGTATGCGAGCTTTTGTTCTCTTGTTTATACTTTCTGGGTTGATTCCATCTACCCTTGATACACGAACATCCATCCTAGGTGTTCTAGATGCGTTTGCGCGCACTTTTGCACTATCACGGATTTCGTACTCTATCGTAGCTCGTTGCCCAAAGATGTTTGTTTCAAATTCTGGCATCTCAAATAATTGGTAAATATTTAGAGTACTGCATACTACCACTTTTCAGACTTAAGTCAAGGTCCAGACTAGATATACTTGTATAGTTTCTTGATATCCCCTGATCCCATAGCCACTATGATGCCGTATTTCTTTCCATTCTTTTTTATCCATTTCGCTGTGTTTTTCACATCCGTAGAGTGATGAACTTTTTTCTTGTGCTTCTTTATTTCATCTATTAGTTCTTGGGTTTGGATTAATTCCATTTGTTCCTTGGTATCCCTGTTACGAAGGATGTCTGGGATGAGAACTTCGTCTGCGGCCGAGAACGCTGATCCAAATTCCTCGAGGTAGTTTTTGATTCTCACAAACTGATGAGGTTGGAAAACGGCCAGGAGTTTCTTTTTTGGGAAGGTTTCTTTGATTGCCTGGAGGGTTACGTCTATCTCTAATGGGAGGTGGGCGTAATCGTCATAGAAGTCGAATCCTTTTGACTTAATCTTCTTGAGTTCCATTCTGCGCCAACATCCTTTGAAAGCACCTATCCCAGTTTCTATTTTTCTGTTTGAAAGCCCTAAGTGCTCCCCTATTGCAGCTACGAATGCTGCATTCCTTATATTGAAGGTGCCTGGCACCTTGGGGTTTATTTTTATAGATTTGTCGTTGATTTTGAGAAGGTGGTTTTGTAGGTAGAAGTGGTTTTTCTTGCCTTTGAGTTTTTTGTTGCTTGTTATTTTTACCGCCTTTGCTTTTGCTTGTTTATCTATCCCTTTCGAAAATTCATCGTCTGCGTCTATCAACACAAGGCCTGCTTTTTTTACTTTCTTACAAGCTTTGCCGAATGATTTTACGTAATTTTCTTGGGTTTTGAAATAATCGAGATGGTCGCTGTCTACGTTCAGCACCGCAAGAGTTTCCATTTTGTAATTCAAGTAAGCGTCACGGAATTCGCACGCTTCTACTATTAAAAGATTGGACTTACCAATCCTATAGTTTTTGTTATTGAGCTCTTTCATCTTTGTGCCGAGGATAACTGTTGGATCGAGCCCTGCCTTTATTGCAAGCAATACCATCATACTAGTGGCAGTTGATTTGCCGTGAGTTCCTGTTATCGCGATTGTTCTGTAGTTTTTTGTTAATTCACCCACTGCTTCTGGATAAGTGAGAGTTTTTATCTTTTGTTTCTTTGCTTTGAGTAATTCTGGGTTGTCTTCTTCGATTGCGTAAGAGTGGACGACTAGGTTCGTTCCTTGTGGTAAGTTCGTCGCCTTGTGACCTATTTTTATCTTTATTCCTGCTTTTTTCATCTGGGTAATATGGTCTGAATCTTCCATGTCTGATCCCGACACTTTCTTACCTTGATCATTGAAAATTTGCGCTAAAGTGCTAACACCTATTCCTCCAATTCCTATTAAATGTACTTTCTTAACTTTATCGAATGTATTCATTTTGTTTTGTTATATTTGATTTGGTTCTTTGTCATTTTACATTTTTTGTGTTAAAAATCTAGTTGTTAAAAATTATCCATGAGCACTCAATTCTCACATACTTCCGGCCTAACAAAATTCATTATAATAGTGGAATTCACGCTAGTTGCTTATTTGATATACTCGCTCACTAGGAACGTCTATAACAGTTATCTTGTTGATCGATATATTGAAACTTTTGAAAAGGAAAACTCTATAATTGCCTTGGAAAACCAAAAGAAAACTTATGACTACCTGTACTTCACTTCTGAGGAATATATAGACAAGATTGCCAAGCAGAACTTAGGACTTATAAACCCTGGTGAGGAGGTTATTATTATTTCCCCTGACAGTTTGACTTACGATACTGGTGAGAGTGAAAACTTTGGCATCGATCTCTATGAAGATGAGGATGCTGTAAAGATAGACACTAGGTCTAATCCCAAGAGTTGGTGGGATTTCTTTTTTGGGTAGAATTTTTACCTTGGAGATAGGTTTGACTTTTTCGTCAAATTTATTTACTATCCTCTCGCTTTATTGAGAAGTTTATTCAAAATCATCGCGGGGTGGAGCAGAGGCAGCTCGCAAGGCTCATAACCTTGAGGTCGGCGGTTCGAATCCGCCCCCCGCAACCAAATATTACGCGCCAAAATACACCCTATTCATGTCGGCGTGTTTTTCGTTTGTGTAGATGATGTTTACGCCTTCTTTTTCTTGGAGAGATTTTGTTTTTGAATTATCTGTACTTGTACCGGGTCTTACGTACAGGTTGAATTGAAGATTGGGATTCCTTTTTATAGCTTCTTCGTAGCATCTTTGAGCCCAATTACCGTAACTTGCGTCTAGGAAATCTATTCTATCTATGTGGAAGCCTGATTTTGAAAGATTCTTTAGAGCTAGTCCTCCTGCGCTGTGTCCTTTCACTGTTCTTTTTGTGACATTGACCCTTGTGCCAAATCTTTTGCTGACAGAATCTATTACTTCAGAGTGAAGTACACTCATGTCTTCGTTGCTTTCTTCTCTATCCATCCAATTGAGATCATATCCATTTCTATATGCAATTGTTTTTTTTGGACCTCTTCGACCTGCGCTTATAGGGTAAGCGATGATTACGTTTCTGTTTTTCATCTCGCTTAACGAATTGGCTACTTGTTGGAATCTGTTTCCAGCTACTGATTTTTTTCCGGTTCTTTTCTGGTAGCTGCTCGATGCTCCGTCTAGTTTTGGAAGTTTACCGAACTCGTGTCCGTCCGTACCGTGGAAATGATAGATCACTTCTGTTTCTTTGCTTGGGTCAAAATCGTCCGAAACCATCAAGACTACATCTCTGCCGCCGTTTCCTCTCATTTTCTCTATCCAAGCAGGCGTTGAAACTTTCTCTACTTCTTTTTCGAGCCCCTGGTCGTGTAACGACTCGCTTTCTAGCGATTCGGAGTCGCTTTGTTCGCCTAGTTTCTTGATTGCCGCTATTGTTTCTGGACCAACTTTCCCGTCAACCTTGAGGCTTAATTTCTTCTGGATGTTTTTGATCATTTCTATGTCTATCCCTAGTTTTTCAAGCCCTTGATTTATAGTCTGCCAATCTCCAAGGTTGTATTCTTTTACATCTATAACTTCTTTAACGTCTTTTTTTAGAAAATCACCAACTTCTGCTGAATGAGAACCTAATTGGTTTTCTTTTTTTGGCGTAATTTCTTTCGATTTTTCTATGTTTTCCATCTGTTAATTATAACATATTTTTCATGTTTTTTGTATGGTATAATCCAGGTTGCTATGCACAAACCTTGCCGGAAATGCTCTTGTGAGTTTGAGGTCACAGACGCTGATCAGATTTTTTATAAGAAAATCTCTGTCCCTGAGCCTACTTTTTGTCCTCAATGCAGGATGATGAGAAGGATGCGTTTTCGAAATGAGCATTCGCTGTATCGGCGGAAATGTGATTTGTGCAAGAAGGATATCATAGCTGCATACAAACCTGATGCCGTTCACCCAGTTTATTGCACGGATTGTTGGTGGAGTGATAAGTGGGACGCTACTGATTTTGGCATGGACGTCAAAGTGGACGAGCCGTTCTTTCCTCAGATGAAGGCTTTGATGGACCGAGTACCACGTCTGAGCCTAGCTGTTGTAACGTCGCGTGCGACGAACTGCGATTTCTGTAATTATGTGGATTTTGCGAAGAATTGTTATCTTTGTTATGGAAGTGTGCAGGTCGAGGACTGTATGTATGGAAATCCTTACGAATCGAAGGACTGTGTGGATTGTTTCTTAGTTCGGGAGAGTGAGCTTGCTTATGAGTGTGTTGACTGTGAGAAGATGTATAATTGCGATTTTTGCCAGTCCTGTGATGGATGTACGGACTGTGTGTCTTGTTATGAGTGTCAGGGGTGCAATGATTGTATAGGTTGTACCGGTTTGAAACGCCAGCAATACTGTATTGCTAACAAGAAGTATTCAAAGGAAGAGTATGAAGTTAAAAGAGATGGGTTGAAGTTGGCTACGGTAGAAGGCTTGGCTCGAGCAAATGATTATTTGGGCAAAGAGAAGCTGACATTCCCCCATCGTTCTTCTCGTATCTTAAAATCTGAAGATTGTACTGGGAACTTTATAGTTAATAGCAAGAACTCTCATTGTTGTTTTGACGTGAAGAAGCTTTGGGATTGCTCGTACTGTGCGCAGGTTATTGATGGTAAGGATTCGTATGATGTTAATTATTGTGAATATTTTGAGCTTTGCTACGAGCATATTGGGTTTGATGAGAACTATAACGTTAAGTTTTCTTTGATAAGCGGAAATTGTAAGGATTGTGATTACACTGATTTTTGCATGAATTGTAATGATTGTTTTGGATGTGTTTCACTGAAGAAACAGAAGAATTGTATTTTTAATAAGAAATACAGTGAAGAAGAGTATCGTGAGTTGACGGGGCGGCTTCGTGAAGCGATGATTGAACGTGGCGAATATGGGGAGTATTTCCCCGAGGAGATAAGTCCCTTTAAGTACGAGGAAAGTGTGGCTAATGATTATTTTCCGAAGGATTAGCTTGATTCAGGGGGAGTTTTTGATAGAATCTCTTTGTTGTTTGACGTGGCAGGATAGCTCAGTTGGTTAGAGCGCAGGACTCATAAGCCTGAGGTCGGCGGTTCAAATCCGCCTCCTGCTACCATTGCAACCTTGGTTCTGGACTATTTCTTCTTAGGTTTTTTGGCTTTTTTGCCTTTGTTGGCCTTGGCCTCTGCTTTTGCTTGAGCCAATATGTTTGCCATTGGATTACCTGATTTTTTCTGACCAGGCATACTTGGGAGTACGTTTGTATCAATAGGATCGTCTTCTATGCTAATACCTATCCTTGCTGAGATTTCTTGGTCTACGAATGCTTTTTTACGTCCATATTTCATACGCGAGTATTCTCTTACTATTTTCGCTACCTTCGCGTTTGACCCAGTAGTGTCGTAAATAGTATTAATTGAGAATGGCCTAGAAGTGGCGCTGTTTATGTTCAACTTAAGGTACTGTTTGTAGTTCGCTATTCCTACTAAGTCTTGCTCTGTGATTGTTGGTGCGAATTCTTTCGTGAGATATTCTGCGTCATCAGCACCTACTTTGAATGCACTTATGGATCCGACATTACCAAAAACCGCATCTCTGACCTGAGTAGTTGTTGTCCCGTACTTACTTGTTACGAGCTGATTTATATACTGATGAGCCATTATCAAACAGAGGTGGTATTTTCTTGCCTCAGACAAGATCGAGCAGAAACTGTCTGTTGCAAAGTTTTGGAACTCATCTACGTATAGATAGAAGTCCCTACGTTCGCTCTCTGGCATGTCTGCACGACTCATAGCTGCCATCTGTATACGAGCAACCATTACTAACCCCAGAAGCTGTGTGTTCAAGTCTCCAATTCTACCTTTTGACAGTCTAACTAGAAGAATTTTTCCTTGGTCCATTACTTCCCTGAAATTGAAAGCAGATTTTGTTTGACCGATCGTATTACGCATTATTGTATTTGTGATGAAAGGTCCGAACTTCGAGCTGAAGTATGGGATCATCTCCTGTCTTTCACGATCACCTGTGTTTGCGTACTCATTTTTCCAGAAAGATTTAACTACTGGGTTTGTAACTTTTTTAACTTTGTATTTCATGTATTCTTCGTCTACGAAAATTCTAGGGACATCTATCAGTGTTGCTCCTTCTTCAGGATCTTCCATTAGGGTAAGACATCCATTTCGGAAGTAATGCTGTATACGTGGCCCGAATATTTCGTCGCCGAATAGTTTTATGAATATTTCCGTGGCTTGGCTCGAAACCAGGTCCATTTCCGCAGGAGTTGTAGCTTCCAATATATTCAATCCCATTGGGCGTTCAGAATCTGCTGGGTCGAATATGATCACGTCTTTCGCCCTTTCCTTTGGGATGTAATGAAGAATATCTTCGACCAAGTCTCCGTGAGGATCGATCACACAGACCCCTTTTCCGGCTATTATGTCTTGGCGTGCCATGAACGATATGAAATTCGATTTACCTGTACCCGACTTACCAATTACGTAATGATGCCTAGACCTATCCTTGTCCAAGAAGCGTATGTCTGTTGATTTTCCTCTGTATATGTTTTTACCTAACAATATTCCTTCCGACCCAACGTTGTTTGGAGGCGGAAGTACTTTGTACCTCATCCATCTGATAGTTGGGATATTGTTGTACTTGCTGTCTGGGAAGTGATATAGACTTGCGAGTTCTTCTTCCGACAACACAGAGTGTCTTTCATTAAAAATGAAGTGTCCCTTTAAAAGGTATCTGTTGGCAAAGTTTTTCAATAAAATTTTGTCATTCCATTTGTCTATAAAGAACAACCTTCTTGTCTGGAAGTAATTCATCGAAGGGTCTTTGAACAGATTGAGTCCTACTATCATATTGTTGCATATTTCTTCCGCTCTTTCTTCGTTCTTTGCTGTCGCCAAAATTCTTACTATTGAATCGAAACCTGCTTGCTGTGATTTTTCACCAATACTTTTTGCAACTTCTTCTTTTGTTTGAAGCATTCTTACGTATCCGGATTGAGCGTCATCGCTTTTCGGTGCATTCTTTTTGTATTTGTCATAACCACCTATGATACCTGTCAGTAAGGCGTATAGCTTACCAATAACAGGGATTCCTGAGATTTTGCTTGATTTACCACCCTGGAAAAAAGCCGATCCTTGTTTCTCTGCTTTTTTCTGCCATTTGTGATCTTTTGGTCTTATTACTACTTGGTATACAGCAGTCTCTTCTGGTTTCATGTTTGAAAATATATTTGTCAGATCGTTAAGAGGATCGTTTTCAATCTTTTTAAATGTTCTTATTGGAAACCAGAAAGGATTTTTTTGATAAGCGTAGTACCCTTTCATTTTGTTTCCTTCTGGCATGTGCTTGTACGCTTCTGTTGGCAAGACCTCTGCGTCTGGATAGTAAGAGGTTATTTGTTTCTCTACTATGTCTGCATAGTACTTTGGTGTACTTACGTAAAAATCTACCAATTTGTTTTGAGCAACTAATTCCAAGGAGAAGACGTTGTGCTGAAATATTCTTGTTTTTATTTTGTTCCACATATTCATCTCCCTGGTTTCTTCTAGATTTCTGAAGAATTGCGCCATTATTGCTATCTTTTCTCTGAAGTCTTTTTCAACCTGCTTTTCTTTGTCTTTTTGAGAATCTTGTCTCGGCATAGTTACTCTCAAAAACACACGCTTCTTATTTATGATATTAGCGTAAAACTTTCTCATGGATCTGACACCAGCCCTAATTCCAAATATTAATGCTAATATTATCAGAATAAACCAACCTGGGTGGTTGACTATGAATCCTCCTATTGCTTTGAGTAAACTTACCATTTTTTCAATAAATATAATTTAATCCTTATATTTTACCAGAAAAAGCCCATTTTATCAATAGGGCTGACTGGTTTGTGGTCGGTTTACAGTGTTTTTGCTAGTTCTTCCTTTAATTCATCGATTTTGATCCTCTTTTGTTTGCTTGTGTCTCTTTCTCTCAAAGTTACTGTTTGGTCCTCCAGAGTGTCATAATCGACCGTTATAGCGAAAGGCGTACCTATTTCGTCCTGTCTTCTGTATCTCTTTCCTATCGCTCCAGACTCATCGTATTCCACGTAATAATCCTTCTTTAGGTCGTCAAATATCTTCCTTGCAACTTCTTTCAACTCGGGCTTCTTCATTAGTGGAAGGATCGCTGCTTTTATAGGTGCTATTTTTGGGTCAAATTTCATCACAACCCTGTCTTCACCATCTATCTTGTCTTCCTCGTATGCATCTAGAAGAACGGTCAATATTGTTCTTTCAACTCCGAAAGAAGGCTCTATAACTGCAGGCAAATATTTCTCGTTTGTTATTGGATCTTGATATTTGAGATCCTGTTTAGAATACTCTTCGTGTTGTGTTAGGTCGAACTGGCCTCTGTTTGCTAGTCCCATTAATTCTCCCCAACCAAAAGGGAATTTGTACTCAACGTCTATGGTCATGCTAGAGTAATGCGACAACTCGTCTTTGTCGTGTTCTCTGAATCTTAGATCCTTTTTGTTAATACCTAGTGATTCAAACCATCCCATACAGTCTTTTTTCCACTCATCGAACTTCTTCTTAGCTTCTTTCTCGTCTTTCGGATCAATGAAATATTCTATTTCCATTTGTTCAAACTCTCTAGTCCTGTATGTGAAGTTCCCGGGAGTTATTTCATTTCTAAAAGATTTACCGATCTGAGCTATTCCGAAAGGAAGACGTTTTCTAGATGTTTGAAGTACGTTTTTAAAATTGATGAATATCCCTTGAGCTGTTTCAGGTCTTAGATATACGGGAGTGCTTTTTTCTTCGACAACTCCCTGGTGCGTCTTGAACATTAAGTTGAATGATCTCGCTTCTGTGAAGTCACATTCTCCGCATTTTGGACACTTTAAGTTTTCTTTTTTTATCATCTCTCCGATTTCTTCTAATGATTTTCCAGCCGCCGCTTCAACGCCGAGTTTGTCTTCGATTAACTTGTCTCCACGAACTCTTTCCTTGCATTTCTTGCAGTCCATCAACGGATCTGTGAACGAAGATAGGTGCCCCGAAGCTTCCCAAACTGTTGGGTTGTACAAAATTGCCGAGTCTAGTCCTACCATGTCTTCTCTTGTCTTCACGAACTTGTCCCACCAATTGTTTTTTACGTTGTTTTTTAAGAGCACCCCATAAGGTCCATAATCCCAAGTATTGGCCAACCCGCCGTATATCTCTGACCCTGGGAATATAAAACCTCTTCTTTTACAAAGGGATACAACTTTTTCCATTAAATCTTGCATTGATTTTATGTTAGTTATTCTTGTTTGTCGCTTTTGCTTTTGTCTTCATTTTTGTTCTTGAAGTCCAAAAGCGCGTTTGAAAGAACTTTCAAAAACGATTCCGCTGTCTTGTGTGTCATATTCGTTCTGCTGACGATCTTTATAGTTGGTTTTTCTGCATTCGGAAGAGTGTAACCTAGATCTATCACGCATTCGTTTGAGTTGAAGTGCACCGATACCGCGTTTACAAATTTTCCTGATTCAACTTCCTCAGGAATTTTTACGAGATATTGTTTTTTATTGTCTTCTGCCATTTTGTATAATTAATGATAAATATGCGTCCCATAGTGTATCTTGCTGTTGTCTTTAATTCAACAACACTTTTTTCGCACGTTTTCCTTCTTGTGGTTTGTCTTTTTTTATTGCCCCCTTGTTTTCGAGACGTTTTTGCCCGAAATTAAACACCACAATTAATTTAAAAATAAAAGAATGCTTTCTGCGATAATTACGTCAGATTATTTGGTAGCCCAAAGTGTTCAAAGAGGCCTTGATAATTCGAATTTGAAATGTCTTATTTATAAAACTGATTTTTCTGTGACCGATCATTATGATTTCATTTATCATGATGGTTTTTTAGTTTTGTTAAAAAACCCTAAAGAACAACACGTTAACTTTTGCAGTCATTTACAAAACCTTTCACCAGGCAAGAAACTGTTCATTTTGATTGAGGACTGCGAGATTGAAGTGTTGAATATGATGAAGGAGGCCGTGAATGCGCCTCTTTTTTTTGCTCCGTTTTCTTATCACCAAATCGCAAGCTTTCTTCAGAGGGATGTTTTGTGTGGTACTGACGAGCCCATGATTGCTAACATTGACGACTTGAGTTTAAAATTAGATCCACGTAAAAGAACCCTTCATATCAATGATGAAATAACAATTCAACTAATTAATAAAGAATTTTATATCCTGCAGTTTCTGATAAATAATAGAGGGCGAGTTGTGTCTAAAACGGATATGTTTGAATTCATTTGGGGTAAGAATTTACTTGGCTCTATGTCTACAATCGATGTCCACATGAGTCGTCTTAGACGCAAAATCAAAAAACATGTCGAAAGCCCGGTCATAAAAACTATTCCATGCGCTGGGTATATAATCGAATAGAATTGGAACTCTAAAATATATGCTCCGTTTGTAAATCCGAATAAGACGTTTTTTTTGCCAAACACGCAAAGACTTTTTATAATTCGAATTAGCAAAATCATTCCCTTACCCTCATTCCTATGCAACAAACAGATTCATCTACCGCTAATCCCGAGCTTGTGTCGACTCTTCTTGACCTCGATTCTATTGTCAAAAATCTCCTACTTCTTTTGTCTGACAAAGAAAAAACAGTCGTAGTCAAGAGGTTCAATCTAGACAAAACTCGAAAACACACCTTGGAAGAAATTGGAAAAGAATTTTCTGTTACTAGAGAAAGAATTAGGCAAATTGAAAAGAACGCTCTTATTAAAATGAGAAGGAATGTTTTCAATACAGCCCTTGTCCATATCCATGGCGTTGCTGCTCACATCATCGACGATTCTGGTGGAATTATTAGGGAAGATATTTTGGTTGATAAAATTTTGAATGTCCTTCAGGGCAATGATTCGAAGATTGATGTTAACGCTATTCGTCTCGCTTTGTTTTTGCATGATGACGTTGATTGTATTGGAAATACCATCGACTTTTATCCTTACATTAGAAAAAAGAATATAACTGATTATTCTCTAAAACATACTGCTGGGAAGGCTGTTAATCAGCTAAGGAAGGCTAAAGATACAAAGCCTATTCATAGACTGGAGAGAGATTTGGACAAAATCATCAAAGACTTCAATCTTTCGGGGCTTTCTTTCAAGTCTTTAATGGATATTGATAAGAGAGTTAAAGTTTTGGACGAGGAAAAGGTTGGTCTTTTTGAATGGAGACATATCCACCCTAGGACTTTGAGGGATAAGATAAGTTTCATACTAAAGACTGAGAAGTCTCCAATGCATTTTGTTGAAATCGCTGAGAAAATTTCTTCAAAGAATTTTGACAATAAAAAGGTCAATATCCAGGCTGTTCATAACGAACTTATTAGGCACGCTCAGTTCGTTTTAATTGGAAGAGGTATCTACGCTCTAAAAGATTGGGGATACGAGAAAGGAACTGTAGCAGATGTAATTGAAAGAATCTTGTCTGAGAAGAAAGAACTATCGCAGGATCAAATCTTGAAAGAAGTTCTTAAACAAAGACAAGTCAAAGAAATTACTATAGTTCTTGCTCTAAAGAACAATGCTAAGTTTGAAAGAATTGGAAGGAAGATTTATAAGCTAGTAAAAGCTTAGTGAATTCTCACGAAATTTGATTTATTCTTTTTGTACTCTTCTTTGAGTTTTGGCAGGGATAGTTTTATTTTTCTTGCTACTTCTTTTTGGTTTTTGAAAAATGCTTTCCTTTTGGCTTTCTTTAAATTTTTACGCACTTTTTTGTTGTCTGGGTTTGTCTTTAGGATTTCATTGGCTACAATTATCGCTTCTTCAAATTTCTTCAACTTCACCAGCGTCGCAAGACTGTCTTCACTCGCGAATACAAACTCTTCGATGTTTTCTACTTGGTTCCCCATTTGCCTTCTTGAGATATAATTCTCTAGGTTTTTTATAGTCTTCGACGTCTCATCAATCTTCTTTAAATCTTTTATGAAACCCCTGATGTCCTCAAATTTAGTTGAATTTATTAGTTCTTTTTTCTTTGTCACTTCTTCTTCAATTATTTTTTCCCTATAGCTTCTTATCAGGGTTATCATTTGTTTATTGTTTTTGTATTCTCTCGCTAATTCCTGGAGTCTGATTATCAGGTTTGTTCGATCCCCTGCCTCGTATAGCTCGTGTATTTCTTTTGATTTTTGTTCGAGGAAGTTCTTCGATTGCTTGTCGATCTTTTCTTTGTAAGTTTTTTGAATTTTTAGATAAAGCCTTTTTAACTTGGCGTCTTGTGGGGAGAGAGTTATTAATTCTTTCAGTTTTCTTAGGGCTCCTACGAGATCGCCTGCTTTGTTTAATGATTTTGCTTCCTTTACCCCGTCTTTTATTTGCTGTTTATTCATCGTCATCATTCTTTTGGAAATATCCGCCATCAAATCGCGGATTGGTTTCTGGTCTGGATATTTCTGGAGGATTTCTTTTCCTTTTGAGTAGGCTTCGGCCAATCGACCCTCAACCATCAAGGCCTCTAGATTTCTCCTTATTTGTCTGAAGAATGCGTCTTCCATTTAGATATAATTACATCAAGACATTATACCTTAAAATGGTGCCTTTTTGAAGGCTTAAAGCTCTTTTAATTCTTTTTCTAGCTTTTGGAGGTTGTTATTAGCATCTTCTTTCTTTATCTTCTCTTGATCTATTAGCTCCTGTTTGGCGTTGTTCAGGAACCCTTTGTTGTTTAATTTTGAATCTATTTTTTCTATGTATTCTTTCAATGATTCTATTTCTTTCTTCAGGCGCAACGTTTCTTTTTCCACATCAACCATTTCTTCTAGTGGGATGTAAATCTCTATATGTGGGAGCATTACCGCTTTTGATTTTGGAAGCTTTTTGCCTTTTTCTTTAATTTCCAATTCTTCCAGACGAGCCAATCGCATGATCGGTTCTCTCTGTGCTTCTAAGTCTTTGTGATATTTAGAATATATCGCAGCAGAGATTTGTTTGCCTGGTGGAACGTTGTAGTCGGCCCGAGCTCTTCTAATCGCAGAAACTATATTCAGGATTCTTTGCATTGATTTTTCTTCTTTTGCGAATGCTAGTTTTGGGTCTGGTTTTGGCCAGCTTTCAGATATGAGCATTTTTTCTTTCTTCAACTCTCCCCAAATAACTTCTGTCACAAAAGGTGTGAATGGATGCAGTAGTTTCAATAATGTTTCTAGTGTGTATTTGAGGATCGCTTTGTTTTGGAGGTCTCCTTTTGAGATTTCTAAGTACCAGTTGCAAAACTCCGACCAGAAGAAATCATATATCTTCATTCCTGCATCTGAGAATCTGTGTTTCTCAATGTCTTTTGTTGATTCTTTGATAATCTCGTTTAATCTTGAGACTATCCATTTGTCAGCTAGAGATTTTATCATTTTTGGATTGAACTCTATTTGCAAATCTTCTTCGTCCAAATTCATTAATACGAATCTTGATGAATTCCAGATTTTGTTTATGAAGTTCCTGTATCCTGAAATCTTTTCTTCGTACACCCTCATGTCATTTCCGGGAGTTCCACCTATCACTAGGCTCAACCTGACCGAGTCCGTACCGTACTTATCGATCATGTCTAGAGGATCTATACAAGTTTCTGGTTTTGATTTACTCATCTTCTCTCCATTCTTGTCTCTTATCAGTCCGTGCAGATATACGTTTTTGAAAGGGACTTCCCCCGTCGCATAAGTTGTCATCAGTATCATTCTTGCTACCCAGAAAAACAATATGTCGTATCCTGTTTCTAAAACTGAAGTTGGATGAAAGTACTTGTAGTCTTCACCGTTTGGCCAGTCCAATGTAGAGAACGTCCATAGACCAGACGAAAACCAGGTGTCTAACGTGTCAGGGTCTTGTTTGAACTCTTTGTGAGAGCATCCGCTACATTTGATAGGCTTGTCGCCTGAGACGTGAACCTCACCACATTTCTTACAATACCAAACTGGGATTCTATGCCCCCACCAAATTTGTCTTGATACACACCAATCTCTCAAGTTCTCCATCCAGTGAAAGTATGTTTTGTTGAATCTTGATGGAATTATTTTAATTGATCCATCTTTTACAACTTCGAGCGATTTTTCTTTTAATGTTTTATTGTTGAGGCGTTTTGCTTTTTTATTTACGTCTACGAACCATTGCTTCGAGGTTAGTGGTTCGATCGAAGAACCACATCTGTAACAGACAGATAACTTGTGTTCGTAGTCTTCTACTTTTTCGAGCAGCCCCATCTTTTCCATGTCTTTCAAGATTTCTTTTCTACATTCGGCTGTCGTCATTCCCTCGTACTTGCCGCAGTTTTCCATCATCTTTCCATCCTCGTCTATTATTTTTTTGACTGGAACATTATGTCTCTGTGCTATTTCGAAATCAGTAAAGCTGTGCGCTGGTGTTACCTTTACTGCTCCTGACCCAAACTCTGGATCTACAGCCTTGTCTCCAACAACTATAACTTCGAAATCTCCTAGGACTCCTGGGATCTGATATTTTTTTCCGATCATCTCTTTGTACCTCTTATCTTTTGGATGCACCGCTACGGCTGTATCTCCAAGTTTTGTTTCTGGCCTTGTGGTTGCTAGAACAAACGGACCGTATTTTATCCAATACATTTTTGCGTTTTCTGACTTGTAGTCTACTTCGTCGTCAGATAGTGTCGAGTGGCATCTTGGACACCAGTTCACGATCCTATCGCCTCTGTAGATCAGTCCATCTTTGTACATTTTCACAAAAACATCTTCCACTACTTTGGATAAGCCATCGTCTAAAGTGTATCTTTCCCTGGTCCAATCGCACGAACTTCCCATTTTCCTAATTTGCCGTCTTATGGTTCCTTGTGAATTTTTCACATAGGCCCTGACTTCTTTCAGAAATTTCTCCCTACCAAGGTCGTGACGTGTTATGCCTTTCTTTGCCAATTCTTGTTCTACTTTGTTCTGTGTTGCTATAGCTGCGTGATCTGTTCCTGGCAACCAAAGACTTGGGTCCCCTTTCATCCTGTGATACCTGATCATTATATCCTCGATAGCCAGCATCATCGCGTGTCCAAGATGAAGTTGCCCCGTTGCATTAGGTGGAGGCATCATTATTGTGAACGGTTTTTTGCTCTTATCTATTTTCGGAGAAAAAGCTCCGGACTCTTCCCATTTTTTGTATAAAGAGTCTTCGTACTTCTTGGCGTTGTAAGCTTTTTCGATTTCTTTTTTCACGGCTGTGATTTTATAGCAAAAAAGCTTACATTACAACCTCATGGCTAGATTGACATTAGATTTCGTTTCATCTATAATTAAGAGGAGTAATCATGAAACAAAACACACCAAAATCACCGGAAAAAGATCAATCAAATTCTAACTCTTCGAACTCAGAGATTCGTAAGGAAAATTTGAATGATCTGCCTAAACAACCTTTTGAATCTACTGCAAGCAAAACCGCTGAGTATGTTGATCTTGGTGAGTCGGCTGAGGTTCAAGGTGAGGTAAGTGAAGGCATTAGAGAACAATCTGAACAAAAAGGAGATGGGGTAAAAGGTTCGCGAAAAAAAGATGATCGCGCTACTCAGATGACTGCCGCTCAAATCAAAGCACAATTGTTGAAATCTGCCCCTTCTGAAAAAGTGATGCTTAGACAAGTTAAAAAAGAAATTGAAAAAGAAGTTCGATATTTGAACAAAAGAGCTAGGAAGATTCTAAGAAAACCTGGTTCGGTCAGTGCTTTTGAGGTAAATAATGTTGTTAAGAAAATAAGGGAACTAAAAGCTCTCCTCGTGGCTTTGTCAAAGGCAACCGCAGACGCTGCAAAAACTCTGTGGTTACGTTTTGTACATGGCGTAATGTAATCAATATGGATAGAAAATCATTAAAAAATCTTACACACAATGCTAAGGATTTTTTGAGTGTTAGTAAAAACGATTATAAACAGTGGGTTTTTCGCTACACTTTTCTTGAATTGGAGAAAGATTTGGGTGTGCTTGGGGATATTACAACCGCAAGCGTTATTAAAAATGATGAGGTGAAGACAGCCCACGTTGTGTCTGGTAGTAATGGTGTTCTAGCTGGTTTGGAAGAAATTATGTATTTTTTGGTCGATAGTGATCCTAGGTTTCGTCCTAGGTTGGGAAAACTCAAGGTAGAGATGTTGGTTGAGGACGGGGCTCGGGTCAAGACCGGGGATCGTGTGATGCGTTTGAGTGGTTCTGTCCGAGATATTTTGGCGGTTGAGAGAGTTGCTTTGAACTTGATTATGAGAATGAGTGGTGTTGCTACAAAAACTTCTGAGATGGTTTCTATTATTACTGATGCTGGGAGCGATGCCCTAGTCGTACCTACGAGGAAAACTTTGTGGGGATTGCTTGATAAAAAGGGTTGTGTTCTTGGTGGAGGCGGTACTCATAGGTTGAATTTGGCAGATGCTATTTTGATTAAGGACAATCATTTGAAAATCTTGGGTGATTCTCAAGCTACGGCTTTGAAAAATTTGTCTGACAGTGGAGTTGATGCTCGTTTTGTTGAGATTGAAGTTGAAGATAAGGAGTCTGCTATTAAGGCTGCTGAAAACCTTTCTTCTATGAAGTTTGGCTCTCCTACTTGTGTGTTGTTTGACAACATGAGCGCTACTGAAGTTGGTGAGACTTTGGATGCTTTAAAGTCAAAGGATGTTTACGATTCTATTTTGTTTGAGGCTTCGGGTGGGATTTCAGCCGATAATTTGGTTGAATATGCTAAAACCGGAGTCGACATCATATCAATGGGTTGTTTGACGATGGATGCTTCGGGGATGGATTTTAGTCTTGATATTGATTAGCCTTGGTCCGACGTGAGGTGAAGGTGGATGTGGAAAACTTCCTGTCCTCCTCCTTTTCCGACTCTGTATAGAAGTTGATAGCCGTCTATGTTGCGCTCTTTTGCTATATCGCGGGCTTTTCCGACCATGTGACCTATCAGCTTCTCGTCTTCTGGTGCGAGGTTTGCGATCGTTGCTATGTGCTTCTTTGGGATAATGAGAAGATGTGTTTTTGCAACTGGGTTTATATCAGGAAAGATCATACAAAGATCGTCTTCGTATAAAATTTCGGAAGGGATTTCTTTGTTGATAATTTTGCAGAAGATGCAATCTTCGGGCATTTCTATTTACTTAATTTATAAACTGCACGTCCAACTCTGACAAATTGTGGATTCTTTTGCAAGTTTAGTGAGATTGTTCCTTTCTTGACTTGTCTTTGCTTTAGAACACCTTCGATGATCTCTTGCTTTGTCATAGGACTCTTCTTTTTAAGAAGTAATTCTATTACATCAGCAACTGTACCTTCGGTATATCCCCATTCTTTTAGGGCATATAGACCACGACCTACTAATACGAATTGTTCGTATCGGATAAGTTCGTTGTGAACAGCTTGAGTGGTAACGACTTTTTTGTCGAAACCTGCCTCTGTGATCTTGTTAGCGATCTCTACAAAGTGAAGTGGTTTGTTGGCTTTTTTAAGGACGATGTACGCTTTGTCACGGATTGATCTAGGATTGATGTGTCTCCATTCCATAAGACCGAATCCTTCCGGGATCTTTTTAATTCTCTTGTCTACTTCTAGGGCTGAAACGATCATAACATCTGCTGCGTCTACCTTTCCTTTTAAGTCCTGTTTTATAGCAGCTGCGAGCTTGCTTCCGTCTTGAATTTCCTTTGCCTTTTTTAGAAGTTTAACTCCTGATTGAAGTAGTTTGTCTATTTCTTTAGCATCGATTTCTTTGTTTTTCCAATAAGGGTGCAATGTGTTGTTTTTCTCTACCTTCGCTAGGTCTGAATTGATATGAAGTGCTAATTTAATGATGTATTTATCTACGTCTTGCGAAGAGGCTATTTTATTCAAAATTTCAGCAACCATTCTCTTTTCAAGCATTACTCCCCCATTTTCTTCCATAATCTCGTTTGAAATTTCATTGATCATGTTTAGCTTCGTGTTTCTTACTGTTCTCCTTAGTTTTCCAAGAGCTATTTTCTCTATTTGTCTGATTCTTTCTCTTGTTACAGAAAAATGCTGACCTATTTTCTCTAGGGTCTGTTTAGACTTGTTGTCGAGGCTAAACCTCTTAACAACTACCTCTTTCTCCTTTGTCGTCAGTACAAGGAATATCTCTTCTAAGATCTGGGTGAGGTTTATTTTAGTGCTTGTAGACATGGTTTTATTGATTTTAATGGTTTATTGCCATTACTGGCCGTACTAAGATATTTATAAATGAATATACTGTCAAGCAATAAAATTGCAGCTTGTGCAAATGTGTAGTGATATAATCATAGAAATAGAAGGAGGCCCATTGTATTACTTTCCTTGACACTTGTCAAATGCTTTTTTTGTTTTTTATTTATGTTTGACTACATGAGGGCGTTCTGGTACTTTTTTGCATGCTTTTTGAAAGCTATGCCCAGGTGGCGGAACTGGTAGACGCGCCAGTCTTAGGAACTGGTAGGGAAACCTGTGAGAGTTCGAGTCTCTCTCTGGGCACCATTATTTCAATTCGATTGTCTTGATCATAAAAAGACTCTATATTATCACCGATGTCTTACGTTAATTTACATTGTCATACTCACTATAGTTTGCTTGATGGGCTTGGTTCGCCGAAAAAGGTTGCCGAACGTGCAAAAGAGCTTGGTATGCCTGCTTGTGCGATCACCGATCATGGGAATATGTGTGGGGCTATTGAATTTTATAAAGCATGCAAGGATGTTGGTATCAAACCTATTATTGGGTGTGAGATCTATGTTGCTAGGAGGACTAGATTTGACAAGACTCCACAGGTGGACGTTAGACCGTATCACCTGACGCTACTTGCAAAGAATGAGGTTGGATACAAGAATCTCCTTGAAATCAACACAAAGGCTAATTTGGAAGGGTTTTACTACAAGCCAAGGGCTGATTATGGGTTGATAAAGGCCCACTCTGAAGGACTGATCGCTCTTAGTGGGTGCTTGCAAGGTAATTTGCCGCGAGCGATATTGTCTGGAGATCCCGAGGAAGCTGATAGGGTTATTCAAAAAAATATTGAGATATTTGGTGTTGACAACTATTTCCTGGAAATGCAGGACCATCCGTTCAACGAAGATCAGGCTATTGTTAATAGAGAGATCAAGAAGTTGTCGAAAAAATTTGGGTTAGATTTAGTTGCTACAAATGATACTCATTATCCTCGTAGAGGAGATGCTGAAGCTCACGACGTTCTTCTTTGTATTCAGATGCAAACAACTGTAGATGAAGAAAATAGAATGAAATACAATGGAGATTTTTCAATTCGTGAAGTCGAAGATATGGAGATCTCTTTCAAAGATACTCCTGAGGCTCTGGAAAACACCGTGAAGATAGCTGAAATGTGCGATCTTGAACTAGAATTTGATCAGAATTTAATCCCTGCTTTTGCTACTCCCCAGAATGAAAAGCCTGAAATTTATTTGAGAAAACTTTGTGAAGAAGGACTTAAGGATAGGTTCAATGGAAAAAAAGTTTCAAAAGAATATACGAATAGGCTGGACTATGAGCTTGATATGGTTATAAAGATGGGTTTTGCAACATACTTTTTGATTGTTCGTGATTTTATTAGATTCGCAAAAGAAGAGGGCATAGTTGTCGGGCCCGGTCGTGGTTCTGCCGCTGGAGCAATTATTGCTTACAGTCTTGGTATTACGGAGCTGGATCCTATTGCTCATGGGCTTTTCTTTGAGAGGTTTCTGAATCCCGAAAGAGTCTCGATGCCTGATATAGATATCGATTTTGCGGATAATAGAAGGCAGGAAGTCTTGGATTATGTTATTGAGAAATATGGCAGAGAAAACGTGGCTCAAATTATCACTTTTGGAACGATGACTGCAAAAGCGGTTGTAAGAGATGTTGGGCGTGCTTTGGGGGTTCCGTATGTTGAGATTGATAAACTTGCAAAGCTGATTCCTCCTCCGGTACTTGGGAAACATGCTCCTTTGAAAGAATCTATGAAAGATGATCCGGATTTGAGAAACGATTATGAAACTAATGAAAAAACTCGTAGGGTTTTGGATTTTGCGGCTCAAATAGAGGGAACTGTCAGACATGCGGGGACTCATGCGTGTGCTGTTATTATATCTGAGAAACCTTTGATTAATTATACTCCTTTGCAACGAGCTACTGGTGGAGGAGATCAAGATGTCGTCACTCAATACTCGATGAAACCCTTGGAAGAAATTGGGCTACTAAAGATGGACTTCCTAGGTTTGAAAAACCTGACTGTAATAGAAAAAACTCAAAGATTGGTAAAAGCTATGAAGAATGAAGATGTAGACCTTAGCACTCTGGGTTTTGAAGATAAGAAAACTTTCAAATTGCTTCAAGATGCTAATACTACTGGTGTCTTTCAGCTGGAATCGGCTGGGATGAGAAGGTATTTGAAGGAGTTAAAGCCTTCGAAATTTGAAGACATCGTTGCGATGGGAGCTTTGTACCGGCCTGGTCCTATGGAGTGGATCCCCTCTTACATAAAAGGTAAGCATAATCCTAGTAAAGTGAAATATCTTCACAAGTCTTTTGAGACCGTTCTTTCTGAAACTTATGGTGTTGCTGTTTATCAGGAGCAAATACTGCAGATAGCTAGGGATTTTGCCGGATTTAGCTTGGGTGAAGCTGATATATTGAGAAAAGCTGTTGGGAAGAAAATCCCGAAATTGTTAGCAGAGCAGAGAGATAAGTTTGTTACTGGTTCTGTCGAGCAAGGTCATAAGGAAAAATTTGCCAAAGAGGTTTTTGAAAAAGTTATCGAGCCTTTTGCTGGATATGGTTTCAACAAAGCTCATGCTGCTTGTTATGGATTGATTGCATTCCAAACGGCATATTTGAAAGCTCACTACCCTACTCAGTTCATGACGGCCCTTATGTGTAGTGATTATGGGGATACGGATAGGATCGTTCTTGAAATAAATGAATGTGAAGAAATGGGAATAAATGTTTTGCCACCTTCTATCAATGAGTCTTTTGCAAATTTCACAGCAGTAGAAGAAAAGAAAGTTAGATTTGGACTAATGGCCATCAAAGGAGTGGGAGAAGGTCCTGTGAAAGAAATTATTAACACCAGGAAGCTTGGTGGGCCTTTCAAGGACATCGAAGATTTTGCAAACAGGGTTCCGGCACAAGTTCTTAATAAGAAATTGATCCAAGCGTTGGCACTTAGCGGGGCTTTGGATGAATTTGGTGATCGTCGTCAAATTTCCGAGAGTTACGATGAAATTTCAAAATATGCTAAGTATATTCAAGAATCTCAAGCTCAAGGGCAGACGGATCTTTTTGGGGCTTTGGCTGATAGTGGAGCTGCTGATCAGGAACAATCATTTTATTTGAGAGATGTTCCAAAGGCTTCTGATATCGAGAAATTGACTTGGGAGAAAGAATTCCTTGGACTTTATGTTTCAAATCACCCTCTTCATGGGCTGGAAAAATATTTGAGGAAAAAAGCTACTCTTATAGGTGAACTTACTGAAAAACAACTTGGAAAACCCATAAAGATCATTGGGATTATAGGTGGCATAAGAAAGATTTTAACCAAGGCTGGTTCTTATATTGCTATATTTGTGTTAGAAGATCCTACCGCAAAAGTTGAAGTTGCTGTTTTTACAAAGAATTATCACAAACTAGCTCCCTTGCTGATTGAGGATCAGGTGGTTGTGGTTGAGGGAAAATTTGATAATAGACGTGGTGGGTGCCAAGTTATATGTCACAATATAAAGAATGTGTCTTTGGATACAATGATTGCTAGATCCAGAGAACTTGGCTCTTATAAACCTGACGATAAATTCAACAGATACATTCCTTTTATAGGAGAGATTCTAGATGATAGCAATGGTAGTAACGATACTGACAGTACGGAAGAGGTCAAGATGACTAATTTCGATATTTCTAATGTCGACCTAAAAAAGGGAGAGGTTTATGGGAAACCTAAAGACGGGCCGGTCCCTGATATCGATGATGCTCCTTATGTTATAGAGCTCCCCTCGGATGTTAATAAGGAGTTACTTGGAAAAATCAAAGACTTATTAACAAAGCATAAGGGAGACAGAAGGGTTGTTTTACATATCCCCTCAAAAGAATCTTTGAAAAGAATAAAGGTGCCATTTGGCGTATCTATCGACCCAAAATTCGAGACTGGTCTTGTGGAATTGTTAAGTAAATAATATATTTACCTAAGAAATTTAATTTTTATTTATGTACAGAACTCATTTATTAAATTCTATGACCGAGAAAGATGTTGGAAAGGATGTCGTTCTTTCTGGCTGGGTACATAGAAGAAGGGATCACGGTGGAATAATTTTTATGGATTTGAGGGATAGATATGGTATGACTCAAATTGTTTCTGACCCTGAAAAATTCAAAGAAGCCCATGATGTCTTGAATGAATCTAGATCAGAATTCGTTCTTAGGATTGAAGGCACGGTTGGCAAGAGACCTGACGGACAAGAAAATTCTAATTTAGAAACCGGCAAGATTGAGGTATTGGTAAAGAAAGCCGAAATCCTATCTTCTTCTGAAGTTCCTCCATTTGAAATTGATCAGGACAAGGATTTACCTGAGGACTTGAGGCTTAAATTTAGATATTTGGATCTCAGACGACAAAGAATGAAGAATAATATCATCAAGAGATCTGAGGTTATTAAATTTATTAGAGATTTTTTGGAAAAAGAGGATTTCTTGGAAATTGAGACTCCTATTTTGATAAAAGGAACGCCGGAAGGTAGTCGAGAATACATCGTTCCTTCTAGGTTACATGAAGGAGATTTCTACGTGCTACCACAGTCCCCTCAGCAACTAAAGCAGCTCTTGATGGTGGGTGGTTTCGACAAATATTTCCAGATTGCAAGGTGTTTCCGTGACGAAGATCAACGTGGAGACAGACAGCCTGAGTTTACCCAGCTAGATCTGGAGATGTCTTTTATTGAGATGGAAGATATTATTGATTTGAATGAAAGACTTTTGAAAGATTTGGTCAAAATGTTTAAGCCTGAGAAGAAAGTTACAGATTTTGTTACATTAACCTATGAAGAAGCGATGAATCTCTATGGATCTGACAAGCCTGACTTGAGGTTTGAACTTCCTTTGTCTGATATTTCAGATATTGCTTCTGAATGTGACTTTGGTGTTTTCAAAAATACAGTAGAAGGTGGTGGAGTTGTTAAAGCTCTTAACGTCAGTGGCGGAGGAGAATTTCCTAGGTCTTACGTTGATTCTTTGGAGGCTATTGTGAAGGAACAAGGCGCGAAAGGTTTGGCTTATATGTATCTTGAAGACGATGGGTCGTTCAAGTCCCCTATTTCTAAATTCTTTAAAGACGATGAGCTGAAGGCTATTGCGGAAAGATGTGGAGCTAAAAAAGGAGATTTGATTTTATTCGCTGCTGATAAATGGATTAAATGTTGTGAATTCTTGGGTCTTTTGAGGTTGAAAATTGCTGAGAAACTTGAGCTGATGGACGAGAATGTTTTTGCTTTCTGCTGGGTTACCGAGTTTCCTTTGTTTGAGTACGATGAGGATGGAGGTAAATTGAACGCGGTTCACCACCCATTTACTGCTCCTATCAAGGAACATTTGGAATTGCTCGACAAAGAGCCCGAAAAGGTCTTGTCTGATGCTTATGACGTTGTTTTGAATGGATGTGAGGTTGGTGGTGGAAGTATAAGGATCCACGATCAAGGACTTCAAGCGAAGATATTCAAAACTCTAGGCATTAGTGATGAGGATGCTGAATCTAGATTTGGACATATACTTAAGGCTTTTGGTTATGGAGTTCCACCTCATGGAGGTATTGCTTGGGGATTGGATAGATTGATTATGATATTCCAGAATGAGCCTAATATAAGAGAGGTAATTCCATTCCCAAAGGATCAACAAGCGCGAGACTTGATGCTTGGAGCTCCTTCTGAGGTCCCTATGGAAACACTGAATGAGGTACATATAAAAGCTGATGTTAAGAAATAGCGCCGTTGTTATTTTCTCTTGATTATGTTATAATATTGTCGATATGCCTACCTGGTTAATTATATTGTTGATACTTTTGGGATTAGCTTCTATAGCTCTCCTAATTGTTAAATTCTTTAGATACTATTCCAATGTTAATAGGTCTCTAAATATGGTTTTTCTTGAAGTAAGAGTTCCTAAAAAGGAATCCAAGGAAGACCGGGAGGTTGATGGAGAACAATACTCTTCGTCAAAAGACTTCAAAGAAATACTTGGGGTTATGACTCATTTTTATGAGTCTTTGCATAGTTTGTATACGGAGAGATGGTATAGGCTTTTTAAGTCTCAAGACTTCTTCTCCCTGGAATATGCAGCTATTGATGGTGAGGTCCACTTCTATGTAGTTTGCCCTAGGTCTCTCGTTGATCATATTGAGAAACAATTGACCGCTTTTTATCCAGACTCTTATGTAGAAAGACTGGATGACTACAATATATTTCAAAAGAATGGAAAGGTTGCCGGGCATTATTTGTATTTAGATAAAAATTATGGGTTCCCTATTAAGACTTACCAGAGACTAACTTCTGACCCACTCAATAATATTATCAACTCTCTCTCTAAGATCACGAAAAACGAAGGAGCTGCTGTCCAAATTATGATTAGACCTAAAAAAGATGGGTGGCAGAAAAAAGGACGTAAAACTGCTGAAAAGAAATTCCATCACAAAGATAAAAGTGGGTTTTCTAGCCTGAATCCTTTGGTTTGGATCAGGTCTGTTTGGGACTTGATTGTTTCTGGAGAGAAGGGAGTTTCAAATATGGATGCTGATGGTGTAACTACGAGGACAACCCCTATAACAGATGAAGAAGTGAAAGCTATGGAAGAGAAGAATTCTAAGCCTGGCTTTGAGACAATTATTAGGGTTATTGCTTCTGCTGAAACAAAGAGAAGAGCTGTATCTTACGCAGAGGGTCTCAAAAATTCTTTCGCACAATATTCTTTTTCAAACAATAACTCATTTCACACTTCTTACTGGCACAGCACTAAGACTTTGATAAAAAACTTTGTCTTCCGACATTTCAGAAGGAATTGGTTTATGATTTCAACTAGGAGAAAAAATATTTTCTGTAGTGAGGAGTTGGCTAGTCTTTTCCACCTTCCAAACATCAGATTTAATAAATATCCTCAAATTGCATGGCAAAACTTCAAGCTAGCCCCTGCTCCATCAAATATGCCAGATGAAGGTCTGTTGATTGGGCATAACGTCTTCAGAGGTGAAAAAACTGAGGTAAGAATAAAGAATGAAGATAGATTCAGACACTTTTATATCATTGGACAAACTGGTACTGGTAAATCTTCTACTCTTCAGGTGAAGATTCGCCAGGATTTGAAGGAAGGTAGAGGTATCGCCGTCATTGATCCGCATGGTTCTTTGGTTGAAGATATTTTGCCTTTTATTCCTCGCGAACGTGCCGACGACGTTATTTACTTCGATCCTTCTGATATGGAACGTCCTCTTGGTTTGAATTTGTTGGAAGGAGATACTTGGGAAGAGAAAGAATTGGTTGCCTTGGATGCGATGAATATTATGATCAAATTGTTTAATGAAGAGGTGTTTGGTCCACGTATTCAGGATTACTTCCGTAATGGTGTTTTGACTCTGATGTCTGACCCTGAAGGTGGAGCTCTTACTGATATCGTGAGACTGTTTACCGACGACGACTTCCAAAAACTCAAGGTTAAACATGTCACAAATCCTGTAGTTAGAAGCTTCTGGGAACATCAGATGGCGAAGACGGGTCAACGTGAGAAGCAAGAAATGATTCCGTATTTCGCAGCTAAATTTGGACAGTTTGTTACAAACACCATGATGAGGAATATCATTGGCCAAACTAGAAGTGCCTTTGATTTCTTCAAAGTCATGCAAGAAGGAAAAATACTTTTAATGAATCTTTCAAAGGGTTCCGTTGGTGAAGTTAATTCTAGGCTGCTTGGTTTGGTTATAGTTCAAAAGATTCAGATGGCAGCAATGAGACGACAAAAAATCCCTAAAAATGAGAGACGAGACTTTTTCTTATATATCGATGAGTTCCAGAATTATGTTACAGAAAGTATCGAGTCGATCTTGTCTGAGGCTCGTAAGTATCGCCTTGGTTTGATTATCGCCCACCAGTACTTGGCTCAGTTGGAAGATGATAAGAGCGGAATGAGCAAAGGACAGTCAAAAGTTAAAGATGCTGTGTTTGGTAATGTTGGTACTATTATGAGTTATAAGATTGGTGCTCAAGATGCCGAACATATGGCAAAAGAAATGGCTCCTGTTTTCAGTGATCAAGATTTGATCAATATTGATAAATATAAAGCTGTAATGAAGCTTTCTATAGATACTCAACCTAGTCGTCCTTTCTCTGTCGTTCCTCTAAATCCTTATACCGAAGAAGGTGACAAAGAGGCTGCTGAGGCTTATAAACAACTTTCAAGACTCAAGTATGGTAGAGATCGAGATATTGTTGAGAAAGAAATTATAAGAAGGATTGGTGTTGATATAGTAGACACTGGCGGCGCTGGCGCTGCTGGAGGTTCTCCTTATGACAAGCCTTTGTTCTAGATCACTTTTTAGTTTTGGCAATAGTTAGTAACTACAATCCAGTTGGGTTTTGTGGTATAATTCTCTGATATTTTCGAAACAAAAATAAAAAACAAAAATGAAAAATAAAACAGTATTAGCTTTGTTCATTATCTTTGCACAGTTCTTAAACTTTGCTTTTTTGGATGCAGGGCTCTCTACATTGTCTAATATTGAGACTAAAGATGCTTTTGCATCCGAGTCTTCTTATCCTTATGAGAAAACCTTCAGCATTTCTGCTTATTACTCCCCCCTGCCTGGTCAAAGTCATTATGTTACCGGTAGCTATGCTTCAGACATTAGGTTGAATGGACGTGGAACTAATGGTGCTGATGGAACTCCTGTGTATGCAGGAATGATTGCAGCTCCAAAAACTTATGCGTTTGGTACAAAACTATATATTCCTGGGGTCGGAATGACTGCTGTGCATGACAGAGGTGGAGCTATTGTTGACGTAACTGATGAGCGTTCTAGGCATAAATACGATAGACTAGATATCTGGATGGGATATGGAGATAAAGGTTTAACAAGAGCTTTAAATTGGGGTCTTAAGACTGTTGAAGTTACTGTTTATGGAATAGACGCTACTATTGATGAAAATGTTGTTATTGGAGACTACACTCCAGACGAAAAGAACAATCAAGAATACTACTATATACCTGAGTATTACGAAGATGTTCCTGCGGAAGCTGTTCCTGAGAGGTTGTTCTCTGAGGATTTGTGGTATTTGAGCGAAGGTGACGATGTCCGAAATCTTCAAGAATATTTGGAGAAGCTCGGTTATTTCACTGGTATTGTTAATGGTTACTTTGGTGACGAAACAAGAATGGCGATTTACTTATTTCAAAAAGACAGAGGTTTAGTTGATTCGATAGCTGATTTGGGAGCTGGACATTTTGGTCCTGGAACTAGAGAAGCTTTGGAGAAGGAAATCTTGTCTAGAAAGGAGGAACTCACTCCTCGTATGAATCTTGGACCTTCTGAGAGTGACTCTGATTCTGATTCTGACTCTGTGAAAAAGCTACAGAAAGCGTTGAGTCTACTTGGTTATGACGTCGTTGTTTCTGGTGAATACGATGAGGCCACTGAAAAAGCTGTTTTGGAATTTCAAATAGACAGTGATGTTTTGGCAAATGCTTCTGAGTATGGAGCTGGTTATTTCGGGCCAAAGACACTTTCTTCTCTTGTTCTGAAGATAGATCAATCAATATCTGGTGGGAAAATTGAGATTCCTGTCGCTTATGCTAATGATGAGATTGGTGTAATAGTCAAAAGTAGACAAGTTTTGACTCCACCTCTTCACGATGATCTTAAAATTGGAGACAGTGGTCCTGAAGTTAAAAGGCTTCAACAGGAGTTGAAAAACCTTGGTTTGCTTCGGATAGATCCGACCGGGAATTACGGTGAGGTTACTGAACACGCTATATTTAAGTTCCAACAGATTCATGGTCTTGTTGACCAGAAGTCTTCTCAGTATGCTGGTGTTTTTGGGGCTTCTACGAGATCTAAGATGAATGAAATCATTGCAGAAAAAAATTACTACAACAAAAAGATAAGTGAGAAGAGAATCAGTAAAGGTCAGGTTGCTTTGAACGACTAATCCTTCAGTACCTTTTTTATTTCCTTTTCTAATTGGATGAGCTTTTTCTTCATCTCCTTCGTGCTTTTTCTCATACGTCTTTTTATACCAACCTTTCTTTTGCCTTTAACTCTTTTGTCTGCGTAGTAAACGATTTTTTCCTCCCATGTTTTCAGATTGTCGATCTCAGTTATGAAGTGTTTTTTTACGAGATTGGCTATGCGTTTGTGGCCTCTTTTGTTCAATATTTTTGCGGCAAGATCAGCGTGATTAATTTCTTTGTGCTCCTCCATCAAATCTGTCCAAAATTCCAGATCTTCCGAGGTAACGTGTTGCTTGATTCTTTTAAGTTTGAGTTCTTTGAAATCTACTACTCTTAAAAGATCGTGAAGAAGAGCTGCTTTTACGACCAACTCTTTGTCTATTTTAATTCCTTTTTTAATGAACTTGTCGCAAAGTTTTTCTGCAACATCTGCCACTTTCACCATATGATCTATTACGTTTTTTGGAACGTGGAATTCTTTGTATAGATCATATATGTCTTTTGCTTTGAGCTTAGTCATTGAAGAAAGTTATTTTTCTTTGGTTTTCATTTATATGTTCGAAGCAAATATCGCTTCTATCGTCTGGGGTGTTGTCTCCAAGCTTGTCTGCCCATTCTATAACTACAAGAGTCCCCTTTTTGTCATCGTATTCCTCTATTTGTTCGAGCAGCAAGTTGTCTATGGCTTCTAGTCTATACAGGTCTATGTGTACCAATATACCATTTCTGTGAATATACTCCCTGACGAAAGTGTAGGTTGGGCTTTTAACCTGATAATTGTCTATACCAAGACCTTTTGCTAGCCCTTTTACAAAAGCTGTTTTGCCGCTTCCCAAATCTCCAAATAAAAGAATCGGTTTGTTTTGTTTATTAGGACTCCTTTCTTTTAGAAATTTTTCTGCGAGATCGGCTGTTTCTTCTTCGCTGTGTGTAATTACTAAATTCATGGATTGATTTTTCAGGTTAAATTTGGTATAATTCTATGATAATTAAACATCAAAAACAAATACAAAATGCATAAACCTCACAAGCACGATCTATTAATGCACAGGAAATGGTTCCGATTATTTTCTTGGGCCGCTTTAACTTGTGTGGTTTCATTTTCTGTTTTCTTGGTTGAACATAATGCGACTGTGTTGAGAACAAGCTTGATTCCCACTCCTACGCATAAACCTTTTGATGGGACCGTTTATCCAATAGCAAAGGTTCCTAATTGGGCTCAATTGTCGAGCGAGGAATATGATAATTCTTACACATCGATTCCTTCTTCTAAGCTGATTGATGCTCCTTATTACAATTCAAATGATTTTCATACTTCTTTTGACGAACTTACATGGGGGGATCCTGCTACTGAGGATTTGAGAAATGCAAAGATTACATACAGTGTCCCCTATATGGGAGACTATACCCTTGATTCTGTTGAATATAGTGGAAGTCATTTGGCTGTGGATATCAAAGTTCCAGCCGGGACCCCAGTTTTTTCAATTGGGAATGGGGTTATTGTGAAGGTCAGTAATATCTCAAGTGGTTTTGGACATCATGTTGTTGTTGAACATAAGAACTTCCCTACTATTAATAGTGAAAACAATATTACGACTTATTATGCTTCTTATTCACATTTGAGCACGATCTTGGTGTCTGAAGGACAGGTGGTCGATAAAGGAGATCAGATTGCATTATCTGGTGCAACAGGGACTGCGACGACTCCACATTTGCATTTTCAGATGGATAACGATGAAGTTGACTGGCATCCTTACTGGCCATTTACTTGGCAAGAGTCTAGTGATGCTGGACTAAGTTTCTTTGAAGCTGTGAATACTGGCCTTGGTTATGACAGAGGTGTTGCTTCTACTGTTAATCCTATGAAATATGTTCAGAAATATTTAGACCCAAGTGCCTCTGTTGTAGAGAACGCAGCTACTTATGAGGAAGAGGAGGAGGTTGATGAACCTGAGGTTGTTGATGAACCTGAGGTTGTTGATGAACCTGAGGTTGTTGATGAGCCTGAGGTCGTTGATGAACCCGAAGTGGATACTTATACCCCGCCAGCTGCTCCTAGTCCTGGGCAGGCGCATTCTTTGACTTTCAAGGTCGTTGTTGGATCTGAGTATGAAGAAGGAGAAACTGCTTATTTCACCGTTTACGTTAATGACGAGGATGGCAATACGTATACTGGCTCTTTCGATGGAGTTATTAGGTTGTCTTTGAATAATGATGTTGGAAACATTTCTGACAAAAAAATTACCGACAGTGAGCTTTCAGGTGGCAAGGTTAAATTGAATATTTCAGATCTTGAGGCTGGAAAGTCGAAGATCAAGGTGTCATATGGAGAAAAAGTGGAGTATTCAGATTGGTTTGAAGTAAATAAATCTGTCGCTCCTGAGGTTGAAGTAGGGCTTACATCTTTTACTGATGTTCCTGAGAGTCATACAAATTATGAAGCAATTACATATTTAGCTGAAAATGGAGTTATTAGTGGATATCCGGATGGTACATTCAAACCTAATGAAGTTGTTACCAGAGCTGAAGCTTTGAAATTTGTTTTGGAAGGAATTAATGCTCAGATAGAAGAATCTAATCTCCCTTACGACGACGTCTCAGACTCTGCTTGGTATTACAAGTATGTTTCTACTGCGCATTTGAGATCTATTGTTGCGGGATATGATGATGGGAATTTCAAGGCCTCTAACGTTGTTAGTAAAGCTGAATTTTTCAAGATTCTATTCTCGGCTATGGATGTAGATATTCCTAGCCGGGTCAAGAAAGATCCTTTTGTTGACGTCGATAACAACGATTGGTTTGCTCCTTATTTCGAATATGCAAAAGATGAGAATATTATTGACTCTAAACTTCGAGCTTGGCCTTCAACTGGTATGAAAAGAGCTGATGTGGCGGAAGCTATGTACAGGGTGATGGCAGATTAAGCCTCGTTTTCTTGTGGGAGTAGTGCTTCTGGGTCCACGACTTGTTCGGTGAACAATTCTACCACTACGTCCACGTCGTCCCTCATGGCTTGTATCATTGGCTCTAGTGCTTCTAGACTTTTGGCAGATCTAATGACCGTTAGTGCCCCTTGTCTTGTTAGCTCTATGTCTGCGTATGGAGCTCCTCTTGTCCCTTCTAAACTTAGAACCATTTCTGTTCCTTCTTTAAGTCTTATCTCTGCTCTTTGCGCATTTTTTAGATCTGCTGTTCTTGCGCATTGAACTTCTTCTGCTGGTGCTAGTTGTTTGTTTGCCATGATTGTGTTTTGTTAAATATTGGATGTGATCTTAGCGTTTTTGTATTTTTGTCGCAAGGGGTTTGTTTTTTTCGGTGCGAACCTAGGTTTCTAACCCTGCCCCGTGATACGGATTTAAAAAAGTCTCAACCTTTGGTTGAGCTTTTTAAAAATGGTACGCCCGACAGGATTCGAACCTGTGACCTTTGCCTTAGAAGGGCACTGCTCTATCCAGCTGAGCTACGGGCGCACGTGGTCGTGTGTTCTTCTTGAAAAGAACGGGCTAATCTTAAGCATTCTCTCCTTAAAAATCAAGCGGAATCAATCCCTTTATCATTAGAAGTTCGATCATGAACGCAACTGCGTTGTTGATTAGGTGGAAAATGATACAGGGCCAAATCGATTTAGATCTGATAAAGAGTATGCTTAAAATCAGGCTTAGAATGAAAATAGGAATAAAACTTTCGAATTGAAGATGAACGATTGCAAATAATAAAGCGGTCAAAATGGCTCCGAAGTATGGACCGATTTTGTTCACCAACCCTTGCAGGATAAATCCTCTGAAGAAGAGTTCTTCAAGGATTGGAGCTATTCCGATTATTACTATAGCCGCGATCGTGATCGCTAGACCTGTTTCTCCAAACAACGGCAAGGTTGGCTCGGGAATCTGGTATCCAGGGATTTTGATTCCTCCGAAAACTATCAAAGCCGCTATCATCAAACTCACACCTATATAAAATAAATAACCTAATATCGCAAGTCCGAAATGATGGAATGGTTTAAATCTGTTGAATCCAAACTCTTTCCATTTCCATTTGTATTTTTTTATTACCAAGACTGACAATGGAATCAACAAAATTACGCTTTGCAGGAAGTATAATCCCAGGATGATTAACTCTTTGACCCAAGCTCCCTCCCCTGTTGCAATTAGATCTGCGTAATACTCTCTCAATCCAGAATAATAAATAGCTGCATCGACCAATACTAACAATAGAATCGTGACCGTCAGTACGAGAACCAAGTCTTTTAATTGCCATCTAGCTTGAAAATACTTTGACATACTATAAAATAAGATTACTGAATTGATTTTACTATAAACTATGGATTTACGCGAAGGAGAAAAAATTCTCAAAATTTATCATCACCACCCAACCCCTTTTATTTTCGACTTGCTGAAGATAATTCTTGGCTCTTTTCCGTTCTTTTTGTTGTTGTATCTTTTTGGGCCAACTATGTCTCAAAAGGTTTATATCTGGGCCCATTTGATAGTGGTGTTTGTTTTTATTTTGATTCTCATATATCAGGCGCTGGTTTATTGGCTTGATAGACTTGTCGTTACTAATAACCGAATTATTTTAATTGATTGGAAGTACCTCACAAAAAGAGATGAATTCGAGGCTGAGCTTAGTGATATCCAGGACATTACTACCAAAGAAAAAGGAATTCTCGCTACTTTTTGGTTTTTAGATTATGGTACTTTCTCGGTACAAACCGCTTCTTATATGTCTATTATTGAATTTACGGAAGCTCCGGATCCAGAAGGGATTAGACAATTTATTTACAGGATTAAACCAAATTAATTTGATCGTTAGGGATGATAAAAATCCGCCGAAGCCGAAGACTCCTTCCAAGGCTCTTGAGTCTGAAGAGCGCATTGTTTCTCCAGCAGAACCAAATGCGAATGCTTTTGAAAACAAACTTAGGCCTACTACTCTTGAAGAATACGTCGGTCAAAAAAAACTTAAGGAAAATTTGAAGATTTCAATTGAGGCTTCGAAAAAAAGAGATGAACCCCTTGAGCACGTTCTACTACATGGGCCTCCTGGTCTGGGGAAGACAACATTGGCCAGCATCATCTCGAGAGAAATGAATGTTAATATCAAAATTACTTCGGGGCCTGCTCTTGAAAAACAGGGAGACTTGGCTGCTATTATATCAAATCTAAATGATGGAGATGTTCTTTTTATCGATGAGATTCACAGGATCCGTTCTGTTGTTGAGGAGATTTTATATACCGCGATGGAAGACTATGGGATCGATATCGTTCTGGGGAAAGGAACTTCGGCTAGCTCTATGAGGATTAATCTTCCTAGGTTTACATTGATTGGTGCTACTACCAAAACTAGCTTACTTTCATCCCCTCTCAGGGATCGTTTTGGACATAATTACAAATTGAACTTTTATACTATTGATGAAATAACTTCCATTATTTTGCGCTCTGCGAAGATTCTTAACACAAAGATAAATCCCGATGCCGCAATCGCAATCGCAAACTGTGCCAGGCAGACCCCTAGGATTGCAAACCGTTTACTCAAGAGGGTTCGAGATTTTGCAGATTATCATGACGTTTCTTGTATAGATGTAGCCATGGTGGCTAAAGCATTTAACTCCCTCGGAATTGACGATATTGGATTAGATACTACTGATCGAAAAATTCTCAAAGATATAATTGTGAAATTTGGTGGTGGCCCTGTTGGATTGAATACTATTTCTGCCGCTACCTCTGAGGAAGAAAGCACTATAGAGGATATCTATGAGCCTTTCTTGATAAAACTTGGCATGCTTGAAAGAACTCCACGAGGGAGAATAGCCACTCCTAATGCCTACGTTCATCTTGGTCTTGAACAAAAAAGCCTTCTCTAATATAATTCAGCAGCATTCAAACCTTAACTAAAAAATAATATGAAAAAAATTGCAATTCTTTTAAGCATGGTTTTTATCTTCAGTGCTTGTGGTCTTTTTTCTTCTACTGATCACAAAGACGAAATTACTGGTGTGCTAACCAAACAAGATGCTTTTGATGAGTACCCTGGAAGTCACCTTCTGACTGATGAAGATGGTGAAGTGTACGCACTAAATAGTACTGTTTTGAACCTGTCTAGCCTACAATATCTCGGGAATGAATTGAAGGTCCAGGTCGAATACGACGAGGAAAATGAAGTTTATTCTGCTTCTGGAGTTTCTGTTTTGGCTGTTTTGGAAAAAGAAGACGGAAAAGCAAATTGGGTTGGTTACATGAATCAAGATTTTGGTTTTAAATTAAAATACTACGACAATTGGGAGCTTCTGGAAAAAGATTCTGAAGCACGTTTCTACTCTCCTACTATCCATGATCTAGACGAGGAAGAAAGCGTTGATACTATTTTGATAAGGTTTGATCCGTTGGAGGGCGACGAGACACTGGATGAATTCATTGAACGAAATGGACTTGATATTTTTGGAGTCAGCAATGGTGAAGAAGACTATTTGGTAACAGACGCAAAGGTTGGTGGCAATCAGCAACCTGGTAGAAAGTGGAAACATAAGGTCAAAAGTGACGTGCATTTCTTCCTTTTGAGAGACATCTATGTGTATCAAGTTTCTTTTTATTCTTTTGAAGATTTACTAGAGAATGAAGCGGCATTCTATGAAATGTTGCTTGAGTTCCAATTTGTACCTTTTTCTGATGGAGGAGGGTCTGAAACACCTCCGGACGACGATGAACTTGTTGTAGCCCCTGATACTGCCGATACTGACGATGAACTTCTGGAACCCGACGCTCCTGAGGCTGACACCTTGGAGTCTGATGCCTTGGAAGCCTATGATTATTCTTCTTTCTCTGAATTTGAAAGTCTCCCCTATCACTTTGTAGCAAAATACCCTGCAAGCTGGTACTACTCTGGTGAGTCAGGATCTGCGGATGGCGTTATGCATGTTTATGCATTCAGTGATGAATCTGTCACAGATGAAAATCAATTCGCGAGCCTACAAGTTCTATCTAGCGAGAAGCCAAATGGTTTGTCTCAGTACACTCTTCCAAATGGCAAGAAAGCTTACAAACAAACATCTGGCAGTACGTTCAAGGTTTATGTTGAGGTTGACGATCAACTTTACCTAGTAGAGGGTCTCAAGGAGCATCAAGCGATGCTGGAACAGATCGCAGGAAGTATCACTCACGTTGAATAAAAAGTTGACTTTAATTCATTGGCGCTCTACAATCGCGAGTGCTAATATTTTGATATTTTTAAGGTAAAAACAGGACATGTATTTCTGTAGCTGTAAAGTTGAAAGGAGTAATCCCCCACATGTTTTATGGTATAATTTAGTAACTTAATTAATTTTTTTAATATGATTGAAGGACATTTTGATAAGTTTACAAAGGAAGCAAAGCAAGCTTTGGTCGTAGCTCAGGATAAAGCAAAAGATTCGGGCCAATCCTATGTAGGAACAGAACATCTCTTGATGGGTATTCTTTCTCAAGAGAGTTCTTTGGGAGCTTCTGTTTTATTAAATTTTGGAGTTTCTATCCAGAATGTTGAATTAGTACTCAATTCTGTTGGACGTGTAGGAAAAAGCGGAGCTGGAGTTGGTTCTCCGGGAGGACTTTCTGATTATGCAAAATCAGTAATAGAAGAGTCGGTAAAGATCGCCCATGAATATAGTCACAGTTTTATTGGGACTGAACATCTTCTCTACTCTCTTGTATCGCAAGAGAATACAGCGGCGACCGTTATTCTGGAAAATATGAAAATAAATCCTAACGATGTAAGAGATCAGATCGTTGAAGTTTTCGAACGAGCCAAAGGTGCTGAAGGCAATGCTCCATCTGAACCAGGAGTTCCTGGAAAGCCTGGGCAATCAGGAAATCCTCTCGAAATGTTTTTGAGCGGACTTCATGGTGTTTTGGCGGCAGGACAAATGCAGAAAGATCAACCGCAAGATGCTCATAAACAAAAAGGTAAAAAGGATTCGAAAACTCCAGCCTTAGATTATTTTACCTCTAATATGATAGAGGAGGCTCGTGAGAAAAAATTAGACCCTGTAATAGGAAGAAAAAAAGAAATTGAACGTGTTGTTAGTATTCTTTGTAGAAAAACAAAAAACAATCCGGTTCTTATCGGAGAACCTGGCGTTGGTAAAACCGCTGTTGCTGAGGGACTTGCTCAGGCAATTGTTAACGAAGATGTTCCAGACAATATGCTCGACAAGAAGATTCTTGCTCTTTCTATGACCTCTGTGGTTGCTGGCACAAAGTATAGAGGTGAATTTGAAGAAAGGATGAAGCAAATCATAGATGAGGCTGCCACTCAAACTGACGTGATCTTATTTATCGATGAGATTCATACTGTTATAGGTGCTGGTAGCGCTGAAGGAAGTTTGGACGCTGCTAATATACTGAAACCGGCTCTGTCTAGAGGTAAGGTTCAGGTTATTGGAGCTACTACTACAAAAGAATACAGAAAAAATGTTGAATCTGATGCAGCTCTTGAGAGAAGGTTCCAACCTGTAATGGTGGATGAACCAAATGTTGATGACTCTCTTGAAATGCTCAAAGGACTCCAGGAGTCTTTTGAAAATCATCACAATTTGATAATTACAGATGAAGCTCTTGCGTCTGCCGTAAGTTTGTCGAAGAGATATGTTAACGACAGGTACTTACCCGATAAAGCTATCGACTTGATCGATGAAGCGGCTTCTTTGAAAAGAATCAAGACTACTAATGTTGATATGAGCAAAGTTAAGAAGTTACAGAAGAAACTTCAAGGAATAATCAAGAAAAAAGAGGAATGTGTTTCTAAGCAAGACTATGAAAAAGCTGCTGAATTCAGGAACGAAGAACTTTCTGTTATTGAAGATATTGCGAAACAAAAGAAAACTAATTTGCCTAGATCAAAAAGGAAGAAAATTACCGAACAGGATGTCGCAAAAGTAATCTCTGTTATGACCGGTGTTCCTGTTACTAGACTTGTAAAAGACGATGTTGATAAGTTGAAAAATCTAGAACAGTCTTTGAGATCAAGAATTATTGGACAAGAAGAGGCTATATCAGCAATCGCGAAAGCAATTAGACGTTCTCGAACAGGTATCTCTGATGAAAAGAGACCTATTGGTTCTTTTATATTTATGGGGCCAACTGGTGTTGGTAAAACTGAGCTTGTTAAATCGATAGCCGAAGAAGTATATGACGACAAGAGCGCTCTTATAAAGATAGATATGAGTGAGTTTATGGAAAGACATAACACTTCTAGATTGGTTGGTGCGACCGCAGGTTATGTTGGATATGAAGAAGGTGGGCAATTGACAGAGGCCGTAAGAACAAAACCGTACTCTGTGATCTTGTTTGATGAGATTGAAAAAGCTCATCCCGAAGTATTCAATCTATTGCTTCAAATCCTTGAAGACGGTGAATTGACCGATGCAAAGGGAAGAAAAGTTAATTTCAAGAATACTATCATCATAATGACCTCAAACATTGGTGCTGAGAAATTGACCGAAAAGGCAGCTCCAATGGGATTCAGCGTTAAATCTGATGAACTTCAAGAAGCTGAAAAGGATTATGATTCTATGAGTGAGGACGTTTTGTCTAGTCTTAAGGACAAGTTCAGACCTGAGTTCTTGAATCGTGTTGATAAAGTTGTGGTTTTTCATCCTCTTACACATCCAAACATCAAAGAGATTGTTAAATTGCATGTTGGATATCTGCAAAAAAGATTGGACCACAAAAATATATCAATAGAACTCACCTCTGGTGGACTTGAGTTTCTTGCAAACAAGAGTTATGACCCGGCATTTGGGGCAAGACCTGTTAGACGTGCTGTCCAGGAGTACATCGAGGATCCTCTTACACAGAAGCTAATTGACGGCAAAATAAAAGAGGGTGATACGGTGAAGGTTGTCAAGAAAACCGACTCTGTTGATGTGGTGCCTAACAAGAAAGAAAGCAAAAAAGTAAGTAAATAAGCTGATTTCCATTTGCATTACAGGGAGCGTCTGCTATAATCCCTCTGCTTTTTGATTGTTGTGCAATTTAAAAAGCAAAGCAGTATCTTCATCAGAAAGCCTAAAGAATAATATAAGACGCTTTGCTAACAAGAATTATGGCTAAGACAGCTAAATACCAAGCTTCTTCAGTTATGGAAGAGCTTATGGAAAAAGCTCCCGGGCTTACGTTTCCGAAGCCTGGAAGTATCGTAGAAGGAAATGTAAGTTCTATTTTAAAGAACAAAATTCTGGTTGACCTGGGAGGGGCGGCAACTGGTGTTATAACCGGAAAAGAGTCTCACGATAGTGTTGGAACTGTTAAAAATCTTCAACCGGAAGACTTGATCTCTGCTTATGTTTTGGAGGAAGAAAATGACGATGGTTTGGTCGTATTGTCTCTAAGACGTGCAAGCCAAGAGAAAACATGGGATAAGTTCAAGCAAGCTCATGAAACTGGTGAAATCATCGAAGTTGCTCCTAACGAAGCAAACAAAGGTGGTCTACTTCTTAACATCGATGGAATCAAAGGTTTCATCCCTGTTTCACAGTTGGCACCTATGCACTACCCTAGGGTTGATGGCGCTGATAGCGCAAAGATCCTTTCAAGACTTCAGAAACTTGTCGGTGTTAATCTAGAGGTTAAAGTAATAAATCTAGATGAGACAGGAGGTAAGCTTATTTTGTCTGAAAGAGCAGCTCAAAAAGAGGCTCGACAGAAATCTCTTGATACTCTTGATATTGGACAAAAGGTCAAAGGCAAGATTAGTGGAATTGTTAAATTTGGTATCTTCGTTGCTTTCGATGGTCTTGAAGGACTTGTTCACATCTCTGAAATCGCTTGGGGACACGTCAAAGATCCATCTGACTACGGTAAATCAGGTGATGAAGTTGAGGTTCTCGTAATAGGCAAAGATGATGATAAGATCAGCTTGTCGATGAAGAGACTTATTCCTGATCCTTGGATTGAAGCTAGTAAAAATTATAAGGTCAATTCTACTGTTGAATGTGAAGTTAGCAGAATCACTCCTTTTGGAGCTTTTGTTAAATTGGATGATGAAATCAACGGACTTATTCACATCTCTGAAATTTCAGATGAAGAAGGATTCGACGTTGGTTCTATCATGAAGATGGGAGAAAAGGTTAAGGCTAAAATTATTAGCATCGATGCTGATGAGCACAGAGTTGGACTCTCCCTCAAAGCTTTGACTGCTAAACCAAAGGAAGAGGTTGAAGCGAAAGCGGAAACCTCGGACGAGGCGCCAGCCGAGGACAAAGATGCTCCTGAAGCTGAAACTACTGAGGCTCCTGCCGAAGAAGAAACACCGGTCGAAGAAGATAAAAAAACAGAAAAGGAAGAAAATAAAGAGTAAAGACTGGACATACACAATCAATACATAGAAAATCGTTCTGTTATGCAGGACGATTTTTTATCAAAACTTAATGATGAGCAAAGGGCTGCTGTTGAACACACAGACGGTCCCCTGCTCATAGTGGCTGGTGCTGGAACTGGTAAAACTAGAGTTATTACTTCTAGAATTTTGAAGCTGATTGCGGATGAACGAGCTACTAGTACTGAAGTCTTGGCTCTTACTTTTACCGAGAAGGCTGCCCAGGAAATGGTAGAGAGAATAGATGTTGCTATGCCTCTTGGCTATGAGGAAGTTTGGATCAAAACTTTCCATGGATTTTGTGAAAAAGTTTTGAGAGAAAGTGGTCATGAAATAGGTTTGAGCAACGATTACAAGTTGTTGGATCAACTTGATCAGTGGGTTTTTGTAAAAGATCATATTTTTGATTTTGACTTGGAGTACTTCAGACCACTTGGCAATCCTGGTAGCTTCATAAACACTCTTACCTCTCATTTCAGCAGGATCAAGGAGGAATACATATCTCCTGACCAATATGTCGAATATGCAGAAAAACGACTCAAAGAATTGATGGAAAAAGCCAAGCTGTCTGCTCAAACTAAAATTGACAAGAAGTCCGTGCTTGGGATTGAGATGGAAGAAGTACGCAAGATTATAGAAGCTGCAAATGCATACAAGAAATACCAAGAGTTGATGTTGGCTGGGAATTTCTTGGATTTTGGAGACCTTTCTTATTATGTTTTGAAATTGTTTGATGAGCGACCTAGCGTTCTCAAGCATTATCAAGATCGATTTAAATACATGATGGTCGATGAGTTCCAGGACACTAATTACGCCCAATTCAAGCTCATTCTGATGCTGTCTGGTGGGAAGGATGGGAACATTTGCGTGGTTGGTGACGATGACCAAAGTATTTTCCGGTGGAGGGGAGCTTCTTTATCTAACATTCTGCAATTTCAAAAAGAATATCCGGAGGCCAAGAAAATTGTTTTGACTGAAAATTACAGGAGTAATCAAAACGTTTTGGATTCGTCTCATCATTTTATAAAATTCAACGATCCAAACAGACTTGAACACAGGGAAGGAATTGATAAAAATTTACGCAGTCAAACAAAGGAGAATCTTCCTATCGAAGTTCTGCATTGTGACCAGTATATGAGCGAGGTCAAATCTGTTGTTAAGACAATTTCTGATACTGTTTCTAGCAAAGATATTTCGTACAGGGATGTGGCGATTTTGGTTAGGGCTAATGCTCATGCGCTGCCTTTTGCTGAGGAATTGAAGAATGCTGGTATCCCCTATCAGATCAAAACTCCTAAGGGACTTTTGTCTATTAGTGAAGTCAAAGATATTGTCGCTTTTTGCAGGGCATTATCTGATTTTTCTGACGATGTCGCTTGGGTGGGACTGATGAAAATGCCAATATTCGAGATTCCTATGTCCGACATAGTTAATGTTTTGGGCAATGCGAAGAGTCAGCGTAAAAATGTTTACAAAGTTTTGTTTGAAGAACGTGAAAGTGATGCGTTGCCTGGTTTGGAAAGCCCCTTGGCTTCATTTGTTAATTTCATTGAGCGCGTTATTGAGTTTTCAAAAAATCATTCTGCTGGGAGGGTTATTAGTTACTTTCTCACGGAGTCTGGATACTTGGAGGAACTGAGCAGTCATTTCGATGCTGAGCATCAGCAAAAACTGGAGAATGTTACTGCTTTCTCGAGGGTTGTTTGGAGTTTCGAGAAAGTTTCTGATGATGATTCTATCCAGGGTTTCGCGAAATATCTGTCTGTCATTGAGGAATCGAAAATTCCGATATCTGGTCAAAATGAATCTAATCTAGCTTCGGATGCGGATTCTGTTCAGATACTAACCGCTCATTCTGCGAAAGGCTTGGAGTTTGATACTGTTTTTATTTGTAATCTAGTGAATGGGCGTTATCCGATCTTGAACAAAAAAGATCCTCTGCATATTCCGCTTGAATTAACCAAGGAGATATTTCCTGAGGGAGATTTTCATATAGAAGAAGAGCGCAGGCTTTTTTATGTTTCTTTGACTAGGGCCAAGAGGAAGCTTTATCTAACATATAGTGATAAATACAATGGTCCGAGAAAATGGAAGAAGTCTAGTTTCTTGGATGAATTGGCGGAGAGTGGGTTGATTGAAGAGAAGGAT
Organism: Candidatus Peregrinibacteria bacterium; assembly: GCA_018654255.1. Lineage (GTDB taxonomy): Bacteria > Patescibacteriota > Gracilibacteria > UBA1369 > LOWO2-01-FULL-3 > JABILX01. The sequence goes on along the minus strand of JABILX010000004.1, from coordinate 137,220 downwards.
GTGAAAATTGAAGTTGAGGTTGCTCCTGAAAAGACTGCGCCTCAAAAAATCCTAACGGCTCCTGACGGCTGGCTCAAAAAACGTTCTTTGAGTTTTTCTCAGATAGATACGTTCAACACTTGCCCTCTGAAGTATGGGTATAGGTATGTTTTGAATGTCCCCACCCCATCACATCATGCGGCAAATTTCGGGACGAGTATTCACGAGACTTTGAAAGATTTTTATCGGGCTTTGACGGATCGTAGTGTTGGAGTTGAGGCCAGCGGCGAAATGAGCTTTTCGTTTTTGATCGAGTTGTTTGAAAAGAATTGGATAAGTAATGGTTATGAAAACGACGCACACGAAGAGGCTCGGAAAGAGCAGGGCAAAAAGATGTTGGAACAATTCTTTAATTCGAACAATGATCCTTGGGTTATTCCTGCTTATATTGAAAAGAATTTCAACCTGAAGATTGGTGAATATATGTTGAATGGAAGGATAGACCGCATCGACAAGCTTGATGGTGGGTTCTTTGAGGTGATTGATTATAAAACTGGTAAAAGCAAGGCTAGACTTACGAAAGAGAACAAACTTCAGCTTTATATCTATGCTTTGGCTTGTAGGGATGTTCTGAATATACCTGTTAAGAAATTGACGCTTTATTATCTTGAAGATGGTGAAAAACAATCTTTGAGTCTTTCAAAGGGATACGATGAGCTGGATAGTGTTCGTGATGATGTCTTGGCTTATATTGCAGCAATGAAAGAGTCGGATTTTACTCCGACTCCTGGGTTTTTGTGTAATTACTGTGATTACAGGCTTATTTGTCCTGCTGTTTAGAGAGTGTAATTATCTTCTGAGACGTTGTTGTCCTCGTTCAGTTCGTCGATCCTGTTGTTTTCATCGATCACTACTTTTACAACTCCTGAATCCTCATAAGCGTAGACCTCCCTGTCTATAGGATAAACAAAAGTGAAGCTATCGCCGGCGTTCATCTGTAGGTAGCTGTCTGTGTTTGTCAGGATCAATTCGTCGTTTAGGTAGATTCCATAGCTATATGGATTGTCTCCGTAAACAGGGCCTGTTCCGTTGTTTTGAATAGTGATCTTTACTCGTAGATTTCCGTTTTCAGCAGCTCCAAGAGATTCTACGAATGGCACTAAATCTGGAGTTCCTACCTCCTCTACCTCTTTGTTACCGAAGATTTTACCTTGTACCAATTCCTTGTTTTGAACCTGCAATACTGCGAAACTTGCCGCCACTCCAGCAACTAGGACGACTGTTATGATTTTGAATGTTTTGTTCATTTTGGTGAGGTTATTTTTCTTTTCTAATTAGAATTCTACTTAAAAAAAACTTTCTTGCAAATCATCTCGTAATTAATTATCTTGACGTCATGGAAACATATCTACTATTTGGACTTTTAATTGGCGTTGTCGCAGTTGGCGTGGCTATCTATTTGAAAGGGCGCCAGCCTTCTGATCTGAGCGCTAGGATCGATTCTCTTAATCAGAATATGACTGAGAATTTGAATACTGTTACAAAGACCGTTTTGGAGCAGCTCAATTCTGTTACTTCTCAAGTTGGAGGTAGGTTGAAAGAGAATTCTGAGACAATGCAAAGACAACATAAAAATGTTGCAGACCGACTTGATAATGCAGGACGTGTCATTAAAGATGTGACGGCTCACCTTTCCAAAATGGAAGAATCCAATAAAAGAGTCCATGATCTGGCAAAAGATTTGGTTAGTCTGCAGGATATATTGAAAACTCCGAAACTTCGTGGGTCTCTAGGAGAATTGTTTTTGGAAGAATTGCTTTCTCAAATTTTCTCGAAAGATCAATATTCACTTCAGCACAGGTTTAAAAGTGGGGAAATTGTAGATGCTGTTGTTCGCTTGAGGGATGATTTGCTTGTACCGGTTGATGCCAAGTTTCCATTAGAGAATTTCAAGAAGATGATAGAGGTGAAAGATGAAAATGAGTCTGAACGTCTTCGAAAGACATTTGTTTCTGATGTGAAGAAACATATCGATGTTATTTCTAAAAAATATCTACTACCTGACGAAGGAACGCTGGATTTTGCTTTGATGTATATTCCTGCTGAGAATGTTTATTATGAGACTATTATCAAGGATGCTAGTGGTGTTTCTATTAGCCAGTATGGGCTTGAGAAACATGTTATCCCTGTATCCCCTAACAGCTTCAATATTTATTTACATACTGTCTTGATCGGGTTGAAAGGAATGCAGATTGAAAAGGGTGCGAAAGAGATTTTTAATAATTTGACTCGCTTGAGAACTGAGTTCAATAGATTTGGAAAGGACTTTGAATTGGTTGGAACTCATCTTGGCCGAGCTAGGAGTAGTTATGAGAATTCTGAGAAACGTCTTTCTAGGTTGAATGACAAGCTGGTTAATGTTTCTGGAAGTGAAAGTGAGGATCCTTTGTTGTTGCCTGAGGTGGAAGAAAGTACTGTTTTGGAAGGATAAGTTCACCTTTACTTCTCGAGGCTCTTTCCCTAAACTATGTTCGCTTATGAAGATAACAGATTTGGCAAAACAACTAGAACTAACCACAAAAGAGCTCAGGGAAAAACTTGATGAGCTTGGTTTTGGCGTAAAGAGCACTGCTCGTGTAATTGATGACGATGTGGCCGAATTAGTTGTTGCTGAGTTGGGAGCAGGTGACTCTGCGGAAGAAGATACCTCTCCTGATGATGTAGCTGATGTTTATGATGAAATGATTCATGAAGAAAGGCAAAAAGAGATAGTGAAGAGCCAGAGAAAGAAAATGGCTGGTAAAGATGAAAAAAAGAAGGCTCGTGGGGAATATACCCCTACTGCTCCCGCAGTAGATCCTGGAGGAGTCGTAGAAGTTCCTGATTCTATATCTGTCAAAGAACTTGCTGATAAAGCTGGGATAAGTGTAGCCAAGATTATTGGTGAACTTATGAAGAACGGAATTCTTGCCAATATCAATCAACAGATAGATTTTGAAACTGTTTTGATCATTTCTGGTGATCTTGGAATTCAAGTTAAGAAAAAACATGGAACAGCTAGTGCTGGAGAAATTTTGGAGAGAGATTTGACTAATCTTTTGAGAGAAGAAGATGAGAGTGTTTTGAAGGAGCGCCCTCCTGTAGTTGTAGTGATGGGACATGTGGACCATGGTAAAACAAAACTGCTCGACGCTATTCGTGAAACAAACGTTGTTGAGGGAGAATCTGGTGGAATAACTCAGCATATTGGAGCGTATCAGGTTGAGAAAAAGGGTCGTTTGATCACTTTCCTGGATACTCCTGGTCACGAAGCCTTCACAGAAATGCGTGCTCGTGGAGCAAGTGTTACTGATATCGCGATATTGATTGTTGCCGCGGAGGAAGGTGTTAAACCTCAGACCGTCGAAGCTATTAATCATGCGAAAGAAGCCAACGTTCCTATCATCGTTGCTATTAATAAAATCGATAAACCTAATGCAAATATAGACAAGGTAAAAGGTGAATTAGCCGAGCATGGCCTCCAAGCTGAAGACTGGGGCGGAAAGACTATCACTGTTCCCATCTCTGCTTTGCAAAAAGAAGGTATTGATGATCTTCTTGATATGATCTTGTTGATAACTGATATGGAGAAGTTCAAAGCTAATCCAGATCGTGCAGCTGTTGGTACTGTTGTTGAGGCTAATTTGGACAACAAGCTTGGACCTGTTGCCACCGTCTTGGTCAATACTGGGACTTTGAGACAAGGAGACAATTTTATCTTGGGAGCTACTTATGGAAAAATTAAAGTTATGTTTGATTCTAGTGGAAAAAGAGTTAAGGAGGCTCCGCCATCTACTCCCATCAGAATAGCTGGATTGGACAAAACCCCTCTTGCTGGAGACATCATACAAGTTATGCCTAGTGAAAAAGCTGTAAGACATCGTGCAAAAGAAATTGGACTACTTTTAGATAAACAAAAATCACAGAAATCTTCTGCTCTAACTCATTTGATTAGCGTTGTTCAATCAAATAGACTTTTGAAACTTGTTTTGAAGGCTGATACGAAGGGTTCTCTTGAAGCGATCAGGAGCTCCTTGGCTAAAATCAAAGATGAAGAGGTTGCTTTCAAGATTATTCATAGTGGAGTTGGTGCTATCAATGAATCAGATGTAATGATGGCTAGTGCAAGTCAGGGATTTGTAGTTGGCTTCCATGTGAATTTCGACTCCCCTCACGTGAAAAGCACTGCTGAACGTGAAGGTGTTGAGGTCCGAAGTTATAAGATTATTTATGAGTTACTTGATGATGTCAGAAAACTTCTTGGTGGACTTCTTGAAGCTGAGGTTTTAATCGTTGAGCTTGGAAAAGCCAAGGTTCTACAGGTTTTCTTGACCAAGAAAAAGGAGATGATTCTTGGTTGTAAGGTTTTGAATGGAATTATAACGAAGGATGCCAAGTTGAGAATTGTTCGTGACGGGGAAATTATGGAAAAAGAAGCTACTTTGACTTCATTACAAAGAGGAGAAAACGCTGTTGATGAAGTGAAGCAGGACGAGGAGTGTGGAATTAAATATACTGGAAAGATTAAACTGCAAGAAGGAGATGTATTTGAAGCATTCAAATATGAGGAAAAACATCGTTCTTTAGGAGATAAGATTGAGAGGCCTGAGGAAGAAGCTGCTGCTGAAGCAGAAGCTGAAGCCGCTTCTGATGAAGAAGCTGTTGAGGGTGCCCCTGAAGAGAAGGCCACAGAAGCAGAAAGCGAATCTTAATAATCTTTAAGATGACTTTGAAAAAGATCAAATTTCAAACTTTTACGGATGAGAGCGGAAGCCTCACTCCTATTGAGATTAAAGATTTTGTCGATTGGCCTGTTGCGCGTGTTTATTATCTGACAGATGTTTCGGCGTCGCGCGGTGGACATTGTGTGAAAGGTGAGAGGAAAATATATGTTTGTCAGAAAGGATCTTGCAAATGCAGGTTTCATGATGGTTCTGGGTGGGAGGAGTTCGAATTGAGTGGGCCTTCGGATGCTATTGTGATGGATGGTGATTATTACAGGGATTTCACAGATTTTGAACCTGGTACTGTACTTATGGCAATTTCTTCGGTAAGCTACGATCCTAACGATTATATTTACGATTTAAACGAATTTATCGAATGGCTAAAAAGGTCTTAATAACAGGTGGTGCTGGCTTCATTGGAAGCAATTATGCACACTATCACTACGACAAATACCCTGACGATCAGCTGGTCGTGCTGGATAAGCTGACTTATGCTGGGAATTTGGATAATTTGAGCGATCTTTTGCCACGCGAAGGACGGTTCAAGTTCGTTCAGGGTGATATCGCTGACAAGAAATTTGTCGAAGATTTGTTTGAGGCGGAGAAATTTGATTTGGTTTTGAATTTTGCGGCTGAGACTCATGTCGATCGGTCAATAGAGGAACCTTCAATTTTTGTAATGACGAATGTGGTTGGAACTCATAACTTGCTCGAATCGACACGTGATACTGGAGTGAAGAGGTATCATCAGATATCTACGGACGAGGTTTATGGTGATTTAGGCATTGATACGACAGACTTCTTTACCGAGAAGACTCCCATTGCCCCAAATTGTCCTTACGCTGCTACAAAGGCGTCTGCTGACCTTTTGGTGCGATCTTGTTTCGAGACTTATCAGATGCCTGTGACGATCAGTCGGTGTAGTAATAATTATGGACCTTATCAGTTTCCTGAGAAGTTAATCCCCTATTTCTTCAAACTGATTTCCGAGGACAAGCCTGTTCCTATTTATGGAGATGGGCTGAATGTTCGAGATTGGTTGTATGTGATTGATCACTGTAGGGCTATTGATGCGATCGTAAATGATGGTCGACTTGGGGAGGCTTATAATATTGGTGGAAATAATGAGAAGACAAACCTTGAGATCACTAAAAATCTTTTGGATTTCTTGGGTAGAGATGAGAGTTTGATCACTTATGTTGATGATCGTCGTGCGCATGATCGTCGTTACGCGATCGACTCAAGCAAGATTCAGGACGAGCTCTCTTGGGAACCTTCTGTTGACTTCAAGGAAGGAATCGCAAAAACCTTTGATTGGTATAAGGCTAATCGTAAATGGGTGGAAAAATTGGAGGCGAATATGGTTGAAAGGAAGCATCAAGTTATAAGCAAGGAGCCTCTGAAGGCTAGTAGATAGTTTTATTTACTCAAGTTCCCTATCCTGGTATATTTAACAGCGATTTTTATGATATAAAACTTTTACAAATGCGATATTCAAAACTGTTTGGCAAGACTCGCCACGATGCACCACATGATGCAAATAGCGTAAATTCACAACTCCTGACTCAAGCAGGTTTTGTTGAAAAACAATCTGCTGGAGTTTACAATTTTCTTCCGTTAGGTTTGAGGGTTTTACACAAGGTGAACGATATCATTCGTGAAGAGATGGATGCTATTGATGGACAAGAGATTTTGATGCCTGCTCTACACTCGAGACAGGTTTGGAAAGCGACTGGACGTGACGATATTATGGAAGATGTTTTGTACAGAACTACTGGGGCGGATGATCAGGAGTTTGTTCTCGGACCAAGTCATGAAGAGATCGTTACTCCGCTTGTGAAGAAATATATTCAATCTTATAAGGACTTACCTCTTTCTGTTTATCAGATTCAAGCGAAGTTCCGCAACGAACCTCGTGCTAAATCTGGGTTATTGCGTGGTCGTGAGTTTGGAATGAAGGATTTATATAGTTTTCACCTGACTGAGAAGGATTTGGATGAGTATTATGAAAAGGCAAAAGAGGCCTATTTGAAAGTTTTTGATCGATGTGGGTTGAAAGCTCATGTGATCGAGGCGTCTGGAGGTGCTTTTACTGATAAGTTTTCGCATGAATTCTCGGTTGAGACTCCTGCTGGTGAGGACACTATCATTGTCTGTGAAAAGTGCGGGAAGGCTCAAAATCTAGAAGTAGCTGAAGGGAAAGTCGAAGATCCAGACCAGCCAAAAGAGAAGGAAGAGGACCTGAAGGAAGTTGATATGGAGCGTGGATTTACAATTGCTGACAATGCAAAGGCACATGGTGTACCTGAATGGAAGATTTTAAAAACTGTCGTTTATGAAGTTGAGGAAGAGGGATTGATTGGAGTTTGTATTCGAGGAGATTTGAGTGTTAATACCAACAAATTAGAGAAGTATTTTGGCAAACCTATGAGACCTGCTAGTCCTGCTACTCTGAAGAAGGCAGGACTTGTACAAGGTTACATCTCCCCTGTTGGGAATCCAGAAGGTTTGAGTTTTGTGGCTGATCATTCTATCGCGAATGTGAAGAATTTTGTGACCGGCGCAAATGCTCCTGCCAAAGATTACGTCAACGCAAATGTTGGGCGTGATTTCCAGATCAAGGATTTTGTCGATTTAGTTGAAGTAAAAGGCTCTTTCCGATGCTCAACTTGTGATGTAGCTCTGAAAGAAATGATTGCTGTTGAAGCTGGAAATATTTTCAAACTTGGCACAAAATTCAGTGAATCTGCTGGATTTACTGTCTCGGATTCTAATGGCAAGTTACAACCTGTTATCATGGGTTGTTATGGGATCGGAAATACTCGTATTGTTGGAACTATCGCTGAGGCCAGCCATGATGAGAACGGATTGATTTGGCCTTTGAATGTTGCTCCATATCACGTGCATATTCTTTCGCTCGGGAAAGATCAGGAAGTGATCGATGCTGCTGACAAATTGTATCAAGATCTTTTGGATGAAGATGTTGAGGTTCTTTATGATGATAGAGACGGCTCTCCTGGTGTGAAATTTAAGGATGCTGACCTGATTGGGCTGCCTTTGAGGCTTGTTGTGAGCAAACGTGCGATGGAAGCTGGTGGAGTCGAGTGGAAGGAGCGTGCGGGTGGGGATGCTAAGAGCGTGAAGGTTGGGAATGTTGTAAAAGATGTCTTGAAATTCATTAACTCTTAAGAGATATGAGAATGCTTGTTTTTTACATGGTGCTAATCACTCTCTTTGACCTTATTGCTCTTTATTTTGGGAAAATGTATAGCTTGAGTGATAAATGGGTTTTTGTCCTGCTTTGCTCTCTAGCTTGGGCTGTTTCGGGAGTCTTTTTTAGTTTTTCTTTGAAGCATGAAGGAGTGGCTATCGTTAATATTTTTTGGATTGCTGCTTCTACGATTGCGTCGACTAGCCTTGGTGTTTTGTATTTTAAGGAGAATATTGCTTTTTTACAGTATGTTGCTATCGGAGTAATTGTGATTGGGATTATTTTACTTTTTTATAAACCATCTTTGGCGTGAAGATTTTGCTTCTAGGTAAAAATGGGATGCTCGGAAGTCAATTTGATAGTCGATTGTCTGATTTGCCTGAGGTTGAGTTGCTTGCAACGGATAGTGACGATCTGGATATTTTGAGTTTTAGTGCTTTGAAGAAGACTTTTGAATTTTTCTTACCTGAAATTGTTATCAATTGTGCTGGTTATACGGCTGTTGATGAGGCTGAATTCAAGAAGAAAGATGCGATGAAGCTGAATGCAGGTGCCGTGAAGTCGATCGCTCGGCTTTGCAATGAGCATGGTTCGCGTCTGATTCATTTCAGTACTGATTATGTTTTTGATGGTCGCAAAGAGCCACCCGATGGTTATCTCGAGTCGGATATGCCTAATCCGTTGAGTACTTATGGGGAAACAAAGTTTAAAGGAGAGGAGTTCATTTTGAAGGAAATGACTCGAGGATATATTGTGCGGACTTCTTGGTTATATGGACCTGATGGTCGTAATTTTGTTGATACTATGCTTGGTTTGGATCGAGATGAGCTCAATGTAGTCAATAACCAATTTGGATCTCCTACTTACACTGCTGATCTTGCTGATGCTGTTATTAATCGTTTTGTTGTTGAGGAGGTGGACGGAGGACCCGAAACACCTGATTATGGAATTTACCATCTTACGAATGATGATTTTTGCACTTGGTATGAATTTGCTGTGAAGATTTTTGAATTGAAAGAGAAACGCGTCAAAGTTCACCCAATTCCTAGTAAGGAATATAGAACTGCCGCTTTGAGACCCATGAATTCAATTCTCAAAAATACAAAACTTCCAAAACTCCGAAATTGGCAAGACGCGCTGGAGGATTATTTGGGCTAATTTTCTTTACAAATCTCGGTTCTGGTGTTAAGTTTCAGGTATGAAAGGAATTATTTTGGCTGGGGGAACAGGCAGTAGACTTCATCCGCTTACAAAGGTTACGAATAAGCATCTTCTCGGTGTTTACAATAAACCGATGATTTATTATCCCCTATTTGCGATGAAACGTGCAGGAATCCGGGATATTTTGATCGTTTCTGGGCAGGGACACGCTGGGCATTTCTTGGAATTGCTTGGTTCTGGGTCTCGGCTTGGACTCCGACTGTCGTATGATGTACAGGAAGAGGCTGGCGGAATAGCTCAAGCACTGAGTCTTGCCGAGAGTTTTGCAAACGGTCAAAAAGTATGCGTTATCTTGGGTGACAATATTATTCAAGATGATATGTCTGATGCTGTTAAACAGTTTGAAATAGAGCCTAAGGGGGCGAAAATATTCCTGAAGAAAGTAGATAAACCTCAAAGTTATGGAGTTCCAACAATTGAAGGTAATAAAATCACAAAAATTACTGAGAAACCGAAGGATCCTGATTCTTCTTATGCTGTTACAGGTGTATATATGTATGATTATCAAATTTTTGACATAATCAGAGGGCTCAAACCTTCTGGCAGAGGTGAATTGGAGATCACGGATGTGAATAATTACTATGTTGAACAAGGAACGCTGTCTTACGACATTCTGGAGGGTTTCTGGGGTGATTGTGGTGAATCCTTCGATGGTTTGTTGGAGGCTTCGACGTTAGTTCAAAAAAGTTCTCTCAAATATCTCTCTGATGATTTGGACCTTCCTGATCGTGAACAAAGAAAACTCATGGAAGACAGAGCTTCCAAAGAGGAAAAAGAGCGAACTAAAAAAACTTCTAGGAAGTATTTAATTGATAATAAACTTATTTAGACTTGAAACGGTGAGTTCGTGTTTTCTCATCTGTTCTTCTTTGACTTCTTTAAGCTTCTTTACTACCTGGTCTTCCTTTTCAAGGATTGTTTTGTAGAGTTGAGTAATGTTTTCTGGAGTTGCATCTGCAGGTTCTATTACGAATTTGCTTAGACCAAGTGTTTTCAAGAGATTTCTGACCTTTGGATTGTAGTTTATAGCTATAAATGGGGTTTCCGTGTTGATAGCCATCAGTACGCTGTGTAATCTCACTCCAATTACCATTTTAGATTCTGAAAATAGTTTTTCGATTTTGTGACGTTTTTCTGTGAAATCCCTGGTTTGCACCCTGCCTTTTTCTGCAATTTTCTCGATTATTTGTTCGTGATATCTCTCATCGGAGTCTTTTTCGAATGGAAGGAAGTCTATTTGAAGGGCTTCGTCCTTTTGAATTAAATAATTTATTGATTTTGCCAAATTTTTATCAAAATCCTGTGGTTTTCCAGGTTGGTCCCTTAAGCATAAGATTATTTTGTTTTCTTTGGCTTGTTTGAATTTTGGTTGTAGGAAAAAGAGTAGATCTGGCATTAAGTGTACTTTTTTACCTCTTATTAATTTTTTTATTATTCGTTTTGAATCTTCATCGCGTACAGCTACAAATGATGATTTTTTGAATAGTTTTTTGATGATTTTCTTGGTTAGAGAGGACCTTGGCTCTTTTATACTTTGACCGTACATGATCACCTTTTTTTTCAATGAATATGCCATGTAAGTCTGGACGGTCCATATCCAAATCGCCTTGAATGACGAATCGTCGAATAGGCCTCCACCTCCTACTATTACATAATCACATTCTTTGATCTGGGCTTTTGTTTTTTTGAAGTTGCCGTTTAACAGATATGAGAATATGGATCTTGGTCCTGCTGGGAATTTGTGGACCGATTTTACTTCGAATTTCTCTCTTGTATGGCTTGGATTTGCGGATAAGACTACTATTTCCGCAGCTGGCTTGGATTTTCTTATGGTCGCAAGCAATCCTTCCAGAATAAGCTCATCCCCAACATTTGAAGCCCCATAATTTCCGATTATTCCGAATTTCATATTATTTTTCTTGTGAAATTTCGCTTAAGATTTCTGCGACAGGAGTATAACTTTTTCGGTGAAGTTCGCAAGGTTTATGCTTTTTTAGAAGCGCTTTGTGAAGCCTCGTTCCGTAGCCTTTGTGCTTTTCGAATCTGTAAAGAGGGTGTTTTTTTGCTAATTTGTACATTTTTCGATCCCGTGTGACCTTCGCAATGATCGAAGCCGCCATAATTTCTCTAATGAAGGTGTCTCCTTTTATTATGGTTTCGCAAGGAAGAGGTGTCGTTTGTTTGTCGTTTCCGTCGAACAAAACGTGATTTGGTTGTGGGTCTAGCCTGTTTATCGAGTCATTGTTGGCTTTTTGGACTGCTTTTGTAAGACCATGCTTGTCTACATATTTATTTGAGACTTCTGTTACTGCATATGCAATGGCGTTTTTCGTTATTTTCTCGAAGAGAATTTCTCTTTGTTTTTCTGATAATTTCTTTGAATCTCTGAGATTTGGTAGTTTTTGACCTGGTTTCAAGATAACTGCTGCAGCAACAACAGGACCTGCGAGTGGTCCCCTTCCCGCCTCGTCCACTCCTGCAACAAAAAAACTCCCGTTTGTTTTGGGGAAGGTATTTTTTTTGGTCCTTTTAACCATTTTGAAAATTTATGCAGCTGGCTTTTCCTCCTCGGCTGGAGCCTCTTCAGCGACTGGGGCTTCAGCTTCTTTTGGTGCCTCCTCGGCTGGAGCTTCGGCAGCTGGTGCTTCCTCAGCGACCGGGGCTTCCTTGGCAGGAGTTTCAGCTTCAGCGGCAGGTGCCTCCTCAGCAGGTGCTTCAGTCTCGGCAGCTGGTGCTTCCTCAGCTGGAGCTTCAGCTTCCTCAGCTGGTGCTTTTTCGATTGCTGCTTCCATTTCTTTCTCTTCTCCTGTTAGGAATCTACCTTTAAGACGAGCTGATTTACCAAATCGTTCTCTCATGTAGTACAATTTTGATCTTCTTACCTTAGATTTCTTTGTAATTTCAATTTTTGCGATGTTTGGAGAGTGGATTGGGAAGATTTTTTCAACTCCAATTCCTTCAACAACCTTTCTTACTGTTAAAGTCTTATCTACTCCGTGTCCGTGTGAAATTTTGATAATCAACCCTTCAAAAATCTGGATTCTTTCTTTTTCTCCTTCTTTAATCTTTTGGTGCACTCGAACTGTCATACCAGTGTTTAGTGCTGGCATTTTCTTTATATTCTTGGTCTGAATTTCTTGAATTTTTAAGTTAGTCATCTTTGTTCTTTTAGGAAAACATCGAGTGGGAGTATACTTATTTCCCTACTGAAGATCAAGCTTTTTTATAGGAATAATATTGTCCTTGTCATTTACGATGTCTGTAACGAATTTATCCTTGCATTTTATCCTGTAAGAGAAGTCCTCAGGAGTCATAATCGTAAACTTCACTGATCTAGAGAGCGGAAGTTGTTTGTTCAGGTAGTCTGTGAGCTTTTCTTTATCTATTGATCCGACAATCAACATGTCTACTGGGGTATTTTTTTCTATGAAAATTCCTGAAAAAATAAGCACTTGAATGTCTCCAAACCCTGAAATCCTCTTTGCAATTGCTGGAAGTGAACTTTCTGCTTTTTGGAACATTGAGCGAAATTCGTTGAAGAAAATAAAATTTGGATTTATATAGTAGTATTTTTTTCTCGCTTTCATTTTTGAACGCAAAAGACCTGTTTTCTTGAGATTATCAAGTTCACGTCGAACGGAATTGATTTGTTCATCAAGATCTCGGGTAAGTTGCCTAATGTAATGTTCCTCCTCGGGGTTGAGAAGGAATTTCCGCAACAACTTAATACGAACGTTTGAAGTAAAAAGCCGCTTTAACATCTGATTGTAATGATTGAATTTAGCCCATTTGCCCTCCCGAGTACAATTTGTACTCAGTGAGCATGCAAAATGTATACATTTTTATAACAAAATGCAAACTTTTTTTGTACAGCTAGGTCAAACTACCCTAAAACTTTGTCGAAAAATTTTCTTAACAAAAGTTTATTTTTTAGTTTAAATTTTCCGTCGTCTTTGGTTAGCTCTTCTCTTACTTGAGTCCTTTGATCTTCTGGATAGAATTCAATCATTTTTGTGATCTCATCTTCGAGTTCCTTATCTGTTATTTCAACTTTTTCTTCCTCAATCACCTGCATCAAAGCCATTCGTGTTTTGATTCTTCTTTCCGCTTCTTCACGATATTTTTCTCTTAATTTTGTGAGATCCATCTTTGTTTGCTCCAAAAATTTCTCGAATGGAACGCCTTTTTGTGCCAAGTCTTGCTGCATGTCCTGCATAATGAAGTCGATTTCTTCTTCTATTAATGAGTCTGGTAATTCAACTTCAACTCTTTTCAGCAATTCCTCCAAGTATTTATTTTCTCTTTCTTGGATTGCTTTTTGTTCTTTTTGCGCCCTGATGTTTTTGTCGACGTCTTTTCTGAATTCCTCAATTGACATCTTCTGACCTGTTAATTTCTCGATTAGCTCTTCGTTTAGCTCTGGTTTCACCCCTTCTTCAATTCTTTTGAGCTCTACTTTGAAAATAACGCGTTTATTTTGGAAATCTTTTTTGTGATATTCTTTTGGAAAAGTTAATTCAAATTCTTTTTTCTCATCTTTTTTTAGGCCGAGGAGGTTGTCTTCGAATCCAGGAACCATCACGTTATCCCCCATTACGATTGGGTGGTTTTTTGAGGCTGTATTTTCTAGAGCCTTGTCTGCTTTTCCGTCTTTATCAGGTTCAAATCCCTCAAAATCAAGTTCGACACGATCGCCTTTTTTCACAGGACGATCCACGTCTTTCCAGTCCGTGAAATGTTTTTTCAAGTCTTCAATTACGTCTTCGATTTCTTTTTCTGTGACTTTTACTTCTTCTTTTTTTACAGAAATTTCTTTGTGATTTTTTACTTCTATTTTTGGAAGGACTGCAACTTCTGCCTCAAATTTTAGTGGTTCGTCTGCTTTTGTTGTGTCCGAAATGAAATTAATTTTTGGTCTAGAAATGACTCGTAATTTTTCTTTTGTGACGGCTTCTGCGTATGAATATTGTGTCGCAATTTCGAATGCGTGAGCCAAAATATGCTTTGGATCGACGTGTTGTTCGAGTACGTTTAGAGGCGCTTTACCAGGTCTAAAGCCAGGTATTTTCACATCTTTTGAGATATCTTCGGCTGCTTTTTCTTTGTGTTTTTTTAGTTCCTCTGCTGGAACTTCGATTGTCAATTTTACCGTTGATTTTGGTAATAATTTTACTTCGTATTGCATGATATTTTAGTTAATTTTTTTGTAAAACTGTGGTCGAGATTCTGGCGGTTTTCGCCCCAAATCCTAACAGGTGAGTTTTTTTTACGCAATAGTATTGAAAAAAGTTCGGAAATTTGGTATAATTTCTTGATGATTTAAAAATATTTCTAAACAAAAATATAAACAAAAAAATATGTTCAAAAAATATTTAAACTCGATTCTTTCACAAAGCTTGTTCAAAGAATCACGTTTGTGCAATTTTGCACCACCACCTGATCCTGATGTACCTGCGCCTGCGGCTGAAGATCCTGAGCCTGTGGCTCCTGCAGAGCCCGAGACAGCGCCTGAAGCAGAAGTTAAAAGAGCTGAAGTTAGAGGACGAACAAAAGCTGAATTAGCAACAAAAAAAGGACAAACTGAAAGAGATATTTTCAAAGATAAAATTGACAGGAAAATTCAGAGATTAAAAAGATTAGACCTTTTGGAATTGAGTAGAAAAAGAAGAGAGTATGATATCGACCCAGAAAGTTTGGAACATCAATCTGAAAAACAACTTACTCATACAATGGACGTTCTCCAAAATCAACTTGGTTTCCTGACAAATACAGAAGCCAATTGGTTAAAAGGTCACCTCTCCTATGCTTATGATCCTGAAATTTGGAAGAATAAGGAACGTAATGATTTGAGGAGCTTGTATCAATTTCCAGATGGTAAGCTTAATAAGATTGCGGAAGACTCTGGGAAGGGAGGTCGTGGTGGACAGATGTTTTTGATTGCTTACACCTACCTCTCGACTGTCAAAGATTTGCTTCGGCAATCACGTGATTCTCATGGTTTAATTGACGAGAATATGCGTGAATCCGATAGAGATGGTGTTTTTGTTACCGCCACTGACAAGGTCCAAGAGATTGGTGGGAAGATGATGGATGCTGTCGAGCAAAGAGACTATCCTGAAATTGCAAAATACGCTTTAGCAGGCTGGCTGTTTTATAAAGTTTATAAGAATTTTGCTGCCAGTTCTTCTGAAGGAGCTAAGTCTTTAAAGAAGTTTGCGTTGTATGGCGGTGCTTTGTACTGTGGTTTATCAATTTTTGCGCCGGAATATTTGAAGGAATTGAAAGGGAAAGGTGTAAATGCGGATATTAAAGGAACTGCATTTGAAAACCTAGATTCATTATTGAGTAGGAATCCGAGTGCTTATGAAAAAGGAATTGAAGTTGGTTTGATGGCAAGTCTTGCTAATGCACCTGTTAAAGAAATATTTGGTTCGATAACTCCTACTAGCTCATTTTATGACCCTCAAGCATCGGCTTCTCAAATAATTCATCTTGATAATCCAGCATTTTCTGGATTCTTGCCTGCAGATGTGGTTAATGCTAGACCATTTCCTGGTAAAAAAGCTCCTTTTTCGGCCATGGAAAAACTGTATGTAAAAACTTCCGAACAACTTTTCAAATCTGTTCAAGGTTTAAAAAGAATGTATGAAGAGAACGTTTATCCAACTGAGGGAGTAACATTTGAAGAAAAATTCTTATCTGAAAAAAGTCAGGACTATACAATACACGATTTGGTTTATCAGCTTTCTGCTTTTACTCCTAATTACAAGGAGCAATTCTGGACATCAAAATTACTTCACAAGGCAAGGTTAGATCTTACTGGGCCAACTGGAGTTTTCAAAGATATTGATGGAATGATAATTCCAAATGCTGCCCCTGCTCAGGCTTTGTTAAATGCTACAGTTAGAGGATATCCGGTTTCTATTCGAATTAATGAAACTCCTACTGGTCGTGAATATGAATTTTATTTGCCGCCTGATGATGGGAAGGGAGCAACCTCTGTAGGTAAATATAAGCTTGGCGACAAGGATTCTCTGTGCAGGAGAGATGTCGTTGAGGCAATCAATAAGCGTGCGAATAAGATGCTTAGATCTGTCACGACTGCGGACAAGAAACTTGGTATTACATGGGATGAACATTTGGGCATATGGTCAGGAACTATTCTTACTTCATATGTTGAGAAGTTCAAAATTGATCCTACTACAATCTCTGTACTAGTCGAATTTACCCCTGATGGAAGGAAGGCAATTATGACTTCTGACGGTTCTAAATCTGTAATTGTTATCGATGAGATAATGGCTCTTGATTATGAACACGCACCATTGGTCATTAATAAGGTTATTAACCAAAATGGCAAAGGTGGAAACGATGATTTCACCGCACTTCGTGTTTTCCAGAATAATGGTGAGGTTCGATTTGAGGATATACAAGATAGTGATGAACATTTTATTCTGCACTTCCCTGGTGAGCGGAAGTTAAAAGTTGGCTTTGATGGTGCTAATGACAGATTCTATATTGTTGATAAGGATGAAGAGAAGGCCTTGGTTAGAAGCCTTACTTTCCGAAAAGAATACGTTGAGTCACTTGACCGAAGAAAAAATAGTCCATTTAAAGTGTTTGATAAGATGAAGGACTACGTGCCTGATATGCCTGAAGGTCATGTCTTGTATTTCTTCAAGGAACTTGGCACTTGGGTAACTGATGCAAAAATTAGCGATATCGCCGCGGGTGTAGATGGTGACTGTGTTAATGGAACAGTTCCTGAATATTTCACAGCCATGTTGATAGATAGTAAGAAACAAGCTTTGAAGTACAAACTTATGTGGGAGATGGAGAAAGCTGACACTCTAGGTGGAGTGAATGATGCAAGATTAAATATTCAAAAGACCCTCGATGAGATGGATGGCCTTTATGAAACTGTGATTAGAAAGGCAGAACCTAAGAACCGTAGCCATTGGGAGAGAAATGAATATCTAATGAAAGTTATTCAACCACTGAGGTCTGCTGGCACACAAAGTGAGGAATATGCGTATGCGACAAATAGATTTGAAACTCACATGCTTTCAGAACTTGATTTGAAGGGTTCTGATTGGTCTGAGAATCTGCACAATGTCGCAGGGAAGTTGCTTGGAACCTTTTATTACTTTACGTCTCATCTTGATGAGTCAAAATTGGACGAATATTCAACCGAAGATCAAAAGAAGTATTCAAATTTAAGAGCTCGCTACTTCCAATATGTGGAAGATGAAGTTATCGATCAATCAAGGAGTCTATTAAAAGAGGGTAGATCATCAGAGAATATTCCTGATTGGCCTGGTCTGTTTGACATTAAACTTTTTGCAGATGAGTGGCGTGGTAAGAGTGATGCACCTATTGATGTTGAGGATACAAGAGAGAAATTGAGCATGGCGGAGCTTTCTGAAAGTGAAAACGGTAGAACTGAACTTGAGGATAAATTGTTCAAATCATACCAAAAAGTTATTTCTGATTTAAGGACCGATTTAAGTACTACTAGTGGGGGTGGTCTTGATTGGGCAGAAGTAAATGTTTTTGCAGCTGAATACTTTGGATTCAAATCAGATGTAGATATTGATGCGTTGGCTGAAACTCATTCACCTGATGTTTTGTTACCTAATGAAGAAAGACCCGTGTACATGGATGCACTAGCTTTGAATTATGGTACCAAAAAACGTTCTCAACAAATAACTCAAATACCAGCATATGCTGAACGATTTAGAGCGAAAATTTTTGGTGATGACAGATTTTTACGTGAGGGTGGTACCTGGAAGGATATAAAAGATTGGTATAGAATAAATAGACCCCACCATAGGTGGATGCCGTAAATAAATAAATAATATTTAGTAAATAATGTCTGATCTAGTCAAAACAGCAGAAAAATTAGTAGAAGGCTTGGTTGAAGCAGTCGGTATGATGACTGATGTTGTTAATGACATGCTTTTGATGATGAGAGAGGGAGGGCATGAATTAAAAAAGGGGGCTGAGTACCTTGGAGGGAAGTTAGACCATTTGTTCAAGCGTGCAAAATACGATTTCAACCCCCCTTCTTATGAGGGCGCTGAGGTTGCTATGCAAGAGAAAGGCAAATATGCGTATCATTACTATTGTATGAAAATGTATCAACGAGAACTTACTTGCGCTGAGAGCAAGGATTCGAATTTGGTCGAAATTTACAATGATTTAAAAGAAAAGAAGTCCCAGGGATTGGAGATGGAAAATGTTGGAGATATCGTTCGTGGGGTGAAAGAGGGCCAACTTAATGCAGCTATAAAAGAAAGAGATTCTTATACTAAGGGTTGGGGTACTATGTGGGACAAAAAGAACAAGAAGGTCGAAAAATTGAGGGCGGCCCTCTTAAAAGCAGATAGAAAGCGTTCGAAAGGCGCTGAAAATCAGTATGGAGAGACAAATTTGGGATCATTGTATACTTTTGGCCTTTCAATGCCAGCAGATAAAATGCTTGAGGTGTTGGAGCGAAAAATGGCGACTAGACAAACAAACATTGATCAGTTGAGAAAAAATCGAGACAGCCACGAGATGTTGATGAACTTAATAATAGAAGAGATTGATGACAAGATTGAAAAACAAAAGAACCGCAAAAAAACTGCTCAGCAGAGGGTTAATAAAAAGAATGCTCTGATCAAAAAAATGAATGACACTTTTGATGGTGAAGATGACTTAAAAGCTAATCCGGGTTCTTTGGCAACAAGAAATGAATATGTGGTTGAAAAAGCTGAAGCTGAAGCTGTGGTCAAAGATGCGGACAAAAAAATTGGAAATATGGAAAAGAAAAAAGCTGCTTATGAAGATGATCATCAAGATTGGGTTAACAATGTACATATACCAAACCAAGAGGAATCTGTTTCCCACGATGACGAAACTGGTTCGGATTCTTCGACCGATGATGACTCAGATGGACCAATAAAAGTTGAGGAAGGTGGAACCTATGATGATGATGTCAGTTTCGACCACTAACACTTACTAGATGACAAAAAAACATACTAACAGACAGTCAGACTTTAAAAAAATCATCGAAGAATGTGATTTCCTTGAAAAGGATTACAGAGATAAATGGATTGAAAAATCAGACTCAATGCCTGAAGATAAACTAGAGGTAGTAATAAGAAAGTTCAAGGATGCAAAAAGAAAAGTTGAGAATATATATATTAGTATAGCCCTGACATACAGTCCGCACAGTAAAGACCTTATAAAAGAAACATTAAAAACATTACAAAATGTCGCCTAAAAGCAAAAAAGAAAGACCAGGAATAAAACCTAACGTAAAAACTGAAAAAAAGTCCTTCCTTCAGAGTGTAACC
Source organism: Candidatus Peregrinibacteria bacterium (assembly GCA_018654255.1). GTDB lineage: Bacteria > Patescibacteriota > Gracilibacteria > UBA1369 > LOWO2-01-FULL-3 > JABILX01. The sequence goes on along the minus strand of JABILX010000004.1, from coordinate 117,709 downwards.
GGCATATCTGACAGGTTTAAAGGTGCTTGGGATAAAGCTATAAAGGCTCCAAAAGGCACAAAACTAAGAAATAGAGTTTTTATGTTTATTAATCAATTGTTTTCTGAGCATACTGGAATTAGAGTTGAGGAAGAAAAGGTTGAAAAAGAAGCAAAGGCCGACGTTGAATCTTTCCTAAAAGATGCTGACCAAGAAGAAATAGCGAAAGCTGTAAAGGAAGATCTTGTTGGGAATACTAAACTTGATAAACCTCAGGAAGAATCTGTTGATATGTTTGTTGGTTTGGGGGTTTCGACCTTTAAAGATGAATTAAATGACAATGAAGAGAGCAATGTAGGCACTGTCTTGACACTTCTTACTCAAGAGGGAAAGGTGCCAAAATCGGTTGATTTGGATCAGAAGTTAATGGTTGCTGGATTTGGTTTCAAATTACTCAAGAACTTAAATTTGCATTGTAGTAAACACGGTATGGATGCTGCTGCTCTTGCTAAGCACTTTGATAATCTTGAAGCAGTTACTAAAAAAGGTGATATTTCGAATGCGTTGAACGTAGATAAGTTGAAGAGTTTATTTACGATTGATTTAGGGTCTGGAGGCATGCTTGGTGGCTTAAAAACTGGGATGAAATTAAATTCAATTCTGAATAATTTAAATGTAGATCGAACAAAATTAATAGGATCAGTTAACAAATTGTCCTCTCCAAACCTGGGAGGAGCTGCCTTAGATGGTGTCGTTGGTACTTTTGATAAAATACTTACTTCTACGTCGAGAGATAACGTGCAAAAGGCAGTTATTATTATGAACAAAGCAATTTCTACCGAAAGAAAACCTACGAATGAAGAATTAGCTCAACTAATATTGTTGATTAATCCTAGTGATTTTGAAAATTTATCTAAAGTTTTAACCTAATATATGGAAAAAATAGATGCTGTCATTATAGCTTTACTAAAAAATTCCACACTACCTGGATTCTATAAAACATTGATCAAAAATATGCTTCCAGGGATGATTAAGAGTCAAAAGGTTGAGATTTTCATGACTTTGGACAAAGAACATGACGCAGTTGGGGGTTTGGATAGAAAGAAAACAGATTTGGTTAGTAAATATGAGTACATTTTGGATAGACTTGAAAATGACCCTGATGAATATATGCATGAGATGGATAGGTTTGAAAATAAAATGGTTAAAGAAGATACAAAATCTAAATCTTCTTCTTCAATGTCTGCTTTGAAACAAAAGGTAGATTTGGAGGAGTTGAAGAAACAATTACAAAAATAATAAATAACAAATATTAAAATGTCTGATAAACCTAACGAAGAATTAAAGGTAGATATACCTGAAAAAGAACTGTCCGCTTTTGAGAATTTATTTGTGGATGACTATGTTTTGGAATTTGTTGCTAATTTTGACGCTAAATATCAAGAAATTGAAGAGAAAGCTAAAAAATTGGACGACAAAGACCCAAAAAAAATCGAGGCCATGTTGGCGCTTAGAACCGTTAAAGGTGCAAGAGCTAAACTGGTTAAGATTGGTAAGGATATTGTTGATGGGAAGACTCCCTTTGCTCAACTATCTGATGGGGAAAGAATGGCATACGAGAATAGAGTACGTAGAGCAACTTTAGAGTTTAAAAAGGGTTTGAATTATTTGGCTAATAAAGAGATGTATGAACTTACTGAGGAGGTTCTTATAGATTCTAGTTGGACAATTTTATTTGCTAAGTATATTAGAGGTATTGAAGTCGAAAAAATCTTAGATAATTATGGTTACTATAAAGCATTATTCTTAGAAAAAGCTGTTGAATTAGATGTTAATATTGATGCTGAAATTGATGAGTTTGAATCCGTTGTTAAATCTATTGCCGCTTATATCACTGATTATGTGGAAATCTCTGAACATACACCTGAGGAGCGACAAAAGTTCTATGGTGGACTCAAAGAGCTTGTCAGGGAATTTAGGGCAGTTCTGTATAAGCTTGAAGAAGCGGGTGTGTACAAGATGTCTAAACTTGATAGGAACCTTTATACATACAATAACCTGCCTCAACAACAGGAGGATTATGACAGGACTGTAAGTAAACTTAGAGATAGGATTGGAGATAATGTTGATAATTCTTACGATAAAGTAAAAGTGGATAGAGTTTACCTTTTGAAACAAAAGGTAGATACGCTTGATGAAAAAAAGGAATCTCAAGGTAGTTTGAATAAATCTGATAGTGATTCACTTTCTAGATATTCTACCGAAGTGAATTATTTACTGGATGCTTTAGGAGGAGAAGCCAAAATAAACTTGGACAGACTCGGTTTTTTGAAGTCAAGTGTAGAGGCTTTATATGAAACAATGGAATCTCAAGGCGGTTTGAGTGAAGATGATGGTGAATTGTTGGCTAGATATTCGACTGAATTGAATTACTTATTGTATGCTCTGGATGAAGAGGATGATTCTATTTCTACATTGGGTAGAGGCAAAGAGTTTCCATACTCGGATTCTGCTGTAAGTGAAAAAATTGAATCTAGGAAAGAGTCAGACGAAAGAGGCGATAAGGAATGGGAATGGCTAGAGGAAAGATGTTTGGGAGTAGTTGATTCTGCTAGGAAAGCTCAATCTAAATTGCAGGAGGCTTATTTTGACACAAATAATAAACATAAAAGTGGTAGATATTACTTGGATATTTTGAATGTAAATATCAATAAGACTATTTCTTTCATGCTTGATGTTGTTGATGGGAAACGTCCTTACAACAACTCGCCTGCTTTGCCAAAAACAGTAGGAGCTTCTGTCTGGAATGGGGACCATTATCTTAGCAAAATGAAAAAAGTAGATCCACAAAGTATAGAAGGAGCAATATCAATTGCTGAAGAAAGACTAGGAGATGTTGATAAGTTTATCAAAGCTTATGAGATAATGGATGATGTCGTTGAGGATAGGCAAAAGATATTAGAAGTATTTGACGATGCTATTGATTATAATAAAGAGCCTTCAAAATCATCGCTATCAAAGCTCAAATCTAGCCTAAAAAACAATTACGACAAGTGTAAAAAAACAGGCTATTTAAGCAATTCAAACCCTTATTATCGCAATGGGAATTTCCCTGCTTGGGAGTCTTTCTCAATAAGTTCAAATGACAGAAAATTCTTCAAAGAAGGGTTTGACGAGGCTCTGAAGTTAGTAGATGTCATGAGCAAGGATATGCGGGCGTATTTTGAAGTATCAAAAGAGTTTGAAGGAAAAGTCTTGGCAGAAATGCCAGAAAAGAAGCTTCAAACTGCTTACAAGAAATTAGCTAGAACTTATCTTGGCAAACACAGAGAAATAGATGTTGTAAAGAAATATGGGAAAATTTTCAGCAAGAAGTTTGTTTCTCTCATGGGTGCAATTGAAATTGAGTTGATTGGTAGAGAGACTCAAGATCTTCATGCTATTGATCTTGAACAACTGCTTAAAGGAAACGGAGATTATTTTGAATTCTTAACTCCGAATTCAGAGTTGGACGATATAGACAGGGAAATGATTCCAATTCCTGAACATAATAACTATATTGGAAAGAAAATTTTGCTAAAGCCTGCTCTGATTGATCTTTTGAAAAGAAAAGAAGATCTTGACGAAGATGACAAGAAAAAGCTTGAAGAATTCAAAAAGGCTTTTGACCAAATTGGCGTTGATTTAATAAATGTTTCATTAACAGGTGATGTTACTGAAGTAGACCCTAAGCAACCTGTACTTCTTTTTGATAAATTCATTAAAGATTTCAAGGATGAAGGCAAAGATATCAATGGGGTATTCGTTCCGTATGTTCGCTATTATGGTAAGGAAGATGAAGCCAAGGTTCTTGTTCTCACAGATGCTTATTATCTAGCCAAGAAAGAGGCTCATGAGGACCCTAAATTACATGAGGATTCAGCTAGAACTATTGCAAAAATAGACAGTGTAATCGAACATTTTGGTCTAGTTAAGTATATGAAAATACAAAAGGTTCAAGCCTCTTTGGATGATAGATCTTATGTGCTTGATTATTATAAAGGGGATGATCATCTAAGGAATGGTGATAAAGAAAAAGCTAAAGAATTTTATCTAGCTTTCTTGGAAGGCGTGAAATCTCATAGGGAGAATTCTCAGGATCCAACGTTAGAATTTAAAATTGAACAAGCTAAGAGCCGACTCAAGATGTTTGCGATGGACGAGGTTGCGCAGCTGCATTATCAGTTGAGTGTACTACAACGTTCAGTTGAGATGAATATTGATCAGAAGAAAACTATATGGCTTGGGGAAGCTACACCAACTTTTATTAAAAATAATATTAAAGCATATTTTGATGAAACAGGTGATGCGAACTATGAAGCCTATGAAATTAGTATTAGCAAATTTCATTCGCATATCATTAAAGGCCAAATTAAATCTCAGTCTTTTGCACTCGAAGTTGCAAGTAAAATTCTTTCAAAAGACAATGAAATTCTTTCATTAAAGGATGCTCTGAAAGAGACAAAGAATCTGCATGAGATGACAAAAGAAGACTCTGTTAAATACATGAATGAAGTTCTTGGATTTACAGATACAGATGCTGCTGAAGACTTGATATTGAGTGGAGACCTATCAAAATGGGTAAATAAATTCCAAGAGTTGGACAGAAGTGCTCTCGATGAGAAATGGGCTGAATATGGAAAATCTAACCCTGGTGCTGCGAAGTTGTTGAAGAACGTAGAGCGAAGCGAGATGGTATCTGGAGATGACAAAAAACGTTACGATGAGGCGTTTGGCGTCTTGGATAGCTACATGAGTGGCGAGCCTATTCATGACATAGCGCGAGGCGAGAAGTTAAAAGGCTTTAGAATGTATTATGCCTCACAAGAGTTCCAATATAATTATTTTGAAGAAGCTGGCTTATTTGAAGCTTGCGGAGTTGGCAGAGGAGCTAGGAAAGAATTTTATAAAGAGTGTCTCACGGATGGATCAGATCTACACAAGATCTTGGTAGATGACAGAAAATCTGGTTCCTTATCTGATGTGACGGACAATGCTATTAAACAAGAGAGATTGAGTCGCGAAGACAAGACTTTAACACAAGAAGAAGAGGAGCTTATTTCAAAGCGAGTTTCGGAAAATTATGATTTAACGATCATTTCAAGATTGTGGAGAGAGCATGTTGTTAGAACTGTAACTGGTGTTCTTTCGCGAAAAAGCACGGATGAATCTCTAAAGAAAAAAGCCTTAGAACTTATTCCTGGCGTAGATGAAAAATGGGAGGCATATGAAGATGATTTTGAAGAAATTGACAAAGAGTTTTATGAATTTTGGAGAATGACAGCTCAGGAATCTGGAGAGTTTTGGACTAGCATGGTTATGGATTTACCTGCGTTTGTCGCAATGGGATGGGGGGCAAGTGCTGCTGGAAAAGGTATAACTGGTTTGGTCATGAGAAGACAGGCAATGAAAGAGCTCGCAAGTCTTACTATTAAAAAAGGTGGTTCTGCTTTCACTGCAAAAGCTGCTGGTTTCGCAGCAGAGACCCTGGCTTTCTCTGAGATGATGATGCTTAATTCTGCCCTCCCTTCTGGTAATGTTCATCATCTATGGAGCCCAACCGAGCAAATTAAGTCTTGGGGAGAAAGTGTCTTGACTCTTGGAGTCCTAAAGATGGTTGGGTCAGGCGCACAAAAGATTGGCGCTACTAGTCGTTATGCAAAAGCTGCTACCCTTCCTTTCATACCAATAGTGGATGCTGCTGCTCTTACTGGTACTCAATACCTTTGGCACTCAGCATTTGAGGGTGACCACCCATTTGATGCAGCTGCGGCAATCAGAGGCAATCTTGCGTTCTCTATAGGTATCAGAATGGGACAAAGGATGATTTCTGGTAAAGGGCCTTCGTCGCAAGACAGAGGAATTAAAAGATTTAATAGGGAGCAATATTACGAAAAGGTAATGAAAGAGTATAACACTGCTCCTAGAGAAAGCAGGGGCAAAAGACCTTCTAAGAGACAAATATTCAAAGTGGCAGATTATCTATATGAAGGCGGAGTCGCTGATTTTGGTTTATTTAAGGGCATGGAATTTGGGAAAGTTGGTGAACTTATTAAATGGTCTAAAGCTAGAGGCATAGATGCTAGATCTTGGGAAAAGATCAAATCATTGGAGGCCAGAAAGGCAGTTCTTGATAGGCTAACAAAATTGGAAGCCCGTGCAAAAGATATAAAGATGGAAGAACTAATGGACATTTATAGCCGTGAACATGGTCAAGTGATTATTGAAATGCTGGCTAGAAATTCTAAAGCTAAGCTTTCTAAATCTGTACGGGAAGCTGCTGAATTTATTGATGGTCTTGGTGATTTTGCATCTGAATTGTTTGGAGACTTGCCTTCTACCAAAGCGAAAGGTGAAATGTTGGACTTCTTGATGAGCAGATTCCATGCTAGAGAATTAATGATGTTGGAAGGAACAAACCTAACTGCTCAAGAGAGGATGAGTGTTCTTGAACGGGTTAGGGATTTTGAGGGGAAGGTTGAGAGTTTTGATTCAGAGTTGATGCTAGGTGAGACTGTTGCTGAATTATATCAATCTGGGAAAGCTGGTAGATTGGCAGCAAAAATACTAACTGTTGATCCTAATATGAAAGTGGAGGGGAGAACCAGAGAAGTGATGAATTACATTACTGAGAATTCATTTGATGCAGGTATTGTTGAGGGTATGACTCCTAAAGAGTCATGGAATTTTGCTCTTGAATCTATTAATTTGGATATCAGCCGAGATACATGGAGACAATTTGAAGGAAAGGATGCGAAACTTAAAGCTTTAGAATCTGTTCGTTCAGAGGTAGATTCTGTACTGACAGATCCTAAAAAAACCGTATCAAAGCCTGATTTCGAAAGATTTATGAACACTGCTGAAGGACGTACTGTTTTGGAAGTTCTATCTAGAAGAAGTGGTGTCAAATTTGAAATTGAATACGCGGATATCGTGGAACTTGCTAAGGCTGATGCTTTGACCGCAGACTTGTTTGTTGAGAATCTCGCGAGAAATCACTCTAGAATGTTTAATCGAATATCACGACAATATTCGAGAGATCTAATAAAGGAATTAGGAATGTCTAAAGCAGAATTAAGGAACCTTTTTGGTAGAGCTTATGAGGGTCATAATGGGTCTTTACAGAAAATTTTTGATGCATTTAATAAGACTGGTGGTGGAAAATTGGCCATCATAGCTGGTTCTTCTTTATTTTTACAGGGATGTAATTGGGTTAACTGGACTATTGGTATAAGCTCCATTGGAACTCCTGTTTTAGTTGGATCTTACGTGTTATATCGTATGTATAGATCTGGAAGGCTGGGAAGCAAAAGATCAAAAAATTTGAGAGAGGATTTGAAATCAATTAGTGAATCTTTTGTACGCAGCAATATTAGAGATGCTAATGATGCGTTGAAGGATAGTGTCAAGCCCTTTGAGCAAGCTCAAATAAATAATAGGGCTGATTTTAATAAGCATTATAAAAAAGTACGAGGTGCGTTAGGAAAGTATTCTAAGACCCTTGATCCAAATATTCGTAAGCTTTATAAAGCAGAAGCTAAAAAGTACTTGGAAAAATTAGAATCTGCGTATGACTTTGATAAAACTACTGGGCGATTACCTAAAAGCCAGACTGCTACTAGAAGAAACCCTGGTGACAATACTGTTTTTGACAGATCTGACTTAATGATTGCTATTGAATCATTCATGGATTCTTCTGATTTCGATATTTCTTTCAAGTCAGGCAGAGGCGTTTTGGATTTCGATTTACCAAATTTTGTCAAAGAGAATATAAGCAGGGGTAATCAGGCACTGGAGGCTCCAGCTTCTAGATTTAAGGAATTCACCCTGGCATATGCTAATTTGATGGATGCTATGGCGAGTTCTCATCTTCCCAAGTTTGCAGATTCAATACCAGCAGAGTTAATTACTATTATCACGGAGGCTGTCAATTTGCACGGTATTATAGATGCGAGAAGAATATTTTTAAAAGCTAGTAGATCTTCTCCAAATTTTGAGAACAACCCTCGTCAGGCATTGGATCAAGCACAAACTGAAGCTTTTCAAGAATTTGCACGTGAATTAATGAAACTTGATTCTAAAATGAAGGCTGACAATCTGTCATTGAAAGAAGATATCTATGTTTTAATAAACAGATTTTCTAGAGCTGCAGAACAGCCTTCTCAAGAGAATACGGGTCAAGACCCCCAGAACTCACAGATTGTAGATCATCTTGAGAGGCCAATGCCTTTGGAACGACCTCGATCACCAGAAATTGATAGAAGCAATTTCACGCCTACTAGAGCACTAAATGTTCTATCTGATTATTTTAGAACTAATAGAAATAAGATTATTGGTAAAGACAAGGCTAAAAAAAGTGGAAGAAGGTCAGGTCCTGGCGAATCCCGTGAGGGTGGGAAGCCTGGGAAGTCTGGAGAGCCTGGGGTTTTAAGAAAGGCTGCCGCTAAGGGGTTCGATAAAGTTGCGGGACTTCCTGGTTGGGCTTTGGGATTAGTGATTGCTAGTCCATTTAAGGCCTTTGGAGGATACGTTTATTTCAAACTGAGAGCAAGATGTTATGACGAAGGTGAATGTGGTACTTTGGTTATTGATGATGGTCCCAACCCTGATGAGAATATTGGCTACTGGGACTATGTTGTCTGGCATGATACCACTTATAAATCCCCTGCAGAACAGGCGAAGAAAGCATTAGAAGCCGCAGCGACAGCACCACTTACCCCCACTGGCGCACATGATGAATCTACGGAGAAAGCGATTAAGGACGACGAAAAAACAGCTGATGAAGAAGCTAATCCTGAAAAAGATAGTGAATTAACTGGTGCTGAGACTGGCTATGAAGAGCCTACCGTCTCTGATGGCGAAACCTTGGGTTCTTGGTACAAAGGTGATATCGAGAAAAATTATTTGGAAACTAAGGAATATCTTGACAAAATCACTACAAACTATTCGGAACTGTTTTCTCACGAATTTATTAAAAAACTTAGGGCCTCTTCGACTGGACTTGATGCTGCTCTTACAGAAAAATCTAGCAAGTCGATGGAGGAAAGATTAAAGAAAATAGATACCTTTGAAAAGGCTTGGAGTAAGGTGCCGGTTCGCTTTAAAAGCGAACGACACGGTAAATTTCCTAATCTTGTGAGCGATGGAGAGCTCGTTCTAAGTCCACGTTGGTTACATACGGCCCAAAAGAACTCTCCAAGTATTTATAACAATTATGCTAAAAAGGTGCATTGTCTTGCTGCGTTAGCTATAAAGCTAGAGGTAGCTGGAGATAAAGTTCAGTTTTTGAAGGAGTACTGGAAAGGAGAGCATAATGATGATGGGAAAGGCACCAGGAAACATCTTGATAAAGTACTACTTGAATTGGAAAGTGAAATTATTGAAAAATTAGAGTTATAAATAATCTTTCTATTGACTTTTTCCAGTATGTGCGTAGAATTTATATCTGCGAGGCTTTCTAAGTCTCCAAACCAGTAGAGTAGGTTATGTTAGGCTTCTTTCTAGGGCGTACGTCATCCTAAATCTACATTTATCGCTCCTCCCCAAGTGGGAGGAGCTTTTTTATTTGTTTGGGGTTTGGAGGGGCGGTTGAGTTGGATTAATGGCGGTTTTTGTGATTTTTGTAATTTTAATCCGGATTAAAATTAACAGGTTAGACCCAACAGGTTGGAAATTTAATCCGGAACAAAGACATAAAAATATTGCGCCAAATCGCCAAAAAAGATAAGATCTGTGTCGCACCGCTTCTTTACTTTTTAGGTTTGGCGTGTGCAATCGTGGTGAGCGTAGCTCAGTTGGTTAGAGCACCTGGTTGTGGTCCAGGGGGTCGTGGGTTCGAACCCCATCGCTCACCCCATAAAGCTATTTTTCGAGCAAAATGGCTCTTCGTGGCTTCTACATCGGGTTTTTCTGGTTCGAGCCGGTTTTGTGATTCAAACTCATTCAATTTCAAGAAAGGTTTGTATATTTTCTGGTATTCCAAGGTTAGCTGCCTGTTTTTTAGCACAAAGTTCGAGCCGATTGCTTGAAGTACAAATCTTTTCTCTTCAATATCGACTGTATCGAATCTGTTTAACAGTTGGCTTGAGAACTCGAAGAAGTCCTCGCAATCACCTATCCACTTAACTTCTTCGCCGCTGTGAGCCTGCATGTTTTCTTCTAACAAGCATATTTCTGTTAATACTTTCTGTTTTTGTTCTGAGTATTCTTCTTTTGTTAGTACGCTATCACTACTCAGGTACTCTTCAAGCAGTTTTGCTTGTTTCTTTTTTAGCCTGTTTAGCTCTTGTTGTGCGCTCATTCTTGTTGATGCTTGTACCTTCACTTCGTCTTTATAAACTGACTGTAGTTGCTTTGAAGCCCACTTGATGAACGCATCTGGGATTTGCACCTTTTCAAGATAATCCTTTAACTGCTTCTCAAGTAATTCGCTTCTTAAGTATGGTTGTTTGCATTTCCCCTTTTTCTTTGAGCATCTGTAATACACATGCCCCTTCTGAATTTCTGCTGTTATCATAGAACCACATTCGTCGCATCTCATTATCCCTACATATGGGAATCTGTGTATTTGTTTCCTTGGTTTAGACTTATTCTTAAGCATGTCTTGAATTTGGTCGAAAGTTTTTTTACTTATCAATGCATCAAAATCTCCTTGGTATATTTTGCCCTTGGATTTTATGGATCCATAGCAGTTGGGGTTTGTGAACATGTTGAACAGAGTATTTTTCGCAATATTCTTCAGCCCTATCTCATTAGCATATTCTAAAAGTGCACTTGCAGACATAGTTCCTGTCGCCGCCTTCTCCAATACTTTCTTTACTAGTGGACCATCAATAGGATCTATCTCTGTTCTTTTTAAAGGTCTGCCTAATTGTGCAAGCAAAACCTGTTTTTCGTTCGTGTATCTTTTCCCTGCTATTCTCCCCTCTTTGTCTATGTTCAAATAGCCTAACGATGCCAACCCTATAAGCTCTCCCTTTTCCAGCTTTGTTTGATTGTCTCTTTTTACAAATGTACTTGTATCATCTGAACTTTTCTTCGCCATTGCAAAATGGATCTGCATCAGGAACTTATGATCTGTGAGGTTTGTATATGTTGTTTCTGGAGTTATGATTTCTTTCAGCGTACCTTCGTCCATCATGTAAATCACCCTTCCTCCATCAAAGCTGTTCCTTGCTATTCTTGTAAGGTGATAAACAATTATCCCATCAGCTTCCCCCCTTTCAATCCTGGCTAGCATTTCGTTGAATTTTGGACGACCCGTTTTGTATGCCGTTTTCTCCTCCTTGTAGATGGCTACAACCTGCACTCCCATCTTTGCCGCAAGTTCTTCGAGTACCTTTGTTTGCGATCCTATGCTTAGGATTTGATGATCTTCCCTATCAGATGATTTTCTTATGTAGATGAAGTATTTCATGAGGTTTTGTTAGGTTATTCCCAAAAGGGACGACTGTGGCTACCAACACCAGACCCGAAAGCCTTTTGTTGACACAGTCGCCCCTTAAGAGCAACAAATCAGCTTTCGTTTTTTTGGCGGTGTTTGGTAGCACAAACATTATACACAAAGTTACAATCTACCAAAAATACTTTTTTTAATTGCAATAGACTCCTCGAGAGATGGCATCCTGGCTTCAAGTCGTCTCAACTTCCGAACTTTTCTAGTAGGCTTTCCTTGATAATGCCATTTATGTATAGAATCGTAGACCTCTCCATATTTCCTTTCGTTATCAAGAGCTTTACCAAAAAACTCAAGTCTACAACCACTCTTTCGCTGACTTTCATATACGATGTTCATACACTTCCTACACCCAAAATAATCGGAACCATCAGGTTGATAGAGTTTATAAACAGTCCTGCCGCAATAACAATTCCTTTTGTACAAAGAGCACTTGAAAGCCCACCTGAACCCGCCGAGATTACATGGAACTTTGACTAGAGGAAAAGAATAATCCATATCTTTTTTCTCACCATCCCACCTAGGAGTGATAGTATATTGAAACTTAATCTCTGGGGAACTCATTGTGCTTACGGTAAATCCTATTGAAGATTCACTCCCACTCCACCCACGAGACCAAGTAATGCCACCACTCTTCCATCCACAAAAGTAGCCATGTTGTTTTAGCCATTGAGTATCAATACAAAAGCAGTCATCTGCCGAGTTTTTGGTTGGGTACATTCCCATAATTCAGAAATCGTTAAGGATAGAAGGTATCATCATTTTAAAAGAGTACCGTCTTTTAGTTTGAACTGTTATTGCTCTGTACTTTAGGTAGTAAATCCTCTCTTTTTAAGTCCTCAATGACGAGACTTCTTATGTATGCTGAGAAGTTCATGTACTCAGCTTTTGCCTTCAATTCAGCCATACCCGCTAGTTCTAGTGGGAGGTAAACTGACTTCAATCGGAAATTTTTTGGGTCAAACATGTTTGCTTGGTTAGATGTTAATTTATGTAATGTGAATCCTTGCCAAAAAGACTTTGGACCACCGATAATGTCTCTTTTTCATTCAACTCTCCAATTTCTATCTTGTCGTCCATGAATGCTCTTATCTTATTACTGAAACCGAACATATCGTCTTTATCGTCAATATCGTCTACTACAGACAATGCTTCCCTCTTTATAGCTTCGGATAGAGCCAATACCGACGGATCTCTTTCTGGCTGAGGAACGGCGTTTGCGACGGTTGAGACGGTTTCGGCGATATTATGCGTAATGGTTATTTTGCGCTCCTTCTTTTTGTCCTTGAAAACGTTTATTCCAATTTCTTTCAAGTTTGGACCAATCTCATTCAGCTTTCTTGAAAGTGAATTGGCAGCCTTTGGCCACGCCTTGTCTTTTGTGTTTATTTTCAGCTTTTCTGCTAATTCCGTGAGTTCATCTAGGAGTTCGGATGCGGTTCCGGACCACTCCCCCCTATCTGACATAAGGCCAACTATTGCGTTAGCTACTACATTTTCGTCTATAACCTCTTGGTTTTGTTGCTTGATGTTATTGTCGTAAGCATTTAGAAAATCATCTGCGTTGAGTCCTAACGCTTCTGTTATGGCCACTCCCCATTGGGCAAAATCAGCCATACGTGGAGATGTCTTCAATTCAACCCCCTTATAGGTGCCCATGGCTCGTGATAAAATTTCCGTCATCTTCCTGAATAGAAGCGGCCGCACTTCTTCAAAACTTTCCCATAGTTGATTTTCTGTCTTTCTTTCATCGTTTGGGATACGGTCTAATTCTATTAGAATGCATCTATCAAGCAGGTCTGGCTTGGTCGCAACGATATTTATGCCGTTAAGACCTATGGTTCTACGATATGAGTAAAGAATGTCTTCATCGTCAGTGAAAAGTTTTCTTTTGGACCCCCCTTCACCAGTTACAGCTCTACAGAGTATGTCCGAGATGTTGTCAGGAATTTTCTGGATATTGTCGTAGAAAGCCGCGTAATTATGTGATAACTGTTGGATAAGTTCGTTATCGTTCCTAGGCAGACTCAGTACTTCTGTATGAGATGGATCAATAAGTCTGGTCAATATTCTGGAAACCGTAGTTTTTGACGACCCTTGTGGCCCATATAGAACTGGAATGGGGTGCGGGATACTTGGGATCAAAGAAGACACAAGATAAACCAACAAGAGAATTTTATGTTCCTTGTTTTTTATTCGAATGAACTTGAATATTTCGTTCAAGTCGCACGGATAATCTGAAATAATCTGCTCTTTTTGATGCTTGAAGTCCTTGAATAAAATAGGCGGGTTATCAATGACTTCGCATTTTTCTGCAGTAATCTTCATCACCCTCCCTTCCTTGTCACAAAGGTTGTACCAAATGGTGTCGTTTTTATGAATAACTCTGTTTTCAAGACGGATTTCCTCTCCCTCAAAACGTGATTTGGCTGATATTAGGTTGATCGCGTCGCTTAGAGCTTGTGTGCCTACTGCTTTCCCTTTCTGTTTATAAAACAAGTGGCATAACCAGTATTTGAAATCCTGAGAGCCAGTTTGCCTACAAATCCATCTCTTTCCATCGTGGACTCGTATGTAAGGCTCTCCATGCTGATCGTGGAATAATGTTGCGTTTTCGTCTTCCAAGCACTTAATAAGCATGGTTGCGGTCGAATCCTTTGATTCTTTTTGCTCTTTGGAGTCCTCTTTTCTATTCCTGGCTTCTTTTGATGATATGGAATCAAGTATTGAGCGAAGTTCTTTCTCATCTAGCGGGGGCGTCACCTCTGTCCTATTCCAATCTTTTAATTTCTCCCACACGATCGTTTCCCATTCGTCCCGCTTGTACTGCGTCAATAACTTCCCTACATAGCGCGTAGCGGTGTCGTTTCTTCTTCCTTCGAGAACTGGAGTCGATATCAAAGCCTTGGCCGTTGGGTTTTGCGTCAATTCTTCTAGAAGCCATTTTGGCAGCTCGGCAGGCGCATTGTCTTCTATGGATTTGGCCCATTTGTATTGACCACCACTTGGATGTAGCGATGGTGGGACGATTACGTAACCACCCTCACCTCTTATATCAATTTTTGGGCGTATTCCGGCTCTGTTACCTATCACTCTACTATTTGGATACTTGTAGTAGAAGTGACGACCACCTCCGCCAGAGATACTCTCTACCGTGGTGCCAAAATCCATTTCTGAAATATCTGCTTCAGCTTCGGTATCTACAACTACCAATCCAGAAATTACGCCAGTGACTATTGCTATACCTTTTGCTGATGGATTATTAAACCACTCTCTTATTTCTTCCTCTCTTGGAAGGCGGGTTTGAAATTCCTTCCACTCTATTACGGCTCTTTTGTTTGAGCCAACTGGAATAACTGATAAATTCATCGTTCTATAAGATAGTGCGGCGGCTAGCAGTTTTTCTTTTGTTTCAGTCATTTTTCTGTTGCGTGGTTATAAGGTATAAATTAAGAAAATCCTTTGCTTGTTTTTCTGCTTCTTCATAGCTCAACTCTTCTCCGAGTTCGGTTTTGTAGATTTCTTGGAATTCCTGGATTGATTGGGGAGATAGACCCATGAAACTTTGTCATTACGCAAATAAGCATTCTCGTTAATACGAGTCGCATTCATCGACAATTTAGGTCAACCCACTCTCTCAAAAAAACAGTGGGGAGCCTGTACAATTACCCCACTACAACAGGTGGGAATCCCTTTTATTTGAATCAAAGTTTTTATTGATTTTCGTCCTTGACTGTTTTGTAAACACAGTCTTCATCGTTTCATTGGTGAAGGCCCTGATGAAGGATTTAATTTGACCATACACTCGAGTATAGAATTCAAAGAATGAAATCCATTTTTACCTGTTGAAATAAAAATTTTTGTTACACCGTGTTCCTCACATAGTCCATTTATTTTGCTTATTGCGGTTTGGATTGTTCCTGTACTAGGCATCCCCTCTTTTCCCTTTCCTAACCTACATAAAATCCTTATTTCTCGTGGGTGAAATTGCCTTTTGTCTTTATCCAATCTGTTTCTAAATAGATAATCGATCAACCATGATTGAATCGGACTTAATTTCTCTTGTTTCTCGTAATTGCCGTTCTCAAGCGCCTTGAAAAGAAGTTCCGGCTTGGATGTCCCATCAGGGACGTTATGAAAAATATTATCATCTAATTGATTACCTGCTTTTGGTTTAAAACCTTCTAATTTTTCGGTTTCCTTTTTACCTATCCCTGTGTTCATATCTAAATAATCACACAGTTCATTCGTCACAATTTCTGTGTACGACTTGAGCTCTTCAAAATACATTTTTGAAGTAATACATTCAGATAAACAAATTCCTGCCTTTTGGAAGGTTTCATACTCCGTGTACAGTCTCTCGAAAGGTCTGACTATTTGCGCCTTAGATTCGTAAACCAGTCCTTTCTCTAAATCCCTGATATGATCAGTAGTCTCATGTAATTCAGTTAATAATTCGTCACTCACCGATTTGTCCCCTCTGTAGTAAAGGCCTTTGAGTATACTTATCAAAAAACCACGTCTGGATAATATGCACTCTAGGAACCAGTGCTTGTATATGCCATCTCTTACTATTGGGATGTCTTCAAAGTAGTCTTTTTTGTGAAGGTTTTCTAAATTGTAACCAAAAGTATGATCTTTCATTGGGAAAAATGATGAAACATCTTTTATCAAACTCCTATAGGTATCTAAATACCTTGGATTGCTGGCAACTTCCAGTCTCGTCATTTCGTTTGAAAACAGGAATGCTTTTTGAAGAGACTCGGAATTAAAATTTCCGCACAATGTATCTGTTATCTTTTTGAAAATCGAGAGGATACTGGCTGTTTTCTCAGTTATTTCTGGGCTTTCCAGGATATTTGTGCGATAAAAGGCTCTTCTTGTAAATTCAGACTTTAATTCCGGTATTCCCAGAATTCCTTGTACAAACCTAAAAGCTATCTTCTCTGAAAGTTCAACTGTGTTTGGGTATATAATCTTTTGAGTCTCGTTGTTTAGATTTTGCAGACGTGTCTTTATTGCTTCGATGCTTACATTCATTTGGATCGGAAGTAATGTTGTTGGATGTGACAACAGGATAACCTCTCACATTAAAGAAATAAACATCTTTTGGCTCTGTAATGTATCTGTGCTAATATTTTCACGTTCATCCAGTGTATCAAAACCCCTGAATTTACAGGTTTGTCGTTCATCAGCGCCTATTGGCGTGACGGTGGGCGGCGTGCCAATGAGCCCATCTGCAAAGGGGTACACATGGACAAACCACGCCGTCCTCTTTTGCGTTGGGAGACGGGTTCTGTTTGAAAGGTGCGCGAGAAATAAACGTAAGTACAAGCCTTTAATTTGAACCCAAACCTATAATAAATTTTAAATATGACAAATTTAAACACATCCAAAGAGCAAGAGCGCGCAGAACTGCATCGAGCAATTTGGCAAATTGCCAATGATCTTCGTGGTAGCGTGGACGGCTGGGATTTTAAGCAATACGTACTTGGAATGCTTTTTTATAGGTTCATCAGTGAAAATCTCACAATCTATATAAACGAAGACGAACGCCGTAATGGCAGGAAGGAATTTGACTATGCAAAACTATCAAACAAAGAAGCTGAATTTGGACGTGCCGATACAGTAAAAGAAAAAGGATTTTATATTTTACCAAGTGAGCTTTTCGTAAATATTTGTAAAAATGCTCGTAATGACACCAACCTCAACGAAACCCTGTCTGCCATTTTTCGAGACATAGAAGACTCCGCAAAAGGTACAGAAAGTGAGCCCGACCTTAAAGGATTATTTGATGATTTGGATGTAAACTCCAATAAACTGGGAAGTACTGTAGAAAAACGAAATCAGCGACTTGCGAAGCTCCTCGAAGCCATTGGCGACCTTCGTATTGGTAATTATTCCGATAATACCATTGATGCTTTCGGTGATGCCTATGAGTTTTTGATGACCATGTATGCTTCAAGTGCAGGTAAGTCTGGAGGTGAATTTTTTACTCCACAAGAAGTGAGTGAATTACTTGCAGAAATTACTACTGTTGGGAAAAAAGAAGTGAACAAAGTCTATGATCCGGCCTGTGGTTCTGGCTCATTGCTTCTAAAATTTGCTAAAGTTCTTGGAAAAGAAAATGTTCGGCAAGGGTTTTTTGGTCAAGAGATCAACCTTACCACCTACAACCTCTGCCGTATCAATATGTTTTTACACGATATTAACTACGAGAAATTTGATATCGCACATGGTGATACACTTATCGACCCTAAACACTGGGATGATGAACCATTTGACGCTATTGTTTCCAATCCGCCGTACTCCATAAAATGGGAAGGCGACGCTAACCCACTCCTAATCAATGACCCGCGTTTTTCGCCAGCCGGAGTACTAGCACCAAAGAGTAAAGCCGATCTCGCATTTACAATGCACATGCTATCATGGCTTTCTACGAGCGGAACGGCGGCAATTGTTGAATTTCCGGGTGTTCTTTATCGAGGTGGAGCGGAGTGCAAAATACGAAAATACCTGGTAGACAATAATTATGTTGATACGGTTATTCAGCTACCTCCTGACCTATTTTTTGGCACCACTATTGCCACTTGCGTTATTGTACTTAAAAAGAGCAAGAAGGATAACAAAACACTATTTATTGATGCCTCTGCTGAATTCGTTCGTGGAGGAAACAAAAATAAGCTTAGCGACTCAAATCGCACTAAGATTCTAGAAGCGTTTACAGAGAGAACAGACAAGGAATATTTTGCTAAACTTGTAGACAACAAAGCAATTGAAGAAAATGACTACAATATTGCGATATCCAGCTATGTGGAGCAAGAGGATACTCGCGAGATAGTCGATATCAAAGATCTTAACGTTAAAATTAAACAAATCGTTGCTAGGCAAAGCGAATTGCGAACGGCAATTGATGATATAGTCACTGATATTGAAGGAATAAAATAATATGGATATACAAGAACTAACAAATA
The DNA here is from genome assembly GCA_018654255.1 of Candidatus Peregrinibacteria bacterium. Classification (GTDB taxonomy): domain Bacteria; phylum Patescibacteriota; class Gracilibacteria; order UBA1369; family LOWO2-01-FULL-3; genus JABILX01. Next base: position 99,262 of record JABILX010000004.1, on the reverse strand, counting down.
AAGCTGCGGAACTCAATATAGCAGGGGAAAAAACCAAAGCTTTAAAATTATATAATGAGGCCTTCGAAATGCTTGCTGATGAGGCTGCAAAATATGCACATAAACAGCCAGAAACATTTCGAGATGAAACTACAGTTAAAGGAGAAAAAATCAGAACAGTGTTACCAAAACTTTTCGATGAGACAAAAAAACACCTTAAAAAAAATAATACAGCGTATATTCTTTTAAAGAATATGGCAGTTATTTACCACGAGGTTGGTGATGAAGATTCTGCAATAAATGCACTTAAACAAGCTATAGAACTTGCCCCTACTGGCTATGACTGCAGCGATGCCCTTAATGGTTTGGAGAAGTTAATATAATAAAAATGCCAAACAAACAATCAAAAATCGAAAGACTAATCGCTGAACTATGCCCAAATGGTGTGGAGTTTAAAGAGTTGGGTGAAGTTTGTGAGATTGCAGATAATAAAAGAAAACCGATAAAATCCAGTTTACGTGTGCCCGGAGAAACTCCTTATTATGGTGCAAACAATATACAAGATTATGTAGAAGGGTTTACTCACGATGGTGAATATATCTTAATTGCAGAAGATGGCTCAGCAAGTTTAGATAATTATTCAATCCAGTATGCTACTGGCAAATTTTGGGCAAATAATCATGTCCATGTTATTAGGGGGCATGAAGGTGTATTGAATAGGTTTTTATTTCACTGGTTTAGAAACATGAATTTTATACCATTTCTAACAGGTGGAACTCGTGCAAAGCTCACCAAGTCAAAAATGGTCGTAATCAAAATCCCCATCCCACCCCTTGCCATCCAACAAGAAATTGTAAAAATTCTCGATACATTTACAGAGCTGGAGGCAGAGCTGGAGGCAGAGCTGGAGGCAAGGAATAAGCAGTATGAGCATTATAGGAATGAGATGTTGAGTTTTGGAGATGATGTGGAGTGGATAAATTTAAAAGAGTTAATGAAACGAAATAAGGGAACAAAGATTACAGCTTCTCAAATGAAAAAATTACACAAGGAAAGCGCTCCTGTGAAAATATTTGCAGGAGGAAGAACTTTTGCAATGGTTAACTTTGAAGATATCCCAAAAAAAGATATTCATGAAGTCTCATCAATCATCGTAAAATCTCGTGGAATTATTGAATTCGAATACTACGATAAGCCATTTAGTCATAAAAATGAATTTTGGTCTTATTACAGTAATAATAAGGGGATTGATACAAAATATGTATTTTACTACCTAAAGATTAAAGAATCTCATTTTCAAACTATTGCAAATAGAATGCAAATGCCTCAGATTTCTCTACCAGACACTGAAAAATTTAAAATCCCAGTTCCACCACTCGCAGAACAAGAACGTATTGTAACAATCTTGGACAAATTCGATGCACTTGTAAACGATATTTCAATCGGTCTACCAGCTGAACTCGACGCCCGAAGAAAACAATACGAATACTATCGCGGGAAATTACTTACTTTTAAAGAATATGCCAAACAATAAAAAATACAATCTGGTCGCGGAAAATCCGCAAAGCACCGTTGTGTCCGAATACACACCGGACAAAAAACGAGCTTCTCATTATCAAAGTGAAGCGGAGCTGGAACGTGCATTTGTGAAGCAACTGGGCGAACAATCCTACGAGTATCTCAATATCACAGCCGAAGCCGATCTTGTGCTAAACCTCCGCAAGCAACTGGAAAAACTGAATGATTTTGAGTTTACAGATACGGAGTGGGATCACTTTTTTGCCAGTGAAATCGCAAATCCAAATCAAAGCATTGCGGAGAAAACAGCAACCATCCAAGAAGACTACATTAAGAACCTAAAACGAGACGACGGCACAGTAAAAAACGTTTATCTACTCCGTAAAAACAACATCCACCACAACAGCCTCCAAGTCATTAACCAATACGCCACCGATGAAGGTCAGCGAGCAAATCGTTATGATGTAACGGTGCTGGTAAACGGGTTGCCATTGGTTCACATTGAACTAAAACGGCGTGGAGTAGCTATTCAGGAAGCATTCAACCAGATCAATCGTTACCAAAGAGAAAGTTTTTGGGCTAGTTCCGGCTTATTTGAATATGTGCAACTATTTGTGATCTCAAATGGAACTCATACCAAGTATTACAGCAATACTACACGTTACGAACATATCAAAGAAGCTAGTGAAGGTGCAGCCAAAAAAGGCAAACGCTCAAGCAATAGTTTTGAATTTACAAGTTGGTGGGCGGATGCGACCAATAAACCGATTACCGATTTAGTGGATTTTAGCAAAACGTTCTTTGCGAAACATGCATTTTTGAATATTTTAACCCGTTATTGCATATTCACAAGTGAGCAACAACTTATGGCAATGCGTCCCTATCAGATAGTAGCAACGGAAAAAATATTGAATAAAATTGAAGTAAGCACGAACTATAAAAAACTTGGAACTGTGGAGGCTGGCGGTTATGTGTGGCACACAACGGGATCAGGAAAAACCTTAACGAGCTTCAAAGTAGCACAACTCGCGAGCAAATTACCCCACATAGACAAAGTATTGTTTATTGTTGATCGTAAAGATCTCGACTATCAGACTATGTGTGAGTATGACAAGTTTGAAAAAGGTGCGGCTAATAGTAATACCAGCACGGCAATTTTAAAACGCCAACTCGAAGACACAAACGCAAGCATAATTGTTACAACCATTCAAAAGCTCGACCGATTTATAGGAAGTAATAAGGGACACACTATTTTTGACGGCCATATTGTACTTATTTTTGATGAATGTCATCGCTCGCAGTTCGGCGATATGCATGCTGCCATTACAAAAGCATTCAAAAATTATCACCTCTTTGGCTTTACTGGCACACCAATTTTTGCCGTTAATGCTTCTTCTGGCGGACGTCCTGATTTTAAGACAACCGAACAGGCTTTTGGCGAAAAACTACACACTTATACCATTGTAGATGCTATTGCCGATAAAAACGTTTTGCCGTTTAAGGTTGATTACGTTTCAACAGTGCGAGAGGCAGAAGATATTGAAGATAAAAAAGTGAGTGGCATAGATCGTGAGGCGGCACTTGCAGCACCCGAACGTTTGGCAAATATTGTGAGTTATATACGAGAGCATTTTGACCAAAAGACCAAACGAAACAGTTTTTATAAGTTAAAAGATCGCCGACTTGCAGGTTTTAATTCCATTTTTGCCGTCTCTTCGATTGATGTTGCAAAGAAGTATTATGCCGAGTTCAAAAAACAACTGGCGGATGTACCAAGTGACAAAAAGCTAAAAGTAGCAACGATTTTCAGTTTTGGAGTAAACGACGAAGATCTGGATGGGATGATTGATGAAAATTCGGAAGACACGAGCGGACTAGATAAAAGTTCACGAGATTTTCTTGAGAGTGCCATCCAAGACTACAATAAAATGTTTGGCACTTCCTACGATACTTCATCTGATAAATTTCAGAATTACTACAAGGATGTGAGTAAACGAGTCAAAAAACGCGAAATTGATATTCTTCTTGTTGTAAACATGTTTTTGACTGGATTTGATGCCACAACCCTGAACACGCTATGGGTAGATAAAAAATTACGATTGCATGGCTTGCTTCAAGCATATTCACGCACAAACCGTATTTTAAACACGATAAAAACTTTCGGAAACATTGTCTGCTTCCGCAACCTAGAAAAAGCTACAAATGAATCTATTGCCCTCTTTGGTGATCAAGAAGCAAGCGGGATTGTGCTTTTGAAGTCGTATGAAGAGTATTACAACGGCTACAAAGACGACGACAAAGAAGTGCGAGGGTATAAAAGTTTGGTAGAGGAACTTCTGGAAAAATTCCCTATTGGTGAACAAATAATAGGTGAGCAAAAGCAAAAAGAATTTATCAGATTATATGGCGGAATTTTACGAGTACGCAACATTTTGGTTACCTTTGACGAATTTGAAGGAAATGAAATTTTAACTGAGCGTGACATACAAGATTATCACAGCGCATACATCGATTTATATAATGAATTCCGAAAAGGTGAGGACACCGAAAAGGAAAATATAAACGACGATATTGTATTTGAAATGGAACTTATCAAGCAGATAGAGATCAATATTGATTATGTGCTGGCACTCGTCAAAATCTACCATGAAGACCACACCAAAAATAAAGAGATTCTACTTGATATTAACAAGGCAATTGATTCAAGTATAGAACTGCGCAACAAGAAAGAGCTCATAAATCAGTTTATTGCTTCACTTGAAATAAATTCAGTTGTTGATGAAGACTGGCAAGAATTTGTGAACAAGAAAAAAGTTGAGGAATTAGAAAAAATTATTAAAAATGAAAATCTAGATCACGATCAAACTTATAAATTTGTACAAAATGCATTCCGAAATGGCAATATCTCGACAACAGGCACAGCTATCGCTAAAGTTTTACCACCTGTATCACGCTTCTCGCCCGATGGTGAACGAACAAAAAAACGTGAAAGTGTATTAGATAAGTTGATGAGCTTCTTTGAGCGATTCTTTGATATTTCGGGTGGGAAATTATAGATTCAATTGTGTAACCTGGCTGAAAAACACCCCACCCCATGTCCCAATACTACAACCTCGTCAAATGAACACTTCAAGCCCAATCACCAAGTCAGACTTCCTACGCTACCTTGAATGCCCAGCATATTTTTGGTTTTTCAAGAAGAAACCTGAAGTGCTTGAGAACATAAAACTAAGTGATTTCCAGAAAGAACTTATCAAAAACGGGCAAGAAGTAGAATTATGGGCAAGAAAACTATTCTCTCACGGCATACTTGTAGAAAGTAGAGAGAGTGAAGCTATCAAGGAAACTAAGAAATACCTAGAAGCGGAAGAAAAAGTTATCTTCCAAGCAACATTTGAAACAGAGAACCTATATGCCATGGTTGATATTTTGCAGTGGGATGACTCCAATAAATACTGGATTATCAATGAGGTCAAAGGAACAAGCTCCAAAGACAAGAAAGATAAAAAACATCTCTATGACGCTACTTTTCAATACATCCTGCTTAAAAAAGCTGGATATGATGTTGGACAGGTTAACTTGATTGAGCTAGACAAGGAATTCAGAAAAAAAGGCGATATAAAAGCAAGAAAACTCTTGAAGACAACAGATATAACAGAGACAGCAAAAGAACTAGAAGAAGAGATCAATTTAATGATCGATGACATGAAACGAATCCTTCAGAACAAAAGAGAACCCCTGCCTTGCGAATGTATCTACAAATCACGAAGTAACCACTGCCCTGCCTTCAAATACTTACACCCTGACGTACCAGACTATTCTGTCCACGATATTATACGGATAGGATCAAGCTTGAAAAGGCTAGAAGGTCTTATTGAAGGTGGACACATTCCAATAGGAGAAGTTCCAGAAGATTTCAAATTAACTGACCCCCAAAGAAACCACGTAAACGTTGAACAAAGCAAAAATCCAATCATCGACACAATAGAGATAAAAAAACAACTAACAGAGTTAGTGTACCCACTTTATTTCTTAGACTATGAAACCTACCCAACCGCAGTCCCAATATATGATGGATGTAGACCTTACCAACAAGTACCATTCCAATACTCACTACATATTCTTGATAAACCTAACGGGAAGCTTACTCATCACGAATATATACACACAGACACAGAGAGTCATCCAATGATAGCCCTAGCAGACTCATTGATGAAAGTTATGGGAGATAATGGAAGTATCATAGTCTGGAACAAGAAATTCGAAGGAAAATGTCATGAAGACCTCGCTGACCTACTCCCACAGCATGCAGAGATTTTCCATGGGTATAATCAGCGTATATTTGACCTTATGGAGATTTTCTCTCAACAACACTATCTTCATCACGAATTCAAAGGAAGCTTCTCTATCAAAGCTGTATTGCCAGTACTTATACCTGAGCTAAGCTACAAGGACTTAAATGTTAGAGATGGTGCTATGGCGATGAATGGATGGAAAAGCATGATGTTTGAAATGACAGAACAAAAAGAGAAAGAACAGATGGAGAATGACTTGTTGAGATACTGTGAACTAGACACGTTAGCGATGGTTAAGATTCTGGAAGTGTTGCAGAATTTATAATAGTCACACAGTGTGCCTAAAAAGCTTTCTTTTGTCTTTATCCTATTTTTGCTATCATAATAATCGCATATAAATTTATAAAATAAATCATTATGGAACTTAAAAGACTTAAGAAAGTTGAATTAAGAAAAGCTTGGGCTCACGAGGCTACTGATTTCACTACTTGGTTATCTCAGAATGAAAACCTAGAATTACTCAGTGATGAGATTGGACTTGGCATCAAATTACTTCAGACAGAAGCTAGTGTTGGAAGATTTAATGTCGATATTCTAGCCGAAGAAGAGAATACAGGACGAAAAATTGTAATTGAAAATCAACTAGAAATAACCAATCACGATCATCTGGGGAAAATTATTACTTACGCTTCAGGATTAGACGCTGAAATTATAATTTGGATCGTTAAAGATGTAAGAGATGAACACAAACAGGCTGTGGATTGGCTCAACGAACACACAGATGAGAAGATTTACATTTTTGTTATTAAAATGGAATTATGGCAAATTGGCAATTCTGATACTGCTCCTAAATTTCAGATAATCTCAAAACCAAACGACTGGGCTAAATCTCTTAAATCAAATACGGGAGGGCAACTTACAGAAACAAAAGTGATGCAATTGGCTTTTTGGGATAAATTCAAAGAATTTGTTCAGGATAAAAAATCTATACTAAGATTAAGAAAACCAAGACCCCAACATTGGTATGATATTTCTATAGGTAATTCAAATGCTCACATAAGCCTAACGTTACATAGTCAGAATGGGAAAATTGGGTGTGAAATATACATTAACCATGACCAAGAACTATATTCAGCATTAGAAAAATATAAGACAGATATTGAAAAAGAATTAAATGACAAATTGATATGGATGCCATTAGAAGGGAAAAAAGCGACCAGGATAAGACTTCTAACTGATGCAGACCTATATAAAACTGGGGATTGGGAAGAATATTTCGAGTGGTTAAAATCAGAAGCTGAGTTATTCCAAAAAATATTTTCGAAATATATTAAGAAAACAAAAAAGCATTAGGAGTCTTCACGATAAGCCATGAATTGCTATAATAAACCAAAACTGAAACTACGTAATTACATATTTAAACTAGAGAAAAAATGAGTCATCACATAGCATTAGGAGGAGATAAATATATTTTATACATGTCTAAACATTTATTAGGGATTATTCAGAGAAGAAAAATGACACCGTTCGCCCTATTAGAATGCTCAAAAAGCATCGAAAATGAATTGTACACTGGTCCTATAATCATTCTTTCTCAAATACTGAACGAATTTGGGGAAACTAGTCAAGAGGTAAGAAACGAGGCTGCACACGAAATACTAAATAAAATACCAAGCGAAGACGAATACAACGCAGTAGCAGAGCAGTTAACTGCGATAGCAAAAGAAAAATACGAAAACGAATTAGTAAGAGCAGGAGATGAAGAGGAATATAAGAAGGAAATACTTGAAAAGTATCATGAGATATTCGGATGATAATACTTAGGAAGTACAAATTCTACACTTCAGGACTAATCACTTAATATACCCTTATTATATTTTTTATACTTACCTCCATTTGCCTCAAGGTATTTGAGGATTTTTTCATAAATATCCAATGTTTTCTTCGACTCTCCATCCTGCATAGCAAGTAATCCGTGATCATAGGCACAATCTAAAGTAGTATAGCCGCCATTATTAAATAAATTTATATCAGCCCCTTCCTTTATGAGAAACTTTAGTAATTTAAACTTTTTTGGGTAACAAGAATTCATTAAACAAGTAGCTCCGAACCCATCACGAAAATTTATGTCAGCTCCCTTGTCGATAAGTACCTTCATCCTGGGCATATTTCCACATTCAAAGGCACACAAAAACTCTTTGCCCGAAACTTTACTGCATTGAGTTGAAATCAAATCAAATATTTTTTCAGATTCACACTTTATAGCCAGTAACAAAGGAGCATCTCCATATTTATCTTTTAATTCCACGTTAATACCTTTTCTTATAAGAAGGTCTATGCAGTTCACATGAAAGTAATATCCAACATCAGGATTGAAATAGCGAATTGCATCGTGAAGAATCCAATGAAGAATTGTTCTTTTTGAACTGTCAGAACAATTGATATTAGCTCCATGACTTACAAGTAAATCAGTGTAACTTAAAAAATAATCCAAATCATAACGAGCACCTACCATGTCTCCAAAAGCAATATACATATTAAAAAGAGGAGTACCCCCACTTTTATCGGGAAAATCAACGTCAGCTCCTTTTTCAATAAGAAAATTAACAATTTTTTTATTATTTGGAATACCTAATGCAAAAGACAGCGGAGACACATCATCATCTAAATAATTTAAATCTTTAACACTGCCGTCTTTTAACAGAGATTTGATTTTTTTTATGTCACTTTTAAAAATAGCATCTATCAAAATTTCTTTTGGATCTTTAGTCATTTTAAATAAATAAAAGAATGATCTATTACACTATACAATGATTTCCTAGCAGTTTTCCAGTACGATTGTTGTTATAACAACAATAGCAATGAACCAAATTAACTTCATAACCTAAAGAATATTCAATAAGATCGTGACCAAATACTGTACTTTTACACGAAATCATCTATAATAGTAATGTCTTTGAAAACTAGAACAATGTGCGATGGATTCGCACCATTTATTTCTCTCCCTTACGGAGTAGGCAAGCTGGGAAATCTGCGGCAAGCCAGATGTAATAAATGACTAATCGCCAAGAGCGGTTGGGAGATTTCACCATCCAGAGGTATTAAGTCTGGACATGATGAATTTTCCTAACCGCTTTTTTGTTTCTCAAACTGATGTTGTATACTTAACCCAAACAACTATGAAACTCACACCAAAAATCACGAAGGCCATAAACCTCGCAGCAACTCTGCATGATGGGCAAGAACGTAAAGGAGACGGCCTCCCTTACATCGTGCATCCTGTTTCGGTTGCATTGATCCTTATGGACTACACGGACGACGAAGACGTTATTATCGCAGGAATTTTGCATGATACGATTGAAGACACTAGCTACACTGGAGACCAAATGGAGAAAGTTTTTGGCTCACATGTGACTGAACTAGTTCTTGATGTAACAGAAAAGGATAAGGACTTGCCTTGGCAACAGAGAAAGGATGATTACTTGAAACATCTCCTGACTTCTTGCCACGAATCCAAGCTTATTTGTGCCGCAGATAAGCTCCACAATCTTCAATCGATGCTCGAGGCTTTTCAAAAGTTTGGAGAGAAAGCTCTAGAAAAATTTAATGCACCAGTAGACAAGAAGCTTTGGTTCTACAAGGAGTGCCTGAAAATCTTCAAGAATGACAAGGACATGTCGAATGGAATAATAGAAGCAATCGAATCAGTACTAAAAGATTTAAAAGCTCTTGATCAACCCGAACCAAAAAGAAAAATTCTTTTTATCGAATGTGAGAACGAGAAATGTGGTTTCGGAGTTGAATTCAAGCACGAAAACGAAACTTTTTTCTTCTGCAAGGATTGTAAGTTCGGTGTTAACGTATCAAGTGACCAACTAGATGACCTCAACCATATGTGTGGTAGCTGCAAGAAGAAGATGGAGAGATACGATCTTTATGACGAGGATAATGTGTGTCCGATTTGTAATGATATGATTGGAGTTTGTTTTGAATACAAAAAAACAGGATGATGAGTAAAAGTATTGGGTTGCAATTAAACCGTTGCATTACCATAATGCATCTGTACTAGAATTGTTCGAACATCGTCCAGTGTGTCACCCCATTTTATTTACAGGTTTGGTTTGGCGCCTAGTGATGGTACGGTCGAACTTTTTCGGGTACGTATGGGTTGACTTTTCTCATGTTTTCACTATAATCAATCCTTATTTATAATCTAATCAATACATATTATGACTGATAATATCGATGCTTTTGCACCAGGTGGTCCCCCTTGGGATGACCCTGAAGCTGGACTCGCGTCTAGAGATGATTTGCACTATGACCCTGAAGCCGTAATCCCAAGCGAAATCGCTCCAGGTTGTGGCTGTAATAATGATATGACAACTGTCCAAGCCTGTTTAGATGATAGTTTTGCTGCATGGGAGAAAGCTGACAGAGAAGACCGTGTTGGCGATAATCCTGGTAGTCGCCTTCCTGAAGAAGAGCCAGATTATTTGTCTCTTAAAATGGACTGTGCAAGGGCAAGAGGTGCTCGTGAGCGATAATTTGAAGCAATGCGGTTCGAACGTCGTCAAGTGTCTCACCCCATTGACAACATAGTGTTGATGCACTATAATTCTTCCTTATAACTAATTGTCCTTATGGCTGAAAACGATAAACCATTAAAAATAGTAGAAAATTTGCATGTCGGCGGATTCCGGAAGACAACTATCGCAACTCATACAGAAACACATGGTGCTCCTGTTAACCCCGAAATCGGTAGTAGAGGTTACCTGGGACTTTCTCCCTCTGCAAGGGGAATCCTTGGACTTGAAACTGGGAATATTATCGAAATTACTGGAGAGCAAGTTGGTGAATGCGTCTATGCTTTGGTTGTTGGTGCCATGGACGGAATTGTTGCTATAACGGGGACTTTAAGGAAGGACTTGGGAGTTGTTAAAGCAGAAGGCATTGATGGACCAGAAAAAGCTGGTGATATTATTAGTCTGGAGAGGCAAGATACCCGTCTAGTACTCTCTGTGACTTTGAGGAAAGACGAGGCTTCAATAGCTGATTATCTTGATGTAATGAAGAAGAGAACTCCTGAACCGAGTAAGTAGCATGGGTATGATTAGATTGTAATCCCCTCTTTTAATTTGTAGAATGACTCCAGTGAGGTTCTTGCAGTAGAATTGTTCGAACATCATCAAATGTCTCACCCCATAATTCTCTACTTTAAAGGGGTTGTTTGTGGAACTTTAAGTTCTCAAGACCTTTTCAACATCGTAAATTGTTCTTGCCCTAGCATACTCGACACTATCTCCTTCAATATCCATATTATCAAAATCAAAATCTTCCCCATCATCTCTGTTCAAAACATGAATACTCTGGAGTCCGCATCTAATTGAACCTTCGATATCCTTAACTATGTGGTCGCCAACATACACAACATTGTTGGGGCTACTTGCCCCAAATCCCTTTACTAGCCTTTCGAAACCTTCAGCACTAGGCTTTTTTTCTTTTACATTTTCAGTCGTTAGAATTGGGATCTGGTGCCCAGTATTTATATGGAAGTCTGTAATGTCCAATCCTAAAATCCTCAATACTTTTTGTACGGTATCATAAACTTCAGTTGTAAGAATTCCTAACTTGTACCCACTATCTTTTAATCTTTCTATTAACTGCCTCAATTTTGGATCAGCAGCTAAAATAAAATCAAAGTCGATACTTGAAAGCATTTCATGTAAAAAAGTCGAGCTAGTACCAAACAGGTCCATCATAACTCTTGCATTTGAGCTCCTATGCCTTGGGATAAGTTCTCCAAGCTCACTCTTCAATCCATCTGGAACCGAGTCTATGAATGTTTTCAAAGTTCCTTCTTGTATTGCAGCCTTATACAATGCAACCAATTCTTGAGAAATTTGTTCAGGGCTTTGACCCTGCTTTAATCTCTCGTAAGCAGAAAATCGAAAAAAATCGTGTGAATCTTGAATGGATCCGTGGTCGGGAATATATTCAACATCTTTTCTGTACAAAGTACCATCTACATCAAACCCGACACAATTTATCCTGGATTGATCGAACTTATTGACCATTTAATTACGTTAAGCAAGGAGCTAATTTTAAACACTTATTCCCTGTAAGTCAAGTGGGTGGAACAATAATTCATGGCTTTTTCAAGCTGAATAATCAGTTCAAACATGACGAGTTCTTTGCAAAAACAGTCTCGTATATTGATTTTTATCTAGGAATGCCATAATATTCACCACCTTAACTTGGTATGTTAAAAATGGATAAACCTTTTCATGACCCAGATATAGATCCGATAAAAGATGGCGCAGCCTTCTATTTTATTGCGTCTAATAATTGTAATGCAAATTGTGTGTTTTGTTATGATCAAGTCACTTATGCTGGTGAAGGAAGGTATTTGGAGCATGATGATCCTGTGGTAGAGGCGGCATTACAGCTTTGCATCAAGGCAGGGATAGAAAAAGTAGTGTTCACGGGAGGTGAGCCAACTATACAGCCAGAGAAATTAGTAAAGCTTATTCGGCGTGCTGCACCGCAGTTTGGAGTTAAAAGAAAATTATACTCAAATGGATATGGTTTGTTTGCGGACGTTGAAGGAAGTCCCCTGATAGAACAGGTTGCTAGAACACATATTGATATACTCAATCTTAGCAGAGCACATCACGATGAGGCCAAGAATACAGAAATAATGAGAGCAAAAAAAGTATCAACAGTAGATGAAATAAGAAGAATCGCAGATCTCCAAGAAGAAACGAGGTTTTTGTTAAAATTAAGCTCCTATATGACTCCAGATGGGGTTTTCTCAGCTGGCGATATGCACAGATATGTAGAATTCGGAGAGAGTTGTGGAGTAAATAATTTTCTTTTTAGAGCAGGGGGACACGTCCCTGATAAATTCAGAAAAACAACGCCCGAATCATCCTTACATCATAGAATAAATGAAGAAATAGATCTGGATTCGATTGTAGAGCAATTAGTTGCTGACTATGGATATACAGAGCTAAGCAGCAGACATGACGGGAAATATCATCTACATGTTCTTACGAATGGTAAATCAAAAATAACAATAAAAAAGGAATTCAAAATAGATGAAGGAGATTCGAAAAAAATTAATAGAATCATTCTTGGTCCAGAAAGAATAGCTCGTTCAAGTTGGATTGATGACTCCAGAACTATTGCGCTACCACTCTAGCGAGATGTTCTTTTATTCTATCTAATTCGCTCTCCAGTAATCCATGCTGGCCGACTTCAACTTCCCCTTTAGCATGATAATCGCTCCCGCCAACAATCATTAAATCCTCTGCTTGAGCAAATCTATAAAGAGCTGCTTGATTTTCAAAATTTGTCCTTCTGTGCATACTTTCCAATCCACACATTCCCGCAGCCTTCATCGAAGACAATATATCGAATAAACGAGTGGGGATTTGCCCGGAATCGTTATCAAAAGGAGTATGCCAGCCAGGATGTGCAGCCCCAGCCAAACAACCCAGTTCGACCAACTTTCTAATTACTTCAATGGTATCAAGAGCCCTCATAGCTTTTAATTCATTGGGAATTTCCGGCAGATAGGTTCTTTTGATTTCCTCAAGGCCCATATCCACTATCTGCCCAATATACCAGGCCACGTGTTTTCGGAAAATTTGACGACAATGAGGTTTTGCATATGTCCCGTTTGGCTGGACACCTCTCATCATATCGTCTACCGATGGAAGATCAAATCCATGTTCTCGCCGCAATTTATCAACCAACTCTACAAAATAGTGATAATAAACAGAGTTTGGTAATGAGGCGTATTTCAGAAATTCATCATTTAGTACCCCATCACCATAACCCAGAATATGGAACTTTGCCTCAGGATGTCCGTCTTCATTATGATAAACGGTGTCTACCTCGATCGCAGGAAAAGGTATTTCAACTCCCTCGGCAGAAGCGGTTTCTACGAGCTCCGCATGATTATCAGCAACGAGGTTATGCTCTGCAAATGCGATTGTGTTGATCCCATTACTTGCAGCTTCTTTTATGACACCGAGAGGATCTTCAAGGCCGTCAGAATTAACTGTGTGTACGTGTAAATCAACAGGGAATCTATCGTTTCTTTGAATAAGATCAAATCGTTCGGTCATAGCTAACAAACTTTTAAATAAGAAAAAACTGTATCACAGCATAGCGAATAAATAAACAGTCCGAGCAGTCACCCCATAAAACCACAAAAACCCTCGTATTGACATTGTCATTACGCTTTGGTATACTTTGAATAGATTTAAATAAAATATTTTCATGACTACAATTCAAATTCGGATTGACGAGGAAACAAAAAAATCTGCCCAAAAAGTTTTAAACGAACTTGGCCTAGATATGAGCACAGCTATCAAAGCTTTTTTCAGACAGGTTGTTCTGAAAAAAGGTATTCCTTTCCGAATAGTTACTGAAAATGGCCTTACTCTTGAGGAAGAAGATTCTATAATTGAGGCCGCATTGGAAGCTAAGCGTGGTAAAAATATTAAAGGTCCTTTCAACTCTGCTGAACAGTTAATCTCTGAGTTAAAAAAATAGGTTAATGCAAGTATATCTGCACAAAAAATTTGAGAAGCAATATCGAAAATTGCCCAAGGTTCTTCGCGACAAAACAGATAGCGTTTTGAAGCTTTTTTACGTAGATCCTTTCGATCCAAAATTAAAGAACCATGCGTTGAGTGGAAACTTGATTGGTAAACGCGCAGTTTCTGTTACTGGAGATGTTAGAATTATTTTCGAAGAACACAACGATCATACTGTCGTCCTGATGTTAAATATCGGAAAACATTCGAGTGTTTATTGACTTTTCTTCCCACCAATCTTCCAAGCCCAGTACCCGGCAAAGATTGCGAAGAATAGGTTTAAAACGGTGAAAATCATGTCCCCCACCATGTAGCTGAAGACTGTGACGAACATGCTTCCGAGCATCAATGCGAAGTTTCTTTTGAAGGTGTTCATTTCCATCACGTATCCGACGGCGATTCCGCTCAAACCTGCGACGAAGATGATCGTTTGATAACCTTCGAACAGATAAAAAGACACGCCGATCAAGATTAAGCCGAGAGCTGAGATGATGCCTGTGTCGATGCGGTCGTCTGTGTCCAACATCATGAAGACTGAGCTGACGTTGATAAGCGTCTGCATTAGCACGAAGAAGATGCTTCCGCCTGTTGTGAGGTAGTTCAGCAATGCGTATGCGAACATCAGCACGCCACCTATGAGAAAGAGCCAGTTTTTTACTGATTTTGAAGGGTGTGAGACTTTTTCAATTGGGTATGCGGCTCCTCCGATCAAGGTGAGGGCGCCGATTATTCCTACTATGAAGTTGATTGTCATGTTTTTTGTTTAATTTTGTTTGATTTTAGCATATTATGAAGTACGAACTAACCAATTTCATGGAGAATAAATTTCTTATAGATCTTTCTATCAAACATGGACTCGACGAGCAGAACCTGTCGAAGGTGGTTGATATGTGTTATCAGCTGGATTATCACGATATCAATGATCGTGAATTTCAGAGAGTTGCGAATTACATCTGCACGATGGATTTGTTGCATATGCCTCCTGAGGATTTGATCGCTGAAATGAAGATAAAGGGTTTTGGTCCGAAGTAGGTCGCGCCTTATGCTGCCTGTTGCTGGTTTGCATTTCCGAAACCAAGCTCTGGTCTACTTTCGAGATCTTCTTGAGTCTTTTTCAAAATTCCTTTCATCAAGAAGTGGGAGAATTCTTTTAATTTAACTATATCTTCTTCAATACCGTTTTGTTTCAGGAAGTCGAAGATGACGTGGGCTGTTAGTTGAGTGAGGCGTTTGCTGATGACTTTTACTTTTCGTGTTTCATCCTCGTCTTCAACTGTGACCTCTTCAACATCGTAAGCATACCTGAGAAGCTTTTGAGGGCTCTCTCCTGCTTGGTAGATGATGTTTTTGATCCATTGGTCGATCTCGATCTTAACCTTGAGAGGGAGGGTCTTATCTTCACGAAAAAATGTTAGAGCGTTTTCTTCTTCAATCTTTGGGCCTTTTAACATTAAATAGTCCCCTATTTCCTTCTGAATGTCTTCATTCCCCAGAAGTACGATTGCCAATATAAAATTGGCTGGAAGATTTTGTTCCAGTGCTCTTGATATAACAAGTATAAGCTCTTTCTTGTGTGAAGTTTGGATGAATCTCAAAAGTATTTTGATGAGCTCGTCTTCTTTCTTTTTGCGTCTTTTTTCTTCTTTTTTGAGAGCTTTAATTTGGGCAGCAGCGCGTTTCATTCGTTCCTTGAAACGTTCGAATGAAGCTTCATCCATCCCTTCTGACTGGTTGAAACCAGAGAAAAATTCTAAATCCATTTATTATTTCTTCTTATTTGCAGCGTTTGCAGCAGCATCCAAATCCGAAAAGATTGTATAGTCCGGCGAAGATTAGACCTCCAATGAATCCATCAAGGAAACAATACAGAGCGCCTAAAAATGCTCCACCAAGCGTCAATTCGTAGTATGGATAAACCTCCTGGACCAATGCGATCCATGAAGTTCCGTAATCTGCGTATAGAGCCATCAGATGTGCGACGAAAAGCCCTAAACCGCAAATAACACCAAGTGCTAATGCAAATGGTAAAACTTTTAGTTTCATAGAATGGGGTTATTTAGATTCTGAAACGATGTTTACAAACTTGTCTTTGAATATTCTCCCGTCGTATTTCTTTTGTTTCTTCTCTGTAAACTTAACTTCTCCATCTTTTGTCGCGAAGATTGTATGGTCTGTTCCCATTCCGGTATTTTCACCTGAGTGAAACTTGGTTCCTCTCTGTCTGATTATGATAGATCCAGCTGTTACTTTTTGGCCTCCGAATACTTTTACTCCGAGACGTTTCGCCTGCGAGTCGCGTGCGTTCTTGGTAGATCCACCCGATTTGGTGTGTGACATTATTTCTAGATTAAATGCAGCTTAAATGCGAGGCGTATTCTAGGTGAAATTTATCTTGTATGCAAGCAAAAAATCGCTGATTTATGATTTGGTTTGGGGTTGGGCGGAAGATTATTCGACCATTTAGTCTTGGATAGTCAACCTGTGGTGGATTGTTGGAGGGGCTTTTTTATGGTATAATATACGGATAAACAGGTTAATTATGCACAAAATTCTAAGAAAAATAGCGGTGATTTCGCTCATTTTCGGTACCATGATTGGTATCGGATATGCTGATGAATCGCCTGCTTCTACTGGAGCTCAGGATTCTGGAGCCCGAGATTGGGCGCCGTCTGTCATACCTGTTTCTGAGCTTGGTACTGATGCCGACGCGGTTTCGAGTGCGTCTGAACAGGAGGTGTTTTTGCAGAGACTTCAACAGGAATTAGACATTTCAAAGGCTGAATATTTCCAAATAACTAGTAATATTAGGGAAACTAGGAACAGGATTGACTCCTTGAAAGACGATGTTTCTGAGCTTCAAAATCAGATGGCTTATTTTGATGAGCAAATTGAGACGACTCAGGAGAAACTTTTCTCTGTTATAAAGCAGATTGTAAAGGCCGAGAATGAAATTCGGATTTTGTATGAAGAGATTGATATTAAGGAAGTCGCTTTGGCGTATCAAAAGACTTTGTTGAAAGATTATATTCGAGAACTTTATATTTATGGGGATACTTATCTAGAAATTTCTGATGATGGAGAGCTTGATGCCTTCAAGATGCTTCTATCTGATGGAAATACTGGTGATATTTTGAAGGAAATTAAATATTTGGGGATTTTGGAGGAGACTGGCGTGAGGTTGGTCGAAACTTTGGATGGGCTTGTTGTTGAATTGGAAGATGCACAAGTGTCTATAGAGGAGAAGAGACATTCTTTGGAGAAGTTGGAATTTGAATTATCTGGGCAAAAAGAGAATCTCGAGATGCAGAAAGCTGCAAAGGCGAATCTGTTGGCTATTACAAAAAATCAGGATGAGATATATCGAGAATTGCTCAAGGAATCAATGGAGCAACAGACCGAGGTCTTGGCTGAGATAAAGGCTTACAAGGAAACTCTTGAGTTCTTGCAGGAGAAAATTGTTGAGGAAGGGGCGTCGTTCGATATTTCAGAGTATGAGGATATGGTTGGCAAAAGATTCATGACTATTTATGAATTCCATTCACAACCGTCTAGCGGTGAGGGATTTGTTTGGCCAGTGATGCCTGAACGTGGATTGAGTGCGTTCTTCCATGATCCTGGTTATAGAGGTGTGTTTGGCGTTCAGCACAATGCTGTAGATGTTCGTGCGGCTCAGGGAACACCAATATTCTCCGCTGGAGAAGGAGTTGTGTATGCGGCAAAAGATAATGATTATGGTTATAGTTATGTGATGGTCGTTCATCACGATAATTTGATGACTATTTATGGGCATATCAGTAATATTTTGGTGGAGGAAGGACAGGTCGTTAGTCAGGGAACTGTTCTCGGATTGTCAGGTGGAATGCCTGGAACAAAGGGAGCTGGATACATGACTACAGGGCCACATCTTCACTTCGAAGTTATGAAGAATGGAGTCTATGTAGATCCTTTGAGGTTCTTGCCTCTTGAAGTTCTTACTGAAGAACATATGGAATTTTTGCCTGAGGAATACATGGATGATTGGGAAAGATCTATTTTGAATAGCGATTTATTGCAGGGGTTGTAGGAGGGTCTGGGCGGTGGACGAGGGGCGGGGTTTGACTTTTTCTCTGGTTGTTTTCTGTCTTCCCGACATTTATTTTTCTACAGATTGAGCATTTGTGATGTCGGGAAATTTCACAACAAGCTACTTCCTGTCAACAGACTTGGACGGGTTTCCCTGGACGGGTTTCCCTGAATTTTCATGAAGTTTGTCAGTAACCGGCGGCGTGGTATAATGCCACCATGAAAGTTCATACCGATTATTTAGTTTTCAACACTAGGGAGAGACGCGAATACATTCGTATCACCGAGGAGGTGGAGCGGATTGTTCAGGACAGCCGGGTTGAGGAGGGTTTTGTCTTGATCAATGCGATGCATATCACTGCCGGAGTGTATGTGAATGACGCGGAGACTGGCTTGATTCATGATATCGATGAATGGCTGGAGAAGCTTGCGCCTTTTGGACTCCCCTATGAACATCATCACACTGGTGAAGACAATGCTGACGCTCACCTGAAGAGAATGATTACCGGACATCAGATCACTATGCCGATCACCGAAGGTCGGCTGGATCTCGGTCCGTGGGAGCAGGTTTATTATGCGGAGTTTGATGGGCAGAGGAAAAAGAGAGTTGTTGTGAAAGTGATGGGGATTAGTGGCGATGAAGTTGAATAAATTCAATTTACTATGCGAGAAACTAAAGCGCAGAAGGCTTTGCGCGCAACAAAAATATCAGAAATGCTGCTTGAGATGTATCGACGTCGGAAGACGGTGCTGACTTGGTCTTCGCCGTGGGAATGTCTTGTTGCGATCCAGTTGTCTGCTCAATGTACTGATAAGAGGGTCAACATGGTGACGCCTCCTTTGTTTGCTCGGTTGAAGTCGGTTGAGGGTTTTGCTGAGGTTCCTTCTGCGGAGTTGGAAAAGCGTATTCATTCAACTGGTTTTTATAGGAATAAGGCGAAGAATATCAAGGCGGCGGCTCGGCTTGTGGTTGATGAGTTTGGTGGCGAGGTGCCTCGCACTATGGAGGAGTTGTTGCGATTGCCGGGGATGGCGAGGAAAAGTGCGAACGTTTTGTTATTTAATGCTTTTGGACTTGTGGAGGGTGTGGCTGTTGATACTCATGTGATGAGAATCACGGATTTGTTGGGCTTGATTTCGGCGGGTGCTCGGAAGAAGCCTGTGAAGATTGAACGCGAGCTCATGGAATTGCTTCCGCGAAAAAATTGGGGGACGTTTTCATTGCTGATAACTGAGCATGGTCGAGAGGTCTGTATAGCAAGAAGGCCTCAGTGTGAAACCTGTAAGTTTAATAAGATTTGTCCTGGGAGGAAGGTTTGAAGGACCTAGTCTTTCATCGTGAATGGTCCTGCGAATTGCCCCTCTGCAGTTGCTCCTGGCGCCCATTGACTAATAGCATGGTCTACGCTAGCTGCTATTTGAGCCTTCACTTCAGCTGGCAAGACTGGTTCAATACCAACTTCTGGAGAAGCCTGTTGAACTTCAGCGACAGAAGTATGAGGATATGTTATTTCTCCTCTTCCTGCATCAACTATACCACCATTACTTTTAATCTGCCTTGCCCAATGTTCAGCAGCTGCTTCCTCTTCTGACCACCCTTCACTTGTTTCTTCAAGTTTTTTCATAAATGATTCCGGAACCACCACTTCGCCATCAGCTTCATCATCCCCTAAAGTTGGATCTTTAATTTCATCGTCTGGTTCTACGTCTGCTTCCATCAAATCTGCAACGTCAATCGCAGTTGCGTGTAAAGGCGCTTCAAGATCAAAACTAAGGTCAGGATTTACTTCCTCTGTACGATCCCCATCCAGTAAATCTCCTTCAATTCCTTCGTCTTTAAACGTATCAGTCATAATAAAAGTTGTTATTAATAAGTTGCGATCATTATAAGACCGTTTTTCCCGTTGTCAACCCTTTATGGTGTGATTCTGTTCATTGTTCGCGGAAATGGGATCGCTTCGCGAACGTGAGGGGTGCCACAAAGCCATGCGACGCAGCGCTCGAGGCCCATTCCGAAGCCACAATGTGGGATGCCTCCGTATCGAAGAGTGTCGAGATACCATTCGTAATCTTTCTTGTCGATTTTTTTGTCTTTCATGCGTTTTTCTAGGAGCTCCATGTCGTGGCTGCGTTGTGATCCCCCACCGATCATTTCGCCGTATCCTTCTGGTGCGATGAGATCTACGTTGAGGGTGAGGTCTGGGTTGTCTGGGTCTGGAGCTTGGAAGAAGCTGGTAAGTGAAGTTGGAAAATGATGAATAAAGACTGGCGCTTTGAAGTGTTCTGCCAGGTATGTTTCGTCGTCTGCGCCAAAGTCGTCGCCGTCTTTGATATCAGATTTGCCCGAGTCTTGGAGAATTTTGATCGCTTCGTGATATGTGATGCGTGGAAATGGTTTTTTGATTCCTTCGAGAAAGTCGATGTCTCGTTCGAGGATTTCGAGTTCTTTGCGGCGGTTTTTTAGAACGCTTTGAAGGATGTGCCAAAGGAAATCTTCTTCGAAATCCATCAACTCATCGAATTCCATGAATGGCACTTCAGGCTCGATCATCCAGAATTCTGTGAGGGGGCGACGAGTCTTTGATTTCTCTGCGCGGAAAGTCGGTCCGAAACAATAAGTTTTGCCCAATGCGTATTCCCCTGCCTCGGTGTATAGCTGTCCTGATTGGCTAAGGTATGCGTCTGACTCGAAGTAATCGACGTGGAAAAGGTCGGTCGTTCCTTCGCAGGCTGTTTTTGTGAGGATTGGTGCGTCGACCAGAGTGAAATCGTTTTTGCGCATGTATTCGCGGATCGCCCAAACAACTTCGTCGCGGATTCGCATATTGGCCCATTGGCGTTGGCTGCGAAGCCAGAGGTGGCGATTTTCTAGGAGGAAGTCTATGCCGTGCTCTTTTTTTGCGATTGGGTAATCGTCTTTTGCAAGTGTGATGATTTCGATCGCGCTGACTTGGAGTTCGAAGGTATCTTCTTTTTTTGGGTGGGCTGTGACCTCACCTGTGACTTTGACTGAAGATTCCATTGTGAGGTCGTTGGCGGTCTTGAAGGCTGGTGATTTTTCTTCTTTGTCGAAGACTACGCCTTGGGTTGTGCCGGTCCCGTCTCTGAGTTGAAGGAAGTGAATGCCTTTTCCTCCTCTTTTGTTGTACATCCAACCTTGAATCGTAACTTCTTTGCCGACGTGATCGCTGAGGTCTTTTATGTATGCTGTGTCTGTCATTTTAGAATGATTAATTTTTGTCCCTCGCATTCTAAGGCATGTTCAGATTGACTTCAAGCTGAGGTGTTGATAAATTTAACCGCGAACTACTGGGGCGTCGCCAAGTGGTAAGGCACATGGTTTTGGTCCATGCATTCGGGGGTTCGAATCCCTCCGCCCCAGCCAAATAATCTTATTTCACAGAGTAATCTACTGCTGATTTTACGATAATTTCGATTGTATCAAATAGCTTGATATCGGTGTTTGTCTGATTTATTGCGAGAGGGATTTCAGTACATCCCATCACGATTGCCTCAGCTCCGTCTTTGACAAACAATTGTGCTACTTCTTTTAAAGCAATTATGTCAGCATCCCCTTGTTTACCTCCCATTACATTTTCGATTACTTGGTTTAATACTTTTTGCTGTTCTTTGCTTGGCTCTATGACTTTAACTCCCTTTTTTTCAAATTTTCTTTGGTATAAATGTGATTCTGTCGTGCTTTGAGAAGTGAAAAGTCCTACTTTTTTATATCTGTCTTTTTTTACGCATTTCAACGTTTCTTCTACGATGTTTAGTATTGGAATTTTTACTACTTTTTGTAGCTCTTCGTAAAAGACATGTACTGTGTTGCATACCATTATGATCAGATCGCATCCTGCTGATTCAAGTTTTTTTACGCCATCTACTAGTTGTTTTTTTACTAATTTTGGATCTGCGATCCCCGTTTCATCGAACCCTTCCAATGGCATACTGTATATAATCATTGGCGGGTAATCGTAGTCTTGTATTGCTCCGTATTGGTATTGAGCGTATTTAATGGTTTTTTTGTATAGATTTGCCGAAGCTTCAGGTCCCATGCCTCCGAGAATGCCAATCGTTTTTTTAGTCTTCATGATATTAGGTTTTTAAATTATATAAAAAATAGCCTCTGATATTCAGAAGCTTTGTGGTCCAAAATTATATACGGAATCAACGCAGCTTCTGAAGAATTTCAGATCTGCGTCGGCGAGAGTTGAATTTGATTATTAATGATTCCATCTGTTATAGGATTATACAAATCCTCACAAAAGTCAACTTTGGCTCATCTCATGCCGAGATGTGTACTGGCCCCGAATAGCCCCCCCCATCCTCTATGCTATAATCAGGCTATGAGTTTTCCCATAGATCTATCACCACGTTTGATTAAAAAGGCTGCAGAGCTTGCTATTAGACCTGAAGATATTGTTGAGAAACATGTTGTTGGCGGTGGCAAGGGTGGTCAAAAGATCAACAAAACAGCCAGTTGTGTGATGTTGCAACATGGTCCTAGCGGGACTCTTGTGAAGTGTCAAAAACACAGAGAACAAACCAGGAATCGGCTTTCGGCCTATAAGTTATTGATCCTGAAAATCGAGGATATAGTGAAGGGCGAGCAATCAGAAAGGGCGCAAAAGATTTTCAAGCTTAGAAAGCAGAAAAGGAGACGTTCCAAAAAAGCTAAGGAAAAGGTGTTGGCCGACAAGGCGCACCGAAGCGTCACCAAAACCAGACGAAAACCTGTGAAGCTGGATGAGTAGAGGCCTAGCCGTATTTTTCAATAATTGTTTCGGCAACTTTGAGGCCATCGATGGCTGAAGACACGATCCCTCCGGCATATCCGGCACCTTCGCCAGTTGGATATATTCCGGCTATATTTGACTGGTATTGTTCGTCTCTTTCCACTCTGACTGTTGAGGAGCTTCTGGTTTCTACTCCAGTCAATACGGCTTCTGGGTGGGCAAATCCATTAACTTTTTTATCAAATAATGGCAATGCATCCCTGATACTTTCCAGCACGTGATCTGGCAGGCATGGATCGAGGGATGTTGGTTTGATGCCTGGGGTGTATGTTGGTTCGACGCTTTTGATTTGAGTCGAGGGCTTTTTGGCTAGGAAGTCTCCCACCAATTGTACTGGGGCGGAGTAATTGCTTCCACCAGCAAGAAAGGCTTTTCGTTCCCACTCTCTTTGAAATTCAATTCCAGCCAGCGGGTGATCTGAACCAAAGTCTCTGGCCTGGATGGGGACGAGGACCGCGCTGTTGGAATTCTCTCCATCTTGGGCGTATTCGCTCATACCATTGACGACAACTCCTCCTTCTTCAGAGGTTGCGCCCATGACGTATCCTCCGGGGCACATACAAAAAGTGTACACAGAGCGGTTAGCTTCGAGATGTTGGGCCAGTTTGTATTTGGCGGTGTCTAATTTTGGATGTTTGTAGTTGTCTCCATATTGGCATTTGTTAATCATTTCGGCATGGTGTTCGATACGGAGTCCAATCGAAAAAGATTTGCTACTCATCTTCAGGTTGTTTTCATGGAGCATCTTGTAGGTATCTCTCGCCGAGTGTCCGGTCGCTAGGATCAAGTCGTCGACTGGGAGTTCTTCTTTGTCGTTCAAAATCACAGCTTCAATTTTGTCATCTTTAATCTTCAAATCGGTTAGGCAAGTTTCAAATCTAACTTCTCCTCCCAGATCGATTATCTCTTTTCTGAGATTAATGACCGCTTTGCGCAGTCTATCCGTGCCTATGTGAGGTCTTCCACTCCACATGATTTCTTCTGGAGCGCCAGCTTTTACCATTTCGCCAAAAATATATTTTGAACGAGGGTCGTTTATCAAAGTGTATAATTTTCCGTCAGAAAAGGTTCCGGCTCCTCCCTCTCCAAATTGAATGTTTGATTTTGGATTTAATTCTGCGGTTAATGAGAATTTGTTTACGTCTTTTATTCTTGCTTCAACATCTTTGCCTCTTTCGATGAGAATGGGATTCAATCCAGCTTTTGCCAAGAGTAATGTGGCGAATAGGCCCGCAGGGCCGCTGCCTACAACGACGATTTTTTTGTTTACTTTGTTTTTCAACTTTTTTTCGACGTAGACAAAAGGTTCCTGGATTCTGCATCGATGTCGCTTGTCCCATTTTTTGATCGCTTTGACGTTTTTCACTTTCACATCTAGGGAATAGATGAAAAGAATGTTTCTCCTTCGTGAATCAATTGTTTTTTTCACTATCGAATAGCTAACAATCTCTTCTTCAGGTAAGCCGAGGATTGTTGCAATCTTCTTTTTGAGGGCCTCTTCACTTTCATCAAGGGTAAGTGAAACTTCTTCTATTCGTATGTTGCCTTGTATATTGCTCATGGCTGAGAGTATATACTAATTTGGTTCGTTGTATAATGAACAAACAGCGATTCTTAGAATTGGAGATAAAATAAAATTCCTCCCAAATTATTCAGCTGTTTCTGTTGATGCACTTACTTGTCTAGCAATACCCGCTGCTATTAGTTCTAGTGTTTCTCCTACGGTCGCAACATGTTCGTGATTTTTTCCCTCCCTATCTACAAATGAAACAGTTACTGGACTGTCCTTAGGGACTTCGATCACTCCGTGCATACTGCTTAGGGTTCTATGGAGAGTCAATCCAGAAAAGGCAGCTGTTAATTCTTCAGCTCTAGGACTTCCCAGTTGCTGGAAACATTCCTCTATAATTTTTTTAAGCCCTAGAATCTGCTCTATCTTGTCCTTCTCTCCTGGTTTTCCATCAAACAACCTTCTTTCTTCGTCATGAAAAGCGTCTTCCATCTCAAGTAAAATACGTTTACTTCCCTCTTCATCTTCTCCCTCTATGAAACTTGCGAGCTCCCCTGTCAAACTAGAGAAAGTCGTTTCGAAATCTTGATCTTTCACATCTGAATGTTCAGTTCCTGCCATATTATTGTTGGTTAAATAATGGTAGTTCAAAGGTACAACCTACAATATCTTCTTGTCAATAGACGGCGGGTCAAATCTCCTAATCTGTCTAAATAGCATCACGGAGATTATTAGGGCTGCGAAAAAGTCTGCGATTGGCATTGAATAGAAAATCCCATCTAGTCCGAGGTATTTTGTCTGTGCCGAGTTTTTCAAGGTTTGGGAAAGTCTAATTCTTCTCACTATAATCCCTTCTCCTATCATTCTCTGTCAGAGATTTTTTTCGGAGACGGATTTGAGTTGGAGTGACTTCGGCGTATTCGTCATCCTTTATGTACTCGATGGCCTGTTCGAGAGTCATTGGAGTTATTGGAGTCAGACTCAAAGACTCATCAGAACTTGAAGAACGAACATTTGTAAGTTTTTTGTTTTTTGTTGGATTCACGGTCAGGTCTGTTCCTTGATTGTGTTCACCTAGGATCATCCCCTCGTATATTTCTGTAGCTGGACCAATGAAAAGTGGACCTCTTTCTTGTAATTTCCAAAGAGAGTAAGCCATTGTAGCACCTGTTTCAGCGGAAATCATTGAGCCAACCACCCTTTTCTCGATCTCCCCAACGTGAGGAGCGTAATGGTCAAATGAGTGGTAAAAAGTACCTTCACCCCTAGTCATTAGTAGGAATGCTGAGCGGAAACCCAGAAGTCCACGCGTTGGCACTTCAAATTCCAAAGTAGTGTTCCCGTTTCTTGAGCTTATGTTTTTCATAATTCCTTTTCTGCGACCCAAGGCTTCTATTACTGGCCCTTTTATTTCGTCAGGTAGATTGATCACTGCATATTCAATTGGTTCGTGTTTTTTTCCGTCAATATCCTGCATGATTACTTCTGGCTGAGAGATCTGTAATTCAAACCCTTCACGTCTCATTGTTTCGATCAAAACCGCAATATGCATTTCTCCACGACCATAAACCTTGATTGCATCGCTACCTTCCACAGGTTCGATCTTCAAGCCTACATTTGTTTCCAATTCCTTTTCCAAACGATCTTTCACGTGTCTGCTTGTAACAAATTTTCCTTCGCGTCCTGCAAATGGAGAGTCGTTCACCATAAAATCGATCGCCAGAGCTGGAGGGTCGACTTTGATTGCCGGGAGGGCTTCTGCTTCTGGATCGGTTGTGATTGTTTCGCCAACATATATACCTGGCAAACCTGCCACCGCAACTATATCTCCTGCTCGAGCCTCTTCCATCTCGTATCTTTCCATACCTTCAAACCCAAAAATCTTTGTTATTTTGCCGGGGCGTCTTTCGCCGTCTGAATCGATGACTGTTACTGCTTGAAGAGGCTTTATTATACCTTCGTAAACTCTGCCAAGCGCTATTCTTCCTACAAAATTGTCATACTGCAAAGTCGCAGGTTGCATTTTGAATGGAGCGTCGATGTTTGATTCTGCTGGTTTTACGTTTTCAAAAATGAAATCTATCAAAGGAACGATGTCTTTTTTCTCATCATCGAGCTGCTTGATCGCTATTCCTTGTTTTGCAATCGCATACATATATGGAAAATCGAGTTGTTCATCTGTAGCTCCGAGGGTGCCAAACAGGTCGAAAGTCAGGTCTACAACCTCGTCCGGTCTCGCCATTGGTTTGTCTATTTTGTTTATTACAACCAACACCTTGTGTCCGAGCTCAAGAGATTTTTTCAATACGAATTTTGTTTGAGGCATCGGTCCTTCATAAGCATCTACTACCAAAATCACCGCATCAACAGTTCGAAGCACACGTTCCACTTCTGAACCGAAGTCCGCGTGGCCTGGGGTGTCTACGATATTCAGCTTTTTACCTTTGTGTGTAATAGCTGCGTTTTTCGCATAAATCGTGATCCCGCGTTCTTTTTCTTGGTCGTTGCTATCCATAGCTCTCTCTTCCAAGCCTTTGTGAGTATCAAAACCTTCACTAGCTTTTAGAAGCGCATCTACTAGGGTTGTCTTCCCGTGATCTACATGGGCTACGATCGCAACGTTGTATATATCCATATATGGTGTGGTGAAATAAATCCCGGTGAGTTTAACAGGTTTGAGGTATTTAGCAAGGTCAAGTTCACTTAACCTTTGAATCTTTTTATTCTCAAGCTGTTTGTTATGACCGAAACAGAACTCATGGACATCGCAAAACTTGCGAATACTGGGTTGAGAATCCCGAGGGCTGCGATAGGGATTCCTATCGCATTGTATATGAATGCCCAGAATAGGTTTTGTTTGATTGTTCTGAATGTCTTTTGAGATAGTTTTATTGCTGTGACTACTTTTTCTGGAGATCCTTTCATTAGAACAATATTTCCTGTCTCTATAGCGACGTCTGTACCTGTTCCCATAGCTATTCCTAGGTCTGCCTGGGCCAATGCTGGGGCGTCGTTGATTCCATCGCCTACAAAAGCTACAACTTTGCCCTTCTGTTGGATTTCTTTCACTTCTTTCGCTTTATCCTGAGGCATCACTTCTGCGATGATTTTTTTAATTCCTAATTTTTTCGCAATTGATTGGGCTGTTTTTTCGTTGTCCCCCGTTATCATTATTGTTTCTATTTCCATTTTGTTTAATGCCTTTATCGCTTTTTGGGCATCGTCTTTTGGACGATCCATTAATCCGAGGATGCCGACTATCTTGTCTCCGTGAGATATAAGTATTGGTGTTTTTCCTTCTTCTGAAAGTTTGGTGATCGCTTGTTTTGCTTGTTTTGGCATTTCAAGATCTGCCATCATTTTGTCGTTTCCGAGCCTCACTTGTGTTTTGTGAGTTTCGCACATTGCTTGGGTCCCCTTTCCGCTAACTTCTTTGAATTTGATGAATTCGGTTGTGTCCGCTTTGTTTTCTTTGCCCATGTTTTTGATAGCTTGTGACAAAGGATGATTGGACATTCTGGCCAGGTTGTATGCAACTTTGATAACTTTTTCTTTTGGGAAGTCGAATGGAATGATGTCTGTTACTTTTGGTTTTCCTTCTGTCAATGTCCCTGTTTTGTCGAAAATTACTACGTCTATTTTGTTTGATTTTTCTAGTGTTTCTCCATTTTTGATTAATATTCCTGATTTAGCTCCTGTTCCTGTTCCGACCATTATGGCTGTCGGTGTTGCTAATCCAAGTGCGCACGGACAGGCTATTACTAATACTGCGACTGCTGGGAGAATGCTGACCGTAAGGTCTGATGTTACGAGATACCATGCCGTGAACGTTCCTACTGCTATAAAGATCACGATTGGGACAAATATGCTCGAAATCTTATCTGCGAGTTTTTGGATTGGAGCTTTTGACATTTGGGCTTCCTCCACCATTGTTATTATCTGAGATAAGACTGTGTCTTTTCCAATTTTGGTTACTTCTACTTTTATGTTTCCGTTTTGGTTAATAGTTGCACCAAAAACTTCGTCTCCTTTTTTCTTACTGACCGGAACGCTTTCACCTGTGAGCATGCTTTCATCTAGGAGTGTTTCTCCTGATTGAATGACTCCATCTAATGGTACTTTTTCTCCAGGTTTGATGTGTAATATGTCTCCAACTTTGATTTCTTTCACGGGAATTTTCATTTCTTTACCGTCACGAATCACTCGTGCATCCTTCACCCCAAGTTCTAGAAGTTTTTGGAGAGCTTGGCTCGCTTTTCCTTTACTGATAGCCTCTAGCCATTTCCCTAAATTTATGAGAGTAATTATTGCTGCTGCTGCTTCGAAATAAACGTGCTGACCTGCAAACATTGCCCACATACTGTAGATGAATGCAGTGAGAGTTCCCATCGATATCAGACTGTCCATGTTGAAGTTGAATTTGAGCAGGTTCTTTCCAGCTTTCAGGTGGAAATGCCCACCAAATCCGAAGACAACTATAGCTGTGAGGGTTGCGTAACCCCACATTGGGAGAAGGTTCGACACGAACATCATAGAGAAGACTGGAAGAGTTACGAGCAGTGAGCCCAAGAATCGCATCTTTGTCTTTTTCATTTCCTTGATGTTCTCCTCCGCGGGGTCATCTTCACCGTCACCTTCGTCAACTTCTGCTTTGTAGCCGACGTCTTTGATGGTTTTTTTCATGTCTTCTACTGTGACCGTTCCCTCATCGAACTCTACTGATGCTTTGTTCGTGGCTATGTTCACGTTTGCTTGCTTAACTCCTTTGAGTTTTGAGATAGCTTCCTCGTTGTGTCTCGCACAACTTGCACAAGTCATCCCCGATATTTTGAGTGTAGTTTTTTGCATATTGTTATTGTTAATTAGTTACTATAAATTCCCCACCGATCATTCCCATCCAACAAGAGAAGCGCAATTTGCCTTCTTTTTCTGGTGTGAACTCTACGATGTTTAGTCCTGGTTGGATTTGTTTACTTATGCGTAGGTCTGGAATTATTATTTCGTTTGCGCATCCTGAGATATTGACTCCGTTGATTTCCCATCGAACTGGTATTCTTTTTTTGATTTTGAATTGGTTTGGTTTGAACGACCAATCCACATCCATTTTCACGACTTGCACACCTTCTTCAACCATAGCTGATTGACTCTCCCCTCCTGGCAAAAGTGAGGTTACAGAGAAGCCTGTGTTTGCGAGGATGAGCCCTGAGTTTAGCGAGTAGACGGCGAAGAAAACTATAACTACTCCTATGATTTTCTTGAATAATTTGAACTCTCTGTCTTGTGCGTATGTGGATCCTATCCCGATCGACAAAAGGACTGGCATTGTTCCTATTGCGAATGCTCCCATCACCAATGCTCCTGAGAAAAAACTCTGAGAGGCGACTGCTGCCAACTGCATACTTTGGGTGAATCCGCATGGTAGAAAAAACGTCAAAGCCCCTACGAGGATCGGCGTCAAATGGTGGTCGTTGTTTTCTAAATCGTGAATTTTCCTGGATAATTTCTTTGGTAAGTGGAAACCTAGTTTCGTGATGTTTGGCACGAAATTCAAAATCTGCAATCCTATATAGAACATCACTACAGCTATCAAGATTGTGATATATCCTGTGAATGTTATTGAGTAGTTGATTTTGCTGCCAATCATTCCGAGAAGTCCGCCGAGAATCATGAATCCTCCTATTCTACCTGCGTGAAAGTAAAGATGAGGCATGGCTCTTGAGAGGAACGGATGTTTTGCGTCTTCGTGGACTTTGTATACGTTTGCGAAACTCATCACTATTCCTCCTGTAAGTGCGAGACATGTTGATAGAGATGCCACAACTCCTAGGATGAGTGCGATGAAGATATTCACATCGCTGCCCAGATCTGGAAAGAATCTTGAGATTTCTATTTTGCTCAAGATGAAAGCTACTATCCCTACTATCAAGGCTATTGCCAAAGTGCTCCAGAGATCTTCGCTAGTACGTTCTTCTTTTTTTTCTAACTTCAATCCCGCCGACACTTCGTAGCCACATCCTTCTATTGCATCGTTGATTCCTTGCGTTGGTTCGTCTCCTGAATGGTAAATTGTCGCAGTCCCCTTTTTGTGTGAAACGTGCATTTTTTTGATATCTTCTATCTTTTTGAGTTCTTTCTCCAGAAGAAGCTCGCAACTTGCGCAGTGCATTCCTCTGATATGAATAATTGTTTTTTTCATTTTTTTTAGTTGGATTATTTTGTTTGTGCTATTCGTAAAACTTTCAGAAGCTCTTCCATCATTTCGTCGACTTTGCCGGACTGCTTCTGTTTGACGGCGTTCTTTACGCAATGATTCATGTGTCCTTCTAGCAGGGCTGTGTTCGCAGACCTCAAAAGGCCTATGATCGCCAGATTCTGCTGGATCACATCTATACAGTATTTATCCTCCTCTATCATTTGGAGGACTTTCGCCATAAGGCTTGAAGCCTTCTTCATAGCGATTGTGGTTTTTTGGTTGTTGTGTGCCATTTTTAATGGTTATTGATTTTCGTCACCCTGCATACCTATACCTAGGGTGTAGGTATACACTATTCTTTTAAATCGATATTGTCAAACTTTTTTTCAAA
The DNA here is from genome assembly GCA_018654255.1 of Candidatus Peregrinibacteria bacterium. Lineage (GTDB taxonomy): Bacteria > Patescibacteriota > Gracilibacteria > UBA1369 > LOWO2-01-FULL-3 > JABILX01. The sequence goes on along the minus strand of JABILX010000004.1, from coordinate 67,909 downwards.
TCTATTCCCTAAATTGCATTCTTAGTTTAAAATGATTTATATATTACCTCTACCCTATGAAGTTCAAGCAGTTAAAAGGCAAATTTAAAAAACTTTTCAAAAAAGTCCCTTCTCCAAAAGAAGTGGCGGGTGATGTTGTGGATAAAGTTAAAGATGGGGAGAATCGCATTAAGCACGGGGTTGAGGAGACTGTGAAAAAATCTGGAGATGCTGTCAAAAAAGGAGTCGGCGATGCAGTGAAGGCATCTGAGAAAGCTGTAAAGAAGGGTGTTTCTGATGCTGTGGATAAGGTTAAGCACAAGGAAGACCCTGATTCTTCTACTAAGTCGACTTTCAAACAGGAAAATCATTCCGCTTTCAAGGATCTCGAGATCCCTTGGTTTAGGAGGTGGTATATGTTTGCTTTCTTTTATCCTACTATTATTTCGTTTTTCTTGGAGTGGTTGAGAAGAGAAGTCCAGGGAGGGTAGTCTTTTCTTGTAGAATAAGTCCTAAAGTGGGTTCGACGGGTTGACTTTTCTGGGTTTTAGTTTACAATTCCTTCCTTTTCATTAAGTGCGTTTTTTATGGAAGAACCCAGTTTTGCGCGACAACTAGAACTAGGAGAAATCACAAAATTTTCCATCCCGGAAGAACTTTTACAAACTCAGGAAGAAAAGGATCGCGAAATCGTTGAGTTTTATCATTTTGTTAAGGAGCAAAGGGATGGATTTAAGAATTTGAATATCCATCAGGCTATTGCTGCAATTCGTATTTTTATGGCGAATCTGGACGATGAATTATCTATGCCTATGCATATGTGGGAAGGAATTTTTGATAATCATAGAGATAGGTCTGATAATACTGGGAAATTTAGAGATACTGTTGAATTCACTGATTATGAATTGATATCTACGCCTTTGCCTAAGAATGGTAAGTGGAAAGGATATTTGCTTCGCAAGAGAGGCCCTGATCCTGTAGCCACAGAGTCTGATGAAAACGGAATCGATCCGACTTCTGCATTACAATCAATACAAGATATGTATGAGCAGTTTATGATTATGTTGGAGGCTGGAGAAACTATGAAAGAAGACAATACTTATCCCCTACCACAGACTGTCGCTCAAGAGATCCAAAGAATGAAAAGCTTTGTGGGGAAAGAAGTTAAAAAAATTCTTGATAATGGAAGGGTTAGTGATATTAACAAAGAAATTGCTAAAACGGTTTATGAAAGAAATAAAGATGGCCTTGGAGTTTTGGTTGATCATATTGCACAAAGGGTCCGAGATGTTCTTGGCGTTGAATTAACTGACAAACAAATCCGCACTAAATTCCATCTTTTCCTTCAGAAATTAGAAAAAAGTCCTACTTTTAATATCAATCTTGCTTCTACTAACTATCCTTGGAATAAAAATCAGAAAGGATATTATTTCCGCAAAAAGGAGCGGAAGCCTTTGAGGGCCGTTCCTCTTTCTCCTCCTTTTGAGGAAGTTCCTGATGATAAAAAAGAAATTTTGGATCGCATGCTGTGGTATGCGGAATTGCATACTTTGCAAAATTCTAGGACTTTTATTATTGCGATTCGTGCGTTGAGACAGGCTTTGAAAAAAAATGCCTCTGTGAGTAATGATTACATGTTGTATCGGGAAAGTAAGACTTATAAAAACTCTCCTCTTACTCTGAGAAATTATGAGGAGGGGATGCCTAGGTTAAAACAAACTCTAATCGAAAAATTTGGAATCTGTGTGCTTGAGAAAGATGGTTCTCATCAAGCAATTTTGTTGAATGAGCCTGAATTTTACAATGAATTTTTGGAAGAGATGGATGGATGGAAGGTTGATGCTACCGTTAAACATAGTCTTCGTTGGAGAGTTGTAAATAGTTTGAGACATATGGGGGCTGCCCATGATATAAAACCTGTAGAATTAGCTATAAGGTATATTTTGGGTAAAACTTTTGAAGGTGATGTGGTTGAGACTTCTAAACTCCAGGAATATTTGAGAAAACAAGGACATGACATGGATTTTGGGACTATTTTGAGATGGTATACAAAAATACAAAAAATTAACGAAGAGTGTCCTGAGCTTCTCGGTTACAACTTAGTTGAAAGAGGAGTTCATAGATATGCTTTTGAACTTAATGAAGAATATAAAAAAGCGCCTGCTGACTATGTCTCTGGAGTTAATCCATATCCTGTTGATATCCCTTTTAAAGATGAGGGGTTTGATCTGGGTAAATTTTCTGAGCTTACGAAAAGATATCGCAAACTTGCTGTTTCTCTGTCTAAAAAAGAGGATTCGAAATACTCTACCCCATACAAGATCATGTATCTACTGGCTGAGTATTCATCGCGTGGACTTGCTATATCCACTTCATTTCTGAGAAAAAACCTGGGCGGCTCTGATGGCCCTAATATTCGGGCTTGTTTGTATTCACTGTTCCGTCTTTTCCGCAATCATCCAGAATGGGGAATCTCTCTAGAAAAATATGATAAGTGTACTTATTATCTAAAAATGGAACTTCTGGAGGAGCCTTCAAAAAAGCCTTCTTCTAGTACGAAAGCTTTTGATGAATTCTGCGATATGTCCTTCGACCCTTTTGAAATCGAGCCTGATCGTGCTCCTCTGCCTGATGATACAGATGCAGAAGTTGATCTGGTGAGCAATATTGCACAGCTATCTATTACGGACAAAACCTATTACAAGATCAAAGTCAAACTTAATTCTAACGGCACAGTTAAGTTTGATGATGACGGAGATCCTATAGTTCCTAGTGAACTAAAGCCTTATCGTGGACTTGTTGACACTGAATTCCAGATTGTTGACAAAGAAAACTCTGGGCCTGCTTATGACGTTGTCGCTAATAGGGTTGGTTTGAATTCTGAAAAAGATGAAATATTGGTTGCTATTGATGGCAATCTTAGCAGGGTGACTAAAATTTCTAGAAATTTGATTGAACCTATTTCTACTCTTTTAGAGACCCCTTTTGATGACAAAGAATTTGAAAGATGGCTTAATCGCGACTAAAAATGACCAATACTACCGAACAAAATTTGAAGGAGATTTGTGAGATTAGAGAGGAGCTCCCTTCTCAAGAAAGGCCTGCAAATGAATCCTCAGATTTGTCTTCTCATGAGCCACCTCTCCTTGCCCCAACAAGAAGGCATATTCAGCAATATAGAAGTGAGATTATTGATGGGGTTCGTGAAGTTTTAGATTTTGAAAGTGAGCATAAGTTACATGATATGAGACGTGCAGTACTTATTGACACTTTGACCGCGAATTTAGAAGGGCGTGCTCTCATGAGGCCTGCGGTTTATTCAAAACTTGGCATAAGCAAAGAAGAATTTACTGAGGTAAGACGCTCTTTGGAACAATGGTTATTTCAAACTCTATACAGATCCTCTGAAAGCACTGTCTCTGTAAAAAGTTTCCGTACTAGGGTGGCTTCGCGCAGAGTTCCTAATACTGCTATGCACTTACAATACGATCCCTCTGAATTCATTAATGCCACCCCGACTCTGTCTGCTGAAAACATTAGCAATAGAGATGCTGTTGCTATAGGCTATCTCTTAGATAAAGCATCCAGCAGGATTGGGACCCCTGTAAGGGAAGCGGTTTTTTCTACAATGAAAAAACTTGCTCTACGAAAACAATCTAGTGTAGTAAATCTAAACTATATATGTAGAGTTCTTTTCGACTCAGGCATCAGCGTCTCCAAAGTCCAGATGTCTGATCTTTTGGACAGATTACTTATTGATCATGAAGCTCTGTTTGATGAATTGGGCTTAGTTTTTTTAGAAGAAGGCAAAGAAAGAAAAATACAACCTATGCTTAAAACCCCATTGATTGATTCACCTGATCTTCACAGAAAGTTGTTTGAGACTTGTGAAAACCCGCGTGAAGTCTTGAAACAAAGGGTTTTGAATTCTGTTCCCCACCTAACAGGTATGAACAAAAGAGATCCTGGCCTTGTAAAATCTATTTTTGGCACTATTTTTGCAAAAATGAGAACTGGTGGTGGAGCTACTTTTGAGGATATTCAAAATAAGGCTTCTGAAGATGGTTATGAGCTGACCTATCATATGCTATGGGCTCTTTTAAAAGTTGTGGAATCTTTGAATGAGAAAATTCCTTCTCTACTTGGGTTTACAATAGTTGGTAGAAATAATTTTTCTTTTGAATTAACTGATGCAGAGCATGTTCCTGCTCTTGGTGCTTACAATCCAAAACATGAAGATGATCTTTCTTTGTACCCGCGTCCGCACATTTGTAATTTCGATATTTCTAACTTTGAAATGAGTATTAACGGGAGCTGTGAAAAGGAAAAAATAACAGTTTCTCCTCAGGAGAGAATGGTCTTGCAGACCCTTGCCTCTTTCTCTAAGGCGAATTTCACAGTAACTTGTCCTATAATTCTAAAACAAATGCAGGAGAAGTTTGGCGTTACAATAAAGGTTTCCCGGCTTCATCGCATATTCACCAATCTCAGAAGATATTTTGCCGCAAACCCACACCTTTGTATAAAATTGGAATCTAATGATGGGAATGGATATTATTTGAGATCCGTCCGTTTTGAGACTAGTTCTCCACTATTCGCTTCTTGGTCTAATTACATGGACTATGTAAAAGAAAACAATGTTTCTTTAAAGCTTGACCCGTCTGATACTAGCGACTACCAATTGTATTGTCGTCGTGGATTTACTGAGGATGGGTGTCCCGTACTACTGCCGATTAAAAAACTACTTTCTGCTGAAAACAGTTTGCCTGAGGATTTAACTGAAATAGAATTTGACCACTATGGCCGTAAATATGACGGTCTTATTGACCTACTCTTTAATATTGTCGATGCTTCTTCTGAGGGATACGAGCATTATGCTAATTCGTTTGATTTTTTTGACCCTGATGAAGAAATTTTAATTGCGTTGAATGGTGATGTGAATAGGATTAGCAAAGTATCAAAAAGATTTATTGTTCCCGTTTAATGTGGTAGGATTGTTGGCGAAAATTCCTTTTAACCTACCTCCTATGGATTCAATTATTTCAAAGTTTCGCGAAGTTGCTGAATATGAGATCGTTCCGGACTACGTTCTTGTTTTTGGAGTCGCGATTATTCTTTATCTCGTTTTTAAATTTTTAGTCCCTTTGGCTCTTAGTATGTTCGAGAAATTTGCCAAGAAGACGGAAAATACTTTTGATGAGTTGCTAGCTGATATTTTGATGAAGGTGAGGTGGCCTGTATGTTTGCTTATTGTTCTTTGGATCGCTAGAACTCATTTAATGATTCCTCTCGAATATGATAAGTGGCTCAAAATTTTCATGATTGTCTTTGCAACTTTTTGGGGAATCAAAGTGTTCACTTTGCTTGTTAATTTCTTTGTGAAGAAATTCGGTGAGAAAGCTGGCCCAGGCGGATCTGCTTTACTTCCTATTTTTGCTAAGTTTATTAATTTTATAATTTGGGCGATTGGTATTTTGTTTGTTGTTTCGAATCTTGGTTATGAGATCACTCCCTTGATTACTGGACTTGGAATTTCTGGTATTGCAATTGCCTTAGCTGTGCAAAATATTTTGAGCGATTTGCTTAGTTCGGTTTCGATTTATTTGGACAAACCTTTCAAGATTGGTGATCATATTAGGATTGGAAAATTGAGTGGAGCTGTGAAGAGTGTTGGAATAAAGACTACTCGAATTGCAGCTTTGGACGGTGAAGAGCTTGTTATCCCAAACAAGGAGATTGTTGAGTCTACTATTCAGAATTATAAGAGAATGAAAAAGAGAAGAGTTTCTTTTAGCATTGGGGTCACTTATGAAACTAAGAAGGCTAAATTAGAGAAGGTTCCTGCTATGATTAAAAGGATTGTTAAAAGTGCTAAGGGAACTGAATTTGGGCGTGTGCATTTTGCTGCACTTGGTGATTTTAGCCTGAATTTTGAAGTGGTTTATTATGTTTTGTCGAATGACTATGAAGAATATATGGACATTCAACAAAAGATAAACTTTGCTTTGATTGAAGGATTTAACAAAGAGAAGATAGAGTTTGCTTATCCTACACAGAAGGTTTTTGTAGCGAAATAAGGTGTTGTTTCGCGTGATGTTGTGGTGCGGCTCGGTGTCGAGGCTCTCGGCTCGATGCTGCGATTATTTTACTGCGTAAAGTGAAACGATGTTTGGGTAATTCTGAGTATCTGGTTCTGCGCGGCTTGTTGTTGGTGTAACGTTTGGATTGACTGTTGGTGCTTTTGTTGGAAGTTCTTCTTCTTTGGCCGGTGCTTGTACGGCTTCTGTTTCTACATCTTTTTTAAGCATTTCTAGTCTTCCTTCTAGTTTGTCTGAATTACCAATACTTAGAACTATACCAACTATAACTGTTATAACGATTAGTGCTACTACTCCTCCCATAATCATCGTTTTGTTTTTCTTGAAGAATCCATCGTCGGCTGTTTTTTGTCCTTCTGGTTCTCCGTCTAGGATTGCGCTTGTTGGTTTTACTATCTCTGTTGTTTTCACGTTGAGTTCTGAAGATTCTGGTGCAACTGGTGTTTCTGGGACCAGTGCTTCTGGTGCAAGTTCGGGAGCCGGAGCGACTTCAGGTGCTGCTGCTGGTTCCACGGCTGGCGCTTCTGGTGCAAGCTCGGGAGCCGGAGCGGCTTCAGGTGCTGCTGCTGGCTCTTCAGCGGCTGGCGCTTCTGGTGCAAGCTCGGGAGCCGGAGCGGCTTCAGGTGCTACTGCTGGTTCTTCAGCGGCTGGTGGTGTTATTTGTATGTCTGAAGCAGGAGTCTCGGGCGCAGATGCGACTGGAGTCTCAGGCGCAGGTGCGGGAGGGGGCGTTCCTGTTTGTAAATCTACTGGTTCGAAAGTTTTTTTATCGTCAGTCATTTTTTTTAGGTTTAAATGGTAAAGCAAGTGCAGGAATCAATAGATAAATCAGTACTCCTGGACCAGTTCCTGCTGACTGGCCAGTTGTTGAATTTTGTAGTGTTTGGGTTGCTATTAATTGATCTGGAGTTACTGGGGTTGAGCCTAATGTTCCCTGAGGTTCGGGATCCCCTGCTGGTTCTGCTCCTCCTCCATCGAGGTCTTCGAAGTCTCCTGGGTTGGTCGATGTTTGAGTGTTCACTGTAACTGTTCCTTCTTTTGTATCTTTTATAGTTGGGTATTGTTTGTGTGCGGCTGTGATTTTGAAAATATAACTTCCATCATCAACTTTTTTGCCTAAAGTTTTGTTGTTTACGGTTCCTGTCCACCAAACGTTGTGATCACCTTTTGTTTGTTCTTCTGACAGCAGGTCAACAATCTTCTCTCCTTTCATGTTGTATATTGATACCGTTACATTTGCGTCTTCACTTGTTGTGTACAGAATTTGGACTTCGTTTATATATGGATTGAAAGTCGCTTTTGAAATGCTGACTTTTGTTATTTCTATAGTTTCATTCTGTGAGTTGCTGCTGCCTTCTGAATTCTCTGTTGTATCGTTGATTGAAGTACATCCTTCATCTTCTGGGTAGTCTGTATCTCCATCATCATCGTTGTCCAGATCGTCATCACATTGAGCTGGAGTTGGGGCATCATTGAGACCAAGGTCGAGAGTAGGGGGAGCGTCGGCTGGGTCTGGATCCGGGTCTGGGTCTGTATCTGTATTTGTACCGGTGTCTGTGTCTGGCTCGCAGACTTCTGTGGTGCAGCTTATTCCTCCATCGTCATCACAAGTACATGTGTTGCATGTATCTGCTGCGTCGAATGTTTCATCAATTGCGTATGATTTGTTGTTGTATGTGCAAGTGATTGGGTCTTCGATGACTGGATCTGGATCTTCGGTATTGTCTGTCGGAGATTCACACCCTAGATCAAGAAGATCTATTGTTCCGTCCTCATCATTATCTATAAGGTCACTACATTTTGGCAAGACTGGCTCTGCCTCTCCTACCTTTAGTGTAATTTCTTCTACAAATTTTTGATCTCCATATACAGGATCTGTTGTTGCTACTTTTAGTTTGTAGGTTTTGTTTAATTCCAATTTATACAAATCGTTTGCTGTCATCTCCCATTTGTATGAGCTGGTACTCATCCAAGGGCTCTCAATAATTGCGCTTTCTGAATCTTCTTCATATACAAAAATTGCTGCATTAGTTTCTAATCCTAGGTTCTCTATTTCATATTCAACGAAGACTTCGTCTGCTGTGTCTGATTCGTTTTCTGTTGGTGGTTCGTAGTTGTCGTATACTGGGTTGTTGAGTGGCTGTCCGTTCTTGTCTACAAATTGAAATGTTTCCAGAGTAGCGTCTTCTAGTGCAGCTAGTTTGAGTTCGATTGTTTTGTCGTATGAAAACACTCCCGTTGGATTTAAGCCCAGATATTCATCACTAGCAACTGATACAGAAATTAAATATTCACCATATTCAACGTCTCCATCAAGAATATTTTTAAAATCCCAATTAAATGTTTCTTCGGTTTTATTTGTGAATAATGCCACATCCACAAACCCTTCACTATTTTTCTTAACAATTCCAACTTTGACAACACTTTCCTTCCCTCCAACCGCTAAAGGCAATTCCCCAACTTCATATTGAATTTCTACAGTATCAAAATTCTTATTATCTATGTTCAAGTAATCTACCTCTTCAAGGGTCGCTTTATCTTTAAAGGCCAATTTTTTAAGTTTTGGTATCGTGTAAAAAGTCTCATCGAACATATCGATTATTAAATCTTGAGGGCCTGCTGGTCCTGGCTGTATTACAGTTAATTCGAGGACATACTCACCTGGTTTTTGAAAAACTGAATTGATTTTTCCATCCCAGCTGAACGGAATTTTTTGATTTTCAGCAGCTTCTGTACCAGAGATTATTTCTTTTATAATCGCATCATTTCTTTTTAGATTCAATGTGTAGTTGGCTATATCCGAGGTATTAAAACCTGTAAAATCTATATTTCCTGATAAGGTCTCATCTGTAAGTATCATTGTGTTTTTTTCTACAGATAACAGATCTGTCTCTCCTCCTTCAGGCTGTGTTTCATTAACTTTGTATTGAATCTGCTTTGTTAGACATTGATTTGGATCAGTAGGATCTCCAGGGTTGGTTACGTTATTACATGCGACTACTGTTATTTGATAATCACCTGCCTGTGTATACTCATGGGTCAGAGTCCCTTTTCCCCCAATTAGTTTTTTATATTCTGTATCGCTACCATCACTCCAATCTGCAAGTAACATGTGATTAAAACCACCAGTTGTTTCCACATCAAATCCTAAAGTCATGTTAACATTTCCTTCTTCCCAGCTTGGAGTAACAATGAAGTCTGTGAATGGGTCAACATCTTCTGGTTTTTTGATTTCGTAATCAATAGTATCTGATGCAGATCCACCATTTTTTGGCACTATCCAAACCGTGATTGTTTTCGATCCCGAAAAATCATATGTATGCTTAAATGTTGTCGGATGATTAATAGCCGCTACATCACCACCTGTTCCATCTCCATAATCAATTGATATTTTTGTTAACAAACTCTCTTCATCACTCGTATATTCAATTAAATCTGCAAAATCTACAGTGAATGTAACTTCATCCAAACCTTTTACCGCCCAATCTTCTGGCGTGACTGATTCAATTTCGATTCCTAATTTCCCGTCCTCAGAAAATTGCATCATCCCTTTCACATTCTCACCAAAATCCATTGTCAATGCCGCATACACCCCTCCTCCTACCACCAAAACACCCAGAACTCCTGCAAAAATCCACTTTTTAGATTTAATCCACTCCTTGAAAGTTGGCTTTTTTGGAGCGGTTGGGATTGGAGATTGCGGTTTTGGCTGTTCTCCGGGGGCAATATTTAACGGATATATTTGTTTTTCCATCATTAAATTATACCATAAACCAGGAGTCTATTCAAGACCTCTGAACCTGTTAATCGCTAATGCTAAACCTGGGAAAACCAGGTAAATTAGTGCTTCTGGGCCTGTTCCTGCTGATTGGCCCGTGGTTGCGTTTTGGAGGGCTAAAGTAGCCTGTGCTTGGGCCTGAGAATCAGGCGTTTGCCCCAAAGTTCCTTGATTTAAGGTGTTAGTTGTATTGCCAAGAGTGGTTCCAGATAAGCTACTTCCAGAGTTATTACTACCTGTTGTGTTGCTTCCTGACGTGTCGCTTCCGCTTTGGCCTGTACCATTTTGATCGTCAAAGAAACTATCTAGGTCTTGATAAAATTGCAGTCCTCCGTCGTCGTTTCCGTCATCATCCCCACCATCATCCGCTGGATCATCGCCTGTATCTCCTGAGTCTCCTGATCCATCATTTGGATCGTCGACTGGCGTATTGTATTCATTATTGTCGTCTATTGAAGTACAACCTGGATCGTATGGATAATCTTCGAGTCCATCACCATCGTTATCGAGAAGATCCCCGCATTGTGTTGGGGCTTCTTCCGCAACTTCATATTCAAATTCTACTACTCCCCATTCGGACTCATCGTCCATCGCAAGCGCCGTGACCGTGTATGTGCCTGCAGCATCGTATGTGTGTTTGAATTCGTATGAGAGCGCGCTTGTTGTGTGGCTTTCTGTAATTTCATCTCCGTATTCAATCTCGTAGTCAAAAGGAGTCGTTCCTTCTCCAACTATATCTATATGGAAGGTGATTTCTGTGTTCATTTCTAGCAATCCGTCTGGAGTAATTGTCACTTCTATTTGCATGTCCGCCGTTCCGCTTTCCTCGGCAAAAACGCTAATCCCTTCGAGAATGCCGCAGAACCATACAGTTAGAACTGCAGACATTAAAGCAATTGAGATTTTTTTGAACTTTTCCATTTCCATTTTTTTGTTTTTGTTTTTTTGAGCGTCAGGCGCGTCGGGCGTTGTGCGCGTCGGGCGCTTTTTGCGTTTTGACGCTGAGATTTTATCGACGCGGGGCGCGCTATTCAGCTACTTCTGGAGCTGTAACTTCTACGTTCACAAATGTATTTGATACTGTACTGTTGTTATCGAGAACCTCTAATGTAACTGGATAAATTCCTGGATTTTCGAATGTGTGAGATGGCTTAACTTCTGTTGAGCTTTCTCCGTCTCCAAAATTCCAGTCATAACTTGTGATTGTTCCTGAACTACAGTCTGGATCAAATGTGACTGTTAGTGGAGCTTCTCCGCTTGTTGGAGTTGCTTCGAAACAAGAATTTACCTGAATTGCTCGAACTACTATGTGAACTTCATCGGTATTTTTTGCGTTGTCTGTTCCTATAACTGTTACTGTAGCTGTGTATTCACCAATTGATGTGTATTTGTGGTTTATTTTTGCAGAACCTAGGATTGGGTTTGTTCCGTCTCCAAAGTTCCATTGATAACTTGATATTTCAGCTCCTGGATGAGACGAACTTGAAGCGTCAAAATTAACTGTTAATGGCACTTCCCCACTCAATGGGCTTGCCTGCAAGACTGCGTTCATTCCTTGTGGAAGAACTTTTACTCCGATCGAATCATTAGCGTAATTATCGTCTGCGTCTACTACTGTTAATTTTACTGTATAAGTTCCTTCTGTCTGAAATGTGTGGCTGACTTTTTTGCCGTATTCGTCTGTGGTTCCGTCGTCATTGAAGTCCCATTCATACTCAACGATATTGTCATCAAAGTCTGTTGAATCGCTTCCATCGAATTGTATTGTTAATGGCAGTTCTCCTTCGATAGCTAGTGCTTCTTCTTCGATAATTGGTGTTGTTTTGATTTTTGCTACTGGAACTCCTGGTTTATCTCCGATAACAACTTCCAGAATCGTCTCTCCTTCTTTGTCATCTTCGTCTATTACAGTCAGGATGACTTCGAAGACTCCTTCGCTTGTGAATTTATGACTTACTGTTTTTGTATCCTCTTTTGCACTTCCGTCACCGAAATCCCATTCGTACTCCTCTATATCTCCATTTGGAGAGGTTGAGTTTTCTGCTCTGAATACATAAGAGACTCCTTTTTCAAAAGTTTCAGGCTCTCCTTCTATTTCAATAACTGCTTCTGGTGTTTCTGTCACTCCTACCACTATTTGCTTTGTTGTTGTGTTGTAGTCTCCTGATAGTGATGTAACTCGAAGCATTACTTCATAACTTCCTATTTTCGTATATTCATATTCTATCTCTACTTCTCCTTCAAATTCGTCTTCAAATTCACCATCTCCATCGACATCCCATTCGTATGTATCGATCATTCCGTCTGGGTCTACAGAGTCAGATGCATCGAATTTTACGATCAATGGAGCTTCTCCTGCTTGAGGATCAGCTTTGAAAGTCGCTGTTAGCTCTTGGTTTTCGATTGTTATTGTTTTTGTGTATGTGTCCTTTGTCTCTTCTCCTGTTAATTTGTTTCGTTTTGTTATTTCCAAAATAACATCGAATCTACCTTTCTTTTTGTACTCGTTTGTTACAATCTTGCTTGTCCCGTATTCACCATCGCCGAAATCCCAATCATATGAAAGAACTTGATATTGAGCAGAATTAATGGGTGCGTATGTTGCGTCAAATTTGATCGTAATTGGCGCTGTTAATTGCAGAGTTTGTTCTGGAGTTGTAAGAATTGGTGGGTTTTCCACATTTATCTTCAACACTTCCCTTCTGGTTTCCAAATAAACAAATGCTGCGATCCAGCATACCAATAATAGAAATAAAACTATTCCTGTTATGATAACTTTCTTTTTTGCTTTTTTCTTCTTTTCAACCTCTGCTTTTTTTGCGAGAAGCATTTTGAAAAGTGGGATTGAAAGCATAACTAGGACTGCCAATGTAATGATTAACATCACTATATGCACTCCTGTAACAAGTCCGTTCAAGAAAGTTGCAGCTGGCATTCCGAACATTTTTGTCAGAGCAAAATCTTGATTTTCTTTTGCCATTGCTATTGTTATAAACGCAAAGGCGAGGTACAAAACCACAATTCCAGCAAAAACCAAACCTATCATTAGAAAAGGTTTTCCTTTCTTTTTTTGTTTGGTTGGATCTGTCAAAGGCGGTTTGTTTTCGGGATTTACTCCCAATGTCATTTTTGGATTTTCGTTATCTGATGTCATCTTTTATTTAAGTTAATTATTTAAATTGGATTTCTTGTACGGTTGATTTTTTATTGCCATAAATATCAACTAAAGTTAATTTTACCACAGTTTTTCCCCAAACCTTCTCAAAATTAGTTGTCCAAATTCCAGGAAGACTTGTTTTAAAGTCTTCGTCGTCGTTCGGGATCGAATTTTGGTTTGTATCAAAATAGATGTTTTTATCAAAAATATAGTATGCGATGTCTCCTATTGAATTTGAAAAATCGAATGTTACTGAACCTGCTGTCCCATTTAATCTGACTACTCCGTCAATTTCAGGAGCTGGAATTGATGCTAGAACTGGAGTCAAATCCACAACTGTTCCGTTTGGTTGTGAGGCTCCTGGTTCTGTATCTAGACCAAAGTTGTTGTTTGGATCTCCTCCTTCTGATGGCACGACAGTTCCTTGAGTATCATTCATGTTGATATCTGGATTTGTTGTGATTGGATTACCAGGGATTATGCTTCCTTGGCCTGACGTTGGAGTTCCTGGAGTCGCAGTAGCGGGCGCTGAGACTGAGACTGTATTTATTACTGAACTCTCGTTGCCGTGAGTGTCCACGACTGTGAGTTTAACTTCATAAGTTCCAAACTCATCGTATTCAAAAACTGGATTCACCTCGTTGTTATCTTCGTCGTTGTCTTTCACTCCATCTCCATTTGAGTCTGAAGTTATGAATTGAGAATTTGTGTCAAAATCCCAAATGTATTCTTCTATCTCAACACCTAATTCTGTGTCTGCTGTTGAGTTGTTTGTAAATTCTACAATTTTGCCTCCGATAGCTTCAGCTTTGAAAGCTGCTACTGGAGCCTGTGCATTTGAATCAACATATACTGTTACTGTTGGAGAAACTGCTTCTCCAAATTTGTCATCGATTACTTTTAATTTTGCTTTATATCCATTAAGGTTTTTCTTTTCGAAAACGTGTGAGACTGTTGAGTTTGCAGTAGGTTCGTCATCAAAGAATCCATTTCCTTCAAAGTCCCATACGTATTCAACGATATCTCCATCTGGATCTATTGAAGCAGATGAGAAGTTTACCGTTTCACCTACTATTACTGAGGTTCTGTCGACGTTGAATTTTGCAGTTGGAGCTGCGTTTGCTCCGTTTGTTACTTCAAGGGTTGGAATCTGTTCTGGTTCAAGCTCATCTTCTGATGATACTTTTTGGTTGTCGTCGTCTGTTACCTCCACTCCAAATCCATAGGTTACGTCATCACCTTCTTCACCCATTGTTCCTATTGTTAGGATCGCGTATGGTGCGTCTGTGATTTGGAGGCCGAGTATTTCCTCTGGATCTTCTTCGTTGAAATACCACCATTTGTATTGTGTGATTTTCCCGTCCTCATCTACCGCCCCGAACAATGCCATATTTATTACAACTGGTGTTGTTAAGTTTTGGCCTGCTTGTGGTAGAGCTTGAAGTGAAGAAAATTTTGGTGCGATTGGAGCTACATCTATTTTTAAGCTTGTTTGGTCTGTGAGTTCTTGATCATCTTCGTCATATACTTTTAATGTGACTGTGTAATAGCCTGGTGTTTTTGGACTTAGTTCTCCGTACTTGTGCATTGCTTGGACTTTCGAACTCTTTTTTGTGTCTCCGAAATCCCATTGATACTTCAAGCTGTCGCTTGACCCGTCTGTATTTTTTGATTCTGCTGCACTGAATGTAATCATGTCTGCCCGACTAACAACAACCGGCTCTTCGTAGTCAATGTATTCTTCACCGTTTATGTAGAAAATAATTCTCGCTACAGGAGAGTCTCCTCCTCCAATGAATACTTTTTTCTTGAGTGTGTTTTTGTTGTCTTCTTCATCGTATACTTCGACCGTCACATCGAATTTACCTGCTTGTGTGTACACATGCTTTGTTGTCGCTGTACCTCCGTCCATTATGCCTGTTTCTGTTTCTCCGTCTCCGAAATCAATTTCATATCCAACCGCTTCATCGCTTTCAAATTCGAATTCCATTTCAACCTCACCTTCGTCGAGTGTGCCTGTTGATTCGAGATCTTCTCCCCAAGAGATGTCGAGGGTGTTTGTGATTGTGACTGTTTTGGTGAGTATACTTATGTTTTCTGTATCACCATTCTCTGTAACCGTTAGAGTCACTTCATAGTCACCTTTTTTACTAAATAAAATTTCTTGCTCTATTGGTTCTATCGACGGATCTTCTGCTTCCATGTAATCAATAAGTCCTGGTTCATCTTCACCTTTAACTTTCCAATCAAATAAAAGCAAGTCCTGCTCCCCATCCGGATCATATGATTTTGATGCGTCAAATGTTACAAGAGATGGGTCTTTTGGATCTTCAATTTCAAAGTCAAAGAGTGCTACTGGAGGTTGAGAATCTATATCTATAAATTCCGAAATTTTCTCAGATTTTTCCGAGGTTGCGTCAACTACCTCAAGACAAACGTAATATTCTCCAGAAGTTTCAAATTCGTGGTAAAAAATCTTATCCTTACTTGACGCATCTATATCGATTGGATTAGAACATTGATCATCTTCCCCAATTGCCCAAATATAACTTGTTATTTCGCCTGCATCACTGGTTGATGCAGAGCCATCAAATGTAATAGATTGCCCGAGGTATTTCTTTCCTTCTGGTTGTACATTAATCCTTGCTGCTGGCGAACCAATCGCGATTTTAAATATTTTCGTAGCAGATTTGCCGTCGGCTGCTTCTACGTCCAATTTTACGGTATATAATCCCTCTGATTCATAGTTGTATTGTGGATGTGGCCCTTCTCCTTCTAATATATTACCATCACCTAAATCCCAGGAATATTTTGTGATATATCCACTTACATCTTGTCCCGGCACACTATTTGTTTCATTGGCATCAAAAATTATCGGCTCGTTTTCTGTAAATGAAATTATGCTCTTTGATTTTATTTCAAATCCATTTGCATAATTGCTTACGTAGTCACCGTTCACATTTACAACCAACTGAAGCTCAGGTGGCAACACTTTGATGTCTATTTTACTTTCACCTGCTCCATATTTGTCTGGATCAGAAGATTCAATCTTGACTGATGCTCTGTATAAGCCTGGATTTCTATATACACAGAAATTCGTATATTTTTGCCAATCTGGGTCATCAACGCTTGGGTTGTATCCTGTTTTATAACATCCTTCAAAATCGCTACCGTTAGGATCGTTGTCATAACCATTCCCTAGCAAATCCCATTCGATATTGTCACTTACTATGCTGCCTCCCGATGGGTCAACAGAGTCTAAAGTATCGAATCTAACTATAAGTGGTGCTGGTCCTTCAACTTTATTTGCTACAAGTTTTGCTTGAACAAATTCAACGTTTTTTAGAGCCTGCACCAAATCGTCAATTGAGAATAATAGTTCTTTGAGAGCCTGGCTCACACGAACTGAGTCTCCCTGTATATTGAAGGACGAATCGTATACTGTGCCCGAGAGTTCCGCTAATTTAGAGCTGATATTGTCATATATATTTGGGATTCCTGTATCTTTTAATTCGAGAAATCTCACTTCTTCATAGACCTCCTTTAATGCACATGCGTTTTCACCTAATATTCCTCTCACCAAAGGTTCACTGCCACTTGGGGTGTTAGAACCAAATTGATCAAGCGGACAATTTAGATCTGCAAATGATCCTGTAAACTGACTTTCGTCGCCTGCAAAATCTACTACAATCAAATCAAGCAATTGTGGTAATGACATTTCTCCGCTTCCTGCAAACAAACTTGCTATTGTGTTGCTGAAATCCAAAATCTCCACAGAATTGTCGTACTCATCAATCTTATTGTTCAATGCTCTCAAAATATTATTCATTTTGTTATTCGCCTGTGAGAACGGAGATGTTTTGTATTTGAGATTTTGAATTTTTGCTCTTACGTTTGAAAGATATTGAAGTGCTAAAGGTTTTGGAATATTAACAGCTTGGAAGCTTGATTTTTCTGATTCGCTCTTTAGAGTTTTTATTGTTTCAAAAGATTCATAGAAGAAAACATATCCTTCCAAAATGTTTTGATTTGCTTCAAGTATCGATTGTGTATTTGCGTTGAATCCTGTTGCTGCCCAACCTTGGACCTCTCCTTGGATGACTTCGTCTCCGTCGAATGGCCCGGTGAGTATTGTGTTTACAATTGCATATGATCCCAAAATAAGTAAAAGCCCTATTACGGTGAATCCTATCGTCTTTTTTGCTTTGTCTGTTTTTTCAGTTTCACCTCCGGCTGTCAGATACATGAATCCTGCGTATATGATCAATAAAACTGCTATCATTCCTAGGAATGACAAAGCGTAATTCACAATTTTTGCGATGAATTCTCGCACGCTTTTGGTTCGAGTTAGGGAGTCATCATAGTTTGTTGGATCAATTGAGACCAATTCTCCTTGATATTTTCGAAAAGAGATCTCATCTGGATTACAATCTACATCCTCTGGTAGTTCAAAACAGAATTCGTAATCGTCTTCTGCAGCGAAAGCTACTTGATCGAGAGTTGTCGGATTTGCTGCGAGTGAATAAAGAGGCAAAATGCTCAATACGCACGTCAACAGAATCAATTTTTTCATTAATTTCATAGGAATAGGGTTTATTTTTTTAAATTGTAGATTATTAGTTGATTTAAGGCAATTGTGTTGTTGTATCCGGTATGAATTCGTTCTCTTCTTCGAATGTAATTAATGTGTTTGTAATCGCATATGCTCCGAGTGATAAGATTATTCCAATGACTGCACCAAGAAGAAGTTTTTTGACTTTTTCTCGAGCTGTTTCTTCACTACCAGCAACTACATATGTGTAGCCTGCTACCAGCAACATCACAAAAGCGATTGTCGCTATGAATCCTGCGATGAAATTGCTAATCATTGCAAAAAGTTCTTTTGCCGCTTCTGGATCTGGAGTCTCTTCGCCAAATTCTGGATAAATAAATTTCACCACTACGACTTCTGATAGGAGTACTATGATTAGTCCTCCCGCAGCCACACCGATGTTTTTCAATGCTTTCTTTCTATTTTCTTCCTCCCCACCTGTAATCATTATCTTGATTCCGTTGATAATGATAACTAATACCGCTATTGACCCGAGCAGGTATTGGATAGCTCCTATTATGTAGTCTAATTGTTCAAGGCCTCTTTTTGCGTAATCTCCAGCTGTTGTCTTGTTTTCAAAGACTTCTCCAGCCCGGGCCCCTTCTCCAAAGAACACTTCCTTCACCAAAACGTCTGCTAATTGTATTACAATTAATCCTAATACCGCTACCGCGAGTCCTTTTTTGACCTTGGTCATGTCTTCTTCATTGCTACCCCCTACTATCATTCTTACCCCGTATATAACGATCATCAGAACCGCTATGCTGCTCATTACTAATTTAACTATATCTATTACCATGTATCCCACGCTACCTATAGTTCCCACTCCTGGAGTGTCTAGATCTACTGGCGCTTTTGCGTGTTGGCCTGTTTGGAAACTCTCTAATCCTGTTTGGCTACCAACTGCGTTCAGATCTCCTAATGGAGACGCTGCAATATATACTTTTGATATCGCTGGTGCTTCTGATGTATCTGGTGAGTCCGGTACGTCAAATCCATATGCGACTGCTCCATACGCAACCGTGAGGCCAAGGTTTATGAGCAGGAAGGATAGTAGAAATGATTTAGCTATTTTTTTAATCATTTTATATTAGTTGTTAAGATAATCGTATTCTTGGATAGTAGCTGGTTCTGCAAAAGAACCTGCCGTTACGGTACTAACAATTGCGAATGCGCCATAAATTACAATCACTCCAAGCACTGCCGCAATGATCAATCGTTTTGCTTTACTCATTTTCTCTTCTTCACCTGCTGATGTCAGGTACATAACTCCTCCTATTAGAATCAATAACATTAGAAGTGGTCCCACGAAACTTACAATGAAATTTGTGATCCCGACTATTTCTTGGACACCTCGTCCTAGGTCAAGCTGTGGTTCTACGCCTGTTGTTGGCAATGAAGTTTTGTCTACTCTATAGAAGACTTTTGTTACGAATGTATTTCCAAAGTAAAGAAGTAGAAGACCTCCTAATGAATAGGCTATTCCGTTCCTCGCTTTCTTAATATTCTCTTCTTCTCCTCCTCCTGCTACTAATTTCACGCCGTTTATTATCAACATTAGAACCGCAAGACCTGCTACAAAATATTTAATAAATATCATTATAACTTCTACTCTTCTATCAAATAATGTAACCCTGTCTATCAGATTATCTTTGTTTATAATTCCTCCATCAGATAGCGTATTGAAGGCCGCGTTTGAATCATAAAAGCCGACTATCTCTGCAATTTCTTGGGACATACTTATCATAGCAAGCGCTAGCAAACTGAATAAAAGTCCTTTTGTTGATTTCTTGATAGCTTCCTCGTCGCCTCCAGAAGTGACATAACGAACTCCCATGAAAATAATAAATAGGACTGCGATTACAGATGACAACACTTTTGCGTACTTCACTGCTTGAAAAATAGCATCTCTCGCTATTTCTTGCCCTGATTTGTTTGGTGGAGGAGTCGGAATGCCTGAATATTTCGAAGAATCCGGAAGCCAGAGGTGGCCTGATGGCGTTTCTCCTGTGTCATCTGCCGCCGCAACTTCAAAAATAGGTTCATTCATTGACAGTACTTGCAACCCCAATCCGAGATTGATCATACTGAAAACTATGAGGAAACTTACTATGAATTTTTTCATTTATTTTTGTTTAAATATTAATAAATTATATCATATTTTAGACTCGGTGTAAACCTGTTAAGGGTTGTGTTTTTATGTAATTTTACTTGCAATTTACCAGGTGTGGTTGGTATAATTCTGTCACCATAAAAGTCCTCGGGCTTTTTGAGAGTATTAATCAGCAGTAAACAGTTTAAAAAAAACTATGAAAGACGTAAAGGAAATCGCAAAAGACAACAAACTTACCAATTATGTAAAGGATAGCTTGAAAGAGCTTACAAAAGTTACTTGGCCTACAAAAAACCAAGCTGTCAGGTTAACGATTATAGTTTTGGGATTTGTTTTTGTTTTCGCTATATTTTTAGCGGGAACAGATTTTTTGGCTAATAAAGGTTATGCGGAGCTTCTTGAGTGGGCAGCAAAACTTTCAGCTCCAACATCTTAATAAGTAAAGTCTAATGGCAAAGCAAATAGAAGGAACAGGTAGGAACTGGTATGTAATACACACTTATAGTGGGTATGAAGACGCTGTACGTGAAGCTTTGCAGCAACGTATTGAATCTCTTGGTATGCAAGATTTGATTTTTGATGTTGTTGTTCCAAAAGAAACTCAGATTGTTATTAAAAAAGGACAGCCTGTAACTGAGGAAAAGAAGATTTTCCCAGGTTATGTTTTGGTAGATATGATTGTAAATGATGATAGTTGGTATGTTGTCCGAAATACTCCAAATGTTACTGGTTTCGTCGGTTCAGGTACAATTCCTGTCCCTGTTTCTCCTGAAGAATGGCATGTTGTGAAGAAACAGATGGGTAAATCAGAACCAAAATTCAAAATCGACTTCAGAGAGGGCGACAATGTTGCTGTTTTGGATGGTCCTTTCGCAAATTACGAAGGTCTTATCAATGTTGTTGATGAAGAGAAGGGTAAGGTCAAGGTTTTGATCACAATCTTCGGTAGAGAAACTCCTGTTGAGCTGGATTTCACTCAGGTGAAGAAGAAATAGGTTTGGGTGCGAGTTGGATGTTGTCGGCCCTGGGGATTTTTTGGGTTTTCCCCGGGGAGAGAGCCTAACCTGTTGTTTTAACCTGTAACTTTTTCCCCGGGGAGATACCGGATTCTTCCCCGGGAAAGCTAAACAAAAATTTGCACTTTTGTTTGTTGTATTATATCTTTGTTTCGACCTTATCCCCCATTCCATATGCAAAAGTTCACTGTGTTTACAGTTCTGCTCACTATTGTTGTAGTCGTTGTGGCTGCTGAAACTTTTGTGAACAAATATTTGCCGGCTGTGGATGGGCCTAATGATGGAGTTACTGCTGAGGAAGGATATAATTTGCCAAGTGAATTGGAGTTGTCAGATAGATTTCAGTCGAATGTTCTTGGAGCTGATTTGATTGGGAATCCTGTGGAAGAAGAGGTTGTGGCTGATATTGGATTGCTTGATACGACCGATGTGCCTCTTGAAATCGTTGATTCTTCTGGTGATGTTTTTGATTTTATGAGTAATGATGATTCTGGACTTGCGTTGTCTGATGGTGGGACTTTTGATATCGAAGACTTTTCGAGAAGTTATGATGATTCTGCGGGGCCGGTTTCTTATGTTAGGAATGATCAGATCGTTAATAGTGGATTTATTGGCGGATATTTGGTTGATGAGGAGACTGATGGGATGCTGTATAAGTCTATTCCTATGACAGATTTGGTTGGAATTGATGTGAAGAAATATGCTGTAACAAATGGTTCGACTACTTTTGCAAAAATTTATGCTATCGTACCTGATAATGCGGCTCAAGTTGGTGAAGTCTATGAGGTCTTGAAAATGAGAGCTTCTGAAACTGGTCAGTCTACTTTGAATGAGACAAATCAATTTGGAAGTGCGAGCTTTTATATGAATGATTCGCGCCGAGATAGTGTTGCTTTTTTGACCGTGAGGCTTGGCTCAAAAATCTTTGGATTTAGTTATCCGAAACAATATCATCCTCAGGTTAGGAATCTTGTTTCAAATTTGATGTTGGGGATGTAGGAATTCGATTGACTTTTTCCGCATTTTCTCTAGAATACCCCACGTTACGCACTCAAGTTATATTACTTGAACAAAATTATTATGGCTAAAGATAAAGCAAAACCAAAAGGACCAACCATTATCAAACTACAGATTCCAGCTGGGAAAGCTAATCCAGCTCCGCCTGTAGGTTCTGCGTTGGGACAACACGGAGTTGATATACAAGCTTTTTGTAATCAATTCAACGAGAAAACAAAAGAGATGGGAGGTGCTCTAGTTCCTGTAGTTATCAAGGTTGCTGAGGACAGATCATTCACTTTTGTTACGAAAACTGAGCCTGCAGCTTCATTGATCAAGAAATCGATCAAATTAGAAAAAGGTTCTGGAGTTCCACACAAAGAAAAGGTTGGAACAATTACAAGAGCTCAATTGGAAGAAATCGCGAAAACAAAGATGGAAGACTTGAATGCAAACGACATAGACGCCGCTGTACAGATCATTTCTGGAACATGCAGAAGCATGGGCGTTGAGGTCAAAGGATAATCCACTTTTAGTGGGAGGTACGGCCCTGGATCGCAATATGTGATCAAAGGAGCTGGCCGCCATTACCACTTAACCCAATATAAAATGGCAAAACACGGTAAAAAATACCGCGAAGCACTCGAACAAGTTGAAAGTGCGCTTGCGGGAAAAGAAGTTCTCTCTGTTGATGAGGCTATTGATCTCATTAAAAAAACGCCTGCAACCAAGTTTGATTCAACTTGCGAGGTTCACGTTCGACTTGGAGTAAATCCAAAACACGCTGATCAAAATGTTCGATCAACCGTTAGCCTTCCTCACGGAACTGGTAAGGAGGTTAGAGTTATAGCTTTTGTTGATGATGCTGGTGTAAAAGATGCGAAAGCAGCTGGTGCATCTGAGGCAGGTACAAATGACTTGATTGAGAAGATTGAAAAAGGATGGCTTGATTTTGATGTCGCTGTTGCAGATCCATCTCAGATGAGAGAGATTAGTAAGATCGCAAAAATCCTTGGAACAAAAGGATTGATGCCAAGTCCAAAAGCTGGGACGATCACTCCTGATGTTGTGAATGCAATTGAAGAAATCAAAAAAGGTAAAGTCGAATTCAGGGTTGATAAGCTTGCAAATGTTCACACTATTTTCGGAAAGGTTTCTTTTGAAGGTTCAGCCTTGAAAGAGAACTTACTTGCAGTTGTAAAAGCAATTTTGGATGTAAGACCTACCACTATTAAAGGGACTTACTTGAAATCGATCACTCTGACTACAACAATGGGACCTGGCGTTCCAGTTGATATGGCAGATGCTCAGGCTCAGGCTTAGTCTATTTAGCAGCTTTCTCCTTCTCAAGTGCTAGCTTGAGCGAGTTCAACGCTACTTCTATTTGGTCGTCGGTTGGTTCTTTTGTCGTGAGCCTTTGTAGCCAAAGACCTGGTGCCACAAATAGTTTTGTCCAAGTTTGATTGCAGAAACGTGCGGAGATTTTGAGATATTCATAAGCAATACCTGCGATGAGTGGGAGGAATAGCAGGCGGTTTCCAAGGTTGGTCCAGAAATCTGGTTGTTTTGGTACGAATGTGTAAACGATCACACTGATCACGAATACTATTAATATGAAGCTTGTTCCGCATCTTGGGTGAAAACGAGACTGTTTGCGTGAGTTTTTAACTGTGAGTGGAAGTGATTTTTCGTAATTGAAGACTGCTTTGTGTTCCGCGCCGTGATATTCAAAAATTCTGCGGAAGCTAGGAACTAAGCTTAGGATAAATATATATAGAATGAATATTGATGTTTTGAGGATTCCGTCGATTAAGTTGAACAGGATCCAGTTGTCTGCGATTGTTTGCGACTGAGTTTCTAGTAGCGACGTGATCCAGAGCGGGAGGAATTTGAATAGGAAAACTGAGAGTGCGAGGGCCATAACGAGTGAAAGTGTAAACAAGAGTGCGTCGATAAATCGTTTTACTACATTCGATTGTTTTTTTGGTTTGGCCTTGGCCTTGGCTTTGGCTTTTTTACTTTTGTCGGCGAATTCCTCTTCCAAATCTTCGGCGTATTCGTTCGCTGAAAAGTTGATGGCTTTGGTTCCAATCACCATCATTTCAAATAGATTTATGATTCCGCGAACGAATGGGATGTTTAGTGCTCGGATTTTGTGAGTTAGGTTTGTATAAAAACGTTCTTGTGTTTTTATTTTTCCGCTTTGTCGGCGCACTGAAATAACAATCGTATTTGGAGAACGCATCATTACTCCTTCAATAACTGCTTGGCCCCCTATTGCGAAATCAATTTTTTCCTGTTTTTTTGGCATTTGAGGCTTGTAATTTTTGTTTGATCGTTTGTGCGATTTACTTTATCTTACCCTTACTATGAAAGTCAAAATCAAAAGAATAGATAGTGGATTGCCGGTTCCAGTTTATGAAACTGACGGAGCTGTGGGTTTCGATATTTTGGCAAGAGAGAATGCTGTCGTGCCTGTAGGTGGAATCACTTTGGTTCCTTCAAACTTGATCGTTTCTGTGCCGGATGGATATATGCTGGTTGTCGCTTCACGGTCGAGCACTCCTCGCAAGAAGGGTTTGTCTACTCCGCATGGATTTGGAATCATTGATCATGATTATTGTGGGCCTGAGGATGAGATAAAAATTCAAGTTTATAATTTTACTGACGATGATGTTGAGATAGTGCGTGGAGATAAGATCGCTCAGGGAGTTTTTGTTAGGATTGATAAATTTGAGTTGGAGGAGGTTGCTGGGGCTGAGGATGGTTCTGGCGATTTCCGTGAAGGAAGTCGAGGAGGTTTTGGGAGTACTGATTCTTAAATCATTGCTAGAAAAATGCAAAAAGGAAAATTCATTACAATCTACGGAATAAATAACATTGGGAAGTCTACTCATGCCCAGATTCTTACTGAACGATTGATAAACGAGGGCTATGATGCTGAGTTCTTGAAATATCCAAACTATACTGTAGAGCCGACTGGGCCTTTTCTCGACCATATTCTTCGTGGCGACGATAAGCAGTCGATTCCTGAAGATGAATTGCAACTTTGGTTTGTCCTTAATAGATATCAGTTCCAGCCTGAGATTGAGCGTAAGCTTGCCGAAGGAAAAATCTTGGTTGTTGAAGATTATGTTGGGACCGGGATTGCTTGGGGAGTTGCGAAGGGCTTGAAGCTCAAGTGGATGGAGGCGATCAATAAAAATCTTTTGAAAGAAGATCTCGCTATCTATATGTCTGGGCATAGGCATATGCAGGCAAAGGAAGCGAAACACATTCACGAGCAGGATGATGCTCTCGCTGAGAAGTGTCGCAAAATTCACGAAAAGCTCGCACGCAAGTACAAGTGGAAGAAAGTCCAAATGCAGGCTGAAATCAATGATACTGCTGGGTTGATGTGGGAAACTGCAGGTAAATTTTTAAAGGATTTCCCATTGTAATTCCCCTCTTTTTTTGCTATATTTCAGGTACCAATGGAGGAAGGCGGGAACTACGAAAAGATTACTGATCGCTTAAGGAACCCATTGGTCTTATTTTTTTCAATTATGGCAACACTAATAGATGGCCGCAAAATAGCAAATGAGATGTACAAATCTCTTGGCAAAGATGTCAGGAAGATGAAGACACGACACGGTGTACATCCTAAGCTTGCGGTTGTTTTGGTTGGTAAAGATCCGGCAAGCCTTTCTTATATTAGGCAAAAGCAAAAAGCTTGTGACAAGACTTTTGTAGATTGGGAACAGTTTGATTATGAGACGGATGTTACTACTGAAAAGATCATAAGCAAGGTTGAAGAATTAAATGAGGATCCTACTATTCACGGGATCCTTGTTCAATTACCTCTTCCAAAACATGTAAATGTACCACTAGTGATTCGAGCAATCGATCCAAAAAAAGATGTTGATGGCTTCACTGCATATAATATAGGAAAGATGTTTTTGAGTACTGAGTTTGAAGACTTGTCTTCGTGTACTCCGCTTGGGGTGATCAAGATGCTCGAGTATTACAAAATAGATCCTCGAGGCAAAGAGGCTGTTGTTGTTGGGCATAGCAATATTGTTGGGAAACCGTTGTCTACGATGCTACTTAATAGAAATGCGACTGTTACGACTTGTCATATTGATACGCAGGATCTCGCGTTCCACACAAAGCGTGCTGATATTTTATGTGTAGGTGTTGGAAAAGCTGGTTTGATTACCGGAGATATGGTGAAGGAAGGTGCTGTGGTGATTGACATTGGAACAAATAGAACTGATGACGGGAAATTGGTTGGAGATGTGGATTTCGATGCGGTATCTAAAAAAGCATCTTATATAACTCCTGTACCTGGTGGGGCTGGGCCTATGACTGTTGCAGCTCTTATGTTGAATGTTGTGAAAGCAGCACGAAGACTCCATGGAATAGAAGAAACCAATTAACCCAATTATATATGTGTGGCGTACTTGGAATTTACGGACATAAGTATGTGGCTCAAGATATCTATGACGGCCTAATTACACTTCAGCACAGAGGACAGGACGCTACTGGAATGGTGACTTATGATGGAGACGTTTTTCATATGAAGAAAGGACTTGGGTTGGTTAAAGATGTTTTTCGTACAAAAAATATGCTTCGACTCCAAGGAAATGTTGGGATCGGACATACTCGCTATTCTACGATTGGAGATGGAGGTGCTGCTGATGCTCAACCTTTTCTTTCGCAGGCGTTTTATGGCGTTGCGATGGCTCACAATGGTAATCTTTTTAATTCACATGAGCTTAAAAAAGAGCTTTTTGAAAAAGATCGACGTTTGGTGAATTCAAGTTGTGATGTTGAGGTAATTTTGAATGTCTTTACGAAAGCTTTAACCCAGCAAAAATTAAATGGGAATGTTAATTTTGATCATATATGCAATGCTGCTTCTAGCTGTTTCAAAAGGTCAAAAGGTGCTTATAGCGTTGTATCTTATATTTCTAAGCAAGGAATGGTTGCTTTCCGCGACCCACATGGGATAAGGCCTCTTATTATGGGGAAAAGAAAGGTTGGAATGTATGAAGACTATATCTTTGCATCTGAGAAAATTGCTTTGGATATACTAGGTTTTGAGACTGTTCGTGATGTAAAGGCTGGTGAAGTAATTTGGATAGATCAAAAACGTAAGGTCCATTCAAAAGTTTTGACTAATAAAAAACATATTCCTTGTATTTTCGAATATATTTATTTTGCTAGACCGGATTCGATGATTGATAACGTTTCTGTTTATAAAGCGCGTATTCGTATGGGGGAAAAATTGGCAGATCAGATCAAGAAATCAAAAATTGATATAGATGTAATTATGCCCGTGCCGGATTCAAGCAGAACTTCTGCGATGGCTCTGGCTCAGAAACTTGATCTCCCCTATCGGGAAGGACTTATAAAAAACAGATACATTGGGCGAACTTTCATAATGCCGGGACAGGCTGTTAGAAAGAAATCTATTAAATACAAACTTAATGCGATGCCTCTTGAGTTCAAGAGGAAGAAGGTGTTGTTGGTTGACGATAGTATTGTTAGAGGAAATACATCGAAGGAAATTGTCAGGATGTGTAAGGAGGCTGGCGCTAAGAAACTT
Organism: Candidatus Peregrinibacteria bacterium; assembly: GCA_018654255.1. Lineage (GTDB taxonomy): Bacteria > Patescibacteriota > Gracilibacteria > UBA1369 > LOWO2-01-FULL-3 > JABILX01. The sequence goes on along the minus strand of JABILX010000004.1, from coordinate 40,591 downwards.
TATTTTGCATCTTATTCACCTCCTGTGAAATTCCCATGTGTTTATGGAATTGATATTCCTACTTCTGAAGAGTTGATTGGTTCTGATAATTCTATTGAAGACATAAGGAAATATATTGATGCTGATAAATTATTTTATGGAACTTTGAAGAATGTTTTCGATAGTTGTATCGTTAAAAAGTCTGATATCAACGATTTGTGTATGGCTTGTTTTGATGGGAAATATAAGACTGGAGATGTCGATAAGAAAGTTTTGCAGGATGTTTCTGAATCTAGGTTGAGTGAAAAGGCTTGTGGATCTGTCGAGGATTCTTTTGATTCCGAAGAACCTGGGGATGAACAACTTACAATTATCTAAAATTCTTTGTAACCGATATTTCTATGAGTAAAAAAGTTCTTTTAATAGGTAATGGCGCAAGAGAACACGCTATTTCTGAAGCTTTGATGCGTTCTCCTCAACACGTTGAGTTGACTGTTATTGGTAGTGCTTTGAATCCCAAAATTAGTGATGTAGCTGCGCGATATGAGGTTGGAAGTGTGACTGATTTGGAATTTATTCAAGGAATCGCGAATGATGTGCGACCTGATTTTGCTATTGTTGGGCCTGAGGCTCCTATTGCTGCTGGTGTGGTTGATATGCTTCTTGAAAATGAGATTCCATCCTGTTCGCCGATGAAAACTGTTGCTCGACTTGAGTCGTCGAAATCATTTACTCGTGACTTGCTCGCGAAATATTCGATCTATGGGAATCCTAAGTTCAAAGTTTTCTTTGACGAGAAAGGTTTGGAAGAAATGTTCGATGAGTTGGGAGATGATTTTGTTGTGAAGGCAGATGGTTTGAAAGGTGGAAAGGGCGTGAAAGTAAGCGGCGATCATTTGAACGGACGCGAAGAGGGCTTGGCTTACGCGAGAGAATGTTTGGCTGAGGGTGGACGTGTGATTTTGGAGGAAAAATTGGTTGGAGAGGAATTTAGTTTGATGAGTTTCTGTGATGGAGTGAATACTGTGGAAATGCCTTGCGTACAGGATCATAAACGAGCTTATGATGGAGATAAGGGTCCAAATACTGGTGGAATGGGATCTTATGGGGGCGCGAATCACATGTTGCCGTTCTTGACCATGTCTGACATCGTTGCGGCTCGTGAGATCACTAGGAAGGTTGCTGGCGCTTTGCGCGAAGAGACTGGAACAAAGTTTGTTGGAATAATGTATGGTGGATTCATCGTTACGGCTAGAGGAGTGAAGTTGATTGAATACAATGCGCGATTTGGAGATCCCGAGGCGATGAATGTTCTGCCTTTGTTAAAGAGTGATTTTGTAGATATTTGTGAATCTATGATTCATGGAACTTTGGATCAGATTGAGATTGAATTTGAAGAAAAAGCTACTGTTTGCAAATATGTTGTGCCTGATGGATATCCTGATAATCCTTGTAAAGGAGATAAGATTGAAGTTGGCTCGGTACCTGATGGCGTGCGCGCTTATTATGCATCAGTCGATCAAAAGGATGACGGTTTATATTTGAGTGGATCACGCGCGGTGGCTTTTGTTGGTATTGCGGAGAGTTTGGAAGAGGCGGAGCGTTTGGCTCAGAGTGCAGTCGGATCAGTTAGTGGGCCTGTTTTTTATCGGCGCGATATTGGGACGGCCGAGCTCGTTCAAAAAAGGATTGATCATATGAAGGAGTTGAGGGGGTGAGGGTTTATTTCTTCTTTTTCGTGGCCTTCTTTGCTGGCTTTTTGGTCTTCTTAGCTGCCTTCACTGCTTTGTTTGCTGCTTTGTGTGCTTTTTTTACGGTCTTTTTCACAGTCGTCTTTGCTTTCTTTGTCTTCTGTCCTACTTGTTTTTTTGCTTTTCTGAGATCTTCTTCTGTGATGCCATAGTTTGCCTCTAGCCAAAGAACTGCTCTGTCTTGAACGTCTTGTGCAGATTTCTTACCTTTTAACAAATATTCTTTTACGTCGTCGTGTTGAGATGCTTCGTTTACAAATCCACCAACATCTTTGCCCATTCCAGCGAATGCTTCTTTGAAAGCGTTTACTCCGTAGTTTCCTTCATCAATGTCTTTTTTGATACTGTTTCTCAGCTCTGCTCCTTTTTTTGGAGCAAATAACATTCCGACAACTCCACCTAATGCTAATCCTGTTAAAATTCCTTTTAGTCTTCCCATAGTTTTGAGGGTTAAATTTTTTTTGAGCTTCGAGCGCTGATTTCACGCCGTGCTTTTCTTATCGTAACATAAAAAAAAGACCTCCCAAAATAGATTTTCAAGAAGTCTCTTTTATCCCTCCAATATTCTTTCGAAATTTGGTTGACTATAGTATACCTGCTTTTTGCATATTATAAAGCAATTGCGCCATGTCCCCTCTCGTAAATGCAGTTGTTGGGTAGAAATTGTTTCCATATGCTGGGAGCAAGTTGTACGCTTTTGAGTAACATATTGCGTTTGTGTACCAAACGTTTGTTTCGATGTCTGCGTATGGTTTTGTCGTGCAGTAGTTCACGTTAGCTTTGCCTTTGATTTGTGCTGTGTTCAGAGCCATTACGAGTGCTTCTGCTTTTACAACTTGGCCACCTGGCTTGAATGTATTGTTTTGGTATCCTTGAGCAATTCCGTTGAGGACGGCTGTTTGAACGTATTTCGCGTACCAACTTCCGTTTTGTACATCTAGGAAGTTTACGTTGCTTTGGTATCCTTCGATTATTTCTATGTCGAATGCGTTTAGGATGGCTTTGATTGCTTCAACACGGTTGATTGGTGCGTATGCATTGAAGTTTCCTGTGCTGTCGCCTTCGAAAATGTCGTTTTCTGAAGTCCAAGCGATAGCTTCACAGTACATATCATTGATACTTAGATCTTTGTAGTTGGCACATTTGTTTGATGTTTGGCCGGTTGTTGTTGTTGTCGTTGTCGTTGCGACAAATTTTTCGTCGCTGTTTTCGATATAGAATTTTCCGTATTCAATTGATTTGCCTTTGTAGTTTTCTGACGTGACTTTGTAGTCGTAGATTCCGTCTGTGATCAGGTCTCCATCGTTAGTGCGTCCGTTCCATTCGATTTTGTTCGAACCACTATCAAGTTCTCCTTCGAATAAAGTCGCAAGAACTTTACCGTCATCGTATACCTCTATGATTACGTCTGCGTCTTTTGAAAGTTTGAATAGGAAATCCATTTCTTTTGCACCGTCAGGTTCAAAAACTTTTGGCATAGTTTTGTCCTTGTATACGTTTGATTTCTTTGAAGTTTCTGTGTCTTGTTTCACTTCGACTTCTACCTCGATATCGTCGTCGCCTTTTGAGTTCTCAGCGATTATTTCGATAGTGTATGTTGAATTGTAGTCAACGATAGAGTTGTTGTCTTTTTCGCCGTTCCAACCGTATACATAAGTACCTGCGTCTACGTCGTGTTTGTCGTAGAGATCGGCTACTTTGACTTCTTCGTCATCGTATACGTTTATTTCTAGGTCAGCTTCTGATGTAAGAGTGAATATGATGTATGTATATTCCCCTAGTCCTGGGTCGAATGATGCTTTGCTCAAGAAAACATCTTCTAAACGTGGGTCGTCTGTTTCGTCGTTTGCTCCTTTTTTAACTTTGAAGGTAACAGAATCAATGTCTTTGTTCTCATCGTCGTCTTCTGCCACAACTTTTACATAATATGTTCCTTCTTTTACCATGTCACCGTCTTCGTCGCGACCATCCCAATCGTAATAGTGGTCATCGTCATCAAGATCAACATCATCTGCTAATTCTTTGATAAGTTTGTTTGAAGACTTTTTGTAGATTTTTACGTCTACTTCAGCGTCGTCTTCAAGTTCGAATTGGATTTCTAGCTCGTCATCTGAATCCCATGGATCGTATTTTTCTTCGCTTACTTCCAAATCGTCGATTAGGGTTTCTTCCTCATCGATTTCGTTGTCTTCGTCTGCTTCTTCTAAATCGATCCAGCCTGAGACCGTATCTGTGTTATTAGGGTTTTCTGCTTTGATCCAATAGAAAATTTTGTCGTTTTTATCTACCTCATCGCCGTCTTCGTAAGTCCCGTTCCAGTTGTATGAATAACAACCGTTATCTATTTGCGATTCGTTTGCGAATAGTTTTACAGCTTCGTTTCCATCGTCAGTCGATTCATATATTCCGACTGTGATTGCTGCATCTTGGTTGATGCAGAAAGAAAGAGTGTTTGAGCTGAACTGATCGTACGAAATTCGTAGATCAGATGAAGCTAATGCTGTCGCTGCTGTGCTTGCGATTAGCGCTGTTGTCAGCACTAATGTGAGTAGTTTTGATACGATTTTTTTAGACATAGTGAAATGATTAGTATTTTGGAAAGAGGTGACTATATACTAATCATGGGATTTTGTCAAGGGGTTTGACGAGTTCGGACTTAACTAAAAACCCTACTTAAGTTCGGGAGGGACGTTGGGTGGGTTCGGGGTCCTTATAACAGGTCTACAGAGAATTTTTTTAGAAGTTTTTTGAGTGTGTAAATTGGGAGACCAACTACATTAAAGTAGTCCCCTTCTATTTTTTTAATGAAGAGTGAGCCTTTACCTTGGATCGCATATGCGGCTGCTTTGTCGTCGCCTTCGCCGGTATCGATGTAGGCTTGGATTTCGGCCTCGTCCATTTTGTCCATCGTTATGAGAGTTTCTGTGGTCGCGGAAATGATTTTGCCTGATTTTGTGTTAATTATCGCCACTGCTGAGACAACTTTGTGCGTTGTGCCTGAAATTAGCCTAATAAGGCGGGTAGCGTCTTCTCGGTCCTTTGGTTTGCCCAAGATGTGGCCGTGGGATGATCCAACCGTGTCTACACCTATAATTATCGCGTTTTTGAAGCGTTTTTGGGCTTCTTGTGCCTTGCCGAGGGCGTTGTGGAGGGCTATTTCGGCCGGATCTTCATCTATTTCCCCTTCTCTTTCCTTGAAATCAGGGCTGTATGTTTCAAATTTAAGGCCAAGTTCTTGGAGGAGTTCTATTCGGCGTGGGCTTTTTGAGGCAAGTACTATCTGCATGTGGATAATTTAACATAGGATGGGTTTTGTTTGAAAGTGGCAAATTAATCCGTGGCAAGTTAATCCGGATTAATTTTTTAACCTGTTGGCTTTAACCTGTTAATTTTAATCCGGATTAAACCTTGAGTCCCAGGTAAATCTGTTTGACTTCAGGTCAGTTCTGACCTAAACTCATCAAGCAAATTTCAAAATCAATTAACCTTATAGTAATGCCAATTATCAAGTCTGCAAAAAAGCAAATGCAACAAAGCCGAAAGAAAAGAGCTAGAAATTTCCCTGTTAGAAGCGAGCTTAAAACTACTTATAAAAAAGCTCTTGAACTGATCAAAGAGGGGAAACTTGAAGAAGCTAAGAAATTCTTACCTTTTGCTTACAAAATTATCGACATGGCCGCGAAAAAGAATATAATTCACGGGAAGAATGCTGATCACAAGAAATCGAATATCGCTAGAGCTTTGAACGAGTTGGATAAGAGGGGAGGAAAACATGTTTCTGAGGCTCCAACTGAAGCTCCAAAGGAGGAGGCTGTTAAAGAGGAAAATTAGTCTTTTGCACATTGAAAATTTGGGCCTGTAGCTCAGGGGTTAGAGCAGTCGGCTTAAGGAAGTAGATTCTAAGTCGTGCTGTGGGTGATGTAATTCTGCATGACAGTTATGACAGATAAGCGTACATTTTCTGAGCTCATCATTTATCCGAGAAAGTTTCCTATTAGACAAAGATCTCATATCTAATTTGAATTCTTTCTTACTAGGGTCTTTATGATGGAATGTGAGAGCGGCAAGATTCTTTTTGTATCCACAAACTGAGCATTGTCCTCCGGATTCTGTCACTAGTTTTATTTTTCTATGAAGACCCCTATCTTTTTGAGCTTCATAGCTCTGATGAGCTTTATTTTTACAGATTGTACTACAATATAATGTCTGTTTTCCTTCCAGTTTACACCCGCAAATTTTACAGTTTATGATTTCTTTCATAACTGGATTGTAACACGATACGGTTTTGCTTCAAAGGGCTGCTTAGAGAGTAATCTCTAAAGTATAATCTATCAAATTCGGGGAAATCTAAGGTTCGCAACTAGCGAACTATGACAATCCCGAGCCAAGCTTCCGCCTTAGGCGGTTGAAGGTGTAGAGACTAGACGGTAGACGTCCTGCTTTCGCAGGATGAAGGGATAGTCCAGCTTACAAACCCGAAAGGGGCCACGAAAGTGGTGGATGAGATGCATAACCGATTGGTCGTTGGTTCAAATCCAACCAGGCCCACCATTTAGGACAAAGTCCTTTTCTGCCATACTTTTAAATGGCTCTTTTACGCTTACTGTAGCGATTTCTCCACCCTTCACACCTAGGTTCAAAAAGATGTTTCGAGCAATTTCGTCTTTTGTTGTAGCGTCTGCTGCTAAAAAGCTTGTAGATAAGGTTTTTAGGGTGTTCAAAAAGCTTTCAAAGTCCATTGGGATTGTTTTTTCAAGCTGTCTGTCTAGTTTCTCGAGTCTTCTTTCGTACTGTTTGATGCTATCACTTAACTTATTTTTCTTGTTTTCTAGTGCCTTTCTTTCATTTGTCTGCATCCCTCTCCCTTTGGTCATTAAGACTACCACTATCTCCTCAAATTCTTTTTCTGCAAATTTTTGTTTTTTAAGTAGCTGACATTGTTCATTTAACAATGATCCTTCTTCTTTTCTTATGAATTCTTTTGCCCCTTTTAAATATTCTTCATAATGATCTTTTGTTACTGTTTCGAGGTTATCAAATAGTGCAACCATATATTCAATTACTTCTTTTGCTCGAATGCTTTTATTATCACAATCTTTGTTGGCACACCAATATCGAAGATACTTTTCTCCACTTCGGCTTCTAGGAGCCCCTGCGGTTAGATTTTTTTCACAGTTATTACATACTATTAGCCCCTTGAATGGGTATTTATGTTTTTTTGGCACCTCTAATTCTGGTCTGTTAAAGTGCTGAACTTTCAAAAATTCTTCTTCCGTTACCATCGGGATAAATTCGTAAATCCCTCTTAAATCAACTTCCTGACCGGCTTGCATTAGTACCCCGTAGTAGAATGGGTCCTTGAATACCTTTGCTAATTTTTGTTTAGAAATCTCCTGATATTTCCTGGCCTTTTTAAGTCGCCTCTTGTACCCGTTTATATTCATATATTCTGCTATTTCTTCTAAAGTCTTGCCATCAATCCTCATTGCCCAAGCTTTTCCAAGTAATCCAAACATAGTCATTTTATTATCACACATTTCTTCGTTCGGTTCGTAATATTTAGTAGTTTCGCTCCTAATATACCCTGGCTTATACTGTCCTGATGACTTCCCCTCCGACAAAGCTCTCACCACTCCTCTTTTTACATCTACGGACAACTTATCGGAGTACTGCTTGGCAATAACAAAATTTATTCCTAAAGCCATTTTGCCGTTGTAGTCGTTTTCGTAATGATGTGCTACAAATTTTAGAACTTTTAATATTTCTTCATCTAGTAAATCTATTATCTCTCCAGCTTCTTTCATATTTCTTGCCAACCTATCAGGGTGCCAAGCAATTAGGCCGTCTATTTTCCTTTTTCTTATATCTTCGATTAACTTTGTGAATTTAGATCTATTCCCCGATCGTTTCGCAGATCGTTCTTCCTCTATTATGTCTTCGTTTTTCACTTTCATCCCACTCCTTTCAGCCAACATCAAACACTCCCTCTTCTGGTCTTTTATAGATCTTACTTGTTTCTTGGGATCATCTTCCGATTTCCGAAGATATATCACGCATCTTTTAACCGTAACTGACTCTGAAGTATCTGTCATTTTTTTGTTGTATTATTTTCTTTAGAGGGAAGGCTGTCTTTCGCGCGCTGTACAAAGCAACTATTCATTTCTTTTGGAGTTCTTTTGGATTTTCCAGTCAAATACTTCTCTATTTTCAGCCTTTTTACTACTTCTTCCGGCTGGAGCATCTGTACATTTTCAGGCAAATCCTTGAGATCAATAAAAGCCATACTTGATTCAGTCCACTTCGCCAATCTTAAGGCAAACATAAATCTATCTATCATATGCTCTTCTGAAGTTTTTTCTTTAATTTCTTCATCATACTCGAGTTCCTCCTCCAATTTTTCATTATTCAACACTTTCTCTAATAGATCTAGTGCTAGCTTTGTATATCTGAATTTGATGCCTTCATTTTCTGCATTTAAGCCCTGTTTCAGGTTCTTTGCTAACGAATCTGTGTCTATGTCTGCTTCTCTCATTAAACGCACGAAGAATTCGTTATACTTCGTTATATTTCTACAAGCTGATACCCTACAGGACTTCTCACTATATCCAGCTTTTCTAGCTGCTTCTGCGTAGCTAGGAGAATCAAGGATGCTCTGGAAGAATTTCTTCTGTTTTACAGTCATAATATACTCCTTTATAGATTTGTTAAGCGTCTATAAAACAGCTGTATTATACCATATAGAGATTTGTTTTACTTGAGCTATTGATCGAAGAGTATTTTTATAACAACTAGAGTTTGTATGGCTTCAGAATTTCTAAATCTTTTTTTGATGGATTGGCATTATGTATTGTCCCGGCCCTTCTCCAAGACTGTGTATTCTCAAAGTTTGAGTATCCTCGTAGTTCTTCTACGACTATGTCGTGCGGATAAAGGTACCACCCGCCCTTGTGCGGAAAACCAACCCAAATCTCCTTACCAATGTACTTCTTTGATATCGTGAACCTTCCCTTTAACTGAACTTTAAGAAAAGTATTTCCATCAATATGATTAGCTATAAAATCAGCACCTTGCCAATCATCCGACAAGCGTAGAGTATTGAATCCATAATCAGCTAATATTGCGGAAATCTTCTGGAAATTATAGTTCTCTTTTTGCCTTGCAGAAAGCTTGTTGTAGGAAATCTTTTTCATAGTTTCTTGCCATATATTCTGTTTTGCCTATTGCTTTTCGAACAATTTCAATAATTCTTCTTGTTGTTGCAGGATTAATTCCTGATTTTGTTTGTTCTGTTGCAATAATTCATTATTAGCGTCCTGTCCAAAATCTACTATTTCTATTTTTTCAGCATAATCTTTATAGGCAGCATTGTTGTACCTCATTTGATCTAAAAATATTCCAACTACTGAAACAATGATTGCGACCAAAGAAAATAAGAGAACAGTTATTATGACAAATAAAATCTGGTCAATTTTTTCAAATTTTTTCTTTATTCCTCCAAGATCGCCAATTGGTATTATAACAACTTCTTTGCTTGAGGCTTTCGGTATGTCGATAGTTACTTTGTCTGCCATAATTTAATAAATACCGGTAATGATTAAAACTCCATCTTGTTCTTCCACACGCAAATCTCTTCCTATGTATTTTGATAAATCTATGCCACCAAAGGAAACTCCTTTTCCAAAGCGAACACCTGGACCAAATTGCGCACCGCCAATCCTAACGGTTTTAATTGGCTCTATACTTCCGTCAGGACCGATCCGAAATATTTGATAGAAATTGATGCGTTCTGGCATATTTTTTCTTTAAGTAAAAATAACTTGATTTAGTGGCCTTATTATAAGACGGTGGTTGAAAAATAAAAAGTCCATTTCTTATTATTCTTTACTGTAATGAATCAGTCCACATTAATAAATCCTCGCAGTTAAGTTGGATATATCTTTCCATTACTCCTTGGTGGGGTTGCGGTTTCTCCTCTTACTTTGTAGAATAACACCAGTTTGGTTGGCCAATTTTTGCAACAACTAATAACAACCAGATAATGCAGAGTGGAAAAAACAATACACCAGTCAGCCAGGCTAAATCGAAGGAGCGTATTGCTGATCACGGTGAAGTATTTACAGCCGAGCGTGAAGTAAATGCTATGCTTGACCTAGTGGAACAAGAAACGGAAAGAATCGATTCCCGTTTTTTAGAGCCTGCCTGTGGCACAGGTAATTTTCTCGTTGAAATATTTAAAAGGAAGCTATCAGAAGTAGAAAAACGTTATAAGAGAAACCAATTGGAATTTGAAAGGTATTCAGTTATTGCCATTTCAAGCATTTATGGAGTGGATATCCTAGAGGATAATGTGCAAGATTGCGGTAAAAGACTATTTAACATATTCGATGAAAAATATACCGCACTTTATAGAGACAAATGCAAAGAAGAATGTAGAATCTCTGTCCGATTTATAATTAGTAGAAATATTCTTTGTGGAGATGCTTTAACCCTGAAAACGGTGGGCGAAAGTTCACATCCAATTGTTTTTTCCGAGTGGTCAGCCGTAAATGGGAGTATGATAAAACGTAGGGATTATACCCTTGCAAACTTACTGGAAAATCAACCAATAGATGGTCCAAATCTATTTTCTGATTTGGGAGATGAAGCGTTTATACCAATACCTATTGAGGAATTCCCTTTAACTCACTTTTTAAAATTAGCTAACAATGTTCAAGCCTAGTTACAACCCTGATGTCCTTACCTGCCTTGCAAATTTAAGCAATGATGAAGTGTTTACCCCACCGTCATTGGCAAATAAAATATTAGATTTATTGCCAAATGAATTGTGGAGTAACAAAGCCTCAACTTTTCTTGATCCTGTTTCTAAATCTGGGATTTTCTTAAGAGAAATAGCCAGAAGATTAGAGATTGGTTTAGAGAAAGAAATACCAGACAAGCAAGAACGCATTAACCATATTTTTAAAAACCAATTGTTTGGCATAGCTATTACTGAACTTACCTCCCTAATGTCTCGTAGATCAATATATTGTAGCAAAACAGCTAATGGGATATATTCTTTATGCGAGGGGTTTGAATCTGAACAGGGAAACATTTTATATGAAAAAGTTAAACATTCCTGGAAAAATGGAAAATGCACTTTCTGCGGAGCAAGCAAAGAAGTATACGATCGTAACGATGAACTAGAAACACACGCTTACAAATTTATACACGAAAACACACCTAAAAAAATATTTAATATGAAATTTGATGTAATAGTTGGAAACCCCCCTTATCAATTGAGCGATGGAGGCTTTGGGACAAGCGCTGCCCCTATTTATCATAAGTTTGTTCAACAAGCAAAAAAATTAAACCCAAAATATTTAACGATGATTATCCCTTCTCGTTGGTTTGCAGGAGGAAAAGGGCTGGATGAATTTAGAAAAGAAATGCTTAATGATGATCGAATAGCTGAAATCCACGACTTCCCGGAAACCTCTGATTGCTTTCCCGGATTGAACATAAGAGGAGGTATTTGTTATTTTTTATGGGATAAATCCCACAAAGGACATTGCAAGGTTACGACCCATAAATCTGGTGTGATAGGTGAGACAATTGAAAGACCGCTGCTAGAGGAGAATAGCGATATTTTTATTAGATATAACGAGGCCATAAGTATATTTAAAAAAGTCCGTTCATTTAGAGAAGACCCCTTTGTGAAAGACGTGAGTTCAAGAAAACCATTTGGTTTAGGAACAAATTTCTCCGATTTTAAAAAACAAAAAAGTGAAACAAATAATATTAAATTATTTAGGTTTGGTGAATGTGGATATATAAATATTGAGGAGGTAGAAAGGAATCACAATTTAGTTGATAAAATTAAAGTAATAGTCCCAAAAGCCAGCCCTGGAGGTGATTCTTATCCACATCAAATATTGAGTAGGCCAATCCTTGCGGAACCTGGAACGTGCTGTACAGAAACGTACATCGTGGTCGGACCTTATCCATCTGAAAAACAAGCAAGAAATGTAATCAGTTATATGCACACAAGGTTGTTTAGGTTTCTTGTTCTGTTAATTAAAAACACTCAAGATGTACCAAAAAAGGTTTATTCTTTTGTTCCAATGCAAAATTTTGATGAACCTTGGTCGGACGAGAAGTTAAACAAGAAGTACGGCTTAACTGAACAAGAAAATGCTTTCATTGAATCAATGGTCCGCCCATTAGACGTAAAATTATGAACAAACAATTTTTCCCATCTAGACCAAAGGCAGATCCCAAGATATACGCCTACGAAGATACAAATCCACAATATAAAGGGTTGTTGAAGGTTGGATTCACAACTATTGACGTGAAGACTCGTGTTTCACAACAATACCCCACTGTTAGACCGGGTGTATTGCCTTATAAAATTCTTCTGGAGGAACCAGCAATGCGCAAAGACGGAAGTACTTTTGCAGATCACGATGTGCATCGCTATTTGCGCAAGCTAGGCATTAAAAACCCTGATGGAGAGTGGTTTAAATGCAGTGTCAAGGATGTTAAAGCTGCTGTACTTGCCGTCAAGCGAGGTGAATTAAATGAAGAAAACAGAGTGCTTGATTTTAAAATGCGCCCTGAACAAGAAGAGGCAGTAAACAAAACCATAACTTATTTTAAAAGCTATAAGAAAGAAAATCCGCAAAAAACACCGCATTTCCTCTGGAACGCAAAAATGCGTTTTGGTAAAACCTTTGCTACATATAAACTCGCAAAAAAAATGGGCTGGTCAAGAATACTAGTACTAACTTTCAAGCCTGCTGTACATAGTGCTTGGGAACAAGATTTGAAGTCACATATTGACTTTCAGGGGTGGCAGTTTATTTCTAGGAGTAGCTCTATTTATGATGATATTGACAATAGTAAGCCTTTTGTTTGTTTCGCTTCCTTTCAAGATTTTTTAGGTAGAAACAAAGCGGGAGGAATAAAGCTTAAAAACGAATGGGCTCATTCTATTAATTGGGATTGTATTATTTTTGATGAATATCATTATGGTGCTTGGCGCGAAAATGCTAAAGAACTTTTTGAAGCAGAGGGAGCAGAAGAAATAGAGTTTGGAGAAGGTGAAGGGATCGAATATTTCGACGAAAGTATAATGCCTATTACCACGGGTTCATATCTCTATCTTTCTGGAACCCCTTTCAGAGCAATCTCTTCTGGTGAATTTATAGAAGAACAAGTATATAACTGGACATATTCAGATGAGCAGAAAGCAAAAGCGGAATGGAAAAAAGAGGAAAACCCATACGAATCCCTACCAAGAATGGTAATGCTCACTTATCAATTACCAGATTCCATTCGGGAAATTGCAATGCAAGGAGAGTTTAATGAGTTTGATTTAAACGTATTCTTTTCAGCCAGTGGAGATGGTGGTAAGGCTAAATTTATTTATGAAAATGAGGTCCAAAAATGGTTAGATTTAATACGTGGAGGATTTTTAGAAACTACTATTGATAACTTAAAATTGGGCGCAAAAAAGCCTCCTATGCCATTTTCTGACGTACGCTTATTGAACCTGTTATCTCACACATTTTGGTTTTTACCGAGTGTTGCTTCTTGCTACGCAATGAAAAATTTATTGAGGCAAAAACAAAACAAGTTTTACAACGACTATGAGATTATAGTCGCAGCTGGAAAAAAGGCAGGAATTGGCGTTGAGGCATTGCCACCGGTATTCAATACTATGGATAATCCATTGAAATCAAAGACCATCACGCTGTCTTGCGGTAAACTGACAACAGGAGTGTCTGTACCACCTTGGACAGGCATTTTTATGTTGAGGAATTCATCCAGTCCCGAAACATACTTCCAAGCTGCATTTAGAGTACAAACGCCTTGGACTATAAAAAATCCAGACAGCACTTCGCCCAACAAGAAAGAAATAATGAAAAAAGAATGTTATGTATTTGACTTTGCTCCAGACAGAGCGTTAAGACAAATTGCTGATTACAGTTGTCGTTTGAATGTAAATGAATCCAATCCCGAGAAAAAAGTGGCGGAATTTATACGTTTCCTACCTGTACTTTGTTACGATGGGAGCTCAATGAAAGAGATTGACCCAGCTGGGGTCCTTGATATTGCAATGAGCGGAACGACAGCCACCCTCCTGGCAAGACGCTGGGAAAGTGCTTTATTAGTAAATGTTGATAATAATACGTTACAACAATTGATGAACAATCAAGAGGCTATGGATGCCTTGATGAGCATTGAAGGGTTTCGCAGTCTGAACCAGGACATTGAAACAATAATTAATAAAACTGAATCAATTAATAAAATGAAAAAAGAGGCAAACGAAAGAGATTTGACTAAAAGCGAAAAGAAAAAACTCACCGATGAAGAGAAGGAATATAAAAGTAAAAGAAAACAAATTCAGGGAAAACTAATAAAATTTGCCACAAGAATCCCCGTGTTTATGTACTTAACTGATTACAGAGAGCGTAGTTTAAAAGATGTCATCACTAAACTTGAACCAGGATTATTCAAAAAAGTTACTGGGATTTCCGTTAGAGATTTTGAACTATTAGTAAGTCTTGGAGTCTTTAACAGTGGGTTGATGAATGATGCTGTATATAAATTCAAACGATATGAAGACTCTAGCCTGCGATACATAGGAATAAATAAGCATAAAGACGAAGACGTCGGTCTTTTCGATACAGTTTTGAGCTCGAAAGATTATGAAGAGAGTTTTGTTAATCAAGGTTAATGTCTTGGAAAGCCTTATGATGTCTAAAAAATAACAATTAGATATGTCTCAATACTACAACCCACATCGCACCCGCAACCTCTACGACCCGAAAAGTAAAGAGCCTTTCAACCTATCACGTTCTAAAATCGATCTATTCACTCAATGCCCACGCTGTTTTTATATAGACAGAAGGCTGGGGACAGGGAGACCTCCAGGCTTCCCATTTGCGTTAAACAGTGCTGTAGACACTCTGTTGAAACAAGAATTTGACACACATAGAAACAACGGCAAACAACATCCACTGATTAAGAAGTACGGCGTAGACGCAAAGCCAATTCCGCACGAAGACCTGGACAAGTGGAGGCATAACTTCACTGGGGTACAACATCTACATAAACAAACTAACTTTTTAGTTTTCGGGGCTATAGACGATCTTTGGCAAAACTCAAAAGGAGAATTTATTGTTGTGGACTACAAAGCTACTGCAAAAGCAGGAGACATCACTGTGCTTGATAAAGACTGGCACGAGGGCTACAAACGTCAGATGGAAGTCTACCAATGGTTACTTCGTCAGAACGGCTACAAGGTCTCAAATACAGGTTATTTCGTGTATTGTAACGGTAAAGCAGACAGGAAAGCCTTTGATGGAAAGCTAGACTTCGATGTTACATTAATTTCGTATAAAGGAAGTGACAAATGGGTTGAAGGAACACTCAAAGATCTTTACAAATGTTTAAGAAGTAAAAAAATTCCTAAAGCGGACAAAGAATGTGATTATTGTGCGTACCTGGATGCAGTAAATGACTTAACATCCTCTTAACTCACTCGCTTATCTTCTCGTCGAACCTTACGAAGTCGCCTTGTGCGTCTCTCATTCCTTTTTTGTTTTCAGCTGCGTTGGCTGGTGGTGGTTTTGGTCCTGAAACAGCTTTTATTACTTTTACCAGATCTTTCCTATTCCCTTTTACTTCTTCTGCCATTTTTAATCTTTTATGGTTTATTCGTTCCGGATTATAGCATAAGAACATAATTCTATCACGAGACCCCTTTGTTCAAACTCACACGGGTTAATCATATTAGATTGTCATACCCCCCTCATTTTCAGGTTAATAAAGGACTTTTTGGTTATAATTCGAAACTGCTTTAAATGCCTCCTTCTCCACAACTTGTTTTTGCAAAATCCTACTAAACCTTGGTCTTACAGGGTATAATACTATTGCCCTGATGGTTGGTTCAAAATCTAACCCAACAGGCCCACCATTAAAGATTCCGCCATCTCTTTGCGAAAGAGGAGTTTTTGGGGATTAATATGATTCTTTAGTCTTCCAGCAATCCTCTTTCTCTTCTTACTCTACCTGAGAGAAAATGATCTTCTGCAGAACCGAACATTTCTCTTCTTAGTGCCCAGATCTCATCATCTGACATTGTTGAAAGTCGTGTATGGATATCGTCTGTTACTTTTGGGTTTAACCATAGCAATTCATCTGTTTTAACATCTGTGATTTCTCTCGTAGTGTGTAGAGGGATTCCGTGCCATCCTTGAATATCGTCATCTTCCAATGTGCGACTGTCATCTTTGATCAAAATATCGGTAATTGAAGTTACTCTAGATAGTTCCCCTTCTTTTTCAACGGGCCAACTACCTGTTAAAGGACTTGCAACTGGGTCATTAGGTGCTCCTGGCATGAAGTGTAGAGCTCTAACTCTTCTAGTGATTGCTCCCATGAGTCTTGTGAGTTGTAATCTTATGAGATCTTCTCTGAGTTCATCTGCCATCGCTTGATCATTTTCGCCTCCTTGTGCCAATGTGTCGGCTGATGCGTGTATTGTTTCTATTGAATGTCTGTCTGGGTATGATTGTTGCTCTGATTGCATGGGTGGGTGGTTATGTTGTTTTTTTAATTATCCAATTGTGCATGGAATTGCCCGTCTGGGTGGTTCACCATTGCTCTTACAAATTTGTTGGTTCTGTTTGGTGGAGGCAGAAATATTACTCCCTGCATGGGTCTTACGTTGTGTGGGAATTCCCTACCATCTTCCGCAATGAAAACTGCTTGATGTGGACCTGCATAAGGGTATTCCGTAGAATCTCCTTTTACTCGTTTGTAGCGTACATATACGTATCCATCTTGATATTCGTTTGGTCCGTTTTCTCCTTTAAATCTAACGAAAGCAACTTGTTCTCCTGTTTCACCCGGGCTAAGGATGTGATGATTTATCCCGTATTTTGCCAAGAATTCTGCTAGGTTTTTGAAATTTATATCTGTTCTTCCCATTGCATCTCTTGCTACTTCGGGCAATTTATCCTTGAATTTATCACCTGCTTGTGACAAAGCAAGATATCTGAAAGTTATAAGTGGGGATGGATTGTGAAGCGATTCATCTGTTGGCATTTGTACCCAAGGCAGATTCATTTCCTGATACGGAACTTCTGGCCGATTCTCTTCCATTGCGTCTGCTGTAGATGCAAATAATTCTTGTAGTGCAAGTGGCCAATTTTTTGCGCCTGGCCCTAGTAGGAAGTGTACCAATTCGTGTGTTAGCATATCTGGATTCGAGATTATCTCATCTAGTTTATCGCTGGTCCAGCTTGCTCTTCCTCCTGTTTCTCCTTTTATGTTTGAATCGAACACATCGCCATATTCTACCTTCAATGATTTTGGTTCCCAGTACAAACCTCCTGTGATTGATTGGGCTCTTTCGTATGCTTGTCTAAAATCTGCTTCTGGAACTGAGCTTGTTTTGATTTCAACTCCGTCTACGATAAAAGACTCTTTTTTCTCTGGTGATTCTCTTGGGGTCGATACTGGTTTTGCTGGTGCGCTTGAAACTGTTTTTGACTCTTTTTTTCCTTCATCTTTTGAATATTCTGTCCCAACCACCGCTAACGCAAGTCCAATAAGTACAATTATTTTGTTACGTGTACTTAATCTTGGAAGTCTAATCCTTGCTCCTTCTGACTCTTTTGATTCCTTTCCTCCGTCTCGAGTTAATACATCTCTTGCGGCTGTTTTTTCCGTACTTTTCCTTTTGGACATTTTTATTGTGTTTAAGAAAAATGCATAAGGGATGGATTCTACGCCTGTTTTGCCCTTTTGTCAACCCATCTCGAGATTTGAACACTTCAACATGCGCCTCTCACAATCAGTTGATTTCAAACTGCTCTCTAATCCTAGCCAGGTCTTCATCTGTCATGCTCATACCTCTAGCTCCTCCAGTTTTTTGTGCTAATTCTGGACCTGACTGAAATAGCATTTGATCAATGATCACATCTGCTCTTTGTGCTTGTGCCGCTCTAGAGTCTCCGTAAACTAGCATTCCTCTATAATATCCTAAAATACTCTTTTTCCCTCTGTCATACCCTTTTGCAATAAGTCTTTTTTCTGTTTCTGCTTTCAACTCTACATGAGTCATTTGTCTTCCTGCGTTTTCTGCTAATATTTGTTCTTGAATTGCAAATATTACGTTTTGTTTGTAGTTTTCACCTTTTATGTTTGTTGCAACTATTTGAACTTTAGGCCCCATTTTTCGTCCTTCTCCATGTGATTTGTGTGCATTACCACATCCTCTATCTGCTATCCATTTTGTCATGTCTGGATTTGCTTCTGTACCTGTATTTCTTACCAAAGCTCCGTAGGTACTCTGAACATGTCCTGCTAATTCTATCTTGTGGACACAACTACTTTTCAAATCTTGTGTTAGATCGACTGGGACAGGCTTTTTGTCCTTATCTTGCTTGTATTGTTCAACTCTAATCATTAGCCTTCCATCTCTTGTTCTTTTTGATAATACAACTAGTTCTGCGGGATACGTTTTCCTATTACCACCATGTATGTAGTTTACGCGATACCCCATTCCTTTGTATTTACTGTAATGTCTTGTGAATCTTTCATCACCTGTGTATCTAGCTACGTTCATAGAGATATTAGCACCGTGTTGAACGTCATATATTTTCGTTATGATTGGTTGTTTGTACTTTTTCGGGTTTCCACGTAAGAAATCTCTTGGTGAAAACAATGGTTTTCCTTTTCTTGCTGCTTTTGCCTTTACGAACCATTCCTCCTTTTGTAGATCTTGATACCATTTAGTTTTTTCCAATTCTTCTTTTGTTTCTACGTCCTCTACATTGAAATTTATTGTTTTTGTAGCTTTTACGTCCTCTTTAATTGCTAGGAAAACTTTATCTTTAGCTAACTTAGCTTTTAGGTTTTCTGGAAGCATGTCTTCAGCCTGTAGTAGTATTTTGTAAACTGTTTTGACCTCATCTCGGCTTACCTTGTCTAAGTTATCATATTTTTTCTCAATTTCTTTTACTATGTGATCAACAATATACTGCATCTCTGGTATTTTTCGTGAGAGTTCAATGATTTTTGTAAGACCATTACCTAGGATTTTGGTTATTTCATTTTTTTGTCTGAACATTTCCTCTTCAAAGTATTCTTCTGCTGTTATTAAATCATCTATTCCGCTAATACTTATTATCAAACCATCCATCAGCTTTTTATTAAACTCTTTTGAATTACCTGTAAACAATTTTTCGAACATATCACTTTCTCCCGTGGAATTTATTGCTAAGGTTATGTATTGAATTATAAATTCATGTGAAAGTTTGTACTTTTTTGCAACTTCTTCCATTGTCATCATGGTTCCATCATCCTTTTCTAGGCTGCTTAACAATAAGTCTATTGAATACTGAACAGTTGATGGCAACATTCCTCCATTCATTTTTAGTGCTCCTGTATTTTCATCAGTAGCGCTGTAATTGCCCATATTTCTCTTTACCCCTGCCATCAATAGTATGGGTGGCATGGCGTCTCTAATTTCTTTTCTAGCTCCAGGACTTTTGTCGTGTAGTGCATTTAGTATATACACGCTGCCATCTGCTATCTGTTGAAACCCTCCATCTGTAATTGCAAATTCCAGGAATTCCGCGTCCACTGCATCTAGTAGTTCTTGAATTTCCCTATAACATTTAATTATTATTTCTTTTTCTTTTGTTGGCAGCTTCTTTTTCTCTAGATCTTCTAATGTTCCATATTTGCTAAGAACATCACCTATCTTTCTGGAAACAAAATATAGGTCAGATTCTATTTGGGCTAGCTTTTTCATTCCAATTTCTAATTTTTCAATTGGATAATCCAACATTATCTTTTTAATATCATTATTGTATTTTGCTTCTTTTAATTTGATGCTTATAAATATGCTTTTTCTTTTATCTGCTAATGCTCTCGAAAGATAATTTATTTCAGTTTGTCCAAGTTCAATTGCACTTCTCTCATTTTCCGGCTTGCTTAGATAACTTTGAATATGAATTTTTAATACTGCTGCATTTTTTCTCCCACTGTGTTTTTTTAGAATGCTATTGGCCACATATAAACAATAATTAACTTCTTTTAATCCAATCTTTTTGTCCAGCACTCTGCCCAGAATAATATTTCTTAATTGTCTATCATTTATTTTAGAAATTTTCTTAAATAGTGTTAGTTGCTTTTCATCTACTTCTTTTCCTTTCTTGAAATTCTTAAAAGTCAACTCTTGCAATTCTCTATCAAGCGATTGGATCTTTTCGAGATGATCTATTGTTAGATCTGTTAGACATTTATTATCCAAGCACATGTTTTCTATTAAAGACCTGTAGCCCCTAATCATCCCGTATTCAAAAGCTTTGATCTTATTTAGTTTCGTTAGATCAATGTTGATCTCTTTTTTCCCAAAAAGCACAAGATCAAGGTATTGTTTCTGTATAAATGGATTTTCAATTCCTGCAACTTTTTTTATGGCTTCCATTTTCTTCTCATCTGGGATTTCCCTCTCATGGAGGTACCATCTTGTAATTTTTTCTTTAATTATTGTGCCTTTCAGTAAGCTTAATTCTTTTAGGAATGCTATTCCTCCGTCTGAGATCATTTCGAAATTCCCAGTTTTGCTTCTTCCTTCTCTTGCTATCGAATTATCTATGGCATTTAGCACATTACTATCCTCAATAACATTTATTTTTTTATGGATCTCAAGATCCTTTGGTCCAATTTTTTCGTTTTTTCTTAGTTTCCCAATAAGATAAGCACACCCATAGCCTCTTCTTTGTGTCAATTTTTTCACTACATCAATGAATAAATCAAGTGTGTCCGGCTCTAAATTGTGTTTGTATAAGATTAGATCAATAATCACTCCGGGGTTTCCATTCATATTAATATTTTCTTCTTTAATTCGTTTTAAGTAGTCCTGATTAACTCTATTTTTTTCTAGTTTCTCTACCGTCCTAAAAGATAAAGATGCTACATTTTCTCCTGCTTCCTGTTCTGTAAATACTGGAAGGAATTTTTTTGCTGCTTTGATGCTTTGACGTATATCTTGGAATGTTCTTCCGCCTAACAATCTTGCAAAGTGTTCATGTGAAGTAAGCTGGTTTTTTGCAATTCCGTATAATATTTCTTTTTCTTGTTGGTTGAGTTTTTTGAAGTTTGCTTTTGCTTCGCCAGACAGTTTTTCTGCAATTAAACCATAGTTGATTCTAGAGATTTCATCGCTTACTTGTCGGAATTCTTTGTTACCAGAGATAATTCCAGTTATTTCAGCGAGCTTGCCTTTTTTGTAGTAATCAATAACAACTTCTGGACCGAGGTCAGGTTGAAATACCAATTTCAAGTATGCTAACAGAAATTTTTGCACCTCCGGTTTAACATAATCTTGTTTGTTAAATCCTTCAAAAATCGATGTAAATATACCCTTATTTTGAGGAGTTAAATACAAACCGATATTTTTAATTATCACACTGTATTTAGAATTTAATACTGCTTTTAATTCATCTTTCGATTTTGGAAATCTTATTACTCCAATTTCCGATAATTTTTTCAATGCAAACTTTATATTTTTACCATATCCGGTAGTAGGGTGCTTTAGGTCTTCAATGCTAATCGATAATCCCGATTCTAATTCTCTGATAGCTTCCTCAACTCGTTTTTGATTTGCTTTTTTGGCAAGTGCTAAAATTATGTTGAATATGGGATTTGACTCTTCATATTGTGTAATTGTTTCAATTAGTGTTTTTGTATAGGATTTACTTTGTATTGCAATCTTTGCCAATTTTTCCAAATCATTGTTATCCAATCCTATTTCTCTAATGTTTTTTGCTAGTAAATGTAGAATTTTTTTCAAATCCCCTTCGTTTTCTATCTCTTCAATCATAAGTTTCATTTCTTCTTCAACAAACCTAGAATCCGTTTCAATCAATGCATCATAATTTCCAAATCCTGATCTTTGTTCTCTTTTTACATCAAATATTGCACTATCAATTTTTTCAAGATTCTCTTTGTCTTCTTCAGAAAATACAACTTTTTCACCATCAGTTAATGTTACGTAATCTTTTGTTATCTTGGCTATATTGCCATTCTTAATTTTTGGATATTTTTCCAATACTAGATGTATTTCGTACTTTTGTACCTTGTCAATCAATGTTGCATTGAACAGAAACACTTCGTTTTGGAATGAAGTGAACAATTCTATCAACTGGTCCTTTTTAATTTCGGTATCAAGTCTTTCTACTTTTGCTTTTAGTCTTCGTAAATACCCCCCTGTCTTTTCAATGCCATGATCTCTGTACCGCATTAATATTCCCTCCTGAGTTTCATCAAATATTTTAATCCCTTCTTCTGCTTGATTAGTTTGTTTTCGTAATGCTTTTTTAACCTCTTTTCTATTGTCAAAATCTAGTTCTGATTCCTCAATAAATTCAACAAGTTTTAATTTGTTAATAGTATCACCTACTGAATGTGACTTAGTTGGTCCACCTTTCTGTCTTTCTACTTTTTTATTGTGTACCATTTACTGCTTTATTAAATAGCTCTGGATATTTTTCCATTAGTATTGTTATGTATTCTTCTGTCTCAACATTCTGCATCTCTTTTCTTACTAGCTCGAATTCTTCAATACCTTTTTCATCCATTATCAAACCTACGAAGCGTTGAACTACGTCTTCTAATTTAGCGTTTTCTTGTAGTTCGAATTTTTGTTTTACTGATTTTAAAGGTTTGTATCTATCTGATATTGAAGTAATTGCTTCTCTTAAGTTTTCTGAGTTGTTAATAACTTGTCTTACTGCTGGTATCAGGGTTTTGACCTCCTCTTCTGTTACTTCTTCCTCGTTTACTTTTTTAATTAGAGTTTTTTTGCATTCTCCCCAAATTTCTTCTTTTGAGATTGGGGATATTTTTTCTTTTATTTCTTCAAATTTTGGGTTTTGGAGGATGCGTTTGAGGCCTTCTTTTTCTTTGATCAGGATTTTGTGGAGGTGCTCTTTTTGTTCCTCGGAAAAAATGCCTCTTGTTAGCATTCCTTCGTACTGCTCCTTGAATTTCCTTTCAAGAAAAAAGGATTTTCTTATCATTTCCAGAAGATCTTCATCTGTAAAGATTTTTGGTTTTGTTTGTGTTTTTGTCATTTTTTTATGAATTTTCTTCCTCGTTGTCTAGTGCCATCAATCTTTCTGCTGCCGCTGCTATGTTTTCCATTTCCACGTATTGTTTTGCTTCTTCCTCATTTAGTTTTCCGTCTCTTAGAAATTTAACAAGAAGCGTATCTCTTATGAGATGTGCGCTCGCTCTCCCTGTTGCTTCTCGGATCAATCTTGCTCTTTCTCCTTGATCTATTTCTCTTCCCTCATCTTCTGCTTGTGTTTCTAGTATTCCTAGGTTTTCTGATAAGCCAAACATTATTTCAGCTATTGCTGCTTTGGCTGGTGCTTGTAAAAGCTCGTTTGCATAACCTTGGTTTATTACTCCATCCTCTACAAGACCGTCAACAGAGATTTTTAGGATTTTTTCGGCATCTCCTTCATGGTTTTCGGCTGATTCTTCTCTTGATGGATCAAAGTTTTCTTTTGGTGGCATTTTTGTTTTTGTTATTTATTTTTGTATTTTCAACATGTTTATTATACCATGTTTTCTACTTTATCTCAACCGGCGTACCTAGTTTTATTAACCTTGAAAGCTCTAACATGTCGGTGTTATCTACTGCAATGCAGCCTATCGTCCAGTCAGATGCTCCTCCACCATGGATCATGATGTATGTACCTAGGTCTCTCCTTTGTCTGGGTAGACCTTTTTTACCTATCGCTCGTGCAATTTCTTTATATCGTCTGGTGTCTATTATGCCGTCTTGTAGTCCACGCCATGCATCAAATCTGTTTGGATAACCGATTTGCAACGATGGGATAGGGTTTCCTGTATCTGGATGTTCCCCGAAATTACTCCTTGGGTTTATATTTGCAATGTAGTATTTACCTGTAGGAGTAAGTCCATCTCCTTCAACCTGTTTTGGAGAAGTGTCTCCACTACCACCTATTCCCATTGGATAGACTTTTTCTTCTGACCAGCTTCCATTATCTGCTTTTAGCAGAGTAATTGTGCGGTCTTCTTTATCAATTACTAATTTGTATCCTTTCACCCTTTCTTTGGGCTCTGGGGCCTTCTCTTCGGCTAGATCATCTTCAAATATCCAATAATCTTCTCCTTGAACGCTTATTTTCATCCAAGATTGTTCATTTACTTTTTTTATTTCAATTGGATGAATTTCCATTCCTGCAAATAGCTTAAATACTTCTTTGGCTGATGTTTTTGGTGCTTTTCTAACTCTTGTAGATTTTGCTGTTATGTACATTATTTCTGGCAGTTTTTCTGGTGATTCTGCTCCTGATAATTCCTTGCCGATTTCTCCTCTTGTAGACAGGGTTATTTGCTCTGCTTTTTTTGATGGTTTTTCCTGTGCGTTTACTGTAGCTGGCGCCAAAATGGCACTTGCTAAGAGTAATGCAGCCGGAATTATATTTCTTCCTTTCATTTTTATTTATAGTTTAGAAAAGGCGTTGACTATAACATCTTTTTGCTTTTTCGTCAAGGCTAGACGTGAACAAATGATCTTTCTTCCCAATTCCTTCGAAAATTTGAACCCTTCTCTTTTTTGCAGTATAATCGCTTTTGAATTCCTCATCCTTAAAAACCTTTAAAATGTCTAAGAATATTTCGTCGCGAGCGGCGCAAAAGAAGAAAGCACTCACTCCTTATCGCAAATTCAAACCTGGCACCTGGCAAAAAGCCGTCGATGTCAGTAATTTCATCAAGAAGAATTACTCTGTATACAATGGAGATGAGTCTTTTTTGGTGAAGCCGACAAAGAAAACTGTTAAAGTCTGGGGCAAAACGAAGCAACTTCTCGGTAAAGAGTTGAAAAAAGGAGGTTTACTCGGGGTCGACACCAAGACGGTCTCGACAATCACGAGCCACAAGCCTGGATATATTGATCAGAAAAATGAATCGATTGTGGGAGTGCAGGCAGACAAACCACTTGTGAGGACCTTGAAGGCGCATGGTGGTATCAGGTTGGTTGAGCGATCTCTTGAAGATCTCGGCTACAAAATCAGTCCTGAAATTCACAAGATTTATACCGAGGATGTTACTACTCACAATGATGCGGTTTTTGATATGTATTATAGTTGGGATGATTTCTTTACTGCTGATAAAAATCTTTTCCGAAAAGAGGGTTTGATTACTGGGCTGCCTGATAATTATTCACGTGGACGGATTATTGGTGATTATAGGCGGGTTGCTTTGTATGGAATTGATCGACTTGTGGAAGAGCGAAAAGCTGCTGAAAACAAGAAGTTTGACTACATGAATGAGGAGAATATGCGAGCACGGACATTTTTGCATAAACAGATTCGTGCGCTTGAAGATATGAAGAAAATGGCTGCGTCTTATGGATTCGATGTTGGGAAACCAGCGCGTGATACCAAGGAGGCTATCCAATGGCTTTATTTCGGATATTTGGCTGCTGTGAAAGAGCAGGATGGAGCTGCGATGAGTATGGGCAGAATTGATGCGTTTATTGATATTTATGCGGAGCGGGATTTGCGCGATGGGCGCTATGGCGAAGATGAAATTCAGCAATTTGTTGATGATTTTGTTATCAAATTAAGGATCGTGCGGCATTTGAGGCATCCTGAATACAATGCTCTTTTTGCTGGAGATCCGACTTGGATCACTTGTGTTCTCGGTGGGATGACCGCTGTTGGTCCTCGGGGGAAGGCTGGTAAATCGATGGTGACGAAGACTTCTTTCCGAATGTTGCATACTTTGGAAAATTTGGGACCTGCACCTGAGCCAAATCTGACTGTTCTTTGGTCTCAAGATTTGCCTGAAGGGTTCAAGGATTACTCTTCTCGTATTGCCATCGAATCTTCGTCTTTGCAGTTTGAGAATGATGATTTGATGCGGCCTTATCACGGAGATGATTATGGAATTGCTTGTTGTGTTTCTGCGATGGCTATTGGGAAGGAGATGCAATTTTTTGGGGCTAGATGCAATTTGCCAAAGCTTCTTTTGCTCGCGATTAATCAGGGCCGGAATGAACTAACTGGAG
The DNA here is from genome assembly GCA_018654255.1 of Candidatus Peregrinibacteria bacterium. Lineage (GTDB taxonomy): Bacteria > Patescibacteriota > Gracilibacteria > UBA1369 > LOWO2-01-FULL-3 > JABILX01. The sequence continues at coordinate 14,749 of JABILX010000004.1, read as the reverse complement.
GGCTTGTTCTCGATGGGGTAAAGCCTTTGAAGAATCGGGCTGTCCTCGACTACAAGGAAGTAAGTACTCGATTTTTTGGGATGATGGATTGGTTGGCAAAGAAATATGTCGAGACGATGAATGTCATCCATTACTCCCACGACAATTACCACTATGAAAATAGCCAGATGGCTTTGCACGATATTGATATTCACAGGTTTATGGCGTTTGGGATGGCGGGGATGAGTATTGTGGCGGACAGCTTGTCTGCGATCAAACATGCGAAGGTGCGACCTACTTGGGATAAGAAGACTGGTATTGCTAAGGACTTCAAGATTGTGGGTAGTTGGCCTGCTTTTGGGAACAATGATGCGCGGGTCGACTCAATTGCAGTAGAGTTGTGCAAAAAATTTACAAAGTCTCTGCGCAAGTATCCAACATATAAGGATGCGGAGCATTCTTTGAGCTTGCTGACTATCACTGCAAATGTGGTTTATGGAAAACATACTGGGGCTACTCCAGATGGTAGAAAAGCTCATGAGCCTTTTGCGCCTGGTGCGAACCCTATGCATAACCGTGACAAGTGCGGCGCACTCGCCTCTTTGAACTCAGTTGCGAAATTGCCTTACAACTTCTGTCGAGATGGGATTTCAAACACATTCTCGATAACACCACAAACTCTCGGCAAAAACGAAGAAATGCGTATTGAGAATTTGAGCAATATGCTAGATGGCTATTTCAAAAAAGGTGGGCATCACATCAATGTGAATGTTTTGAATCGAGAGGTTTTGGAAGATGCGATGAAGAAACCTTGGAAATATCCGCAGCTCACGATACGAGTTTCTGGATATGCGGTGAATTTTATTAAACTTACGAAAGAACAGCAGAAAGAAGTCATCAGCCGGACTTTCCACAAAAAATTCTATTAAAAATTTTCTACCATGCTTAAAATTCTCAAAAATAGAAGATTCTGCAAGACTTTGACACCTTCAGAGCAAAAAAAGGTGAAACCGGTTCACAAATTGACCGGGATGATACATTCTTTTGAGACTTTTGGGGCTTTGGATGGTCCTGGGGTGAGGTTTGTTGTTTTCTTCGAAGGTTGTCCTCTGAGATGTGTGTATTGTCACAATCGGGATATGCTAGATTTGGTGGATCACTCTATGATGACGGCGCGTGAATTGCTCGAGGAAGTTCGAGACTACAAACCATATTTTGGTCGCAAAGGTGGAGTGACTGTGAGTGGAGGAGATCCTGTTTTTCAGCCTAAGTTTTTGTTGGAGTTTTTGAAGCTTTGCAAAAAAGATAGGATCAATACTGCTGTCGACACTTCGCTTTTTACTTCACAGAAAGTTTTGGATTCGATTTTGCCTTATGTTGATACCTTTATGGTGAGTTTGAAGCATTTCGACTCTGGTATTCACAAATGTTTGACTGGCGTGCCTAATGAGCAGATTTTGGAGAATTTGCGCTATTTGAGCTCGTATGTTGGCACTGCGAAGCGCCCTAAGGCGAAGTTGCGGTTGCGATATTTGATTTTGCCTGGATATACAGATACGAGGTCGAACTTGTCTGCGTTGAGGAAGTTTCTCCGCGAGGTTAAATTTGAATTGATTGAATTGCTCCCCTACCACACGCATGGGGTTTATAAGTGGGAAGAGCTTGGGCTCCGATATTCGCTCGAAGGTGTGAAAGCGCCTTCAAAAGCATCTGTTCAACGGATCAAAAAAATGTTAGAAAAGGAAGGTCATAAAGTTCTGTTAAATGAATAAAGTTTCTCGAGGATTTAAGTTTGTTTTTGATTGGTCGCTTTGTTTGCTACCTGTGTTTATCGTGGCTGGGATAATTGATTTCAGATTTCATGATTATTTTTGGCCTGGGTTGGATGCTTTGCGCCCGCTGGGGAGTTTGGCGATGTTTGATTTGTTTTCGGTGGCGTCGCTTTTTGTTTGGTTTTTAGTTGCTGTGTATTTGGTGGCGGCTTTGTTTGTTCGGGAGATTCGACCTCGGTTGGGATTTCGATGGATTTATCTGGTCTTGATATTTTTGGCGGCTGGAGTTGTAGTTTCGAAGGTTTCTTATGTCGGACTTGAACCTGTTATCCGTTCGTTTTATTTTCAGGTTTATATCAATTATATAAGTCCTGTGTTGATGTTTTTGGTTTTGTATTTTGGGCTCTCTGGCAAAGGTGGTGAAGGTCGGGAAGGTCGTGCGAAACTTTTCGAGAGATTTCAGCGAAGTTTTTTGATTGTGTTTGGTTTGTTTGGACTGACGATTTTGTTCAAATACTTTTTGGGTGTGTTGCCGGGTGGATCGGTCGATTATCTGGACAGGTTGGCTTGGCCTTATATTGATCCCTTTTTTGAAATGAAGGCTGAAAGTGCAAATTGGTTGTCTTATATTTTTGGGCCTACTTTGGTTCTTGCTGTTTTGAGAGGAGTGAAGAAGATTTTTGCGGCAAAGAAGGTTGCTTGGAAAAGCTTGTGGCTGGAAGGTGTTTTTGTTTTGATAGCAGGGTTGATTTTGCTTTTGACGAAGTCATATACTGGTTTGGCAGTGACGGGGCTTCTTTGTTTGTATCTTTTGTTTATTAATGTTCCTCGTACTTGGAAAAAATATATTGTTGCGGGAGTTGTGGTTTTGATGATTGGATTTGTTGTAACTCAATATAATACTCGTAAGTTTCAGATTTTGATTGGAAATGATTCGCAGGAGACATCGTTGAACAGGCGTTCGCAGATTTATACTTTTAATTATGAAGCTTTCAAGATGTATCCCCTTGAAGGGATTGGGCCTGGTAATTATCAGGCGTTTTTCCGGGAGAATGTTGATGAGATTTTGCCTGAGCATGGGATTCCTGAGATTGAGCTTCCACCGCATCCGCATAATTTGGCAACTTTTTGGTGGAGTGATTTGGGGATCTTTGGGTTCTTGGCGATTTTGATGATTTACGCGATGACGTTCTTTGGGATTTTCCGTCCTGAAAGAAATGAATATTTCGTAGTGGTTGGATATTTCCTAGCGCATGGGCTGCTTGACCTGCCTTATGCTATGGAAGAAAACTCTCTGATGTTCTGGGTGTTTCTAGCGATGGCTTTGGTTGCTTACAATGTCACAAGACCTCAAGTTAAAACGGGTCGCAAGCGAAAGAGTTTGTAAGATTTGCTTCGCTTATTTAATGTGTGCGCGATGCCAGAGCCAAAAACAATAAAGCCGTTGAAGCCGAAAGTAGAACTTCTTTCTTATACGAAAGATCCTTTTGATATTGCTGTTGCGAGTGCTCGAACTTGCTACAGCGCGAACTTGATCAAGCCTTATGAGGTGACTGAGGGACAACGTGAGAGGATCGGTGGCCTTATATATGAGGCTGGTCATCATACGCCTTTTCAACATCCGACTTTTGTGTTTGGGATTTCAGGGGTGAGTCGGCATTTTGTTTGGTCGTTTTTGCATAGTCATCCTTTTTATAATTCCGAACAACAGAGTCAGAGATATGTTTATTTCGATGATCCTGAGGTTTTCATTCCGCCATTTGAATCTGAAGGAAGTGGTGGTCGAGCTGGGGTTGGACTTGGGACGACTGGGTCTGGAGGCACGAAATATGATGGATTCAAGGCTGCTAATCTTTATAAAAATGCTTTTACCAAAGCATATCAAGCATATGAGAGACTGTCTGAGATTTTGATTGAGGATAATTTCCGGTTGATGAGTCAGATTGGCAAAATCAAGGGACAAACTGATAAACAGATCAGGGTTGATTCTGAGAAAAAGGCTATTGAAAATGCTCGTTATGTTTTGCCGATATGTGCTTCGACTACTCTGTATCATACTGTCTCTGCAATAACACTTCAGAGATATATTCGATTGGTTAATTCTTGCGATGTGCCTTATGAGGCCAAACGCGTTGTTGATGGGATGATGGGGGCTCTTAATCAGATTGACCCTACCCTTTTGAAGATGATTGGTGAGGCGCCGATGGCGGTGAATGACACCTTGGAATGGGGCGAGAATACGCCTGAGTCTGCGAAAGTTGATGGGGACAAATTTGCGGCTGAATTTGATGCAGATCTTGATGGTCGCATCTCAAAATTGGTTAATTATCAGGGAAGCGGAGAGATGATGCTTGCGGGAGCTGTTCGTGAAGTACTTGGAATTTCTGGTGATGAGCTGACTGATGATGAGGCGATCGATTTGGTAATGAACCCCAAGAAAAATCGTTATCACCTCGATACGTTAAATAGTTTCGCTCACTCCCCTCTCATGCGGGCGATGCAGCACATTACTTATACATTCAAGAAAAAGATTACTCATACTGCGGATAGCCAGGATCAAAGGCATAGAACTACTCCGACGTCGAAACCTTTGCTGTCACGGGTTCATACTATGAAGCCGGATTATCATGTACCTGAGGTTGTGGAGAAGAATGCAGAAGCTGCCGCATTGTATCGTGAAATTTGCGATATGCTTTGGTCGGTGAAGAATGAGCTGATTGATATGGGAGTTTCACCTGAATATGCGGTTTATATTTTGCCGAATGCTTTGAATCTTCGGTTTACTCAAAGCGGGAATTTGCTTGGTTTCGTACACAAATGGAGATTGCGCACTTGTTTCAATGCGCAGCTTGAAATATATAATTCTTCAATAGATGAGGTCGCCCAGGTTACTGAGGTTCATCCTCGGATTGCGCGCTATTTGGGACCACCTTGTTTGACTCGTCATCAGGGAGGAATTCGTGGAGATGAGGATGGTGAAATGCTGCGCGAAGGACCTTGTCCGGAGGGCGCTCATTGGTGTGGAATTCCTGTTTGGATGAATTTCCCCAAGGTTAGACGACCGTTTTAGTTTCTGATAGAATACGTTCAACTTAATCCATGTTTGATGAAATTCAAAGCAGCAATGTTCGATTTTGATGGGACTATCACCGAAAAAGGTCTTTGGGAACCTGATCCTAAAGTCGTGTCTGAGTTTGGGCGGTTATTGGATGGCGGTTTTCCGATTGCGATTTGTACTGGAAGGCAATTGAGTTCTTTTGATAAGAGGTTTACGAAGGCTTCCAATTACTTGAAAGAGCATTTTGGGGAAGAAGTTTTTAAGAATTTTTATTATTTTGGTGAAAATGGATCTGTTGGGTACGAGTATGCTGGAGTTGGTGGTGGTGAAGATGGAACTTCTTGGAAGCAATTTTATTTGGCCGACTGGCCTTCAGAAGTTCCAAAGGAGAAGTTTGAGTCTGGGTTGATTGATCTGTTGAAAGATAAGGCTGAGTTTCTTACGCATTTGGTTCCGATAGTTATAGCTCCGATTGGTAGGATGGAAATGGAGATTGAGGATGTTTATGAGCTTTCTGATGAATTGTATGATCTTGCTTTGAAGTATATGAAGGAGTTTGAGGCTGTTGGTGGAGGCAATGCTTTGGATTATTTGAGGCTTGGGAATTCTGGATTGGGATGCCTGGTCGTCCCGGTCAATGGCGACAAAGATTCTTCTGTTCCTATTTTTCATAAATTGTTGAAAGATCGTGGTTTTGAATTTGCCGATGGGTGTGAAGAGGGTGGGTGTCGAGAAATTTTGGTCGTTGGTGATAGTGGGATGACTGGTGGAAATGATTATTATTTTTTGAATGGTAGATATGGCACTCCATATTCTGTGGGAGAAGAAATTGATGAAGGCGTTAAGTTTCCGAAACAGGTTCTGGGTGCTGATGGGGAGGTGCTTTTGAATAGCGATGGCGTGGTTTATTTGTTGAAGGAAATTGTTGTTTAGACATCTTTTTGGGCTAGCTGGCAACTTGATTAAAAAGGTGATTATGTAATAATTTTGCCTTTTTGCCGTAATAAAAGGTTGTCAAATATTAAATTTGTACTATTATACCAGACCTGCGCTAAGAAAACTCGCGCTTTAAAATATATTTAAATAAATTTAACCCAAAATTTTATGGTGAAAAAACTAATTTCACTCTTGGGAGTTGTAGGGATTCTATCTACATTGGTAGTTCCTGCGGCTTTTGCTGACAACGGAGATATTACTCTGTCCGTTGACGGTGAGACTACAGACGAGTATGTCTATGTTGAAAATAATCAGCCAACATTGGACATTGCTTTTACTAAAGAGGTTGCTTCCGTTTTTACTTCTCTAACTATCAATGGGGATGGAGATACTCTCGTTGATTTGACGACTGGTGTCACTTGTGAAAATGACATAGATTGTTCTGTAAGTTGGGGAGGCGTTGATGCTGATGGTCTTGAATTACCTACTGACGACTATGAAGTTGTCTTGGTACTTGATGCAGTAACTTTTGAGACAGATCTTGAAATTTCTCATGATCTTTGGATCGACATTGATGATTTCGAACCTGATATGTTGTGGGATCCATCTCTTGACGGAGACCTTGTTCTTGATTTCGAAGTTTCAACTAGTGCACGAGTATCTTTTGCACTTCTCTTAGATGATGAAGAAGTAAAAACTTTTAATGATGTTATTGCTACTGACGATGAGAATTATGAAGGAAGTTTTGCTTGGGATGGGAATGATTCAGGTGATTATATTCTCCCTGGTGATTACCAACTAGAAATTAAGGTACAGAGTTATCCACTAACATTTCTTGTAGAGACTGTTACTATTGATCTTTTTGTTAAATACGAAGATCCTTCAGCACCAAAACTTGTAGTTACAAGCCCTGCTGCTGATGCGGATGCAGCAGATAAGGCTTTCACTGCTGAGGATGAAGACGTAACTGTTACTTTTGATTTGGATGGTACAGCTTATGTCACTGTAGAAATCGTTGTATTTGATGTTGAAGGTGAGGATGAAGGAACTGTTGTATTTATTCCTTCTGATTTCGATGGATCTGATGAGTACGAGAACGAAGTTCTTGATTTCGACTGGGATGGTACAAAAGGTATCGGAGACGTTGTCGATGAAGGTCTTTACGCTGTTGTAATTACTGCAAGAAATGATCTAGGTGTTGCTGTTGATGACACTATTGTTCTTGACGTAACTTCTGAAGGTTCTAACTATCACCCTGGTGGATCTAAGATCAAAAATATTGACCTTGATCCAGGTGGTGATTGGGATCCATTAGAAGAAAAACTTGATATTGAATGGGAACTTAATGTTGATTTTGACACAATAAAAATCGAAGCTAGAAAAGGAGGTGAAGTAGTTGAAATATATGAAGAAGATGACCTTAGCGACAAAGTGTATGACACTGATTTTGATGGTAAAGATGAAGATGATGAATACATTGAACCAGGAGAATGGACACTTCTTTTCCTTGGTGATATTGATGAGACTACTTACTATGTAGAGACTGATTTCACAGTTGAATATGAAAGTCCTGAAATCGACGAAATTTTCGTTACAAAGAAAGAAATCGATCCTGATCTTGGAGAAGGTGTTTATTTCGGATTCATGCTTGAAACAGATGCAAATGTAAGTGTTGTTGTTCTGAAGAATGGCAGCTCAAAAGTTGATCTTCTTGGTGAAGATGAGAAAGAAGAAGTTGAAAAAGATAAATGGTACGCAGTTTACTGGGATGGTCTAGAGGATGATGGTGATGACTTTGATTATGATGACACATTCAAAATCCAACTTGAGGCTTGTAGCCTTGGTAGTGATGATGATTGTGAAACTCAAAGTGTTACTGTTGATCTAGACGAAGATGATGTTTCAAGTTCAAAATCAAACATCACTATGGATATGCTTATTCCACCTGTAACTGAAGAAGATAGTGAGGTTGAACTTACTTTTGAAATCGAAGACGATGCTGAAGTAAAAGTTGCTATCTGGGAAGGAGGAACTGCAAGTGGTTCACCTGATGTAATTCTTATGGATTACACTCTCGTACCAGAAGGTGATTATAAATTCGTTTGGGATACAAGAGAGGAAGATGGAGATGTAATGGACGATGGTTACTACAGTTATAAGATCTACACACAAAAAGAAGGTTCAAGCAGCACTGAAACTGAAACTGGTAAATTTGTTATTACTGACGATCTTGGAGACGTGTTCGGAGGACCATCTGAAACAGGTTCATCAAACGACGATGACAATGGTTCAAGCTTGCTTGATAATCCTTACCTAGTTCAAATAGGTGGTGATGATGATGACGATGATTCTGGATCTAACCTTGGTTCTAACGACAATGATGACTATTCATTCGTTGACGTACTTCCAAGCAATCCAAACTATGACGCAATCCAATGGGTGGCTTCAGAAGGAATCTTCGAAGGTGATCCTTCAGGAGAATTCAGACCTTATGCTAGTATCAATAGAGCAGAGGTTCTAGCTGTAGCTATGAGAGCTTTTGACCTTAACCTTTACTCTGACGATGGTACAACTCTAGGATGGAATGACGTTATCCCTGGAGCTTGGTACATGTCTTACCTTAGAAGTGGTAAACTATACGGACTTCTATCAGGAGACGGTCTTTCAAACACTGTTAGACCTTCAGACGCAGTTAAGAGAGTTGAGTTCTTGAAATTCCTTTATGAAGGAGCAAAGCTTGCTGGAGTAACTGTTGTTCCTGCTTGTCAATACAATCCATACGCTGACGTTAGCGTTGGTAATTGGTACACAGGTTACGTTTGCCAATCTAAATTGGACAACCTATTCACAGTAATAGGTGACCTATTCTTGCCAAGCGTTCAAGCTTCAAGAGCTGAAGTTGCTGAGGCAATTTATAGACTTCTTGGAAACTAGTTTCATAGGCTTCGGCCGATGAATTGAAAATTTAAAAAGGCCCTCCGTGGTAACGCGGAGGGTCTTTTTTGTGTCGTAATTAACTTTCGCAGATTATTTTCTTCCACAAGCTTAAACCTGTTAAATAGCATATTGCGTAACAATCTATGAAAAAAGTCGTTAAATTACTTGACAATATGTCAATTAACACTTAATATTCACGACCTGTCTCAAGAAACCGAGACTTTATATATATATATTTCAAATAATTAGATTTTAACCACTCACAAATATGTGGAAAAAATTTCTAGCCGTAATGGCAATCACAGGTCTTCTTACTTCACAGACTGCAGTAGCAGGAGGTGTTGGTGATGAAGATCCTGATCAAGTTGAACCTTTGGTTATTGGATATGACCTTGATGTTGATTCAATCAATCCAAGCGAAGGTGATACTGCAATCCTAACTATAGAGGTTGCGAAGGATTCTGTAGCGACTAGTCGCTTGATGGATCCTGCTACAGGTATTACATACATTGTAGTTTTCCAGGATGAGGAACTAACAGCTAACACTCCTGACTCTTGGGATATCGATGGGATGCTTCAAGAGAACACTCCATTGGCTGACGGTGACTACATGATTAGAACTGTTGCTTCAGCAGTTGATGGTTCAGAAGGTGGTATTGTTAATACTACTCTTACTATTACTAGTACTCCTGAAGGTTTGTCTGTTTCTACTCTAGAAGCTGATACTTCAGTTGTTGATCCAACAACTACTACTGATTCTGCTACATTCACTTTCGAGTTGAATATGGAAGCTGACGTTGTAGCTGTAATCGAAAACGAAGATAGTGACGAAGTTAAAACTTTCGCTGCTCTTAATGACGTAACATCTGGAACATTAGTTTGGGATGCTCGTGATGATAGCGGTGACCTAGTTGAAGCTGGTGACTACACTCTTACAGTTGTAGCTACTACAGCTGACGATACAGATACTGAGTCTGTAACTGTTGAAGTTAAATACGACGGTGTTGCTGATTCAGACCTAATTACTAACGTTGAAGTTTCTCCAAACCCTTGGGATCCTTCAGACGATGAATTAGACATCGAATTCGAACTTGAAGAAGACGTTGAAGAATTTTCACTTCACGCTAAATTAGTTGGTGAGAATGACGACGTTGAACTTTGGGAAGACGAAGAGATGGATTCTGACCGTTACGAAATCGAATGGGACGGTCTTGATAATGACGATGATTATATAGAAGAAGGAACTTGGGCTCTAGTATTCGAAGCTGACGATGATACAGTTACTTATTACGTTGAAGTTGAATATGATCAACCTGAAGTAATGGACGACATGTTTGTTACTAAAGAGTCTTTCGACAACACAATCGGAGAATTTACATATGTAGTTTTCCGTGTTGATGCTGATGCTATCGTTACTGTTGAAGTAATGGACGGCAACAACGAAGTCGTTACTTTAATGGACGAAGAAGAAGTTTCAGATAATGACTGGTATGCAGTTCAATGGGACGGAATGGATGATGACGATGATGAAGCTGATGAAGATACTTACGAATTCAGAGTTACAGCTATGAACATAGCTAACGACGACATTGAGTCAGTTAGCGAAATTGATGTTGAGGTTGAAGAAGACGAAGTATCAACTGGTGAATCAAACGTTACTAACGACTCTATCTTCCCAGTAATCGTTTCAAAGAACACTGAAGATACTGTTGATATCGATTTCACAATCGATGAAGAAGCAGAAGTTACTCTTGAAATCTTCAAGGGTAATAAATCTTCAAACTCAGAAGTTGTTCTATTGGACGACCAAACTCTACAAGCTGGAAGTTACACTTTCAGTTGGGATGGTCGTGACGAAGATGGAAAGAAATTGGACAAAAACGACAAGTACTCATACAGAGTAACATCAAGAGTTGATGGTAAAAACAGCAAAACTGATAAAGAAAGAGGATTCTTTGTTATCGGTAACGAAGGAACAATCGGAGGTGAACCTACACCAGGTCCTACTCCAGGCCCAACACCAGATCCAACTGAAAACTGTGGATTCTGGGATGTAACTACTAACTCAAACTATTGCGAAGCAATCCTTTGGGCAAAAGATAGTGGAGTATTCGGTGGGTACACTGATGGTTCATTCAGACAATACGACTTTATCAACAGAGCTGAAGCTTTGAAGGTAATCGTTGAAGCGTTTGATGTTCCTGTACTACCTGATGATTATACAAACCTTGGTTTCACTGATGTTATTACAGGAAGCTGGTATATGAAATATCTACGAACTGGTAAGTTTTACGGACTAGTTGCTGGATACGGAGGTACTACTCTTGTACAACCTGAAGAAGAAATCAACAGAGTTGAACTACTTAAATTCACACTTGAGTCTGCTGAAACAGTAAACGGATACAACGTTCCTGTTTGTAACGTTAACTACTACGCAGATGCTGAAGGTGATTGGTACCAAGATTATGTTTGTCTAGCTCATGACTATGACCTATACAACACATATTCTGGATACTTCTACCCAGGTAACAAAGTTATGAGAGGTGAAGTAGCTCTACTACTCTACAGATTATCTCAAGCTGGTTTACTATAAACCGATTGATATAGAGGCCATGGGTGCTGAGGCCTTGGTCCACTCGCTGACTCTCGAGTCGACGAACAGGACCGCCCGCAAAACAAGCACCACCACACACTCATACGATTAGACATTTTCATAGGAATGAGGGGCAAAAACCTTCCGCGCAAGCGGGGGGTTTTTGCTTTGTGGGGGGTTGGTTGGTTTAGGGGGGGGGTGGGAGGGGTTGACAAGCTGGGCTCCGTGTTGTAATATTGTCCTCCATATTTATGTTTAAAAAATTTAACCTTGAATTTATGGGTGATCGTGACTTGGAAGACAATCATATTGTTCACACTCCTACTCCTCAACAAGCTTTAGGTGTTCTATCCTCACTAGCTGAGTTATGGACTGAACGTTTAAATGCTTTTACAACTGATGATTTGCGGACTGAGGATGGACTAACAGAGTATGATAACCTTGCATTTCGTTTAAAAATGATCGGTGCTTGGTTTAGAGAAGGAATGTCTCCAGAATTAATATTTGAGCGTTTATTGGGACTTATGTGGGAAGATTATCCTCCTCGACCGACTCGTTTGATGGATTTGGGTGGTTTGGATCAATTATCTGATACTTCAGCTTCCGACAGGGATGCCCTAGAAAGAATGTCTCCTTTTGCATTTTCGCGTTGTGTTCCAAGCATGGTTAATCGTATTTTGTCTGATATGCCGCCGATTGGGCTATTCTCTATTACTCGAGCCCGTATTGATGAGATTTTTGGTGGAACTGGTTTTATTGAGCGTACCTAGTTGACATACTCCTTTTTCGTTGTCCCGTTGCGGTTTGAGAGGTTTTTTGTTTGAGGTTTGGCAAATTCCCCTTTTTGTAATAAAAGGTCTAAGATAGGCTTGTTTTGGCGTTTTTTTGTAAGGGAAATAGGCATTACGGTTGTAGACAATGGTTATACATGGTGATTGAACACCTATTCCCCCGGATCATCAGCAGCGTGTTGTGCTGGATCCTGGTTGGAGGTGGACGCTAGAAGATCCCGCCGTTGAACTCGAGGACGAAGCCGTGGGAGCTGTACTTCCACGAATCGCTGTACGTCTCCGTGTTCTTCATCGGGATGATCCCCTCGTAGTTGTACGCCAGGGTGATCGCCGACTCCTGGTTGAAGCGGATCACGATGCCGCCACGTGCACCTGCCGCCGGGCCGGAACCGGTGGACTTGTAGAAGCCCCAGTAACCACCGCCGTGTCCCAGGAATACCAGCTCGAAGTTCTTGTGAACCCGAACGTACGCGCCGAGCTCCCCGAGCACTCCGTTGTAGAAGCGGGAATTGGGGAACTGGCCCATTGCGAGCCGGAGACCGAGAGTGGGCTGGAAGACGCCATCCAGGAACCGGTAGCGCGCCGAGAGCTGTCCTCCCGACATCGTCTTCTTGTCGTCGGTCATGATGATCGTCGTCCCACCGGAAACCTCGAAATGCTTCGGCTTCTTGGCCTTCCTCTTGAGCTTCTTGATCTCCTTGACCTTGCGCTTGAGCTCGGCCTTGACGTCCTTCTCCTCGGCCTTCCAGATCATCTCGCGTGAGGCGATCAGTGCTGAGGTCATGGTGGAGAGAGTTGCGTCGACGGTCTGGAGCTCAGTGATGGAGTCCGTGAGCAGCTCAGGGTGGTCCTTGGTCATATCGGGATTCGAGATGATCGTGGTAGCCCTGGTCTTCGCGGGGTCGTGGGTCTCGGCGAGGTACTTCTCGAACGCGGTGATGTCGTCGCGGAGCTTAAGCCAGTTGAGCTTCATGTCGTCATGATGCTTCTGGTTGTCCTCGAGGACCTTCTTGGCCTCGGTCAGCTCTTCACGCGCCCAGCCTTCCGTGTCGCTGAGCAGGGTGGCCTGGGACTGGAGCATCTGCAGGTGTGCCAGGCGTGTCGCTTCGACGTCGCCCTTGACCTTCTCGAGCTCTGCGGCCTTGGATTCCAGGTCGGCCAGCTTGGCCTTCTGCCGCGCGCGATGTGCGGCGGCGGCCCGCTTAGCCTTGTGTGCCCTGTAGGTCTCGAGCTGCACGGAATCCAGGCAGATCTCCTTGCCGCGGATGCGCTGACAGAACTCGCCGGCGTCGCAGGAGCAGTCCTGGGTGGTGGTGCCGTCGTCGTCCTCGACGATCTTGTTCTTCTGTCCGCAGCAGACCTTGAAGCAGTCCTGGTTGACTCCGGGGACCTTGATGCAGATCTCCTTGTCACCACAGGGGTTGGGGTTGTCGGTTGCCCGCGCAATCTGCACGGGAGCCCAGGCGATCAGGATCGCCACGATCAGCTGTGTGATGGTTTTCATCGACACTTCCTCCTTGAAAGGAAAAAAGGGAAAAAGAGAAACTCTCGTTCAAAGTGAACTATCTATTATAATCACCTCTGTTAAGTGGAGGTGTCAAAAGGGGGGTGTGGAAACCATATTGCAAACGCTCTAATTTCTCCTGAGCGGCTGTTTGGGGTATGTATGTATAATCTACAGAAGTTATCTTAACTTTCTATAGTGGCAAAATCAGGGGACAAAGGAAGAAAGGCCACTTTACAACCTGTTATCCCCTAGTCTTGCCACTACAAATAAGTCGAATAACTTATACCGTAATGCCTATTTGTAAAAGATCACTGACCTTCTTTTTCCTAAAACAAAAACATTAGCATGACAGTGCTAACCTGTAGCAGGGTCGATAACTAACGCGCAAAAATAGCATTGTATTAGGTTATAAAGTGGCCAGGTACGGAATTCTACATGCTACTAGTGATTTTGTCAAGGTTTTTAGTTTTGTTTTCGGCTAGCGGTTTCTGCCCGAATTTCCTTGACAGTTTCATCTGTTTCATGTATATTTCGCTTCCTATTTTTGTTTCTTAATAGGATGCTCGCAATATGCCCGTATTCATTAGGACACCAAGGCGGATCGCTTGGTTGGGCCGATAAAGCCCTACCTTCATGGTATCTGCAACAAACATAGGACGATCTTTGAAAACTCGACTGGATAATTTTGTATTCTTTTAAGCTGCCTACCGTGGAGATAATTCTCTGCTTCAAGCGGGCAAAAGGGTTTTGTCTCCATGATTGGTGGCTTAACAAGAATCAATAAGCTATCTATTAACCATGGTAACGCGAGCCTGTATACGGTTTTCGCATTGGATATATAGTCTTGCAGTCTTTTCTGACTGCTATCTCCCAATCCTGCCTAATTGTCTCACCTTACCACCCCACCACCCTCCCCCCTTTTTCAGCGGCTTATAAAGCTAGTCGCTTTGATGATACACCTTGTCTTTTTTTGGACACGCCAATTGAGGAGGAAACTCGAAATGGCAAAGCTCACGAGTCTCTTTGTTTCTAAGGCGGGCCTGGTTCTGGCCCTGATCATCACCCTGGGATGTCTGACCATCGGCGGTTGCGTCGATGACATCCCCTCCGACAAGGCCGCGTCCATCGCGGACGTGCACAACGGACACGACACCACCGAGCCCGAAGACGATGCGT